>NCHQ01000013.1 GCA_002281855.1 Rhodospirillales bacterium 24-66-33 | reverse complement strand
ATTGACCGAGTTGCCGCCGTAGGTCGCCGTCGCGAGGAAGATCACGCCGGGAAGACCCGCGCCCTTGAAATCGTAGCTGGCGCCCGCGGTCACGGCCATCTCGCCGGCCCGGTTGAAGTCGAGTGACTGCATCTTGTTGTAGCCGATGAAGATGCCGTAGGGGTTGCGCCAAGCCGCGGCCGAGCCGATCTGCGTGTAGGACACGCGGAAAGCCATCGGCCCCCAGAAGGCATCGGCGCGGAAGCCGCCCCAGAAGGTGCTGAAGGGGTGGCCGGTGAGGAGGTTCATGCCGTTGCTGCCCTGCACCGCGAATTGCGCAGCGAGCTGGACGCGGAGGTCTTCGTTCACCTTGAGCGTGCCGCCGACATCGGCGTAGCTCGACCACAGGATATCCGGGACGTAGTAGGTCGAGGCGCGCACTTGCACCTCGTTCATGGTGCCGTACTTCACGCTGAAGAGGCCCATGCCCTTGTTCACGTTCGGCGCGCCGGCCGCTTCGCCCATGTTGATGAAGGCCGAGTAGTCGCGCGGCTTCATCGCCGCCACGTAGCCCGCGAAATAATTGACCGGCCCGAGCGCGCCGCGCATCGCATAGGCCTCGAACGTCTGGGGAATCTCGCGGTCGTCGCGCGGATTCACCTCGAGTTCGTCGACATATTGCCGGAAGACCGTGACGGTCTGCTTGTTCCAGCGGGCCGAGGCGTAGGCCTGGCCGAGGGTGAAGTAGCCATATCCTCCCGGCTTGAGCAGCGAGGTGCCATCGGAGGTGGTGTCGCGGCCCTGCGGCGCCCAGACCGGTTGTGTCGTGTAGCCAACCGCACCGAGCTGCAGCGTATCGTAGAACCATCCGGTCTGCAGGCCCACCCAACCGCCGGTGACGGCGGCGGCCAGGCTGGGCGGCCTCTGGTTCTGACGGTCGAACAGGTAGCTGCGCAGGTGCAGGACGGCCGTCGCTTCGTCGTAGAGAAAGCGCTGCAGTTCCGCCTTGAGCCCGGTTGCCGGCGGCTCCGCCGGGGCCGTGTGGTCCTGGCCGTAGCCGGCCTTGACCGGCGTCACCGCGAACAATGCCAAAGCCAGCCCGCCCACCGTTCCGGCGGACGTCAGTGCTCGTAACATCGGCTTCCCCCCGCGCTCTCGCGAGGAGAGGCTTAGAGGGAGGCCGTTAAAGAATTGCGCCAGGAAGGCGACAGTTCACGAACGCCGGCGAGGGACGCTTGTCGCAGGCCCGCGACCGCTCTAGGGTTGTTGCGTCCAAGGGGGGTCCCGACAAGGGGCTGAGATACCGATGGTCGCCAGTCCAACTGGCGTCGGCGCGGTGACCCTTTGAACCTGATCCGGGTCATGCCGGCGAAGGGAATGGATACATCCTTTGCGCGACAACACCGGATCTCCGTCTGCCAACCAGCCACGGGAGATCCATCATGGACACCATCGTCACCGCCACTGCCCCGACCGTCACGACGGGGCCGCTGCCTGCATCCCGCAAGGTCTATGCAACGCCCGAGGCCGCGCCCGACCTGCGCGTGCCCCTGCGCGAGATCGAGCTGTCGTCGCCCGCCGAGCCGCCGGTGCGCGTCTACGACACGACCGGTCCCTACACCGACACGAACGTCACGATCGATGTGCGCAAGGGCCTCGCCCAGATGCGTCGTGCCTGGGTCCTCGAACGCGGCGGCGTCGAGGAATATTCCGGCCGCGCCATTCAGCCGATCGACAACGGCAACGTGAAGGAATCCGTACTGCGGCCGTTTCTCCATACGCCGCGGCCTTTGCGCGGGCTCGACGGCAAGCCGATCACCCAGTTCGAATGGGCGCGCGCCGGCGTCATCACCAAGGAGATGATCTACGTCGCAGCACGCGAGAATCTCGGCCGCAAGCAGGTCCTCGACGGGGCCGAGGCGCGGCTGGCCGACGGCGAGAGCTTCGGCGCGGCGCTGCCCGCTTTCATCACGCCGGAATTCGTGCGCCAGGAAATCGCCTCCGGACGCGCCATCATCCCTGCCAACATCAATCACACCGAGCTTGAGCCGATGATCATCGGCCGGAATTTCCTGGTGAAGATCAACGCCAACATCGGCAACTCGGCGGTTTCCTCGTCGATGGAGGAGGAGGTCGAGAAGATGGTGTGGGCGATCCGCTGGGGTGCCGACACCGTCATGGACCTCTCGACCGGACGAAACATCCACGACACGCGCGAATGGATCGTGCGCAACGCGCCGGTCCCGATCGGCACGGTGCCGATCTACCAGGCGCTGGAGAAGGTGGGCGGCGATCCGACGAAGCTTTCCTGGGAGGTCTTTCGCGACACCTTGATCGAGCAGGCCGAGCAGGGCGTCGATTACTTCACCATCCATGCCGGCGTGCGGCTGGCGCATGTGCCGCTGACGGCCAGCCGGGTCACCGGCATCGTGAGCCGCGGCGGCTCGATGATGGCGCAGTGGTGCCTGACCGAGCATCGCGAGAGCTTCCTCTATGAGCATTTCGGCGACATCTGCGACATCATGCGCAAGTACGACGTCTCGTTCTCGCTGGGCGACGGTCTGCGCCCGGGCTGCAACGCCGACGCCAACGACGCCGCACAGTTCGCCGAACTGGAGACCCTGGGCGAACTCACCAAGGTCGCCTGGGACAAAGGCTGCCAGGTGATGATCGAGGGGCCGGGCCACGTGCCCATGCACAAGATCAAGGCCAACATGGACAAACAGCTGCGCGAATGCGGCGAGGCGCCGTTCTACACGCTGGGGCCGCTCGTCACCGACATCGCGCCCGGTTACGACCACATCACCTCGGGCATCGGTGCCGCGATGATCGGCTGGTTCGGCACGGCGATGCTCTGTTACGTGACGCCCAAGGAGCATCTCGGCCTGCCGGATCGAGATGATGTGAAGGTGGGGGTGATCACCTACAAGATAGCGGCTCATGCGGCCGATCTGGCCAAGGGCCATCCGGCCGCCCGCCTGCGCGACGACGCCCTGTCCCGGGCGCGGTTCGACTTCCGCTGGCGCGACCAGTTCAACCTCTCGCTCGATCCCGCCACGGCCGAGAAGTTCCACGACGAGACGATGCCCAAGGAGGCCCACAAGACCGCGCATTTCTGCTCGATGTGCGGTCCGAAGTTCTGCTCCATGCGTATCACCCAGGACATCCGGGACTATGCGAAGAAAGGCATGGACGAGATGAGCGCCAAATTCCGTGCCGGCGGCGGCAGCCTCTACGTCGCGGACAAGCCCGCCGACTAGGAGTGCTTTAGTTCGGAGTCCGAGGGGTCTTTTCGGCCTCTCGGACGTTGCACTCCCCGGTCAGCGCCTGTCGCCTTGCGTCTGCCATTTACGTGGGGGAGACTCCGCGACGTCAGCTCGTATGTGAAACGAGCTGAATTTTCTGGGGTGTATGAGACGAATGAAGCGGCTGCGAACCCTTCTCGGGATCGGTTTCGGGCTGGCCGTGGTGGCTGGCGCGGGCTGGTACATTTCGCAGTCGGGCTCGGCGCCGCCTGCTCGTCCGGCCGCCGGGCGGTTTGCCGCGGGCGCAGCGGTCCCCGTGGGGGTGGCCACCGCTGCCAAGGGTGAAATCCCCATCGTGCTGCGCGCGCTGGGCACGGTGACGCCGCTCCAGACCGTCAACGTGAAGACCCAGATCACCGGTCAGCTCACCGAGGTCTATTTCCAGGAAGGCCAGATGGTGAAGCAGGGCGAGCTGCTCGCCCAGGTCGACCCGCGGCCCTATGAGGTCGCCCTGCAGCAGGCGATCGGCCAGCAGCAGCGCGACGAGGCGCTGCTCAAGAACGCGCAGATGGATCTCGAGCGCTATCGCAAGCTGGTGCAGCAGGACTCGATTGCGCGGCAGCAATACGACACGCAGATGTCGCTGGTGCGCCAGTACGAGGCCGCGCTGGTCATCGACCAGGCACAGGTCGACGCCGCCAAGCTCAACGTCACCTATACGAAGATCGTCGCGCCGCTCACCGGCAAGATCGGCCTGCGCATGGTCGACAAGGGCAACTACGTCACCATGGGCGACGCGAGCAGCATCTGCGTCATCATCCAGGTGCAGCCGATCTCGGTCCTGTTCACGATCCCCGAGGATTCCCTTCCTCTGGTGCGGCAACGGCTGAAGACCGGTGAAAACCTCGAAGTGCGCGTGCTCGATCGCTCGCAGAAGAACGAGCTGGCCGTCGGTCGTCTCGATACGACCGACAACGTGATCGACCTGACGACTGGCACGGTGAAGCTGCGCGCCATCTTCGACAATGCCGACGAATCGCTGTTCCCCAACCAGTTCGTGAACGTCCGCCTGCTGGCCGACACGGTGAAGGATGCCGTCGTCGTGCCCGTCGCCGCCATCCAGCGCGGCCAGCCCGGCACCTTCGTCTATCTCGCCAAGGCCGACGATACGGTGGAGATCCGCGTCGTCGAGCTCGGGGCGACGGACGGCGAGAAGGTGGCGATCCTCAAGGGCCTCAAGGTCGGCGACCAGGTCGTGATCGACGGCGTCGATCGGCTGCGCGATGGCGCCAAGATCCGCAAGCCGATGCCGGCGCCGCGCGCCTCGGCGGGACCGCCGGTCGCCAACGCGCCGCCGGACGCCCCGGCCCCGGCCGAGGGTCAGCGCCGGCGTCAGCAGGCCAACGGTGGTACTGGAGCCAATCCCGGCAGCGGCGTCGGCCGTCCGGCCACGCAAACCAACCAGTAGCGTCGCCGCGACATGAATCCGTCGCGGATCTTCATCGAGCGACCTGTCGCGACCTCGCTCTTCATGGTCGCGATCATGCTGGTCGGCATCATCGCGTACCGTTTCCTGCCGCTCTCCGCCCTGCCGCAGGTCGACTACCCGACGATCCGCGTCCTCACGATCTATCCCGGTGCCAGCCCGGAGGTGATGACGACGTCCGTCACCGCGCCGCTGGAACGCCAGTTCGGGCAGATGCCGGGCCTCAACCAGATGACGTCGACCAGCTCGGCCGGCGCCTCGTCGATCACCCTGCAGTTCGACCTGAAGCTCGGGCTCGACATCGCCGAGCAGCAGGTCCAGGCCGCCATCAATGCCGCCGGCAATCTCCTGCCGGGCGATCTGCCGTCGCCGCCGATCTACGCCAAGTTCAATCCCGCCGATGCGCCGGTGCTGACGCTCGCCGTCACCTCGAAGACCGAGCCGCTCACCAAGGTCCACGATCTGGTCGACACGCGGCTGGCACAGAAGATCTCGCAGCTTCCCGGGGTCGGACTGGTGAACCTCGAGGGTGGCCAGAAGCCCGGCGTCCGCATCCGCGCCAACCCGACCGCGCTCGCCGCCTACGGCCTCAACATCGACGATCTGCGCACCACCATCTCCAACGCCAACGTCAACACGCCCAAGGGCAATTTCGACGGGCCGGCGCGCGCGCTCACCATCAACGCCAACGACCAGATCACCGATCCCGAGACGTTTCGCGACATCATCGTGGCCTATCGCAACGGCGCCCCGGTGCGCATCCGCGACGTGGCGACGGTCGAGGAGGGGCAGGAGAACACCCGGATCGCCGCCTGGGCGAACAATACCCAGGCCGTGATCGTCAACGTCCAGCGCCAGCCCGGCGCCAACGTCATCGAGGTCGTCGACCGCATCAAGGCCTTGCTGCCGACCCTGCGCGAGACGCTGCCCAATTCCCTCGATGTCACGGTCCTCACCGACCGGACCGTGACCATCCGGGCTTCCGTTCGCGACGTGCAGATCGAACTTGGCTTCGCCGTCATCCTGGTCGTGGCGGTGATCTTTGCCTTCCTGGGCGATGCGCGGGCGACGATCATCCCGAGCCTCTCGGTGCCGCTGTCGCTGGTCGGCACGCTGGCGGTGATGTATCTCGCCGACTTCAGCCTCAACAACCTGTCGATCATGGCGCTCACCATCGCCACCGGCTTCGTCGTCGACGACGCCATCGTGATGATCGAGAACATCGCGCGCTACATCGAACGCGGCGACGATCCGAAGACGGCGGCGCTCAAGGGCTCGAAACAGATCGCCTTCACGGTCGTGTCGCTGACCGTCTCGCTGATCGCCGTGCTTATCCCGCTGCTGTTCATGAGCGACGTGGTGGGCCGACTGTTCAGCGAATTCGCCGTCACCCTGTCCGTCACCATCCTGATCTCCGGCGTCGTGTCGCTCACCCTCGTGCCGATGCTATGCGCCCAGTTCCTGCGCCGGCGGCCGCACGGCGCCGGCGCGGCACATGCGGGAACTACGGCCGCCGTCGAGTCGGAGACGATGGGCACGGGCTGGTTCTCCGGCGTCATCCGCTTCTACGACCGCTGCCTGATCGTCGTGTTCCGGCACCAGGCGCTCACCCTGCTGGTCGCGGTGGGCACGGTGGTGCTGACGGTCGCGCTCTATGTCGTCATTCCCAAGGGCTTCTTCCCGGTTCAGGATACAGGCCTGATCCAGGCTGTCACCGAGGGGCCGCAGAGCGTCTCCTTCGCCGCGATGAGCGAACGCCAGCGCGCGCTCGCGGAGGCGATCCTCGAGGATCCCGACGTCGCGAGCCTGACGTCCTTCGTCGGCGTCGACGGCACCAATCCGACGCTCAATTCGGGCCGCATGCTGATCAACCTCAAGCCGCGCAGCGAGCGAACGCTGACGGCGACCCAGGTGATCCGCCGGCTACAGCAGGAGACTTCGGGCGTTCGCGGCATCTCGCTCTTCATGCAGCCGGCCCAGGACCTCACGATCGATTCGGCAGTGAGCCGCACGCAGTACCAGTTCGTCCTGGAATCGGCCAATGCCGCCGAGTTCGACACCTGGGTGCCGCGCCTGATGGACCGGTTGGCAAAGCAGCCCGAACTAATCGACGTCACGAGCGATCTGCAGAACAAGGGCCTGTCGATGTTCATCCGGATCGACCGGGATGCCGCGGCGCGTTTTGGCATCACGGCGGCCACGGTCGACAACGTGCTCTACGACGTATTCGGCCAGCGCATCGTCTCGACGATCTACACGCAGTCCAACCAGTACCGGGTGATCTACGAGGTCGAACCCGAGATGGTGCGCTCGCTCGCCTCTCTCAACGACCTGTACCTGCCGAGTTCGACGGCCGGCAAGCAGGTGCCGCTGTCGGCCATCGCGACCTTCGAGGAGCGCACGGCGCCGCTGCGGCTCGACCGATTCGGCCAGTTCCCGGCCACCACGATTTCCTTCAACCTCGCGCCGGGCTTCGCGCTGGGCCAGGCGGTCGACGCCATCGTCGCCGCCCAAAGCGAGATCGGCATGCCGCGCTCGATCACGACGCACTTCCAGGGCGCTGCGCTGGCCTTCCAGAAGTCGCTCGACAGCCAGCTGCTGCTGATCCTGGCTGCCATCGTCACCGTCTACATCGTGCTGGGCGTACTCTACGAGAGCTACATCCATCCGATCACGATTCTCTCGACCCTGCCGTCGGCGGGCATCGGGGCGCTGCTCGCGCTGATGCTGGCCGGGACCGACCTCAGCATCGTGGCCATCATCGGCATCGTGCTGCTGATCGGCATCGTGAAGAAGAATGCGATCATGATGATCGACTTCGCCCTCGACGCCGAGCGCAACGAGGGCAAGGCGCCGAAGGAGGCGATCCACCAGGCCTGCCTGCTGCGCTTCCGGCCGATCCTGATGACGACGGTCGCGGCGCTGGTCGGTGCGCTGCCGCTGATGCTGGGTAGCGGCACGGGCTCGGAGCTGCGCCAGCCGCTGGGTCTCACCATCGTCGGGGGGCTGATCGTCAGCCAGTTGCTGACGCTCTTCACCACGCCGGTGATCTATCTCGCCTTCGACCGGCTGGGCCGGCGCCTGCGCGGCGTGCCGCTCGATACGCCCCGCCATCCGCTGCACGCCGAGGCGGGAGAGGGCACGCCGTGAACCTGTCGGCGCCCTTCATCGCGCGCCCCGTGGCCACGACCTTGCTGACGATCGGGCTGGCGCTCGCCGGCCTGGTGGCTTTCTTCGGCCTGCCGGTGTCGCCGCTGCCCAAGATCGACTTCCCGACCATCCAGGTGACCGCGAGCCTGCCCGGCGCCTCGCCGGAGACCGTGGCGACCAGCGTGACGACGCCGCTCGAACGGCGGCTGGGCGCGATCGCGGGCGTCACCGAGATCACCTCATCCAGCACGGTCGGCAATTCGCGCATCACGCTCCAGTTCGATCTGTCGCGCGACATCGACGGCGCCGCCCGCGACGTCCAGGCGGCGATCAGCGCCGCCCGCGCCGACATGCCCGCCGACCTGCGCAGCAATCCG
This sequence comes from Rhodospirillales bacterium 24-66-33, assembly GCA_002281855.1. GTDB lineage: Bacteria > Pseudomonadota > Alphaproteobacteria > Reyranellales > Reyranellaceae > Reyranella. The sequence goes on along the minus strand of NCHQ01000013.1, from coordinate 126,265 downwards.
CAGTACCGCAAGCTCAATCCCGCCGACGCGCCGGTCATGGTGATCGCGCTGACCTCGAACACGCTGGGGCAGGGGCGGCTGTTCGATGCCGGCTCCAACATCCTGCAGCAGAAACTCAGCCAGGTGAGTGGGGTCGGCCAGGTGCAGCTGGGCGGCAGTTCGCTGCCCGCGGTGAGGGTCGAGCTCAACCCGACGGCACTCAACAAATACGGGATCGGCCTGGAAAGCGTGCGGGCGGCGTTGGCCGCCGCCAATGCCAACTCGCCCAAGGGCGCCATCGAGGTCGGCGACCGGCGCTTCCAGATCTACTCCAACGACCAGGCGACCGTCGCCGACGAATACCGCTCGCTGATCATCGCCTGGCGCAACGGCGCGCCGGTCCGGCTGTCGGACGTGGCGGAAGTGATCGATTCGACCGAGAACATCCGCAACGAGGGTCAGGCCAATGGCAAGCGTTCGGTGCTTGTCATCATCTACAAGCAGCCCAACGCCAACATCATCGAGACGGTCGACGAGATAAAGGCGCTGCTGCCCGAGTTGCAGGCCTCGATGCCGAACGACGTCGAGCTGCAGGTGGTGAGCGACCGCACGACGACGATCCGTGCCGCCCTCAAGGAGGTCGAGCAGGCGCTGGTGATCGGCGTGGTGCTGGTGGTTCTGGTGACTTTCGCCTTCCTGCGCTCGGCGCGCGCCGGCTTCATCGCCGCGGTGACCGTACCGGTGTCGCTGGTTGCCACGTTCGGCGGCATGTACCTGCTGGGCTACAGTCTGAACAACCTGTCGCTGATGGCGCTCACCATCGCGGCGGGCTTCGTGGTCGACGACGCGATCATCGTGCTGGAGAACGTGACCCGCCACCTCGAGGCCGGCATGTCGCGGATGGAGGCGGCGCTCAAGGGCGCCCGCGAAGTCGGCTTCACCGTCGTGTCGATGAGCGTCTCGCTGATCGCGGTCTTCATCCCGATCCTGCTCATGAGTGGCATCGTCGGCCGGCTGTTCCGCGAGTTCGCGGTCACCCTGTCGATGGCGATCCTGATCTCCATGGTCGTGTCGCTCACGACCACGCCCATGATGTGCGCCTACGTGCTGCGGCCGCCGGGCGCCCATCGCGAGCCCGGTTTCCTGGCCCGCCTGAGCGAGCGTGGCCTCGGCGGCCTGCAACGCCTCTATGGCCGCAGCCTCGGGCTGGTGCTGCGCCATCCGCTGCTCACCATGTTCGTCTTCCTGGCGACGGTGCTGCTCAACATCCATCTCTACGTGACGATTCCCAAGGGCTTCTTTCCGCAGCAGGACACGGGCCGCATCATGGGCGGCATCCGCGCCGACCAGAGCATTTCCTTCCAGGCCATGCGCCGGAAATTCCGCCAGTTCGTCGAGATCGTACGGTCCGACCCGGCGATCGAAAGCGTCGCCGGCTTCACCGGCGGCGGGCAGACGAACTCCGGCTTTCTCTTCGCGACCCTGAAGCCGCTCAGCGAACGCGACGTGACGGCCGACCAGGTGATCGCGCGGCTCCGGCCGAAGCTCGGCCAGGTCCCCGGCGCCATGCTGTTCCTGCAGGCGGTGCAGGACATCCGTGTCGGCGGACGGCAGGGAAACGCGCAGTATCAGTTCACCTTGCAGGCGGACACGCTGTCCGACCTCTATACTTGGGGGCCGCGGCTCACGCAGGCGCTGCAGGCCAATACCTCGGTCATCACCGACGTTGATTCCGATCAGCAGCAGCGCGGGCTGCAGCTCAACCTGACCATCGACCGCGACGCGGCGAGCCGTCTCGGCATATCGACGCGCAACATCTCCGCGACGCTCTACGACGCCTTCGGCCAGCGTCAGGTCTCGACCATCTACAATGCCCTCAACCAGTACCACGTCGTCATGGAAGTCGCGCCGCAATGGTGGGAGAATCCGGAATCGCTGAAGGACATCTATGTCAGCAAGTCGGGCGGCGCCCTGAGCGGCACGCAGACGACGGGCAGCATTAGCTCCTCGACCGCCAGTTCGACGTCAACCGGCGCGGCCGGTACCGGCGCACAGACCACCGATGCGGCGCAGGCGGTCCGCAACCTGCGCACCAACCAGATCGCCGTCAGCGGCCGTGGTTCGGCTTCGACGGGAGCGGCGGTGAGCACGACGCCCGAAACCCTGGTGCCGCTCTCGGCGGTGACGCGCTGGGAGTACGGCACGACGCCGCTCGCCGTGAACCACCAGAGCATGTTCGTGGCCAGCACCGTTTCCTTCAACCTGGCGCCCGGCAAGACCTTGAGCGATGCCGTTCAATACGTGAACGACACGATGCGCGAGATCGGCGTGCCCACGACCCTGCACGGGGCCTTCCAGGGAACGGCGCGGGCCTTCCAGCAGTCGCTCAACAGCCAGCTCCTGCTGGTGCTGGCGGCGCTGGCGGCCGTCTATATCGTGCTGGGCATTCTCTACGAGAGCTACATCCATCCCATCACCATCCTGTCGACCCTGCCGTCGGCCGGCATCGGCGCGCTGCTGGCGCTGCAGTTGTCGGGCGTCGAATTCAGCATCATCGCCATGATCGGCGTGCTGCTGCTGATCGGCATCGTGAAGAAGAACGCCATCATGATGATCGACGTGGCGCTGGAGCGCGAACGGGGCGAGGGGCTCGAACCCTCCGTCGCCATCCATCAGGCGGCGATTCTGCGGTTCCGGCCCATCCTCATGACGACCATGGCGGCAATCCTCGGCGCCCTGCCGCTGGCCATCGGCTATGGCGATGGCGCGGAGTTGCGCCGACCCCTCGGCATCTCGATTATCGGCGGCCTCATCGTGAGTCAGATCCTGACCCTGTACACAACACCCGTGATCTACCTCTATCTCGACCGCTTCCGCCGCCGCGACCGCGACCGGCCAAGCCGCGTCGCGCGCGTGATGGGTAGCGGCGGAGTGCCGGCATGAGGCGCAGTGCGGCGCTTCTTCCCCTGCTGCTGGTCTCGGGCTGCCTCGTCGGGCCGGACTACGAGCGTGCACCGCCGGCCAGTGCCGTAGCCCCGCAGTACAAGGAGGCGGAGCTGCCGCCGGGTGCGGCTTCTCTCTTCCGTCCGGCTCAGCCGAGCGACGGCGTGGATCGCGGGCCGTGGTGGCGGGTCTACGGCGATCCGACCCTCGACAGTCTCGCCGCCCAGGTCGACGTCTCGAACCAGAACCTGAAGATCTTCGAGGCCAACTACCGGCGGGCACGGGCGCTGATCCGTCAGGACCAGTCGGCGCTCTATCCCAACATCTCCGGCACCGGCGCGGCCCAGCAGACCGGCACGGGCGGCCAGCGCGGCACCGGCACGAGCAGCACCTCGACGGTGACGCGCTTCGATTCCACGGTGGGCCAGTTCTCGACCGGCGGCACGCTCACCTGGGAAATCGACCTGTGGGGCACGTTGCGCCGCCAGGTCGAGAGCGATTCGGCGGCGGCGCAGGCCAGCGACGCCGATCTCGCCAATGCGCGCCTGTCGGCGCAGACCGACCTGGTGACGAACTACGCTTCGCTGCGCATCTCCGACGACCGCAAGCGGCTCTACGAGGCGACTGTCGCGGCCTATCTGCGCTCGATGCAGATCGCGCAGAACCAGGTCGACGCCGGCATCGTCTCGCGGGTCGACCTCGTGCAGGCGCAGACGCAATACGAGCAGACGCGCGCCCAGCTCGTGAACGAAAGCATCAACCGTGCGCTGCTCGAGCATGCGATCGCGCTCCTGGTCGGCAAGGCGCCGTCGGAAGTGACCATCGAGCCGGCGACGACTCGGCTCACCGTGCCCACGGTCGATTCCGGCGTGCCGTCGACCCTGCTGGAGCGGCGGCCCGACATCGCCTCGGCCGAGCGCCAGATGGCGGCCGCCAATGCGCAGGTCGGCGTCGCCAAGGGCGCCTACTATCCGCAGATCTCGCTGGGCGCGACGATCGGCTTCCTGAGCGGCGGCCTGGGGTCGCTGCTGCAGCTCGGCACCGCCGCCTGGTCGGTGGGCCCGCAGATCGCCGGCACCATGATCGACGGCGGCGGCATCGCCGCGCAGGTCCAGGGCGCGCGCGCGGGCTACGACGCCACGGTCGCGACCTATCGCCAGACCATCCTGACCGCCTTTCAGCAGGTCGAGGACGCGCTTGCCCAGCAGCGGATCCTCGTGCAGCAGGAGCGGGTTCAGCGCGCCGCCGTTGCCGCCGCCCGCGAAGCCGAGCGACTTTCCCTCAATCAATATCGCGTCGGCACCATTCCCTACACGACTGTGGTGCAGACGCAGACCGCGGCGCTCTCCGCCGAGCAGGCGCTGCTCACCATCCGCCTCAACCGGCTGGTCGCGAGCGCCAACCTCGTGAAGGCACTGGGCGGCGGATGGCGACAGGAGGACTTGCCGCCGCCGGTCCCGATCGGCGGGCTGAAGCAGGCCAATCCGGCGCCGCCGGCCTTCCCACCACCCGCTGCACAGCCGGTCTCCTCGCCCGGGCGGTAGAGAGAAATATTTTGCTGCGGCGGTGGCGGCCGGGAGGCTGAACCGGTGGTCCGCCCGTCGGACGTCGGCAGCCATTCCTTTTGACTGCGGCGCCGGCTGCCATGAGTTTGGCCGCTTCCCGCAACCCCGCAGGCCGATCATGACCAACTCCCGCCATCCCGAGACCCTGTCGCTGCATGCTGGCTGGCGCGCCGACGCCACGACCGGCTCGGTCGCCGTGCCGATCCACCAGACGACGTCCTATCAGTTCCGCGACACCGAGCATGCGTCGAACCTGTTTGCGCTGAAGGAACTCGGCAACATCTACACCCGCATCGGCAATCCGACGCTCGACGTGCTGGAGCAGCGCGTCGCGGCCCTCGAGGGCGGGGCCGCGGCACTGGCCGTGAGTTCGGGGCAGGCGGCCTCGGCCTTCGCGATCCAGAACCTGGCCAAGGCGGGCGACAATGTCGTGAGTTCGACCGACCTCTACGGCGGCACCTGGAACCTGTTCGCCCATACGCTGAAGGACCAGGGGATCGAAGTCCGCTTCGTCGATCCGGCCGATCCGCAGGCCTTTGCCCGCGCGACCGACGACCGCACCCGCGCCTACTATGCCGAGACGCTGCCCAATCCGAAGCTCGCGGTCTTCCCGATCCGGGAGGTGGCCGACATAGGCCGGCCGCTCGGCATTCCGCTGATCGTCGACAATACGGCGGCGCCGCTCCTGGCGCGGCCCTTCGATCACGGCGCTGCGGTCGTCGTCTATTCCGGCACCAAGTATCTCGGCGGGCACGGCACGTCGATCGCCGGCCTGATCGTCGATGGCGGCAATTTCGACTGGGCTGCGCATCCCAAGCGCCAGCCGGCGCTGAACACGCCGGACCCCAGCTATCACGGGGCGGTGTGGGTCGAGGCGGTGAAGCCGATCGGCCCCGTGGCCTACATCATCAAGGCGCGCACGACCCTACTGCGCGACCTCGGATCGGCGCTGTCGCCGTTCAACGCCTTCCTGATCCTACAGGGTATCGAGACCGTGACCTTGCGCATGGAACGCCACGTGAAGAATGCCCAGGCCGTCGCCGACTTCCTCGCGAAGCGGCCGGAGGTGGCCAAGGTCATCCACCCGTCGCAGCAGACCGGCGAGAGCCGGCGCCGCGCCGACACCTATCTCAAGGGCGGCTATGGCGGTCTGGTCGGGTTCGAGCTGGCGGCGGGCCGCGAGGCGGGACGGCGCTTCATCGACTCGCTGAAGCTCCTCTATCACGTCGCCAATATCGGCGATGCGCGCAGCCTCGCGATCCATCCGGCCTCGACCACGCACTCGCAGCTGTCGGCGGAAGAGCAGCGCGCGACCGGCGTCTCGGACGGCTATGTGCGGCTGTCGATCGGCCTCGAGCACATCGACGACATCCTCGCCGATCTGGGCCAGGCGCTCGACGCCGCCGGCAAGTAGAGCGCGGCTTGGCTCAGTTGGGCGTCCAATCGGTAACGTGCGCGGCCCGCTCGGGCCGCGCCGGAACCGGGGCGGTCGAGGGCGCGGGCGTCCCGGCGGTGAGGAAGCCCACGAGGCGCGACGGCGCTTCGAAGCCCAGCATCTCGTTGACGTTGGCATCGTAGGCATTGGGGCCGGTCACCCACATGCCGCCATAGCCCAGCATGTGCAGCGCGTTCAGCATGTTCATCGCGGCGGCACCTGCGGCCAGCAGTTGCTCGATCTCGGGGATGTTGCCGGGCTTCACGACGGCGCCGACGGCAATCAGCATTGGCGTGCGGCGGACCCAGGCGCGATAGCGTTCGGCGAGGGTTGCTGCATTCGCCGGATCGCGCACGGCGGCGGCATCGCCCAGCCGCTCGCCGAAGGCGAGGCGCGCCTCGCCACGAATCACGACGAAGCGCCAGGGCTTCAGGCGCCCATGATCGGGTGCCCGCAGGCCCGCATCGAGGATCAGGTCGAGGCCGGCGCCGGCGGGCGCCGGCTCCTGCAGGGGGCCCGCCGAACGGCGGGACAGCAACTGGTCGAGGGCCAGCAGACGGGGCTCGCGCGCATGGGTGATGTCAGGCATGACGGCATCTTTACTTCAAATGCGAACGATTGTCAGTTGCAATATTTTTCAAAGAGTGAGGGGCGCCCAAGCGGAAAACCGAGGAATGGCAGCGCGATCAGGTCGGCGATGGCGATGACCCGCAGCGCGCGATGGCGCATCAGCACCAGCATGGTCGTGTCGGCCGGCGCGATGCCGTAGAGGCGCTGCAGGGTTTCGGGAAGGAACACAGGCGCGATCGGCATGAGGTGAATGCGCCGACCACGACGAAGGCGAGGGGCAGGGCAATGGGGATCCGCATTTCACCGAGCTTCGGCCGGCGGTGCGGACAGCGGCAATTACCAGTGAGGTAGCAAGCCTATGCCGCTGCCTTCGCGGCCTTCTGGATCGGCGGCGCGAAGCGGAAGGCGGCGCCCAGCCGGTTCCAGGCGTTGATCGTGGCGATCGAGACCGACAGGAAGGTGACCTCCTCCTCGCTGAAATGGCGGCGCACCGCTTCGTAGGCTGCGTCCGGCACGCTGTGGCCGACGAGGCGAGTCAGAGTCTCGGCCCAGGCGAGGGCCGCGCATTCGCGCTCGGAGAAGATGCCGGCCTCTTCCCACGTGGCGACCAGGTCGAGCTTCTCCTGCGGTAGGCCGAGCTTACGTGAGACGTTGAGATGAATCTGCAGGCAGAAGGCGCAGTTGTTGATCTGCGACACGCGCAGCTTCACCAACTCGACGATCTGCTTGTCGATGCCCGACTCGTCGGCCTGCTTGCCCATGGCGATCAGCGACTGCTGGGCGAAGGGCGCGATCTTCGCGAAGGCATCGTAGGTGAGGCGGGGTGGGGACATTGACAGCTTCTTATATCAAAGTGCTGATATTAAGCCGGAGCCACCCCTTGGCAAGGCCCGGGGCGCCGCCTACCGTGCGCCGCCCCCGCACCTGTACGAGAGGCCACGACCATGATCGTTCGTGAGGCCGGCAAGGACGAGCTTGCTGTTGTCCATCGCCTGATCGGGCAGTTGGGCTACCCTGTCGATCCGCTGCAATTCCGGGCGCGCTTCGAGCGCGTCGCGGCGACTTCGGATCATCGGATTTTCGTTGCCGAAGAAAGCGGCCGCGTCGTCGGCGTGCTCCATGCCTTCGTTCGGCCGGCGTTGGAGAAGCCCTGCGAAGTCGTCGTGCAAGCGCTCGTCGTCGAGACCGATCAGCGCAGCGCCGGCGTCGGCGAAGCGCTGATGCGCGAAGCTGAAGCGTGGGGTGCCAGCCTGAGCCTGCCCTCGACCGCTCTTTACACCCGCATCGATCGCGACAGGTCGCGCGCCTTCTACGAACGTCTCGGCTATCGCGTGAAAGGAACGTCCCATCTCATGGGACGGCCCTGAGGGAGGAATGCCATGGATCTGGGACTTGCGAACAAGCATGCGCTGATCACCGGCGCGACCGCCGGCATCGGTTACGCCCTTGCCAAGGGCCTCGCCGCCGAAGGCGCGAGCGTGGTGATCACGGGCCGCGGGCAAGCAGGCGTCGACGATGCGTTGAGGCGGCTCAGGGAAGCCGTCCCGGAAGCCAAAGCCACGGGTATCGCGGCGGATTGCGCCACGGCAGAGGGCGCGAAGGTCGTGTTCGGCCAGGTGCCGCAGATCGACATCCTGGTGAACAACCTCGGTATCTATGGCCGCAAGCCGGCCTTCGAGATCGACGACGGCGAATGGCAGCGCTTCTTCGAGGTCAACGTCATGAGCGGTGTGCGCTTCACGCGCCACTACGCGCCGGGGATGGCCGGGCGGGGCTGGGGCCGGATCGTCTTCGTCTCCAGCGAATCGGCGCTGAACATCCCCAAGGAGATGATCCACTACGGCATGACGAAGACCGCGCAGCTTTCCCTGTCGCGCGGCTTCGCCATGGAACTCGCGGGCACGGGCGTCACGGTGAACGCCTTGTTGCCCGGCCCGACCCACACCGAGAATACCGACCGGATGCGCGCCGAGCGGGCCCAGGCGACGGGCGTGAGTGTCGCGGAGATCGAGGCGGGCTTCCTGCGCGACTTTCGACCGACCACGCTGATCCGCCGCTTCACCTCGCCGGAGGAGGTGGCGGCGCTTGGCGTCTATCTCTGCAGCGAAGCCGCGTCCGGCACCTCGGGGGCCGCCATGCGTGTCGATGGCGGCGTGGTCAATCAGATCATGTGAGGCTCAGCCCATGTCGAGCTTGAGGCCTTCCTTGTCGATGACGCCCTTCCATTGCGCGATCTGCGCGGTGACGAAGGCGTTGAACTGCTCGGGCGTGCCGTAGGCGGGGAAGCCCGCCATGGCCTTGATGCGCTCCAGCGTCTTCGGGTCGGCGAGCCACGCCTTCATCTGGGCATTGAGTGAATCGACGATCGGCTTGGGCGTGTTGGCCGGCAGGAAGACGCCGAACCAGGTCGAAACGTCGAAGGGCTTCAGTTCCGGCATGGTCTCGCAGATCGGGACCAGGTCGGGGGTCATCGGGTTGCGCTGGGCCGAGGTGAGGCCCAGCGCCCGCAGCTTGCCGGCGCGCACGAACTCGATGGCGGTCGTCAGATTGTCGAAGAAGAACTGGGTGACCCCGGCCGTCAGGTCGGCGAGCGCCGGCGCAGCGCCGCGATAGGGGATGTGCTCGGCCTTCGTGCCCGTGAGCTGCAGGAACCAGGCGCCGCACAGGTGGGGCGACTGGCCGGTGCCGGACGAGGCGTAGGAGGCTTTGCCGTTCTGAGCCTTCAGCCAGGCCACGAACTCCGGCACCGTCTTGGCCGGCACCGACGGATGGACCACCAGCACATTGGGAGCGGTGATGGCGTTGGACACCGGGATCAGGCTGGCCGGCGTGTAGGGCATGTTGCGGTAGAGCGAGTAGGCGATCGACTGCGGCCCGATATTGCCCATCAGGATCGTGTTGCCGTCCGGCGCCGCCTTGGCGACCTCGGTCGAGCCGATGACGCCGCCGGCGCCCGACTTGTTGTCGACGACGCAGGACTGGCCCCAGGCCTCGGTGAGATGGGACGCCAGCAGGCGGGCGGCGATGTCCGTCGTGCCGCCCGGTGCGGCCGGGACGACCATGCGGACGTTCTGGGTCGGCTTCCACGCGGCCTGGGCCTGCAGGCCCCGGGGCAGCAGGGCGGCCGCGGGCAGGGCGGCCGCGGCACCCAACGCGGCGCGGCGAGACAGGCTACGAGTCATGATTTCCTCCGTCGATTCGTGATTGTTGCCGACGGCGTACCACGGCCGCGCTGGCAAATCCGCCACAATTCCCGTATCTATTCGGCGTGCGGTCGCCCCCAAACTGCCGGGCTTTTCCGGCGGTTTTTCCCCTCGTCTCAACGGGTCCGCGCCAAGGAGGAATATCTTGAAGAGGCGCACTTTCGTCTCCGGCTCGGTCGCGCTCGCCGCCGGTGCCCTGGCCGCCCCGGCCATCGCTGCCACGATCAAGCCCTACAGCTGGGATCTCAACCCACCGATGGACTCGCGCGAGAACTTCATCGCTTGGGGCAAGGCCCGCGGTGAGAATCCCGTTTTCCTCGGCCAGCGCTGGGACCGCTTCCAGGCCCTGATCCGGAACAAGGATATCTGGGGCCAGGCGACGATGCGCGCCTTCCTGCTCACCCCGCGTGAGGAATTCTCCGCGATCAGCCCGGCCATCGCCAAGCGCGCCTACGAGCACGCCTTCCTCGACATCGGCTACGGCGTGACCATGTCCGGCCCGCATGTCCAGGGCCGCATGACCAACGTCATCGATGTGAAGCGCGGTGAGAAGGTGCTCGAGATCGGCACCGGTTCGGGCGTGCAGTCTGCCTACATCGCCAACCTCACCGAAAATGCCTACACGATCGAGATCATCGCGCCGCTCGCCCAGCGCACGCGCGGCCTGTACGACAAGCTCATCGACAAGGGCTACACCGAGTACAAGCACATCAAGACCAAGGCGGCCGACGGCTTCTACGGTTGGGAAGAGGCTGCTCCGTTCGACAAGATCATCGTGACCTGCGGCATCGACCACGTGCCCCCGCCGCTGTTGCAGCAGCTCAAGGCCGGCGGCCTGATGGTGATTCCGGTCGGTCCGCCGGGCGCGCAGCGCGTGCTCAAGGTGACCAAGACGCAGGGCGCCGACGGCTCCATCACCACCAGCCGCGAGGACATCTACGGCGGCAAGATCGTGCCGTTCGTGCCCTTCACCAAGCTCGATGGCGAAAAGATCGTCGGTACCCACAACCGCTGAAGTCGCCCCAAGCGACTTCCGAGAGACAATGTCATCCCAAGCATCGCGAGGGACCTTTCCGGCACATGGCCAAGGGTCCCCCGCTTTGCTCGGGGTGACATCGATTTTTGGGACGCGGGGAGTGCGCGCCCTCTAGAGATCGCTTAAAGCGATCCAACAAGAACAACGGAGATCCCCCTTGTCCGTCACGGTCGATCTCGATCACCGCCCGCCACTCTCCTTCTATCTGTCCGTCGGCCTGGTCGCCGGCAGCATCATCGCGCTGCAGATCGGCATCATGCGGGTGTTCTCCGTCGGCAGCTGGGCCCATTTCGGCTCGCTGGTGGTGAGCCTTGCCATGTTCGGCTTCGGCCTCACCAGCGCCGTGATGTGCGTCGGCAAGGGCTGGTTCGAGCGTCACTGGATCGGTTCCGTGAAGGGCGCGCTGCTGGCCTTCGGGCCGCTCATGGTGGTGTGCAACCTCGCCGCCCAGCAGGTGCCGTTCAACGCGATCTTCCTGATCTCCGATCCGGTTCAGAAGTGGCGCCTGTTCGCCAACTTCGTGCTCTATTTCCTGCCGTTCCTGGCAGGCGCCCTGTATCTCGGTGTGATCTTCCTGAAGGCCAAGAAGACCTTCAGCCGCGTCTATTTCGCCGATCTCGTCGGCTCGGGCCTGTGCGGCCTCACCGTGCTTCTGGCGATGTATGCCTGGCGGCCCGACGACCTGATCATGGCGCCGCTGCTCCTGTGGCTGGCCGGCGGCATCCTGTGGTTCGTGGCGCTGGGCGATCGCAAGGGCGTGGCGGCCATCGTCGTCGTCGCCATCCTGACGGCCGCCGTCCACCATTTTGCGCCGCAGGTGCTGGGCATCCCCAAGCTTGCCGTGTCCGACTACAAGGGCGTCTCCTACGCCCGCAAGTTCCCCGATGCCAAGCGCGTCTACGAGCGCGCCTCGCCGTTCGGCTACATCGAGGTCTATTCCAGCTCGTACCTGCATTTCGCGCCGGGCCAGTCCGACAACGCGGCCTTCAATCTGGAGAAGATGCCGTCGAACGCCTATCTCGGCCTCTACATCGATTCCGAAGGGCCCGCCGGGATCATCAAGGACCTGCCGGCCGAACAGACCGCGTACTTCAAGTACCTGCCGATGTACTACCCGTACCTGCTGAAGAAGGACCCGAAGACCTTCGTGGTCCAGTTCGGCGGCGGCATCTCGACGGCGGTGGCGCTGAAGTCCGGCTCCAGCCAGGTCACGGTGGCCGAGGGCAACCCCGCCCTGCTCTCCGCCTTTCGCGAGGACAAGTTCCTGCGCGACTTCACCGGCGACGTCCTGAACAACCCGAAGGTCAACGTCGTCGACTATGACGGCCGCCTGTATGTCGCCCATACCAAGAACCGCTACGACGTGATCGACCTGTCGCTGGCCGATTCGGCCGGCCTGTCGAGCCCCGGCGGCTTCTCGATCGTGGAGAAGTACTCCTACAGCCGCGAGGCGATGAGCGCCTACATGCGCGCGCTGACGCCCGGTGGCGTCCTGTCGGTGACCTTGTGGAACAAGGAAGAGCCGCCCAAGTCGGTGCTGAAGCTCTACGCCACGATGGCTGCCGCGGCCCGCGACATCGATGGCGGCAAGGACATCGCCCAGAAGTTCTACGTCGTCTCGTCCTACCTCTCGACCGCCACCGTGCTCTACAAGCGCGATGGCTTCACGCCGGCCGAGATCGAGCTGCTCAACGCCCACACCAAGGCGATGTCGTTCGACGAGATCTACTATCCCGGCTTCAAGGTCGACACCGCCGACCTGAAGCAGATCCTGCAGGACTATCGCGACCAGTTCTTCTTCACCGGCCACGCCGTCGATCCGACTGCGCCCGCCGAGACAGAGCCCAACGACAAGCCGCCGCCCGGTGTGATTACAGAGGGTGCGCCCGGCGCGACCGTAGCCGTAGCCGACGGCCCGCCGCCCGCGCCGGTCGTGCCGGCAACGGTGCTCGGCCGCCTCGCCTGGCATTATCTGCTCGAGGGTGGCTGGCAGCAGGTCGCCGACCAGTATGTCTTCGACACCCGCATCCTGACCAACCACCAGCCGTACTTCGCCGCCTACATCAAGGTGCCCGACCTGCTCAAGTTCACCGACCGGCTCGAGCTGGTGCAGGATGAATGGGGTTACCTGCTGCTGTGGGCGACGCTGGGCATCGCCACGGTCTTCGCGTTGACCCTCGTGTTGTTCCCGGTCGTGTTCGGCTGGCGTACCATCTTCAGCCGCTACCCCGGCAAGGCCGGCACGATGCTGTACTTCCTGTGTCTCGGCCTGGGCTACATCATCGTCGAGGTGGGCATGATCTCCCACTTCATCCTGGCGCTCTCCAACGCCACGGTCTCGGCCTCGGTGCTGATCACGGGCATGCTGGTCTTCTCCGGCATCGGCAGCTTCTTCTCCGAGCGCTATCTCGACCGGGCGCGCTCGTTCATGCCGAAGGTGTTCCTCGCGATCTTCGCGATCCTGGCGACCTATGCCTTCACCATCGACTACGCGCTCGACTGGATCGGCACGCTGCCCTACGCGCTGCGCATCCTGCTCTGCCTGCTGATCGTCCTCCCGCCGGCCTTCCTCATGGGCTTTCCCATGCCGACGGCGATGACGATGCTCGGCCGTCTCGGCAAGGATCACATGTTCCTGTGGGCCTGGGGCATCAACGGCTGCTTCTCGGTGATCGGCGCCGCGCTGGTGCCGATCGTGGCGACCAGCTTCGGTCTCCCGGCCGTCGTCCTGGTCGGGGCCTTCGCCTACCTGGTCGCGCTGCCCGCGTTCTTCTCCGTCATCAGGCCTCTGCCGTCCGTGACCACGGGGGCAGGGCGGACCGCCGTCGCGTGAAGCGTCGGGCGCTGCTGCTGGGGGCTCTTCTGATGCCGACCGCCGCGCACGCCCAGCCCAAGAAACCCAAGAAGCCCAGCAAGCGGCAGGCGCCCAGGCCTGCCGCGAAGCCCGCGCCACTGCATGCCGCGAAGCCTGCCCCGCCCGCGGCGCCGCCGGGGCTGAAGGAGGCGAAGACCCAGCTCGTCGCGTTCAACGCCTCTCCCTTTCCCTATCGCAGCGTCATCCCGGGTACGACGAAGCCCTTCCTCGACGCGCGCGACGGCAAGCGGCGCGGCCACACGACGGGCCGCGGCGACGTCTATTGGGAGGAGACGACCTACAGCGATCGCCGGTCGCTCCTCTATCTGCCGCAGGGTTTCGATCCGTCGCGGCCGGTGATGATCCTGCTGTTCCTCCATGGCCAGAGCGCCACCCTGGAGCGCGACGTCGTGCTGCGCCAGGCCGTGCCGCGGCAGGTCGACGAGTCGGGCAAGAACATCGCGCTGGTCGCGCCGCAGCTCGCCTACGACGCCCTCGATTCCAGCGCCGGCAATTTCTGGCGCGGCGGACATTTCGCTCGGTATCTCGACGAGGCGGCGGAGCGGCTGATGCGTCTCTATGGTAAGCGCAGCGCCGGCCGCGGTTTCAACCTCGCGCCCGTGACCATCGCCGCCTATAGCGGCGGTTACCTGTCGGCTGCCTATGCGCTCGAGCGCGGCGGCGCCAACCATCGCGTGAACGGCGTGATCCTGCTGGATGCGCTCTATGGCGAGGAGCCGAAGTTCGCCGCCTGGTTCGCGGCCCGCCGCCGGCAGGCGTTCCTGTTGAGCGCATTCACCGATTCGACCAAAGACGAGAACGCCACTCTGCAGGCGCTGCTGACCAAGCGCCGCGTGCCCTTCACACGCACTGTCCCGAAAACCCTGAGCCCGGGCACCGCCTGCTTCGTGGGGCCGACCGGCGGGCTCGAGATGCATGGCGATTTCGTTACACGCGCGTGGCAGCCGGACCCTTTGAAGCAGGCGCTTTCCCTGATTCCCGGATACGCCCCGGTTCATGGTAAAAAGAACGCATGAACGACCCGCTGCGCCAGGAACTCCTGGAAATCTTCGCCGGCCGCGCCACCCGCCGGTACGGCCTGTCCGACATCAACCAGCTTCAGCATGCGCTGCAGTCGGCGGCGCTGGCCGAGGCCGATGGCGCGCCGCCGGCGACCGTGCTGGCCTCGCTGCTGCACGATGTCGGGCACATGATCCATGGCCTCGGCGAAGACCCGGCCTCGCAGGGCGTCGACGACGTTCATGAGGAACTGGGCGCGCAATGGCTGGCCGACCGCTTCGGTCCCGCGGTCAGCGAACCGGTCCGCCTGCACGTCACGGCCAAGCGCTATCTGTGCACGGTCGAGCCCGACTATTTCGGCAAGCTGGCGGCCGACTCGGTGCGCAGTCTCGAACTCCAGGGCGGCCTGATGTCGCCCGATGAGGTCGAAGCCTTCCGCGCCAACCCGTATCACGCCGAAGCCGTGCGGCTGCGCCGCTACGACGAGGAAGCCAAGGACCCGCGCGCCAGCACGCCCGACTTCGACTATTACCTGCGCCACGTCCCGGCCTGCCGGCTCTAATCTCCTCCTCCCCCGATGACGGGGGAGGGAAAACGAAGATGAAGCCCATGATCTCCCGAACCGAAGTCGAGGCCGCCTGGGGCCTGATCCGTCCGCACGTGCGACGCACGCCGGTGATCGAACTCGTTGCCGGCTCGCTCGGCGTGACGGAGCCTCTGGCCCTCAAGCTCGAATCGCTGCAGGTCAGCGGGACGTTCAAGGGGCGCGGCGCCTTCCACAAGCTGCTGGCCTCCAAGGTGCCGGCGGCCGGCATCATCGCCGCCTCGGGCGGCAATCACGGCGCCGCGGCGGCCTATGCGGCGCGCGCGCTGGGCCACAAGGCCGAGATCTTCGTGCCCACCATTGCGTCGCCTGCCAAGGTGGCGCGGCTGCGCAGCTACGGCGCGATCGTGCACCAGATCGGCGCCGTCTATGCCGAAGCCCGCGCCGCCTCCGAGGCGCGCGCCGCCGAAACCGGCGCACTCATGGTGCCAGCCTACGAAGACGAGGTCGTATTCGCCGGCGCCGGCAGCGTCGCGCTGGAATTCGCCGAACAGGCGGAGTTCGACACGCTGCTGATCGCGGTCGGCGGCGGCGGCCTGATCGCCGGCTGCGCGGCCGCCATCGGGGCGTCGAAGAAGATCGTGGCCGTCGAGACCGAGGGCACGCCGACCCTGCACGAGGCGCTGAAGGCCGGGAAGCCGGTCGACGTCGCGATCTCCGGCATCGCCGCCGACGCGCTGGGCGCCAGCCGCATCGGCACGCCCAACTTCGAGGTCGCGCGCAGACTGGTCCGCTGCTCCGTGCTGGTCACCGACGAGGTCGTGCGCGAGACCCAGCGCGCGCTGTGGGACGAGCTGCGCATCGTCGCCGAACCGGCGGGGGCCACCGGCCTCGCTGCGTTGCGCGCCGGCGCCTATCGTCCCGCGCCGGGCGAACGCGTCGCTACCCTGATCTGCGGCGCCAACACCGATCCCGGCTCGGTGGCGTAGGTCAGAAGCTTCAGGTTGCACTATTTGATGGCAGGTTTCACCGACACAAGATCGAGGACGATCGTCTTGCCGGGGGTGCGCCAGTCGGGAAAGCTTTCCTTGACCGAAGCCGAGACGGCCGGCGCCCACCAATGGATGTTACGGCCGTTCGAATCGGCCTTGCTTTCCTCGATACGGAAAGCGTCGAAGCTGCCGGCCGGCACCGTGACCTTCTCGTAGGCGGCGACGGTCATCGTGACGGTGGAGGTGTAGCTCTTGCCGTCGCGGCCGACGACGGTGACGGTGTTCGTGATCTTGTTGCCGACCTTGAGCGGCCACAGCGCCTTCAGGTCGAGGCCTTTGGCGAAGGACTCGCCCTGTGTGTCGACGGCGCCGACGAGGCCGCCATGCACGCGCAGCGTCTCGGCCTTGTCGTTCGAGAGGCTGTCGTACAGGCAGACAGTGCCGTCTTGCCCCGAGGCCGTGTTCACCTTCACCAATCCGTCGCCCTTGTAGCTGAATTGGGTGCCGCTGGGCGGACACTGGAAGGAGGCGGTCTGCGCGCAGACGCCGCCTGCGGCGACAGTGGCCAGCAGGGCGGCGAGGGCAATCGACTTCATGGTCTGAGATCCTCCAGAGGTCACGCGACTAAGCGCGCCGGAGGCTCCGAGTCAAACTCGGCTAGCGCGAGACCTCGGTCACCACGGCGCGGTTGGCCTTGCCGGCGCCGTCGCTGAAGTCGTAGCGGATGGCGAACTTGTCGGCGGGCGAGATCCACCAGCGCGAGATGGTGCGCTGGCCCTTGTCGCCGGTCTCGTTCATCTCGACCAGGAACGCGTCGATCATCTTGTCGCCGGGTCCGGTGCGCCGCTCGTAGCGTGCCACGGCGAGTGTATAGGTCCAGGTGCCGCCGCCGGCCCTGTAACTCGCCTCGATCTTCTTGCCGACCTCGAGCGGCCACAGGCGCTCGGGACGCAAGGCGGCGAGATAGGCGGTGAGGTCCGCGCCATCGGCCGAGGGATTGTCGAACAGCAGCGCCCGCAGCTTGAAGGGCTTGCCGCCGACGCGATCCATGCTGCAGTCCATGCCATCGCGGCCACGCGCCACGACCTTGACGCCGCTGTCGTAGGTGAAGGCCGTGCCCGGGTCGGGGCAGGCGAACTCCATGCTCTGGGCGGAGGCGGCGCCGGAAACGGTTCCGGCGGCAAGCAGGGCGGCGAAGAAGGCGGGCAGTCTCATGCCCGCGATCATAGCCCAATCAGACGAAATGGCACGCCGCCTGCACGCCGTTCCCCACGGCACGGAGCGCCGGCTTCTCGACCCGGCAGCGGTCCTGGGCCATCGGGCAGCGCGAATTGAAGGGACAGCCGGGCGGCGGGTTCAGCGGGCTCGGCAACTCCCCTTGCAGCACCGTGCGCTGGCGCGCGCGCGCGAGCTTGGGGTTGGCGATCGGCGCCGCCGCCAGCAGCGCCCGCGTATAGGGATGCCGCGGCTCGCGCCAGATCTGGTCGCGGCCACCGACCTCGAACAGCATGCCGAGATACATCACCGCCACCCGATCGGCGATGTGCTCGACCACGCTCAGGTCGTGGCTGATGAACAGGTAGGATACGCCGAACTGGCTCTTCAGGTCTTCGAGCAGGTTGATGACCTGCGCGCGTACTGACACGTCGAGCGCCGAGACCGGCTCGTCGCAGATGATCAGCTTGGGGCTGAGCGCCAGGGCGCGGGCGATGCCGATGCGCTGGCGCTGACCGCCGGAGAATTCATGCGGGTAGCGCTGCTTGGCGTCGCTCGGCAGGCCGACCCAGCGCAGCAACGTCTCGACCCGCTCGGCCGTGGCGTCGGCCTTCCAGCCGGCCAGCACCAGCGGCTGGGCCACGGAACGACCCACCGTCGAGCGCGGGTTGAGCGAGCCGTAGGGGTCCTGGAAGATCATCTGCACCTTGCGGCGCATGTTGGTGAGCTGTTCGCGATTGAGCGGCGCGATGTCGACGCCCTCGACCAGGATCTCGCCGCCGGCGACGGGCACCAGCTTCATGATCGCCTTGCCCAGAGTGGACTTGCCGCAGCCGGATTCGCCGACCAGTCCTAGGGTCTCGCCGACCGCAAGGTCGAGGCTGACGCCGTTCACGGCACGCACGACGCCGCCCGCGGTGTTGAACTGGACGCGCACGTCGCGCAGGGAAAGCAACGACATGGTCAGGTCCTCTCGGCCGCGAAGCAGGCGACGAGGCGGCCTGGGGCGGGCGCCGTGAGGGCAGGCTTCTGGGTGAGGCAGCGGTCCATCACCCGCGGGCAGCGGGGCGCGAAGGCGCAGCCCTGCGGCAGGGCGTTGAGCGGCGGCACCATGCCGGGAATGTCGGCCAGCCGCTCGGCGCGCTCGGCGCCCGGCGTCGGCGTCGCACCGATCAGGCCCACCGTGTAGGGATGCAGAGGGTTCTCGAACAGGTCGTCGACCGAGGCTTCCTCGACCTTGCGGCCGGCATACATGACCACGACCCGGTCGGCGGTCTCGGCGACGACGCCGAGATCGTGGGTGATGAAGATCATCGCCATGCCGGCATCGGCCTGCAGCTTCTTCAGGAGCGCCAGCACCTGCGCCTGCACCGTCACGTCGAGCGCCGTGGTCGGCTCGTCGGCGATCAGCACCGACGGGCTGCAGGCGATCGCCATGGCGATGATCACCCTCTGGCACATGCCGCCGGACAGCTGGTGCGGGTAGGCGTCGAGGCGGCGGGCCGCGTCGGGCATGCCCACCAACTCGAGCAGCTCGTGGGCCCGCACCCGCGCCTGGCCGCGGCCGAGCTCGGTATGGGTCATCAGCACTTCGACGATCTGCTTCTCGACCGTGGCGACCGGGTTCAGCGAGCTGAGCGGGTCCTGGAAGATCATGCCGATCTCCTTGCCCCGGATGCCGAGCATGGCCTCCTCGGGCAGCGGCACGATGTCCCGTCCGTTGAGCTTCACCTGGCCGCCGACGATGCGGGCCGGCGGATCGGGCAGGAGGCGCATGATCGAAAGCGCCGACAGCGACTTGCCGCAGCCGGACTCTCCCACCAGCGCCACGGTCTCGCCGGCGGCGACGGTGAGGCTCAGTCCGTCGACTGCCTTCATCTCGCCGCGGCGGGTGAAGAGCGTGGTGCGGAGGTCGACGATCTCCAGAGGAAGGGCCGAGCCACTCATCACCGGTCCCTCAGCTTCGGATTGAGCGCGTCGTTCAGCCCGTCGCCCACCAGGTTGAGGCAGAGCACCGTGATCATGATCGCGATGCCCGGGATGGCGCAGATGTACCAGGAGCTGCGGATGAGCTGGCGACCGTCGCCGACCAGCCGGCCCCAGCTCGCGACGTTGGGATCGCCGAGGCCGAGGAAGGACACGGCCGATTCGAACAGGATGGCGCCGGCGACGACCAGCGAGGAGAGCACGATCACCGGCGGCAGGGCGTTGGGCAGGATTTCCGAGACGATGATGCGGAAGTCGCTCATGCCCATCGAGCGGCAGGCCTGCACGAACTCGCGGTCACGCAGCGACAGGAACTCCGCCCGGGTCATGCGCGCGATCGGCGTCCAGCTCACGATGCCGATGGCGATCACGATATTGGTCAGGGTGGAGCCCAGGATGACCACGATGGTGAGCACGAAGATCAGGTTCGGGATGGTCTGGAACAATTCGGCCGCGCGCATCGCGACCTCGTCGACCCAGCCGCCGAAAAAGCCGGCGATGGCGCCGACGCCGACGCCGATGATGGTGGCGACCGCCGAGGCGAAGAGGCCGATCAGCAGGGTCGCCCGCGCGCCGTGGACGATCATCGACAGGATGTCGCGTCCCAGCGAATCGGTGCCCAGCGGAAACTCGGGGTCCTCGCCGGGCCACAGTTCGGGCAGCCCGACGATGCGCAACGGGTCGGTCGGGAAGAAGACCGACGCGAAGGCCGCCATGAGCGCGACGAGCAGGATCAGGCAGGCGCCGACAAAGGCGCCGCGATTGCGGGCGAAGCGGCCAAGAAACTCGAAACGTTGCATCAGCGGATCTCGATGCGCGGATCGAGCCACATGTAGATGAGGTCGACCGCGATGTTGGCGGCGATGACGACCAGCGAGCCCAGCACCATGATGCCGAGCACGACCGGATAGTTGCGAGAGCTCACGCTGTCGAACAGCAGCGAGCCGACGCCCGGCCAGCTGAACACGCTCTCGATCACGACGCTGCCAGCCAGGACGGTGCCCATCTGCACGCCCAGGATCGTGACCACCGGCAGCAGCGCGTTGCGCAGCACGTGGTGGATCGTGACCTTGTTGCGACTGAGGCCCTTGGCACGCGCCGTGCGCACGAAGTCGAGCTGCGCCACCTCGAGCATCGAGGAACGCATGACGCGGGTATAGATCGCGGCATAGAACAGACCCAATGCCAGCGTCGGCAGGATCAGGTGGTGCAGGATATCCAGCACGCCCCCGTTGCCCCCGATCTTCATCATGCCACCCACCGGCAGCCAGCCGAGCTTCACCGAAAACAGCACGATCATCATGATGCCGAGCCAGAAACTGGGCGCGGCATAGAAGAACATGGCGGCGACCGAGACCAGGCTGTCCCAGAAGGTGCGAACCTTCATCGACGCGACGACGCCCGCCGCCACGCCGATCGAGATCGCCAGCGCTATGCTCGACACCATCAGCAGGACCGTTGCCGGCAGGTGGATCCAGATCGCCTGGATGACCGGCATGTTCTGCCGATAGGAGAAGCCGAAGTCGAAATGCAGCAGCGCCCAGATGTATTTCAGCAGCTGCATCCAGACGGGATCGTCCAGCCCGTAGGTCTTGCGCAGCAGGGCGATCGTCGTCGGGTCGCTCACCTGGTTCTCGGCCGTCATCAGTTCGAGGAAACTGCCCGGCGCCATCTGGATCAGGCAGAAATTGATGATCACCACGCCCAGCATCAGCGGGACGGCCTGGATCAGCCGTCGCCGCAGGAGCCGCAGCGCCGCCGTGCGACGGGCGGAGCCGCGAAGGGCGGGCGTCGGCGAGACTAGCTCGCCAGCCATAGGTCTCCCCAACTTGCAGCGAGGAAGTTCGGGTCGTTGGAGTGGTTCTGCACCTTGGTGCTCGCCAGAGTAATCGATTCCAGCTCGACCAGCGGCAGGAGCGGAGCTTCCTGCGCGATGATCTTCTGGAATTCGACGACCAGCGCCTTGCGCTTGGCCGGATCGGTCTCGATCTTGATGCTGGCGACCAGCTTGTCGACGTCGGGATTGGAATAGCCCGAGGCGTTACGGAAGGGCACACCCTTCATGATGCCGTCGGTCGTGAAGTACTGCGTGGTCGACGGCACCGGCTCGGACGGATTGGCCTGGTTGGAGATCGCCAGGTCGAAATCGTAATCGGTGTAGATGCGCTTGATCGAACTCGGGCGGTCCGGGACCGTGAGGTTGATGCCGACACCGACATCCTCGAGGGCCTGCTTCACGTAGGCGCCGACCTTGCCGTTCTCCTGGAACCAGCCCGCGGACAGAAGGTTCAGGGTGAAGCGCTTGCCGTCGGCCTTCTTCGGGAAGCCGGCCGCATCGAGCAGGGCAGCCGCCTTCTTGGGATCGAAGCCGGTCTTGAACGTGTCGGCGGTGTAGAACTCCTTGTTGGGGGAGTAGATCGGGCTGGTGCCCGGCCGCGCATATCCGTAGTAGACCGTCTTTGCGATGAACTCGCGATTGACGGCGTGGAACATGGCCTGCCGGACCTCGCGCTTGGCGAAGACCGGATTGCGCATGTTGCATTCGAGCGTCGTCGACCAGACCGCTTCCTCGTAGCCCTTGGGCGTGGCGACGAACTTGCCGGTTCCGGTCAGGCGCTTGATGTCGGGCGGGGCAACGGGATTGAACACCCCGATGTGGATGTCGCCCGCTTCCATCGCCGCCGCGCGGCCCGCCGGGTCGCGCACGTAGCGGATGATCAGGCGGTCGAGATAAGGCTCGTCCTTCTTCCAGTAGTTCTCGTTCTTCACGTATTCGAAGTGGCTGCCGCGCACCCACTCCTTGAATTTCCAGGGACCCGTGGCGATCGGCGCATTGTTGGCCGGATTGGTGACCGGATCGCTGCCGGCATAGACATGCTTGGGCACGATGTAGGCGACCGGTGAGCACAGGGTCGATGCGAAGAAGAATTCCGGCGTCGGATTGTTGTACTTGAAGACGACCGTGTCGGCGTCGGGCGACTCGATGCCCGCGAAGTCGGTGAGCGCCGACGCAACGGCGTACTTCTTCCAGATCTCAGCGACGGAATAGACGACGTCGTCGACCGTCATGTCCTTGCCGTCATGGAACTTCACGCCCTTGCGGATTTTCACCGTGTAGGTCTTGAAGTCGGCCGACGGCTTCCACGATTCGGCCAGCACGCCTTCGAACGCGCCGTCCATCTTGCGCCGGGCCAGCCGCTCGAACAGCTTGGACGACGAGAAGGTCGGGCTCGAGCCGCCGCCGGCCGGCACGTAGCAGGCCTGCGGCTCGCCGCCGCCCCAGGTCGCCACCAAGGTGCCGCCCCGTTTGGGCGTACCCTGTGCGAACGATCCCCGGGACGTGCCGACTACGCCGGCGGCGAAGACACCCGCGCCAAACACGCGGCGTGAAACCTTGATCGTCATGACACCCTCCGTTCCCCAATTCCCACGCCAGACGAAGCAAACTTCATACCGTGTGGCCTAAGCCTGCAGCGTCGAATAGGTCGCACGGCCGATCGCCAGCAGCACCATCTTGTCGTTGAACACGTCGACATCGACGATGCCGACGCTTTTGCCATTGCGGCGGACCGTGGCCGTCGTGATGAGCTTGGTCTTGATCGCGGGCCGCAGATAGTCGACGCGGAAGTTGATGGTCGGCAGGCCACGCCGCAGCGCCATGATCAGCGCGTAGTCGCCGACCGTATCGATGACCGCCGCAATCGGGCCGCCGTGCCACTGGCCGGTGCCCTTGCCGCGCTCGAACTCGGGGCGCATCTCGCATTCCATCGTGACACGTTCCTTCGCCGGGTCCGCTTCGGTGACCTTGAGGCCGAGGAAGGAAATGAACGGCGAATGATCGAGCATCGCCTGCAGTTCGGCGTCGCTGAGCGGCGGGAGCTTGTCGCTCATGGCGCCACCACGATCTTGCCGAACACTTCGCGATCCTCGATCACGCGCAGAGCCTCGCGCGCTTCGGACAGCGGGAAGACCTTGTCGACCAGCACCTTGAGCTTGCCGCTCTGCACCAGCTCCAGGAGCTTCTCGATGTCGCTGCGCATCCAACCGTTGGAACCCAGGACCTTGAGCTCGAAGGTCCAGATGAAGCGGATGTCCTCCGTCGGCGCGTAGCCGGCGGTGGCGCCGCAGGTCAGCAGGCGGCCGCCGACCTTGAGCGTCTTCAGCGAGTTCACCCAGGTGTCGCCGCCGGTGTAGTTGACCACGACATCGACGCCCTGGTCGGTGCCGTTGCCGCGCCGCGTCGGCTTGCCGTACATCGCGAAGACTTCCTTCATGAAATCCTTCTCGATGTAGTTGATCGTCTTGTCGGCGCCGAGCTCGGCCAGGCGCTGGGCCTTGGCGTCGGTACCGGCACAGGCGATCACTTCGCAGCCGGCGAGCTTGGCCAGCTGCAGGCAGCAGACGCCGACGCCGCCCGAGGCGCCGAGGATCAGGACCTTCTCGCCCTTGGCGACATGGCCATTGGTGACCATCATGCGCAGCGCCGTGCCGTAGGCCACGGGAAGGGCCGCCGCATCGGCATAGCTCACGCCGTCGGGGATCTTGATCAGCTGGTGGGCGCGCGCCTTGCACAGTTCGGCCAGGCCGCCGTGCACCGTCTCACCCATCAGGCCGCCTTCGACCCGGTTGATCGGGTCGACCAGGACGCGATCGCCCTTCTTCCAGCCGGTGACGCCCGGGCCGACCTCGGCGATCTCGCCGGCAACGTCGAGACCCATGATGGCGGGCATCGGCACCTTGATGCCCGGCATGCCGCGGCGGGTGAAGACGTCGTGATAGTTCAGCGACGAGGCCTTCACCGCGACGATCACATCGCCCTCGCCGGGCGTCGGGTCGGGAAAGTTGGTTTCGAAGACGAGGCGGTCCGGTCCGCCATGTTCACGGACGACAGCAGCTTTCATTGTTATACTTCTCCAGTTGGGATTTGCTTGGCGAGGACGCGCTTGTCGATCTTGTTGGTGCCGGCGAGCGGCATCTCGTCGACGAACAGCACGCGTCTCGGATGCTGGTAGGCCGGCGCATTGGCCAGCGCATAGGTCTTCACCGCCTGCTCGTCGAGTTCGGCACCGGCCGCCTTGACGACGAAGGCGATCGGCTTGTGGCCCTTGAGTTCGTCGGGAACGGGAATCACCGCGGCCTGGTGGATGCCGGGATGCCGCTCGAGCATCTTCTCGACCTCGCCGGGATAGATGTTCTCGCCGCCGCATACGAACATGTCGTCGACGCGACCGACGAAATAGAAGAAGCCGTTCTCGTCGCGCCGGAAGACGTCGCTGGTCCGGTAGAAGCCGTCCGGCGTCATGACCTCGGCGGTCTTGGCGGGCAGCTTGTGATAGTGCGTCATCAGCGCGCCGCACTTCATCTGGAGCTCGCCTTCGTCCTGCACTTCCTTTCCGTCGCGCACGAGGCGGAGCTGAACCTCGGGATGCGGATAGCCGGTCGAGAGTACCGGCTGCGGCAGGCCCTCCGGATGAGGGCCGAATACGACGGGGCCGGCCTCGGTGGTGCCGTAGCCGTTGCTGACCAGAGCCTTTGGAAACACCGCGTGCACCTGGTCGATCAGCGATTGGGTAACGGGCGCGGAGCCCATGCGGACGGCCTCGACGGCCGAGAGATCGGTGCGGCTGAGCAGCTCGCGCTCGCGCAGCATCATCGCGATCATGGTCGGCACGGAGGTCAGGAAGGCGGCGCGATGCTTGGCGGCCGCCTCGATATAGCCGCGGGTCGTGAACTGCGGCAGCAGCACCACGGTGTCACCGTGCGAGAAGGTGGTCTGGCACATGGCCAGCCCGTTCATGTGATAGAGCGGCGCCGCCACGAGCGCGCGCTGGCCGATCGGCGCCGGCCGGCGCACGCGCTGGCTGATCGCCCAGAGATGCGAATGGTGCGACAGCACCACGCCCTTGGGGCGGCCCGTCGAGCCCGACGTGTAGAGGAACATCGCCGGTTCCTCGGGCTTCATCGCGACCGGCGTGAACGGGCCTTCGTCGAGGAGGCTCTCGAAGTCCCGGTCGAGGGAAAGCTTCGGCACGTCGTCGGGCGCCAGCGGCAGCCGCGCATCGTCGCCGATCACCAGTTTGGCGTCGCAGTCGCCCACGACATAGGCAACGGTCTCGGCCGGTAGCTTGTAGTTCACCGGAACGGAGACCAGGCCGGCCTGCATCGTGCCGAGGAAGGTCAGCAGGAACTCGGCGCGGTTGGCCGAGAGGATCGCCACGCGGTCGCCGTGCTGCAGGCCGCGCTTCAGGAGCCCGCGCGCGACCGCACCGCTCAGCCGCAGGATGTCGGCGTAGGTGTAGCGGCGCTCGCTCCCGTTGCCGCCTTCGTCGATCAGCGCGATGCTGTCGGCCGGCACGTCGCGCGAGATCGCGTCGCCCTGATTGTCGTACTTGATCGTCACCATGCTGCGAGTCCCGAAAGTGCCTGGTCGGTGAGCTTCAGCCCGTAGTCGAGCGTGTCCTTGCGCCATTGGCCGTCGAACGGGCAGAAGGCATCCATCATGTCGGCCTGCAGGGTGGCGCGCACGTCGGGATCGAGTCCGTGTTGCCGCCGCAGCCACTGATCCAGCCGCAGCACCCGGCGCATGTTGACGCCGCGCGTGCCGAACTCGATCACCGCGCCGCACATGTCGCGATTGCCGAGGAAGCGCTGCACGCCGTGGAAGACCAGGCCGGTATAGT
This sequence comes from Rhodospirillales bacterium 24-66-33, assembly GCA_002281855.1. Taxonomy (GTDB): domain Bacteria; phylum Pseudomonadota; class Alphaproteobacteria; order Reyranellales; family Reyranellaceae; genus Reyranella. The sequence continues at coordinate 100,243 of NCHQ01000013.1, read as the reverse complement.
TCGGCCGTTCCATGCCGTGCGGCCGCACACCGTCGACATTCTCCTTACCCCACCACGCGCAGGCGCGTGCGAACAGCGGGCCAGCGGGATCGTTGAAGCAGAGGAAGAACGGCTTGCCGTACTCGCCGATGCCGGTGTGCCAGTCGATGAAGGCCACACGCTCGGCGTCGGCCAGCGTTTCGGCGACGATGGTCTCCAGAGTCCGGTTGGACCATTCGCGGTCCTTGCCGCCGAACATCAATCCGTCCTGATGCTCGTACTGGCCGCGCGCGAGCGTATCGAACAGCACGTCGCGGCCCTTGCTCTCGGCGAACCGGTCGAGCACGCCGGCGATCCGCTCGTTCTCCGCATCCGTCCATTCGCGGATCAGCAGGTCGGCATGAAGCGTCTCGTAGTGCCGATTGGCCGGCGCCGGGCCCGCCTCGCGGTCGATGAAGTTGCGGTTGAGATCGACGTTGTTCTCGGTCGTGCGCGTGGCGTGCGCGAAGCCGTAGGGATTGAGCCCATGCACCAGCACGACGCCGAGGCCGGCGGGCAGCCGCGCCGCGCCGCCCGACGCCAGCCAGCCGATCTGCACGGCCGAGCCGGAAAAGCCTTCCTGACCGTGCGTGCCGCTCAGGAACAGGGCCTGCCGCGCCGCCTTGCGGTCGCCGAAGCAGGCGACGTCGATCGCCAGCGGCCCGCCGTCGGGCGCCTTCTTCGCGGGGTGCAGGAACGACCGCACCTCGCCTTGGGCGGCCGTCGCCGCCTTCAGAAACTTCGCCCGCGCGTTGGCATAGCTTGCGGCGAAGCAATCGTAATATTCCATGGCTTCCCTTCTCGGCCGCTCCCCAGCAGCCCCGACGAACTTGCGTCAGCCTATTCGATGAACTCGAGCACCGCGTTCAACGCCTGACTGGCCGGCACGACGACCCGGTCCGCGGTCTGCGTCACGCCGCTGATCTTGCCATCCTGCAAGGCACGTGCCGCCTTCGCCGCCGACAGCGTGCGGAATGTGAGGCCGGCCATGTAGGCCGTGCGGCCCTCGGCCTGCGGTACGGCATCGCCGAACTGCGCCTTCAGCTCGTCCTCGGTCACGATGTCGACGCGCGAATTGCCGACCACGACCGACTTGCCGCCCTTGATGTCGCGCACGGCTTCCGGACCGAACATGTCGGCATAGAGTTTGGACGCCGCCGCGGGATCCGGCTCGACGATCAGGAAGCGTACGATGGCGACCGTGCCATTGGCGTGGTGACGCCACTCGTCGCGCCATACGACGTCGCGCGTGAAGTGGTGACAGTAATAGACACGGCCGTACGGCACGACGCCGGCCTTCATGCGGACCGTGCGGAACCGCGCATCGCGCATCTCGTCGCCGACCTTCACGGGGCGCGTGAATTCGACCGGCGGGTCGACGGGGACGCCCGCCTTGCTCAGCGCTTCGTAAGTGACCGCGGAATCTTCCGCGCCGAAGACGAGACCGTTCAGTCCGAAGGGGAAGGTGAGCAGATCGAGGCGACCGGACGCGGCATCCTTCGGAATGGCGATCAGCTCGAGATAGTCGGTGCCGAACATGGCGAGGTGATTCATCGAACCCAGCGAATGATAGCCGCGTTCGGTGAGCGAAAAGCCGAGACGCGTATAGACGTCGGCCGCATGATCCATGTCGTCGCGGGCATTGATGACCACATGGTCGAGCGTCGCTACGGGCAGCTTCATTTTGATTCCCTTTCGCCGTTCACAGCGTCGCCCATCTTGGCATAGTGGGCACGTCAGGAATTCTAATATTCGACGCCGAGGCTTTCGTGCACGAAAACTCTTTCCAAAATTCCGCAGGAAAGTGGAAAGCGAAACCTATTTCCGGCTCCGAGGGTCAACCCTGTTTTATGGCCTGCGATTTGCTGCGCACTCACGCCAACGCGTTACGCGAAATGACTTCACGGTAGAATTCGGCGCTGAGCTTTGGCGTTCGCCTCTGCGTCGCATAGTCGACATGGACGAGACCGAACCGCGTCGCGTAACCGTCGGCCCATTCGAAATTGTCGAGCAGACTCCACAGGAAATATCCGCGGACCGGAACGGCCTCGGCGGTCGCGCGCTGCAGGTGCATCAGGCAGTTTCGCAGATACATTACGCGGTCGACGTCGTGGACCGTGCCGTCCGGCGTCGGCTCGTCCGCCGCAGACGCGCCGTTCTCGGTGATGAAGATGTCCTTCACCGGCCAGAGCCGGGCGGCATTGCGCGGCGCCCAGTAAAGCACTTCCGGCCCCAGCAGCAGCCACGACGAGGCCATGTGCGGATGCGACGCCGGGAACGGCACCGGCGTGAAGCCCGGCGCCGCCTCGCTCGCCAGCACGTACTGGCTGGGCGCATAGACGTTCAGGCCGACGAAATCGACCTTGCTCGAGATGATCTTCAGCTCCGCGTCGGTGAAGCGTGGCGCGTCGCGACCCGCCTTGGCGAGATAGGCGTCGGTGTAGCGGCCCTCCATCATCACCGTGAGATAGGGTGCGTTCAGTTCGCGCGTCGCCCGTTCGGCGGCCTTGATGTTCTCGGCCGTCTCGACGGCGGGCACCGCCGTGGCGATGTTCTCGGCCGGACCCACCCTGGTGCCGCGCCGTCCGCTCGCGCGCACCGCCTGCACGGCGAGGCCATGCGCCAGCACCGCGTGGTGGCGCACCTGGTTCAGCCGCCCGGGTGGCAGCTTGAGGCCCGGCGCGAAGTTGCCGGTCTCGTGGCCCTGCTCGACGAAGGTCTGCATCTCGTTGATGGTGAAGACCTGACGCACGCGATCGGTGAGGCGGCCCGCGACGTAGGCCGCGTAGTCACCGAAGGCCTGGGCGGTGTCGCGCGATTCCCAGCCGCCGCGGTCCTGCAGCGCCTGCGGCAGGTCCCAGTGATAGAGCGTCGCGTACGGTTCGATGCCGGCGGCGAGAAGCTCGTCGACCAGCCGGTCGTAGAAGTCGAGGCCCCCGGGATTGGCCTTGCCCTTGCCTTCGGGAAAGACGCGCGGCCAGGCGATCGAGAAGCGATAGGTGTGCGCCCCGAGCGACTTCATCAACGCCACGTCTTCCCGGTAGCGATGATAGTGGTCGACGCTGACGTCGCCAGTCGAGCCGTCGCGGATCCGGCCGGGCTCGCGCGTGAAGGTGTCCCAGATCGACGGTCCGCGACCGTCCTCATGAGCCCCGCCCTCGACCTGATAGGCCGACGTCGCGGTGCCCCAGCGGAAGCCGTCGGGGAACCCGGCCGGACGGCGCGGGCTCTGGGCGGTCCGGGAACTCGTGTGGGCCGATCCATAGGCTGCAGCCGCCAGGGCGGAGGCCCCCGCCGCGGTGAGCAGGGTGCGGCGGCGGGTCAGTCTGGAAGGCATCGGCGAGTCAGCTCCGGTCGGTCACCAACCGTACGAAGCATCCACCATGCCAGTCCACTGCGAAGCGGCGGCGATGGGCTGGCTGCCGGTTAGGCGCCCTCGTTGCTCAGCACGTCGCCGAACAGCTTCCACGTCTCGCCGTCGAAGGCGGAGAGGCGTACCGACTGGATGGGATAGAAGTCCGTCGGGCTGGTGTTGATCGTGATACCGGGCAGCAGCATCGGCACCATCAGCCTCTTCATGCTGGCGGCCTGCTTCATCAGGTTCTCGCGCGTGAGGTTGTCGCCGCAGGCCTCGAGGCAGTGGCGCATCGTCGAGGAGACGGCATAGGCGTAGGTGTTGCCCGAGTCGGCCGGATTCGCGTCGGGCAGGTACTTCTTCAGCCACGCGTCCCATTCCTTGTAGTCCGCGTCGTTGACCCACTGCTTGTCGGTGGCGTCCTTGAGATAGGACGCGGTTATGATGCCCTTGCTGTTGTCGAAGCCGGCGGGCTTCAGCACCGCGGCCACGGAGGCCGAGACGTTGGCGAGATAGTGGTCGGGCTTCCAGCCAAGGTCGGCCACCTTGCGGATGGCCTGCGCCGCAGCCTTGGGCGCGCAGTCGTTGAAGAACACGTTGGCGCCGGAGCTCTTGATCTGGATGATCTGGCTGTCGACGGTCGGATCGGTCACTTCATAGCTCACCTTGGCGGTGACGTACTTTTCGTTCTCCTTGCCGAGGCCCGCCAGGAAGCCGCCGCTGTAGTCCTTACCGGAATCGTCGTTCTGGTAGATGATGCCGATGCGCAGGTCCTTGAGATTGTCCTTGTGCTTGGCCAGGACGTGCTTGGCGTAGATCGCCGCCTCGGTGTGATAGTCGGGCTGCCAGCCCATGGTCCATGGGAAGTGCTTGGGGTCGCCCCACTTGGACGCGCCAGTCGCCACGAAGAGCTGCGGCACCTTCTTCTGGTTCAGGTACTTCTGTACGACCGTGTTGGTCGGCGTGCCGAGCAGCTGGAAGATCGCGAAGACCTTGTCGTCCTCCACGAGCTTGCGGACCATTTCGACGGTCTTGGGCGGCACGAAGCCGTCGTCGTAGGTGATGAAATTGATCTTGCGGCCGTTGATGCCGCCCTGGTCGTTCACCATCGTCCAGTAGGCGGCGATGGCCTTGCCGATCGTGCCGTAGGCCGAGAGCGGCCCGCTATAGGGATTGGTGTGACCGAGCTTGATCTCCTTGTCGGTCACGCCCGGATCGTACTTCTTCTGGGCATTTACGATGTAAGGGGAGAATGCGAACGCAGCACTGCCAGCCGCAAAAACGCGGCGACGCATCTTGGTCATGTTTCCTCCGGTCGTCGTTATTAGAGCAGGTGGCCCGCTCGTTCTGCCTTGGTACGCAGGTAATTCTCGTTGTGCCCGTTGGACGGGAAGGAGTGCGGGACCCTCGCCGCAACCTCGACGCCGTAGCGTTCGAGCTGGGCGATCTTCTCGGGATTGTTGGTCATCAGCCGCACGCGCTGGATGCCCATGCGCGACAGCATGGTGGCGGCGGGCACATAGATGCGCTCGTCGGCGTCGAAGCCGAGCTGCTCGTTGGCGTCGATCGTGTCGAACCCGTCGTCCTGCAGCTCGTAGGCGCGCAGCTTGTTGACCAGGCCGATGCCGCGGCCTTCCTGCGCGAGATAGAGCAGGACGCCCGAGCCCTGCCGGGCGATCTCGGCGATGGCGCTGCGCAACTGCACGCCGCAATCGCAGCGCAGCGAGCCCAGCAGGTCGCCGGTGAAGCATTCCGAATGCAGACGGATCAGGACGGGCTCGGTCGGATCGATCTCGCCGACCACGATGGCGAGATGCTCCTTGCCGCCGTCGCTGGGCCGCCAGGCCAGGATGCGGGCATTCTCGGCGCCTTCGAGCGGCACGTGCGCTTGGGCGACCTGCTGCAGCGTCCGCGACGCGGTTTCCTCGTACGCCGACACGTCGGCGGCATCGACATAGACGAGATCCTGCTCGCGGGCCCAGTCGCGCCGCTTGTTGCCCGGATCGCGGGTCAGCGGCCCCAGGGCGACGGCCGGCAGGAGACGCGACAGCTTGGCGAGCTCGATCGCCGCCTGGGCGATGGCCGGGGCATGGCTGGCAACGGGCCGCGACAGGTGGCGCAGGGCGACGTGACGGCCGGTCCGGTCGCTCTCGTGTGGCCGCAGGATGACGTCGACGGGGACGCCCTCCGGCAGGTCGATGGTGATCGGCTTGTTGGTCTCGCCCATGCCCCCCGCGATGTGCGGAGGAATTTCCATGCCGATCGCCTCGGCGCGGCGGCGCGTGGTGACCAGGACCGGCGGGTTCTGGGCGAGGCCCTGCAGGCGCTGCAGGGCGCGCGGGCCGCAGGATTCGGCGGCAATGACGAGGCCGCCGGCGCCGTCCGCGCCCCGCAGCACGACGATTCCGCCGCGGCGAAGCTCCGCCATGGCACGTTCGACGGAAGCGACTGCAGCCGCGCTGCGGGAATGGGCCGGATTGGAATTCATCACTTCTGGTATCACGCCACGGGTTTTCGCCGAAGTGAACCACTTTTGTGCCCAGATCGTACTGAATGGAATATATTTAGAGATGGCTGACAGGTAGCAAGCGCATGTCCGTGAACAATCGTGGCAAGAAAATCCTGTTGGTCGATGACGACCAGGCGTTGCGCACGGTGCTTGCCGAGCAGCTCGATCTTTACGACGGGTTCACGACCATCCAGGTCGGCACCGCCGCGGAAGGGCTGGAGAAGGCCAAGCTCGCCCACTACGACGCCATCCTGCTGGACATCGGTCTCCCCGACATGGACGGCCGCGAGCTCTGCAAGCTGATGCGTCGCGAAGGCGTCCGCGCCCCCGTCATCATGCTGACCGCGGCCGACAGCGACGCCGATACGATCCTGGGCCTCGAATCCGGCGCCAACGACTATGTGACCAAGCCCTTCCGCATCAACGTCCTGCTCGCGCGTCTGCGCGCCCATCTGCGCCAGCACGAGCGCAGCGAGGATGCGGTCATGTCGATCGGTCCCTACGAATTCCACCCTGCGGGAAAGTTGCTGATGGAGAAGGGCGGAAAGAAGAAGGTCCGCCTGACCGACAAGGAAGCCTCGATCCTGAAGTACCTGTTCCGGGCCGGCGACCGGCCGGTCGCCCGCGACATCCTGCTGAACGAGGTCTGGGGCTACAATGCCGGCGTGACGACCCATACGCTCGAAACACACATCTACCGTCTGCGGCAGAAGATCGAGCGCGATCCGGCCAGCGCCGCGATCCTGGTCACTGACCGGGGCGGTTACCGGCTGCAGCCCTGACAGCCAGGGGCTTGCCACTGCGTGAACGAGGCGTCATCTTTTCGGTAAGCAATAGCTAGAATCCGCCCCGGGAGGGTGATGCCATGACCACGCAACGGATCTATGCCCTGCCCGTCGACGTGACGCAGTGGACGTTCGACGGTGCGACCGAGCTCCAGTTCAACTGGGAATATGACGACGGTTCCGCGCCGCTGCTCGAGCTCTACGAGAAGGGCAAGCAGCAGCAGTGGGATGCCAGCACCCGGTTGGACTGGTCTCTCGAACTCAATCCCGACAATCCGATGGAGCTGAAGGACGAGGCGATCTCGATCTACGGCACCGATCATTGGAACAAGATGACCGAGAAGGAGCGGAGCTGGCTCAGGCTCCATCTCCAGGCCAACTCGATCTCGCAGTTCATGCATGGCGAGCAGGGCGCCCTGATCGCCACCGCCAAGATCGTCGGCACCGTTCCCGACATGAACGCCAAGTTCTACGCCGCCACCCAGGTGATGGACGAGGCACGTCACGTCGAGGCCTACAAACGGCTGCTGCACGAGAAGTTCAAGGTCGCCTATCCGATCAACAAGGCGCTGCAGACGCTGCTCGAGCAGACGCTGACCGACCGCCGCTGGGACATGACCTATCTCGGCATGCAGGTGCTGATCGAAGGCCTGGCGCTCGCCGCCTTCCAGTCGATTCGCGACAAGGCCGGCAACACGCTGGCCGGCGCGGTGAACGCCTATGTCATGCAGGACGAGGCGCGCCACGTCTCGTTCGGGCGGCTGGCGCTGCGCGAATACTATCCGCACCTGTCGGAGGCAGAACGCGACGAGCGCGAGGAGTTCGTGGTCGAGGCGCTCTACTTCATGCGCGACCGCTTCAACCAGTCCGAGGTCTGGGAGCGGCTCGGCCTGCCGGCCAAGGTGCTGGACGACATCCACTACAATTCCAAGCAGATGCAGTCGTTCCGCGGCCGCCTGTTCAGCCGCGTCGTGCCGACCGTGAAGGATATCGGCCTGTGGGGTCCGCGGGTGCAGAAGGCCTTCGCCGACATGGGCGTGATGGACTACGCCAAGATCGATGTGGCCGAGGTCCTGGCCAACGACGGCAAGGTGGCCGAGGAGTTCGACCGGAAGATGTTCGTCGAGAAGGCGATCGCGACGGCGTAGGCGCGTTTCACAGCAACGGCAGCATCAGGATCAGCAACGCCGCCGGCACGAGCAGCGGCCAGGCGAGGACCGGCAGCAGAAGGCCGCCGATCACGGCGCCGACCAGGTAGCCCGTCCAGGTCAGCGCCAGCAGCCCGGTGTTCAGCGCCGAGGGCGGGGCTATCGCGGCGCCCGGCCACAGCCGGTCGACGGCCGCATCCGCGGTGCGGGCCAGGGTGCTGGTCACGACGACGGTGCTGACCGAATGGCCGGCGAAGTTGGTGATCGTCGAGGCCTGCAGGCCCATCGCGAAGGCCACGATCATCACCGCATTCTCCTCGCCCACCGGAAGGAAGCCGACGCCCGCGAGCAGCGCGGCTTCGAGCAGGATGCCGGCCGCGGGTCCCTTGAACAGGCGCAGCATCGCGCGGGCGAGCAGGGCGCCGGGGAAGAACGCGACCAGCGGCGTGAGATGGTTCCAGGCGGTGAAATGGTTGCCCTTGGCGATCTCGATGCCGGCCAGCACCGTGTTGCCGGTCATGTTGGCGGCGAACACGCCGCCCATGGTGACATAGCCCACGGCGTCGGCAATGCCGGCGACCAGGGTCAGGATGGTCGCCTGGGCGAGGGGACGGGCGCTGATCGCTACACCACGTCGTAGGTGATCTCGACCTCGGCCCCGAAACAGTGGCCCTGGCAGGTCAGGATCCAGTGATTGGCGAGATCCTCGGGCGTGTAGATGTCGTTCTTGGCGAGCATGACCTTGCCCTTGATGGTCTTGGCCGCGCACGAGGCGCAGAAGCCCTCCTCGCAGGACGAGAGCGGGTTGAGCCCGCCGGCGCGCGCCGCCTCGAGAATCGTCTGGCCCTTGGCGTAGGCCACCTTGTGGACCTTGCCCTCGAAATGGATCGTGATCTCGCCTGGGACGACGTCGCCTTCCTCGCTGGGCTGGATCGGGATCGCGTCGTTGCCCGAGGCCTCGAACCGCTCGATGCGCACCTTGTCGTGCGGCATGCCGTGCTCGAACAGCGTCTCCTCGACCAGTTTCATGAACGGGCCGGGGCCGCAGAGATAGACGTCGCCCGCCTCGTAACCCTTCATCGCTGCCACGATTTCCTCGGGCTTGATGATGCCTTGCGTCGAATCGAGGTGATGGACGATCTCGAGCTTGCCGGGATGGGCTGCGAGCAGCGCCTCGAACTCGCCGTCGAAGATCACCGACGGCTTGTCGCGGTTGGCATAGAACAGCCTGATCTGCCGCCTGCCTTGCTTCAGGGCGCTCTTGATCAGGGACATCATCGGCGTGATGCCGCTGCCGCCGCCGAACAGCAGGAGCGGGGCGTCGCCGTCGCCCAGCACGAAGCGGCCGGCCGGCGGCAGGACCTCGAGGGTGCCGCCTTCCGTCACCGAGTCATGGAACCAGTTGGATCCCTTGCCGCCGGCCACCCGCTTGATCGTGACCTTGGGCAGCCCGTCGGTCTCGGGGGCGCTGGACAGGGAGTAGCAGCGGTTGAAGGCGCCGTCGGCATGGGGCACGCGGAAGGTCAGGAACTGGCCCGCCCGGTAGCGGTATTTTTCGGCCAGATCGGCCGGGATCTCGAGGACGAAGGAGCGCGCGTCTGGCGTCTCCTGGATGATCTTGGCGATGCGCAGCTGAGTGTAGGACATCAAATGACTCGTCTTCAGAGGCCCGATTTCCGGGCGGACTCTCCTAGCAGACTGTGCTAGCGTCCGCCGAGAAAAAATGAGCGGAGCGTCATTGTTAAGACGTTCCATAAGGGATGGGACAAGGTTCAGGGCCAGGAGGCAAGAGCCGATGACAACGCAGAAAATTTATCAGCTGCCGGTCGAAGTCACGAACTGGAAGTTCGATGGCGCCACCGAGATCGCCTTCAACTGGGAATATGAGGACGGCTCCGCCGACCTGCTGAGCCTTTACGAGAAGGGCAAGCAGCAGCAGTGGGACACCAGCACCCGTATCGACTGGTCCCAGGAGCTGTTCGAAGGCAACCCGATGGGCATGGCCGACGAGACGATCCCGATCTACGGCTCGCCCTTCTGGGACAAGATGACGGACAAGGAGAAGGACTGGCTGCGGTTCAATCTGCAGTGCCATTCCATCTGCCAGTTCATGCACGGCGAGCAGGGCGCCCTGATCGCCACCGCCAAGATCGTCAACACCGTGCCGGACATGAACGCCAAGTTCTATGCCGCGACGCAGGTGATGGACGAGGCGCGCCACGTCGAGAGCTACAAGCGCCTGATCCACGAGAAGTTCAAGGCGGCCTATCCGATCACGGAGTCGCTCAAGAACCTGCTCGAGCAGACGCTGACCGACCGCCGCTGGGACATGACCTATCTCGGCATGCAGGTCCTGATCGAGGGCCTGGCGCTGGCCGCCTTCCAGCGCATCCGCGACACCGCCAAGAACAACCTGGCCGGCGCCGTGAACGCCTATGTCATGCAGGACGAGGCGCGGCACGTCACCTTCGGCCGCATGGCGCTGCGCGAATACTATCCGCACATCTCCGATGCCGAGCGCGCCGAGCGTGAGGAATTCGTCGTCGAGGCGCTCTACTTCATGCGCGACCGCTTCAACCAGGGCGAAGTCTGGATGCGGTCGGGCCTGCCGGTGAAGGAGATGCTGGAGCACGCCTACCACTCGGGCGCCATGCAGTCGTTCCGCACCCGTCTCTTCACCCGCATCGTGCCGATCCTCAAGGAGATCGGCCTGTTCGGGCCGAAGGTACAGAAGGCGCTGGGCGAGATGGGCGTGCTGGGCTACGCCGAGATCGACGTCGAGAAGCTGATCGGCAACGACCTCAAGGTCGCCGAGGACTTCGACGCCAAGAAGTTCGTGCACGACCAGATCGCCGCCGAGTAGCGCAGCGATCGCGTCTGGAATCGGGAAGGGGGCCTCACGGCCCCCTTTTTTATTCTGTCGTCCTGAGCGATAGCGAAGGACCTCACGCCCGCAAAGGAGTCCGCCGGTCGCTGGGCAAGGTCCTTCGCTATCGCTCAGGACGACAGATGTTAGCTACACGCCTCGATGCGCGGCGGCGCGCCGAGCACCATGGCCACCTTGGAGATGTCGAGGCAGCGCGGGCCGATCCAGGCCTTGGTCTGCACCAGGATCGCGAAGCGGGCGAAGGTGTCGGCCTGTGCCTCCGGCGTCGCCCGCTTGCGCGCGAGCAGCCAGGTGAGCGCATAGAGGTTGCCGGTGGCGAAGTCGGCCGACGGGACGTCGGGGTCCTTCTCCCACAGAGCGGCGTTCTTCTGCGCCGCCCCCGTCGGGTCGGGAAGGCCGGCCAGCCAGGCATGGGCGTTGGAGGCCAGTGCATAGGACCCGCCATTCTGGCTGATCAGCTTCTTGCCCTGCTCGGCCACGGAGACATAGCCCTGGCCCTCGATTGTGCTGCCGGCGCAGCCGATCCGGCACAGCGCCACGAACGTCAGATACTCGGCGAGGATGATCTCGATGTTGCCGTTGTTGTGCCGCCGCCAGGCGCGCGCGAGGTTCCAGCCCTGGGTCAGCTCCGCCCCGGTCCAGGGCTTGGCGGCCTGCGGCGTGTCGCGCTCCAGCTCGCCGATCACCGCCTGGGCGGCGGCCTGCCATTCGGGAGGGATCTGCGCGGCGGCCGGCGTGGCGGTGCCCAGCAGGATCAGCAGCAGGATCGCGCGGAGTCGTTTCATGGCAGGCTCCCTTCAGTACTTGCGGGCCGTCTTGCGATCGCGGCTTTCATATTGAACGATGTCGTCGGCCCGCAGCACGGTGGCGTCGGGCGGCATCAGCCAGCGCCTTTGCGCCGGTTTGATCAGCGGATAGTGGCGGGCATCGTCGAGCGCCGCGCCGACGTCCCAGCAATCCTCTTCGTTGGTGATCCAGGTGTCGGGTGCGAAGCGGCGCAGGTCGACCGAGGCCGAATAGGTCCGCAGCGTCTTGCGGCCCTTGTTGAAATATTCGTGGAAGTACGACATCGCGAGCTCGCGCAGGCTGCGATAGACGGGGTCGCGCCAGCGCAGCCAGACATGGTTGCTCTTGGAGATCGCCCCCCAGCAGCCGTCACGGCGGAACAGGGTCACGACGTGGTCGAAATCGTCGCGCGTGGCCGTCAGGTCCATGACCATGGGCGGCTCGCCCTGCAGCCACAGGGCGCAGGCCGCGAGGAAGGCCGCCTCGAGACAGTGTGCCTCGCGATGGCGCAGCACGCCGCGCACGGAGCGCAGGCTGTCGCCGTCCCGCTCGAAATTGGCCGGCAGGGCCGAAACATATTCCTGCACGCGCTGCGGCGTGCGCAGCGACATAAGAATGCGTCCTTCGGCGGCGGTGAGGCCGAGTTCTGCCGGGGTGGGGCGATTGCGTCTGCGCATCGAGTGCAATTGTGCCGTGATGCGCCGCGACAGGCCAGTGAATGAGGTCGTCTGTCTTCGGCCAGGGTCGGGGGTGGTTGGTGGAGCTGAGGGGGATCGAACCCCTGACCTCCTCATTGCGAACGAGGCGCTCTCCCAGCTGAGCTACAGCCCCCTCCGACCCTGGAGAACCGCGCGGATAATGGTTGCCGCGCCCCCTGTCAAGCAAAGCGGGCTGTGATAGCGTCCGGCCGGTATTTTTGATGGAGAGGTAAGACCATGGCCCACGCCAAGAAAGTCGTTCAGACCGACGCCGCCCCCAAGGCGCTCGGCCCTTATTCGCAGGCGGTCGTGGCCAACGGGCTGGTCTTCTGCGCAGGGCAGATCCCGCTCGACCCGGCGACTGGCGAGATCGTCGAGGGCGGCATCACCGAACAGACGCACCAGGTGCTGAAGAACCTGCGCGCGGTGCTGAAGGCGGCAGGCAGCGATCTCGGCCACGCGGTCAAGACCACGGTGTTCCTGAAGAGCATGGACAGTTTCGGCGCCATGAACGAGGTCTATGGGCTGCCGGAGTATTTCGGCAGCTCGACGCCCGCGCGCTCGACGGTCGAAGTCGCCCGCCTGCCGCGCGACGTGATGGTGGAGATCGAAGTCGTTGCCCTCGCCTGACGCCATGGCCAGCCTGGTGACATGGGTGCTCGCCCTGGGCTCCCTCACGGTGGCGGTGATGCTGGTCAGCTACGTGCTGGTGTCCCTGGTCCTTATCATCCCGACCTGGCGCATCTGCACGCGGGCGGGCTTTTCCGGAGCGCTGTCGCTCTTCCATCTGGTGCCGTTCATCGGCTCCTTCATCGTCATGGGCATGCTGGCCTTCAGCACCTGGCCCGCCGGCGAAGCGGCATCGAGGCGCTAGCCGATGGGCATTGAAATCGCGGCCCTGACGAGCTTGTTCGGCCTGACCGGCGCCTTCGCGCTGGTCGGGACCGTCCTGGCGGCCTGGATGGCCTGGCGCATCGTGGAGAAGGCCGGGCTGCCGGGCTGGACCGGCCTCGGCGCCATCCTGCTCACGCTGACGGGCGTGGGAACGATCGTGCCGCTGATCCTTCTGTGGGTCTTCGCCTTCATGCGCTGGCCGCGCGACGAGGCCGGACCGGTCGGCTCGGCCGGCTCGTTCGGCTACGCGCCCCCGCGCGGCGGCGCTCCGACGACGGGACCCGTCGCCCTGTCGGGCCCGCCGATGGCGCTGCCCGACGCGCGCGGCTGGCGGCTCTCGGGCGCGCTCGGCAATGGCGGCACGGTCTCGCTCGCGATCGGCGGCACCTCGGGCACCTATGCGCTCACGGGCGCGCCGGCGGGCGCGCCGACCGACCTCAGCGTGCCCGATCCCTCGGTCGGCCGGCCGCATGCGCGGCTCATGCTGTCGGGCCAGCGTCTGGGCCTGGAGGATCTGGGCAGCCCGGGCGGCACCTTCCTCGATGGCGCCCGGCTACTGCCCGAGCATGGACCGCGCGACATCAGCGCGGTGCGTTCGATCCGCCTCGGCAGCGTGGAACTGGCCCTCTCGCGGGCCTGAAGGGGCTTGTGATCGGCAAGGCGCGCCGAGTAGGGTGCCGCGGCCGGCGGTTGGCCGGCCTCAAGGCGCGGGGGCCCGATGCTGTCGTTGGCGGTGCTGATCGACAAGATTATCGACATCTACACCTGGATCGTGATCGCGAGCGCGATCATGAGCTGGCTGGTGGCGTTCGGCGTGGTGAACGTCCGCAACCGTTTCATCAGTGTCGTGGTCGACATGCTGTTCAAGCTGACCGAGCCGGTGCTGCGCCCGATCCGGCGCATGCTGCCCAATCTCGGCGGGGTCGACATCTCGCCCGTCATCCTGCTCCTCGGCCTGTTCTTCATCCGCAGCCTGCTGTGGGAGTATGTCTGGCCGTCCTTCATGCGCTGACCTTCCGCTGAGCACGGACCCGGCCGACCCTGTCTTTCTGCGCCGCAATCCCGGCGGCGTGACCATCCAGCTGCGCGTGCAGCCGCGGGCGCGCCGCACGGCGCTCGAGCGCACGGCCGAAGGGGCGCTGAAGGCCGCAGTGACGCCAGCGCCCGAGGATGGCAAAGCCAACGACGCCGTCGTCGCGCTGCTGGCGCAGGCTTGGCGCCTTCCGAAATCGACCTTCGAGATCGTGCGCGGCGGGACGGCACGAGAGAAGACCCTCATGGTCGCGGGCGATCCTGCCCTGCTCGCCGACCGGATTGCCGAATGGATGCGCAAGAATGGCTGATGCGAAACTGATCGATGGAAAGGCCTTCGCGGGCGGTCTCCGCGAGCGCGTGGGTGCGGGCGTTGCCGACTTCGTGGCGAAGGGTGGCCCCAAGCCCGGACTCGCCACGGTGCTGATCGGCGACGATCCGGCCAGCCAGGTCTATGTCCGCAGCAAGGGCAGGCTCGCGGTCGAACTCGGCATGGCGAGCTTCGACCACCAGCTGCCCGGGGACACGACCCAGGCCGAGCTGCTGGAGCTGATCGGCCGCCTCAACGCCGATCCCGCGGTGAACGGCATCCTGGTCCAGCTGCCGCTGCCCAAGCATCTCGACACGGCGCAGGTCCTGGTCGCCATCGACCCCGCCAAGGATGTCGACGGCTTCCACCCGATCAATGTCGGCCGCCTCGGCTCAATCGCACCGGGCGCCCCGCTCGACTTCCCGGTGCCCTGCACGCCGCTCGGCGTGTCCATGCTGCTGCAGGACGCGCTGGGTTCGCTGTCGGGCCTCAATGCGGTGATCGTCGGCCGCTCCAACCTGGTGGGCCGCCCGGTGGCGCAGCTGCTGCTGCGTGCCGACTGCACGGTGACGATCACCCATTCGCGCACGCGCGATCTGCCCGGTGTCTGCCGCCAGGCCGATATCCTGGTGGTGGCGATCGGGCGGACCGAGTTCGTGAAGGGCGACTGGATCAAGCCCGGCGCCGCAGTGATCGACGTCGGCATCAACCGAATCCCGACGCCGGAGGGCAAGAGCCGCCTGGTCGGCGACGTGGCCTTCGCCGAGGCACAGAAGGTGGCGGGGTACATCACGCCGGTGCCGGGTGGCGTCGGTCCGATGACGGTGGCCTGCCTGATGTTCAACACGCTGCAGGCGGCCCGGCGGGTCGCCGGCCTGCCCTTTGTCGCCGTCTGATCGCGTCCCGCGTCAGTTCTTCGCCATGCCCGCGACCAGCGCGGTCACGTTGTGGCGCATCATCTTCTCGTAGGTCGGGGCCGGCCCGTCCGGTCCTGAGAGCGCGTCGGTGTAGAGGCGCGGGCCGACCACGGCGCCCGATTCTCGCGCGATCTGGTCGATCAGGCCCGGGTTGGTCATGTTTTCGACGAACAGAGCCTTGATGCGATGCTCGCGCACCTCGCGGATCAGCGCTGCCACGTCGCGCGCCGACGGCTCGCTGCTGGTGTTGTAGCCGCGCGGCGACTGGAACTTCACGCCGTAGGCGGTGGAGAAGTAGCGGAAGGAGTCGTGGCCGGTGATGGCGCGCCTCTTGTCGGCCGGCACCTTGGCGATCTCGGCCTTCACCCACGTGTCCAGTTCGGCCAGGCGGCGATCGAAGGCCTGGGCGCGTTCGCGGTAGTAGGCGGCGTTCGGCGGATCGGCTTCGGCGAGCCCCTTCGCGATGTTGGCGACGTAGGTGCGCACCCTCTGGACGTCCTGCCAGCAGTGCGGGTCGGGGCCGTGTCCGTGCGAATTCCCGTGGGAATGGCCGTGGTCCGCGCCGGCCTTGAGGGTCGCAACGCCGGCGGTCGCCACGATCGCCTTGCCCTTGAAGGGCGCCGCCTTGGCCAGCCGGTCGATCCAGCCCTCGAAGCCCAGCCCGTTGCTCACCAGCACCTTCGCATCGGCGAGCGCGCGCGCGTCGGTGGGGCGCGGCTGGTAGGCGTGGGCGTCGATGTCGGGACCAACCACGACCGACAGCTCGACCTTGTCGCCGGCCACTTCGGCCAGCAGGTCGGCCAAGATCGAGAAGGTCGCGACAGCCTTCATCGGGGACTGCGCCGAAGCCGGCAGGGAGACGACGAACAGGCCGAGGGCCAGGAGGAGCGCACGGAAGAGCATTCCGTTATATTATAACGCTAGACAGGAAAGTCGAGCCACTCCGGGGTGTGGCCGGTCGCCTCGAAAAAGCGCAGCAGGTCGGCCAGGCTCAGCGCCGTGGTCATGCTGTTGACCAGCGGATGGGCATTGATGGGTCCGTCGCCGACGGCGAGGCCGCGATCGAGGACAAGTCGGACCTGATGCGACGGATCGTTGATGACGGCGAGCGGTGTCACCGAGCCCGGCTCGACGCCGAGATGACGCCGCAGCCGGTCGGGGCTGCCGAACGAGAACTTGCCGGCGCCCAGCCGCTCACCCAGACGCTTGAGGTCGATGGTCCGGTCCTCCAGTGCCACCACCAGCCACATCTCCTCCTTCCGGTTGCGCAGGAAGAGGTTCTTGATGTGGTGGCCGGGCAGGTCGCCGCGCACCGTCTTGGCTTCCTCGACCGTGAAGACGGGCGGGTGTTCGACGGTGCGGTGGGCGATGCCGAGCTCGTCGAGCCGGCCGAGCAGTCGTTGCGGATCAAACATGGTGTGTGTCGGCTCTACCCCATGAAAAGACCTGTTCGCCAGCCCCTTGCCAAGGGATCGGAAAAGCCCTATCAACGCCGCCTTCCGGCCACCTACCCAGCCGGATCGGAGCGCGGGCGTAGCTCAGGGGTAGAGCACGACCTTGCCAAGGTCGGGGTCGAGGGTTCGAATCCCTTCGCCCGCTCCAATCTTCCCACGGCACAGAAGTGTCCTGCATCGATGTCGGTGCAGCGACGATGTGCTGTGGGAGGCGTTAGGTGGTTTGATTTGGCTGGACCGGCATCCGGGCGGATCGAAAGTTCTCCTGCCGGAATGCCGTTGCGGTTCGGGTCATGAAAGTTGCCATGAGCGAAGCCGAGCGTTCCCGTGGTCTCGCCAAGATGTGGGCCCACCATCGCCGGAATATTCCCTATCAGATCGGCACCCTGCTGGACCGGATCGGGCGCGCGCTGCTTTCCGACGCGCCGGCGCTGGGTCGCCTCTTCGCGAGGCTCGTCGCGCGTCGCCGACTGAGGTTGCAGCGCTACCCCGGCTGGACGTTCGGTGCCGAGTACTACATCGAAAGAAGCTGGGGGGCTCTACGCCGCGGCGCACTCTGGGAGCATGCGGTCGAGCATCGGCTCGAGGTTCCGCTCACCGTCGGATGGTACGACGGGCTCAAGGTCGACGTGATGCTGGGCAACGATCACAGCCTCTGCCTCTATGTCAGCGGCACTTTCGAGCCGAATGAATTCCACTTCCTGGGACAGATCCTGAAGCCCGGCATGACGGTGCTCGACGTCGGCGCGAATGAGGGGCTCTACACGCTCTTCAGCGCCAGCCGGGTCGGCCCCGCAGGACGCGTCGTGGCCTTCGAGCCGAGTTCGCGCGAGCGCCGCAAGCTCCAGCACAATGTCACACGAAACCGCCTCGGCAACGTGACCGTCGTGCCGAGCGCGGTCGGCAGCAGCGAAGGCACCGCCGCCCTGCAGATCGCGTCCGGCGTGCATTCCGGCCACAATACGCTGGGCGCGCTGGTTTATGACGATGCGCCGGCCGTCGGTGTCGAGTACGTTCCCGTCGAACGCCTCGACGCGGTGATCGACCGGCTCGGCGTTGCCAGGGTCGATGTCATCAAGATCGACGTCGAGGGCGCCGAGATGCACGTGCTCGAAGGAGCACGCCGGACGCTCGCCGCCCAGCGGCCGGTCCTGATGGTCGAAGCGAACGATGAGGCGTTGCGGGCGCAGGGTGCGAGCACCGAAGCGTTGTTTGGTTTTCTCCGCGGCGAACTCGACTACGGCATTTTCGTCTTCTCGCCCGAGACGGGCGGCGTCGAGCCGATGGGCGAGGACTCTTCGGCCTCGGCCAACATCGTCGCGGTCCCGTCGGAGCGCCGCGCCGAGATCCTGGCGCGCGGGTGAGGGCTGCTTGCCGCGCTCGGGCGTGATGTGCTTAACCAGCGCATCATGAGTGCATCCGCGAACGTCCACGATCTCGCCGTCGTCCGCACCGTGGCCGACCTGCGCCGCCTCGTCGCGGAATTCCGCAAGGCCGGCCGCACGATCGGCCTCGTGCCGACGATGGGTGCGCTGCACGAAGGCCATGTCAGCCTCGTGAAGGGCGCGCTCGATCGCGGCGACGTGCCGGTGACCAGCATCTTCGTCAATCCGACGCAGTTCGGTCCGAAGGAGGATTTCTCCGCTTATCCGCGCGACGAGGAGGGCGACTTCGCCAAGCTGCGCGACGCGGGCTGTCGCATCGTCTTCGCGCCCAGCAAGGACGAGATGTATCCCGGCGAGCAGCTCACGACGGTGACGGTCGCCGGCATCACCGACGGTCTGTGCGGCCCGCTGCGGCCCGGCCATTTCCAGGGCGTGGCCACCGTGGTGAGCAAGCTTCTGCTGATGGCGATGCCCGACCGCGCCTATTTCGGCGAGAAGGATTACCAGCAGCTCCAGGTTATCAAGCGCATGGTGCGCGACCTCTCCATGCCGTTCGAGATCGTGGGCATGCCGACGGTGCGCGAGGCGGACGGTCTCGCGATGTCGTCGCGCAACCGCTACCTCAGCGCCGATGAGCGCACGCAGGCGCTGGGCATGTACAAGCAACTCGTGAAGGTCTCCGACACTGTGCGCGACGGAAAGAAGTCATGCTCTGAGGCCACCGCGGCGGCGTCGCAGGCGCTGCGCGACGGCGGCTTCGACATCGTCGAGTATTTCACCGTGGTCGATGCCGAGAGCCTGAAGCCGCTCGAGCATGTCGCGGGACCGGCGCGCGTCATCGCCGCCGCCCGCCTCGGCCGCACGCGCCTGATCGACAATCTCGCGGTCTGACCGGGCGCCTGACGGGAACGTCAGGCTGCCTGCTCGATCGTCGAGGCGACGTCGCGCGTCGTGACGCGCCGCAGGTCGCGCACCCTGGTCGTGTCGAACGGCCGGGCGCGATGCATGGTGCAGCGATTGTCCCAGATCACGAGGTCGCCCTTCGCCCAGCGATGGGCGTGCACGAAGCGCGGCTGGGTCGCGTGCTCGATCAGGTCGAGGATGATCAGGCGCCCGTCGGCCACCGGCAGGCCGAGAATGTGCGAAGCGTGCGCGGCGAGGTAGAGAGTCTTGCGGTGCGATCCGGGATGGGTGCGCACGACCCGCTGCGGCACCGGCGGCAGCGAGGCGCGCTCCTCGGCCGTGTACTGCACGACGCCCAGCTGCTCGCGCGACCGCCAGATCGAATGTTCGGCGACCAGCCCTTCCAGCTCCTTCTTCTTCGCCTCGGGCAGCGCATCGTAGGCCGCGCGCATGTCGGCGAACTCGGTGTCGCCGCCTTCCTCGGGAATGACGTGCGCATAGAGCATCGACAGGGCGCCCGGCACGGCGCGGAACGAGGCATCGGTATGCCACAGCCGGTTGGCCAGGCCGTCGAGCCGGCGGCGCGCATCGGGCTTCATCACATTGCCGTCGCCGTCGAGGTTGGAGATGTCGGCCACCTGGCTGGATTCGATCCGGTGCTTGATGTCGCGATGCCGGAGCTTCAGCGCCGAGGATTCGATCGGGCCGAAATTGCCGGCGAAGGCGACCTGCTTCTCGTCGTCGAGAGTCTGCCCGCGGAACACCACGACCGCGTATCGGTTGATGGCGTCCTCGATGGTCTGCCGGTCGGCGGGCTCGAGCGGCTGGGCCACGTCGACGCCGGAAATCTCGGCCACGAATTCGGGATGAGTTGGCGTAACGGTGATGCTCACGACCGCCTCCCGCGGCTATAGTAGATTTTCGATCATTGTCTTCCAGGAAACGCCATGCCGCAAACGATGAAGCTCGCTTTGCTCGACGATTACCAGAAGGTAGCCATGCGCATGGCTGACTGGGACCGGCTCCGGAAACGCGGAGTCGAGATCACCGTCTTCCACGAGCCCTTCACCTCGGTCGAGGATGCGGCGCAGAAACTGGCGCCCTTCGACATGCTGGGTCTGCTGCGCGAGCGCACCGCCTTCCCGCGGGCCCTGATCGAGAAGCTGCCCAACCTCAAGTTCATGGTGCTGACCGGCGCCCGCGCCGCCAGCCTCGACGACAAGGCGGCCGCCGAGCGCGGCATCCCGGTCTCGACGACACCCGGCGGCACTTCGAACGCGCCGACCGCGGAGCTGGGCTGGGCGCTCCTGATGATGTGCGCCCGCGACCTCGCCAAGGCCGAGCGGCTGGCGCGCCAGGGCAAGTGGCACGACGGCATCGAGCAGATGGTGGTGCTCGAAGGCAAGCGGCTGGGCATCCTCGGCCTCGGCAAGCTGGGCAGCCGCGCGGCCCATTATGCCAAGGCGTTCGGCATGGAGGTCGTGGCCTGGAGCCAGAACCTCACGCCCGAAAAGGCCGAGGCGGGCGGCGCGAAGTATGTGAGCAAGGACGAGTTGCTGGCGACCTCGGACTTCGTCTCGATCCATCTCGCCCTTTCGGATCGCACGCGCGGCCTGATCGGCGCCGCCGAGCTGGCAAAGATGAAGAAGACCGCGATCCTGGTGAACACCTCGCGCGGTCCGATCGTGGACGAAGCGGCGCTGATCGAGGCGCTGAGGAGCCGCACGATCTTGCACGCCGGCCTCGACGTCTACGACAAGGAGCCGATGTCGGCCGACCATCCGCTCACCAAGCTCGACAACGTCACGCTCATTCCGCACCTGGGCTATGTCGTCGAGGAGAGCTACCGGCACTTCTACGAGGGCACGGTCAAGGACATCGAAGCCTGGCTCGACGGCAGCCCGATCAACGTCCTCAATCCGGACGCGCTGAAGAAGGCGTAGCGTCCTTCCGGACGAGATAGAATCGAGGCGAGCGTCCCAGCACTTGCCTCACCCTGAGGAGCGAACGCAGTGAGCATCTCGAAGGGTGGGCACGCGCACCCCGTCCGTTGCCCATCCTTCGAGACGCGCCGCTTCGCGACGCTCATCAGGATGAGGCGGTGCATTTTAAGACGGAGAAGCCTGGCAGGTCGTGGCAAAAGTCGGAGTCACGGCGAATAAACGAAACAAACGAAATAATCGAAACAAACGAAGTGAATGTCGCACCTCTTGAATCCGGTATCGGGATGACTTCCGGCGCAACAATGTTGCTCGCCAGTACTTCTTGAGCGGCTATTTCGTCCGCACCCGCGCGACGATCAGCCAGACGGCGCCGGCGAGGATCACGCCGGCGGCCAGCCATTCCGGCGTCGTCAGGGCCGCGGGGGTCAGCCAGCCGAGTTGGGCGAACACGGCTTCCAGCGCGATGGCGAAGAACGGCATCGCGGTGAGGGCGATCAGATAGGTCTGCACGCCCGAATGGTTGATGGTCCAGAAGCCGAGCCAGGTGCCGGGCGCGCGGAACAGCAGGCCGGCCAGGATGGCGTAGAGCCAGAGTTCGATCCGCCCGAACGCGTCGCCGCCGCCCGCCCAGGGCGAGGCCATCGCGCCCACCAGACCGGCCAGCGTCCACACAAGGATCAGCGCCAGCGAGGCCGCCACCAGGATTTCGCCGGTGAAGCGGCTGCGCGCCGCCGGATCGGCCGAGCGGTTGCGCGGGTGGTAGGCGATCATCCACGAGGCGGCCACCGCCACGGCCTCCGAGGCGACCAGCCAGGCGACGCCGCGCCAGGCCGTCTCCGACCCCAGGCCGGCGGCGAAGGCCGCGACGCCGACCCCCAGCAGCGCGAGGCCCGGCCAATCCCGGCGCGACGGCGCCTGGCGCGTCAGGGCCCAGCCCGAGCCCGCGCCGATCAGCACGCTCATTGTCGAGAGCAGCGTGCTCTGCGTGACGGCCAGCCAGACGATGGCGGCGGCGGTGCAGCCGTTGATGATCACGCGCATGAAGGCGTAGCAGACGGTCCATGGGACCAGGAGATCGGCCCAGCTGCCGGGCGTGCGGCGGCCGACCCAGAGCATGGCAAGGCCGGCGCTCAGCAGCTGCACCAGCGTATAGGCCCAGGCATCGAGCTGCGCGCCGCTCACGACGTGACGCGTCAGCAGGAGATAGACCGACCAGAGAAGCGAGTTGCCGAGCGCAATGGTCAGGACGTGGCCGCGCATTGCGGTTCCCACAGGCTGGTTTCAGGTGCGGAAGCGCAGCAGCAGGTGATTGACGCCGTTCAGCTTGACGTAGAGATCCTCGAACTGCGTGTAGAAATCCTCCCACCGCGGCAGGCCGCCCTGGCTGCCGAGCGAGGTGTAGATTTCCGCGACTGTCCGGCGGCCGTCGATCTGCGAGATGATGCGCGGCGCCAGCGGCGGCAGCTGGGCCCGCCACGGAAAGCCGTCGAGGTTGGCGACCAGCGGCGCGCCGGGCTGCAGGCCGGCGGCGAACTTCTGCGCATCCATCTCGCGCAGCACCGGTATGGCCGACGTATCCTCGGGGCGCGCCACCGTGTCGAAGCCGGCGCGCGTCGCGTAGAAGACATGGGTCCGGACATTGCCGGCGAGACGTTCGGCAAAGGCCGCGCGCTCGATCAGCGGCAGCGAACTCGCCTGCCGGGCGATCACGGGATCGCTCATGTAGGTCGCGGGTTCGTAGCGCACTGGTTCGAGGAAGGCCACGACCCGCAGGCCCGAGGCGGCGGCCATCCTGCCGATCTGCGGCACCGTGAAGGCGCGGTCGCAGCTGTGCAGCAGCAGATCGTAGAGACCCGCATCGCCGCCCGTCACGTGATCGTTGAGATAGGGATTGCGGCGGAACAGGTTGGTCGTCGGCAGGAAGCGGATCAGGCGCTTGGCCATCGCCAGCCGGTCCTGGATCGCCATCGACGGCGGCGCGATGGTCTGCAGCAACTCCTGCAACGGGTAGACGCCGCTGCGGCCATATTCGCCGTAGAGCATGACGCCCATGCCGCCGTCGGCGTGCAGCACGCTCGCCAGCGCCTGCATCCCGGCGGTCGGATCGGGCAGGTGGTGCAATACCCCGGTGCAGTCGATGTAGTCGAAATGGCCGATGTTCATCGCCGGCAGGTCGAGCAGCGAGCCGGTCAGGAACTGGATGTTGCGCAGGCCGCGCGCCTTGGCCCGCGCCTCGCAGATCTGTCGCGACGCCGTCGATAGGTCGAGATAGACGACTTCGCCGGGGCAGCGGCGATCGACCAGCTGTTGGGCCAGCATGATGCAGGCATCGCCCGTGCCGCCGCCGGCGACCAGCGCGCGGAAGGGGCGGATGAAGTTCAGGCGACCGGAGAAGAGATAGTGATTGATCTCGAGGACGTGGCTCGGCGTGCCCGTGATCAGGCGGATCGCCTCGTCTCGCGGGTCTCGGGCAGGATAGGGCAGAGCCTCGTACTGGGCGCGAACGCTGTCCAACGGCGAGGGAAGGGTCATCAGGGCCTTGTTTGACGGCGGGCTGGGCGCTACCGGGTGGGTGGCAACGCCTGCCAATCATTACTGCAACAAATCGAAGGGCCATGAAAGGCTATTTCGGCATCGGTATCGAAGGTCCGAGCAAGTCGATGAATGTCGGCACCTTGTTCCGGACCGCCCACGCGTTCGGCGCCTCGTTCGTCTTCACCCTGCGCGCGCAGTATGACGCGCGCGCCGGCGCGCTGGCCGACACGTCGGACACGCCGCTGTCGGTCCCGACCTACCGGTTCGCCGATCTCGAGAGCTTCCGCCTGCCGCTGGGCTGCCGGGTGGTCGGCATCGAGATCACAGACGATGCGATCGAGCTGCCGAGTTTCCGGCATCCCCGCCAGTGCGCCTATATCCTGGGGTCCGAGCGCGAGGGCCTGTCGCCCGGCATTCAGTCGCTCTGCGACTACGTCGTGAAGATCCCGACGCGCTTCTCGGTCAATCTCGGCACCGCCGGCGCCCTGGTCATGTACGACCGGCTGATCAGCCTTGGCCGGCACGCGCCGCGGCCGGTCGGCGAGGGCGCCCCGACCGAGACGCTCGACGTGCCGGTGTTCGGCGAGCCGCTCTACAAGCGCAAGGAGCGGCTCAGGCTGCGAAAAAAAGCGCAGGAAAAACAATAGTTTACCCCGGCGCGGTTGCGCAGCGGGAGTGCGGCGACTATCTCACGCGCTCCATGTCCGTCCTGCCCACAGAACCGCTGCAGATCCTCGAGCCCGGCGCCGCCGCGCACGGCCGCAACGACCTGCGCCGCAATCTGATCGGCCTGTCGCGCGATGGGCTCAAGACGGCGCTGGCCGAGGCCGGGCTGGAACCGTTCCGCGCCGCCCAGATCTGGCAGTGGATCTACTGGCACGGCGTCACCGACTTCGGGCGCATGACCAACATCGCCAAGAAGGCGCGCGATCGCCTCGCCGACCAGTTCGTGATCGAGCGGCCCTCGATCGTGACCGAGCAGCGTTCGGTCGACGGCACGCGCAAATGGCTGCTGCGGTTCGCCGACGGCAACGAGGCCGAGACGGTCAATATCCCGGAGACCGACCGCGGCTCGGTCTGTGTCTCGAGCCAGGTCGGCTGCACGCTCACCTGCACCTTCTGCCACACCGGCACCCAGCCGCTGGTGCGCAACCTCACGCCGGATGAAATCGTCGGCCAGTTCATGGTGGCGCGCGACAGCTACGGCGAATGGCCGACGCCGACCGCCGATGCGCAGCGCATGCTCAGCAACATCGTCATGATGGGCATGGGCGAGCCGCTCTACAATTTCGACAACGTCGTCGCGGCGCTCAAGATCGTCATGGACGACCAGGGCATCGCGCTCAGCCGCCGCCGCATCACGCTCTCGACCTCCGGCGTCGTGCCGATGATTCCGAAGGTGGGCGAGGCGCTCGACGTCAATCTCGCGGTGTCGCTGCATGCCGTCAGCGACGAGGTGCGCGACACGCTGGTGCCGATCAACAGGAAGTGGCCGATCGCCGAGCTGTTGAAGGCCTGCGCCGACTATCCCGGCGCGCGCAACAGCCGGCGAATCACCTTCGAGTACGCGATGCTGAAGGGCGTCAACGACAGCGACGCCGACGCCCGCGAGCTGGTGCGCATCCTGACGCCGATCCATGCCAAGGTGAACCTGATCCCGTTCAACCCGTGGCCGGGCGCGCCCTACGAGTGCAGCTCCAACAACCGCATCCACCGCTTCGCCGAGATCGTGAACGATGGCGGCCTGAGCGCCCCGGTGCGCACGCCGCGCGGCCGCGACATATCGGCCGCCTGCGGCCAGCTCAAGAGCGCCAGCCTGCGCCAACGCGGCGAGAAGGTCGCGCTGTAGCTACTTCGTGAAAGCAGCGACCTTCGACAGGAAGGCGTTCTCAGTCGAGACGGGCTGCAGCCCGGCCCCCTCAAACCACTCTGCCAAACGACCGGCGGTATATTCGGCATAATACGGCTCGTGGAAGTAGTGCGGGAAGAGGTCGAGCAGGCCGTCCCAGTCGGGCCGGTCGCCCTTCTGCAGCGAATCGACGATCACGACCAGGCCGCCGGGCTTCACGACGCGCGCCATCTCGGCGATCGCCTTGGCGCGGATCTCCCTGGGCAGCTCATGCAGCAGGAACGAGGAGACGACCAGGTCGAGGCTCGCCTCGGCGAAGGGCAGGGATTCAGCCGCCGCCTCGTCGAGCTTCACCCGCGCCGTACGACCGATCAGGCGGCGCGCCTCGTCGAGATAGGGGCGGCTGAGGTCGATGCCGGTGAGCTTCATCCCCGGCCAGGCGCCATGCAGCGTGGCGAGCAGGCGGCCGGTGCCACAGCCGACGTCGAGTCCGCGGACGTCGCGCTGGTTGCGGTCGGTGAGCCAGTTGGCGATCGGCGCCAGGGCGCGGCGGCGCATGACGTCGGCGGCGCCGGTGAACAGGACCTCGACCTGGGTGTCGTACAGGGCGGCCGAGTGGTCCGAGAGCCAGCCGTCGCTCTGGAAGTGGAAGTTCTGCCGGTAATAGTCGGGCAGGCCGTCGGCCTGAGTGCCGGGCGGCAGCTCGTCATCGAGGGTGCCGTGCCGCCGCGCATCGACCTGCGGCAGGTCGCGGAAATAGAGCAGGCTGCGGCGCAGGAACTCGGCCGGCTCCGGCCGGAGGGGGCGCGGGGCGGGAAACAGGCCGGCCGCGACATCCCGCCACTCCCGCCCGAACAGTGCCCGCATCTCGGCGGTCAGCTCGGCGCGGCCGGGCGTCGGCCCGACGGGAAAATCGGGCTTGGGCATGGGCTTCATCAGCCGGCGGCCGGCGGCGTAGTGGCCGGCATACCAGGCGACTCGGGCGGTCTGGCGGGCGGCGTAGGAGAGGCGGTCGAGGGGGGAAACCATGGGATGCTATTCTCGCCCCGATTATAGCCTCTTTGCGGCGCGCTTGCCCCGGTGGGGTCGACCGCTATATTCGCGCGCCTTCACCGAACGGACACGAAAGCGGCCAGCATGAGCGTTTCTTATACCGGGCCCTACAAGAAGGGCGACATCAAGAAGGTCGTGCTCGCCTATTCCGGCGGCCTCGACACCTCGGTCATCCTGAAATGGCTGCAGACGGCCTATGGCTGCGAGGTGGTGACCTTTACCGCCGATCTCGGCCAGGGCGAGGAACTGTCGCCGGCCCGCAAGAAGGCCGAGCTGTTGGGCATCAAGCCCGAGAACATCTACATCGAGGACGTGCGCGAAGAGTTCGTGAAGGACTTCGTCTTCCCGATGTTCCGCGCCAACGCGCTCTACGAGGGCCAGTACCTGCTGGGCACGTCGATCGCGCGGCCCCTGATCTCCAAGCATCAGATCGACCTCGCGCTGAAGACCGGCGCCGACGCCGTCTGTCACGGCGCCACCGGCAAGGGCAACGACCAGGTCCGCTTCGAGCTCTCCTATTACGCGCTGAAGCCGGACATCAAGGTGATCGCGCCGTGGCGCGAGTGGGAGCTGACCTCGCGCACCAAGCTGCTCGAGTTCGCCGAGGAGCATCAGATCCCGATCGCCAAGGACAAGCGCGGCGAGGCCCCGTTCTCGGTCGACGCCAACCTCCTGCACTCCTCCAGCGAGGGCAAGATCCTCGAGGATCCGTGGGAAGAGGCCGACGAGATGGTCTACCAGCGCACCATCTCGCCCGAGGCGGCGCCGGACAAGGCGACCTACATCGAGATCGAGTTCGAGAAGGGTGACGCCGTTGCCATCGACGGCGTCGCGATGTCGCCCGCGACCCTGCTCACGAAACTCAACGAACTGGGCAAGGCCAACGGCATCGGCCGCCTCGACCTGGTCGAGAACCGCTTCGTCGGCATGAAGAGCCGCGGCATCTACGAGACGCCGGGCGGCACGATTCTCTACGCCGCCCATCGCGGCATCGAATCGATCACGCTCGACCGCGGCGCCGGACATCTCAAGGACGAGGTGATGCCGAAATATGCCGAGCTGATCTACTACGGCTTCTGGTACTCGCCGGAGCGCGAGATGCTGCAGGCGCTGATCGACAAGAGCCAGGAGAACGTCACCGGCACGGTGCGGCTCAAGCTCTACAAGGGCAACACGACGGTCGTCGGCCGCAAGTCGCCCGTGTCGCTCTACTCGATGCAGCACGTGACCTTCGAGGAGGACCAGGGCGCGTACAACCAGCGCGATGCCGAGGGCTTCATCAAGCTCAATGCGCTCAGGCTGCGCCTGCGGGCGCTGGGCCAGGGCGGCCCCAAGTCCTGACGGACCCCTGACCCGACCGGAGCGGCGCATGCCTTTTGACGACGACCAGCGCCGCCTCCCCGGCGGCCGCGGAACGGGCGAGCGGGCGATCAACCTGCCGCCCGCCGTGCTTTGGCTGATCGGCATCAACGTCGCCGTGCAGGTGTTGCGCCAGCTTCTTGGCGAGCAGGCCGACCAGGAGATCATCCTGCGGTTCGGCCTGGTGCCGGCCGCCTACACCACGGAAAGCGGGCAGGATCTCTTCTCGCTGCTCGTGGCGCCGGTCACCTACCAGTTCCTCCATGGCGGCTGGATGCATCTCGGCATCAACATGCTGACACTCGCGGCCTTCGGTGCGCCGGTCGAGCGGCTGCTGGGCGTGCGCCGCTTCGTGCTCTTCTACCTCGTGTGCGGCGCCTTCGCGGGGCTGGTGCACATCCTCGTCTATCCCGAGTCGCCCGATCCGGTGGTCGGCGCGTCGGGTGCCATAAGCGGGATTTTCGGCGCCGTACTGATGCTCATGCGCTATGTCGGCAGCCTGACGTCGCTGCTGCCGGTCGCCGGCATCTGGATCGGCCTCAACGTCTTCTTCGGCATCTTCGGCGGCACGCCGGGGGCAGGTGGCGAATCGGTCGCCTGGGTGGCGCATATCGCGGGCTTCGTATTCGGCCTGGCGAGCATACGCTTCTTCGCACCGCGGACCAGTTAACCGGCTATAGTCGGCCCATGGCCGACAATGGCATTCCGCTTCGCCGCACGCTGGTTGCCAACGCTGTGGCGTTGGCGCCGGCATGGGGCGCACTGGCCATCCTCTATGGAGTGGGCGAGCTGTCGGGCCGGGCCACGCTGATCGCGATGGCCGGGATCGCCGTGGTGACGATGCTCCTCGTCCAGCGTTACCTCAGCTCGCTGGCGAGCTTCGCGCGGTTCGTGGGGGAACTCTCGGACGAGCGCCAGCCCGTGATGCCGCGGCTTTCCTTCGCGCCCGCGACGGAAGAACTCGCGACCGCGGCAGCCACCCTCTCGACCGGCTGGCGGCGCCAGCGTGCCTCGATCGACAATCTCGCGGCCTCGGCCCAGACGATCGTCGACGGTCTTCCCGACCCGCTCGTGTGTCTCGACCGACAGCGCCGCATCGTGCGCACCAACCTGGCGGCCGCCCTGCTCCTGGGCAGTCCCGGTGGATCCGAACGCGACGTTTCGACCGTGCTGCGGCAGCCGCAGCTCCTGGCGGCGATCGATGCGCTGCTCGAGACCGGCGCGGACGGCAACTTCGCGCGACCCGACCAGAGCGTGGTCGACCTGGTGCTGGCCGGGCCGCCGGAACTCGACATGGTGGCCCATCTGCGACGCCTGCCGCGGGCGGCCGCCGACGGCTCGCTGGCGCTGATCGTGCTGCACGACACCACGGCGCTGCGCCGCGCCGAGCGCATGCGCGCCGACTTCGTGGCCAATGCCAGCCACGAACTCAAGACGCCGATCGCGGGACTGGCGGGCTTCATCGAGACCCTGCGCGGTCCGGCGCGCGAGGACGCGGCGGCACGCGAGCGCTTCCTCGGCATCATGGCAGAACAGGCCGACCGCATGCGCCGCCTGGTCGACGATCTCCTGATGCTGTCGCGCATCGAGCAGCATGAGCATGCGAGGCCCGCCGCCGCCGTCGATCTCAGCGGTGTGCTGCGCTCGGTGCTCGACCTGCTGCAGCTCAAGGCCTCCTCGCGCAGGGTCGGCATCGAAATCGACCTCGCGCCGGACCTGCCGCGCGCCGTCGGCGACCATGACGAGCTGATCATCGTCTTCCAGAACCTGATCGACAATGCGCTGAAGTACGCCCGCCCCGAGACCTCCGTCCGGGTCGAGGCACGGCGCTCCGGCAAGGACCGCGTCGCGGTCGCCGTCCGGGACGAGGGCGACGGCATCCCGGCCACGCACCTGCCGCGTCTCACCGAGCGCTTCTACAGAGTGGATACGGCGCGCTCGCGCCAGCTCGGCGGCACCGGCCTGGGTCTCGCCATCGTCAAGCATGTCGTCAACCGCCACCGTGGCCGGCTCGACATCCAGAGCACGCCGGGCAAGGGCTCGACCTTCACGGTGACCCTGCCGGCCTCGGACGCGGCCTGACTCCGCTGCAGGTCGTCGCGAAAGCGCGTTGTAAGGAATCCGCCGCATAGTCCGCCCCATGACATGCAAAGCAAGCGAACCCAGTGAAATCGTGGTGACGGGCCGGATGATCCGGGCCGGTCTCGACGTCGTGAAATCGTGGCCGTCCCTGACGGACGGCGAGGCACTGGCCATGGCGTACCGGGCGATGGCGGCGGCGGCGCCCGGGGGCCTCGCCCTCGGCATGCCGACGCCGACGATGCTGCAGGCGCTGCGGATGCTGGGCCACAAGTAGGCGACCACGGGGAGAGTCCTCTCAGGACGCTGCCCCGCGGCGCAGGCCCTGGCTGTGACCATCGTGGTCGAATACCGGTCACGAGGCCGGCCACCCGGCGCTTCTCCACCGGTTGTCTTTCGTCCGTAACCAAAGCGTAGCGCGGGCGAAGCGTGCAGCCGGTACCGAGCCTTCCGTGTGGGAACCGGAGGCCGGATGCTTCGACTGGAAGGCGTTACCAAGAGCTTCGGCGGCAAGAAGGCCGTGGACGGCGTTTCGCTCGTCGTGCCGACGGGCCAGCTGGTGGGCGTGATCGGTCGATCCGGCGCCGGCAAATCGACCCTCCTGCGCATGATCAACCGCCTGGGCGATCCGACCTCGGGCCGCATTATGTTTGGCAACACCGACGTCACGGCACTGAGCGGCCGGCCGTTACGCGCCTGGCGCGCCCGCTGCGCCATGATCTTCCAGCAGTTCAACCTTGCCGGCCGCCTCGATGTGCTCACCAACGTCATGATGGGGCGGGCCTTCCACATGCCGCCCGCCCGTGCGCTGCTGAAGCTGTGGAGCGACGAGGAGAAGGCGCAGGCCCTGTCTGCGCTCGAAAGCCTCGACATGGCGCGGATGGCCGGCCAGCGTGCCGAGACCTTGTCGGGCGGCCAGCAGCAGAGGGTCGCGATCGCCCGGGCGCTGGTCCAGGAGCCGGACATCGTTCTGGCCGACGAGCCGATCGCCTCCCTCGACCCGCGCAACACCAAGGTGGTGATGGACGCGCTGCAGCACATCAATCGCCAGCTCGGGATCACCGTGGTGTGCAATCTCCACAGTCTCGACCTCGCCCGTAGCTACTGCGACCGGCTGGTCGGCATGGCCGCGGGCCGTGTCGTTTTCGACGATGTGCCGGCCGCGCTCACCGAGGCGACGTCGCGCGAGCTCTACGGGCTCGAGGCCGGCGACGTGATGGGCCATGGGCTGCCGTCGCCCGCGACGTTCCCCGTCGGCGCCCAGCCGGGCTTCGCCCTCGCGGGCTCCTGACCTTTCACGACGTTCCGCCTCTTCAAGGAGAAACAGCCATGCTCACCCGTCGTCACGCGCTCGGCGCCGCCCTTGCTGCCTCGTCCCTCGTCCTCGCTGGCACCGCCCAGGCGCAGTCGTGGAAGAGCGCCTATCCGGAGCTCGTCCTTGCCGTGGTCCCGGCCGAGAACGCGTCGGGCGTGACCGAGCGCTACGGTCCCTTCGTCGAGTATCTGTCCCAGACGCTCGGGACCAAGGTGACGCTGCGTGTTGCCAACGATTACGCCGCCGTCATCGAGGGGCAGCGCAACGGCAGCATCCATCTCGCGGGCTACGGTCCGGCGTCCTATGCGCGCGCGATCGTGACCGGCGTCAAGGTCGAGCCCTTCGTCACGACGGTGAACAATGACGGGACGGTCGGCTACTACTCCGTCTTCTACGTGCGCGCCGACAGCCCGTACAAGACGATCGACGATCTCAAGGGCAAGAACCTGGGCCTCGTCGATCCCAACTCGACCTCGGGCAACAATGTCCCGCGCTTTGCGCTGAACAAGCTCAAACTCAATCCCGAGACCTACTTCGGCCGTGTGACCTACACCGGCAGCCATGAGAATGCCGTGATCGCGCTGCAGCAGAAGACGGTCGACGTCGCCGCCAACTGGTGGAATGCCGAAAACGACTCGAACCTCTCGCGTATGGCCAAGAAAGGCCTGGCCAAGCAGGAAGACTTCCGGATCATCTACAAGTCGGATCTGATCCCCAACTCGCCCTTCGCCTATCTCGCCAGCCTGCCGCCCGACCTGAAGGCCGCCGTCACCAAGGCTTTCATGGAGTCGCCGACCAAGGCCAAGGCGGCGTTCGACAAGCTGTCCGACGGCAAGGATCGCGGATTCCAGGTGGTCGACGCGAAGTACTATGAGCCCGTGGTCGAGCTCATCAAGTTCATCGACCAGCTCCGCAAGCAGAAGAGCTGATCGGGCCGGGCTTCGTTTCCGCGCTCGCTTTGTCTTGAGTACGCACGTCACACGCCTGCCCGAGGCGCAGTTGAGGCCGCTCATGGCGGCCTACGACGCCTCGGTGCGGTCGCGTCGCTGGCACACGCTGCTGATGGTGGCGTGTGTCGCGGCGGCGATGCTTCTCGCGTCGATCTCGGCCGAGGTGTCGCCCGTCAAGTTCCTCGAGAACATCCATCGCTTCCCGAGCTACATCATCCGCCTGTTCTACCTCGAGAACGGCCAGCCCGTCTGGACGGACATCGGGGAGTGGTTCTGGGGCCTGAACCGCTGGCTCCGGCTGCTCTGGGAGACCCTGCTGATGGCTTACGTCGGCACGCTCCTGGGCGCGGTGGCGGCCTCGTGTCTCGCGTTCCTGGGGGCGGCGAACGTGGCGCCCGCGCGCTGGATCCGGCTCGTCGTGCGCCGCTTCTGCGAGCTGTGCCGCACCGTGCCGGAACTGGTCTTCGCCCTGCTGTTCGTCATCGCCTTCGGCCTCGGTCCGATGGCCGGCGTGCTCGCGGTCGCCATCCACACGCTGGGCGCGCTCGGCAAGCTGTTCGCCGAGGTGGTCGAGAACATCGACATGAAGCCGGTCGAGGGCGTGTCATCGACGGGGGCGGCCTGGCACGTCGCGATGCGCTTCGGCGCCCTGCCGCAGGTCCTGTCCAACTTTGCGAGCTACGCGCTGCTGCGCTTCGAGATCAACGTGCGCGGCGCCGCCGTCATGGGCTTCGTCGGCGCCGGCGGTATCGGCCAGGACCTGATCGAGGCGATCCGCAAGTTCTACTATTCCGATGTCTCGGCGATCCTGGTGATGATCCTGATCACGGTGGCCATCATCGACAGCCTGACCTCGTTGCTGCGTCACCGCCTGATCGGCCTCGAAGGGAAGAACTGATGGACGCCGTGCGCGAGCGCTATCCCGAGCATTTCAAGCGCCTCGGGCCGCAGCGCCTGCCGATGATCGCCGTGGCGACCGCCATGCTCGTCCTCCTCCTGTACGGCATGCAGGTGCTGGGCTTCTTCGACGGCAAGCTTCTGTCGGGCATGGGACGGCTGGTCGAAATCGCGGGCCTGATGCTGCCGCCCGATCCGGGGTCGTGGGCGCATGCGCGGGCCTATGGCATGGCGCTGATCGAGACGGTGGCCATTGCGCTGCTGGGGACCCTGTCGGCGGCGATCCTCGCGCTGCCGGTCGGTCTTCTCGCGGCGCGCAACGTCACCGCCCAGCGCATCGTGCGCTTCCTCGCCCGCCGCTCGCTCGACACGATCCGCAGCGTCGACATCCTGATCTGGGCACTGATCTGGATCAACGTCGTGGGGCTCGGGCCCTTCGCCGGGGCGCTGGCCATCATGACGTCCGACATCGGCAGTTTCGGCAAGCTCTTCTCCGAGGCGATCGAGGCGGCCGACCGCAAACCGGTGGAAGGGATCACCTCGACCGGTGGCGGACATTTCATGGGCATACGCTTCGGGATCCTGCCCGAGGTCTTCCCCGTGCTGGTGAGCCAGGTCCTCTACTATTTCGAATCCAACACCCGGTCGGCCACCATCATCGGCATCGTCGGCGCGGGCGGTATCGGCCTGCATCTCGCCGAGGCGATCCGGACGCTGGAGCTGCAGCAGACGTCCTTCATCATCCTGATGATCCTGGTTACCGTGGCGGCGATCGACCTGGTGTCGAGCCAGCTGCGCTTTGCCATGATCGGCCGTCGCGGGGGAGTGAGCGGTTGAGCGATCCGTCCGGTGACTCGTCGGCGGGCCTGCCCCGCTATGCACTCTATTACGCGCCGCGCGCCGAAGAGGCGCTCGCCATGGCGGCCAGCCGATGGCTCGGGCGCAACGCCGAGACAGGCGAGGCCCGCGACCTCGTCCCGGTGAGTGGCGTCTCGCACGAGCGCCTGTCGGCGATCGTCGCCGATCCCCGGCTCTACGGGTTCCACGGCACGCTGAAGCCGCCGATTGCCCTGATCGACGGCGCGACCGAGCGCGACTTCGTGGATGCCGTCGGCAGCTTCGCGGCGACGGAGCGCCAGATCGACGTGCCATCCCTGGCGCTGGCCGAATTGCAGGATTTCCTCGCCCTCGTGCCGGCCGACCGCTGCGCCGCCCTGCAGGACTTCTCGGATCGCTGCGTCGTGGAGTTCGACGAATTCCGTCGTCCCGCCGATGACGGCGAGCTGGCGCGTCGGCGCGCCGCGGGCCTGACCGAGCGGCAGGAGAATCTGCTGCTGCGCTGGGGCTATCCCTATGTCCTCGAACAGGGACGCTTCCACCTGACCCTCACCGGACGGATGCCGGACGCGCGCGAACGCGGGCTTATCCGCGACGAGCTGCGCCGGCGTTTCGTGGCGTTCATCGACCGGCCGCTGGCGGTGCGGGATCTCTGCGTCTTCCGTCAGCCGGCGCCGGGCCGTCCGTTCACGCTCCTGGCGCGGTTCAGGCTCGGCGGAGGGCGGCGTCTGGCCACTCAGGTCTGGCGAGCAGCCTGACGAAGGCACCGGCGGCCTGGTCGAGGGTGCCGTCGTTGACGATGGTCACCAGACGCGGATCGTCGAGTTCGTAGGCATCGGCGCGCTCAAGCCGCTCCGCCGCCTCGATCGCGGACTCGCGACCACGGCCCTCGAGGCGCTGGCGGAGACGCTCGACCGGCGCTGTGATCAGGACGGGGCGGGCCTGCGAGTCGAGGCCGCCGGTCCTCAGGAAATGGTCGCGCGAGCCGCTCACGACCACGGTCAGGCCCGCGGCGCGCCAGTCGTGAATCTCCCGGCCGACGCCGTAGTCGTTGCCGTGGGCGTTCCAATGATAGGCGAACAGGCCATAGGCGCGACGAGTCGCGAACTCCTCGCGGGTCAGCGCGACATGGTTCTCGCCACCGGTGTCGGCCGGCCGGGTAATGTAGCGGTGCGCGAACACCACCGGCGCTCCCGGCGACAACAGGGTCCGGGCATGCCCGAGGACAGAGTCCTTGCCGGCACCGGACGGACCCATGACATAGACCAGCGAGCCTTCCATGTCGGTGTTCCGGGTCAGACGACGCGTTCGCCTTCGCGCCATACCGCGCGCACGACGGCCGCGCCGTCGACGGTGCGCACCCTCACCAGGTCGGCGCGGCGCTCGGGCGCGATCTCGCCGCGATCGCCGAGACCGACGGCGCGGGCCGGATTGAGCGTGGCGAGGCGCACCGCCTGCGGCAGCGATATGCCGATGCCCGACGAGGGCAGCTTGAACACGCTTTCCATCAGGCTGGCCGGCACATAGTCCGACGACAGAATGTCGACATGGCCGGCGCGCAGAAGATCGATGGCGGCGATGTTGCCGGAATGCGAGCCGCCCAGCACGAGGTTGGGCGCGCCCATCAGAATGGCGAGACCGGCCTCGCGCGAGGCGCTGGCGGCTTCGTGCGTGGTCGGGAATTCGGCGATGGTCATGCCGTTGGCGACGGCTTCCTGGACATGGCCGTGGGTCGCATCGTCATGGCTGGCGATCGGCAGGGCGCGGGCCTGGGCGCGGCTCACGATCTCCCGCCGATGTTTCGCGGCGTTGCGGTGGTGAAGCTCGGTGACGCGGATCGAGAATTCCTCGAACTGCTCGTCGGTCATCGCGTGCTTGCCCTTGTAGTATTGCTTCAGCTTCTCCGGATCGAGGAACTGACGCTGGCCGGGCGTATGATCGTTGATCGACACCAGGCCGACCAGCGGCAGGTCGATCCATTTGTCGACGGCCTCGACGGCATCGTCTGCCGTGATCTCGCAGCGCAGGTGGATGCGGTGCTCGGCACGGGTCATGCGCCGGTCGCTGGCCATGCAGACCGCCTCGATCATGCGCTCGCGGTTTTCCACGCGGTCTGATTTGCCATGGACGTCGCCCAGGGCCAGCGAATCGAACACGGTCGTGATGCCGGCGGCGCTGACCTGGGTGTCATGCGCCATCACGGCCGAAACGCTCGGCCATTTGACGCCCGGACGCGGGGCGAAGTGCTTCTCCATGTTGTCGGTGTGCAGCTCGACCAGACCGGGCACGAGATAGTCGCCTTCGAGGTCGAGGGCGCCCGCGGCATGGGACCGCTCGGTGTCGATCTCGGCGATGCGACCGTCGCGAACGACGACGGTGCCGTCGAATTCGGCGTCGGCCGTGACGACGCGCGCGTTGGTCAGGATGATCTCGTGACTCATGCGGAAACTCCGGCCAGCGAGGCAGGGGGAATTGAGGAGGGGGGAAGGACTTCGTGCACGCGGGTCGCGACTGCATCGCGCACGTCGGTGTCGTGGAAGATGCCGACGATGGCTGCCCCGGCGTCGCGCCGCTGGCAGATCAGCTCGACCACGCCATCGCGGTTGGCGGCGTCGAGGGAGGCCGTGGGTTCGTCGAGTAGCAGGATCGGATAATCGACGATCAGCGAGCGGGCGATGTTGACCCTCTGCTGTTCGCCGCCGGAGAAGGTCGCAGGCGGCAGCGCCCACAGCCGCGGGGGAATGCCGAGCATGGCCAGCAGGAACTCCGCGCGTTGCCGCGCCTCGAAGGGATCGGTGCCGCGCCGCCTGAGCGGCTCGGCCACGACATCGACGGCGGAAACCCGCGGGATCACCCGCAGGAACTGGCTGACGAAGCCCATGGTGCGGTGACGTACGTCGAGAACGGTGCGCGGCTCGGCGCCGACCAGCTCGGTCCATTCATCGTCCTGGCGGACCCGGATCGAGCCGCTGTCGGCGCGATAGTTGCCGTAGAGGGAGCGCAGCAGGGTGCTCTTGCCGGCGCCCGACGGGCCGACCAGCGCCAGGCATTCGCCGGGTGAGACCGCCAGCGACACGCCGCGCAGCACGGGAAGCGACAGGCCGCCCTGGGCATGGACGATGAACGACTTGGCGAGGCCGGTGACGCGCAGCGCGGGTTGGGACGAGGTCATGGTTGGCTCACACCGGCAAAATCGAGGCGACGAGCATCTGGGTGTAGGGATGCTGCGGATCGTCGAGCACCTGGTCGGTGAGCCCCTGCTCCACGACCGTGCCGCCCTGCATCACCATCAACCGGTGCGTCAGCAGACGCGCGACGCCGAGATCGTGGGTCACCAGAACGACCGACAGATGCAGCCCTTCGACCAGGCCGCGCAGCAGATCGAGGAGGCGGGCCTGCACCGAGACGTCGAGGCCGCCGGTCGGCTCGTCCATGAAGACCAGCCGCGGATTGCTCACGAGGTTCCGCGCGATCTGCAAGCGCTGGCGCATGCCGCCGGAATAGGTATTCGGCCGGTCGTCGAGGCGCTCGACGTCGATCTCGACCCGCGTCATCCAGTCGGCGGCCTGGCCGCGGATCTCGCCGTAGTGGCGTGCGCCCACCGCCATCAGCCGCTCGCCGATGTTGGCGCCGGCGCTGACGCCCATGCGCAGTCCCTCGCGGGCGTCCTGGTTCACGAAACCCCATTCGGTCCGCGCCAGCAGGCGGCGGCGGGCTTCCGAGAGACGATGCACGTCGACGCTGCCTGCCGACTTCGTCTCGTAGGTGACGGAGCCGCTATCGGGCAGGAGGCGGCCGGCCAGGCAGTTGAGCAGGGTCGTCTTGCCGGAGCCGGACTCGCCCACGATGCCCAGCACCTCGCCGCGCCACAGGTCGAAGCTCACGTCGTGGCAGGCGACGCGGCCGCCGAAGCGCTTGCCGACGCCCCGGGCGGAGAGGAGCGGGGCGCTCATCGCCGGCTCTCGCAATAGTCGGTGTCAGAGCACACGAACAGGCGCTTGCCGGTGTCGTCGACGATCATCTCGTCGAGGAAGCTTTCCGTCGAGCCGCACAGCGCGCAGCTCTCGGTCCAGGTCTCGATCTCGAACGGATGGTCGTCGAAGTCGAGGCTCTTCACCGGCGTGTGCGGCGGCACCGCATAGATGCGCTTCTCGCGGCCCGCGCCGTAGAGCTGCAGCGCCGGACTGCGGTCGAGCTTGGGATTGTCGAACTTCGGGATGGGCGAGGGGCTCATGATGTAGCGCCCGTTCACCATCACCGGATAGTTGTAGGTCTTGGCGATGCGGCCGTGGCGGGCGATGCTCTCGTAGAGGCTCACCTGCATGACGCCGTATTCCGACAGCGCATGTAGAGTGCGGGTCTCGGTCTCGCGCGGCTCGAGCATGCGCAGCGGCTCGGGGATCGGCACCTGGAATACCAGGATCTGGCCATCGGTGAGCGGCGTCTCGGGCACGCGGTGCCGGGTCTGGATGATGGTGGCTTCCGCGGTGTGCGTTGTCGTGGCGACCTGGGCCACTCGCGCGAAGAACCGGCGGATCGAGACGGCGTTGGTCGTGTCGTCGGCGCCCTGGTCGATCACCTTCAGCGTATCTTCGCGACCGATGATGGCGGCGGTGACCTGGATGCCGCCGGTACCCCAGCCATAGGGCAGCGGCATCTCGCGGCCGCCGAACGGCACCTGATAGCCGGGCACGGCCACCGCCTTCAGGATGGCGCGGCGGATCATCCGCTTGGTCTGCTCGTCGAGATAGCCGTAGTTGTAGGCGCCGTCCTGAGGGGACGTGTCCTGGATCGTCGTGTCAGGCATGGTTCACTCCGCCGCCTGGGCGAGCGCGGCTTGCTCGCGGCGCTGCTCAGCCTCGGTGCGCAGCATCCGCACCACCACCAGCTCGGACTGGAAATCGACATAGTGCGGCAGCTTCAGGTGCTGCACGAAGCCCGAGCCCTCGACATTGTCGCTGTGGGCCAGCACGAATTCCTCGTCCTGGGCGGGCGAGGTCGCGGCCTCGCCCAACTCGTCGGCGCGCAGGGCACGGTCGACCAGGGCCATCGCCATTGCCTTGCGCTCGGCATGTCCGAAGGCCAGGCCATAGCCGCGCGTGAACTGCGGCGGCACGTCGTGCGAGCCGACGAACTGGTTGACCATGTCGCACTCGGTCACTTCGATCTCGCCGATCTCGATGGCGAAGCCCAGCTCCTCCGGCACGAACGACACCGGCACGTGGCCGTAGCGGATCTCGCCGACGAAGGGATGGTTGTTGCCGTAGCCGCGCTGGGTCGAATAGCCGAGCGCCAGCAGGAAGCCCTCGTCGCCGCGCGCCAGGTTCTGCAGGCGCAGCGGCCGGCTGGCGGGCAGCACCAGCGGCTCGCGCGTCAGGTCGCGCGCTTCGCCGTCATCGCGGGACGGCGGCGGTTCGAGCAGGCCGTCGCGCTGCAGGATGTCGCCGACGCGCGGCAGGGCGTGGGTGGCATCGGCCGGCGCGGTCGGTGCTTCGGGGCGTTCGCCGGACGCGGCCAGCGAGAAGTCGAGCAGGCGGTGGGTGTAGTCGTAGGTCGGCCCCAGCACCTGGCCGCCGGGCACGTCCTTGAAGGTCGATGAGATACGGCGCTCCGCCACCATGCGGGTGGTGTCGAGCGGTTCCGACGC
Organism: Rhodospirillales bacterium 24-66-33; assembly: GCA_002281855.1. Classification (GTDB taxonomy): domain Bacteria; phylum Pseudomonadota; class Alphaproteobacteria; order Reyranellales; family Reyranellaceae; genus Reyranella. The sequence goes on along the minus strand of NCHQ01000013.1, from coordinate 60,698 downwards.
GCCGAAGCGCGGCAGGGTGGTGCGATAGGCGCGCAGCAGGAAGATCGCTTCGATGAGGTCGCCACGCGCCTGCTTGATGGCAAGTGCTGCCAGGCTGCGGTCGTAGCAGGAGCCTTCGGTCATGACGCGGTCGACCGCGAGGCCGAGCTGCTGGTCGATCTGCTCGAGCGACAACTCGGCGACGTCGCGGTCGCCGCGACGCTTGTCGGCCAGGAGATCGAGCGAATGGGCGATGGTGGTCTCACCGCCCTTGACCGCGACATACATGGTCAGGCCTCCACGGCGATGCTGCGCGGGAGCGCGATGAGTCGGGTTTCCGAGGCGAAGACCAGATCGACACCACAGGGGAAGAGGGCATGGTTGGCGGCCCAGGCCGACCAGAAGCCGTCGCCCAGCCCGTCGATCGCGAGACGCACCTCGCCGTCGATGCCGGGCCCGCGCCAGATGGTGGCCCGGCCACCGTCGAGCGCCGGCACCTCTATCACCAGGGTCGCGGCACGGTCGGGATAAGTGTCGGAGCCAATGGCGAAGCCGGCGAAGGGCTCGCCGCCGCCGGCGATGATCACGGCGAAGGTCGCGGCCTCGCGGGCCTGGACGAGCGGCGTGCCGGCATGGAAGCGCAGGAAGTCGCGGACCTCCTGCTTGTCGACTCCGGCTTCGAGCCAGAGCGGCGTCTCGCGATCGGCGAAGGTGAGCAGGAAGGCTGTGGCCGCCGGGCTGAGCGTTCCCGGGCCGGCTGGCGCATCGTGCAACTCGACGATGCGGCCGGGATGCGAGAAGGCGTCCAGCACGCTGCGGAACAGGCGCTGCGCATCGTGCGCCGGATCGGCGAAGCCGGGAGCGAGGAGCGTCGTGCTCATGCGCCGGCCTCACGCGCGACGGTGAAGAAATCCACCCGGGTGGCGGCGGCGCGGGCGGCGATCAGGCGATGGCGGGCTTCGGCCTCATGGGCGAGCGGCGTCACGATCGCGGATTCGAGTGTCTCGATCCATTCGGCGCGCTGGCCCAGCGCATCGATGGCGGCGACGATCTCGGCCTGCCGGGCATCGCGGCCTCGGACATAGCCGAATCCCATCTCGCCGCTGTCGAGCCGAACGGCGGCGCGCGTCACCGTCATCTCGCCGGCGCAAAACGGAGCGCCGGTGCCCGAGATGCGGCCCTGCACCATGACGAGCCCGATTTCGGGCCGACGGAGGGCCGTGTAGGAAGGCGTCGGCCCGAGCGCCTGCCAGAGAGAAGCGAGCCGGGCCGCGGGCGCCTTTGCGAGCACGGAGAGCCATCGCTGCCGGCGCGCGGTCGTGGGAGTGGAGGACATCGGGACGCTCTCGAAAGAGGCGCACCTTCGTGGTGCTGCGTTACCGTTCCGAGGGTGCCGCGTTAAATTCGCGTGACGGTCCCCCGGTCTTGTCCCGGTGGGTCTAACGTATTGATTTAAATAAAATATTCCCGACGGGCAGGCAGATGTCCCGTGCGCCAGGCCGCCTTTGTAACGGGATTGTCATATATCCTTCATATGAGGGAGACGTACGGCTCCTAGATGACGGGCGCTTCGAAATTCAACACAGGAGAACCCCGTGAACCTGACCAAGATCGTTCTCGCGACAGCCTTTGCGCTGTCCCCGGCGGCTGCCTATGCCATCGACATTTCCGGTGCAGGCGCCACCTTCCCCTACCCGGTCTATGCCAAGTGGGCCGACGCCTACAAGAAGGAGACCGGCAACGGCCTCAACTACCAGTCGATCGGCTCGGGCGGCGGCATCAAGCAGATCAAGGCCAAGACCGTGACCTTCGGTGCCACCGACGCGCCGCTCACGGGCAAGGACCTCGATGATTCGGGTCTCGTGCAGTTTCCGATGGTGATGGGTTCCGTGACGCCGATCGTCAATCTCGAAGGCATCAAGCCGGGCGAGCTGGTGCTCGATGGGCCGACGCTGGCAAACATCTATCTCGGCCAGATCAAGAGCTGGGACGATGCAGCGATCGTCAAGCTCAACCCCAACGTCAAGCTGCCGAAGCAGGCCATCGTGCCGGTGCGTCGCTCGGACGGGTCGGGCACGACCTACAACTTCGCCTACTACCTGGCCGACGTGAGCCCGGACTGGAAGACGAAGGTCGGCGTCAGCACAGCGCTGCAATGGCCGGTGGGCATCGGCGCCAAGGGCAACGAAGGCGTTGCCGGCAACGTGGCGCAGACCAAGGGCGCGATCGGCTACGTCGAATACGCCTATGCCAAAGAAAACAAGATGACCTTCACCAAGATGATCAACAAGGCGGGCAAGGCCGTCGCCCCGGGCTCGGATACGGTGCAGGCCGCCGCGGCGAACGCCGACTGGAAGTCCAAGCCGGGCTTCGGCGTGATCCTGGCCAACCAGCCGGGCGACCAGTCCTGGCCGATGGCCGCAGCGACCTGGATCCTGATGTACAAGAAGTCGGAGAAGCCGGCTGAGTCGGCCGAGGCGTTGAAGTTCTTCGCCTGGGCCTACGCCAAGGGCGACGCCATGGCCGACTCGCTCGACTACGTGCCGATGCCCCAGAACGTCGTGAACGACATCCAGAAGATGTGGCAGGCCGAGATCAAGGGCGCGGACGGCAAGCCGCTGTACTCGCCGACGAACTGAACGGTGACGGGGCGGGTGGCGACACCCGCCCCTCATTCTTGGGGGGCTTATGGCTTCGGGGGAGCGCGACGTGAGTGAAGTTGCATTGAAGGGCGCAAGCGCGCCGGCGGCGGTGTCCGCCTCGCGGGCGGCGGTGCTTCGACGCCTGCGATTGACCGACACGATATTTCATGGGCTGACGCGCGGCGCATCGCTCGCCGTGCTCGCCCTGCTGAGCGGCGTCATCATCGCCCTCATCTACGGCGCGGCTCCGGCGCTCAGCACGTTCGGCTTCGGCTTCCTGTTCGACGAATCGTGGAACCCTGTGACCGAGCGGTTCGGCGCCCTGGCGCCGATCTTCGGCACCCTGGTCACGTCCTTCATCGCGATGGTGATCGCGGTGCCGGTCGGCCTGATGGTCGCCTTCTTCCTCACCGAGCTCTGCCCGAAGGTGCTGCGCCGCCCGATCGGCATCGCCATCGAGCTGCTGGCCGGCATCCCCAGCATCATCTACGGCATCTGGGGCCTGTTCGTCTTCGCGCCGTTCCTGCAGCAGTACGTGCAGCCCTTCTTCATCGATACCTTCGCAAACGTCCCGATCCTGTCGACGCTGTTCGCGGGTCCGCCGTATGGCATCGGCATGTTCACCGCCGGCCTCATCCTGGCGATCATGGTGCTGCCCTTCGTGACCTCGATCTCACGCGACGTGTTCGACGCGGTTCCGCCGGTCCTCAAGGAAGCCGCCTACGGTGTCGGCTGCACGACCTGGGAAGTGTTTCGCTACGTCGTCCTGCCGTTCACGCGCGTCGGCGTCATCGGCGGCTTCATGCTTGGCCTGGGCCGCGCGCTGGGCGAGACGATGGCCGTCACCTTCGTGATCGGCAACGCCCATCACGTCTCGGCCTCGCTGTTCGCCCCGGGCACGACGATCTCCGCCTCGATCGCCAACGAATTCACCGAAGCGGTGGGCGACCTCTACACCTCGTCGCTGGTCGCGCTCGGCCTCATCCTCTTCTTCATCACCTTCATCGTGCTGGCGATCGCCCGCTACATGCTGATGCGCCTGCAGCGGCAGGGAGGGAAGTAAGATCATGGCTACCACTGCCTCCAAGACGGCCGCCCTGGACAGTCCGCTCTACGCGGGCCGCCGTCGCCGCAACGCCATCGCCAAGGGCATGGCGCTCGCCGCCACGATCTTTGGCCTGGGCTGGCTGGTCCTCATCCTCGGCGTCCTGCTCTACAAGGGCATCGGCGGGCTCTCGCTCTCGGTGTTCACCGAGAACACGCCGCCGCCGGGCGCCGCGGGCGGCTTGCTCAACGCCATCATGGGCAGCATCGTGATGACCGTGCTGGCGGTGGTGATCGGCACGCCGATCGGCGTCCTCGCCGGCACCTACCTCGCGGAGTACGGCCGTCACGACAAGCTCTCGAGCGTCGTGCGCTTCATCAACGACATCCTGCTCAGCGCACCGTCGATCGTGATCGGCCTGTTCGTCTATGAGATCCTGGTCGCGCCGATGGGCCACTTCTCGGGATGGGCCGGCGCCGTCGCCCTGGCCGTGATCGTGATCCCCGTCGTCGTCCGCACGACCGAGGATATGCTCAACCTGGTGCCCGATACGTTGCGTGAGGCGGCTGCCTCGATCGGCCTGCCGCGCGCCCACATGATCGTCCGCATCGCCTATCGCGCTGCACAGGCCGGCATCGTCACCGGCATCCTGCTGGCCGTCGCCCGCATCAGCGGCGAGACTGCCCCGCTCCTGTTCACCGCCCTGAACAACCAGTTCTTCAGCATGGACATGAATGCGCCGATGCCCAGCCTGCCGGTGGTCATCTTCCAGTTCGCCCTTTCGCCTTACGCCGAATGGCAGAAGCTCGCCTGGACCGGCGCGCTCCTGATTACCGTCACCGTGCTGGGTCTCAGCATCCTGGCCCGTTCGCTTACCTCCGCGAGGAAATCCTGATGTCCATGCAATCCACGGAATCGCCCAACGTCGCCGTTCCGGTCGCCAGCCACGCCAAGCTCGACGTCTCCAAGCTCACGCCCAAGATCACGCTCAAGAACCTCGAGTTCTTCTATGGCGACAGCCGGGCGCTCAAGGGCATCACCATGTCGCTCTACGCCAACAAGGCGACGGCGTTCATCGGGCCTTCGGGCTGCGGCAAGTCGACCCTGCTGCGCATCCTGAACCGCATGTACGACCTCTATCCCGGCCAGCGCGCGACCGGCGACGTGATGTTCGACGGCGACAACCTTCTGCGCGAAGGCCAGGACATCAACCTCCTGCGCGCGCGCATCGGCATGGTGTTCCAGAAGCCGACGCCGTTCCCGATGACGATCTACGAGAACATCGCCTTTGGCGTCCGGCTCTACGAGAACCTGCCCAAGTCGGAACTCGATGGCCGGGTCGAGCACGCGCTGCGCCGCGGCGCGCTGTGGGAAGAGGTCAAGGACAAGCTGAACGCCAGCGGCCTCAGCCTCTCCGGCGGACAGCAGCAGCGCCTCTGCATCGCCCGTACGGTGGCGGTGAAGCCCGAAGTCATCCTGTTCGACGAGCCCTGCTCGGCGCTCGATCCGATCTCGACGGCCAAGATCGAGGAGCTGATCGACGAGCTGAAGCAGGACTACACGATCGTCATCGTGACCCACAACATGCAGCAGGCGGCGCGCGTCTCCGACTTCACCGCCTTCATGTATCTCGGCGAGCTGGTCGAATTCGGCGCGACGGCCACGGTGTTCACCACCCCGACCGACAAGCGGACCCAGGCCTACATCACCGGCCGGTTCGGCTGAGCGGCCACGAGAACGAGAAGAAGGGACAAACGATGCCCGAACATACCCTGAAGCGCTTCGACGAAGAGCTCGAGCGGCTGAGCGCCACGATCAGCGAGATGGGCGGCCTGACGGAAAGCCAGCTCGCCCAGTCGCTGCGGGCCCTGCGCGAGCGGGACACGGAGATCGCGGAGAAGGTGATCGTCGACGACCCCCGCGTCGATGCGCTCGACGAGGCGGTGCAGGAACAGACCGTGCGGTTGCTGGCCCTGCGCCAGCCCATGGCGGTCGACCTGCGCGTCATCCTGTCGTCGATCAAGATCGCCGCGGCGCTCGAGCGCATCGCCGACTATGCGAAGAACACGGCGAAGCGCAGCATCGTGCTGAGCCAGACGTCCGCGCCCGCCTCGGCGATCGCGGGGATCGATCGGCTGGGCCGGCTCGTACGCACGGCGCTTAAGGACGTGCTCGACGCCTTCGCCCAGGGCGATGTCGCCAAGGCCCGCGACGTGTGGGAACGCGACGAGGAGATCGACCAGGTCTACACCGGCCTGTTCCGCGAGCTGCTCACCTACATGATGGAGGATCCGCGCACGATCACCGGCTGCACGCATCTCATGTTCATGGCCAAGAACATCGAGCGCGCCGGCGACCATGTCACCAACATCGCCGAGCTGGTGAGCTTCCGCGCGACGGGCCATGGCTTCGAGGAGGACCGGCCGAAGGGCAGCGCCGCGATGTACGCCACGTCCGGCAGCGCGGCGGGTCCGACGCCGTGACGATGGTCGCCACCAGCCCCGCGCGGCGTGACGCGCACACTTCCTCGATGAAGCCGCATGTGCTGGTCGTCGAGGACGAGACGGCGCTGGTCGAGCTGCTGCGCTACAACCTCGAACAGTCCGGCTTCAAGGTTGCCGTCGCCTATGATGGCGAGGAGGCGTTGCGCTCCGTGCAGGAGGACGTGCCCGACCTCATCCTGCTCGACTGGATGCTGCCTCTGATGTCCGGCATCGAGGTCTGTCGCCAGCTTCGCCGCCAGACCGCAACCGCCAACGTACCGATCATCATGCTGACGGCGCGCGGCGAGGAAGGCGATCGCGTACGCGGCCTCGACGCCGGCGCCGACGACTATGTCCCGAAGCCGTTCTCGCCCACCGAGCTGATTGCGCGCATCCGTGCCGTGCTCCGGCGCATCCGGCCGGCGCTGGCCGACGAGGCGCTCTCCTATGCCGACATCGTCATGGACCTGGTGGCGCATCGCGTGACGCGCGGTGGCAGGCCGCTCCATCTCGGTCCCACCGAGTTTCGCCTGCTGCGGCACTTCATGGAACATCCCGGCCGCGTCTTCTCGCGCGAACAGCTGCTCGATTCGGTGTGGGGCAAGGACGTCTATGTCGAGGCCCGCACCGTCGACGTTCACATTCGTCGCCTGCGCATCGCGCTCAACGGCGACAGCCATGCCGACGTGATCCGCACGGTTCGCGCCGCCGGCTACGCCCTCGATTCGACGCCGGGTTGATGCGGCACGGCCGGGAGCAGGGTTGTGCCCCGGGTTTTCCACACGCCCAGTAACGGTTTTGTAGCGTCGGGCGCCTAGACAGAGCTTGCTCGTTCCTTGCAGGCACCCCACGCCCCGCTCCCCGGAACGGGCCGGTTCCCCGGCTCGGAACACGACACCGCAGCCGAGCCACTGACCCCTCCTTCCGTCAGGAAGGAGGGGTTTCTTTTTCGAAGTGACGGCGCACGATCGCCGCCAGCACGAGCGCCGGCAGACCGAGCAGCGCGGTATAGACGAAGAAGATCGCGTAGCCGCCGAACTTGTGGGTGGCGGTGAAGTCTTCCTGCAGCCTGTCCACGACCCACCCGGAGGACCCCCCGAGCAGCTTGCCGGGCAGGGTCATGATCGAGGTGAAGAGCGCGTACTGGGTCGCCGTGTAGGCCGTGTTGGTCAGGCCCGACAGGAAGGCGATGAAGATCGACCCGGACATGCCGCCCACCAGGTTGTCGACGCTGATGGCGACCGTGAGGATCCTGAGATCGGGTTCGCCCACCCAGGCCAGCCACGAAAAGGTGAGATTGCTTGCCGCGATCAGGAACACCGCCGGCATCAGCAGCCGCGCCGCGCCGATGCGGAACACCAGTGCGCCGCCCAGCAGCGCCCCCAGGATCGTCATCACGAACCCATAGATCTTGGAGACGTCGGCGATCTGGTCCTTGCTGAAGCCCATGTCGATGTAGAACGGGTTGGCCATGACTCCCATGGCGATGTCCGACAGCCTGAACAGGCCGATGAACAGCAGCAGCAGGACGGCCATCCAGCGGAAGCGCGCGAAGAAATCGACGAACGGGCAAACGATGGCGCCGTAGACGAAGATCAGCGCCTTGCGGACCCAATCGGGCATGCTCCCGAGACCCGCGGCGAAGGCGGCGACCTTGCCTTCGAGCTCGCTGGTTCCTGCCGTGGCGCGCCGCTCCGGCTCCGAGATCAGAAGGGTCGTCAGGATGCCGACGAGGCCGAGCGCCGCCATGGTCTGGTAGGCGGCCGTCCAGGAAACGTACTGCGCCACGTAGAGGGCGCCTGCGCCGGCGGCGAGGACGGCGATGCGGTAGCCGAGCTGGTAGGTCGCGGCCGTCGCGCCCTGCAGGCTCGCATCGGTCGCCTCGATGCGGCAGGCATCGAGGGCGATGTCCTGCGTGGCCGAGGAGAAGGCGACGACCAGCGCGAACACGACCATCCACCACAGGTCGGTGCGCGGGTCGCAGAACGCCATGGCGAGCAGGCCGCCCGCGATCCCGCTCTGGGCCAGCAGCATCCACGAGCGGCGTCGCCCCAGCCAGCGGGTCAGCAGCGGCAGCGGCACGCGATCGACGACCGGCGACCAGACGAACTTGAACGAGTAGGTGATGCCGATCCAGCTGATGAAGCCGATGGCGGTGCGGCTGATGCCGTACTCGCGCAGCCATGCCGACAGCGTGGAAAAGACCAGCAGGAAGGGCAGCCCGGCCGAGAAGCCGAGGAACAGGAACTGGAGGACGCGCGGATGGCGGTAGGTCGCGAGCGACTCCCGCCATCCCTTCGCCGGTTCGGCAGCGCTCAAATCAGGCCCTTCAGCGCCTGCTCCGGCCGGGCGCCGACATGGGAGATCACCTCGGCGGCGGCGATGCCGCCCAGCCGCGCGCATTCGGCCAGCGGCTTGCCGTGAGTGAAGCCGAACAGGAAGCCTGCGGCGTAGAGATCGCCGGCGCCGGTGGTGTCCACGACCTTCGAGACCGGGGCCGCCGGGACTTCGTAGGTCTCGTCGCCCTTGATCACGACCGAGCCCTTCTCGCTGCGCGTGAGGGCGGCGATCTTGGCCTCCTTGCGCACTTCCGCGAGCGCCTGCTCGAAGGTCTCGACCTCGTAGAGCGCTTTGATCTCGGCCTCGTTGCCGAACAGGATGTCGACCTTGTTGCGGATCAGGTCACGGAACTCGTCGCGGTAGCGATGGACGCAGAAGGAATCCGACAGCGTGATCGAGACCTTGCGGCCGGCGGCGCGGGCGGCGTCGAAGGCCTTGAGCACCGCCTGCTTGGCGGCCGGCGCGTCCCACAGATAGCCCTCGACATAGGTGACCTGGGCCGAGGCGACGAGCCTGGTGTCGATGTCGGCCGGGCCGAGACCGGTGCAGGCGCCGAGATAGGTGTTCATCGTGCGCTGCGCGTCGGGCGTCACGAGGATCAGGCAGCGTGCGGTTGCCGGACCGTCTGTTGCGGCCGGCGTCTCGAAGGACACGCCCGTCGCCTTGAGATCGTGGCCGAACACGCCGCCGAGCTGGTCGTTGCGCACCTTGCCGATATAGGCGCCCTTGCCACCGAACGAGGCGATGCCGGCCATCGTGTTGCCGCAGGAGCCACCCGACACTTCGACGCCCGGACCCATGCCGGCGTAGAGCTGCTCGGCGCGCTCCTCGTCGATCAGCATCATGCTGCCCTTCACCAGGCCGTGCTTGCCGAGGAAGGCTTCGTCGGACCGCGAGATCACGTCGACGATGGCGTTGCCGATTCCCAGCACGTCGAAGGGGGCGGATGTCATGATGTCTCCCACAAGATCACAGTGATACCAGGTGCATGCCCGGCTTGGTCTCTTCCAGCAAGGTGACGATACCGGCGACCGTGAAGGGCAGGTCGGCCCGCAGGCTCGCGCGGTCGATGTCGAGCGACCGCAGGCCCATTTCGCATACGATCAGCCGCGCGCCAAGCTCGACAGAGGCCTGCAGCAGCGTCTCGAAGTCGCCGACGCCGCGTGCGCGGTTGCCCGCGTCGCGGTCCCAGTCGCGAAGTGCCGGCGGCGAACCCTGCAGGGCGCGGATGCCGCCCATGGTGAAGAACAGGACGGCCGGCTTGTTGACCGCCACCGCCGCTGCGGCCAGCGCCAAGCCGTAGTGAACGCTCTCGTAGTCGTCGGAACGCAGGATGACGGAGACGCCGCCCGCGCTCATGCGCTCGCCCCGGAGCCATCGCCGCAGGTTGGGCAGCCAGGCCGCTTGGTGACCGCCAGCGTCTCGAAGGAGGCGTCGAGTGCGTCGTAGAGCAGGAGCGAGCCGGAAAGCGAGCGGCCGACTCCCAGAATTTCCTTCACCACCTCGGTGGCCTGCAGCGTGCCCAGGGTGCCGGCCAAGGCCCCCAGCACGCCGGCCTGCGCGCAGCTCGGCACGGCGTCTTCCGACGGAGCCTCGGGGAAGAGGCAGCGCAGGCAGGGATGTCCGGCGCCCTGCCACGCCTTGTAGGTCGAGACTTGGCCGTCGAAGCGCAGGATGGCCGCCGAGACCAGCGTCTTGCGCAGCCCATAGCAGGCGTCGTTCAGCAGATAGCGGGTGGCGAAGTTGTCACTGCCGTCGGCGACGATGTCGTAGCCCTCGATGATGCGCTCGGCATTCTCCGAGGTGAGGCGCTCATCGTGGGTCTGTACGCGCACTTCCGGGTTGATCTCTGCCAGCGCACGGCGTGCGCTTTCGACCTTGGAAACACCCACGTCGGACGTGCGGTGAATCACCTGTCGCTGCAGGTTCGACAGATCGACCGTGTCATGGTCGATCACACCCAGCGTGCCGATTCCGGCCGCGGCCAGATACTGCAGGAGGGGTGCGCCGAGACCGCCCGCGCCGACGACCAGCACTTTCGCGGCAATCAGCCGCGACTGGCCGACGCCGCCGATCTCCGCCAGCACGATATGTCGAGCGTAACGGCGGATCTGCGTTTCTGACAGGTCAGGCAGCGATGTCATGGTCCGCTTATAGCATGGCGAGATGCCATGGATGCCTGTAGAGCCACCGCGCAATGAACACCACGACTCGTCCGACCCTGTCGCCGCTCCTCCTGGCGGTGCTGGCGCTGTTGTCGGCCTTCACCCCGCTTTCGATCGACATGTACCTGCCGGCCCTGCCGGTGATCGCGGTCGACCTCCAATCCTCGGCCGGCGACATCCAGCTCACCCTGTCGGCCTTCATGATCGCCTTCGGCGTGGGGCAGGTCTTCTATGGCCCCGCGGGGGACCGGTTCGGCCGCCGCCCGGTCATCCTGATCGGCCTCGTGGTCTACGTGCTGACAAGTATCGGTTGTGCGTTTGCCGCGGCGGCGGGCCATCTCATCGCCCTGCGTTTCCTGCAGGGCCTCGCCGCCTGCGGCGGCGTCGTGCTGGCGCGCACGATGGTACGCGACCTGGCTGAAAAGGATCACGCCGCGCGCGCCATGTCGCTCATGATGGCCTGCACCTCCATCGCGCCGATGCTGGCGCCTGTGATCGGCGGCCAGGTGATGTGGTTTGCCGGTTGGCGCGCCATCTTCTGGGTGCTGGCCTCCGCCGGCGTGATTGCCTTCGTCGTGGCCTGGTTCCAGCTGCCTGAGACGCTGAAGCCGGAGTATCGCCAGCCGCTGGTCTTCACACAGATCCTGAAGCGGTTCGGCGAGTTGCTGACCACGCGCACCTTCATCGGCTATGCCCTGACCTCGTCCTTCATGTTCGCCGCCCTGTTCTCGTACATCTCGGGATCGCCGTTCGTCTTCATCGAGCGCTACGGGATTTCGCCCCGCTTCTACGGCGTGGTGTTCGGCGGCATGGTGGTCTTCATGACCATCGGCAGCCTGTTCAATGCGCGGTTCGTGCGCCTCCTGGGAGCAGGGCGCATCCTGCGCGTCGCGGTGATCGTTCCCGCCGTGTCCGGCGCAGTGGCGATGATCCTGGGCTGGATCGAGGCACGGTACGGCACGATCGGCCTGTGGCCCTTTCTGGTCTGCTTCGTCTTCCAGATCGCGACGCTGAGCCTGATTGCGCCCAACTCGACAGCGATGGCGATGCAGCACTACCCGCACATGGCCGGCACGGCGTCGTCGCTGATGGGCGTCATGACGTTCGGCGCCGGCGCGATCTTCGGCGCCATCGTCGGGCAGACCTTCGACGGCACCATCGCGCCCATGACGACGGCGATGGGCATCGCGGGCATCCTCTGCCTCATCTCCCATCGCGCGCTGGTGCGGCGAGGGTAGCAGCCGATGGGGCTCCGTCCTACTTCAGGCGGAAGCTCGCCATCATCGTACGGAAGTCGGGCAGGGCGGCGTCGAAGCGCTCGGGCGACGCCATGGCGACCATCGTGTAGCCGCCCGTCGGCGTGAACAGCATGGTGACCAACGTCTTGACGGGATCGCCACCCGAGGTGCCGGTTGCCGTGAACTGAAGCCCTTCGAGACCGCCGATCTTGATGGGCGTGGGATCCTCGACCTTGTCCAACTTGAGCGCCTGGGTCGACTTCACGAAGGCGGCTACGGCCTGGTTCCATTGGGCCTTCGGGACGGGCTGCTGAAACGTCTTGGAAATGACTAGACCGGGCTGGCTTTTGTCTGCCGCGCTCGGCTTGGACATGGTGACGATCAGGCCGTTGCCGGCCAGCGCCTGGCGGTGGGAGAAACGCGGCGAAGCGGTAATCGCGAAAGGCAGGGCGTCTATCGGATCACCCGCCGTGGTCGCAGCGATCCTAACGCTGCGAAACATGTCCTTCACCTTGTCCTCGGTCAGCGTGTTCGCGTCCCTGAGCGCTGATACGTTGACAAGTGTAAGCGTCGGGGCATCTACGAGCATGAGCCACTTGTTCACCTCGGCGCCGTCCTGAGCTTTCTGCTTCCCCCGAAACATGCGGGCGCGGAACGGCAGACCCGTTAGCTCTTCGCCTCCGGTGATTTCGACACCCTGCTGAGCCATCGCACCGCTCTGAATAGCAGCCGTCAACGTTTCGTAGGGAGCACCGGGAATCTCCACGACGAGGACCGAGGCTTTCTCACCCTGCAGGCCGGCAAACTCTTTCGACAGCACGAAGTCCGCGGGAGGCACGAGCGACACCCGGGTGCCAGGAATGGCCAGCGGGTCAGCTGCCCAGCCGGGGTTCGCAGTGAGGCTCAGAACAAAGATCCAGAGGACGAGGATGATCTTCATCGGATAACCCTAGCAGCCCCGGCTGAGATTGCGATGATGCCCCTAGCGTCGCAAATCGATCGTGAGCAGGTCACCGCGATCGTTGCCGACGGCCAGCTTGAAGCCGTCGGGCGACCAGGCGAGGCAGGTGATGGCCGCACCGTCGGCCATCTTCAGCACGACCGAGCGCCTGGTCCGGATGTCGCCGAGCTGCAGCTCGCCCGAATCGTAGCCGCCGGCCACGAATTCGGCCGCCGGATGCGCCGCGACCACGGTCATGAGGCCGGCGCCCTCGTCGCCGAACTGCAGCGGCGGCTTGCCTTCGGGACCCTTGCCGGCGAACGGCCAGGCGGTGAAGACCGGCTGCGAGGAGGTGTAGAGGAAGCGCGCGTCGGCGGTCCACGACAGCGACTTCACCTTGGCGGGATAGCCCTGCATGCGCATGTCGGTGGCCTGCGCCACGCGCCAGACATGGATGTCGTTCTCCTGCGTGCCGGTGGCGATGAACTTGCCGTCGGTGCTCCAGCGCAGGGCCACGTGGCTGCCCTGCCAGGCGAAGCGGCGCGGCGGCAGGACGACGTCCTTGCTCAGGCTCCACACGGTGATGCCGCCGTAATGCGCACAGGCGACCCGGCTGCCGTCCTTGCTGAAATCGAGAGCGGCCACCGTGCTGGGGTGCGGACCGAACTCGCGGACCTCGCCGTCACGGAACAGGAACATGCTCTTGCCCGCCGACGCGGCGACCGCCCCCGTCTTGTGGGCAACGAGATGCTCGAACCACTTGCCCTTCTGCGCCAGCAGTTCCGTCGATGTGCCGTCCGCTGCAATGCGCAGCACGCGGCCATCGTCGCCGCCGCTCACGAATCCGTCGCCGGCCGGGTCGCCGACCAGCGCCAGCACGACGCCCTTGTGCAGCGGCTCCGCCGCGTCGGGCGCGGCAGCCTTGACGTCGGCGGGCAGAACGCGGACGACGCCATCGCCCAGCGCGAAGGCGACGGTCGTGCCGTCGCGGTTGAAGGCGCAGGCGGCGACCGGAGCGTCGGTGGCGACGGAGCGGGCCGGCGGCAGCGTCTGCTGCCAGGCCGGGTTGGCGAGATCGATCTTCACGGTCCTACTTCAGGCAGTCTTCGAAGGCGCGCTGCAGGTTGTCGCCGTCGAGGTTGCGGCCGATGAAGACTAGCTTGCTTGACCGCTTCTCGCCGTCCTTCCATTGCGTGCCCCAGGCGCTGTCCATCATCATGTGGACGCCCTGGTAGACGTAGCGGCGCGGCGCGCCGTCGATCGCGAGGATGCCCTTGCTGCGGAAGATGTCGGCGCCCTTGATCTGCAGCAGCGCGCCCATCCACTTCTGGAACTTGTCGGGATCGACGGGCCGGTCGGCGGTGATCGACAGGCTGCGGACCTCGTCCTCGTGATGATGGTCGTGGCCGCTGTGCAGGAAGTCGGGCTCGAATTCGAGGATGCGGCCGAGATCGAACGCGCCCTTGTCGAGGATCGCGTCGAGGCCGATCTGGCTCTTCTGCGTGTGGAAGATTCGGGCGTAGCGGTTGATGCCGCGGATCCTGTCCTCGACCTTCGCGAGTTCGTCGGCGCTCACCAGGTCGGTCTTGTTGAGCAGGATCACGTCGGCGAAGGCCACCTGCTGCTCGGCCTCGCTGCCCTGCTCGAGCTGGCCGAAGAAGTGCTTGGCGTCGATCACGGTGACGATGGCGTCGAGGCGCGTCCTGGCCTTGACGTCTTCGTCGGTGAAGAAGGTCTGGGCGACGGGACCGGGATCGGCGAGGCCGGTCGTCTCGACCAGGATGCCGTCGAACTTGTCCTTGCGCTTCATCAGCCCTTCGATGATGCGGATCAGGTCGCCGCGCACGGTGCAGCAGATGCAGCCGTTGTTCATCTCGAAGACTTCCTCGTCGGCATTCACCACGAGGTCGTTGTCGATGCCCAGCTCACCGAATTCGTTCACGATGACGGCGTATTTCTTGCCGTGCTGCTCGCTCAGGATGCGGTTGAGGAGGGTGGTCTTGCCGGCCCCGAGATAGCCGGTGAGCACGGTAACGGGCACTTGCGCCGAGGTCTGGGGAGTGGCCATGCGAATGTCCTCGAAATTGGCCCCTGAGATAGGGCTCGTGTTCCGCCAAGTCTAGGGCCGCCAAGTCTAGGGCCGCTCGCCCCGGATCAACTTGGGCAGGTCGCCGACCAGGCCCATCGCGTGGCGGACGAAGAACTTGCGCAGGGCCGGCACGCGGTTCACCGCGGCGAGACCCGCATCGCGCACCAGGCGGAGCGGGGCGATGTCGTTGGAGAACAGGCGATTGAGCAGATCGGTGGCGGCGACCATCGTGAGGTTGTCGGCCCGGCGCCATTGCGCGTAGCGCTCGAGCGTATCGGCGCCGCCGACGTCGAGGCCGAGGCGCTTGGCGTCGACCAGCACCTCCACGAGCGCCGCGATGTCGCGAACGCCGAGATTGTAGCCCTGGCCCGCGATGGGATGGATGCCATGGGCGGCGTCGCCCACCAGCACCAGTCGCGTATCGATGTAGCGCTCGGCATGGACGAGGCGCAGCGGATAGGACCAGCGCGGTCCCGCCGCCGCGACCGGCCCGAGATGGTCGCCGAACCGACGCGCGAATTCCGCCTGGAAACGCGGTTCGTCGAGTTCGAGCAGGCGGCGCGCGAGATCGGACCGTTCGGTCCACACGATCGAAGAGCGATGCTCGCCGCCGGGGCCGTCGGTCATCGGCAGGATGGCGAAGGGACCGCCGGGCAGGAACTTTTCCTGGGCGACGCCGCGATGCGGCTCGTGATGGTGGGCCACGAGGACGATGGCGATCTGCTCGTACGACCAGCTGCGGGCACCGATGCCCGCCTCCTCGCGAATCGAGCCGAGACGGCCCTCGGCCGAGGCGATCAGGCGGGTGGCGAGGCGGCGGCCGCTCTTCAGCGTCAGGCCGGCGCGCGCCGGCCCACGCTCGGTCTCGACAACCTCGTCGGGCGACACCAGTTCGACCTTGGGGCAGGCGGCGAGCCGGCGCAGCAGGGCTGCCCTCAGGAAGCGATTCTCCACGATCCAGCCCATCGGTGCGGCCGTCTCGGGGTCCTGGGCGGCCTCGCGATGATCGAAATGAAGAAAGAAGGGGCTCGCGCGGCCGTCGTGGCCCGCGTCGGAAATGCGGATGTCGCGGATCGGCTCGGCTTCGGTCGCCACCTCGTCCCAGACTCCCAGAGCCTCGAACAGGCGCTGGCTGGTGTAGGCGATGGCGGTGGTGCGTCCGTCGAAGCCCGCCTCGGCCAGCGACGCGAGCGGCACGCGGTCGATCAGCGCGGTCGACAGGCCCGATTCGCCGGCAGCAAGGGCTAAGAGGCTGCCGTTCAGGCCTCCCCCGACGACGGCAAGGTCGAACGGGGCAGAGCCAGCGGGAACCGGATCGAAGGGACGGCTAACCATGGACCATAGATGGCAGCCGCCCCGCAGGGCGGCAACCCTCTATGGCTGCATGGATCGATTGATCGAGGTCGATGACCTGACGATCAGAACGTCTTGGAGATACCGACGATGACGC
Organism: Rhodospirillales bacterium 24-66-33; assembly: GCA_002281855.1. Classification (GTDB taxonomy): domain Bacteria; phylum Pseudomonadota; class Alphaproteobacteria; order Reyranellales; family Reyranellaceae; genus Reyranella. The sequence continues at coordinate 44,327 of NCHQ01000013.1, read as the reverse complement.
GGCTGGCGCAGTTCTGGGTGCCGAGGCAGTCCTGAACGCTGAGGTTCGTGCCGGTGTAGGCGGCGGAGAGGTCGAAGCCGTAGACCGAGACGACGAGGCCGAGCTGCCAATCCCAGTAATTGTTGCTGGGGATGCCGTAGTTCGTGAAGCGCTCGACATACTGGTTGCCGATCGTGCCGAAGGCCTTGAAGGCCACGTTCTCATTGACGTGGAGGAACGGCATGGGAACGGTGAGCGAGGCCCATTTGTACCAGGCGTTGCCGGAGTTGGCGAAGAAGTTGGGGCTGTAGCGGACGGCAGCGCTGAGCTGGGCGACGCCGAAATCGTATCCGGCGACGAGGCCGAATTCGTTGAAGTCGTAGAACAGGTTCGAGGGCGCGCCGAGATAGTTGTAGCGGATGTAGCCCAGGTCGAAGGTGAGCTTGTCGTCCAGGACCTTGAGCTTGAGGCCGGCGACGACGTCGATTTCGGCCCAGGTGCCGGTGTTGGGGAAGTCGACGTTCGAGCCCCAGGCGCCGACATAGGCGCTCAGCGGAATCTTCTCGCTGACGGTGGGGGTCTCATAGCCGAGCGAACCCTGGACGGCGACCTGGCGCTGGGTCTGCGAGATGCCGCGATAGGAGTACTCGTTCAGAACCGCCAGGCCGGCGGTGAAGCTGCCGCCGAACGGAGCCTTCCAGGTCTCCTTCTCGGGTGCCGCCGGCGTGGTCGCGGCATCGGGCGTACCCTGAGCCGTCTGCTGATCCTGCGTGACCGTGACGGTCTGCGGATCTGGCGTGCCCTGTGCATGAGCAGCGCTGGTTGCATAGATTGTGATCAGCGAAGTAGCCAGAACAGCGGATTTTTTAAGCAACACGACCACCCCCAAAGACTTATGACTTGTTTCCGCCTCATTCCCAGCAAGCGGCGTGCCAAAAACGAACGTGCAATTTGTTGTGTTTGTTTTGGCACGACCCTTGCTCACGTCGAATTGAACTTTGGGGGCGGGCGTGCCGCCCGTTGGAGGATAGGCGCAAATGAAAATGATCGTGGCAATCTTCAAACCCTTCAAGCTGGACGAGGTCAGGGATGCCCTGACGGCGCTCGGCATCCAGGGCTTGACCGTGAGCGAAGTGAAGGGGTTCGGCCGTCAGAAGGGCCAGACCGAAATCTATCGCGGCGCGGAGTACGCCGTGAGCTTCCTGCCGAAGGTGAAGATCGAGGTCGTGATCGACGACATCCTGGTCGAGCGCGCCGTCGAGACCATCCGCAAGGCGGCCGGCACCGGCAAGATCGGCGACGGCAAGGTCTTCGTCCTGCCGGTCGAGCAGGCGATCCGTATCCGCACCGGTGAGTCCGGCATCGAAGCGCTGTGATCCGACACGACAATCAACTCGAGAACCAGGGGACGATGATGAAGTTCAAGACCAACTCGGTGCTTGCTGGCGCGGGGGCGGCCGCAACACTGCTTCTGCCGGTGCTTGCGCTGGCGCAGGCCGCGGCCACGCCTGAACCGGCGGCCGCGCCGAAGCTCGATACCGGCGACACGGCGTGGATGCTGACCTCGACCGCGCTCGTGCTCATGATGACGATTCCCGGCCTCGCCCTGTTCTATGGCGGTATGGTTCGCAAGAAGAACGTCCTGTCGACGGTGATGCAGAGCTTCGCCATCACCTGCATGATCTCCGTCCTGTGGCTGATCGTCGGCTACAGCCTGGCCTTCACGCCGGGCAGCTCGCTCGTCGGCGGCCTCAGCCGTATCTTCATGGCCGGCCTCACGCTCGACGGCGTGCACGACCTCGCCAAGACGATCCCCGAGACCGTCTTCATGACCTTCCAGCTCACCTTCGCGATCATCACGCCGGCCCTGATCGCCGGCGCCTTCGCCGAGCGCATGAAATTCTCGGCCATGATGTGGTTCATGGCGCTGTGGTCGCTGATCGTCTACGCGCCGATCGCTCACTGGGTGTGGGGCGGCGGATTCCTCGGTGACTGGGGCGTCCTCGACTATGCCGGTGGCACCGTGGTCCATATCAATGCCGGCGTGGCGGGCCTCGTCTGTGCGCTCGTCATCGGCAAGCGCAAGGGCTTCGGCACCGAGAACATGGCGCCGTTCAACCTGGTCTACTCGGTGATCGGTGCCGCCCTCCTGTGGGTGGGCTGGTTCGGCTTCAACGCCGGCTCGGCCGTCGGCGCCAGCCCCAATGCCGGCATGGCGATGGCGGTGACCCAGTTCGCCGCGGCTGCGGCGGCCATGGCGTGGATGTTCGCGGAGTGGGTGACGCGCGGCAAGCCGTCGGTCCTGGGCATCATCTCGGGTGCCGTCGCCGGCCTCGTCGCCATCACCCCGGCCTCGGGCTTCGTGACTCCGATGGGCGCGCTGGCCATCGGCATCGTCGCCGGCCTGGTCTGCTTCTGGGGCGCAACCGGCCTCAAGAAGGCGATGGGCTACGACGACTCGCTCGACGCGTTCGGCGTCCATGGCATCGGCGGTTTCGTCGGCGCGATCCTGACCGGCGTGTTCGCCGTGGAAGTGATCGGCGGCGAGGGCAAGAAGGGACTGATCGACGGCAACGCCGGCCAGGTCCTGACGCAGCTCTGGGGCTCGCTGGTCTGCATCGCCTGGTGCGCCGTCGCCACCTTCATCATCCTCAAGGTCGTCGATGCCCTGATCGGGCTGCGTGTGACGAACGAGGAAGAGATCGAGGGTCTCGACATCAACCTGCACGGCGAGACGATCCACTAGGACCGTCTCCTCCTCGAGATCGGGAACCCCTCTCTCCTCCTGGTTCCCTCTCATCCGCCGCACCGTGTCGCGGCGGACCCTCGGGCCCGGCGAGTCCCTCGCCGGGCCCGCTTTCTGTCCGGCGTTTGACGCCGCGAACGCGGCGGGCCAGTCTGTGCTCGAAAGCCGGAATGCCGGAGGGGAAACCACATGAAGCTCGTGTCCGCCATCATCAAACCGTTCAAGCTCGACGAGGTGCGCGACGCACTGACCGGCGTCGGCGTGTCGGGTCTGACGGTGAGCGAGGTCAAGGGCTTCGGCCGCCAGAAGGGTCAGACCGAGATCTACCGTGGTGCCGAATATCTCGTGAGCTTCCTGCCCAAGGTGAAGATCGAGATCGTGGTCGACGACGGCCAGGTGGAGCGTGCCGTGGAAGCGATCCAGAAGGCGGCGCACACCGGCAAGATCGGCGACGGCAAGATCTTCGTCACGCCGGTCGAGCAGGCGGTGCGCATCCGCACCGGCGAATCGGGTTCCAACGCCCTTTAGCCGTTACTCTGCTGACTAGAAAATAGGCAATTCCATCGACCATGCGTCGTCATGGCCGACTACCGCTTGTGGTCGGACACGGGAGGGACGCAAACCCTTCCTTTGTCTCAAGAAACAAGCCTATTCCATTGTTGTGATTGGCAAATTTGTTCCATAGAATGTGGCAATAGGCTGGCCTTTCGGTCGGCACCTTTATTTTGTTCGGCCGGTTCGGCCACTGGATACGAGATGTTCAATCCGCGCCTGACCGAGACGCTGACAGACTTTCCCTTTGCGCGATTGAACGCCCTGATCGCTCCGATCACGCCGCCGGCACACCTGTCGATGATCAACATGTCGGTGGGCGAGCCGCAGGGCGCGATGCCCGCTTTCGCGCGGCAGATCGTCGTCGACGAAGTCGATGGCTGGAACCGCTATCCGCCGAACCAGGGTCTGCCCGACCTCAACCTCGCGATCTGCGAGTGGCTGACCCGCCGTTACAAGCTGCCGCAGGGGCTGCTCGATCCCAACGTGCACGTCCATCCGACGGCCGGCAGCAAGGAGGGGGTCTACATCATCTCCACGGTGGCGACGCCGCAGGAGAAGGGCGGTGGCAAGCCGATCGTCGCGCTGCCCAATCCCTTCTACCAGGCCTATCTGGGCGGGGCGGTCCTGTCGGGGGGTGAGCCGCTGCTGGTCAACGCCGAAGCCTCGAACGGCTTCCTGCCGGACTATGAGAGCCTCGATGAAGCGACCTGGCAGCGAATGTCGGTCGTCTATCTCTGTTCGCCGGCCAATCCCCAGGGTGCGATTGCCAGCAAGGAGTATCTGCAGAAGCTGCTGAAGCTCTGCCGCAAGTACGACACGGTGCTGGCCGTCGACGAGTGCTACGCCGAAATCTACACCGGCGCGCCGCCGCCGGGCGCGCTCGAAGCGGCCCTGGAGATCGACGAGACCGGCGGCAAGGATCCGTTCCGCAATCTGGCGGTCTTCCATTCGCTCTCGAAGCGGTCGAACGCGGCGGGCCTGCGCTCGGGCTTCATGGCCGGCGACCCGAAGCTGGTCGCGATGGTGCTGCGCTGGCGCAGCTATGGCGGCCCGCAAATTCCTTTCGCCGTCCAGAAGGCGTCGGCCGCGCTGTGGCGCGAGGAGACGCATCCGGTCCAGACGCGCGAATGGTATGTGAAGAATTTCCGGATCGCCGAGCAGATACTGCATAACCGCTTCTCCTACTACACACCGGGTGGCGGTTTCTTCCTGTGGCTCGACGTGGGCGATGGCGAGGAAGCCACGCGCAAACTGTGGGGCGAGGCGCACGTCAAGGTGCTGCCGGGTGCCTATGCCTGCCGCGAGACCAACGGGATCAACATTTCCGAGCGCTACATCCGCGTGGCGCTGGTGCATGACGAGAAGACCACCCGCGAGGGGCTCCAGCGCCTCGCGTCCGTTCTCTAGGGAGCGCAATCGCGCATGGCCATGCTGAGCCTTTCTTCAGCGTTGCAGCCCAGAACCTCCATTCTGCCGGAGGGCGGGCGGGATTTCCTGCGACGCCGCATGATGGAGATCGTCGGCGTGGCGACCGCAGGCTTCGGCTTGGCGTTGATGATGGCGCTGTTCACCTACAGCCCCGGCGATCCTTCGCTCAATCACGCCACAGCTCGCGCGCCCAGCAACCTGCTCGGCCTGCCCGGCGCCTATATCTCGGACCTGCTGCTGCAGACCTTCGGTCTCGCCATCATCCTCGCTCCCGTCGCCTTCATCACCTGGGGCGTGCGCATGGTGCGCACTCATCATCTCGGCTTCTTCGGGCTGCGCCTCTCGCTGCTGCTGCTGGCGCTGCTGATGATGAGTGTGGCCTGTGTGGGCCTGGGCGATGTCGGCGGTGCCGCTACCCATGCCGGCCCGGGCGGGCTGGTCGGCCTCGCGCTGGTCGGCCGTTTCCGCGAACTGGTGCTCACCCACTCGAGCGGCGGCGCCCTCACTTTCATCGAGCCCGGTGCGGCTGCCCTCGCCTTCATCGCGATGGCCCCGGCGCTCGGTATGAACCGCACGGATCTGCCGCTGATCTTCCGCATCCTGCGTGCGCCCTTCCTGTGGGTTGCCTGGGGCATGCGGGCGGCCGTGGACCTGTGGCGCGGCAAGCCGCAGGCGCTCGAGGACGAGAACGAGCCGCCGGCGCCCCATATCGGCTATGCCGAGATTCCGGGCGAGATCGACGCCAGCCAGTACGATCCGGCGCGGTTCGAGACCCGCTATGAGCAGATTCCCGAGGAAGGCGCGGTACTGCCGGCGCGCGATTCGCTCATGGTCGATGCGCCCTATGCCCCGATCGAGCGGCCGGCCGACGACATTCCGGAGGCGCCCGGCGGACTTCGCATGCACTCGCCGGTATTGGACGAGCCTGCGCCTTCAAGCGTGCAGGAACGCACCTTCCTCAGTCGCCTGACCGGCGGACTGCGGATCGAGCCCTTCATGCGCCGCTCCGCGCCGGCGTCCGCCGCGTCGACGGAACGCATCGAGCCGGGCTTCGGCGGGTATGAAGCCGCGTCGCCGCCGGCGCCGGCACACTACCGCCAGCCGGTTGCCGACGAGGAGTTCGAGGCGCCGCCGCCGGTTGCCGTCGAGCCACCCTCCGCACCTGTCGCCGAAGAGCCGGTGTACGAGGAGACCGACGAGAATCCGTTCGCGCCCGACAATGCGCTCGACGTCGAGCAGCCGGCGGCCGCGCCGCCGGCCCCTGCGGCCGTGAAGATCGTGCCGCGCAAATCGGCCGCGGCACAGGGCAAGCGCGCCGCCAAGGCAGGGCAGCGCGAGCTGGCCCTCGGCGCCGATTACCAGCTGCCGCCGCTCGACATCCTTTCGCTGCCGTCGAGGGTCAACGCCCAGCCGAAGATCGACGAGGAGGCGCTGGAGCAGAATGCGCGCCTGCTCGAGACGGTGCTCGAGGATTTCGGCGTCAAGGGACAGATCGTGAAGGTGCGGCCGGGCCCGGTCGTGACCCTCTACGAGCTCGAACCCGCGCCCGGCACCAAGTCGAGCCGCGTCATCGGTCTTGCCGACGACATCGCCCGCTCGATGAGTGCGGTCTCGGCGCGCGTCGCCACCGTGCCCGGCCGCAACGTCATCGGCATCGAGCTGCCCAATGCCAAGCGCGAGACGGTGTTCCTGCGCGAACTGCTGTCGACCAAGCACTACGAGGATTTGCGCCTCGGCCTGCCTCTGGCGCTGGGCAAGGATATCGGCGGCGATCCGGTCATCGCCGACCTCGCCCGCATGCCGCATCTGCTGATCGGCGGCACCACCGGCTCGGGCAAGTCGGTGGCGGTCAACACCATGATCCTGTCGCTGCTCTACCGGCTGACGCCGGATCAGTGCCGCTTCATCATGATCGACCCGAAGATGCTGGAACTCAGCGTCTACCAGGACATCCCGCATCTGCTGACTCCCGTCGTCACGGAGCCGCGCAAGGCGATCGTGGCCCTGAAGTGGGTCGTGCGCGAGATGGAGGACCGCTATCGCGCCATGAGCGCGGTCGCGGTGCGCAACATCGCGGGCTACAACGAGAAGCTCGCCGAGACGGCGCGCAAGGGCGGGGTGCTGACCCGTAAGGTCCAGACCGGCATCGATCCCGAGACGCGCAAGCCCACCTTCGAAGACGAAGAGATGGACCTTACGCCGTTGCCCTTCATCGTCGTCATCATCGACGAGATGGCCGACCTGATGCTGGTTGCGGGCAAGGAGATCGAGGCGACGGTGCAGCGCCTGGCGCAGATGGCGCGCGCCGCCGGCATCCATGTCGTGATGGCCACCCAGCGGCCGTCGGTCGACGTCATCACCGGCACCATCAAGGCCAACTTCCCGACCCGCATCTCCTTCCAGGTGACGTCCAAGATCGACAGCCGCACCATCTTGGGCGAGCAAGGGGGCGAGCAGCTGCTCGGACAGGGCGACATGCTCTACATGGCCGGTGGCGGCAAGATCGCCCGCGTCCACGGCCCCTTCGTCAGCGACGGCGAGGTCGAGGAGGTGGTCCGCCACCTGCGGGCCCAGAGCGCGCCGGCCTACATCGAATCGGTCACCGACGATCCCGACGGCGAAGGCTCGGGGAGCGGCTTGCCGGGCGATGCCGAGGAGGGCGAGAGCGACCAGCTCTACGACCAGGCCATCGCGCTGGTGGCCCGCGAGCGCAAATGCAGCACGTCTTTCATCCAACGTTACCTCCAGATCGGCTATAACAGGGCCGCCCGCATCGTCGAGCGCATGGAGCGCGAGGGCGTGGTCAGCTCCGCGAACCATGTCGGCAAGCGCGAGGTCCTGGCCCGCGACATCGACGACCGGGAGCGCTGAACGTCCCGTCTGACCGCGGGCCGAACGAGGTACGATGACAGACCAAGCCCCGCCCGGATCGGTTTCCGGGATCCCGGCCACGGCGAAACCTGGTGCGCAGAGCGCCGTTGGGGCGGCTCCTGTTCGACGTCGACGCCGTTTCCCGCTGGTCTGGCTGGTGCCCATCGCGACGGCGCTGATTGCCGGCTGGCTGGCGTGGGACGCCTTCTCCAAGCGCGGCCCGATGATCACCGTGTCGTTCGACACGGCCGCCGGCCTCACGGCCGGCCAGTCGCAGCTCAAGTATCGCAACGTCGTCATGGGGACGGTCAAGACCATCACAATCCCGCCCGACCTGTCGAAGGTGCTGGTGACGATCGAGACGGTGAAGGAAGCCGAACCGCTGCTCACCGACAAGACCATCTTCTGGGTGGTGAAGCCGCAGCTCTTCGCCGGCAACATTTCCGGCCTCGAGACCATTCTGTCGGGCTCCTATATCGGCATGCGCCCGTCCTCGGAGTCGGGTGCCGCAAAGCGTGATTTCGTCGGCCAGGAGGACCCGCCCATTCTCCAGGCCTCGGTCAAGGGAACGACCTTTCGGCTCGACTCCAGGCGGCTGGGATCGATCAGCCTCGGTGCGCCGATCTTCTTCCGCGACATCGAGGTCGGCACGGTGCTGGGATGGGATCTGCACGATCTCGCCAGCCGGGTCGCCATCCATGCTTTCGTGCGTGCACCGTACGACCGCTACGTGCGCGACGATACGAACTTCTGGAACGCGTCCGGCCTGTCGATCTCGTTGGGTGCCAACGGCGTCAACATCCAGATGGAATCGCTGCGGGCGATCCTGCTGGGCGGCATCGCCTTCGACACGGCGCACGACTCGACCGCCCCGATCAGCCAGGCCGAACATCGCTTCAAGCTCTACGCCAACATCGAGGAGGCCAAGTCCGCGGGATTCGGCCAGCAGATCAAGCTGATCTCCTATTTTCCCGGCTCCGTCGCCGGCGTGACCGAGGGCTCCGAAGTGAGGTTCCACGGCCTCAAGATCGGCGAAGTGACCCGTGTCGGGCTGGTTTACGATCCGAAGACCGACCGCATCGTCGCGCCGATCCATTATCGGGTCGAGTCCGGCAGGGTCAGCAACCTCGCAAAGACCCGGGGAATGGAGCCCATCAACGTCGCCGAGGAAATGATCAAGCGCGGACTGCGCGCGACGCTGCAGGCGCCGAGCCTGATCAGTCCGCAGAAGGTCATATCGCTGGAGGTCCTCGCCGATCCCATGCCCGGCGAGCTCACCGAGGAAGACGGCCACTATGTGATACCGGCTGTCGAGCTGGGCGGCTTCGACAGCATCACCACCTCGGCCAGCGAACTCCTGAGCAAGATCAACCGCATCGACTTCGACAAGATCGGCAACAGCCTGCTCAGCGCCTCTGTGGGAATCGACCAGATGGTCAACGGGCCGCAGATCAAGACGACCCTGGCGGCTCTCGAGAAGGCGATGATCGACGTGCAGGACATCGTCCGGAAGCTCGACGTCGATGGAACGCCCGCCCTGAAGCGCTTGCCCGACATCGCGCTGCAGCTGCAGGAGGCCATGACCAAGGCAAACCGCCTGATTGGGTCGGTCGACAAGGGCTACGGCGACACGTCGAAATTTCACCGCGATCTCGACCGCCTGATGCCGCAGATCACAGACGCGGCGCGCTCGATCCGCGCCTTGGCCGATCTTCTGTCGCGTCACCCCGAGGCCCTCATCAAGGGCCGCACCAACACGGGCAAGGAATGATCACCACTCGCCTCGGCCGCCGCCGCTTCGGTCTCCTCGCCCTTCCGCTCGTCGCCGCGCCGGCGCTTCAGGCCTGCGGCTCCTCGCCGGAGCCCGTCCTCTACACGCTCGCCGTGCGGCCGGGTCCGGTGCTGGCGCGGGGGCCACGCATCGTGCAGGTGCGCGATATCGGCCTGCCCGGCTATCTCGACCGCAGGGAGATCGTCCGCTCGACGGACGACTCCAAGCTCGACGTCCGCGCGAACGCCTGGTGGGGCGAGCCGGTCGGCGGAATGCTGGGGCGGACGATCGTAATCGAGCTGTCGCAGCGACTGCCCAACAGTCAGGTCTACAGCGAAGCCGGCTCGATCACGGCGGATCCCTATGCCACCGTCGGCATCGACATCCAGCGCTTCGACGCCGACAAGGGTGGCAACGTCATCCTGCTGGCGCAGGTCGCCATCCAGTTCAACCGGCCGACCCGGACCGCCGCGCGCAACTTCTCGATCTCGAAGCCCGTACCGACGCCGGATACGCCGGGCCACGTCGCCGCGATGAGCGACGCACTCGGCGAGCTGTCGGACGGCATCGCCACGCTTCTTCAGTAGCGCCATGCTGCGGGCCTTCGCCGTGCCGCGCGACCCGGGTCCTCTGGTGACGCCGCCGCAGCTGCGCGAATGTCATGGCTGCGGCCTGTTCCAGATCGTGCCGGCAATGGCGGCCAACATGCGCTCCGACTGCGAGCGCTGCGGCACGCCGCTCCGGGCCACCCGCGCCGACCCGACGGGCCGTTGCCTGGCGCTCACCTTCGCCTCGCTGGTGCTGTTCGCCGTCCTGTGGCTTTCGATGCTGATGAAGGTCTCGACCGCCGGCATCGTCCACGAAACCACGATCCTTTCCGGCCCGTCCGAGCTGGTGCGTCACGGCCTGTGGCCCCTGGCGCTGGCCGTCGCCTTCACCACGGCGTTTGCGCCGCTCATCAAGTTCGCCGGCACGCTCTACGTGCTGATCGGCCTGCGCATGCGCACCTTGCCGCCCAATCTGCGCGGCATCTTCCTGATCGCCCGGCGCATGGGCACCTGGGCGATGCTCGAGGTGCTGCTGCTGGGCGTGTTCGTGGCCTACACCAAGCTGGGTGACCTCGTCACGATCCAGCTCGGGCCGGCGGTCTATGCGCTGGGCGTTCTTACCGTCGTGATCGTCTGGGCCGAACTCGCACTCGATCCGCAGGCGGTGTGGGAGGAGATAGAGCGTCGCGGCCAGACCCATGCGCCGATGCCGCCGCTCGCGCCGCTCGAATATCGGCCGGGCGCGGCCGGGTGCGAGGAATGCAAGCTCGTCTGCGTGCCCGCCGAGCATGACGGGCGGTGTCCACGCTGCGGTTCGCGTGTCCACGAGCGCAAACCCGACAGCCTCAATCGGACCCTCTCCCTCGCCCTGGCAGGCGCCGTCCTCTACATCCCGGCCAACGTCTATCCGGTGCTGACGGTGATCCAGCTCGGCTCCGGCGCACCCAGCACCATCATGGGCGGCGTCGAGGAACTCGTCTCATCCAAGATGTATCCGCTGGCGCTCCTGGTCTTCTTCGCCAGCGTCCTGGTGCCGCTGTTCAAGCTGATCAGCCTGATCGGCATGATTTCAGTCACCTCGCTGCCCGGCACGGCGCAAACCGCCGGTGTCTTCCTGCGCCAGCGCACGAAGCTCTACTTCATCGTTGCCTGGATCGGCCGCTGGTCGATGGTCGACATCTTCATGGAGTCGTTGCTGGGGGCGCTCGTGCAGTTCGGGCGCGCGGTGACCATCGATCCCGGCATGGGCGCGCTGGCTTTCTGTGCCGTGGTCATCGTCACCATCGTCGCTGCCGAGGCCTTCGATCCGCGCCTCATGTGGGATGCCGCCGCGCGCAATCCCCATCGACAGGGCCGACCCTCGGCGGCGCCATCCGGTGCGGCGGCCGCGGCGCTGCCCTCGGGCTGACCGCCCAACGAAGGTTCGTCAGCGGACCTATTTGCCCAGCGATGGCGCCCACGGGTTCGGCTCTCGAGGCCAGGAAACGCCAGAAGAGGGGCTGCCTGCAATCACTTCGTCGGCCCGAAGCCCTGAAGCGTCCAGACGAGTGGCGCGGGGTCTATGCGGACCTCGCCGCTCTGCGGCCTGTCGATGTCGATGATCAGCACGATGGCGAGTGTCCAGACACCCAGCAGCAGAACGGTGAGCCCCGGCTGGCGGCTGCCCACCAGTCCGAAGCCATAGCCCACCGCACCCACGGCAAAGATGGAGACGGTCAGCAGGAGCCGCAGGACGTAAGGAGGCACGTGGGTGTTGAAGTTGCGCCGGTTGGTGAGCGACAGGTCGATCATGTCGTTGAGCGAGGAGAGCAGCAGTCCCGAGATCGGCGTCGGGGAGCGCTCGGCGACGGTGCGCGCCAGCTGCCAGAGTTCGTTCTGGATCGTGTTGGTCCGCTGGTCGAGCCGTTCGACTTCGGCCGGGTCGGCACTGCCCCGGACCACGGCGATGCGCGTCTCGGTATAGGCGCGCAGCAGGCGCTGCAGCGCCTCGCCTTCTGCGCCGGTCGCCACTGTCGCGCGCAGCCAGGCCGTCCCTATGGCATTGGCTTCGGCCAGGACGGAGTCGCGGCGCTGCTGGTAACGGTCAGAGGCCATTGACAGGGAGACGCCCAGCAGGAAGGCCAGCAGGCCCATCATGCCCGCGGTCGCGAAATTGACCGAAGATTTCTGGCCGTCGGTGGGAGCGTGACGGCGCGCGATGAACTTGCCGAGCTGGACGCCGATTTCGAGTGCCAACAGCAGAAGCAGCAGGACGTAGAGGCCGGCGAGGTGGAGGTTGCCGTTGGCGAGCCCGTGAAGGAATGCGAACAACGTATCGAAGGGGCCGAGGGACATGGTTCGAACTCGGCCGGGCGCTCAGGGTTTCCAGCGCAGGAAGTTGGCGATCAGCCGCAGACCCGTCGCCTGGCTCTTCTCGGGATGGAACTGCGTGCCCGCAAGATTGTCGCGGCCGACGATCGCAGTGATCGGTCCGCCATAGTCGGTCAGGGCGAGCACCGTCTCGGGCTTGCTGGCCGCGAGCTGGTAGGAATGCACGAAGTAGGCGTGGGCGCGCGGCGCGATGCCATCGAGCAATGCGTGCGGCTTGAGATCGGTCAGCTCGTTCCAGCCCATGTGCGGGATCTTGAGATGGTCCTTGCCGGGGTCGATGCGCACCACGTCGCCCGCGATCCAGTCCAGCCCGGCATGGATGCCGTACTCGACGCCGCGCGTCGCCATGAGCTGCATGCCGACGCAGATGCCGAGGAAGGGTTTGCCGCGCTCGATCACCTCGCGCTGCAGCGTGTCGACCATCTCCGGCACGCCGTAGAGGCCGGCGCGGCAGTCGGCGAAGGCGCCGACACCGGGCAGCACGATGCGGTCGGCGGCAGCGACCTCGGCCGGCGACGAGGTCACCAGCACGCGCTCATGGGTGCCTGCTTCGCGCGCGGCGCGCTCGAAGGCCTTCGCGGCGGAGCGCAGGTTGCCGGACCCATAGTCGACGATGGCGACGGTCATGATGGAATACCTAGAGCACGCCCTTGGTGCTGGGCACGGCGGTCGTCTGGCGCGGGTCGATCTCGACCGCCACGCGCAGCGCCCGGGCGATGCCCTTGAAGCAGGTTTCGACGATGTGGTGGTTGTTCTCGCCGTACTGGTTCCACACGTGGAGCGTCAGGCCGCCGAGCTGGGCGAAGGCCTGGAACCATTCCTTGAACAGCTCGGTGTCCATGGTGCCGAGCTTGTCCCGGGTGAAGTTCACCTTCCAGATCAGGTACGGCCGGTTCGACACGTCGAGCGCCACCTCGGTCAGCGTCTCGTCCATCGGGATGGTGGCGCTGCCGTAGCGGCGGATGCCCTTGCGGTCGCCCAGCGCCTTCGACAGGCACTCGCCCAGCACGATGCCGGTGTCTTCCGTCGTGTGGTGGTAGTCGATGTGCAGATCGCCCTCGGCGCGCAGCGTGATGTCGATCAGGCTGTGGCGCGAGAGCTGCTCGAGCATATGGTCGAGGAAGCCGATGCCGGTCTTGATGTCGTAGACGCCGGTGCCGTCCAGGTTGATGGCGGCGGAGATGCGGGTTTCCTTGGTCGCGCGGTCCACGGACGCGCGTCGTCCGCCGGTGCCGGGCGTCGTCAGGGAGGGCTGGGTCGTGGCCATGGGGAGGTTCATACAGGAACGCGGGCGGCCCGGTCGAGCGCCACACGCGTCAGAATGACGCCGGCCAGCACGACCAGGCCACCCAGCACGCGGGCCGCGGTCAGCGGATCGCCGAAGAAGGCGGCGGACAGGCCCACGCCGGCAACCGGGATCAGGTACATGTAGACCATGACGCGGCTGACCCCGAGCCGGTCGAGCCCGGCCGTCAGGCCGAGGAAGGCGACGCCCACCGGGAAGATGGCGGTGTAGAGCCAGAAGCCCAGCAGCCGGTCGTCGAGCCTGGCGAATTCGCCGAGCGACTCGAACAGGAGGGCGATCGGCACCAGCACCAGTGAGCCGAACAGGGTCGTCCAGGCCATGACCGGCAGCGCGCCCAGGCGCTGATTGTAGGGCGCGCAGCGTTCGACATAGAGCGCCCACGCGAAGGCCGAGAGCATCCAGAGCAGGGTGCCGTCGAGGCTGCCGAACGAGAGCGTGACCGCCGTGAGGCTGTTGTTCACCACCAGCACGACGCCGGCGAAGGCCAACCCGATGCCGGCCCAGCCCAGCGCCGGCAGGCGCCGCCCGCCGAACCAGGCGAGGATCGCGGAGAAGGCGGTGGTCGTGGTCATGACGATAGAGCCGACGCTCGGGGCCGTGCGCGTCATGGCGAGGCCCCAGCAGGCCTGAAAGAGCGTGACACCCACGAGCGACAGCAGGAACAGCGGCAGCCAATCGCGCCGCGCCAGCCCCAGCGGCCGGCGCATCAGCCTCATCGCCGCGAACAGGAAGAGACTGGCGACCAGATAGCGCGAGCCGCTGTAGAGCAGCGGACCCATGACCTGCAGCACGTCCTTGGCGAAGGGATAGCTCGATCCCATCAGCATCGCCGTGCCGAACATGATGAGGTCGCCGGTGTAGCGGCGTTCCTTGGTCCCCGCCCCCGTCATACGGGGGAGGGCCAGGGAGGGGGTAAGCAACGCGCGCGCTCGTCGAACATCTTCATGCTCTCTTAAACCGACAGACGCTTCGACTGTAGCCTTCCCCCTCCGGCCTTGCAGGCCACCTCCCCCGTATGACGGGGGAGGAACGATCAGGACTTCGCCGCCGTCGACGTCTTCTGCGCGCCCCAGAAGCCGAACAGGGCGCCGGCGACGCGGCGGATCTGGATCTCCTCCGAGCCCTCGGTGATGCGATAGCGGCGGTGGTGGCGGTAGATGTGCTCGAAGGGCGTGTGGCGCGAATAGCCGATGCCGCCATGGACCTGCATGGCGCGGTCGGCGGCGTCGCAGACCAGGCGGTTGGCGCGGTAGTTCGACATCGCCACCCATTCGCTGACGTTCATGTGATGCTCGCGGTCGAGATGCCACGCCGTCTTGCGCACCAGCCCGCGCGTCATCTCGGCCTCGGTGTGCAGCTCCGCCAACGGAAACTGGATCGCCTGGTTGGTGGCCAGCGCCTTGCCGAACACCTTGCGGTTCTTCGCATAGGCCACCGACAGGTCGATGCAGTATTGCGCCGCGCCCAGGCTCGACGCGGCCTGGCGGATGCGGTTCTCGTGCACGAAGGTCTGCGCCACGTCGAGGCCGCGGCCCTCCTCGCCCAGCATGGTCGAGCCCGGCACGGTGACGTTCGTCAGCGACACCTCGGCATGGTCGGACGGCATGTTGAACGTCCACCACATGTATTCGATCTTGAAGCCCGGGGTCTTCACGGGGACCAGGAACGCCGAGATGCCGCGCGCGTCGCCCGCCTTGCCGGAGGTGCGCGCGAAGACGAGGTCGACGGTCGCTGTATGCATGCCGGTGTTGAACCGCTTCATGCCGTTGATCACCCAGTCGGAGCCCTGCTTCGTCGCGGTGGTCTCCATGAAGGTGGCGTCCGAGCCGTGCAGCGGCTCGGTGAGGCCGAATCCGATGCGCTCGGTGCCGCGGAACATGCCCTCGATGTAGCGGTCCTTCTGCTCCTGCGTGCCGAAGCGATGCAGCAGCAGGGCCACCGGGAAGTTGCCGACGATCGAGCTTTCGTTCTGCAGGTCGTTGTGCAGGCCGAGCCCTTTGTGAGCCAGATGCTCGCGGATGATCGCCATGGCGAGGTTGGACCCATCCTTGCCACCCAGCGCCTTCGGCAGGCCGAAGCGCAGGTGGCCGGCCTTGTCGGCGCGCCGCTTCATCTCGGCCAGCAGTTCCTCCCACTCGTGCCGCGGCTGGCCGTCATTGTCCCAGTCGGTGCGCGCATGTTCGCGGCGGTGGTCGAAGAAGCGGATATTGTCGTTCTCGCGCTCCAGCGGCCGGATCTCGCGCTCGATGAACTCGTCGAGCTCAGCGATGTAGGCCGCGATGTCCGCGGGAATGTTGAAATCCATGGGGTCGTTTCCTCCGTTTGTCGGAGGAGTTTACGCGGCCGGCAGGTCGACCCGGAAGCGGCTGCCGCCGCCTTCTGCCGCAAGGCAAACGGCGTCACCACCGTGACGACGCGCGATGTCGAGCACGAGGGCGAGCCCCAAGCCGCTGCCGCGGCCGGTCTCGGCGCCGCCGGCCAGCCGGTAGAAGGGCTCGAAGATGCGTTGCCGTTCGGCCTCGGGCACGCCGGGACCGCGATCGGTGACCTCCAGGACGGCGCGGTTGCCGGCACGGGTCACCGAAACGGCGACCGAGTCCTCTCCCTCCGTGGCGCCGCCGTAACGTTGCGCGTTCTCGATGAGGTTGCGCACCAGGCGCCGCAACAGGGTCCGGTCGCCGGAGACAGTCACCGGCTCGCCGCTCGCCTCGACGTCGTAGTGCGAGGCTTCCTCGGCGGCCAGCGCCAGCAGGTCGACCGGCTCGTGCTGCTCCAGCGTGGGCACCGCCTCGAGCCGGCTCGCCAGCAGGATCTGCTCGATGAGCTGGTCGAGTTCGGCCACGTCGCGCTTCAGCGACTCCCGCGTCCTGGGATCGGCGGCGTCGCCCAGCAGGGAGGCTGCGACGGCGATGCGGGTGAGCGGCGTGCGCAGTTCGTGGCTGGCATTGGCCAGCAGCAGCCGGTGGGCGGCCACCAAACCCTCGATGCGCTCGGCCGAGCGGTTGAAGCTCGCGGCCAGGGCCGCCAGCTCGTCGCGCCCCTCGACCTTCACGCGGGCGCTGAGATCGCCGCCGCCCAGCCGGTCGACACCGGCCTTCAGCCGTTCGAGCCGCCGGCCGAGACCGCGCACCACGGGGAAGGCCCCGACGGCGACGGCGATGGCCACCACGCCGAGCGCCGCGGCGATCCAGAAGATCGGGTTGGGCCGCTCGCGCACCTGACGCGCCACCAGCCAGCGTCCGTCCGGAAGCTGCAGCACGAAGTTCGGCCCGCCCGGTCCGCGCCGCCAGCCGGTGCGCGCGCGGTTGGGATCGAAGCGCGGCGGCGGTTTGCCGGCCATGGCGATCATGTCGCCGTCGGGCTCGTAGAGCGCGATGTCGAAGCGCAGCTTGCGTTGCAGTCCTTCGATCGCGCGTTGCTGGTCGGTCCGCGGCGCCGTCGCGTCCGGCAGCAGGGCGCCGGTCAGTTCGGCCGCGACATCGAGATATTGCGGCGTGCGATTGTCGTCGTCGGCCACCCGCCACAGCAGCACCGCCGCGCCGACGAATACCGCCAGCACGACGAGGATGGTGACGTAGAACTGCAGGTAGAGGCGCTGCATGGCTATCGGTCGAGGCAGCGAAGAACAAGCCTTGGTCTCATCGATCCTGGTCCTTCGCGAAGACGTAGCCGGTGCCGCGCAGGGTGAGGATGCGGCGTGGCTTCTTGGGATCGTCCTCGATGGCGGCGCGGATGCGGCTGACATGGACGTCGACCGAGCGGTCGAAGGCTTCGAGCTTTTCGCCTTTCAGCAGATCCATCAGCGCGTCGCGGGACAGGACGCGGCCGGCGCGTTCGGCCAGCGCGAGCAGCAGTGCGAACTGGTAGGAGGTGATGGTGCGTTCCTCGCCGTCGACACGGACGACGCGGGCGCCCTTGTCGATCTCGAGACGACCGAAACGAAGCACGTCGGACTTCGGCGCCGCTCCTCCCTTGCGGCGCAGGATGGCGCGCAGGCGCGCCTGCAGCTCGCGCGGCTCGAAGGGCTTGGCGAGATAGTCGTCGGCGCCCAGTTCGAGGCCGACCACCCGGTCCATCGGCTCGCCGCGCGCGGTCAGCATCAGGATCGGCACGTCGCTGGTGGAGCGCAGGCGGCGGCAGAGGTCCAGACCGTCGGCATCCGGCAGCATGAGGTCGAGGATGACCGCGTCGAAGGTCTCGCGCTTCAGCTGGGCCTCGCCGTCGCGTCCGGTATTGGCCACCGTCACGCGAAAGCCCGCCCCGCCGAGATAGTCGGAAACCATCCCGGCGAGGCGGTCGTCGTCGTCGATCATCAGGATGCGCTCGGCCATTGGCTCAGTATCGGACCGGCGCGGTCCCGATGTCATCTTCCGTCAGCTCTTGCCGCTCAGCCTTTCCGGGGGCCGTGCTTGTGGTCGTTCCAGGTCTTGAAGAAGGCCTGGCGCTGGTTGGCGTTCAGCACGTTGCCGGCGTCGGTCAGAGCCTTGGTGAAGCGCTTGGAGCTGTCGTCCGCGATCTTCATCTGCTCGACGCGGATCTGCTCGATCTTCGCCGGGTCGATGGTCGGGGCCTCGAGCGCCGCGCGCATCGCCTTGCGGTTCTCGGCGCGCTGGGCATGCAGCGGCTTCATGTCGGCAAAGGCGGCCTTGAGGATGCCGACGATCTTCGTCTTCTGGTCCTGCGTCGCGTCGGTGCCGTTGAGCGCCTTGTCCACGCGCTTCTCGATGCGCTCCTGGAACTTGGCCGGATCGACCGACCCGCCGTCCGCCCGGGCAAAGGCCGGCATGCCGGCGGTCGCCGCGAGGCTGCCCGCGAGGAGGGCCGCCATTGCCGTCTTGATGCTGAGGTTCGTCATGTCTGTCTCCATCTGGTTCGGGTGCTGTCCCCGTGAAGCCAAGATGGAGGGTCCCGGTTTCGCGCCCATCTCGCGCCGGTAAAGTTGTGTAAAGTGGTTCCACCATGACGATCGTGACGACCGAGCGCCTCTCGCTCAGGCCCCTGCTGCCCGCCGACGCCGAAGATTACGCGGCCATGCGCTTTCATCCCGAGGTGGCCCGCTGGCTGCCGCCCGCGCCGGGCAAGGCGCAGGAAGGCGATTTGGTGGCGGCGGCCCATGCCGCGATCGAGCGCTTCGCGGTTTCCTGGCAGGAACGCCGCCTCGCCCCGTGGGGCGTGTTCCGCGAGGGCAGGCTGATCGGCCATGCCGGGCTCAATTTCATCGAGCAGTTTGACGGCGTCGAGGTGCTGTGGTCGCTGCATCCCGATGCCTGGGGCCAGGGCTATGCGACCGAAGCGGCGCGCGCGGCGCTCGCCTACGGGTTCGAGACGCTGGAACTGGACTCGATCTTCGCGATTACCCTCGAAGAGAACCGCGCGTCGCGTTCGGTGATGGAGCGGCTGGGTCTCACCTACCGCAAGCGCGTCGACTACAAGGGCTTCACCGACATCGTCTGGTACGACGTCGACCGCACGACCTACGCGGAGAGGATGTCCAGCGCGGCGCGGTGAACCGCGGCGTCTCCGGCAGCGACAACGGCGCCGTCGGAATGCATGTCGAGGGCCTTGCCCTTCCAGTCGGTGATGGTGCCGCCGGCTCCCGTGATGACCGGAATGAGGGCGGCATAGTCGTAGAGCTTGAGGTCGGCCTCGACGACGAGGTCGACATGGCCCGCCGCCAGCAGGCCATAGGCGTAGCAATCGCCGCCCCAACGGAAGAGCTTCACCTTCTCGGTGAGCGCCTGATGCGGCTGGGCGTAGCCGTCGGCAAACATGCCGGGCGCGGTCGAATACATGTAGGCGTTGGCGAGGCTCGCGCAGGCGCGCACCGAGATCGGCTTGCCGTTCAGCGTCGAACGCTCGCCTTCGACGCCGAGCCAGCGTTCCTGCAGGATCGGCTGGTCGATGATGCCGAGTACCGGCTTGCCCTTGTGGAACAGGCCGATCAGCGTGCCGAACAACGGCAGGCCGGTGATGAAGGCCTTGGTGCCGTCGATCGGATCGAGCACCCAGACATAGTCGGCGTCGGTGCGGATCGCGCCATGCTCCTCGCCGAACACGCCATGGTGGGGGACCTCGCATGTCAGCAACTCACGCATCGCCGTCTCGGCTTCGCGGTCGGCGATGGTGACGGGGCTCAGGTCGGACTTGTCGTCGACCGTGACGCCGGTGCGGAAATAGCGGGCCGCGATCGGCCGGGCGGCGTCGGCCAGCCGATGGGCCAGCGCGACGAGATCGGACGGAACCACCTAGGGAAGGGGTGCGGGCGTGTCGGCCATCGTGCGCAGGTACGCGATGACGTCGGCGCGATCCTGCTCCTTGGGAAGGCCGGCGAACGCCATCTTCGTGCCGCGCACATAGGCGGTCGGCTTGAAGATCATGTGGTCGATATCCTCGTAGCTCCAGTCGCCACCCTTGGCGGTCAGCGCCGAAGAGTAGGAAAAGCCCGCATGGCTTGCCTTGGGACGGTTGACCACGCCCCACAGGTTCGGACCGACCTTGTTGGCGCCGCCCTTGTCGACCGTGTGGCAGGAGAAGCACTGCTTCTGGAAGAGGGCCTTGCCGGCATCGACGTTGGCGCCGGCGAGCTTCGGGCCGATCGGCGGAATCTCGATGCCAGCCGGTGCGGCGGCCGTCTGCGTCGGCGCCTCGTCAGAGACGGCCAGGGCCGGCTTGTCGAGCTTGTGCGGATGCACGACGGCATTGGAGACCTTGCCGACCACCATCGCGAAGAGGGCGGAAGCCAAAACGCAGCCTGCGATCGTGTTGAAACTGGCCATGTCAAATCCCGAAGCGGCGAATTCTACGGACGCTGCTGTAGCATGCCCGCACCGTCGCCAGTAGTATTCCATCGCGTCAGGCGGATCGCGCGGCGGAACGTCGCAAGTGCCGGATATTACGAGGTTTTTCGCCTATCGGTGGGCGTCAAAAAGCGAGGCGGGGAGTGCGGCAGATGGCCAAGGGACGGGCGGAACGGCGGGGCGCAAGGCAGGGGGCCAAGGCCGCTGCCAGCAACATCATCGCCTTCCAGGGCGAGCCCGGCGCCAATTCCGACATGGCCTGCCGGGCGGCCTTTCCGTACATGACGACCCTGCCGTGTCCGACCTTCGACGCCGCGATGGGCGCCGTCCAGGCCGGCAAGGCGGAGCTGGCCATGATCCCGGTCGAAAATTCGATCGCCGGCCGCGTTGCAGACCTGCACAGCCTGCTGCCGCATACCAAGCTGAAGATCGTGGCCGAGCACTTCCAGCGGGTCGAGCACTGCCTGGTGGCGCTGCCAGGGGCGTCGCTGAAGTCGATCCGGACGGTGAAGAGCCATGTCCAGGCACTGGCCCAGTGCCGCAACTTCCTGAAGAAGAACAAGCTGCAGCCGGTGGTCCATGCCGATACCGCCGGCGCGGCGCGGGAGATCGCCGAGATCGGCGATGCCAGCGTCGGCGCCATCGCCTCGTCGCTCGCCGCCCGCATCTACGATCTCAAGGTGCTGGCCAAGAACATCGAGGATGCCGACCACAACACGACGCGCATGCTGGTCTTCTCGCGCGAGGAGGCCCATCCCGACTGGCGCACCGTGCAATGCATGACCGCCTTCCTGTTCCGGGTGAAGAGCCGGCCGGCGGCGCTCTACAAGGCGCTGGGCGGGTTCGCGACCAACGGGGTCAACATGGTGAAGCTGGAAAGCTACCTGTCCGGCGCCCGCTTCGAACAGGCGCTGTTCTACGCTGAGGTCGAGGGCCATCCCGAGCAGCGCAATGTGCTGCTGGCGCTCGAAGAGCTGGGCTTCTTCTCCGACGAATTGAAGATGCTGGGCTCCTTCCCGGCCAACCCCTTCCGGCGCAAGGGCTGGGAAGCCCCGACCCGTCCCGGCACCTGAGGTCTTCCATGGCGCAACAGCCCGTCCGCATCGCCCCCTCCATCCTGTCGGCGGATTTCGCCGCGCTCGGCCGCGAGGTCGAGGCGATCACCGAAGCCGGTGCCGACTGGATCCATGTCGACGTGATGGACGGGCATTTCGTGCCCAACCTCACGATCGGCCCGATGGTGGTGAAGGCGCTGCGCAAGCACAGCAAGCAGCCCTTCGACGTCCACCTCATGATCTCGCCGGTCGATCCGCTGGTGCCCGCCTATGTCGAGGCCGGCGCCGACGTGATTTCCTTCCACCCCGAGGCCGGTCCTCACGTCCATCGCACGATCCAGCTCATCAAGAGTCTCGGCCGCAAGGCGGGCGTCGTGCTCAATCCGGCGACGCCGCTCAGCGCCATCGAACACGTGCTGGGCGATCTCGATCTCGTGCTGGTGATGAGCGTCAATCCGGGATTCGGCGGACAGGCCTTCATCGAGAGCCAGCTCGCCAAGATCGCCGCCCTGCGCCAGGCGATCGACGCGCTGGGCAAGCCGATCGACCTCGAGGTCGATGGCGGCGTCAATGTCGAGACGGCGAAGCGCTGCATCCAGGCCGGTGCGGACGTGCTGGTTGCCGGCACCGCCGTTTTCTCCGGCGGGCCCGACCGCTACGCTGCCAACATCGCGGCGCTGCGCTCATGAGCGACATGATCCTGCACCACTATCCGAATTCGCCCTTCTCGGAGAAGGTGCGCATTGCCTTCGGCCTCAAGAACGCGGCGTGGAAGTCGGTCGTGATTCCGAACATCCTGCCCAAGCCCGACCTGATGCCGCTGACCGGCGGCTATCGCAAGACGCCTGTGATGCAGGTCGGCGCCGACATCTACTGCGACACGCAGTTGATCATGCTGGAGATCGAGAAGCGCGCGCCGACACCGCCGCTGCTGCCCAAGGGCAAGGAGGGCGAGGCGCGGGCGCTCGCCATGTGGGTCGACCGCAACATCTTCTGGGCCGCCGTCGGCGTCGTGATGGGCGCGCTGGGCGACAAGCTGCCGGAGGCCTTCCTCAAGGATCGCAGCGCTTTCTCGGGCCGTTCCTTCGACGCGGCCGCGCTGAAGGCCGCCGCACCGATGGCACTGCAGCAGACCTACGCGCAGCTCGTGATGGCCGAACAGATGCTGGCCGATGGCCGGCCCTATCTGCTGGGTGACGCGACGTGCCTCGCCGATTGCGCCCTCTACAATCCCGTCTGGTTCATCAAGGAGCGGTTGGGCGGCGGAAAGCCGGTGCCGCCGTTCGACCGGCTGCCGCTCCTGACGGCCTGGTCGGAGCGCCTGAAGGCGGCCGGCAGCGGAAGCCCGACGGAGATGACCGCCGCCGAGGCGATCGCGATCGCGAAAGCCGCGACCCCCGAGGCGACGACCATCGATAGCCACGATCCCAGCGGCCTGAGGGCCGGCCAGACGATCAGCGTCACGCCCGACGATACCGGCAAGGTGCCCGTGAGCGGCGTGCTGGTTGGACTTGCAAGCGACCGCGTCTCGATCAAGCGGCATCACGAACAAGTCGGCGACGTGGTGGTTCACTTCCCCCGCGCCGGCTTCGTCATCACGACGGTTTGAAGACAAGATTTTGAATCGACCATAACCAACACCTCATCCTGAGAGGCTGGCCGGAAGTGAATTGAATCGATTCAAGCACTTACCTCATCCTGAGGAGCCGCGCCTTGCGCGGCGTCTCGAAGGATGGGCAACAGGCAAGGTGCGCGTTCCCACCCTTCGAGACGCATCGCTGCGCGATGCTCCTCAGGGTGAGGTTATCGGGGCTGTTCGTAGCCTCTTGTTCTAGCTGCATTCATTTCGAGTCAGCCTCTGAGGAGGTCGCCCCTCGAGTACCTCGGGGTAAACTCCACGACCGTCTCGAAGGATGGGCAACATACATGGTTCGCGTGCCTACCCTTCGAGACGCGCTCCTGCGGACCGCTCCTCAGGGTGAGGTCGTGTTGACTCTAAACGACCTCGACGCCGATCTCGGCCGCGATGCGGCGGAAGGCGGCGACGGAGCGCGCTGTCGCGTTGCGTCCATCCTGCGGGCAATGCGTCTCGATGCTGGCGTGGATCTGTTTGACCGGATTGGGGGCCTTGCTCACCGCGGTCAGCAGCCGCGTGAGTTCCTGGGCCCACGGAACGTCGCCGTCGCCCAAGGGCACGGTGCGCTTGGCCGACAGGTCGCGATCCTTGAGATGGATGAGGTCGACCAGAGGCGCCAGTACGGCGATCTCGGCGTCGGTCGGCGGCGCGCCCATCGACCAGGCATTGCCGATGTCGACCAGCGGTCGCAACTGGCCGGACAAAGGATTGGACGCCAGGGCTTCCTGCAGTTCGGTGAAGAAATCGGCGAGCTCGGCAAGCGAGCCGATGTTGCAGGCGGGCTCGTTCTCGATTTCGACGGTCACGGAATAGGTGAGACTGAGATCGGCCAACCGCTCGAACCGCCCGATCAGATCGGCCGGCCTGTAGCCGGGATAGCGCAGATGGCTGAACACGCGAATCCGTTCGGCGCCCAGCACCGTGGCCATGTCGAAGGCATGCACCAACGGGTCGTCGGCCGGACAGTCGGTCGGATCGAAGGCGAAGTCGACCTTGCCGTCGGCGCTTTCCTTGCCGGGTGCCGGCCACTTGAGGAGCGGCGAGACGAAGGTCGGCACGCTGAGCCCTGCGGCCTCGATCCTGCGGGCGATGCGGCCGCCGTCCTCGATCGACATGCCGAGCAGGTTGCTGCCATCGACCGTGCGCATGTCGAGGCGCCGCACGTCGTGTTCGGCGCAGAACGAGATCATTTCGTCGAGGGAGGGGCCGATTTCGTCGCCGATGACGGCGAGCGCGAGACGAGGAAGGGACATGGGTCTAACCTACTATGGACGGACCTGTTTGGCTAAAGTCGGGGCGAGCGCAAGGGAGACGGCATGAGCGACGACGCGGCGATCTTCGTGGGGGCCAGCACTGCCGACCAGTATCTCCTTCTGAAATACGCCAACCGCCACGGCCTGATCGCCGGCGCGACCGGCACCGGCAAGACCGTCACCCTGCAGACCATAGCGGAGGGCTTCTCGGCCTACGGCGTGCCGGTGTTCATGGCCGACGTTAAGGGCGACCTCTCGGGGGTAAGCCAGGCCGGCGGCGACAATCCACGGGCGCTCGAGCGTGCGCGGCAGCTCGGCATCGACGGCTATGCCGGGCGTGCCTTCCCGACGATCTTCTGGGACCTGTTCGGCGAGAAGGGCCATCCCATCCGCACGACGGTGAGCGAGGTGGGGCCGGTGCTGATGGCCCGCCTGCTGCAGCTCAACGAGACGCAGGAGGGCGTGCTCAACATCGTCTTCAGAATTGCCGACCAGCAAGGGCTGCTTCTGCTCGACTTCAAGGACCTGCAGGCGCTGCTGCAATGGGTCGCCGAGAATGCCGGCACGCTGACGACGGAGTTCGGCAATGTCAGCAAGGCGTCGGTGGGTACAATCCAGCGCCAGCTGCTGACGCTCAGCCAGCAGGGCGGCGAGCGTTTCTTCGGCGAGCCGGCCCTCGTGCTCACCGACATGATCCGCTGCGATCCATCAGGCTACGGCGCCATCAACATCCTGGCGGCCGACCGGCTGATGCAGAGCCCGCGCCTCTACGCGACCTTCCTGCTGTGGCTGCTGTCGGAGCTGTTCGAATCGCTGCCCGAGGTGGGCGATCTCGACAAGCCGAAGTTCGTCTTCTTCTTCGATGAGGCGCATCTCCTGTTCGACGACGCGCCCAAGGCGCTGTTGTCGCGGATCGAGCAGGTCGTGCGGCTGATCCGCTCCAAGGGCGTTGGCGTCTACTTCATCACCCAGAACCCTCTGGACCTGCCGGAGACCGTGCTGGGGCAACTGGGCAACCGCGTGCAGCACGCGCTCAGGGCCTTCACGCCGCGCGACCAGCGGGCCGTGAAGGTGGCGGCCGAGACGTTCCGGCCCAACAAGGCGTTCGATGCCGCGCAGGTCATTACCGAGCTTGGCGTCGGCGAGGCGCTGGTGTCGTTCCTCGACGCCAAGGGCGTGCCGTTTCCGGTCGAACGCTGCTTCATCGCCCCGCCGCAGGGCCGCATCGGACCGGCCACGCCAGAGGAGCGCGCGGTCGTCATGGCGGCGAGCCCGCTGGCTGGCAGATACGACACGGCGGTCGATCGCCAGTCGGCCTATGAAGTTCTCACCGGTCGCGTGGTCGCGGCCAATCCTGAAGCGGCTCCGCCGCGCCGCCGCGGCCAGTATGGATCGGTGCCGCCCACGGTGCCGGCGACTACGGGGCCGTGGGGGCCTCGGCGGGCCGAGCCGGCGCCGGCCGATGCCGAACAGCCGATCCCGCCGGCACCCCGGCCGGCGCCGCGTCTGAAGAAGGCACAGCCCCAGCCACAGCCGCCCACAGCGGAGCCGAAGAAGACCCCGGCCGGACGTCAGCGCGATTCCGTGGGCATCACCGTCGCCAAGGCGGCGGGGCGCAGCATGGCGACCATCGCCGCGCGTGAGGCGGCGAAGGCCGTATTCGGCAGGGGCAGGGCCGCATCGATCGGCGCCAGTGTCGGTGGCGCCGTCTTGCGCGGCGTGTTGGGCTCGATCCTGAGAGGCTGATCCGCCGGGTGCGGCGGCCGCCCGGTCAGCTCAGGCGGTCGAGTTCCTTGACGATGGCGTCGCCCATTTCCTGGGTGCCGACCTTCTTCACACCGTCGGTGTTGCCCACCAGAAGATCGCCGGTGCGGTAACCCGCCTTCAGCACGTTCTCGACGGCGAGCTCGACCATGTCGGCATCCTTGCCGAGGTCGAACGAGTAGCGAAGCATCATCGCGTAGCTGAGCGTCTGGGCGATCGGATTGGCCAGACCCTTGCCCGCGATGTCGGGCGCGCTGCCGTGGATCGGCTCGTACAGCGCCTTGCGGCGGCCGGTCGCGTCGGGGGCGCCGAGCGAGGCCGACGGCAGCAGACCGAGCGATCCGGTCAGCATCGAGGCTTCGTCCGACAGGATGTCGCCGAACAGGTTGTCGGTGACGATCACGTCGAATTCCTTGGGCGCGCGCAGCAGCTGCATGGCGAGCGCGTCGGCATACATGTGGTCGAGCTTCACGTCGGAGTACTTCTCCTTGTGCAGCTTGGTCGCCTCCTCGCGCCACAGCACGCCGGTGTGCATGACGTTGGCCTTCTCCGAGGAGAGGACCTTGTTCTTGCGCTTGCGCGCCAGTTCGAAGGCGACGGCGCAGACGCGACGGATCTCGGGAGCCGTGTAGCGCTGCGTGTCGAAGGCCTCGACCTCGCCGGCGGCGTTGGTGTGGCGGCCGCGCGGCTCGCCGAAATACACGCCGCTGGTCAGCTCGCGGATGATCATGATGTCGAGACCCTTGACGATCTCGGGCTTGAGCGAGGAAGCGTCGACCAGCGCGTCGAACACCTTGGCCGGGCGCAGGTTGGCGAAGAGGTCCATCTCCTTGCGCAGGCGCAGCAGGCCACGCTCCGGCTTCTTGCTGAAGTCGGCGGTGTCCCACTTCGGGCCGCCGACCGAGCCGAACAGCACGGCATCGGCCTCAAGGGCGTTCTTCATGGCGTCGTCGCTCAGCGGCACGCCGTGCTTGTCGAGGGCGGCGCCGCCCACGAGGTCTTCCTTGATGTCGAAGCCGATCGCGCGCTTCTTGCTCATCCAGGCAATGATCTTGCGGACCTCGTTCATCACCTCGGGGCCGATGCCGTCGCCGGGCAGCACGAGCAGATTGCGATTGGACGCCATTGTCTTGCTTCTCTTCAGATCGTTGTAAGTGGGATCAGGCGGCGCTGTGCAGCCAGGGCTGCGACTCGCTCTGGCGGCGCTCGAAGTCGTCGATGTCCGACTTCTTCTCCATGGTGAGGCCGATATCGTCGAGGCCTTCCATCAGGCACTTCTTGCGGAAGGGATCGATCTCGAAGTGGACGGTGCCGCCGTCCGGACCCTTGATCTCCTGCTTCTCGAGATCGATCTCGATGATGGCGTTCGAGCCGCGGCTCGCATCGTCCATCAGCTTGTCGACGATCTCCTTCGGCACCTTGATCGGCAGGATGCCGTTCTTGAAGCAGTTGTTGTAGAAGATGTCCGCGAAATCCTCGGAGATGATGCAGCGGATGCCGAAGTCGAGCAGCGCCCAGGGCGCATGCTCGCGGCTCGAGCCGCAGCCGAAGTTGGGACCCGCCACGATGATCTTGGCGTTCTGGTAGGCCGGCTGGTCGAGGACGAAGTCCTTCTTCTGGCCGTCCGCCGTCCAGCGCATCTCGTAGAACAGGCCTTCCTTCAGGCCCGTGCGCTTGATGGTCTTAAGGAACTGCTTCGGAATGATCATGTCGGTGTCGACATTGACCATGGGCAGCGGCGCAGCGACGCCGCTCAGCGTCGTGAATTTCTCCATGAGACCTCCCGGAAAGGCCGGAATAAACGGGCTTTCCGGGCCGCGGTCAAGCCACCCGATTCTAGCGGGTCTTGATCACCACGGTGTTGGCGATGATGTCGTGCAGGCCGCGCTTGCGCTCGGTGAAGGCGACCATGATGTAGCCGATGCAAAAGATGGCTCCCGAAAGGATCCGGGCGAAGAAACGTCCCGTCGCATTGAGGAAGGTCAGCCGCGTGCCGTCGCCGGTCACGACCCGCAGTCCCATCGCCATCTTGCCGACGGTGGCGCCCCTCTCGGAACTCTCCAGCAGCGCGAAATAGAGCCAGAAGACGAGCAGCGTGAGCAGATTCACGGTCGGATCGATATCGCTCAGATCGTCGGGGTTCACCTGCCTGAGGCCGAAGAGCCCCATCACGACGCCCAGCACGATGCCGACCAGGATGACATCGATGATGTAGGCCACGACGCGGATCCAGAAGCCGCCATAACCGACAGGTGAGGTGCCCGGCGGCGTCGCATCCCAGACCGGGGGTGGCGGCGGCGCGGAGCCGGAATTCGGGACGCTGGCCATGTGTCTCTCCCCTCTCGTTGGTGAAAGCGAACGCTACATTGGCCATGAGCGTTCCTGACCGCAAATGGAAACGGGCGGCCCCGTGAGAGGCCGCCCGTCCTTCGTCCCGTTTATGGAACGGCGTTTACTGGAAGTCGCGAACGTCGGCCAAGGTGCCGCGGATGGCGGCAGCGGCCGCCATCGCCGGGCTCACCAGATGGGTGCGCCCGCCGCGGCCCTGACGGCCTTCGAAGTTGCGGTTCGAGGTCGAGGCGCAGCGCTGGCCGGGCTCGATGCGGTCGGCGTTCATCGCCAGGCACATCGAGCAGCCCTGCAGGCGCCATTCGAAGCCGGCCTCGAGGAAGATCTTGTCGAGACCTTCCTTCTCGGCCTGCGCCTTCACCAGGCCGGAGCCCGGTACGACCATGGCCGACACGGTCGGGGCGACCTTGCGGCCGCGCGCGATCTCGGCGGCAGCGCGCAGGTCCTCGATGCGGCCGTTGGTGCACGAGCCGATGAACACGCGGTCGATCGGCACGTCGACGAGGCGCGTTCCCGGCGTCAGGCCCATATAGGCGAGCGACCGGGTCCAGGCCTCGCGGCGGTTCTCGTCCGGCGCATTGGCCGGGTCGGGAACGACGTCGGTGATCGGCAGCGCGTCCTGCGGGCTCGTTCCCCAGGTCACCATCGGCGGAATGTCCGCGGCGTTGAGGTCGAGCTGCACGTCGAAGTGTGCATCCTTGTCCGACGGCAGGCGGCGCCACTGGCTGAGCGCCAGATCCCAGGCCCCGCCCTTCGGCGCGTAGGGACGACCCTGGAGATACTGGAAGGTCGTCTCGTCGGGCGCGATCAGGCCGGCGCGGGCGCCCGCCTCGATCGACATGTTGCAGACCGTCATGCGGCCTTCCATCGTGAGCTCACGGATGGCGCGGCCGGCATACTCGATGACGTAGCCGGTGCCGCCGGCGGTGCCGAGCTTGCCGATGATGGCCAGGATGACGTCCTTGGCCGTGACGCCGAGCGGCAGGCTGCCCTCGACCGACACGCGCATGTTCTTGGCCGGCTTCTGGATCAGCGTCTGCGTGGCGAGCACGTGCTCGACCTCGGAGGTGCCGATCCCGAAGGCCAGCGCGCCGAACGCGCCGTGCGTCGAGGTGTGGCTGTCGCCGCACACGATGGTCATGCCGGGCAGGGTGAGGCCCTGCTCGGGGCCGATCACGTGCACGATGCCGCGGCGCGGATCGTTCAGGTCGAAGTAGGGCACGTGGAAGTCGGCGACGTTCTTCTCCAGCGTCTCGACCTGGACGCGCGACTCCTCGTCCTCGATGCCCTGGCTGAAGTCCGTCGTCGGCGTGTTGTGGTCGGCGACCGCGATGGTGGCGTCGGGACGACGCACCGGCCGGCCCGCCATGCGCAGGCCTTCGAAGGCCTGCGGGCTAGTCACCTCGTGGACGAGGTGACGGTCGATGTAGATGACACAGGTGCCGTCGTCCTGGCGATGGACGACGTGGCTGTCCCAGATCTTCTCGAACAGGGTCCGCGGTGGCGGCGGCGGGGCCGGCGGAGTGGCCGACTTCTTGCGGAACGCCATGTTGGGCCTACTTCTTTCCGCCGCCCTTGGCGTTGCGGACGGACTTCTCTTCCTTGGGCTTTTCCTTCTTGAGCTTCTCGCGGCGCGGACGCTTGAGAGCCTCCTCGGCCTGCGTGGCGAGCAGCGCGCGCTGGGCTTCCGTGTCCTCGGCGATGCGGCTCGCCTTGCCGCGCAGTTCGCGCAGGTAGTAGAGCTTGGCGCGGCGCACGACGCCCTTACGGACGACCTCGATTTCCCAGATGCTCGGGCTATAGAGCGGGAACACGCGCTCCACGCCTTCGCCGAAGCTGATCTTGCGCACCGTGAACGAGGAGTTCACGCCGGCGTTCTTGCGGCCGATGCACAGGCCTTCGTACACCTGAAGGCGCTCGCGGTTACCTTCCTGCACCTTCACATGCACCTTGAGCGTGTCGCCCGACTCGAAATAGGGAACGGGCCGCTCTTCCTGCACCTTGTCGATCGTCGTCTGGCCGATCGCGTCGAGAATGTTCATCGCATCCATCCTTTCGTCACTTCTCATCGTTTCCCGCCGCGGTCCGGCGTCGGGCCCAAAGATCGGGCCGCCGCCTCCGCGTGATCTCTTCCCGCTGCTTCATCCGCCACTCGGCGACCTTGCCGTGATGGCCCGAGAGCAGAACCTCCGGCACGCGCCGTTCGATTCCGTCGGGCCCTGCCCAGGTCGCGGGCCGGGTGTAGTGCGGGTACTCCAACAATCCGTCCTCGAAACTCTCCTCGTTCGCCGAATCGGCCGCGCCCATCACCCCGGGCAGCAGCCGCACGCAACAATCCATCACCGTCATGGCCGCGATCTCGCCGCCCGAAAGCACGAAATCCCCGACCGAAATCTCCTCCAGCGCCTGGGCCTCGATGACCCTCTCGTCGACGCCCTCGAACCGTCCGCACACCAACAACACGCCCGGTCCCGCCGCCAGCTCCCGCCCGCGCGCCTGACTGAACGGCGCGCCGCGCGGCGAGAGCAGGACCTTCGGCACCCCCGCCATTCCCGGCGCCTGCATGACCGCCTCGATCGCGGCCGACAGAACGTCGGGCTTCAACACCATGCCGGCGCCGCCCCCGAAGGGTGCGTCGTCCACCGTGCGATGCCGGTCTCCGGCGAACCGCCGGATGTCGACGGCCTCCAGCGACCACACGCCTTCCTTCAGCGCCCGGCCGGCCAGGCTCTCGCCCAGCGGGCCCGGAAACATCTCCGGGAACAGCGTCAGCGCAGTCGCGCGCCACACGTTAGTCCTCCGCCTCCTTCGCCGGCCCACCCGTCAGCAAACCTGCCGGCGGCTCGACCGTAACCCTGCCGCCCTCGACGTCGATCTCGGGCACCACCGCGTCGGAGAAGGGCAGCATCACCGAATGTCTCGATGCGCTGCCTCCCGACACTTCCATCGTCCGTCCGCCGCCGAAATCGTGGAAGGCCATGACCTTTCCCCAATCCCGGCCCTCCCGGTCGAACGCGGCGAGCCCGATCAGGTCCGCCTCGTACCACTCCCGCTCGCCCGTCTCCGGCAGGCGCTCGCGCTCCACATAGAGCCGCAAACCGCGTACTGCCTCGGCCGCCGTGCGATCGGCTACGCCCTCGATCCGGGCCAGGACCGCTCCCTTCACGGAGCTCAGCGCCTCGACCCGGTACTCTTTCGTTCCCTTCTCGTCCGACAGCGCGCCGTAGGAGGCGATCGCCATCGGGTCCTCGGTGAAGCTCCTGATGCGCACCAGGCCGCGAACCCCATGGGGTGCCGCAACGACGCCCAGGAGGACGCGACCCTTGCTCATCGAAGCAATCACCCGATCAGGTGGCCGCGGCTTCCTCGGCGGCCGGCGCGGCGGCTGCTGCGGCGGCGGCTTCGGCCTTCATGCGCTCCTGCGCCTTGGCGCGCGGCAGCGGCTTCTTGGTCTGGTCGCGGCGCTCGCGCGGCTTCATCAGCTCGGCCTGCGACAGGAACTTCGCAACGCGATCGGACGGCTGCGCGCCGACCTTCAGCCAGTGCGCGATGCGCTCCTTGTCGAGCGTCAGGCGCTGGGCATGATCGCGCGGCAGAAGCGGATTGTAGGTGCCGAGCTTCTCGATGAAGCGACCGTCGCGCGGGCTGCGCGAATCGGCCACGACGATGTGGAAGAACGGGCGCTTCTTGGCACCGTGCCGGGTCATGCGGATTGCGATCATTCTCTCAGGTCCTCTCTTCGATATCGGTTCGTATGATTCGTCTGACTAAATCTGGCTGACTTCTCGAAACCTCAGCGCGGAAACCCCGGCGGGCCACCCATGCCGCCGAGGCTGCGCATGAATCCCTTCTCGCCGAGCTTGTTCACCCGCTTCATCATCTTGAGCATGTCGGCATGCTGCTTGAGCAGCTTGTTGACATCCTGCACCTGCACGCCCGAGCCCTTGGCGATGCGCTTCTTGCGCGAGGCGTGGATCAGGTCGGGGTTGCGGCGTTCCTTCGGCGTCATCGACAGGATGACGGCCTCCTGGCGCTTGAGCTGGCCCTCGTCGATCTTGGCCTTGGACATGGCGGCCTTGGCCTGCATGGCGCCCGGCAGCATGCCCATCAATCCGGACAGGCCGCCCATCTTGCGCAGCTGGCGCAGCTGGTTGAGCAGGTCGTCCATGTCGAACTGGCCCTTGCGGACCTTGGCCGCCAGCTTCTCGGCATCTTCCTTGTCGATCGTCTCGGCGGCGCGCTCGACCAGCGAGACGATGTCGCCCATGCCGAGGATGCGGGACGCGATACGATCGGGATGGAACGGCTCCAGCGCGTCGAACTTTTCGCCGACGCCGATCAGCTTGACCGGGCGGCCGGTGACGGCGCGCATCGACAGGGCCGCGCCGCCGCGCGCGTCGCCATCGACGCGGGTCAGCACGATGCCGGTGACGGCCAGACGCTCGTTGAAGGCCTTGGCCACGTTCACGGCGTCCTGGCCGGTCATGGCGTCGGCGACGAGCAGCGTTTCCTTCGGCTTGGCGAGGTCGCTGATGTCGGCGACCTCCTTCATCAGCTCTTCGTCGATCGAGAGCCGGCCCGCCGTGTCGAGGATGAGGACGTCGAAGCCCTCGCGCTTGGCCGTCTCGAGGGCGCGCCGGGTGATGGCGAGCGGCATCTCGAGCGGGACGATCGGCAGGGTCGGAACGCCGGTCTGCTCGCCCAGCACCTTGAGCTGGTGCTGCGCGGCCGGGCGACGCGTGTCGAGCGAGGCCATCATGACCTTGCGCCGGGTCGAGAAGCTGCCGCCGAACATTTCGGCCGCCATGCCCTGCGGGCCCTGGCTGAGGCGATAGGCGATCTTGGCCGAGGAGGTGGTCTTGCCCGAGCCCTGCAGGCCGACCATCAGGATGACGACCGGCGGGATGGCGCCCAGGTCGAGGTCCGAGACGGTACCGCCCAGCATCTCGACCAGGTG
The DNA here is from genome assembly GCA_002281855.1 of Rhodospirillales bacterium 24-66-33. Lineage (GTDB taxonomy): Bacteria > Pseudomonadota > Alphaproteobacteria > Reyranellales > Reyranellaceae > Reyranella. The sequence goes on along the minus strand of NCHQ01000013.1, from coordinate 10,942 downwards.
GTCGTTGACGATCTTGACGACCATCTGCCCCGGCGTGACCGAGCGGATGACATCGGCGCCGATCGCCTTCGGCCGGACCTCGTCGATGAACTGGCGGACGACGGGCAGGGCGACGTCCGCCTCGAGCAGGGCGGTCCGCACCTCGCGCAGGGCCGCGTCGACATCGGCCTCGGAAAGCGCGCCGCGCCCCCTCAGCTTGTCGAATACGTCGCCCAGGCGTTTGCTAAGACCCTCGAACATCGTGCTCCCGTTCGCTCAAAGACGTATCGCGCCGATGCGCGAACCTTCGCGGATCAGCGGAGCTCCCCGAAGGGGGAACCTAGTAAATCGGCACGACCGATTGAGCCGGCGGGGTATAAAGCCTGCCGCGTCAGGAGTCAAAACGCTTGGACGAGCCGGCTAACCTATTGAACGACAAAGATTCCCAGCGCCTTCCGGGGTGGTCCATGCTGACCTTCGTGGTCGTGGCCCCGCTGATCGGGCTGCTGGTTTTCTGGCTTTTGCCCGAACGAAGCAACCTGCTGGTGCTCAGCGCCTTCTTCGGGACCTGCCTTCTGGCCCTTGTTATCGCCGTCCTGCCGCTCGGCCGGAACGCGCCGGCGGCCCTGGGTCTGCGGCCTGTGGGCTGGCGGCTGATCGTCTTCGCGGTCCTGGGCACCACGGTGCTCTCTTTTGCCGTCAGCCAGCTCGGCCCGCAGCCCGAGGGGGTGAAGCAGGTGACGGAGGGCATCCAGGGCACGGCGCGGATCCTCCAGACCCTGGCTGTCCTCGGCCTGCTGGCGCCGATCGTCGAGGAACTCGTCTTCCGCGGGCTCCTCTATGGCTGGCTGGCGGGCCGCTGGAGCAATCTGGTGGCCTTCGTGCTGAGCTCCCTGGCCTTCGCCGCCGCCCATACGGAGCCCCTGCACATTCTCTTGGTGCTGCCGCTCGGCTTCTGGTTCGGCTGGCTGCGCTGGCGCACCGGCTCGCTGGTCCCGACGATCGTGGCGCACATCATCAACAACACGATCGCGGTCTCGGCGGCGTCCTTCCTGAGCCCCTGAGCCCCTGAGCCGGGGCGTCGGTCAGGAGGCGAGCTTGCGCTCGACGAAGTCGAGCCGGTCCTGGCCCCAGAAGATCTCGCCGTCGATGACGAAGGAGGGGGCGCCGAATACGCCCTGCGAAATCGCGTGCTTGGTATAGGCCTCGCGCTTCTCGGCGACGCCCGGCGCTTCGCTGGCCTTCAGGACGGCGGCACCGTCGAGGCCGCAGCCGGTGATGATCGCTTCGAGCGTCGCCAGGTCGCCGGTGTTCTTCTCCTCGGCCCACAGGCCGGTCAGCACCGCGTGGGCGACCTTGATCGCGTCCGCCATGCGGCCCTCTTCGCGCAGGGCGATCACGCACTTCGCGGCCGGCACTTCGTTGGCGGGAAAGAACTTGGGCTCGAGCGTCGTCTTCATGCCGAGATGGTCGCGCCAGCGCTTCAGCTCCATCATGCGATAGGCCTGACGCTGCGGGGCGCGCTTGGGCAGGGGCAGGCCGCCCGAAACCGCGAAGACCGAGCCGAAATCGACCGGCCAGATCGTGACCGTCGCGCCGTGCTTCTTCACCATGGCGTCGAAGCGCGCGGACCCGAGATAGGTCCACGGCGAATTCAGCGAAACGTAGTAGTCGACATGCTTGCCCATGAGTTCCCCCAGAATGGCGTTCGTTGGCGCGGACTGTGGCGCAAAGCCTGTCGATACGCCATCTTCGCGAGGTGAGCAGAAACCCCGCTTCCGAGCGAGCCATCGCCATCACCGGCGGCGATGCCGCCTATTTCGACCTGATGCGCGACTGCATCGCCTCGCTGCAGGCGACCGAGCAGGGCCGGGCACTGGCGCTGGGCGTCCTCGATTGCGGGCTGACCGAAGAGCAGCGCGACTGGTGCCGCGAACGCGGCGCCAGTCTCGTGGTCCCGCAATGGGATTTCGACTTTCCCGGCCGCGACTCGTTGAAGGACGGTTACAAGGCGCTGACGGCGCGGCCGTTCCTGCCGCGCTATTTCCCGGGCTTCGATCTCTATCTCTGGATCGACGGCGACTGCTGGGTGCAGCAGGGCGACGCGGTCGCCTTGTTCCTCGCGGCCGCCCGGACGGGCGCGCTGGCCGTGGCGCCCGAGATCCACCGCTCGATGCGCCACTATCGCCATGCCTGGCAGGAATTCTCGTCGATCAACGGCGCGGCCTTCGAGGCCTGTTTCGACCGGGAGATCGCCGAGCGGCTGATCCGCTATCCGCTGATCAACGCCGGTGTCTTCGCGCTCGCGGCCGATGCGCCGCACTGGCAGGGCTGGGCCGGGCTGCTGGGCGAGGCGTTGCAGCGCTCGACCAACATGACCGACCAGGTCGCCCTCAACGTGCTGGTCTACGACCGCGGTTTCTCCTGCGAGCCGCTGCCCAGCCGCTGCAACTGGCCGGTCCATCACGCCACCCCGGCCTGGGATGCGGCCCGCTGCCTGTTCGTCGAGCCGGCCATGCCCTACGAGGCGCTCGGCATCCTGCATCTCACGATCTATACCAAGCGCTTTCCAACGCTCGACGTGCGCGAGATCGGCGGGCCGCAGGCTGGGCAGGTCCGGGCGCGCTCGTTGCGCTGGCCGGGCCGAACCGCCATATAGCGCCGCATGGCCGGAACGCCTTTCCTCAAGATGCACGGGCTGGGCAACGACTTCGTCGTGCTCGACGCGCGCGGGCATGCGCTCGATCTGACGCCGCCGCGCCGCCGCGCCATTGCCGACCGTCGCCTGGGCGTCGGCTGCGACCAGCTGATCGTGCTGGAGCCGCCGACCGAGCCCGACGCCGACGTCTTCATGCGCATCTACAACCCCGATGGCAGCGAGGCGCAGGCCTGCGGCAACGCCACACGCTGCGTCGCCTCGGTGGTGATGGACGAGTGCAAGTCGGACGACGTGACCATCCAGACGGTCGCCGGCCTGCTCGAATCGCAGAAGGTCGGGCGCGGCGCCAACGGCCTGCCGGTGATCTCCGTCGATATGGGGCTGGTGCGCATGGACTGGCGCGAGATCCCGGTCGCGAAGGCCTGCGACACCAGGCACATGCCGGTGGGAATCGGACCGCTGCAGGATCCGGTCGGCACAAACGTCGGCAATCCGCACGCGACTTTCTTCGTCGACGACCTCGCTGCGATTCCGATCACGGAACTCGGACCGAAGATCGAGCACGATCCGTTCTTTCCCGAGCGTGTGAATGTCGGCGTCGCGCAGATCATCGGGGAGAACAGGCTGAAGCTCAGCGTCTGGGAACGCGGCGCGGGTCTGACGCTCGCCTGCGGGTCGGGTGCCTGTGCCGCCGGCGTCGCCGCGGCGCGGCGCGGCCTCACGGGGCGCAAGGTCGACGTCGTCGTCGAGCACGGCACGCTCACCATCGAATGGCTGCGCGACGATCACGTTTCGATGACCGGCGGCATCGCGCTCGCCTACAAGGGCGAACTCGACCGTTCGCTGCTGTCCTGAGGTGCCGCGGTGAGCGAGACGGAACCCGAGAAGAAGGGCTGGTTTGCGCGGTTGCGCTCCCGCGTGGCGCCGACCGTCGAGCCGCCGAAGCCGGCCGAACCTGAGATCGCGCAACCCGAGCCGGTAGAGCCGTCTGTCGCGGCCGAGCCCGAGACACCGCTCGCTCCGCCCCCCATCGAGCCGGTGAGCGAGCCGGTGCCGATGGCGCCGGAGCCCGAGCCCGAGCCCGAGCCGGTCGCTGTCACCGCCCCTGTCGAAGCGGTGGTCGAGAAGGAACCCGAGGTCGAGAAGCCCGAGACCGAAAAGAAGGGCTGGCTGTCGCGTCTGCGCGAGGGCCTCTCGAAGTCGACCAAGAAGGTCGCCGAGAGCATCACCGGCCTCTTCACCAAGAAGAAGCTCGACCAGCAGACGCTCGACGATCTCGAGGATGCGCTGATCCAGGCCGATCTCGGCGTCGCCGTCGCCGCACGGCTGGTCGGCAAGCTGAGCAAGGAGCGCTTCGGCAAGGAAGTCACCGAAGAGGAAGTCCGCGCGGCCTTCGCCGACGACATCGCCGAGATCCTGCAGCCCGTCGCCGTACCCTTGACCATCGATGCCGCGCGCAAGCCGCATGTCGTGCTGGTGGTCGGCGTGAACGGCAGCGGCAAGACCACGACCATCGCCAAGCTGGCCGGCCGCTACAAGGGCGAGGGCCGCTCGGTGATGCTGGCCGCGGGCGACACGTTCCGCGCCGCTGCCGTGGAGCAGCTCAAGGTCTGGGGCGATCGCGCCGGCGTGCCCGTCGTGTCGAAGCAGACCGGCGCCGACGCCGCGGGCCTCGCCTACGAGGCGCTGGAGCAGGCGCGGGCCGAGAAGACCGACGTGCTGCTGATCGACACCGCCGGCCGCCTGCACAACAAGACCAACCTGATGGAAGAGCTCGCGAAGATCGTGCGCGTCATCCGCAAGCTCGATCCCGAGGCGCCGCATTCCTGCCTGCTGGTGCTCGACGCGACCACCGGCCAGAACGCCCACGCGCAGGTCGAGACTTTCAAGACGATGTCGCCGGTCGACGCGCTGGTTCTCACCAAGCTCGACGGCAGCGCCAAGGGCGGTGTGCTGGTGGCGCTGGCCGAGAAGTTCAAGCTGCCGGTCGTGGCCATCGGTGTCGGCGAGGGCATCGACGACCTGCGGCCGTTCGAGGCTCGCGCCTTCGCGCGCGGATTGATGGGATTGCCGGCATGAGCGAGAAGAGCGACGACAACGGCATGCGCCGGCTCTACGCCACGGCGCTCGAGCTCGGGCCGCTGGTCCTGTTCTTCGTCGCCAACGGGCGTTGGGGAATCTACTGGGGCACCGGCATCTTCATCGTCGCGACCGCGATCGCGCTGCCCTGCTATCGCTGGCTGGAGAAGCGCTGGCCGATCATGCCGCTGGTCGGCGGCTTCTTCGTGCTGGTGTTCGGCGGCCTCACCATCTGGCTGCAGGACGACACCTTCATCAAGCTGAAGCCCACCATCGTGAACTGCCTGTTCGCGGTCATCCTGGGCGGCGGGCTCGTGCTGTTCAAGAAGCCGCTGCTGAAGCCGCTGTTCGGCGCGGCCTTCAGGCTGACGGACGAGGGCTGGTACCAGCTCACGATGCGCTGGACGGTGTTCTTTCTCGTGCTGGCCATCGTCAACGAAGTGATGTGGCGGAACTTCCCGACCGACACGTGGATCGCCAGCAAGATGTTCCTGAGCTTCCCGCTGACCCTCGTCTTCGCCTTCCTGCAGATCCCGCTGCTCAAGAAGTGTTGGGACGGCGACGACAATCCCTTCGCGCGCGGCAGCTAAAGCAGGCGATTACACTTCGCCGGATGAGGCTCTAGGGCTTCTCTTCCGAGCTCAATTTGACGATCTCGAGGGCGCAGGCCGTCAGTTTCGTCCGGTCGACGAACTGGGCGCAAAAAAAGATGCCGTTCATGAAGTTTGCGATGTCGCCGCCGTCTGCTTCATAGGCACTCGGACCGACTTGCGCGCGCGCCTGCCGCCCGGCGTTCGCGTACTGATCCTCGAAATCCAGCTCCAGTCCCGCCGAATAGATCCGCGCCAACCGCTCGACGAAGTCGAGGGTGCAGTCCTTTCGTCCGCGGCGATTGTGCAGCTCGAACCAGTGGATGAGCGAGGCGGCGAAGATCAGCCTTGCGTCGTCGTCGGTGCGTACGCCTTCGACGAAGTCGGATATCGAATGCGGCGTCGAGTAGTTGCGCTGGAATTTCATCGTCGGGGAGGACGTTCGTCGTTCCGCGGCGTCCATCCAGCTTCTCAGCGGCGGGATTCTTTTTTCCAGCATGTCCGCCGTGTCTCCCACCACAAAGATGACGGTGGCCTTCTCGACGCTGTCGACCAACCGGAAGTCGATGCGCGTACGGGAAGCGAGTTGGCGGAGCTGTCGCTCGAGGCCGGCCTTCAGATCGGCGACGCACGTCGCGTTCGGGGGCGCCTCGCCTCCCGGCGGAAAGACGAGCCCGACGGTGCGGTTGCGTGCCGTCGACACACCCAGCGAATCGAGCCGCGCATAGAGTGCTGGCGTCATTGCGGCGACGATCCGATCGGAGGTTTTTGCGACGGCCTGAAGGGACAGTTCCGACGGCGAAGGGGCGCATGCCTGCAGGGACAGGGCCGCCGCCACGAGGCACGCGCGGAAGAGAGGCGTCGGCATGCGAGGTGACTTCTAAACCCCCGCCGGCTTGCGCGGCGGCCACATGCGGGCGAGGTCGCCGGTCGGGTTGGAGTAGGTCGAGAAGTCGGTCTTGTCGCGTGACTCATGGAAGTGCGCGAGCGCCCAGACCACCGTCGGGAAGGCGAGCTGGTCCCACGGGATGTCTGCCCAGTCGACCAGCGCCACTTCCTCGCTCTCGATGCCGCAGGCGATGTCGGCCGTGACCAGCCGGGCGCGGTACATGATCTGCACCTGGCCGATGCGGGCCACGCTGTACATCGCGAGCAGGCGATCGATCTCGATGGTGGCGCAGGCCTCTTCCAGCGCTTCGCGCTGGGCGGCCTGCTCGGTCGTCTCGCCGAGTTCCATGTAGCCGGCCGGCAGGGTCCAGAAGCCCTTGCGCGGTTCGATGGCGCGCTTGGCCAGCAGGATCTGGTCCTTCCAGGTGCAGACCGCGCCCGCGACGACCTTGGGGTTCTGGTAGTGGATGAATTCGCAACGCCCGCAGACCAGCCGTTCGCGATTGTCGCCGTCGGGGACCCGCTTCTCGAAATGCTCGGGCGGATCCCACGGCAGGCGCGGGCGATCGGGTGGTGTTTGCGGGGCGCTCATGCGCCGACGCTACGCCGCCCGTATCAGCGCTGCAACGCCGGGCAGGGTCTTGCCTTCCATCCATTCGAGGAAGGCGCCGCCCGCGGTCGAGACATAGGAGAATTTCTCCTCGACGCCCGCCGCCGCAAGGGCCGCCACCGTGTCGCCGCCGCCGGCCACCGACAGGAGCTTGCCCATGCCGGTGAGGCGCGCGACTTCCTGGGCAATCGCCACCGTGCCGGTGTCGAACGGCTTGATCTCGAAGGCGCCGAGCGGGCCGTTCCACACGACGGTCGAGCAGTCGGCCAGCTCCTTCTGGTAGAGCGCGATCGTCTTGGGGCCGACATCGAGGATCATCTTGTCGTCGGGGCAGGCATCCGCGTCGACCACGACATGCGGCGCGCCGGCCTTGAACTCGTCCGCCGCCATGACGTCGACCGGCAGCAGCACCTTGCACTTGGCGGCCTTCGCCTTCTCCAGGATATCGAGCGCCATCGGGGCGAGATCCTTCTCGCACAGCGACTTGCCGACAGGGATCCCCTGCGCGTGCATGAAGGTGTTGGCCATGCCGCCGCCGATGATCAGCTTGTCGACCTTGCCCACCAGATGGCCGAGCAGCTCGAGCTTGGTCGAGACCTTGGCGCCGCCGACGATGGCGCAGACCGGACGCTTCGGGTTGCCCAGCGCCTTGTCGAGCGCTTCGAGCTCCTCCTGCATCAGGCGTCCCGCGACGGCCGGCAGGCGATTGGCGAGACCCTCGGTCGAAGCGTGTGCGCGATGAGCGGTCGAGAAGGCATCGTTCACGTAGACGTCGCCCAGCAGGGAGAGCTTGTCGATGAAGCCGGCGTCGTTCTTCTCTTCTTCCTTGTGGAACCGCAGGTTCTCCAGCAGCAGCACGTCGCCCGGCTTCATGGTGCGCACGGCAGCCTCGGCCAGCGGACCGATGCAGTCCTCGGCGAAGGCGACCGGCTTGCCCAGCGCCGTCTCCAGCGGCTCGACCAGCGGCCGCAGCGTCATCTCCGGCACGCGCTTGCCGTCGGGACGGCCGAAATGGCTGAGCACGATCACCTTCGCGCCCTTGGCGGCCAGCTCCTTGATGGTCGGCGCCGCGCGCTCGATGCGGGTGGCATCGGTAACCACGCCGTTCTTCATCGGCACGTTGAGGTCGACGCGCACCAGCACGCGCTTGCCCGACATGTCCACGGAATCGATCGTCTTGAAGGTCGTCTGCGGCATGATCTCTCTCTTGTGTGTCGGGCGGGCGTCTGGCGTTTCCGCCGTCTAGCGTTTCCGAATCACGAATACCAGCACCTCGCCCTCGCGGCCCGAGGAGACCAGCTCGTGTCCGGTCTGCCGGCAGAAGGCCGGGAAGTCGGCCTCGGCGGCGGGATCGGTGGCGCGCACGGTGAGCAGGCCGCCCACGGCGAGCTCGCGCAGCTTGCGGTTGGCGCGCAGCACGGGAAGGGGGCAGAGCAGCCCGGTGGCGTCGTAGTCCAGCGTTTCGGTCATCTTGGTTTGTAGTACTGCATGGCTTCGGGCAGCCAGCGCCTGATATCGGCAATGCGCGTGGTATCGGCGGGATGCGTGCTGAGCCATTCCGCCTGCCGCTTGCCGGAACTGGCGGCGCGCATGCGCTCCCACAGGCCGATCGCCTCGCGCGGATCGTAGCCCGCCATCGCCATCAGCACGAGGCCGATCCGGTCGGCTTCGGATTCCTGGGCGCGCGACATCGGCAGGATGTAGCCGACCGTCGCACCGGCGCCGACCGCGGCCATCATGGCCGGCAGATAGGTGCGGCTGCGGCCGCTCACCGTCGCCGACAGGGCCACCGCGGCGGCGGCGGTGCCGACCGACGCCACCATCTGGTCGCTCATGCGCTCCGCCCCGTGGCGCGCCAGCGCATGCGCCACCTCATGGGCGAGCACGACGGCCAGGCCGGCCTCGGTCTTGGTGATCGGCAACAGACCTGTGTAGACCACGATCTTGCCGCCCGGCAGGCAGAAGGCGTTGGGCTCGTTCTTGTCGACGGTCTTGAACTCCCAGCGGAAGCGCGGCGCGCGCCACAGTTCCTGCGGCGGCCGCTCGGCGGCGTTGGCGATGCGGCGGCCGATCTTCTCGACCAGGGCGTTGGTCTGCGCGTCGCGCGACAGCGGTTCCTTGTTCAGCACCTCGCGATAGGCCTGCAGGCCCATCTGCCGCTCCTCGTTCTCGCTCACCAGCATGATCTGCGACCGGCCGGAGACCGGAGCGGTTTCGCAGGCAGCGAGCAGGGACGCGAGGCCGCACACGATCAGCAGGGAGCGCAGGATGGGGTGCATGGGCCGAAGTCTAGGGGCCCGTTCGCGCCCGGTCGAGAGTGCGTCAGTCGGCGAAAAAGCCCGGTCCGCCGCGGCGCTTGAGTTCTTCGCCGGCATCGCGCCCGAGCGCGGCTGCGTCAGCAATCGAACCACGACGCTCCGTTGCGATCACTTCCGATCCGTCGGGCCGGGCGATCAGGCCGCGCAGATGCAGTTCTCCGCCCGTCAGGATCGCGTGTCCTGCAATGGGTGTGCGACAGGATCCGTCGAGCACGACCAGCATCGCATGCTCGGCGCGCACGCAGACGGCGGTGGCCTCGTGATCGATCGCGGCGAGCCAGCCGCGCGTCTGCGCGTCGTTCTCTCGCGCCTCGATGCACACCGCGCCCTGGCCGACCGCCGGCAGCATCTCGGCTTCCGGGATGGCGGTGCCGACGCCGGTTTTGCCCAGGCGCTTCAGACCGGCGAGCGCCAGGATCGTCGCCTGCACGGTGCCGTCCGCGCGCCTTGCGAGGCGGGTATCGACATTGCCGCGCAGCGTGACGATGCGCAGGTCCGGCCGACGGTGAAGCAGCAGTGCCTTGCGACGCAGCGCCGACGTGCCGACGATGGCGCCTTGCGGCAAATCGTCGATGCACGCGAGGTCGCCCGCGATCAGCACGTCGCGCGCGTCTTCGCGCGGCAGGAAGGCCGAAATCGCCAGGCCGGGCGGCTGTGCCGTGGGCATGTCCTTCATGCTGTGGACGGCGGCGTCGATGCGACCCCGCAGCAGGGCTTCCTCGATTTCCTTGACGAACAGCCCCTTGCCGCCGGCTTCGGAGAGCGGCCGGTCCTGGATCACGTCTCCGGTCGTCTTGATGGCCACGATCTCGATGGCGCCGGGGCCGGCGAGCGCCGGGACGGAATTGGCGAGCGCATCGCGCACCAGGCCGGTCTGGGTGAGGGCGAGAGGGCTGCCGCGGGTGCCGAGCCGGAGGAGGGGGGCCGTCATGGCCGCTGCTCTAGCGTAGCTCGATCCGTCACGCCAGAAGCTGTGGTGCCGACAGGTCGCGGCCGCTGGCAGTTGCGGGGGCCGAAGCCGGCAGGCAAGAAGGCGCCAACAGAGCGCGAGCATGAGCCAGGATCTCGAAATCGTACCGTTGTTCGCCACGCCGCTCGTCGTCCACGACGTGCCGGACGCGGCGGCGTTGAATGCCGACCTGCGCCGGGTCATCGAGGAGCGCGAGAAGTCCCACCCCGGCACACAGGCTTCCAACGAAGGCGGCTGGCAGTCGACCTGGGACATGGAGCGCTGGGGCGGCGTGCCGGCGCTGAAGCTGCTGGCCATCGCCCGCAACACCGCCAATCGCGTGACGATCGACCGCTCGGGCAATGCCGGCGGGGGGCCCCATCCCGGCGTTTTTGCCGTGACCTGGCGCGCCAACATGTGGGCGAACATCAATCGCAGCGGCCACGGCAACCTGCCCCACACGCATCCCGGCGCCTTCTGGTCCGGTGTCTACTATGTCGACGATGGCGGCATCGCCGCGGATCCGTCGCTGGGCGGGGCGCTCGAATTCCTCGATCCGCGCGGGGCGGGCCCGGTGATGTATGCGCCGCATCTCGGCTTCGCGATGAAGGGCGGCCTGTCGGGCGGCGCCAACGAGGTGTTGCAGCCCAAGGCCGGCCGGATGGTCCTGTTCCCGTCCTGGCTGCTCCACCAGGTCCGCCACTATCGCGGCACGGCTGAGCGCATCTCGATCGCGTTCAATCTCAACCTGTAGAGTCTTCCCAACACAACGACCTCACCCTTGTAAGTCGGCGTCTGCCGGATCGGCTAGACTAGCCGGCGCGGTGGCGGCGGGTAGACCGACTCACCCAGGGGCGTCGAAGCTCGTTC
>NCHQ01000012.1 GCA_002281855.1 Rhodospirillales bacterium 24-66-33 | reverse complement strand
CGGCCCGTTGCAGCACCGTCCCGCGAGGGGCATTCAGAGGCACAAGAGAGGCCAGCATTCTCAAGTTAAAACTGGTCCGATAAATCAGGGCAGGTCATCATTGATGTTTTTGTGCGCATCAATTCGACCGGGAAGGCGCTGACAAAGCAAGAGAAGCGGAATGCAAAGTACTCGAAGAGTCCTTTTCTTAAAGAGGCTTGGCGTCTCGCAAAAAGGTATGAGCAGTACTTCTTAGATAATGGGATTTTGACTGCTGGTACCATTTCTAGGATGAAGCATGTCGAACTAATCTGCGAGTTGATGCTGTCGCTATATCAAGGAGATGTTCTCAATAAGAAGACAGCCCTTGATCGCGTAATGAAGGCCGATGGTTTTGACGGTCGGCAACTCGGTAAAGCCAGCGGAATGGTAGTATCTGCTCTCAATCGCGTGCGCAGGATGTTTCCAAATCTGAAGAGTACGCGCCTAAGGCAGCTCACTGATTTTTATACTCTGGCGGTGCTCATCGGAAAATTTGAGCAATCCGGTCTAATTCTCACGAACAATCGACACAATCGCTTGGCGTGGGATCTGCTAAAGGAGTTCGCAGCCAAAGTTGATGAAGTGCGAATGTTACGCAAGGACATAAAGGGATCGGCGCCACATCAAGCGCTGTATCGCGAGTATCTTTTGACTGTTTCGCAGACAACGGACGATATTGCTCAGCGCAGAAAGCGGGAAGCGATTGTAAGCAATCTGATACGTAGTTTATTCGAGAAGAAAGACACCCAGAGAGGGTTCTCGGACGAACAGCGACGGATCATGTGGAATACTGCTGCGAGCCGGACATGCACGTACGCCGGATGCAGGACTAAATTAACTTGGGACGACTTTACTATTGATCACATAGACCCGCATAGCAGAGGCGGAAAAAGTAAGCTTAACAATGCTGCGCTTATGTGCAGACGGCATAATTCTTCGAAGGGCAACCGCCGGGGATAGACGGAAGCGCCAAGTTCTTTATCATGAAGGGAACCCTACTCCGCCGCCGCCTTCATCGCGTCCGGATTGCGCCACTGGTGGAGCAGGTCGGCTTCCTTCTTCTTCGCCTTCTCCAGGTGCGCGTCCTTCACGTGGCCGTAGCCGCGAATGTCGTCAGGGATGGAGGCGAGCTTGATCGCCAGCGCGTGGTTCTGGGCTGACAGGGTCGCCAGCAGTTCGCCGATCAGCGTCTCGTAGTCGGCTATCAACTTGCGCTCGGTCTTGCGTTCCTCGGTGTAGCCGAACACGTCGAACCTTGTGCCGCGCAGGCCTTTGAGCTTCGCCAGCATCCGGAAGGCGGGCAGCATCCAGGCGCCGAACTCCTGCTTGATGAGCTGGCCAGTCTGCGGGTCGCGGCTGGAGAAGAGCGGCGGGGCGAGGTGGAATTTCAGCTTGTAGTCGCCGTCGAACTGCCGGCTGAGGCCGGCCTGGAAGGCGGCCTCGCTGTAGAGGCGGGCGACCTCGTACTCGTCCTTGTAGGACAGGAGCTTCGAGTAATAGAGCGCGACGGCCTCGGCGAGGCCGGTCTGGCCGATCTTCGTCTCGGCGGCGCGGACCTTGTCGACCAGCGCCCTGTAGCGCTGGGCCAGCGCCGCGTTCTGGAAGCCTGTGAGATGCTTCGTGCGCGAGGCCACGATCTCGTCGAGGGTCTTCGGCTGCATGCGGGTGAAGGCGACGACGTTGCCCTTGGTCGTCTTGGGCGCGACCAGCTTTTCGACCGCGGCGCGGTCGGCGGCGGCGCGGCGGCCCCAGCGGAAGGCGGCGAGGTTCATCGGCACGGCGGCGCCGTTCAGCTCGATGGCGCGCTCGATCGTTTCGTGCGCGAGCGGGATCAGGCCCTTCTGGTAGGCGTAGCCCAGCACGAACATGTTGGTGGCGATCGAATCGCCCATCAGCGCGGTGGCGATGCCGGTGGCGTCGAGGAAATCGACCCCGTCGGCGCCGGCCGCGGCCTCGACGGAGAGCTTCAGCGTGTTGGTCGGGAAGGCGAGGTCGGGATGGCGCGTGAACTCGCCGGTGATGGTCTCGTGCGTGTTGACGACGGCGTGCGAGACGCCGGGCTCGAGGCTCGCGAGCGCATTGGGGCTGGCGCTGACGACCAAGTCGCAGCCCAGCAGCACGTTGGCGCCGCCGGCGGCCAGGCGCACGGCGTGCAGGGCCTCGGGGGTTGCGCCGATGCGGACATGGCTGATCACCGCGCCGCCCTTCTGCGCCATGCCGAGCTGGTCGAGCACGGTCGCTCCCTTGCCCTCGATATGGGCGGCCATGCCCATGATCGCGCCGATGGTGACGACGCCGGTGCCGCCGATGCCGGTGATGAGGACGCCGTAGGGTCTGTCCTCGACCGACGGAAGCGTCGGCGCGGCCGGCATTTCCGGCTCCGGCGCGGCGGCGCCGTCGGTCTTCTTCGCGGTCACCGCCTTGCCCTTCTTCAGCGTGCCGCCCTCGACGCTCACGAAGGAGGGGCAGAAGCCGTTCTGGCAGGAAAAGTCCTTGTTGCAGGAGGACTGGTCGATCGAGCGCTTCCGGCCAAATTCGGTCTCGACCGGCACGACCGAGAGGCAGTTCGACTTCACGGAACAGTCGCCGCAGCCTTCGCAGACGGCTTCGTTGATGAAGAGGCGCTTGTTGGGATCGGGGAAGGTGCCGCGCTTGCGGCGGCGGCGCTTCTCGGCGGCGCAGGTCTGGTCGTAGATCAGGACCGAGACGCCCTTGACCTCGCGCAACTCGCGCTGGACCTCGTCGAGCTGGTCGCGGTGATGGAAGGTGACGCCCGGCGCCCACGGCGTGCCGAGCGGGTACTTGTCCGGCTCGTCGCTCACCAGCGCGATGCGGCCCACGCCCTCGGCATGGACCTGCTGGCTGATCGTCCAGGGATGGACGTTGCCGTCGTGCGGCTGGCCGCCGGTCATGGCGACGGCGTCGTTGTAGAGGATCTTGTAGGTGATAGTGGTGTTGGTCGCGACCGCGTGACGGATCGCGAGATAGCCCGAATGGAAATAGGTGCCGTCGCCCAGGTTCTGGAAGACGTGCGGCATGTCGGTGAAGTGGCTGGCGCCGACCCACGGTGCGCCCTCGGCGCCCATGTGGGTGAAGGTCTTGGTGTTGCGCTCCATTCCGATGGCCAGCGTATGGCAGCCGATGCCGGCCATCGCCATCGAGCCGTCCGGCACCTTGGTCGAGCTGTTGTGCGGGCAGCCGGAGCAGAAATAGGGGACGCGGGCGAGGCCGGCCTCGTTGCGGACCTGGCGGCCGGCGCGGCGCTTCAGCGCCTCGAAGCGCTCCTTGGTGCGGCTGCTGAACGAATCGAGGCCGAAGCGGGCGACGATGGCCGAGGCGATCTCGAAGGGGGTGAGCTCGCCGTCGGTCTTGAGAAGCATCTGGCCGCGCTCGTCGGTCTTGCCGACCACGACGGGGCGGCGGTCGGCCGGGGCGTTGAACAGCGCCTCCTTGAGCTGCTGCTCGATCAGGTTGCGCTTCTCCTCGATCACCAGGATCTCGCGTTTGCCGGCGGCGAAGGCGATCGCGCCCTCGGTCTCCAGCGGCCAGACCATGCCGACCTTGTAGATGGCGAGGCCGAGGCGCTCGGCTTCGGCGTCCTCGATCCCCAGCTCGTCGAGCGCCTGGCGCACGTCGAGATAGGACTTGCCGACGGTGATGATGCCGAAGCGGGCGTCGGGCCGGCCGAGCATCAGCCGGTCGAGCTTGTTGGCGCGCCAGTAGGCCAGCGCGGCGGGCTGCTTGATGGTGACGACGCGGCGCTCCTGGCCCAGCCAGTCGTCAGGCCAGCGGATGTGCACGCCGTCGGGCGGCAGGACGAAATCGGTGGGGGTGTGAATCTCGACCCGGTGCGGGTCGATGTAGACCGAGGCCGAGCTGTCGACCGTCTCGCTCAGGACCTTGAAGGCGACCCAGAGGCCCGAATAGCGCGACATGGCGAAGGCGTGCAGGCCCCAGTCGAGATATTCCTGGACGCCGGCGGGGTGGATGACCGGCATGCCGGCCGACATGAAGGCGGGCTCGCTCTGATGGGCGACGGTCGAGGATTTCGCCATGTGGTCGTCGCCCGCGAGGGCCACGACGCCGCCATGCTTGGAGGTGCCGGCATAGTTGGCGTGCTTGAAGACGTCGCCCGAGCGGTCGACGCCGGGGCCCTTGCCGTACCACATGCCGAAGACGCCGTCGTAGCGCGCGCCCGGATAGAGGTGGATCTGCTGGGTGCCCCACAGGGCGGTGGCGGCCAGGTCCTCGTTGATGCCCGGCTGGAACTCGATGTGGCTCTTCTTGATGAACTTCTTGGCCTGCCACAGCGCCTGGTCGAAGCCGCCCAGCGGGGAGCCGCGATAGCCGGAGATGTAGCCGCCGGTGTTGAGGCCGGCGGCGAGGTCGCGCTGGCGCTGCATCATCGGGAGGCGCACCAGCGCCTGCGTCCCGGTGAGGTAAACGCGTCCGCGTTCGAGAACGTACTTGTCGTCTAGGGTCACCGCGAGGGGCATGGCAACCTCCCTGACATTTCAATATGGGGACGGTAGCGACGTTTGCACGCGGCAGGCAATGCGGAAGGCGACCGTGCCTGAAAAACGATGGTTTAGGTCAGGCCGGACCGGCAACAACCCTTTGGCGTTTCACGGTGTCACCCTCGTGTGAAATGTTGTAAGCGTCCGCCGCCATGACTTCAGTCCTTGTTACAGGTGTCGCCGGGTTCGTCGGCTCTTACGTCGCCCGGGCGCTGCTCGCGCGCGGCGAGAGGGTCCTCGGGATCGACAATTTCAGCGATTATTACGACCCGGTGCTGAAGTTCGCCCGGCTGAAGCCGCTGCGTGAGACCGCCGGCTTCACCTTCATCGAGGGCGACATCTCGGACCGCCAGACGATGATGGCGCTGGCCGACCGCCACGAGGGTGTGGACCGGATCGTCCATCTGGCGGCCCAGCCCGGCATCCGCCATTCGCAGATCGACCCCTATATCTACGTCCAGACCAACGTGATGGGGCATCTCGTGGTGCTGGAGCTGGCGCGCCGGCTGGGATCGCGGCTCAGGCACCTGGTCTATGCGTCCTCGTCGTCGGTTTATGGCGGCAACGACAAGATTCCCTTTGCCGTGGGGGACCGGGTGGACCATCCGGTGTCGCTCTATGCCGCCACCAAGCGCTCCGGCGAGCTGATGACCGAGACCTATGTGCACCAGTACGGCCTCAAGGCGACCGGCCTGCGCTATTTCACGGTCTACGGGCCGTGGGGACGGCCCGACATGTCGCCCTATATTTTTGCCCGGGCGATCCACGAGGGCCGCACGATCCCGCTCTATCACCACGGCAAGCTGAAGCGCGATTTCACCTATATCGACGACATCGCGGCCGGGACGCTGGTGGCGCTCGACCTGCCGCCCGCGACCGCCGGGCACCGGCTCTACAATCTCGGCGGGTCGCGCAGCGAGGAGATCCTCGACGTCATCGCGCTGTTCGAGAAGGCGCTGGGCCGGAAGGCCGTCATCGAGCTGAAGCCCGGCGAGCCGGGCGACATGCCGGAAACCGCCGCCGACATCGACGCCACGACCCGCGATTTCGGCTGGACCCCCAAGGTGACCGTCGATCAGGGCATCCCGCTCTTCGTCGACTGGTTCAAGGAATACAATCGGCTCTGAGCCGAGCGAAGCTCGGCTCCCTGAGCGTCAGGCCGCGGCTTGGTTCCAAGCCGCTAAGCGCAGCAATGTCCGGGAGCGCCGAAGGAAGCAGCGCCACTCTGACCCCTCCGTCGGCGAAGCGCCGACACCTCCCCATCTGAATGGGGAGGCGCTTTGAGGAGCTTCACCAGACAGATGAATACGGGCAGGTTCATCCTCACCGGGGCGCCGGGGGCGGGGAAGACGGCGGTGGTGCGGCAGCTCGAGATCGACGGTTTCGCCGTGGTCGAGGAGGCGGCGACCGATGTCATCGCCCTCGAACAGGCCAAGGGCATCGCCGAGCCGTGGACCGACCCGGGATTCATCGACCGGATCGTGGCGCTGCAGCGGCAAAGGCGCCTGCCGGCGTCGGGAGAGGTCCAGTTCCACGACCGGTCCGCCTTCTGCACCGAGGCCCTGGCAACGTTCCTCGGTCATCCGCTCTCCGACCCGCTGCGTAGGGAGATCGAAGAGCTGAAGCGCTCCGGCTTCTACGAACGCCGCGTCTTCTTCGTGCGGCTGATGGGGTTCATCGAGGCCACGGCGGCGCGGCGGATCGGCCTGGAGGACGCACGGCGCTTCGAGGCGGTCCATGAGCGCACCTATCGCGCGCATGGCTTCGAGCTGGTCTCCATCGACCCGGGAAGCGTGATAGACCGGGTGGCTGCGATCCGCCGGTGTGTCGAGGTGTCATTGCCCTAGGCATGCGGCGGGTCGCGCCCCATATCGGGGTGGACGCAAGGAGTGCCGAATGAACGTTGTGCTGGGCGATCTGCCGACCTGGAACCTGTCCGACCTCTATTCCAGCCCGGGCGGGACGGATCTCGGCGCCGACCTGAAGCGCGCCGCCGCTGAGGCGGCCGCCTTCGCCAAGGATTACGAGGGCAGGATCGTCGGCCTCGACGGCAAGGCGCTGGGCGCGGCGATCGTTCGCCTCGAGGCGATGAGCGACCTGCTGGGCCGGATCGGCTCCTACGCCCAGCTTTATTCCGCTCAGGACCAGTCCGACCCGGAGCGCAACCGCTTCGCGCAGGACATTTCCGAGAAGCTGAACGATATCGGCTCGAAGCTCCTGTTCTTCCGGCTCGAGATCAACAAGATCGAGGATGCGGACCTGGCTGAAAAGCTGAAGGCGCCGGAACTGGCCAAGTACGGGCCCTGGCTGCGCGACGCGCGCCTGTTCCGCCCGCACCAGCTCTCCGACGAGCTGGAGAAGTTCCAGCACGATCAGTCGGTGGTCGGCGGCAGCGCCTGGTCACGCCTGTTCGACGAGACGATCGCCCGGCTGCGCTATCCGTTCGGCAACGAGATGCTGAGCGAGCCGCAGATCCTCGACAAGCTGTCGAACAAGGACGAAGCGGTGCGCAAGGAGGCCGCCAAGTCGTTCGGCAAGGTCCAGGGCGACAACATCGCCGTCTTCTCGCTGATCACCAACACGTTGATCAAGGACAAGGAGATCGACGATCGCTGGCGCAAGTACGCCCGCCCGCAATCGTTCCGCAACCTCGCCAACGTGGTCGAGGACGAGGTCGTCGATGCGCTCGCGGCCTCGGTGAAGGCCGCCTATCCGAAGCTCTCGCACCGCTATTACAAGCTCAAGGCCAGGTGGTTCGGCGTCGAGACGATGCCCTATTGGGATCGCAACGCGCCGCTGCCCGAGCATGACGACCGCACGATCCCCTGGCCCGAGGCCGAGAAGATCGTGCTCGATACCTACAATGCCTTCTCTCCCGAGCTGGCCGAGGTCGGCCGCAAATTCTTCGGCACCGGCTGGATCGACGCGCCGGCGCGGCCGGGCAAGTCGCCGGGCGCCTTCGCCCATCCGACGGTGCCGTCGGCGCATCCCTATCTCCTGCTGAATTATCAGGGGAAGGTGCGGGACGTGATGACGCTCGCCCACGAGCTGGGCCATGGCGTGCACCAGGTGCTGGCGGCCAAGCAGGGCCCGCTGATGGCCGACACGCCGCTCACTCTGGCCGAGACCGCGTCGGTGTTCGGCGAGATGCTGACCTTCCAGTCGCTGCTCAAGACCGCGCCCGACAAGGCCACGCGCAAGGCGATGCTGGCCGGCAAGGTCGAGGACATGCTGAACACCGTGGTGCGCCAGATCGCGTTCTACGATTTCGAATCGCGCATCCACATGGCGCGCCGCGAGGGCGAACTGACGCCCGACGCGATCGGCGAGATCTGGATGGCGGTGCAGAAGGAGAGCCTCGGCCCGGCCTTTACCTTCGACGACGAGTACAGGCACTACTGGTCCTATATCGGCCACTTCATCCACTCGCCGTTCTATGTCTACGCCTATGCCTTCGGCGACTGCCTGGTGAACTCGCTCTATGCCGCGTACCAGGCCCAGCCCGACGGCTTCCAGGAGAAGTATCTCGACATGCTGCGGTCGGGCGGTGTGAAGCGGCACAAGGAGCTGCTGGCGCCCTTCGGCCTCGACGCTTCAGACCCCGCCTTCTGGGACAAGGGCCTCGAGGTGATCTCGGGCTTCATCGACGAGTTGGAGAAGTTGTAGGCCGCGATGGCAGATGAAGGGGACTCCCTCGGCGGACGGCTCGGGCGCTATGCCCGGGTCGGCACCTCGGTCGGCGGGCTGGCGGTCAAGCTGGCGGGTCAGCGTTATCTCGGCTTCGGCCTCGATCGCGACAAGCATGCGGGCGAGCTGAAGGCGGCGCTGGGCGGGCTGAAGGGTCCGCTGATGAAGGCGGCGCAGTTGCTCGCCACCATCCCGGACGCGCTGCCGCCCGAATATGCCCGCGAGCTGGCGCAGTTGCAGGCCAATGCGCCGGCCATGGGCTGGGCCTTCGTGCGCCGCCGCATGGCCTCGGAGCTCGGGCCCGACTGGCAGGCCAAGTTCGCCCGCTTCGACAAGGAGGCGTGGTTTGCCGCCTCGCTGGGCCAGGTCCACCGCGCGACGCTGCTGGATGGTCGCGAGGTCGCGGCCAAGCTCCAGTATCCCGACATGTCCTCGGCGCTGGAGGCCGACCTCAACCAGCTCAAGCTCGTGTTCGCGATCGGCCAGCGCTTCGATCCGGCGATCCGCACCGACGAGATCCATACCGAAATCACCAACCGCCTGCGCGAGGAACTCGACTATCGCCGCGAGGCCCGTCACGCGGCGCTCTACCGCCACATGCTGCGCGACGAACCGCAGGTCCATGTGCCCGGCGTCGTCGACTCGCATTCGACCGAACGCCTGCTCACCATGGACTGGCTGCAAGGCGAGCCGCTGCTCAATTGGAAGACCCGTTCGCAGGAAGAACGCGACGCGCTGGCCATCGCCATGTTTCGCGCCTGGTACGTGCCGTTCTATTTCTACGGCGCCATCCACGGTGATCCGCATCTCGGCAATTATTCGGTGCGGCCGGACGGTTCGGTGAACCTGATGGACTTCGGCTGCATCCGCATCTTCCCGCCGCGCTTCGTGCGCGGCTCGATCGAACTCTATCGCGCGCTGATGACCGACGACGAGGCGCGCGCCGTCGCGGCCTACGAGGATTGGGGCTTTACGGGTCTCACCAAGGAAATGGTGGCCATCCTCAACCGCTGGGCCGCCTTCCTCTATGGCCCGCTGATGGACGACCGGCCGAGACGGCTCACCGAGGGCATGGCCGAGGGCTATGGCCGCGAGATGGCGCAGAACGTGTTCGGCGAGCTGCGCAAGATGGGCGGCGTGCGGCCGCCGCGCGAGTTCGTGTTCATGGACCGCGCCGCCATCGGCCTCGGCTCGGTGTTCATCCATCTCCGCGCCTCGATCAACTGGCACCAGCTCTTCGAGGGGCTGATCGACGGCTTCGATGTCGATGCGTTGACGCAGCGTCAGGAGCTTGCGCTGAAAGAGGCGGGGCTCGAGGACGCGAGCCAGCCGTGAACATCCTGGTGACCGGCTCCTCGGGCTGGCTCGGCCAGACCCTGGTGCCAAGGCTTGCGCGCGACGGGCACAAGGTCGTGGGGCTCGATCCCGAACCGGGTGCCACGACGAGCGTGGTTGGGTCGGTCGTCGACCGCGGACTGGTCCGTCGCGTGATCCGCGACGAGGGCATCACCGCCATCGTGCATGCCGCGGCCCGTCACAAGCCGCACATCGAGACGCATGACAATTCCGAGTTCGTCGCCGTCAACGTGCAGGGCACGCTGAACCTGCTGGAGGAGGCCGTGGCGCCGGGATCGGCCGTCGACCGCTTCGTCTTCACCTCGACGACCTCGCTCATGATCTCGCAGGAAATTCGCGACGGAAAGGCGGGCGGGGCGGAGAAGGCGGTGTGGATCGACGAGACCATGGCGCCGCTCAGGCCGCGCAACATCTACGGCGTCACCAAGCTCGCGGCGGAAGAGCTGTGCCGCCTGTTCAATCACCTGCACAAGCTGCCGGTCCTCGTGCTGCGCACCTCGCGCTTCTTTCCCGAGGAGGACGACATGGCCCATGCCATCGTCCAGTCGGGCGAGAACACCAAGGCCAATGAATTCCTGTTCCGGCGCCTCAGCGTCGAGGATGCGGCGGAAGCCCATGTCGTCGCACTGGCCAAGGCGAAGGCGGTCGGCTTCGACACCTTCATCGTCTCGGCGCCGACGCCGTTCACGCGCGACGATTGCCACGACTTGATCACCGATGCGCCCGCGGTCGTGGCTCGCCTGTTCCCCGAGTACCGCACGCTCTATGGACGGCGTGGCTGGACGATGTTCGATACGATCGACCGGATCTACGATGCCGGCAAGGCGGAACGTGTTTTGGGCTTCAGGTGCCGTACGGATTTCGCCGTGATCCTCGCAGGGTTGCGTTAGCGGCAACAAATCCAGCTCTTGGGCGTTTCATCGGAATGATGACCCGCATTCTCTCTCCCAAGCGATGCGTGAGCGCTGCGGTCCTTTTGACCGTCGCGGTCGCCCTGTCCGGCTGTGGCGTGGTGGCGTTCCCCGTCCGCGTGACCAGCGCGACCGCAAAGGTCGTTCCCGTAGCGGGCGACGTCGTCGCCTATCCCCTCGACAAGACCGCCGACGCTATCGACTGACAAGGCCGCGAACGGCGTGCAAATCGGGCACGACCAGAGCGCAAAGTTCCGTGATTTCGTCGGTTGCCTCGAGAAGGTCGGGCACCATGATCGTCATCATGCCGGCAGCGGCTGCCGACCTGACGCCATTGTGTGAATCCTCAAGCGCAAGACAGCAGACGGGATTGATGCCGACCAATCCGGCCGCCTTCAGATAGGGATCTGGAGCGGGCTTGCCGTTCGCATAATCACCGTGCGCCACGACGTGATGAAAACGCCCGGTGAGATCATGCGCACTCAAATGATGGCGGACGGTGTGATGGGTCGAAGAGGTCGCAATGGCGCGCGGGAGGGCGAGCTGATCGAGCGCATCCAGCAGTTCGACGACGCCGGGCTTCAACGCGAGTCGGGCATCCACGATCAAGTCGAAGTGCCGATTCCAGGCCGCCCTGAAAGAGTCGACTGCGAAGGCCGGTCCGTAGTGCCCCACGAGGAACTCGCGCGACCGTAGCCACGGGCGGCCGATCATCGCGCGGAAGATGTCGGGCGTCATGGGTTGCCCGACTTCATCCGCGGCCGCCATGATCGCTTCCTGGTAGAGCTGCTCGGTATCGAAGATGAGGCCGTCCATGTCGAAGATAACGGCCTGCGGGCGTCGTGGAAGCTTCATCATCCTCGTACTTTCGGCATCATGATCAGGTCCCAGGGGCTTGGGACGTCGCCGTGCGGGACCCAGACGAGGGCGGGCGCATTCAGCGCGAACGCCTTGTGCAGCGCGTCTTCCAGCTGCCGGGCATCGAGCGCCTTGAACGAGGCGATGCCGAAGGAATCGGCCAGCTTTGCGAAGTCCGGGTTCTGAAGGTCCGAGGCGATCAGGCGGTTGCCGTAGCGCTCCTGCTGGATGCGCTTCACGTTGCCAAAGGCGCCGTTGTCGAACACCACGACCACCACGGCGATGTTGTGCCGAACGGCGGTCGCCAGCTCTCCCACCTGGTACATGAAGCCGCCGTCGCCGGCGATCGCCAGGACCTTGCGGTCGGGCATCGCCGCCTTAGCGCCCAGGGCCGTGCCGAACCCCCAGCCGAGATTGTCCTGGTAGCCGGGCGACAGGAACGTGCGCGGCTTCTCGATGGGCAGCGCCACGCGCGAGGCAAAGCCCATCTGCGAGACCTCGTCGACGAAGATGCCGTCCTCGGGCAACGCGTTGCGGATGGCCTTCAGGAAGGAGAGTTGCGGCTCCAGCTTCGACAGGCGCCCGGCGAACCAGGCGCGATGGCCGTTCAGCTCTTCGGCGCGCGAGGTGCGCTTGCGATTGTGCCGGCCAAGGGCCGCGATCAGCGCCCGGAGCTGCGGCGCGGCATCGCCGACCAGCGCGGCGTCAGGCTTGCGGAAACGCTCGGGCTCGTCGGGATCGATGTCGACCCGCACGACCTTCAGCTTGTCGTCGATACCCCAATTGCCGTTCTGGATGAAGAAGCGCGTGCCGACCGCCAGCACGGCATCGGCGTCTTTCCACAGCCGATGGCCGATCGGCATGTCGACGGCGAGCCGGTGCGAGGAGGGGACGATGCCGCGGCCGCGACGGTAGGAGCTGACCGGCGCCTCGAGCATCTCGGCCAGCCGGATGATCTCGTCGGAGGCATCCATGGCCCCGCCGCCCAGCAGGATGATCGGCCGCTCCGCTTGCCCGAGAATCCGCGCGGCCGTCTCGATCGCCTCGTCGTCGATCGACTCCGGCGGCAAGGGCAGCGGCGCCTCGGGGATCACCACTTCGCTGCGTTTCGCCCAGGTATCGAGCGCGCATTCCAAAGCGACGGGACGTGGCCGGCCCGAGGTGGCGTGCCAGATCGCCTGGCTGACCAGGGTGGGCGCCTCCTGCGGGCTGCGGATGCGCTCGGCCCATTTCGTGATGTGCCGCATGAGGCCCAGCTGGTCGTGGATCTCGTGCAGGTGGCCGTGACCCTTGTCGATGTCGGCCTGCGGGATCTGGCCGATCAGGCCGATCACCGGCGCATTCATGCCGTAGGCCGTGAGCAGGGCCGCCCCAGCATTGAGCATGCCGGGACCGGGCACGACCCCGAAGGCTTGCGGCTTGCCGGTGGCGAGCGCCGCGCCCAGCGCCATGTAGGCTGCCGTCTGCTCATGGCGCGGATGGATCACCCGCAGCCGGTCCGAAGCATGATAGAAGGCGTCGAACAACGGATCCTGGTGCAGGCCGGGCAGGGCATAGACCGTGTCGAGGCCGTGCAGCAGGAGGGTTTCGACCGTGGCTTCGGCGGTGCTGAGGCGGGGCATGCTGGCTCTCTACGGATGGCGGGGAGTGTGATCAAGGCGATGACATGCGGTTGATGTTGTACGCGGTGCTCGCGCTGGGCGCGATGGCCCTCCTGATGTCTCTCCTGTCATGGGTCGCCGAGCGCCGCCTCGAAACGCTGGCCGCCGCGTATATCAGCGACGATGCGGCGAAGCTGCCCGATGTGCCGGTGGCGCTCGTGCTGGGGGCCGCCCCGATCGGTCCGGAGGGCGGGCCCAACCGCTACTTCGTCTACAGGCTCGACGCGGCAGCCGCGCTCTACAAGGCCGGCAAGGTGAAGTACCTGCTGGTCAGCGGCGACAACAGCCGTGCCGACTATGACGAACCGACGGCCATGAGGGACGGCCTGATCAAGCGCGGTGTGCCGGCGGAGGCGATCTATCGCGACTTCGCGGGTCTTCGCACTCTGGACTCCGTGTTGCGGGCCGAATCGGTGTTCGGCCAGGCGCGCATGATCATCGTGTCCCAGCGCTTCCATCTCTCGCGCGCGATCTTCCTCGCGCGCGAGCAGGGGATCG
Source organism: Rhodospirillales bacterium 24-66-33 (assembly GCA_002281855.1). Classification (GTDB taxonomy): domain Bacteria; phylum Pseudomonadota; class Alphaproteobacteria; order Reyranellales; family Reyranellaceae; genus Reyranella. The sequence continues at coordinate 126,096 of NCHQ01000012.1, read as the reverse complement.
AGGCCTGGGGCTTCGAGGCACAGGACGTGACACGCGCCTACAGCCTCATGACCGAGCTGCGGCGTTATCCGTCGGCGTTGCGCGCCTATTTCGATGTCTGGTTCGACACGCCGCCGAAATACACGGGCGCGAGCATCGTCATTGGAAAAGATCCGCCGAATTGATGTCTTACGACAGTGAAGCAACCATGCTTGGCGTCCAAGCAATCACCTCACCCTGAGGAGCGAACGTAGTGAGCGTCTCGAAGGGTGGGCACGAGCACCTTGCCTGTTGCCCATCCTTCGAGACGCCGCGCAAGGCGCGGCTCCTCAGGATGAGGTAAGTGCTTGAATCGATTCAATTCATTTCCGGCCAGCCTCTCAGGACGAGGCTGTAGGGCAACGGCACCGAAAAGCGCTAACGCGGTTCCGGCGCGTCGGGGGAGTGGGCCCAGTCGCGCAGTTCAGGCACCGGGGAGACGACTGGCTTGCCGGTGAAATGGTTGTCGAGGTTGCGGCAGACGAGGTCGGTCATGCGGCGCTGGGCGTGTTGCGTGCCGCCGCCGAAATGCGGTGTCATCACCAGCTTGTCGAGTTCGAGCAGCTCGGTGCCGGTGTAGGGCTCCTCGTCGAACACATCGAGGGCTGCGCCTTCGATGACGTCGTGGCGCAGCGCGTCGGCCAGGGCCGCCTCGTCGACCGCCCAGCCACGCGAGATGTTGACCACGTGGCCGCGCGGACCCAGCGCCTTCAGCACCTCGGCGTCGATGATGTGCCGGTTGGAGGCATCCGAGCGCAGGCAGACGATCAGGTAGTCGCACCAGGTGGCGAGCGCCATCACGTCCGGGAAATACGGGAAGTCGACGTCGCTGCGCTTGCTGCGATTGCAGTAGCCGATCTCGACGTCGAAGCCCTTGAGGCGCCGCGCGACCTCCAGGCCGATGGCGCCGAGCCCCAGGATACCGACCTTGCCGCCGGTCAGGCCGGCGATGGCGCCGAAGCGGTTGGGGATGCGCTGTTTCCACTCGCCGCGGCGGATCATCTTGTCGGCGCGCACCAGGCGGCGGGTCGAGGCGAGGAGGATGCCGACCGCGAGTTCGGCCACGTCGAGCGCATTGGCGTCGGCGCCGTGCGTGACCATGATGTTGCGCCGCCGCGCCGCTTCGAGATCGACGCGCTCGTAACCCGTGCCGTAGCAGCAGAACAGCGACAGCCTCGGCAGGGCCGCCATCATGGCGTCCGAGAGGCCGACGCTGCCCGTGCTGACGATCGCCTGCACCGTGGCCGCGGTGCCGGGCGGGATGTCGGCGACGGTGGGCGTGGGATTGTCCATGTGCCCGATGATCTTGCAGCGCTCACTGAAAGAAGCGAGCGTCGCCTTTGTGAAATGAAAGCCGGTCAGGATGTGCGGTTGGTCAGGCATGGTCGAGCCGTAGCATGTGACACACGCGTCGGTAAGCGGGAGGCGTCCGCGCGGCGAAAAACCGGCTTGGCAAAGAACGGATCGCTGTGCAAGGTGCAGCGCACGAAGCGTCCCGCCGCGTTCAAACGGATCTGAAGCGCTCCATGAAAATCGCCCCATGAAAATCGCTATCATCAAAGAACGCAGGCCCCACGAAACCCGTGTGGCCGCCACTCCCGAGACCGTCAAGAAACTGAAGGCGCTGGGCGCGGAGATCACGATCGAGGCGGGTGCCGGAACGGTCGCCGCCTACACCGATCAGGCCTATAGCGAAGCCGGCGCGACGATCGTGCCGGACGCGGCCTCGGCCATCGCCGCGGGCGACATCGTCTTCAAGATCCAGCGGCCGATGACGGCCGAGGAAGGGCTCGACGAACTCGGCCTGCTGCGCCAGGGCCAGACGCTGATGGCGCCGCTCGGGGCGCTGACCAACAAGGAGCTGGTGCAGGCGCTGGCGTCGCGCGGCGTCACCTCGTTCGCACTCGAACTGATTCCGCGCATCACGCGTGCGCAGTCGATGGACATTCTGTCCTCGCAGGCCAATCTGGCCGGCTACAAGGCCGTGCTGGTGGCCGCGAACAATTACGGCCGCATCTTCCCGCAGATGATGACGCCCGGCGGCACCCTGGCGCCGTCGCGCAGCTTCATCATGGGTGTCGGCGTCGCGGGCCTCCAGGCGATCGCCACGGCCCGCCGCCTCGGCTCGGTCGTCACGGCAACCGACGTGCGCCCGGCAACGAAGGAGCAGGTCCAGTCGCTCGGCGCCAAGTTCGTCGCCGTCGAGGACGAGGAGTTCAAGGCGGCCGAGACCGCGGGCGGCTACGCCAAGCAGATGAGTGCCGAGTACCAGGCCAAGCAGGCGGCGCTGGTGGCCGACCACATCAAGCTGCAGGACATCGTGATCACCACGGCATTGATCCCCGGGCGCAAGGCGCCGGTGCTGGTGACCGAGGAAATGGTCAAGACCATGAAGCCCGGCTCGGTGATCGTCGACATGGCGGTCGAGCAGGGCGGCAACTGCCCGCTGTCGGAGTTCGGCACGGTGGTCGAGAAGTACGGTGTGAAGATCGTCGGTCCGGCCAACCTTCCGGGCGAGCTGGCGACCGACGCCTCGGCGCTGTTCTCGCGCAACCTGCTGAACTTCATCACGCCGATGGTCGACAAGGAGACCAAGGCGCTCACGATCAACCTCGAGGACGAGGTCGTGAAGGGCACGCTGGTCACCCGCGACGGGCAGATCGTGCATCCCTCGCTGACCCAGGCTTAGGAGCGGCCCATGGACGACAAGATCGCAGGCGAGGCCTCCAAGCTCGCGACCCAGGCGCAGGACGTCGCCTCGCAGCTCAAGGCCCTGGCGCAGCAGATCACCGACGCGGCGGCGGCCGCCCCGGTCGCCATTCCCGACGGCCACATGCCGTTCGTGGCGCTGCTGACCATCTTCGCGCTCTCGTGCTTCGTGGGCTACTACGTGGTCTGGCGGGTGACCCCGGCGCTGCATTCACCGCTGATGGCCGTCACCAACGCCGTTTCCTCCGTGATCATCGTCGGCGCGCTGCTGGCGGCGGGCCTCAAGGGGCTGGGCGCCGCGCAGCTCTTCGGCTTCATCGCCGTGGCGCTGGCCGCGGTGAACATCTTCGGCGGGTTCATCGTCACGCACCGGATGCTGTCGATGTTCAAGAAGAAACCGGTCAAGAAGTAGTCGGCGGGAGCAAGGGATGTTCACCCAGGAACTGGCCGCCTACGGCTATCTGATCGCCGCCATCTGCTTCATCATGGCGTTGCGCGGCCTGTCTTCGCCCACGACCTCGCGGCAGGGCAACCTGTTCGGCATCGTCGGCATGGTCGTGGCCATCGGCGTCACCGTACTGTCGCCCGGCGTCCTCTCACCCTGGCTGATCCTGGCCGGCCTGGTGATCGGCGGCGCGATCGGCACTTTCGTGGCCCTGCGCATCCAGATGACGGCGCTGCCTCAGCTCGTGGCGGCCTTCCATTCGCTCGTCGGTCTCGCCGCGGTCTTCGTGGCCGCCGCCGCGTTCCTGTCCCCCGAGGCCTTCGGGATCGGCCTGCCCGGCAAGATCAAGGCCCAGAGCCTGATCGAGATGGGACTGGGCACGGTCATCGGCGCCATCACCTTCACCGGCTCGGTCGTGGCCTTCGCCAAGCTGCAGGGCCTGGTCTCGGGCTCGCCGCTGATCTTCAAGGGCCAGCATCCGCTGAACGCGCTGCTGGGCATCGCGCTGGTCGTGCTGCTGGTCTGGTTCGCCATGCGCGGCCACACCTCGACCTTCGTCCTGCTGGTCGTGCTGTCGCTGGCGCTGGGCTTCCTGCTGATCCTGCCGATCGGCGGCGCCGACATGCCGGTCGTGGTGTCGATGCTCAACTCCTACTCGGGATGGGCGGCGGCCGGCATCGGCTTCACCCTGGGCAATACCGCGCTGATCGTGACCGGCGCGCTGGTCGGCTCCTCGGGCGCGATCCTGAGCTACATCATGTGCAAGGGCATGAACCGCTCGATCTTCAACGTGATCCTGGGCGGCTTCGGCACCGACAGCGCGGCGGCCGGCGGGCCCGCCGTGAAGAACGACAAGCCGGTCAAGGCCGGCTCGGCCGAGGATGCGGCCTTCCTGATGAAGAACGCGCAGTCGGTCATCATCGTGCCGGGCTACGGCATGGCGGTGGCGCAGGCCCAGCACGCGCTGCGCGAGATGGCCGACCTCCTGAAGAAGGAGGGCGTGCAGGTGCGCTACGCCATCCATCCGGTGGCCGGCCGCATGCCCGGCCACATGAACGTGCTGCTGGCCGAGGCCAACGTGCCCTACGACGAGGTCTTCGAGCTCGACGACATCAACCGCGACTTCGCCTCGACCGACGTGGCCTTCGTGATCGGCGCCAACGACGTCACCAATCCGGCCGCCAAGACCGATCCGAAGAGCGCGATCTACGGCATGCCGATCCTCGACGTCGAGAAGGCGCAGACCGTGCTGTTCGTGAAGCGCGGCATGTCCTCGGGCTATGCCGGCGTCGACAACGAACTGTTCTTCCGCGACAACACCATGATGCTGTTCGCCGACGCAAAGGTGATGTGCGAGAACATCGTGAAGTCGCTCGAGGGCTCCTCGCATTAGCGAACCGGCGCAAGCCGAGGCAACGCCGGGGGAAGGGGCAAAGCCTTCCCCGTCCGAGACAATCACCATTCATCAGAAGATGCCGTTCGGCTCGCGGTTCGTGAGCGGGACGATCGCCATCGCGATGGCCATCGGGTTCGCGACACTTGGCTGGTGGCTGTGGCATTTGTTCGTCCCGACGCACCCGGTGGCGGCCCATTTATACGGCTTCATTGTCGTCGCGACTGGCATGTTGGGTCTTTGTCTCGCCGTCAGGAATCTGATCCGGCCGGTGCCTTTCGCGATCCAGATCACCGACAAGGGGATCACGGCCTACCGGGGGCGCTCTCCCGATCTCATCCTGTGGTCCGATATCAAGGGCGCTCATGCCGCGATCGAGAGCAGTCAACGTGTAGACGTGCCGATCATCGCGCTGGAACTCGTGAATCCACGCCCCTTCTATGCACGCCTGGATGCCGACAAGCCGCGTTGGCTGGGCCCGGACACCGGACTGCGCCCCAAATACTACGCGCTCGCGTCCACCGGCCTGGACATGGAGCCGGAGCAGATGCTCCTGGCCGTCAACGAGGCGATCCGCCGGTGGGGGACGGCCGATCCCGATCCGTCGCCCGAAACGAACTTCCAGGCTCTGTTTACTCGCTTGCCGGGGCGAGCGCCGTTCGCGATAGGCCTGGTACTGCTCGTTGCCCTTTTTACCGCACCCTTCGCCCTTCTCAGTCCCCCGCGCTGGGTCGAAGCGGCTGAGAATTGCGAAGTGCGCAATCGGTACGGTGGCAGGGAGTGGAGACGCGCGAAGGCGACGACCGTCACTTGGAAGGGGCCGTGCGTCGATGGCCGCGCTCAAGGTACGGGTGTCCTCGAATGGTTTCGTGATGGCAGCCGGACGGTACGCTATTCGGGGCACATGGAAGGAGGCCGGATCACGGGGCGCGGGGAGTTGACCGAAAGCCAAATTCGCTACGAAGGCACGTGGAAGGACGGCGACCTGCGCGAAGGAGTCGCGACGTATCCCGACGGCCGGCGATACAGCGGCAAGTGGGACAGCGGAGACTGGACGAGAGGTGTGCTGACGGCGCCAGGCGGCTACCGCCTGGAAGACCACTGGTATCGAGGGCAACTTACGCGCAAGGGCGTCGCTCGCGGACCTCAGGGGCAGTACGAAGGCAATTGGACCAATGGTGTTCCTGAAGGCACGGGCGTTTTCGTGACAAGCGATGGCCGGCGGTTTGAAGGACAGTGGCGTGATGGTCGGCCCGTCGATCCGGAGGTAGCTCGCCTCCAGGAACAGGAAAAATGGGATTGCCTGTGGGATAACGCCTCAAGGCGATTCGGAGACCGCTCTAGCGGTGTCGGAACGGCGAGATGTCGAAACCGGTGATCGCTGCAGCACCCGGAGAGGACCCTCGACCCGATCCGACCGAGCCGATCGTTATTCGCCAGAAGGCGATGGCGGGATGGAAAAGAATCGCTGGAGCCATCGTTATCGCGGGTTTGGGCTGTTTCCTGTGGTGGTCGACTGTGTCGACGCATCGGTTCGTCGCGTATGCGTACGGTGGGATTTTCATCGGCTGCGCGGCATTCTTGCTTTGGAAGGGGGCGCGGGATGCGATCCGGCGGCCAGTTGCCCTTCGGATTTCCAACGAGGGCATCATGGTCCTTGGCAAGCGTACGCCAGACCTTATCCGGTGGTCCGATATCAAAGGGGCCCACACTGCGACCATCGGGAGCCGCCGGGTAAACTTCGAGATCGTGGCGTTGCAACTCGTCGATCCGCAATCCTTCTATGCTCGCCTCAAGAGTAACGGGTATCGGCACGTTGGGCGCGACGTCAGGAAGCACCTGAACTACTTTCCGATCTTCTCCGGCGACCTCGACATAGCTCGACTGAAATTGCTCGCGCAGGTCGATGAAGGGATCCGTAAATGGGGAGCAGCCAGTCCTGATCCCCGGCCAGAGACGAGTTATTGGCTCGCCTTTTGCCGGTCGCCAGTCCGGATACCGTTCGCCGTTGGATTGATCCTGTTCGTTGCCCTGTTGACGATGCCTTTCTTCCTGGGACCGCCGCGCTGGGTCGAGGCGGCCGATCAGTGCGAAGTGCGCAATCCGTATATGGGCAATCCGTGGAGAAAGTATGCTCGCAATCCGTGGAGACGGATGAATGCCGTCTGGACGGGGCCGTGTGTCGACGGGCGCGCCGAAGGCGAGGGCACTCTCGAGTGGTTCCGCGATGGAAAGAGGGTTGTTCGCTATTCGGGGCGAATGGAGGGTGGGCGAATCACGGGACGCGGCGAGCGTACGGAATACGAGACCACATGGGGACTGGGCCAGCTTATAAAATACGAGATCCGATACGACGGCCTTTGGAAGGACGGCGTCTTGCTGGAGGGGACGGTGACATTCCCTGACGAGCGGCAGTACCGGGGAACCTGGAAGCTGGGCGAGTGGGCCACCGGCGTGCTGACGATGTCGGGTGGTTGGCAGTGGGAGGGGCAGTGGCGCGAGGGCAGGCTGACGGGCGAGGGGAGCGCAAAGGGGCGGCAGGGCGAGTTCAAGGGCAACTGGATCGACGGGGTTCCGCAGGGGGCGGGTGTGTTCGTGACGCGTGATGGCCGGCGCTTCGAAGGTACCTGGAAGGACGGCACACCGGTCGACGCAGAGATGGCACACCTGCAGGAGCAAGAGAGGTGGGATTGTCTCTGGACGGTTCTTCCCGGGCGAAACGATACCCCCATCAGGAGCGAGCCGTGGGGATGTCGGATCCAATGAGTCCCGGGAAATCGGCCTATCGCGCCGTCATCTTCGACATCGGCGGCGCGGTAGATCTCGAATTCGCTTGGGAGATGGCTCTCGACGGCGCCATCGCGTCGGCTTGCGGGCTGGAAGGAATCCGCGTCGATCCGGCGATAGTGGAAGAGGCGTCCGAGCAGGCGGTGGCTGCCTTCGCACCCGACGTCATGCGCCACATGATCGAGACGCTGTGCGGCGGCGAGCCCGCGACCGTGGCGCGCGTGGCGCGGCGGGTCGAGGCCATGACCGGGCGGCTCGATGCCTTCCAACTTCGGCCTGGCATCGAGGACCTGCTGAATCGCCTGAAGGCACGCGGACTCGTACTCGGAGCACGCGAGCCGCGCTGGGAGCGGCTGGAGCGGGCAGGGCTGGCGGCGCTGTTCGTCCGGGACCTCGCCGCGGCACCGACCGAGTGCATCCTGGTGGGTGACCGGATCGATGCCGACATCGCGCCGGCCAAGGCGACCGGCATGGCGACCATCCAGTTCCGCTCAGGCCGCTGGCGCCGGCAGCGCCCGCGCTCGGCGGCCGAAACGCCCGACGCCGTCGTGACCGATGTGGCCGAACTGGAAGCGGCGATCGCGGCGCTCGTGACTTGAGGAAAGCACCAGCGCCTTCTTAACTCACCGCCGTCGACTATGGAGGAATGACATGTCGCCCAAGAGTCAGCCGAACTGCGGGAAGCCTCGCACATGCGCTTCGGCGGCTGAGTTGAGACAAGCGGTGGAGGAAGCGCTTGTGGATCCGACGGCAAGCGTTCCGGCAGAAGTCTTCCGCCGACTACGTGATCGTCATGCGGCGGCATTCGTTGCAGGTGCATCGAAACCAGAATGATGTCGCGATAGAGCGCTCATGGGAGCGCGCCACTCCTGTGGCGCTCACGCTCGTGAATAGCCAAGGCATGAGCGCAACTGGAGTTGCGCGCTCCGTTGGCCCTTCCATTTCCAGCCAAACAAAAACCCCCGGGGATGCCGGGGGTCGTCGTCTCGTGCGAGGAGGGGAGGACTAGTAGCCCTCGCGCTCCATGCGCTTGCGCATCAGCTTGCGCGTGCGGCGGATGGCCTCGGCGCGCTCACGGGCGCGGCGCTCGGACGGCTTCTCGTAGTTGCGGCGGAGCTTCATCTCGCGGAAGATGCCCTCGCGCTGCATCTTCTTCTTCAGGACGCGCAGCGCCTGATCGACGTTGTTTTCACGAACGAGAACCTGCACTTCGATCGCTTCCTTCCAATGCGGCTTAGCCCACGGATGTCCCGGGGCCTGAATTCCAGAGGCCGGGTAGGTATCACAGGCGGATACCCTTGGGAACCCCCCGATTGCGGCCTATATTCCACAGATGATCGAGCAAAACACCCCGAATTCACAGGAAATCGACCCGGACTCTTCCCTGCGGGACCGGTTGGTGGACGAGTTCATGGCCGAGGCGGCCTTCGACGGCTGGACGCGGGCCGCCCTGGCCGCCAGCGGCCGGGCTCTCGGCCTGCCGCCGGGCGAGGCCGACCGGCTGTTCCCGGGGGGGCCCCTGCAGGCGCTGACCTATGTCAGCGAGCGCGCCGACCGGCGCACCGTCGAGGACATGGAGAAGGAGGGAATCACGGCCCTCAAGATCCGCGACCGCATCAAGGGCGCCGTCCGCCTCCGGCTGGAACGCCATGCCGGGCCGCGCGAGGCGGCGCGGCGGGCGCTGTCGACGCTGTCCCTGCCGCTCAATGCCGGGCTGGCGCTGAAGCTGCTCTACAAGACGGTCGACGCCATGTGGTACGCGGCCGGCGACACCAGCACCGACTTCAATTTCTACACCAAGCGCGCCACCCTGGCGGGGGTCTATTCCTCGACCCTGCTCTACTGGCTGAACGACCGGTCGCCCGGCGCCGAGGCCACCTGGGCCTTCCTCGACCGCCGCATCGACGACGTGATGAAGTTCGAGAAGCTGAAGGGGCAGCTCAGGTCGTGGACGGGCCCGAAGCGTCCGGGCGCGCGGCCGGCAGCACGCCCGGCAGCACGTAGGTGACGTGGCCCATCTTGCGGCCGGGGCGGGCCTCCGCCTTGCCGTACAGATGCAGCCGCGCCGTCGGCTCGGCGAGATAGCGCTGCCAGTCGTCGGCCTCGTCGCCGATCAGGTTCTCCATGCGCGAGGGCGCCAGCACCTCGACCGAGCCCAGCGGCAGGCCGCAGATGGCCCGCACGAGCTGCTCGAACTGGCTGGTGGCGCAGGCGTCCATCGTCCAGTGACCCGAATTGTGCGGCCGCGGCGCCATCTCGTTGGCCAGCACCCGCCCGTCCTTGGTCACGAACATTTCCAGCGCGACCAGCCCCACCAGATCGAGGCCCTGGGCCAGGTCGACGCCGAAGCGTTCGGCGGTCGCCAGGGTCGTCGCCGGCAGGCCCGAGGGTACCGTGGTCGTGCGCAGGATGCCGTCGCGATGGCCGTTGATGCCGATGGGGAAGCAGCGCGTGGCGCCGTCCAGTCCGCGGGCGACGATGGCCGAGACCTCGCAGTCGAAGTCGACCATCGCCTCGAGGATGCACTCGCGCCGGCCGAGCCTCGCCCAGGCGGCCGAGAGTTCGGCCCGGTCGGCGACGCGCGCCTGGCCCTTGCCGTCATACCCCTCGGTGCAGGTCTTCAGGATACCGGGCAGGGCGGTGGCCGCGGCGATGTCGGCTTCGGAGCGGATGGGCTGATAGTCGGCCGTGCCGATGCCCAGTTTACGCAGGAAGTCCTTCTCGCGGAGCCGGTGCTGGGCGAAATGGATGGGCTTCACGCCCGGCCGCACCGGCTTCAGCTTCTCGCATTCCAGGACGGCGCCCTCGGGCACGTTCTCGAATTCGTAGGTGACGACGTCTACCTGGGCGGCGAAGCGGGCCAGGGCCTCGCCATCCTCATAGGCGCCCCGGACATGGCCGGCGCAGACCTGGGCGGCCACTGGATGGTCGTCAGGGGCGTAGACGATGCATGGGTAGCCGAGGCGGGCCGCCGCCAGCGCCGTCATACGGCCCAGCTGGCCGCCGCCCAGGATGCCGATGGTCGATCCCGGCGGCAGAGGTCGGAAGGCCGGCATCAGCGATGGGCCGGAGCGTCGTCGGTCGGGATCTTGGCGACAGCCAGCGACTGGCGGGTCCGCCAGGCTTCCAGCGCCGCCATTATCTTGGCATCGCTAAGACCAACGATGGAGGCTGCAAGAAGGGCCGCGTTGATCGATCCGGCGCGTCCGATCGCCAGGGTGCCGACGGGAATGCCGGCCGGCATCTGGACGATGGAAAGAAGACTATCCTGTCCCTTCAGCGCGGCGCTTTCGACCGGAACGCCCAGGACGGGCAGTGGTGTCATGGCGGCGGTCATGCCCGGCAGGTGGGCGGCGCCGCCGGCGCCGGCGATGATGACCTTCAGGCCCCGTCCCTTGGCGCCCGAGGCATAGTCCATCATGCGTTTCGGAGTCCGATGCGCGGAAACGATGCGTGCCTCGAACGGGACGCCCAACGCCTCCAGTGTTTCGGCGGCATGCCGCATGGTCGACCAGTCCGACTGACTGCCCATGATGACGCCGACCACCGGCTTGGCGGCCGGGCGCTTGGTGGTTTTCTTGGCCATGACTTTTCTCAGGCGATGATATCGGGAATGAGCTGGCTTTCCAGCCGCAGGATCTGGTCCTTCAGACCGAGCTTGCGCTTCTTGAGGCGCTGAAGTTGCAGCTGGTCGAACGGCGGCTTCTCGACCAGGCGATCGATCACCTCGTCGAGGTCGCGATGCTCGGTCTTCAGGGCCTCAAGCTTGGCCTTGATGGTCTGGGCGTCCGGCGGATCCGACGACGTCAAGTCATTCATGCGGGGCGCACTCGTCCAGGCAGGCTAGCCACGTCGCTCCCGGCCGTGTACCCCGGAGCCCGCCCAAAGGGAAGCGCGCAAAAGCCCCCCAGCAAGTCACAGGCAACCGTGTCGGATTTTCTCCCCCACCCGTTCTGGAACTTCTCTCTCGAACTCTATGCCGGAGAGGGCGTCGCCGAGGCCTGCCTCGACCTGCAGGAGCGGCGTGGCTGCGACGTCAACATCCTGCTGTTCTGCTGCTGGCTGGGAGCCTCGGGGCGGCCGACCATGACGGCCGAGCGGCTGCGCGCCATTCTGACCGCGAGCGACGCGTGGCAGTCCGACGTCGTGAAGCCGCTGCGCGAGATGCGGCGGCGGCTCAAGGACAAGGTCTGGCCCGGCGCACTGCCCGAGACCGTCGATGCGGTCCGTCGCCGGGTTGCCGATGCGGAACTGGCTGCCGAGCATGCCGAGCAGCTCAAGCTGGCGAGCCTGCATTCACCGCCGGCCGATCGCGAGCGCTCGCTCGAGAAACGACTTCGGGCGACGGTCGGCAATCTCGGTGTCTATGCGGTGTGCCTGGGTGTCGTGCCGGACGAGGCCGATCGCAAGTCCGTGGCGGCGCTGATGCGCGCGGCGTTTCCGGCCTTCGCGCCGGTGGAGATCGCGGAGGCGGTCGGACTCGCAGCCTGAACGAATGGTTCGCTACCGCTGACGGGTTATTCACATTCTACGCGTGACCGTTCGATTACGGGTTGATTCGACGTGACTCCACCCAATGTCAGAGTCAGACTTCCATCGTCCCGCTAACAAACTCGGAGGTATCCGACTATGAGCACCGTGGACCACATCGAAGCTCTCAAGAACAAGCATGCGACTCTTGAGCACGCGATCCATAAAGAGACGACGCGACCGCATCCCGACGAAGATGCGCTCTGCAGCCTCAAGAAGCGAAAGCTCATGATCAAGGACCAGATCGTCCGACTGAGCGAGCCGACCTCCCACTAACCCTAGGTGAGACCCGCCCAGCGGGCCAGCGCCACGGCGCCGACGGCGCCGAACAGGCCGGCGGTGAAGCCTCCGACCGTTCGGGTCAGGGCGGCGCCGACCACCGCGCCGACGACGAACGCGCTGCCGCCCTGCGTCAGCGGAACAACGGCGGCGGACACCAGCACGGCACCGGGTGCGTGATCGAGCAGCGCATTGACGAAGCGATAGCGCCCAAGCCAGCGCATCGCGACAAAGCCACCGCCCTTGGCGGCCATGGCGGCGAGCGCCATCACCAGGATCGCGACGAGATTCTCAGGACTGGCGGACATGGCCGTTCCTGAGGTCTCGCAGCGCGCCGAAGAGGCCACCGGCCAGGCCGCCGATTACGATGTACCAGTTGCCGCCGATCATCCATTTGGCGGCGAGCGCCGCCGCGATCGCCACTGCCCACGGCGCGATGTCGCGCTTGCCCCGGAACAGGATGGTGGCCACGACGACGAACACCGCCACGCCGACGAAATCGAGGCCGAGTCGCCGCGCCATCGAAGGGTCGGAGAGGATGCCGCCGGCTGCAAGGTGACCGGCCAGGGTCGAGCCGGACCAGATCCAGGCCATGACGAAGCCGCCGCCCAGGAACTTGCCGAGATCGCCATGGCCGCGGCGATACTCCGCGATGTTGACCGCCCAGTTCTGATCGACCGTCACGTACCAGACCGGCGGCTGCAGCCACCAGGGCAGGTGGGGCAGGTGCGGCTGCAAGGCCGCGCCCATCACGAAGTAGCGCAGGTTGGCGACGAACACCGATACGGCCAGCGCCATCAGCGGCAGCGGCTGGGCCCAGATGTCGAGCGCCACCATCTGGCTGGTGCCGGCCATGACGGTGAAACTCATCAAGGTCGTCTCGAAGGCGCTGAGTCCCTTCTGCGCGGCGGCGACACCGAAGCCGATGCCGAAGGGAAGCGAGGCGAGGCCCGGCAGGATCATGCGCAAAGCGCCGGCCTGGAAACTGCGCCACGTCACGCGCGCGGAAAGGGACACGGGAGATACCGGATGAGGAACGGGGCGGGCACTCTATGGGACCTGCCGCGGCGCCGGAACCGAGTTTAGCTCAGCCGCCCATTAGGCGGGTCAGTTGAGCTTGTGCAGGTTGACCGACCAGCGCACCGGCGCGCCGTAGGCGTTACGCGACTGGCCGCTGCAGATCGCCACGTTGTCGGCGCCACGCTGGCAGACGAGCTGGTCGGCGAACCAGCGCGAACCGTCGTTGCAGGTCGAATCGGCATCGCGCAGCCGCAGGACCGCGCCCTCGAAGCGTGCCTGGGCACGCGTGCGGCAGGCGGTGCGGCCGCGGCGCCATTCGAGCTGGCCGGCGCCGCTCGCATCGAAGCAATAGGACGAGACACCGGGCTGCATCTGAAGCGTCTCGTGGCGGAACGGGTCTGTGCGCCAGCAACCCTGCATGAAGGAATAGTCGTTGGTGGGTGCATTGGGCAGGCGCAGGCGATTGTCGGCAGGATTGCGCGGTTGTGGCGCGGGCGCCGGCTTCGGCGGCGCGGCCTTCGGCGGTGCGGGCGCTGGAGCCGGCGGCGGTGGCGCGACGGCGACCTGTGGGGGCTTCGGTGGCTGGGGCGGCTTGCAGTCGGCGATCCGCCGCTTCAGTTCCGCTTCGGCCAGGCCAAGTTCGACTTTCAGCACGCGCTCGCGCGATTGCTCGGTCGAGAAGGCAGCCTTCAGCGCCGGCAACGGGTCGGGCGGTGCTTCCGGCGCCGGCGGTGCGGGCGGACCTTCGCGTGTCGCCAGGGCGACGTCGGGCGGGACCGGCAGCAGGCCGCGCAGGGCCCACGCGCCTGCCAGCAGGAGCAGGAGGAGCGGTATTGCCGCGGCGAGCGTACGCCACCAAGGGACTCCGGCGGCCGGGATGACGGCGGGCAGGGCGGACACCGGCGCCCTCTGCGCGGCTTCGAGCACAGGCCGCCGGCCCGGCAGGTCCGGGATTGGCATGCGCGCGTCGGGCACCCGCGGCAGGGCGAGCGGCAGCAGCGCGTTGGCCGCTTCCTTCTCGTAGCCCCAGGCGACGATGACGGGCCGGTCGCCCACCAGGAAGACGAAGGCGGGCGAGGGCGCGCGCGCCGCGAGTTTCAACGACAGGCCGACGACGCCGGTCTCTTCCTTGGGACCGTGGCCTGCGAGCAGGTCGCCCAGTCGCCGGATCTCCGCGAGCGTGCGCTCGATGGCGGCCAGCACCGCATCCCGCTCCGCCGGCGGCAGGTCGGCAACGGCGCGAACCGGACCGGACCAGCCGGCGTACCAGTCGATGCCCTGGTCGTTCTCATGGAGCTGCGGATCGGCCAGCAGGTCGGCGGCTTCGTCGCCCAGGCGCCGGCGCACGACGCGGCGAAGCTGGGGAGCGGCGTTGTGCAACGGTTCGCCGCGCACGCCCAGGGGGCGTACGCCGCTGCGGGTCGTCACGATGAGCGTTGCTTCGCCGGGCATGGGGTACGGAACCTAGACCGGCGATTATGGCAGCGCGATGGTTTGCCGTGATTGCTGCAGGGGCCGCGTCAGTTTGGCCGCGAACTCAAGCGGCTTTCGCCCACTCGCGCAGGACGTACTTCTGCACCTTGCCGGTCGAGGTCATGGGCAGGTCGCGGAACACTACATGGCGCGGGCACTTGAAGCCGGCGAGGTTGGCGCGGCAGTGGGCGATGATGTCTTCCGCGCTGGCCGCGGCACCTGGCTTCAGCATCACGAAGGCGCAGGGTGTCTCACCCCATTTCTCGTCGGGCTTGGCGACGACGGCGGCATTGGCGACGGCGGGATGGGCGATGATCACGCCTTCGACCTCGATGGTCGAGATGTTCTCGCCGCCGGAGATGATGATGTCCTTGGAACGGTCGCGCAGCTCGATATAGCCGTCCTCGTGCATCACGCCGAGATCGCCGGAATGGAACCAGCCGCCGGCGAAGGCGTCACGCGTCGCCGTCGGGTTCTTGAGATAGCCCTTCATCGTGATGTTGCCGCGGAACATGACCTCCCCCATGGTCGTGCCGTCGCGCGGCACCTCCTTCATGGTCGTGGGATCCATCACCGTGACGCCGTCCTGGGCCGCGTAGCGCACGCCTTGGCGCGCCTTCAGCCGCGCGCGATCGTGGGCGGGCAGGGCATCCCATTCCTGGTGCCACGAGCAGATGGTGGCCGGGCCGTAGACCTCGGTGAGTCCGTAGACGTGGGTCACCCGGAAGTTCTGCTTCTCCAGCGCCTCGAGCACGGCGGCGGGCGGCGGAGAGGCGGCCGTCATGAACTCGACCTTGCGGCCGAGCGGCCGGCGTTCGGCGTCGGTCGCGCCGATGATGAGCTGCATGATGATCGGCGCGCCGCACATGTGGCTCACGTCGTTGTCCGCCAGCGCGTCGAAGATCGGCTTGGCCGCCGGGCGGCGCAGGCACACCGACGTGCCGGCCACCAGCGCCAGCGTCCACGGGAAGCACCAGCCGTTGCAGTGGAACATCGGCAGCGTCCAGAGATAGACCGGGTGCAGGCCGATCGGCCATTGCGTGGCGTTGCCGTAGGACGAGAGGGTGGCGCCGCGATGGCTGTAGACGACGCCCTTGGGATTGCCGGTCGTGCCCGACGTGTAGTTGAGCGTGATCGCGTTCCATTCGTCCGACGGATAGGCCCAGGCGAAGTCGGGATCGCCGTCGGCGATGAACTCCTCCCAGGTCGTGTCGCCGATCTGCGCACGGTCCTCGCATTCGGGATCGTCGATGTCGACGACCAGCGGCTGGGTCTTGGCGATCGCCAGCGCCTCGGTGACGACGCGGTGGTACTCGCGGTCGACCAGCAGCACCTTGGTCTCGCTATGGTCGATGATGAAGGCAACCATCGCCGCGTCGAGGCGGGTGTTGAGTGAGTTCAGTACGCCGCCGCTCATCGGCACGCCGAAATGCGCCTCGTACATCTCGGGAATGTTGGGCGCCATGATCGCCACCGTGTCGCCGACGCCGATGCCCACCTTGACCAGCGCCGAGGCAAGCCGCCGGCAGCGTGCATAGGTCTCGGCCCAGGTCTGGCGGCGCTCGCCGTGGATCAGTGCGAGGTGATCGGGATAGACGCTGGCGGTGCGCTCGATGAACTGCAGCGGGGTGAGGGCCGCGTAATTCGCCGGCGTCCTGTCGAGGTCGCGCTCGTAGATGTTGTGCGCGGCGAGGGCGGTCTTGTGCGACACGGGGCGCGGCGCGGCGAGGCGGGTCACGGAGGTGCGGCTCTTGACCGAGCGACGCAGGCCGGGACGCCCGAGCGGCTTGGGAGCGGCGACCTTCCGGGATGCCGGGGCCTTCTTCGGTGCGACGGCCTTCTTTGATGCGACAACCTTCTTGGGGGCGATGACCTTCTTTGGCGCTGGAGCCTTCTTGGGGGCGGCCTTCGCAGCCGGCCGGACAGTTTTCTTCGCCTTGGCGGCGACCTTGCGCTTGGCCGGCGCCTTGGACTTGCTGCTGCCTTTTCCCGTCTTGCGCTTGGCCATGATCTTTTCCGTTCGACTCCCTGTGCGGCGGCACTCTCTCACAGGGCGGCTCGCCTATTCCAGCTTGATATCCAGGTCTTTCAGCAGCTGCGCGAAATAGATCTGGTCTTCACGCACCTGCCGCGCGAAGTCGACGTTGGATTGATGTTCTACGTTCTGCGCCACCAGCAGCAATTTCTCCTTCATGTCCGGTAGCGCGGCCGCCTGCGCCGCGGCCTCGGACAGCCGTTTCAGGACCGGTTCCGGCGTGCCCTTGGGCGCGAAGAGACCGAACCAGCTGCGGGCCCGGAAGCCCTTGAGATCGAGGCCGATCTCCGTCGCCGTCGGCGTGTCCGGCAGATCGGGCAGGCGGGCCGGCTGGTCGACCAGGGCGGCGAACACCTTGCCGGCCTTGGCGTAGGGCACGAAGGAGGGATCGAAGACCATCTGGATACGGCCGTCGAACACGTCGCCGGTGGCATCCACGATGGTCTTGTAGGGCGAGTGCTGCATCTGGATGCCGGCGGCCCGCGTCAGCACTTCGCCGGTGAGATGGGTGATCGTGCCGAGGCCGGAGGAGCCGAACCAGTATTTGCCCGGGTTCGCCTTGGCGAGTGCCACGAACTCGACCCAGCTCCGGGCGCCCAGCGCCTTGGTGAGGGTGACGACCAGGATGGGCGTCGAAAGACGCGCGACGGCGACGAGGTCGTTGGGGTTGTACGGCACTTTCCGCGCCGCGGGTGTGATGGCCATGATCGCGGTCGGCGACAGCAGGAGCGTGTAGCCATCGGCCGGCGCCGTCGCGACCATCTGGGCGCCGACGCCGCCCGAGGCACCGGGCTTGTCCTCCACGATGATCTGCTGGCCGAGCGATGCGCTCATCTTCTCGGCATAGAGACGCGCCACCTGGTCGGCCGAGCCGCCGGGCCCATAGGGCACGATCAGGCGGATCGGCTTGGTGGGCCAGTTCGTCGATTGAGCCTGCACACGCGTCGACGCCAGCGCGGCAAGCCCGCCCAGCGTCACCTCACGGCGACCGACCATCGTTCCCTCCCGGGACCATTCTTGTTACCGGGAGAATAGCGGGAAGCAGGGAAGGGCGACAGGCCCGTTGGCGCGCCGCCTATTGGACCAGCGCGAAGGAGTCGAGGAACTGACGGGTCGCGGGCTGGGTCTCGATGCCGGCCTTGCCGTCCACCACGAGCGTGAACAGGCGACCGTGCGACCAGTAGGTGCGGGTGACGGCGACGTTGCCGTTGCCCTGGACGACCGTGTATTCGCGGCCCTCGACGCGGCCGACCTGCAGCTTCTTCTCGTCGCGGTAGGAGCCGCCGGCCGCCGCACCGTCGCGAACCTTGGTCAGGATCACGTCGGCGGCGGCGCCCTTGGTGATCGCGGGCGGATAGTCGACATAGGAGGCGATGTAGGTGACGCGCGAGACCATCGAGGTCGCTTCGGTCATCGGCACGGAGTTGCCGTTGCCGATCGGCACCTGGACGATGGCGATCTTCGGCAGCGCCGGCAGGTCGACGCGGAAACGCCCGCCTTCGGGCTTGTACTCCATCCAGCCCTGGGCGCGGCCTTGATATGGCAGCAAGGCCGTCGCGCCGGCGGCCATGAGCACCGCCAGGAAATGTCTACGCATCGAAATACTCCGCTTCCGCCGTTCATCACAGGAATACGTCGACAAGGTTCGAGGGGACAGGCCATTTTACATCCGTCACGTCATCGGCCCGGCGGTTCTCGGGAGTTCGAACTTGTCTAAAGGCACTGCAACATGTCGCTGAACGAGCCGGTTCCCCAACCGCCCCTCAAGCCCATCGTCGGCAATCTCACGGAGCTGCAGGGTGGCTGCCCGGTCCAGAGCCTCATGGCGCTCGCCCGCACCTATGGGCCGTTCTTTAAGCTCACGATCATGGACCGCGACGTCCATGTCGCGAGTTCGCAGGAACTGGTGAACGAGCTGTGCGACGAGACGCGGTTCGGCAAGCGCATCCAGGGGGCGCTGAAGGAAATCCGGGCGGTTGCCGGCGACGGGCTGTTCACGGCCTATGGCCACGAGCCCAACTGGGCCAAGGCCCATCGTATTCTCGTCCCGGCCTTCGGGCCGATCGCCATCCGCGGCATGTTCGACAGGATGCTCGATATCGCCGACCAGATGTTCGTGCGCTGGGAGCGGTTCGGGCCGAGCGCCGTGATCGAGGTCGCCGACAACATGACGCGGCTCACGCTCGACACGATCGCGCTCTGTGCCTTCGATTATCGCTTCAACAGCTTCTACCAGGACGACATGCATCCCTTCGTGTCCGCCATGGTCGGAACGTTGCAGGAAGCCTCGAACCGCGCGCGCCGGCCGAAGCTGCTGAGCAGCCTCATGCTGTCCAAGGCGCGCCAGTTCCAGGTCGACAAGGAGATGATGGACAAGGTCGCGCGCGACCTCATCGCCGAGCGCCGGCGCGATCCCAGGGGCAACGAGAAGAACGACCTGCTCAACCTGATGCTGAATGGTGTCGATCCCGTCACCGGCGAGAAGCTGAGCGACGAGAATATCGGCTATCAGATGATCACCTTCCTGATCGCCGGCCACGAGACCACGAGCGGGCTTCTGTCCTTTGCGACCTATCTGCTGCTCAAGAATCCCGACGTGCTGCAGAAGGCGCGGGCCCTCGTCGACGAGGTGCTGGGCGAGGAGACACCGCGGGTCGAGCATCTCGCGCAGCTGCGCTACATCGAGCAGATCCTGATGGAGACGCTGCGCATCTGGCCGACCGCCTCGGTCTTCTCGGTCAGCCCGCACAAGGACACGGTGCTCGCCGGCAAGTACCCGCTCACGACCAAGGACATCGTGATGGTCCTGGAGCCGATGCTGCATCGCGACCCCAAGGTCTGGGGCGACGATGTGGAGGCCTTCAGGCCCGAGCGCTTTGCGCCCGAGAATGCCAGCCAGTTGCCACCGAATGCCTGGAAGCCTTTCGGCAATGGCGCGCGGGCCTGCATCGGCCGGCCCTTCGCCATGCAGGAAGCCCAGCTCGTCCTCATCCTGATGTTGCAGCGCTTCGATTTCGTGCTCGACGACCCGTCCTACACGCTGAAGATCCATGAGACGCTGACGCTCAAGCCCGAAGGGCTGCGCATCCGCGCGCGGGCGCGCCGCACCGGGACGTCTCTGCGGCGCAGTGCCGTGCCATCAATGCCGCAGAAGGCGCTGACGTCGCAGCCCGCGCGACGACCCGCAGCGGATGCCGCCAGCACACCGCTGCTGATCCTCTATGGCAGCAATACCGGTTCGTCGGAGGCCTTCGCCAACCGCATCGCCGACGAGGCGCCGGCCAACGGCTTCGCGCCGACCGTGGCGGCGATGGACGACTATGCAGCCAACCTGCCGCGCGAGGGGGCGATCGTCGTGGTCACGGCGTCCTACGAAGGCCAGCCGCCCGACAATGCCCGCCAGTTCGTTTCCTCTGTCGAAGCCCTGCAGGAGGGTGCGCTGACCGGCGCGCGCTTCGCGGTGTTCGGCTGCGGCAACCGGCAATGGGCGCGCACCTACCAGGCGATCCCCAAGCGGGTCGACGCGGCTCTCGCCCGGGCCGGCGCCTCGCGGCTCGCCGAGCGCGGCGAAACGGATTCCGGTGGCGACTTCTTCGGCGCCTTCGACGAATGGTGGGCGGGCTTCCTGCCGCGGCTGCGCGAAGCGCTGGGCAAGGAGGCTGCCGCCGCGCCGGCTGCGTCCAGTCTGCAGGTCGAGTTCGTCAAGGACGGTCGCGAGGGCGCGTTGCGGCTGGGCGATCTGCAACGAGGCAGCGTCGTCGAGAACCGCGAACTGGTGGACATGAGCGCGCCCAAAGCGCGCTCGAAGCGGCACCTGGAATTCTCGCTGCCCGCCGGGATGAGCTACCGGGCCGGCGACTATCTGGCCGTGCTTGCGACCAATCCGCAGGAGCTGGTCGATCGCGTGCTGCGTCGCTTCGGTCTGGCGCGCGACACGCTCGTCGTCCTTCGGCGTGACGGCGTGGCCAGCCTGCCGATCGGCCGTACGGTCAGCTGCGGCGAGCTGCTGTCGAACTACGTGGAACTGGCCCAGCCCGCGACTCGCGCCCAGGTGGCCGCGCTCGCCGCGGCAACGCCGTGTCCGCCCGAGCAGGCCGAGCTGGAGGCGATGGCGGGCGAGGCTTACGCCACGTCGGTCCTCAAGCCGCGCTGCAGCGTCCTCGACCTGCTCGACCGCTTCCAGTCCTGCGCGCTGGGCTTCGGTCCCTATCTCGACATGTTGCCGCCCATGCGGGCGCGGCAGTATTCGATTTCCTCGTCGCCGCTTTGGAAGCCCGACCACGTCACGCTGACCGTCGCCGTGGTCGATGCGCCCGCCTATTCGGGAACCGGCACTTTCCGCGGCGTGGCCTCGTCCTATCTGGCCCATCTGCAGCCGGGCGACCGCATCTCGCTGGCGGTGCGCCCGTCCAATGCGCGCTTCCATCCGCCGGCCGATCCCCGGACACCGCTCATCCTGATCTGCGCCGGCTCAGGCATCGCGCCGTTCCGCGGCTTCCTGCAGGAGCGCGCCACGCAGAAGCAAGCCGGACAGGAGGTCGGACCGGCCTTGCTGTTTTTCGGCACCAACCATGCCGACGTCGACTATCTCTATCGCGATGAACTCGAGCGCTGGGAGGCGGCAGGCGTCGTCACGGTGCTCCCGGCCTTCTCGCTGCAGCCGCGGGGCGAGGTCTCCTTCGTGCAGCATCGGGTCTGGGAGGAGCGCGCCCGCATCGTGGAACTCTTCCAGCGGGGCGGCAGCGTCTTCGTCTGCGGCGACGGGCAGCACATGGCGCCGGGCGTCCGCGAAACGCTGGTGCGAATCTATCGCGAGGCATCGGGCGTCAGCGAGGCCGACGCGCAGAAGTGGGTCGAGGTCGTCGAGCACGAGCACGGGCGCTACGTTTCCGACGTCTTCGCCTGAGCGGGGACGGCCCGGCCGCGCACATAACCACATTGCGACAGGGCGGGGCCGGGGCTAAGCCAGGGGCGGAAACGCAAAGGATGCCGGTCATGGCTATTGGCGACAAATATCGTGCGCTGCATGCGCGGTCGCTCCAGGATCCCGAGGGATTCTGGGCCGAGCAGGCGGCGGCGATCGACTGGACGAAGCGCTGGGACAAGGTGCTCGACGGGACGAAGCCGCCTTTCTATCGCTGGTTCGAGGGTGGCGAGCTCAACGCCTGCCACAATGCGCTCGACCGCCATGTCGATGGTGCCAGTGGGACAAATAGGGCGGAGCAGGCGGCGCTGATCTACGATTCGCCGCTCACCAACACCAAGAAGACCTTCACCTATCGCGAGCTGCGCGACCAGGTGGCGCGCGTCGCCGGGATGATCGCGGCGCAGGGCGTGGGCAAGGGCGATCGGGTCATCCTCTACATGCCGATGATCCCCGAAGCGGTGATGGCGATGCTGGCCTGTGCGCGGCTGGGCGCCATCCATTCGGTGGTGTTCGGCGGCTTCGCGGCCAAGGAACTGTCGAGCCGCATCGACGATTGCGGGCCGAAGCTGATCCTCACTGCCTCGTGCGGCATCGAGCCGTCGCGCATCGTGCAGTACAAGCCGCTGGTCGACCAGGCGATCGAGCAGGCGACGCACAAGGTGCCGCGGGTCATCCTGCTGCAGCGGCCGCAATGTGCCGCAACGATGGTGGCCGGGCGCGACCTCGACTGGAACGAGGCGCTTGCCACCGCGCAGCCCGCTCCTTGCGTGCCGGTGAAGGCCACCGATCCGCTTTACATCCTCTACACGTCGGGCACGACCGGCCAGCCGAAGGGTGTGGTGCGCGACACCGGCGGCTATTGCGTGGCGCTCGCCTGGTCGATGAAGAACCTCTACGGCGTCGAGCCCGGCGAGGTCTACTGGTGCGCCTCGGACGTGGGCTGGGTCGTGGGCCACAGCTACATCGTCTACGGGCCGCTGATCCACGGCGCGACCTCGATCCTCTATGAGGGCAAGCCGGTCGGCACGCCCGACGCCGGCGCCTTCTGGCGCGTGATCTCCGAGCACAAGGCGATGGCACTGTTCACCGCGCCGACGGCCTTCCGCGCGATCAAGCGCGAGGACCCTGAAGGCAAGCTGCTCGGGCTGTACGACCTTTCGAACTTCCGCACCTTGTTCCTGGCGGGCGAGCGCGGCGATCCGCCGACCGTCGAGTGGGCGCAGAAGCTCTTGGGCGTGCCGGTGGTCGATCACTGGTGGCAGACCGAGACCGGCTGGGCGATCTGCGGCAACTTCCAGGGTCTCGACCCGATGCCGGTGAAGCTCGGTTCGACCTCGGTGCCGTCGCCGGGCTGGCATCTCGACGTGCTCGACGAGAACGGCCATCCGATGAAGCCGGGCGAGGTGGGGGCGCTGGCCGGCAAGCTGCCATTGCCGCCGGGAACCTTCCCGACGCTGTGGAACGCCGACGAGCGCTACCGGCAGAGCTACATGAGCGAGTTCCCCGGCTACTACAAAACCGGCGATGCGGGTTTCATCGACCCGGATGGCTATGTCTCGGTGATGACCCGCGTCGACGACGTGATCAACGTCGCGGGCCATCGCCTCTCGACCGGCCAGATCGAGGAAGTGCTGGGTGCGCACAACGATGTCGCCGAATGCGCGGTGATCGGTATCGCCGACGATCTGAAGGGGCAGGTGCCGCTGGGCTTCCTGGTGCTGAAGGCCGGCGTCAACCGGCCGCCGCAGGAGATCACCAACGAAGTCGTGCAGATGGTGCGGGATCGCATCGGACCCGTCGCCTTCTTCAAGAGCGCGCTGGTCGTGCAGCGCCTGCCCAAGACGCGCTCGGGCAAGATCCTGCGTGGCACGATGCAGAAGATGGCCGACAGCCAGCCGTGGACCCCGCCGGCCACGATCGAGGATCCGGTCGTGCTGGAAGAAATCAAGGACGGCCTGAAGACGGCCGGCTTTGCGGCAAAGAACTAGTCATCGCTGGGGGCGCGCCACTTCGGGCGGAGTAACCTCCGCCCTTGAGTGGCGCGCCCCCAGCAAAGAATTTGAGCAGAGTAGAAGGAACGCAGTATGACTCTCGACATCAACCGCCCCGATCTCACCGTCGGCGTCGTGGGAACCGGCGCCATGGGCCGCGGCATCGCGCAGGTCACCGCGCAGGGCGGCATGAAGGCGATCATGTATGACGCGGCGCCCGGCGGTGCGGCGAAGGCCAGGGCGGCGATCCTCGACACGTTGAAGGGTCTGGTTGCCAAGGGTCGGGTCACCGAGGCCGATTTCACCAAGGCGGAGTCCAATCTCGGCATCGCCGAGAAGATCGAGGACTTGAAGGGCTGCCACGTCGTCGTCGAGGCGGTGTTCGAGAATCTCGAGGTGAAGCAGAAGCTGTTCGGCGAACTCGAGGCGGTGATCGCGCCCGACGCCATCCTGGCCTCCAACACCTCATCGATCCGCATCGCCTCGATCGCGCGCGCGCTCAAGCATCGCGACCGCGTCTGCGGCATGCACTATTTCAATCCCGTGCCGCTGATGAAGCTGGTCGAGGTCATCCGCGCCGCCGACACCGCGCAGTGGGTGGTCGATGCCATGGTGGCGCTGGGCAAGCGCCAGACTCGCGTGCCCGTGGTGGTGGGCGACACGCCGGGCTTCCTGGTCAATCTCGGCGGCACCGCAATCGGCACCGAAGGCCTGCGCATCATGCAGGAGGGACGGGCGACGCCGTCGCAGGTCGATGCCGTGATGCGCGACACCTGTGGCTTCCGCATGGGCCCGTTCGAGCTGATGGACCTCACCGGCATCGACGTGAACTTCCCGGCGCGCAAGATCATCTACGAGGGCTTCTTCCACGACCGGCGCATGACGCCGAGCCCCTATCACGAGAGCCTCTATGCGGCGGGCAAGCTCGGCCGCAAGACCGGCGGCGGCTGGTACGGCTATGACGAGAAGGGCGCGAAGATCGATGCGGGCGCCGACCATCCGACCTCGCACGTGCCGGCATCGAGCGTCGTCATCATGGACACCCACAACACCAAGCTGATGAGCCTGGTGAGCGCCGACGGCGCCAAGATGCTGGCGGCCGACGACGGCAAGAGCCCGATCCTCGTGGCGCCGGTCGGCAAGGACTGCACGACGACGGCGATCGAACTCGGCCTCGACCCGAAGCGCACGGTCGCGGTCGACCTGACCGGCGACGTGTCCAAGCGCATCACGATCATGATGGCGCCGGGCTTCGATCCGGCCATCCGCGACGCCACGGTGGCGCTGCTCGCCAAGTCGGGCACCAAGGTGACGGTGATCAAGGACTCGCCCGGCTTCATCGCCCAGCGCATGTGCGCGATGATCGCCAACCTAGGCTGCGAGATGGCGATGATCGGCATCGCCTCGGCCGCCGACGTCGATACGGCGATGACGCTGGGTCTCAACTATCCGCGCGGCCCGCTGGCGCTGGCCGATTGGATGGGCGTCAAGGAATGCCACGAGATCCTGGTGCAGATCCAGGCCATCACCGGCGACGACCGCTATCGCCCGAGCCAGTGGCTGCGCCGCCGTGCGATGCTGGGATTGAGTGCGACGACGGTCGAATAGAAATCGTCAGGGAACAGCACCGTGAAACCACCGTTTCGTCCCCTGCGGCCTTTGCAGGGGAACCCGATGAAGAAGCGGAGCAAGTGGACGGCGGTTGGTTTCGCCCTGATGGTCTCGGTGGTTGGCGGGGCGGTACACGCCCAGCAGCTAAAGAACGAGAACCTGCTCGTGGGCATGCCGCAGGGCTTCAAGCTCGGCTTCAAGGACTCGAAGAACGGGATGAACATGCAGGAGTTCATTCCGGCGGGCGAGACGGTGCAGAACTGGACGGAGATGGTCACCGTCCAGGTCTTCCTCAGCCGCAAGGACCTGCAGCCGGCGCCGTTTCTCGGCGCGATGCAGCAACAGTGGGCGGGCGCCTGCAGGGGCAGCACCGCGACGCCGGTCGCGACGGGCAAGGTGAACGGCTACGACGCCGCCTCGGTGATGCTGCGCTGTCCGCTGCTGGCATCGACCGGCAAGCCGGAGACGACGATGCTGACGGCGATCAAGGGCAACGACAGCTTCTATGTCGTGCAGCGCGCCGTGCGGTCGGTCCCCACGCCCGAGCAGTTTCAGACCATGAAGAAGTACCTCGAGAGCGTCAGCGTCTGCGATTCGCGTCTGCCGTCGCGGCCCTGCCCAACCGTCAAATAGCGACGGTCAAATAGCGGGGGCCGCTCAGGCCAGCGTCAGGATCAGCGGTCCGCGGCGCGTCGCGACCAGCGTGTGCTCGTACTGCACAGTGGCCTCGCGCAGGGGCGGGCGCAGCGTCCAACCATCGTCCATTTCTTCGACATGGTCGGCGCCCAGCGACAGGAACGGCTCGATCGTGAAGACGAGGCCTTCCGTGATCTTTCGCCGGTCGTGCTTCTCGTACCAGGTTGGGATTTCCGACGGCTCGTCGTGCAGCGATCGGCCGACGCCGTGGCTCGCCAGATTGCGGATCAGGCTGTAGCCATTTTTCTGCGCGAAGGTCTCGATCGATCGGCCGATCTCGTTCAAGCGGGCACCCGGCTTCACGGCGCGGATGCCGGCCCACATGGCCCGCCGTCCGTCCTCGCAGAGGCGCTCGATGCGCGGGCTGGTGGGCGGGACGGCGAAGCTCGCGCCGGTATCGCCGAAATAGCCGTCCAGCTCGGCCGAGACGTCGATGTTGATCAGGTCGCCGGCCTTGATGATCGTGTCGTCCGGGATGCCGTGGGCGCAGTCCGGGCCCACCGAGATGCAGGTCGCGCCCGGAAACCCGTAGGTCACTTCGGGGGCGGAGCGTGCACCTTCCTTCTCGAGCAGGGCGCGCCCGAGATCGTCCAGTTCCCTGGTCGTCATGCCGGGCTCCAGCGCCTCGCCCATGGCGGTGAGGGTGCGGGCCACGAGCCTGCCGATGATGCGCAGCTTCTCGAGCTGCTCTTCATTTTCGATGGTCATCGTCACCCTCCTAACCGCCGTTGACGTTTACGTAAAGGTAAACTACCTACCTTGGGCTGGCGGACGAACCGCCGGCGGCCCACAGTCCCTTCAAGAAGACTGACCATCCTGATCGTTGGAGGACGATGCCTGTGACTGCCGCTCTGGCCGCGCATTACACGCCTGAACACCAGATGTTTCGTGAGACCTGCCGGCGCTTCTTCGAAAAGGAAGTGACCCCGTTCCACATGAAGTGGGAAGAGGAGGGTATCGTGCCGCGCGAGCTGTGGCGCAAGGCGGGCGAGCAGGGGCTTCTGGGAATGACCATGCCCGAGGCCTATGGCGGCGCCGGCGCGGATTTTCTCTACAGCGCCATCATGATCGAGGAGCAGGGACGGGCGCTGGCGTCCGGGCCGGCCTTCTCGCTGCACAACGACATCGTGGTCCCCTATCTGCTCCATTACGGCACCGAGGAGCAGAAGAAGAAGTGGATCCCCAAGGCCTGCTCCGGCGAGCTGGTCACCGCCATCGCCATGACCGAGCCGGGCACCGGCTCTGACCTGCAGGCGGTGAAGACGACTGCCGTCATGGACGGCAATCACTGGGTCATCAACGGTTCCAAGACCTTCATCACCAACGGCCAGCTCGCCGACCTGGTGATCGTGGTCGCCAAGACCGATCCCACGCTCGGCGCGAAGGGCACGTCGCTCATCGCCGTCGAGACCAAGACCGAAGGGTTCAAGCGCGGCCGCAATCTCGAGAAGATCGGCATGAAGGCGCAGGACACGTCGGAACTGTTCTTCCAGGACGTGCGCGTGCCGGCCGACCATCTTCTGGGCGGGCCGGGCATGGGCTTCGTTCAGCTGATGCAGCAGCTGCCGCAGGAGCGGCTAGTCATCGCCATCCAGGCGGTGGCGGCCATCGAGGCGGCGCTGGAGCACACGCTGGCCTACGTGAAGGAGCGCAAGGCGTTCGGGAAGCAGATCATCGATTTCCAGAACACGCGCTTCAAGCTGGCCGAACTCAAGACCAAGGCCCATATCGCGCGCGTCTTCGTCGACGATTGCGTGGCCAAGCACCTCAAGGGCGAGCTCGATGTCGCGACCGCGGCGATGGCCAAGTACTGGACGACCGAGCTGCAGTGCGAGCTGATCGACGAGTGCCTGCAGTTCCACGGCGGCTACGGCTACATGTGGGAGTACCCGATCGCCCGCCTCTACG
Organism: Rhodospirillales bacterium 24-66-33; assembly: GCA_002281855.1. GTDB lineage: Bacteria > Pseudomonadota > Alphaproteobacteria > Reyranellales > Reyranellaceae > Reyranella. The sequence goes on along the minus strand of NCHQ01000012.1, from coordinate 98,274 downwards.
CCGACGCCCGCGTGCAGAAGATCTACGGCGGCACCAACGAGATCATGAAGGAACTCATTGGACGGACGCTCTGACAAACAACCTCATCCTGAGGAGCCGTGCCTGGCGCGGCGTCTCGAAGGATGGGCAACACCAAGACTGGTTCCCACCCTTCGAGACGCGGTCCTGCGGACCGCTCCTCAGGGTGAGGTCAAAGGGTAATCTGAACTAGCGAATAGGAGACCGACATGACCGACGCATACATTTACGACGCTGTCCGCACGCCGCGTGGCAAGGGCCGCAAGGATGGCTCCCTGCATGAAGTGACTCCGGTGCGCCTGGCCGTCACCGCGCTTCAGGCCGTGCGCGACCGCAACCATCTCGACACGCACCTGGTCGACGACATCGTGCTGGGCTGCGTGATGCCGATCGGCGAGCAGGGCGCCGACATCGCGCGCACCGCGTCGGTGATGGCGGGTTATGCCGAGACCGTGTCCGGCGTGCAGGTCAACCGCTTCTGCGCCTCCGGCCTCGAAGCCACCAACATGGCGGCCGCGCAGGTCATGTCGGGCCAGAGCCAGGCCGCGATCGGCGGCGGCGTCGAGAGCATGAGCCGCGTGCCGATGGGTTCGGACGGCGGCGCCTGGGCGGTCGATCCGGCCGTGGCGATCCCGATGTACTTCGTGCCGCAGGGCGTTTCGGCCGACCTGATCGCCACCAAGTACGGCATGAGCCGCGACGACGTCGACAGCTATGCCGTCGAGTCGCAGAGGCGCGCCAAGGCGGCCTGGGACGCCGGCTACTTCAAGAAGTCGATCGTGCCGGTGCGCGACCAGAACGGCATCGAGCTGCTGGCCCATGACGAGTTCCTGCGTCCGACCACGACCATGCAGACGCTGGCCGCGCTGGAGCCCAGCTTCAAGATGCAGGGCGAGATGATGCCCGGCTTCAACGCGGTGGCGCAGCAGCGCTATCCCGAGGTCGAGAAGATCCATCACGTGCACCATGCCGGCAACTCGTCCGGCATCGTCGACGGCGCTGCCGCGATCCTGGTGGGTTCCAAGGAGTTCGGCGAGAAGGCGGGGCTCAAGCCGCGCGCCCGCATCCGCTCCTTCGCCTCGATCGGCTCGGAGCCGGCGATCATGCTGACCGGCCCGGCGCCGGCCTCGGAGAAGGCGCTGAAGCGCGCCGGCATGTCGGTGGGCGACATCGACCTGTTCGAGCTGAACGAGGCCTTCGCCGCCGTCGTGCTGCGCTACATGCAGATCCTCAAGATGCCGCACGACAAGATCAACGTGAACGGCGGCGCGATCGCCATGGGCCATCCGCTGGGCGCCACCGGCGCGATGATCCTGGGCACGCTGCTCGACGAGCTCGAGCGCCGCAACCTGTCGACCGGCCTCGCCACGCTCTGCGTCGGCGGGGGCATGGGCACCGCCACCATCATCGAGCGCGTCTGAGGGTTTTTGTCATCCTGAGGCGTAGCCGAAGGATCTAACGCCAATGCCAGTGGAGTCCTTTGGAGCGAGGCAAGGTCCTTCGCTTTGCTCAGGACGACCAAGGCTCCAAGCTATGGAGAACGACAAATGATCAACTACAACGTCGACAGCGACGGCATCGCCACCATCACCTGGGACATGCCGAACCGCGCGATGAACGTGCTGAACGAGGCCTCGATGACGGCCTATGCCGGCGCGCTCGAGACCGCCCTGAAGGACGAGAAGGTCAAGGGCATCATCATCACGTCGGGCAAGGACAGCTTCATCGCCGGCGCCGATCTCGAGATGATCCTGGGCCTCGACACGTCCGACGCGTCGAAGCTGATGGAACAGTTCAGCCAGCTGCAGAAGATGTTTCGCCGCCAGGAGACCGGCGGCAAGCCGATCGTGGCGGCGATCAACGGCACGGCGCTGGGCGGCGGCTTCGAAATCTGCCTGGCCACCCACTACCGCCTCGCCTCGGCCAACCCGAAGACCAAGGTCGGCCAGCCCGAGGTGAAGATCGGCCTGCTGCCGGGCGGCGGCGGCACGCAGCGCATTCCGCGCCTGATCGGCGTGCAGAACGCCGCGCCCATCCTGCTCGAAGGCAAGGACCTCACGGTCGATGCTGCCAAGAGCCTCGGTCTCATCCACGAGGTCGTGCCGGCGGGCGAGCTGCTGGCCCGCGCCAAGGCCTGGCTGATGGCGCCGGCGACCGAACAGGTCGTGCCGGAATATGCCGGCAAGGGCGCCAAGGCGATCGACGGCCGTGCCGTGCAGCCGTGGGACCGCAAGGGCTTCAAGACGCCGGGTTTCCCCGGCGGCCAGGTGTGGAGCCCGCCGGGCGTCATGACCTTCATCGGCGGCAGCGCCATGGTGCGCGGCAAGACCAACGGCGTCTATCCGGCGCCGAAGGCGATCCTGAGCTGCGTCTACGAAGGCCTGCAGCTTCCGTTCGACGCCGCGCTCAAGGTCGAGACCCGCTACTTCGTCTCGCTGCTGCGCGATCCGGTCGCCAAGAGCATGATCCGCACGCTGTTCTTCGGGCTGCAGGAAGCCAACAAGCTGGTGCGCCGGCCTAAGGGCGTGCCGAAGCAGGACTACAAGAAGATCGGCGTGCTGGGCGCCGGCCTGATGGGCGCCGGCATCGCCACCGTTTCGGTGCAGGCCGGCCTCGACATCGTGCTGATCGACCGTGACCAGGCGGCGGCCGACAAGGGCAAGGCGCATATCGCCGACGAACTCGCCAAGCTGGTGAAGCGCAAGCGCTTCGACCAGGCGAAGGCCGACGCGATGCTGGCGAAGGTCACGGCGACGCCGGACTTCGGCGCGCTCAAGGACTGCGACCTCGTCATCGAGGCGGTGTTCGAGAACCGCGAAGTGAAGGCCGAGGCCACCAAGAAGGCCGAGGCCGCGCTGCCGAAGACCGCGGTGTTCGCGTCGAACACCTCGACGCTCCCGATCACCGGCCTCGCCGAAGCCTCGTCGCGGCCGGACCAGTTCATCGGCCTGCACTTCTTCTCGCCGGTCGAGAAGATGCCGCTGGTCGAGATCATCGTCGGCCAGAAGACCTCGCAGGAGACGCTCGCGCGGGCGCTCGACTACGTCCAGAAGATCCGCAAGACGCCGATCGTCGTGAACGACAGCCGCGGCTTCTTCACCTCCCGCGTCTGCGGCGCCTTCATCAGCGAAGGCCATCGCATGCTGAAGGAGGGCATCCCGGCCGCGATGATCGAGAACTGCGCGCGCTATGCCGGCATGCCGGTCGGCCCGCTGTCGCTCAACGACGAGGTCGCCATCGACCTGTCGTGGAAGATCATGGACCAGACCCGGCGCGACGCCGAGGCGTCTGGTCAGAAGTTCGAAGGCGCCGGCACCGAGGACATCCTCGAGCTGATGGTCAAGAAGCTGGAGCGCTTCGGCCGCAAGAACGGCAAGGGCTTCTACGAGTATCCGGCGGACGGCAAGAAGCGCCTGTGGCCGGAACTCGAGAAGTACTTCCCGGCCGATCCGGCGCTGCTCTACGGCGAGGGCGAGGACAAGCGCGCCAAGGAGGACGAGATCAAGAAGCGTCTGCTCTACGTGCAGGCGGTCGACACCGCGCGCTGCCTCGAGAGCAACGTGCTGACCAACCCGCAGGACGGCGACGTCGGCTCGATCATGGGCCTGGGCTTCGCGCCGCAGACCGGCGGGGCGATCAGCCTGATCGACCAGGTCGGCATCAAGACGTTCGTCGCCGAGTGCGACGAGTTCGCCAAGAAGTACGGCGCCCAGTTCGAGGTGCCGAAGCTGCTGCGCGACATGGCCGCCAAGGGCGAAAGCTTCTACGGCAAGTACCAGCCCGCGAAGGCGGCGTAGCGTCCATCGTCTTGGGGCCGCGGGCGGAGACGCTCGCGGCCCTAGGCGCGCGCCTCGCGCGTCAGTTCCACGATTCCACCATTGGTCATCGGCTGGGCGGTTTCCGCCGCCCTGTACCGTCTCATCCAGTCCGCTGATCTCGTGAAGCCTTCGGCGAGCGCCATCAGATAGGCGCGGAAGAACTGGCCGTGCCCCACGGCGATCACGAAATCCACCTCGAGTGCCTGCAGACGGCGATGAAAGTCGCCCAACCTGTCCATGAAGCTGCTGAACGACTCGGCATCCGGCCCATCCCGGTAGTCCGGATCGCAGCGTCGCCAATACGCCTCGATCCACGGGCGGCGCCTATCGGCGGTCGTGCCGTTGCATCGCGCCGGGCTCAGATAGGTGAGTTCCTGGATGGGCCAGACTTCACAAGGCACCGAAGGCCAGCGTGCGCGGATCGGGTCGGCTGTTGCCTGTGCCCGCAGGAACGGTGACACGATCAGCAAGTCGGGCCGCCGCTCGACGCGGCGGGCGACTTCGCGCGCCTGCTCGTGCCCCAGCGCCGTCAGCGGCACCTCGCCATGCCCGATCGCCGGCAGACCGGCATTCGACGTGCTTTGAGCGTGGCGGACGAGCCAGGTCACTGCGGGCGGCACAGCGCCTTCCACTCCCTGGGATCGAAATAGCGCTCGGTCCAATACCGCACGACCATCAGTTCTTCGAAGGGCATGAGTTTGTCCGGCAAAGGCCTGCCCATCGCCTCGTCGACCATCAGCCTGGGCATGTCGATACCGGCTGCAATCGTCAGCGGCAGGGTTCCGGGGAAGCGCGGGTTGACTTCGAGCAGCTTGAATACGCCGTCGGCTGCGCGCTTGAACTGGACGTTGGCGATGCCGCGAATGCCGATGATTTCCGCGGTCCTTCTCGCGGATCGAATGACTTCCGGTACATTGACGGTGCGGGAGGCCACCGCGATTCCGGAGTCGACCTTCATGCGCTCGCGCGGGACGGCAGCCACGACGACGCCGTCACGCCGCACATAGACGTCGACCGAGTATTCCTCGCCCGGCAGGTACTCCTGCAGCAGGACCGAGCCATCCTTGGGCTGCTGGGCGAGATCCTCGCGGCGCACGATCTTGGCGACACCGCGCGAACCGGCGCCGACCCGTGGCTTGACGAAGCGGGGGAAGGCATCGACGCGATCTGCCGCCTCCTGCGTCAAGGGCTCGAAGGCGGGCACCGGCACCTCGCCCTTGACGCGGTCGAGCAGCAGCTGCTTGTCGCGGCACAGACGCAGGCACTCGGCCGGAGAGATGGGAAGGGAGACGCCCGCAGCCTCGAACCTCTCGCGCGCCATGGCGACCGGAAAGAGTTCGGAGTCGACGGTGGGCAGGAGCATCTCGATGCCGCGCGCCCGGCAGGCGTCCTGCAGGACGTCGACCAGCCGGGGATCGTCGCCGCGGGGGATGATCAGGCGCTGGGCCTCGGGAACGAGATAGAGCCCGGCGGCAAGAGGATCCATGTCGGCCATGTGCAGCTCGTGGCCGGCTCCCAGGCTCTTCCAGACGCTGATGGCCGCCGCGCCGCCCGCGCCGGTGATCAGGATGCGCATCCACTACTCCTGATTCGCAGCCAGCATGGGATTCGACGCCGACTGCTCGTCCTCGGGGGCGCGAGAGATGTCGCCGGTACGTTCGCGGATGACTTTGAGGGGTTCGGCCAGAACATGGCCGGCAAAGCGGCCCCAATAGCGCGCGGTCGCCACGATCAAATCGTTCTGGATCGACTCCATGCGTTCGACCTGGCTGTGGTAGGCGTCGATCGCCTTGACCTTCTGCTTGATGAAAGGGGTGATATCGACGAACCGCTGGGGGCTGAAGTCTACCGTCGAGGAGGGTGACTGGTAGCAATACACGTTGGGAACGTCGCGCGTCGCCACCAGACTGGCGGCATGGGCGGCTCGATGATCCTGATGCGTGTCCTCCGAGCAATGGGTGTAGACGTGCGTCGGTCGGACCTCGCGGACCGCGGTCTCGATGATCTCGATCGTCTTTCCCCCCTCGCTGATATGCGTATCGCGCAGGTTGGCCAGATGCAGTTTCGCGCCGAGAAGGTCGGCGGCGCGGTAGGCCTCGGCCATCCGGACGTTGACGTCGCCGCCCGCCGCGCCGCGCGAGAGCGTGAGGATGTTCAGTACGTCGCCCTTGGCGCGATGCCGGGCGAGCGTTCCGCCGCAGCCGATCTCGACGTCGTCAGGATGAGCGCCGATCGCCAGCACGCGCTTCTGTTGGCGCTGGCGGCGCACGTTCACGGCCCTGGCCAGCAGCAGGACCTGCTCGACGAACTCCTCGGACGTCATCGGCCTGAACAGCAATCCGTCGATCCGGCATTTGACGGCTTGGCGCATGAAGGACGGGGTCTGGTTGGCCGTTGCCACCAGGGTGGCGACCCAACGGTACTTGTCCTTGATTTCCTTCAACAGGTCGAAGCCGCCCGGGACGACCGGATCGACGACCACGAGGTCGAAGTGCTCGGCTGCCGCCATGTCGGAGGCCGCCTTCGTGTCGGTCGCGAACTTCAGGCTTGCGATCGGCAAGCCCTTGAGGATGTGCCGGGCCTTGTGGAAGGAGGTTTCGTCGCTGTCCACCAACAGGATGCTCAGCGGTTGTTCTGCCGCCGTGGTGACGACGTTCAGTCGCGGCTGGGTTCGTTCCGTCTGCTTGTCGATTGGCATGGTGCTACCAGGTGAAGCGAAGACCCGCCGTCACGCGCGTGTCGAGGTTGAGGGAGTTGTAGCCACCCACCAGCTGAAGCGCGATGCGGTCCGTGACCGGCAGGATCGTGCGCGCGTGCAGGTCGAGGTTGTTGATCGTGGGGCTGTAGCCGACGCCGGCGACCACGAGGGTATTGCGCGGGCCGTAGTAGGTCACGTCGACGACCCAGCTCCAGATGGACTGGTAGTTGTTGAAGATGGCCTGCGCCGCATTGTACCCCGTGGCACTCACTTCCCAGGAAGGCGACAGCGAGGCGCTGAGCCCCGTGCGAATCAGGCGCCCGTCCCACTGGGTGGCACCGAACATCTGTCGGTAGCCGCCGAACCAGCGCAGGGAGTCGGTGAGATACACGGTGGCGCTGGCGTCGAGCCAGTGTTCGGTCGGCAGGCTCTTGTGCCCTCGATAGTCGTAGACCAGCGAGGTGGCGTAACTGAGCGGGACGAGCCGGTGCCAGCCGACGCGGATGTCGTCGGACGGCAGAGTGGCCACGCCGACCGCCGTCAGCGTCTGGATTTCGTTGCCAAAGTGGGTCTCGCCAAGCTCCAGTGTGTCGAATGCGGTGAACCCGAGGAGCGCCGTGGCCCCGAAGCCCCAGGCGGTCCCGCTCGCCGTGGAGACAAAATTGCCGTTCACGTCCAACGAGTAGCGGTAGACGCTCTCGCTCTTGGTCAGGCCGATCTTGGCCTCCTCGTTGTCCGGGGCGAGGGTCAGCACATGCTCGAATCCCTGGCGCCCCGCAACACGGTTCCGGTCCGCAAGTTGCAGCCAGGCGAGCCCGTTCAGCGCGTCGGCATCCTTGGGATTGACCGCCAGGAGCCGCTCGTAGATCGCACGCGCCTTGTCGAGGCGGTTCTGTCCGCGGTCGATGCGCGCCAGCCCCAGCAGGGCAGGGCGATTGTCCGCATCGCGCGCCAGCACTTCGTCGTAAACCTTGGCAGCCTCGCCGGCGTGCTTCTCTTCGAGTGTGAAGGCGAGCTCAAGCGCCGGATTGGGTGCCGCCGGATCCAACTCGTGCGCTTTCTTCAGGTAGCCGATTGCACGTTCGCGGTCGCCGGCATCGCGCGCCATCACGCCGAGGAACATGTAGACCCGATAGTCGGTCGCGCCCGCGGCCACGCAGGCCTGCAGCAGCGGTTCGATCGTTGCATTGGGACGCGGCTGCTGGCCGAACAGGCGCTGCGCTTCGTCGATATCGCAGGCAGGTTGAGCCCAGGCCCCCGAGAACGGCCCGGTCGACAGGAGGTCGCAGGCAGCCAGCAGCAGCGGGACGCTTAATATGTTGCGAAAATTCACACTTTGTCCCTCGACGCGTCCTTCCTATTCGACAATCAGGTAGACTGCCACCATCAGGGCCAGCACAGCGCAGACGGCGATCTCGCTCCACAGGATGCGGACCTCGTTGGCCATGTCCTCGGCCTGCAATCTGTCGAAGGTACGGCGGGGCGGAGGCGCTTCGGGGCCCGTCATGTCGGCAGCCTCGCCTTGCCCGACTTTACCGTCTTGTCCCATTTCAGATCGGCGTTCCGGAGTTGCCCGACGATGGCGGCCAGCGAGATGGCGCACAGCAGGGGACCGTAGCCGACCAGTACGAGCGCGACGTCGCGCAGGCGCTTGGGCACGCCCGCCCGGTCCAGACGGTAGACCCCCCACGCTGCCAAGGTCGAAATGGCCGACCAGCCCAGCACGACGAGGACGCCGGCTTCGCTCCAGGTCCAGCCGCCCGGCGCCGGCCACTCGGCCGAGGCCGAGAAGGGTGCGAGCCGCAGGACGGCCATCAGCATGATGCCGACCGACAGCAGACCTGGAAAGGCGATGCCTTCGAACCAGGCGCGCCGCGCCGTCTGAGGATCGATCAGAAAGGAAAAGAGCGTCTGGAACAGGTAGCTGACGAAGCTGACGCCCCACAGCACGCTGAAGGCCAGAGGCGCCCATGGTGGCCAGAGGTAATACAGGCCCACCAGCCCGACCGATCCCAGGATCATGAACACGGGCATCAGGGCAATGCTGAACCACAGCACGCCGAAGGCTACGTTACCGAACTGGGGGTTGCGGCGGGGCCGGAACCACAGGTCGCGCAGGGCCATGGTGATCTGCAGGTTGCCGCGGCCCCAACGCAGTCGCTGCTTCCACAGCGCCGTCAGACTGTCGGGCTCCTCTGCCCAGACAATGGCATTGGGGTCGAACAGGGCGCGTCGGCCGCAGATCTGGGTCTTGATGGTGGTGTAGGTGTCCTCGGCCAGCGTGCTGGTGTCGATCTGCCCGCCGATGGCGATCAGGTTTTCGCGGCTGTGGAGCTGCGCACCGCCCGCCATGCAGGGAATTACGCCGGCCACGTTCTGCGCCCGTCGCGCCGCCGCCTGCGCCGTCACGTACTCGAACGCGATGAAGCGCGACAGAAGGCTGGTGGGTTGACTGCCTTCCTTGATGTAGGCGGTGACGCCGCCGACTTCGGGGTCGGCGAAATGCCGTGCCATCCGCCGCAGGGTCGTCGGTTCGAACAGGACATCGGCGTCCATGATCATGACGGCCTCGGCCCAGTCCTCTGCGAGAATCTGGCGGATACCGTGGTTCAGCGTGTGAGCCTTGCCCTGGCCACCCTTTTCGCGCCGCAGGTAGAACACCGATCCTGGGTACTGCGCCGTCTTGCCGAGCATGACCTCGGGCGTGTTGTCCGTGCTGGCGTCGTCGACGATGTAGAGGCGCCACGCACCGGCCGGATAATCGATGTGCATCAGCGAATCGATGCTGGCGGCCAGCACGCCGCCCTCGTTCCACGCCGGCAGCACGAAGGCCACGCGCGGCGTGTGGTCGGCGCACTTCGCGTAGTGGTTCCAGCGGCCATGAAGTCCGACGAGCAGGAACTGCGCGAACGTCGCGAGGGTCGGCACCATGCCCAGCAGCACGAAGACCAGGCAAAAGAAAATCGCGGTGTCGATCATCGAATTCCATTGTCGCGCTGCAGCCGTCGTGGGGCAAGGCTCTCGCTCGCGCGGGTACAGCAACATGGGCTTTGAGCTCGGGCGCCCGGCGAAGTAATAGGAGAGGCAACAACACAACGCTCGCCTCAGGGAGATCTGCCGTGGACGCCAAGGAAATCGCCGCACTCGCCGACCGTATCGTCGAAGGCCGCTGCTCGAAGACGACGATGGACTGGCTTGCGGATGCCACGGCGAGCCTCTCCGAGGCCGATGCCTACAAGGTGCAGTTCGCGGTCCACGACAAGCTCGAGGCCGCCGGCTGGAAGCTCGCGGGCTGGAAGGTCGCCTTCGCCGTTCCGGCCCAGTACGAGCCGCTGAAGCTCTCGGGCCCGGCCTTCGCCGGCCTCTACACCAGCGGCATCCGCCAGAGCGGCGCGGTGTTCGAGAAGGGCTGGCCGCTCAAGGCCGGCGTCGAGTGCGAGATGGTCGCGCGCATGGCCAAGGACGTGCCGGCCGGCACGGAATACACTGCCCAGTCGATCCAGGACTTCGTGTCCAACCTCTATTGCGGCATGGAAGTGGTCGAGAACCGCTACGGCGACGCCTCCAAGCTGGGCGGCCCGGGCCGCATTGCCGACGACGTGCTGCAGGCCGCCTGCATCGTGGGCACCGAGATCAAGGACTGGCAGAAGACCGACTTCGCCAACGTGAAGGGCCGCTCCGAGTTCGAGGGCAAGGAGATCGGCGCCGGTCCCGGCAGCAACGTGATGGGCGGCGCGATGATCTCGCTCGCCTGGCTGGCCAACAAGCTGATCGCCAACGGCAAGCAGCTGAAGGCCGGCGACATGATCCTGACCGGCTCGGTGCATCCGCCGCAGTTCCTGCCGGGTACCGGCGTTGCCAAGACCGAGTTCGTCGGACTGGGCGGCGCGGAGATCACCGTCAAGTAAGAGCATCCCTCGAGCCGGAGGCGGGCATGGTGAAGCCGATCGTGAACCTCGACGACGTGACGTTCGACGACGTCGAGGAGGACGGCCTCTACACCTCCCGCCGTGCCCGGGTCAGCGACGGGATCGGCGCCCGGAACCTCGGCTACAACCTCACGGTCCTGCCGCCCGGCAAGGCCCAGTGCCCGTTCCACAGCCATCACGGTGAGGAGGAGATGTTCCTCATCCTGGAGGGGGAGGGCGAACTCCGGTTCGGCGGCGAGCGCTACCCGATCCGCCGGCACGACGTCATCGCCTGCCCGCCCGGCGGCGCCGACGTGGCCCACCAGATCCTCAACACCGGCACGGCGCCCCTGAAGTATCTCTCGCTGTCGACCCGGGTCGCTGTCGACGCCTGCGAGTATCCGGACTCCGGCAAGGTGTCGATCGTCGCCGGAAATGGCGGCTCCACGAAGCTCTGGAAGATGTTCCGCGCGGAGAACACGGTCGACTATTACGACCGCGAGAAGAAGTAGCCTCGCCACCGGAGCGAGGTCAGTCGCCGCGGTCGCTGGCGAGCAGGCGATCGAGATGAGCGGTCTCGTCTGACCAGCCGCCCGGCGGCCAGGGTGCCGACGGGTCGACCGGTTCGCGCAGGGGCGTGGACGGCACCTCGTCGCCCTCCAGGATCTCGACGTCGATCCTGAAATCCTCGTCCTGCTCGAAGCCGTGCCAGTGCACGAACTCGCCATAGGCCCGGCGACCGTCGCGCAGCCGCAGCACGAACCCCGCCGTGCTGTCGTGCATGTCGCCATAGGCCCAATAGCGCTCGACCCTCTCGATGTCGGCCGGCCCGAAGCCGTGGCTCTCGCCGTCGAGCACGTCGAGGGCATGACCCAATTCGTAGAATCCGCGAATCCGCATGGCCCATCGTATCAAATGTTTCGGTGCTGGCTCGGCCCCTTGCCTCCATGACGGCGAGAACATATCATGAACATGAAGTTGAGGAGGAAGCCGTGGCCGGATCTTTCGCGAGGACGAGTGAGATGTTGGGGGCAGGGCGGTCCCTGCTGTTCCGGCCGCAACAGGGCGTCTCGCGGCTCGGTGTCGACCGCCTCCTGAGACGTCATGCCGGCATTCGTCGTAAGGAACCGCGCGTCACCGACCGTCTGTTCTTCGCGGTCGTGCCGGATGCAGAGACAGCAGAGACGATCGCCGAGCGCGCCGCCGCTTGGCGGGCCCGGCACGGCCTGACGGGCAGGCTGCTGAAGGCCGCGCATTTCCACGTCAATCTGGCGCCGGTGCATGAGGGCATTGGCTTGCCCGATGCCGGCGAGATCGCGGACTGGGTGGCGCGCGCCCGGGAGATCCCGATGCCGTCCTTCCGTGTCGCGTTCGATCGGCTGACGAGCTTCGCCAACGGCGCCCTGGTCCTGACGGGAGAGGAGGCGACCATCGGCCTCGAGGTGCTGCAGCAGCGCCTGAGCGATGCGCTCGACGATACGCCGCGGCCGGCGCGCCGCTACACGCCGCACGTGACCCTCCTGCACGACGGTCGCCACGTCGAGGCCGAGCCGGTCGAGCCCATCGCCTGGACCGTCCGCGAAGTCGCGCTCGTCCACGGTCGAGCCGGCCAGACGACGCACCGCTGCCTGACGCGACTGCCGCTGGGCTGACCCTTCCCGGAAAGACGTTCGCGACGCGCCATGATTACGGTGAGGCCGACCGACCGGCTGTTCTTCGCCGTGCGTCCCGACGCCGAGGCGGTGGAGGCGATCTGCAGCGCCCGGCGTAAGCTGTGCGAGAAGGCCGGCCTCTCGGGACCGGAAGTCCCGCCCGAGCATCTCCACGTCACGCTGTGGCGCGTCGCCGACTACGTGGTGCCCCCGACGTCCGAGGATATCGACGCGATCGTGCGGCAGGCCGGCACGGTCGAGATGCCTCCGTTCCGGCTCTCCTTCAGGTGCGCGAAGTCGGTCAGCCGAGGGGCGCTCGTGCTATCTGCCGGCAGGGGCTGCACCGACCTCGAAAGACTTTCGAGCCGTCTACGCGATGCGCTGACCTCGCCTGACGCAGAAAGAAAGCACGCCTTCCGGCCTCACATGACGCTCATGAGGAGCGAGACGATCCTGCCGGAGCGCCGCCTCAAGGCGATCGCCTGGACGGTGCGCGAGATCGTCCTCGTGCACAGCCTGCTGGGCAAGGCGACGCACCGTCCTGTCGGGCGCCTGCCGTTGAGGACACGGCAGTTGCCGTTGCCGGGATTCGATTTCTGAGCGTCCGCCTTCGGCTATGATGTGGCCATGAAACCCTATGTCCTCTGCCACATGGTTTGCAGCGTCGACGGTCGCATCTGGGGCAGCCGCTGGCGGCCCAAGGTCAATGTCGTGCCCAACCTGTTCGAGCGGCTGCACGATCAGATGGGCGGCGGGTCGTGGCTGTGCGGTCGCGTCACGGCGCAGGAATTCGCCAAGGGCACGGAGCCCGCCTATCCGCCGACCGACCAGGTGTTCGCGCGCGAGAACTGGTTCGCGCAGCGCGAGGCCGGGGCGTGGGGGATCTTCCTTGACGGCCACGGCAAGGCGGTATGGGCGCGGGGCGACATCGGCGGCGATCCGATCCTCGTGATCCTGACCGAGTCTGTGCCGGATCGGCACCTCGCCGGCCTGCGGGCCGATGGCGTCTCCTACATCTTCGCCGGCAAGACCGAGATCGATCTGTCTGCAGCGATCGAGACGCTGAACCGCGAACTGGGCATCGAGCGGATCATGCTGGAAGGCGGGGGCGGCGCGAACGGCGCCTTCCTGCGCGCCGGGCTGATCGACGAACTGAGCCTCGTCCTCTGCCCGGTGATCGATGGCAGCACCGGCGGGCCGATCGTGTTCAACTCGGGCGACACCGACCTCGGGCCGGCGCCGATCGAGAGCATGACTCTCGTGAGCCACGACGTCCTCGACGGCGGCGCGATGTGGCTGCGCTACAAGTTGCGTTCGACGGCGGCCGAGGTGAATTGATCGTGACGATGTCGTTGCCGTCCGCCGCCTCGCGGAGGCGAACGGCCAGGTGCAATCAAGGGAGCGCGCAACTCCAGTTGCGCTCTTCTCGTGTTTGCAGACGAGGCCTGAGCGCAACTGGAGTTGCGCGCTCCGATGAGAGTGCTGGCTAGTCGGCGGCCTTCTGGTCGATGAATTCCAGCACGCCGTCGCTGCGCTCGCCCTTGAGATAGCGAAAGGTGCCGGCGCCGGTGGCGAGCAGCTCGTTCGCCTGGTTGTAGATCTCGGTCTCGGCGGCGAAGGTGCTCTGGCTGGTCGAAGGGCGCCAGGCGCCCAGGATCGTGAGCACGTCGCCTTCGCGGCCGGCCTTGATGAACTGGGTGGTGAAGGCCAGCGTCACGGAAAGCCGTCGCGCCGTCGCCGTCTCGTTGAAGGTGCAGGCGAAGCCGCTCGCCGAATCGAGCAGCGTCATCAGCACGCCGCCGTGCAGCAGGCCGTTGGCGTTGCAGAGCTCGGCGCGCACGTCGAGGCGCATCTCGACGAAGCCGGGGCGCCAGGCCACGACCTGATGGCCGATCACGCCATTGAAGCCGCGGAACACATACGGAGCGACCGGCCGTGCGTCGGCCGGTCGTTGGATAGCCATGTCTCAAATGCCTCGGGAAGAGGGGGCGCGCCTAGCGGCGCGCCATCGCCGACATCGGCGGGCGATGACCGTTGGCCATCATCGGACGCAGGGCGGGACCGGCCGAGGCCGTGATCGAGGGCTGCGCCGCCATGCCGGTGCGGATGTCGCGCGCCACCTTGACCAGGCGAGGACCCCAATCGGCTTCGAGACGGTCGCGGCTGATCTGGTAGATCGGCGCCGAGGCGTTGACGGCATAAGCCGCCGTGCCATCGGAATTGCGCAGGGGAGCGCCGACGCCGCAGAGCTCAGGCAGCCACTCGCCCCAGGTGACGCAGAAGCCGCGGTCGGTTAGTTCCTTGAACGAGCGCTCGAGACCGGCCTTGACCTTGGTCCAGTCGTCGCGCCAGCGGCGGCGGATGGCATCGATCTGCTTGTTGCGGTCGACGTCCGGCAGCGTGAACAGGTAGGCGCGGCCCATCGCCGTGCTGGCCATCGGGACGCGCGTGCCGACATCGTGGGTGATCGCCACCACCGACGGGCCGCGGCAGGCTTCGAGGTAGATCATCGAGTGACGGTCGCGGCCGCCCAGGGCGGTCGAGGCGTTGAGCGCGTGCGCGAGCTGCTCCAGCGGCTGACGCGAGGCGCGGCGGACGTCCATGCTCGAGATCGCGGCGTAGCCCAGCGCGAGAACCGAGGCGCCCAGCTCGTACTTCCGGAAGCGGCGGATGTAGTTCAGGTAGCCCAGTTCGGTCAGCGTGTGGGTGAGGCGGGCGACGGTCGGCTTCGGCAGGCCGGTGCGGTGCGCGATCTCCTGGTTGCCCAGCATGCCTTCGCCGGCGTGGAAGGCGCGCAGGATGTCGAGGCCGCGGGCCAGCGCCGTGACAAACTGGCGATCCTTGCTGCTCGACCCTTCGGCGAGACCGTTCTCGATCGAGCTCTGGAAGGCCGCGGTCCGCGTTACGAGATGACTTACATTGCCCATCGGCGTCTGCTCCTTTTGGTAAATGGCCGTTTATTTCTTTGCGGAGCGGAACCTGCCATCGCCTCACCCGTACCGCAATGCATGAGAGCGGGTTTTGACCTGCGAACGTGCAATGCGGCCATGTCGCAGGTGCGTGAATTGAGTATCGTCAGTTGCACCCGCGCAGTTCTGCTCTCTGATTCGGGAATTTTCGGCCTATTTACGTGACGTAGGCGGCATCTTTCGACATGTTCGCCGCGGCCGGGTACCATCCGGACCAACCCCTTCGAGAGGCAAGAATTGGCCAAAGAACCGACACTGCCAAAGGACATTACCGCGCTCTCTTTCGAGGATGCGCTCAAGGAACTGGAAGGCATCGTCCAGCAGCTGGAACGCGGCCAGGTGAAGCTCGACGAGGCCATTTCCGCCTACGAACGCGGCGCCCTGCTGAAGCGCCACTGCGAGCAGCGGCTGGCCGAGGCCAAGATGAAGGTCGAGAAGATCGTGTTCTCCGCCGACGGTTCGGTCGCGACCCAGCCCGCAGATCTCGGCTGATCCAAGCCCGATGCCGTTGTCCTCGCACATCCGGTTCGACGCTGCGCTTTCGTTCGCAGCCGAGTCCGTCGAGCGCACCATGGACCGTCTGCTTCCGAGCGGTGAATCGGGCGAGGCGCGCGTCTTCGAGGCGATGCGCTATTCGAGCCTGGGCGGCGGTAAGCGGCTGCGCGCCTTCTTCGTGCTGGCCGGCGCCACCCTGTTCAAAGTGGGCCCTCTGTCCGCCCTGAGGACGGCCAGTGCCCTCGAGTTCGTGCACGCCTATTCGCTGATCCACGACGACCTGCCGGCGATGGACGACGACGACCTCCGGCGCGGCAAGCCCTCCTGCCACCGCAAGTTTGACGAGGCGACGGCCATTCTGGCGGGCGACGCGCTGCAGGCGCTGGCCTTCGAGGTACTGGTGCACGAGGACACGCATGGCGACCCAGCGGTGCGGGTGGCTCTGGTCGCCGAGCTGGCGAAGGCCGCGGGGGCCCGCGGCATGGTCGGCGGGCAGATGCTCGATCTGCTGGCCGAGCAGGAAGGCTCCGACCAGTCGATCGGCGCCATCACCCACTTGCAACGATTGAAGACCGGCGCGTTGATTTCATTCTCATGCACGGCCGGGGCGATCCTGGGCAAAGCCGGCGATATGGCGCGGGCGTCGCTGTCGGCCTACGCCCACGATCTCGGCCTCGCCTTCCAGATCGTCGACGACCTGCTCGACATCGAGGGGAGCGCCGCCGAACTCGGAAAGACCCCGGGCAAGGACGAGGCCGCAGGCAAGGCCACTTTCGTGTCGGTTCTGGGCGTGGAGCGCGCGCGGGCACAGGCAGGGATGCTGGCGCGACAGGCGGCCGCGCATCTCGAGCCGTTTGGCGAGGCGGCGGATTTGCTAAGACAAGCCACAGAATTCGTTGTGGCGCGTCGCACCTGAAGTTGGGGCGCGGCTCGCCGTGCAGGAGTATGATGTTTCAATGACCGGCCAGAGTACGACGCCGCTGCTCGATACAGTCGACGTTCCCGCCGACCTCCGACGGCTGCGTCCGGAGCAGCTTCCCCAGCTTGCCGAAGAACTTCGGCAGGAGACGATTTCTGCCGTTTCCGTCACCGGCGGCCATCTCGGAGCGGGGCTGGGCGTCGTCGAGCTCACCGTGGCCCTGCACTACGTCTTCGACACGCCCAGGGACCGGCTGATCTGGGACGTCGGCCACCAGGCCTATCCGCACAAGATCGTCACCGGCCGTCGCAGCCGGATCCGCACCCTGCGCCAGGAGGGCGGGCTTTCCGGCTTCACGCGCCGCTCCGAGAGCGAATACGACCCGTTCGGCGCCGCCCATTCCTCGACTTCGATCTCGGCCGGCCTCGGCATGGCCGTGGCGCGCGACTTGTCGGGCGGCTCGAACAACGTGATCGCCGTCATCGGCGACGGGGCGCTCAGCGCCGGCATGGCCTACGAGGCCATGAACAATGCGGGCGCGCTGCGCTCGCGGCTGATCGTGGTGCTGAACGACAACGACATGTCGATTGCGCCGCCGGTCGGCGCCCTCTCGGGCCATCTCTCGCGGCTCCTGTCGGGCCGGCCCTACGTCACCCTGCGCAACCTCGGCCGCACCTTCGCCGAGAGCCTGCCCAAGCCGCTGGAGCTTGCGGCCAAGCGCGCCGAGGAATTCGCCCGCGGCTTCGTCGCCGGCGGCACGCTGTTCGACGAGCTGGGCTTCTACTATGTGGGCCCGGTCGACGGTCACAATCTCGACCATCTGCTGCCGGTCCTGAAGAACGCCCGCGACAGCCAGCTCGACAAGCCGATCCTGGTCCATGTCGTCACCAAGAAGGGCAAGGGCTATGCCCCGGCCGAGGCGAGCGCGGACAAGTACCACGGTGTCGTGAAGTTCGACGTCATCACCGGCAAGCAGTCCAAGCCGATCGCCAACGCGCCGCAATACACGGCGGTGTTCGGCAAGGCGCTGATTGCCGAAGCGGAAGCGGACAAGAAGATCGTGGCGATCACCGCGGCGATGCCCTCGGGCACCGGCCTCGAAAAGTTCGCCGAGCGTTTTCCCGAACGCACCTTCGACGTGGCGATCGCCGAGCAGCACGGCGTCACCTTCGCCGCCGGCCTGGCGACCGAGGGCTTCAAGCCCTTCGCGGCGATCTACTCGACCTTCCTGCAACGCGCCTTCGACCAGGTCGTGCACGATGTCGCCATCCAGAAGCTGCCGGTGCGCTTCGCCATCGATCGCGCCGGCTTGGTCGGCGCCGACGGCGCCACCCATGCAGGCTCCTTCGACGTGGCCTATCTCGGCTGCCTGCCGGACTTCGTGATCATGGCGGCCGGCGACGAACTCGAGCTGATGCACATGGTGGCGACGGCGGCGCAGATCGACGACCGCCCCTCGGCCTTCCGCTATCCGCGCGGCGAGGGCGTCGGCGTGGAGTTGCCCGCCCGGGGCACGCCGCTCGAGATCGGCAAGGGCCGGATCGTGCGCGAGGGCACGAAGATCGCCATCCTGAATTTCGGCGCGCGTCTCCAGGAGTGTCTGGTGGCGGCAGAGGATCTCGGCGCCAAGGGTCTCAGCACCACGGTGGCCGACGCCCGCTTCGCCAAGCCGCTCGACACCGATTTGATCCGCCGGCTCGCCCGCGAGCATGAGGTGCTGATCACGATCGAGGAGGGATCGGTCGGCGGTTTCGCGAGCTTCGTGCTGCAGTATCTCGCGACGGCCGGCCTTCTCGACGGGGGTCTCAAGGTGCGGCCGATGGTTCTGCCCGACCGCTTCCTCGATCATGCCGCGCCGGCCCGGCAGTATGAATGGGCCGGGCTCAACGCGCCGCAGATCGTGGCCACGGCGCTGGCCGCCCTTGGACAGTCCTCGGAGCGCGCGCGGGGCTAACCGCGCGGATCGATGGGCGTGAGACGCGGGGCGTGCGCCTCGATGACCTCCGCCGCGTCGAGGCAGAGATCCTCGCGGAAGCGGGCAGCAATCACCTGAACGCCGACCGGCGTGCCACCCGCAAGGCCCGTCGGCACCGATACCGAAGGATAGCCCAGCACGGGCGTCGCGAGCAGGCAGTGCTGCGCCGCCATCATGCGGTCCACCACAGGCTGGTCCTGCAGATCGAGCCCGTCGGGGAACGGCAGGACGTGCGATACCGGCACGACCGCGACTGCATATTCAGCGAAGAACAGCGACCAGGCGCGCATCAGGGCGAGACGCTGACCGAACGCATCGAGCAGACCGCCGGCATCGACTTCCGGCACGTAGCGCAGATGCCCCTCGACGTTGCGCCGGGCCGCGGCGTCGCCCAGCGCCTGGACGGTCGCGACGAAGCCCCGCCGCTCGTCGTTGACCACCATCCGGTGCCACAGCTCGGCCGCTTCGCCCAGCTGCGGCGGTGCGATCTCCTCGACCTCGTAGCCCGCCGCTTCGAGGGCCTTGCCGGCCGCCACGATCGCGGCGCGCACCTCGGGCACGACGTCATCGAACGGGGCGGGCGCGAGGGCGGCGCGCAGGGGCCTCGTGGGGGCGGGTCCGACGAGCGGCGCCGGGACCCAGTTGGGATCGCGCGCATCGCCCATCGCCATGGCCGCGAAGGCGAGGCGCAGGTCCGCGACGGTGCGGGCGAGGGGGCCCTGCACCGACATGAGCTGCGCCGTGATCGGCCGCTCGGCGGTGGCAGAGGGGTTGAAGGCCGGCACGCGGCCGGGCGTCGGCCGCAGGCCTGCCACGCCGCAGGCATAGGCGGGGTAGCGGATCGAGCCGCCATAGTCGTTGCCATGCGCGATGGCGCCCATGCCCGCGGCCAGCGCCGCCGCCGCGCCGCCGCTCGATCCGCCCGGTGTCAGGCCCTTGCCCCACGGGTTGCGGGTCGCGCCGTGCAGCTCGTTGTCGGTGAACCAGCGATGCGAAAAAGCGGGCGTGTTGGTGCGACCGACGATGACCGCGCCCGCCCGGCGCAGATTGGCGACGACCGGACTGTCCTCGGTCGCCACCAGGTCGCGAAAGGCCACGACACCGTTGGTCGTGGCGCGGCCCTTGGTGTCGACGTTGACCTTCACCGTCATCGGCACGCCGTGCAGCGGCCCGCAGGCGGCGCCACTGCGGCGCGCGGTGTCGGCCTCGCGTGCGGCCTGCAGCGCCTCGTCGGCCATGACGTCGACCACGGCATTGACCTGCGGATTGACGGCCTCGATCCGACCCAGGACGGAGCGGGTGGCGTCCTCGCTCGAAATCGCGCCCCGTGCCATCGCCTGCGCCAGGTCGGCCGCCGACCAGCGCCAGAGTTCGTCCGTCATTTCACATCTCCCCGAAAGCGTAGGAGAGCGAGGATAAAGCGAGATGGTTTGGCGTTCGACGCCCAATTCTTTCACCTCCCCCGTCTTACGGGGGAGGAAAGCAATTTTTGTCAGTCCTTGGGCTGCGGCACGATGCGCAGGTAAGGCTTCGGTGCCTTCCAGCCGTTCGGGTACTTGGTCTTGGCCGCTTCGTCCGAAACGGCCGGGACGATGATCACGTCCTCACCCTTCTTCCAGTTGACCGGCGTCGCCACCTGGTGCCGGGCGGTGAGCTGGCAGGATTCGAGCAGGCGCAGCACCTCGTCGAAGTTGCGGCCGCTGCTCATCGGGTAGACGAGCATCGCCTTGATCTTCTTGTCGGGGCCGATGATGAACACCGAGCGCACGGTGGCGTTGTCGGCGGCGGTGCGACCTTCCGAGGTCGAGCCGGCACCTTCCGGCAGCATGTCATAGGCGGTCGCGACCTTGAGCTCGGGATCGCCGATCATCGGGAAGGTCACGGCGTGGCCTTGCGTCTCCTCGATGTCCTTGGCCCACTTGGAGTGATTGGTCACCGGATCGACCGAGAGGCCGATGATCTTGGTGTTGAGCTTGTCGAACTGCGGCTTGAGGCCCGCCATGTAGCCGAGCTCGGTGGTGCAGACCGGCGTGAAGTCCTTCGGGTGCGAGAACAGGATCGCCCAGCTGTCGCCGATCCACTTGTGGAACTCGATGGGACCCTGGGTCGTCTCGGCCTTGAAGTCGGGCGCGGTCGAATTGATGCGAAGCGTCATGGTGAACTCCTCGGGTTTGCGGCCCGCACCTCAACGCTTCCGCCGAGCGCGGTCAAGCCTTGGCAGGAATCCAGCTCGCGAGGCCCAATCCACCATCGACTTCTACTGTCGTCCCCACCACGTAACGGCCAAATCTTTCCGAGAGAATCGCGACCGCGACCTGGGCGATGTCGTCGGGCGTGCCCGCGCGGCCGATTGGAATCTGCGAGACCAGCTCCGCGAGATTGTCCGCCACGAAGCCGCCACCAGGAATCGCGCCAGGCGCGATCGCGTTCACGCGGATTCCATCCGGGGCCAGGACGCGCGCCAGTTCCTTCATCACCATCGTCATGCCGGCCTTCGAGGCGCTGTAGTGCGCGAGGTTGCGCGGCGTCTCGCGGTGCTGCGAGGTGACCAGGATCATGCGGCCCTTGATCTTGTTGTCGCGCATGTGGCGACCGGCTTCGCGGGCGAGGAAGAAGCCGGAGCGCAGGTTGATGTCGGTCATCAGGTCCCATGTCTCCTCGCTGACCGACAGCGGGGTGTCGACCTCCAGACGGCGCGGGCTCGCGGCATGGACGAACAGCGAGATCGTTCCGAGCTTATTGACCGCCCCGTCGAGCAGTCCCTTCCATCCGTCCTTCCCGGAAAGGTCGGCTTGCAGGAAGTCGATGCCATCTTCGACGGGCGGGGCGGCGATGTCGCTGCCGAGCACGAGCGCGCCCTCGGCCTTCAATGCCTTCGCGATCCCGCGACCGATTCCGCCGGCGCACCCGGTGATTAGGGCGCGCTCGCCTTCCAGAAGTTTCATGCTCATGCCCGGCATGCTAGCAGGTCCTCGAAAGGGAGACAGTATTGGCGAAGACCCGATTGGACGTGGCGCTGGTCGAGCGCGGGCTCGTGGAAACGCGCGCCGCCGCGCAGCGACTGGTCATGGCCGGGCTCGTCTTCTCGAACGACCGGCGGCTGGAGAAGGCGGGTCAGCCGGTCGCCGAGGATATGCCGATCGAGGTCCGCGGCCAGCTTCATCCCTATGTCTCGCGCGGGGGGCTGAAACTCGAGAAGGCGCTGGATCACTTCGCGATTCCGGTGACAGGGCGCATCGCCCTCGATGTCGGCTCCTCGACCGGTGGCTTCACCGACTGCCTCCTGCAACGCGGCGCGGCGAAGGTCTATGCCGTCGATGTCGGCACCAACCAGCTCGCCTGGAAGCTGCGCACCGACCCGCGCGTCGTCTCGATGGAGAAGACCAACATCCGCGACGTTACGCGCGCGGAAATTCCCGATCCGATCGATCTCGTCGTCTGCGACGCCTCGTTCGTCGGCCTGCGGCTCGTGTTGCCGGCCGCACTCGCTCTCGCCACTCCGGGCGCGCATCTCGCGGCCCTCATCAAGCCGCAGTTCGAGGTGGGCAGGGGCCGCGTCGGCAAAGGCGGTATCGTGCGCGAGCCCGAGCTGCACGCCGAAGTCGTCGAGACGATTTCGGCCTGGCTGGCCCAACAGGAGGGGTGGCAGGTGCTGGGCGTCACCGAGAGCCCGATCACCGGTGCGGAAGGCAACAAGGAGTTCCTGATCGCCGCCGTCTTCAGCGGCGCGCCAGTGTCACCTTGAACTTGTTGTTGTCGGCCAACGTCTCGAACGACGCGAAGTGCGTCTTCAGCAGGGGCTCATAGGGCAGCCCGCGATTGGCGACCATGTAGAACCGGCCCCTGGGCTTCAGCGCCCGGGCCGCGACGGCGATGAAGCCCTGGCCCAGTGAAGGCTCGGCGGCGCGGCCGGCATGGAAGGGCGGGTTGCAGACGATCGCGTCGTAGGTCGCGGGCGCCGCTTCGTTGATCAGGTCGAGCCAATGGAACGTCGCGCGCGGGTCCGTGACGTTCACCCGGCTCGCTTCGACCGCACGATGCTCGGCGTCGATGCCGTCGATCTTCGTCACGGCGGGGCAAATTTTCAGCACGTGCCGCGTGAGGAAGCCCCAGCCGCAGCCGAAATCGGCGACATGTCCGAAGAGGTCGTGGGGCAGGTGCGCGGCCAGCATCTCGGAGCCGCCGTCGACATGGTCCCAAGAGAAGATGCCGGGCTGGCTCTGCCACGAACCGTCGCCGACGGAATGCAGGGTCGCGAGTTTCTGCCAGTAGTCGGGCGGCGCGTGGCTTCCCTTCACCAACCAGAAGACGCGGCTATGGAACTTCGACAGGGAATCGACGCCGCCGAAGGCCTTGCCGACCTGCTTCTCGAGGCTGGCCGCCCCGTCATCGTTGGCGCCGGCGCAGACGAGCGTTCCGCCGGGGGCGAGCAGGGCCCAGCCGCGCGCGATATTGGCGAAATTCTCTTCCTTGTGCTTGGTCAGCAGCACGAGGCCGAGTTCGTGGCCGCCGTTCTCCAGCCGCGGCACCGCTTTCGCGAGGCGCAGATAGGCCGGGCGGAACGACTGTTCCGCGTCGATCTCCGCGAAGGGTGGATCCTCGGCACGCAGGAAGAACGCCCGCCTTTCGGCGAGCGCTCCGATATCGAAGGCGTGGGCGAGGGCGCGTGTCGCCTGGCTCACGGGACGAGGACGGCCCGCCCCATGATCAGGCCCTTGCGCAGTTCCTGCAGCGTGGTGTCGGCCTCGTCGAGCGTGCGCTTGACGACCGGCACCGGCGTGACCTTGCCCGCGGTGACGAGGTCCATCATCTCCTTCATCTCGCCCGGGCTGCCCGTGACGGAGCCCACGATCTGGCAGCCGGTGAAGGCGAACATCGGCATGGGCAGCGAGAAGGTGCCGCCGAACAGGCCGACGACGATCAGCCGGCCGCCGCGGGCCAGCGCCTTGACGCCGAACTGCGCGGTACTCTCGGCGCCCACGAAGTCGATCGCGGCGCCGACGCCGGTCCCGCCGGTCAGTTCGAAGATCTTCTTGCGGGCATCCTTGTCGCGCGGATCGATGGCGGCGACCGCGCCGTTGTCGAGTGCGAGCTTGCGCTTGTTCTCGTCGATGTCGGCCACGATCGGCGCATGGCCCAGTACCGACTGCGCGAACTTCACGCCCATCAGGCCGACGCCGCCGGCGCCGATCACCAGGATGGGCTTGCCGGCATCCTCGCCAACCGCCTTCTTGACGGCGCTGAAGGCCGTGATGCCGGAGCAGGCGTAGAGGCAGGCCAGTTCGGTCGGGATATCGCCATAGGGATAGAGATACTTGGCGTCGGGGACGAGGACATGATCGGCGTAGCCGCCGTCCTTGTTGACGCCGAGCGCACGGGGCGCGGGGCAGAGATGCTCACGACCGTTGGCGCAGTACCAGCAGGTGCCGCAGCCGATCCACGGATAGACCACCGCCTTGTCGCCGACCTTGGCGCCCTTGGCGTCGGGACCCAGCGCCACGACTTCGCCCACGATCTCGTGGCCCATGGTGCGCGGCGGGTTCATGGTCTTCTGCGTCGACACCTTGTTGCCGCCGCCCATGTCGAAGAAGCCTTCCCACAGGTGCACGTCGCTGTGGCAGACGCCGGCGGCCGTGACCTTGACCAGCACCTCGGCGCCCTGCGGCGCGGGATTGCTTTCCTCGACCTTCTGCAGGGGCTGGCCGAACTCGACGACCTTGTAGCTCTTCATTGGGACTCTCTCCGTTGCGGACCGGGGCGGACATTAAGACGAAAGAACGGGTCGGGCCAACCGATCCTTAGGGGCTGGTATGACCGATGAATCGCTCCGGCGGTCCGTCGCCCCATTGCGACCGGAGGCCTTCCTCGGCACTGACGAGATTGCCGCCATCGCCCGCATTCAGGCGGTCGGTGTCGGCCCAGCGTTCATGCACGCGCCCCCAGGGATCGCTCCAGTAGTCGTAGACCTGGCTGCCCAGCAGGTGGCGTCCGATGCCCCACACATGATCGTACTTGCCCAGCCGCTCGAGATACTCGTGGTCCTGGAAGACGCAGTCGATGTCCTGCACCTCGTAGGAGACGTGGTGCAGGCCCGCTTTTGTGTTGTGGTTGCAGAAGAACACGTGATGATCGACGTAGGCGTCACCGCGGTCGAGGCGGTTGAACGACCCGATGATGTTGTCCTTCGCGCCGGCATAGACGTCATCGGAGCGGATCATGCCCAGCGTCTCGCGGAACCAGGCCACCGTCTCCGTCACCTTCGGCGACCCGAGCACGCCATGGCCGATGCGCTGGATCGATGTGGGAGAGCTGCCGAGCCGCAACACCCGGCCGACCCGGCGGCCCGGCTCGCGCGCGGTGTTCTGCTCATCGCGAACGACCCGGACCGGCTCGCACCGCTTCTGTCCGGCCACCACTTCGATCTGGTAGCCGTTGGGTTCGGTCAGGCGCACGCGCCGGCCGCCGCCGGGTTCGTCGAGGGTTTCGATGTCCGAGGCGCCGGGCAGCTTGGTGAGGCGCTTCAGATCTTCCTCGTCCTCGGCGTGGTAGGCGAAGCCGATGAACTTCGTGCCGCCTTTTTGCGTCACGTGCAGATGATGGTGATCGTCGGTGCCGCGCATGTAGAGCGCAGTCGCTGTGCGTTCGGCGCGGATGAGGCCGAAATGAGTGAGGAACTCCTCCATCTCGTCGAGGTCGGGTGCTTCCATCCGCGGCCAGGCAAATTCCGCTGCCTTGATGACGGCCATTGCTTCCTCCGCTTTTTGGAGGAAGGCTAGCCCCATCAGGCGATCCTGAAAAGGGACCGAGGGAGAGAGAAGTGAAGATCTGCTATTTCAACGACTATCGGCTGGGCGTCATCACGGGGGACCAGGTCGTCGACGTGACGGATGCGGTGAAGGACATCCCGCACCTCGACGCACGCGACCTCGTCCTCGGGCTCATCGCCCGGTGGGATGCCTACAAGGCCAGGGTCGAGAAGGCCGCCGCCGAGGGCAAGGGCGTGCCCGTGTCAGGCGTGAAGCTGCGTCCGCCGGTGCCGAAGCCCGGCAACATCGTCTGCATGGCCGTCAACTACATGGAAGACGGCACCTTGCCGGAGAAGCCCGCGATCAATGCCTTCCACAAGGCCGCGACGGCGGTGATCGGCGACGGCGACACGATGGTGCTGCCGGATGCGCCAGCCACGATCTTCGAGGGCGAGGCGGAGATGGCGCTGGTCATCGGCACGCGTGCGACGCGCGTCGCGCAGGCCGACGCCTTCAAGCACATCTTCGGCTACACCTGCTTCATCGACGGGTCGGCCCGCGGCCTGCCGCCGCCGGGCAACGTGTTCTTCCAGATGAAGTCGCGCGACACCTTCGCACCGATCGGCCCGTGCATCGTCACCGCCGACGAGATCGCCGATCCGCAGAATCTCGACATCACGCTGATCAACAACGGCACGGTGATGCAGAAGTTCAACACGTCCGACATGGCGCACCATATCCCGCGCATCATCGAGTGGGTGAGCTCGATCCACACGCTGGAGCCAGGCGACATCGTCGCCACCGGCACCAACCATCGCGGTCTCCACTCGTTCATGGACGGGGACAAGATCGAGCTGACGGTCGAGAAGATCGGCACGCTGAAGTTCAGCGTAAAGGACGAGCTGAAGCGCACCTGGGCCCGCACCACCCGTCTCCAGCACAAGGAGAAGGGCGGCGAGGGACCGCACACACCGCAGCTCACGGGCAAGTACGCGAAGTAGCTTGAAAGCTCGATCCCAATTCCTCCACCTCGCCCGTCTGACGGGGGAGGCCGGGAGGGGGAGCTAAGCTACGAAAAAGGGCGCCGCGGTTTCCCGCGACGCCCTTCGGAGACAGCAGGCGGAAGTCCGCTTAGTGGGTGAGAGCCGCCGGGCCGCTGCCGGCCTGGACGGGGATCGCGCGGGGCTTCTTCTCCTCCGGGATCTCACGCTGCAGCTCGATCGTGAGCAGGCCGTTGGCGAGCTTCGCACCCGTGACCTTCACATGGTCGGCGAGCTGGAAGCGGCGCTCGAAGTTGCGGCCGGCAATGCCACGATAGAGATACTGCTTCTCTTCCTGGCCTTCGGTCGGTGCCGCCTGGCCGCTGACCAGGAGCTCGTTTTCCTTCTGGGTCACGTTCAGCTCGGCTTCGGCGAAGCCTGCAACCGCCATCACGATCCGGTAGGCGTTATCGCCGGCCTTCTCGATATTGTACGGGGGATAGCCGTTGGCGGCGGACTGGCTGGACACCGAGTCGAGCAGGTCGAAGACCCGGTCGAAGCCGACGGTGGCGCGATAGAACGGGGAATAGTCGACGGTACGCATTTGATCATCCTCTCTTGAGCGATGTTGGACGTTCCCGCCCCGAATGGGCGCTGGGAACGAAGTTGATTTGGGTTCGGGAAGAGCCGCTTCAAGGGCGGTAAAAATTTCCTTTAGTAGGTCTTGAACGGCAGGAAATGCTTCCTTCCGCAGAACCTTCGGAAATTCAACTCATGGCTTATGTGCGAGATATCGCCAGATCAAAGGCGGTAACCGCATGTCCAAGTTCATTCCCCGTTCCGAGGCTGCCTGGTGGGTCCTGTCGATCGCGCAGGCCGCCGGCATGCTCGGCCTCAACATCGTCCTGCGCGTGGCCGTGTCGTGAAGCACCTGCCGCTCTTCTTCGATCTCGCCCGCCGTAAGGTCGCGGTGGTGGGCGATGGCCCCAAGGCGGACCTGCGGGCCAACCTTGCGCGGTCCGCCGGGGCTGCAGTCCTCAGGCTCCACGGCCCGGTCACGGCCCAGGAGCTGCGCGGCGCCGTGGCGGTCTTCGTGGCCACCGAGGACGAAGCCACCGATGCCGCGGCCCACCACCAGGCTAAGGCGGCGGGCGTGCCGGTGAACGTCGCCGACCGGCCCGCCCTCTGCGACTTCATCATGCCGGCCATCGTCGATCGGGACGGGGTGGTCGTGGCGATCTCGACGGGCGGCGCTTCGCCCACCTTGGCGACGGTATTGCGCGGCCGGATCGAGGCCATGCTGCCCGAACGGCTGGGCTCTCTGGTGCGGCTCGCCACGACATTCCGCGCACAGGTCAATGCACTGATCGCCGATCCCGCCGGGCGTCGCGCCTTCTTGCGTCGGCTCATCGAGGGCCCGGTGGCGCGCCTGGCGCTCGCCGGCGACGAGGCCGGGGCGCGCCGGCTCGCGCTCGGCGAACTCGATGCGGTGCGCCGAAAGATGACGCCGACCGGGATCGCGCACATCGTGGGGGCGGGGCCGGGCGACCCCGATCTCCTGACCCTGAAGGCCGCGCAACTCCTGCAGGAGGCCGATGCGATCCTGCACGACGATCTCGTCCCGCCGGCCGTTCTGGCGCGGGCGAGGCGCGACGCCGAGATCGTTTCCGTGGGCAAGCGCAAGGGCCGCCCGAGCTGGGCGCAGGCCGACATCGATGCCGAGCTGGTGCGCCGTGTGCGATCCGGCCAGACGGTCGTGCGGCTGAAGGCGGGGGACCCGTTCATCTTCGGCCGTGGCGGCGAGGAGGTCGACGCGCTGCGGGCCGCGGGGCTCCCTTGGACCGTTGTGCCCGGCATCACCGCCGCGCTGGGCTGCGCGGCCTCGGCCGGGATCCCCCTCACGCATCGCCGGCACGCCTCGGCCGTGACCTTCGTTACCGGACACGGTGCCCAGGAGGGCAAGCCACCGGCGTGGGCGGCACTCGCGGCCGAAGGCCATACGCTGGCGATCTACATGGGCGCCTCCGAAGCATCGGCGGTGCGCGACCGTCTGCTGGCCGCCGGCACCGCGCCGTCCACGCCTGTCGCCATCGTCGAGAGCGGAACGCGGCCGGAGCAGCGTGTCTCGACCGGCCGGCTGGGCGACCTGCCGCGGCTCGCCGCCGCCCATTCCGGAGCCGGCACGGCCGGTCCCAGCCTGATCATCGTGGGGGATGTCGCGGCCTATGCCGCCGCATCCACAATTCCAGCGCTCGCAAAGGTGTCCTGATGGCCAAGAATCTCAGCGGCGACCTGCAGGTCGCTTCCGCCAATCGCCTGGTCGACGGCATGGTGGTCTGGCTCGACGAGGCGGGGCAGTGGACCGACCGGCTTGAGCACGCGGCCGTGGCGCGCGACAAGCGTGGGGCCGAGATTCTGTTGGAACGCGCCCGCGCCGAAGCCTTCACCGTGGTGGATCCGTTCCTCGTCGCGGTGACCGAGGACGACGACGGTACGGTCGAACCGCTGTCCTTGCGTGAAAAAATCCGCGCCTCGGGCCTGACCTTCGAGGCCATTGCGGCCGATGCGGTGCGCAATGCCTGATACCCATTTCTACAAGTATGACGACTACGACCGGACTCTCGTCTCCGAGCGGGTCGATCAGTTCCGGGACCAGGTGCGGTGCCGGCTGGCAGGTGAGTTGACGGAGGAGCAGTTCAAGCCGCTGCGCCTGCACAACGGCCTTTACCTGCAGCTTCACGCCTACATGCTGCGGATCGCGATTCCCTACGGCACACTGTCGTCGCGTCAGCTGCGCAAGCTGGCCGACATTTCGCGCCAGTACGATCGCGGCTACGGCCATTTCACGACGCGCCAGAACCTGCAGCTCAACTGGATCAAGCTGGAGGAGGCGCCCGACGCGCTGGCGGCGCTGGCCGAAGTCGACATGCATGCGATGCAGACGTCGGGCAACTGCATCCGCAACGTGACGGCCGACCACTATGCGGGCGCGGCGATCGACGAGATCGAGGATCCGCGCATCTGGGCCGAGATCGTGCGCCAGTGGTCGACGCTCCATCCCGAATTCACCTTCCTGCCGCGCAAGTTCAAGATCGCCATCACCGGCTCGCCGAACGACCGCGCGGCGGTGCGTGTGCACGACATCGGCTTGCGCCTGTGGCGCAACGAGCAGGGCGAGGTCGGCTTCGAGGTGATCGTGGGCGGCGGCCTCGGGCGCACACCGATGATCGGCAAGACGCTGCGGGCGTTCCTGCCCAAGGACGAGCTGCTCGCCTATCTCGAATCGACGTTGCGCGTCTACAATCGCTACGGCCGGCGCGACAACCTCTACAAGGCCCGCATCAAGATTCTCGTTCACGAGGTCGGTGTCGAAAAGATGCGGGACGAGGTCGAGGCCGAGTATGCCGCGAACCGCGACGGCGCCCTCAGGCTGCCGCCGGCGACGATCGAGGCGATCGCCCGCCAGTTCGCACCGCCGACGCTGCCGCCGCGTCTCGTTATATCAGGCGACGTCGAGGCGCAGCGGCTCGACGATCGCGACTTCGCGCTGTGGCTCAAGTCCAACGTCGCGCCGCATCGCGTGCCGGGCTACGCCATCGTGACGGCTTCGCTGAAGCCTGCCGGCTCGCCGCCGGGCGACGCCAGCGCGGCTCAGATGGAGGGGGTCGCAGACATTGCCGAGGCTTACAGCCAGGCCGAGCTGCGGGTCAGCCACGAGCAGAACCTGATCTTCCCCCATGTCGCGGTCGAGGACCTTCCCCGGGTCTACCGCGAGCTGGCGGTGCTGGGCTTCGCCGAGGCCAATGTCGGCAAGATCACCGACATCATCGCCTGCCCGGGGCTCGACTATTGTGCGCTGGCCAATGCGCGTTCCATTCCGGTGGCGCAGCGCATCTCCAACCACTTCGCGAGCCTCGCGCGGCAACACGATATCGGCGATCTGAAGATCAAGATTTCGGGGTGCATCAACGCCTGTGGCCATCACCATGTCGGCCATATCGGCATCCTGGGCGTCGATAAGAACGGCGTCGAACTCTACCAGATCAGCCTCGGCGGCGACGTCGATTTCGGCCGGACAGCGATCGGCTCGATCCTCGGCCCCGCCGTGACGGCCGACAAGGTGGTCGAGACCGTCGACGCGATCGTCGCGACCTATCTCGAGGCGCGTCGGGAAGGCGAACGCTTCGTCGACACCTACCGGCGCATCGGCGCCCAGCCCTTCAAGGAGAAAGTCTATGGCTCTCTATAGCGAAGCGGGCCTGCCCGCATCCTACGTTGCTCTGCCCTTCGCCCAGTGGAAGGCGCGGTCCGAGTGGCCTGCGGTGTCGCTGGCGAACACGGATCCGATCGAGGATCTCGCGCCGCATGTCGGACGTCTGCGCCTGGTCGTTCTCGACTTTCCCAAGTTCAGCGACGGCCGCGCCTACAGCCAGGCCCGCCTGCTGCGCGGCCGCCTGGGATATCGCGGCGAATTGCGGGCCACCGGGGGCGTCCTGCAGGACCAGATTGCCTTCATGCTGCGCTGCGGCTTCGATTCCTTCGAAAGCGAGCAGCAGGGGTTCGGGGAAGCGCTCGCGAGGGCGCGCACCCTGTTCAGCGTCGTGTACCAGCCGGCCGAGGACGATCAGGTCCCGGCTTCGCTGCGCCGGCTCGGGCAGGCGAACGCCGCGGCCTCCTGATCAAGGCTCGCCCTTGGACTCCGTGTCGAGCCAGGTCAGCGCTTCGTCGGACGTGTCGAAAATGCGGGCCTGGCCTTCGAACTTGCCGAGATTGATGTAACGCTTGGCGAGTTCCGCGCCCACCCCGGGCCTTGGGACGAGAGCCAGAGGCCCGCGCCTCGCCAAGGTGGCGTACGCGGCGGCCCGCGCTCCCAGCATCATGACGTCTTTATCGTCATAGGTCCCGTCACCCTGGCTGCCATCGAACAGCTTGCGGTAGGTGAGGGCTTCCTGCGCCACGACGGCGTCGGTGAAATGCTCGATGTCCTTGAGGGTTATGACCCCCAGTACGCGGGCATGGACGAGGCGCTTTTCGTGGTCGATCGTATACTCGATGGGCATGGGCGGACTTTAAGCAAACTCCGCGACGCCCGTCGAGCCGCTTGGCGGTTCCTGCAACCTCGGATAAGCTTTCTTCCAATAGCCGGGAACACACCGGCGGGAGGAAGCGACATGATCAAGGGAGCAACGGGCGCCGTGCTGGCGCTCGCGCTGGGCTGGTGTACGCTCGCGATGCCGGCCTCCGCGCAGACCTTCGTGAACATCCGCTCGCAGGACGCCCCGAAGTACGATCCCCACAGCAACACGTCGAGCGGGATGGGGCATCCCATGTTCATGATGGGCGATACGCTGGTCGCCCTCGACTGGGACCTGAAGAACGTCCATCCCTTGCTGGCCAAGTCATGGACGATCTCGGACGACCGGCTGACCTACACCTTTTCGCTGCGGGACGACGTGACCTTCTGCAGCGGCAAGAAGTTTACCGCGGCCGACGCGATCTATTCCTTCACGCGGCTGTCCGATCCCTCGGCCCGCTGGCCCTTCTATTGGCGCCTGGGCGAGATCGACAGTCTGACGGCGCCCGATCCCCACACGCTCGTCTACAAGCTCAAGCGGCCGCATTCCGAACTACTGGTCGATCTGGCCAACTTCGCCGCGACCATCATCAACAAGGACAACGTCGAAGCGCTCGGCGCCGACTTCGGCGTCAAAGGGTTCGACGGCACCGGGCCTCTCTGCTGGGAGAGCTGGCAGCCGCGCAAGGAACTCGTGCTGAAGCGGCACGATGCCTACAAATGGGGTCCGACCGGCGTCTATGCGAACAAGGGGCCGGTCAAATACGAGAAGATGGTCTGGCGCATCGTGCCGGAGGAGACGACGCGCATCGCCACGATGCTGTCGGGGCAGGCCGACTTCTGCCACTGGAATCCGCTGCAGGCGATCGAGAGCTTCAAGAAGGCGCCCAATCTGACCGTCTATGAGCCGACAGCCGATTTCGCGATGTATTACTGGGGCCTGAAGAGCACGCGCGAGAACCTGCAGGACAAGCGGGTGCGCCAGGCGCTTGCCCATCTCGTCGACCGCGAGGAGATCAACAAGGCCATCTTCTTCGGCCAGGCCGAGACGGCGCGGTCGCTGGTTCATCCCAAGGCGCTCGACTTCGAGCCGGCGACGCTCGACGTGCTCACGACGCGCGATCCGGAGAAGTCGAAGAGGCTGCTCGACGAGGCCGGCTGGAAGATGGGACCCGACGGCTTCCGTCAAAAGGACGGCAAGAAGCTCGAACTGCTGATGTACTCCTACACGGTGGGGCAGAACCCGAAGCTGTCCGAGGTGCTGCAGGGCGCCGCCCGCACGGTCGGGATCGACATCAAGATCCAGACCTGGGATCCCACGGTCTTCTTCCAGAAGATCGCGCAGCAGGATTACGACATCTGGACGTTGTCGGTGCCCTACACGTCGGCCGGCGACCAGATGTATCTCTATTATCATTCCAAGAACCGGCCGGTGCCCAACCGGACGATGTGGAACGATGCCGAGACCGACCGCATCCTCGATGCCGGGCGCACGGCGACCAACGACGCCGACCGCGAGAAGGCTTTCAAGGAGATCCAGCGCCGGATGCATGACGAAGCGCTGATGATCCCGTCGGCGCATTCGCGGCTCTTCCTGGTGGCCAAGAAGAGCATCAAAAACGTGCGCTCGCACGGCATCTACAGTGCCGCGCTCTACAAGGGGCTGGACGTCCAGCCCTGACTTCGGGATCGTGGGGCATGACCACGATCTACGGCATCAAGAACTGCGACACGATGAAGAAGGCGCGCGCCTGGCTGGATGGGAAGGGCGTCGCTTACGAGTTTCACGATTACAAGAAAACGGGGATCGAGCGCGACCGCCTGGAAGGCTGGGCGCGCAAGGTCGGCTGGGAGGCGCTGCTGAACCGGGCCGGCACGACTTTCCGCAAGCTTCCCGACGAGGAAAAGGAGGGGCTGACGGAGACCAAGGCGATCGAGCTGATGATTGCCCAGCCCTCCATGATCAAGCGGCCGGTGCTCGAGGCCGGCGGAAAGCTGCTCGTCGGCTTCAAGCCCGAGCAGTACGAAACGCTCGCCTAGGCGATCCGCGACTGGCGCGCCGGCTTGCACGCGAGAGCGATGCATTCGACATGGCGATGGTCGGTGCCGCAGCCGCCGCCGAGAACATTGATCTGCGGGTTGGCCCGAACGATGTCGCGATACTGGTGCCCGAGCTCCAGCGGATCGCCGGCGTCGAGATCCGGGGAGTCGTTCAACTCCTGGTGACTGCGACGCGACGCGTTCGCACGCAGACCACCTAGGCGCTGCGTCCAGGGTTGCTCCGGGTCGATTGCGCCTTCGAAATGGGAGGGATGGGCGCAATTCAGCATGTAATAGGCGGGCGCGTTCGCGGTCGCCGCGTCGACGCGGGTGATGGCCGCTTTCAAGGTTTGCCCGGTCGGAAGGCGGCCGTCGGTCTCCACCGTGAAGGAAATTGCCACCGGCATCCCGGCCCGGCGCGCGGCGCGGGTGATGCCGATCGCCTCGCTCGTACTGGTCATGGTGATGGCGCTGACCATGTCGGCCCCGGCATCTGCAAAGGCGTCCACCTGGAGCGCGTGGTAGGCCTCCGCCGTCTCCTCCGACATGATCTCGCCCGGCACGTAGCCGTCGCCGCGCGGCCCGATACAGCCGCTGACGACCATGGGCGACGCCGGGGTTTCGTGGGCCTCCCGCAGTTCCTGCATCAGAGCGATCGCGTCGGTGTTGGCCGCGGAAATTTCGGCGAGCGAGTAGCCGAGCCTCGCGCCCCAGTCGGCGCTTGCCCGCCAGGTCGGGCTCTCGAGTACGAATCCAAGGGCGTTCCGACGCGCGATCTCGATGAAGCGTTCGTAATATTGCGTCAGCGCTTGGCGCCCCTCGGCGTCGCGCATCAGGGGGAAGGCGGCGAAGAGGGGCAACTCCAGCCCGTCGTCGAAGATGAGGCAGGTCTCTATGCCGCCGTCGGTCAGGAAGAGGGCGCCGTTCTGCTGCGGCAGCCGGTGACGGTACTGGGCGGTCGTCTTCATCATGTCCTCTCTTCGAGGCCAAAGCGGCCGGTGCTATCGGCGCAAGATCAAGACAAAAACCATTTAATACCAAATGGTTATATCAGGTAATTGACACTTCGCGAGAAATCGCGAAAGATCAGGCCATAAGGCTTTGTAAGGCCATGATAATTGATTCTCTACGGCTGCTTTTGCGGCTCCCCTCATTTTTTCGAGGTCTGAAATGAAAATCGCTGTTTCCCTTCTCGCGCTACCGCTCGCTCTGTCCGTTGCCGCCTGCGGCGATACCTGGGGCGAACGTGCGGTGACCGGCGGCGGAATCGGCGCGGGTACCGGTCTGGCGGTCGGCGCGATCGCCGGCTGGCCGCTGGTTGCGCCCGTGCTGGTCGGCACCGCGGTCGGTGCAGGCATCGGCGCGGCCACCACGCCGAAGAAGTAGAGTCAGCCGAGCAGAAGCTTCAGCTTGCGCTCGAAGACGCGCAGAACGTCTTCGAGCGTGTCCCCGTGCGCCAGCTTGCGCGGGCCGTTGTACACCATGTAGCTGCCGCCACCGCCGCCCGGAACCTTGGCGATGGCGAACAGCGGCTGCTCCGCGGTGTGGCGAAAGATCGAGAAGATCGCCATGCCCGGCCGGAAGTCGATGGCATAGTCGCGCCATTCCCCGGATGCCACACGCATGCTGTACAAACCCAGGAGTTGCGACAGTTCCCGTTTGTCGAACGAGACGACTCGACGCCGGGCCCGCTGATCGGCCAAACGGTACAGGTTGCTCATGCCGTCGCAATTTCGAACATGTCAGTTGCGTGAATTCTTGCAGAACCGCTGGTGGGGGTAAAGCGCTTCCCCACCCCCATTCGGTTGTTTGCCAAAGCCGGGGCAGGGGGCTATGAACCGCCGCTGAAGCTGTTGATATTCCGCGATATTCCGGGAGCACTACGTGTCCGACTCCGCCGCGTTCCATGAAATCGACGAGGCCGTCCGCAAGGACGAGATGAGGGAGTGGTGGGGCCGCTATGGCACCTGGGTGGTCGCGGGCGCCGTGATCCTGGTGGTGGCCGTGACGGGATTCGTGGGCTGGCGACAGTACGATCAGGCGCAGCGCGCCGCGGCCAGTGCCACCTATTCGGCAGCCCTGGCCCAGATCGCGACGGATCCCGCAGCGGCCCGGGTCGAGCTGGAAAAGCAGGCCTCCAACGCCGTTCAACCCTACCGTTCCCTGGCGGCCCTCACCGCCGCGCAGCTGCGCGCCACGCTGGAAGAGCAGGTGACGGCGCTGGCCGCCGTGGCGCCCGGCCTGTCGGCCAGCGAGCTCAGCGACCTCGCTCTCGTGATCGCCGCCTTCAAGAGCATCGACACTCCGAAGGCGGAAGAGATGGTGGCGCGTCTCGAGCCGCTCGCGGGCCCCGATCGTCCGTTCCGCCTGAGCGTCCGCGAGCTGCAGGCCATGCTGGCGGTGCGCAAGGGCGACACCAAGCGTGCGAAGGAACTTTGGAACGAGATCGCCAAGGATCCGGCTGTACCGCAGGGCGCCTCCCAGCGCGTTTCGGCGATGCTCAATCTCTACGGCGGCGCGGAGGCGAAATAGTCCGATGTTGAGCGTAGTGCGCGTGGTCAACCCCCGTTTCCTTCTCGCCGCCGTCCTGCTGGTGGTCTCCGTTTCCGGTTGCGATATCTTCGACAAGAAGAAGACGGCGCTGCCGGGCGAGCGCATTTCGGTGCTGGGAGACCGCAAGGATCTCGAACCCGACAGCGATGCCGCGAATATCCAGATCGTGCTGCCGCCTCCGACGGTCAACGAATCCTGGCCGCAGTCCGGCGGCTTTGCCCACAATGCGATGCACAATCTGGCCATCGGCGCCTCTCCGCAGATCATCTGGACGGCCGATGTCGGGGCAGGGAGCAGCACAAGCCGAATCCTGACCGCGCCCCCGGTCGTCGCCGAAGGCAAGGTGTTTGCCAAGGACGCGCAAGGCACGGTGTCGGCCTTCAACGCCGACACGGGCGCGCTGCACTGGCGAGTCACGCTGGCGCCGGAGAAGGCGCGCGACTCCGACGAATTCGGCGGCGGCCTTGCCTATTACGGCGGGCGACTGTTTGTGACGACCGGCTTCGCGACGGTCTTTTCGCTCGATCCGGCGACCGGCAAGGAGGACTGGCACTCGACCGTCAGCGCGCCGGTGCGCGGGGCGCCGCTGGTGTTCGGTGACCGGGTCTTCGTCATCGCGATCGACAACAAGCTGCATGCCCTGGCTGCGTCCGACGGTTCCGACCTCTGGCAATTCTCCGGCCTGCAGGAATCGTCTGGCTATGTCGGCGGCAACAGCCCGGCGGGCTCGGGCGATCTCGTCGTGGCACCCTTCACGTCGGGTGAGCTTGCTGCGCTGCGCATCGACAACGGCCGACCGGTCTGGAACGAGACCTTGATCGGTGCGCGAGCCGACGTTCGTGCCTTCGGCAATCTCGCCGACATTCGCGGCCGTCCCGTGATCGATCGCGGCCTCGTGATCGCGATGGGTTCGGCCGGTCAGATGGCCGGCATCGACCTGCATTCGGGCCAGCGCCAGTGGGACCGCAACATCGGCGGCAGCCAGACACCGTGGCCGGCGGGCCGCTTCCTCTTCATCGTCACGGGCAATGCCGACGTCGTGGCCATGGTCCGCGACACGGGCAAGATCCGTTGGGTCACGCCGCTCACCCAGTACGAGGATTCCAAGAGGCACGTCCCGGTTCTCTGGGGCGGTCCGGTGCTGGCGGGCGACCGCCTCCTGTTGACGAGTTCGCTGGGCGACCTGCTCGTCGTTTCGCCCTATACGGGCGAGATCATGGGCAAGATCGACGTGCGCGACCGCGTGCGCCTCGGTCCCGTCATTGCCAACCAGACCATCTATGTCCTTACAGATTCCGGGCGACTCATTGCCCTCCGCTGATCAACTCTCTCCCCCGCAGACGCTGCGCCGGGTCGCCATCGTCGGTCGTCCCAACGTCGGCAAGTCGACGCTCTTCAATCGTCTGGCTGGCCGGCGGCGTGCCATCGTCGACGATACCCCAGGCGTCACTCGTGACGTGCGCGAGCAGCCGGCACAGCTCGGCGATCTCGCCTTCATGCTGCTCGACACGGCAGGGTGGGAAACCGCCGGGGGCGAGGCCCTCGAAGCACGCATGCGTCGCTTCACCGAGCGGGCGATCGACGGCTCTGACGTCGTCCTGTTCCTGATCGATGCCCGCTCCGGAATCCTGCCACTCGACCAGAGTTTCGCGAGCTGGCTGCGCAAGCGCTCGGCCAAGGTGATCCTGGTCGCCAACAAGTGCGAAGGCCGCGCCGGTGCGCAGGGCCTCGCCGAGGCGCACGGGTTGGGCCTCGGCGAACCGATCCCGGTGTCGGCCGAACACGGCGAGGGGCTGAGCGACCTGCACGAGGCGATGAGCCGCTACATCGAGCCGATGCCGGATGAAGACGAGGCGGCCGAGGCCGCCGCGGGCGACCCCGATCTCGACGACGTGCCGGAGGGGCGGCCGCTGCTGCTGGCCATCGTCGGCCGTCCGAACGTCGGCAAGTCGACGCTGCTCAACCGCCTGGTCGGCGAGGAGCGCGTCCTCACCGGGCCGGAGGCTGGAATCACGCGTGATTCCATCCGGGTGGAATGGGAATGGCGGGGCCGTCCCGTGCGCCTGGTCGACACGGCCGGCATGCGCCGCCGTAGCCGCATCGACGCCAAGCTGGAGGCCGCCTCGGTGGCCGATTCGCTGGACACGATCCGGCTCGCCGACGTGGTCGTGGTCGTGCTCGACGCGGCCGACATGGCCGAGAAGCAGGACCTCAACATCGCCGGCTGGGTGATCGAGGAGGGCCGCGCGCTGGTGATCGCGGTCAACAAGACCGACCTGCTGGCCGACGACCAGTCGGCATCGTCCAAACAGTGGCGCAAGCTGCGAGACCGGCTTGAGTCGTCGTTCGCGCAGGTGAAGGACGTTCCCATCGTCGGCTTCTCGGCGCTCACGGGACGGGGCGTCGAGCGCCTTCTGCCCAAGGTCTTCGAGACCTACGAACTGTGGAACAAGCGGGTCACGACGCCCAAGCTCAATCGCTGGCTGCGCGAGATGGAGACGCTGCATCCGCCGCCGCTCGCGCCCAACGGCCGCCGCATCCGCCTGCGCTTCATGACCCAGATCAAGCGTCGCCCGCCGACCTTCATCCTGTCGGTCAGCCAGCCGCAGGAGCTGGGCAACGACTATCTGCGCTTCCTGACGAATCGCCTGCGCGAAGATTTCGACCTGCCGGGCGTGCCGATCCGGCTCAGCATGCGCAAGCCCAAGAACCCCTACGAAGGCCGCCGCAAGCCACAGCGCTAGGGCTGAGCGGAGCTCAGCCCCGGGAGCGTCGGAACATTGCCTCAGGCAATGTCCGGGAGCGTTGAAGATCACAGGAAACTGCCCGTGTCACCGGCCGCATTGCGGCCGTCGGCGGAGAGGCGCCTTGCCCCGCACCGACCTGCTGCCCTAGGCTTCATTCCAACAAAGTCGAAATAACGAGCTGCACCGCAGCCGCCGACGGGATGAAAGGGCAGAAGCATGGATATCCAGTACGTAGCGCCTAGAACGCTCGATGAAGCGGTTCGGGCGTTTGCCGCGGCCGCGGGCGCCGGCCGCATCCTGGCCGGCGGCACCGACCTGCTGGTCCAGATGCGCAACGGCGTCGTCGCGCCGGGCACGATCGTCGACATCAAGAAGATCGGCGAACTGACCTCGATCGAGGAGACGAAGGACGGCGGCTTCCGCGTCGGCGCGGCTGTGTCCGGCGCCGTGCTGCGCGAGCATGCGAAGCTGAGCAAGGTCTGGCCGGGCGTCGTCGAGGCCACCAACCTGATCGGCTCCACCCAGGTCCAGGGGCGTGCCACGCCGGGCGGCAACCTGTGCAACGGCTCGCCGGCGGGCGACAGCGTGCCCGCCATGGTCGCAGCCGGCGCGATCGTCACCATCCAGGGGCCGAACGGGCGTCGTGAGATGCCGGTCGAGAAGGTGCCCAAGGGACCGGGCCGGCTCAACCTCGAACCCGGCGAGATCGTCGTTTCCTTCACCCTGCCGCCGCGTGGCAAGGGCTCGAGCGATGCCTACCTGCGGATGATCCCGCGCACGGAGATGGACATCGCCGTCGTGGGCTGCGGCGTCAGCCTGACGATGGACGGCGGAACCTGCACCGCAGCGCGCGTCGGCCTCGGCGCCGTCGCGCCGACGGTCCTCCTGGTCGAAGAAGCGGCAAAGGCTCTGATCGGATCCAAGCTGGACGACGCGGCGCTGGCGAAGGCCGCGGCTGCCTGCAGCGCCGCCTGCCGCCCGATCGACGACAAGCGCGGCACCATCGCCTATCGCACCAAGGTGGCCGGCGTCCTGCTGAAGCGCACCACCCTGATTGCCGCCGAACGCGCGGGAGGAAAGTAGGACCATGGCAAAGCTTCACGTCTCGACCACGATCAACGGCGAGCCGCAGGAATTCCTCTGCGATGCCGATCAGAGCATGCTCGACGTGCTGCGCGGGCCGCTCGGCCTGACCGGCGCCAAGGAAGGCTGCGGCACCGGCGACTGCGGCGCCTGCACGATCACCCTGAACGGGCGCATCGTCTGCTCCTGCCTGATGCTGGCGGCCGAGGCCGAGGGGCAGCAGATCGGCACCATCGAAGGCATGGCCGGCGAGGAGCTGCACCCGCTGCAGCAGAAGTTCCTCGAGTCGGCCGCCCTCCAGTGCGGCATCTGCACGCCCGGCGTCCTGATGGCCGCCAAGGCCCTGCTCGAGAAGAACCCGGACCCGACGGAGCATGAAGTCCGCTTCTGGCTGGCCGGCAACCTGTGCCGCTGCACCGGCTACGACAAGATCATCCGCGCCGTGATGGACACCGCCGCCGACATGAGGGCCGCACGATGACCACGAACACTCCCGACACTGCCAACGACAACAAGTGGATCGGCAAGCGCACGATCCGTCCCGACGGCGCCGACAAGGTGACCGGCCGCGCGGCCTATGCCGCCGACACGACCATGCCGGGCATGATCTGGGGCAAGGTGCTGCGCAGCCCGCATCCGCACGCGCGCATCAAGTCGATCGACACCAGCAAGGCGGAAGTCCATCCCGGGGTGAAGGCCGTGATGACGGCCAAGGACATCGTGAACTTCCCGATCGAGAAGTCGGTGATGCTGGGTATCCAGGACATGCGCTGGATGTGCCGCAACGTCATGGCGCGGGAGAAGGCGCTGTTCGCCGGCCATCCGGTCGCGGCGGTCGCCGCGACCACCGAGAAGATCGCGGCCGAGGCCTGCAAGCTGATCGTGGTCGAGTACGAGGTGCTGCCCTTCGTGATCGACGTCGAGGAGGCGATGAAGCCCGAGGCGCCGATCCTCCACGACTTCATCAGGTTCAAGGACAAGCCGTCCAACATCGCCGGCACGCTGGAGCACAGACTGGGCGATATCGGCGAGGGCTTCGCCAAGGCCGACATCGTCATCGAGCGCAGCTTCCGCACCCAGCCGGTGCACCAAGGCTATATCGAGCCGCATGCCTGCCTGGTCAGCGTCTCCGACGGCAAGGCCACGGTCTGGAGCTCGAGCCAAGGCCAGTTCATGGTCCGCGCCATGTGCGCCTACCTGACCGGGCTGCCGCAGAACGACATCCGCGCCATTCCCGCGGAGATCGGCGGCGGCTTCGGCGGCAAGACGATCATCTATCTCGAGCCGCTGGCGTTGATTCTCGCGAAGAAGTCCGGCCGTCCGGTGAAGATGACCATGAGCCGGGCCGAGGTGTTCCATGCCTCGGGACCGACCTCGGGCTCGTACAGCACAGTCAAGCTCGGCGCGACCAGGGACGGCAAGCTGGTGGCCGCGCAGGGCACCTTCTGCCTGCAGGCCGGCGCGTTGCCGGGCTCGCCCATCCGCGGCGCGGCGGGCTGCGCCTTCGCGCCCTACGACATCCCGAACGTGCACTCGTTCGGCTACGACGTGGTGTCCAACCGCTCGAAGGTCGCGGCCTACCGCGCGCCCGGCGCACCGATCGGCGCCTACGCCGTGGAGTGCGTCATGGACGAGGTGGCCGAGGCGCTGAAGATGGATCCGCTGGATTTCCGTCTGAAGAATGCCGCCAAGCAGGGGACCAAGGCCGCCCACGGTCCGGTCTATCCGCGCATCGGCTTCGTCGAGACGATCGAGGAAGCGAGGAAGCACGCGCACTACACGACGCCGCTGCCCAAGGCCGGGAAGGGCATGCTGTACGGCCGCGGCGTGGCCTCGGGCTTCTGGTTCAACGCGGGCGGCGAGTCGAGCGCCCAGGTCAACATCAACGAGGATGGCACGGTGGTGGTGATCACCGGCCATCCCGATATCGGCGGCTCGCGCGCCGCGACGGCCAACATCACCGCCGAACTGCTGGGCATCGACTACAAGAAGGTCTCGGTGCTGATCGGCGACACCAGCGTCATCGGCTTCAGCAATCTGACCGGCGGCAGCCGCGTCACCTACGCCTCGGCCATGGTCGTGACGCAGTCGACGGAGCGGGTGATCACCCAGCTGCGCGAGCGCGCCGCCAAGATCTGGAAGATCGATCCCGACGCGGTCGTCTGGGAGAACGGCGAGGCCCGGCCGGCCGGCGACAATGCCGGCAAGTTCGAGCCGCTGAGCCTCGGTCAGATCGCGGCACAGGCCAGCGCCACCGGTGGACCCATCGGGGCCGGCCAGCAGCTCAACACGATGGGTGCCGAA
Organism: Rhodospirillales bacterium 24-66-33; assembly: GCA_002281855.1. Lineage (GTDB taxonomy): Bacteria > Pseudomonadota > Alphaproteobacteria > Reyranellales > Reyranellaceae > Reyranella. Next base: position 56,295 of record NCHQ01000012.1, on the reverse strand, counting down.
GGCGGCTTCGCCACTCACGTCTGCGACGTCGAGGTCGACCCCGATCTCGGCATCGTGCGCGTGCTGCGCTACACGGCTGTGCAGGATGTCGGCCGCGCCATCCATCCCAGCTATGTCGAGGGCCAGATCCAGGGCGGCGCCGCCCAGGGAATCGGCTGGGCGCTGAGCGAGGAGTACATCTTCAACAAGGACGGCAAGCTCGATAATCCGAGCTTCCTGGACTACCGCATGCCGGTCAGCTCCGACCTGCCGATGCTCGACTCGGTGATCCTTGAGATTCCGAATCCGAAGCATCCGCAGGGCGTCCGGGGGGTCGGCGAGGTCCCGTTGGTGCCGCCGCTGGCGGCCATATCGAACGCGGTCTACGACGCGCTCGGCCGGCGGTTCTATAGCCTGCCGATGTCGCCGCCCAAGGTACTGGCGACTATGGACATGGCCGCCGAATAGGGGAGCCGGTGGCGGCCCCGCGCCGTCACCTTCTCGAAACTGGCCGCGGCGCCCTCAGCTGATGCTGCTGGGGCGCTGCTCGAGGGCCGCGTCTCCCGCGACCCACTGGCCGTTCATCGTGCAGGACGGCATCGCGAGCTGGATCAGCGATTCGCCGTGCGCCTCGGGCGGGATCTGCTGGGCCTCGTCCTCGCCCGGGAAGGCTTCCCGGCGCATGAAGGTGCGCATCGGACCGGGGTTGAAGAGATTGACCTTCACCTGCGTGTGCGCGACCTCGGCGGCGTAGATGCCGATCATCATGTCGAGCGCGGCCTTGCTCGTGGCATAGGCGCCCCAGTAAGGGATGATGCGGCGCGAGGCGCCCGAGGTCACGAAGATGGCGCGGCCGGCGTCGGAGCGGCGCAGCAGCGGGTCCATCGAGCGGATCAGGCGCCAGTTGGCCGTCACGTTCACCGCCATCACCTGCTCGAACACCTTGGGCTCGAAATGGCCCATCGGCGAGAGCGTGCCCAGGATGGCGGCGTTGCCCAGCAGCACGTCGAGACGGCCGAAGCGGTCGAACAGCGCCTGGCCCAGCCGGTCGATCCCGGGACCGTCGGTGATGTCGAGCGGCACGAGAGTGGCGGATCCGCCGATCGCCTTGATGCGGTCGTCGACCTCCTCGAGGCCGCCGACGGTTCGCGCCACGAGTACGCAATGGGCGCCCTCGGCGGCGTAGGCGAGGGCGGCCGCGGCACCCAGGCCGCGCGAGGCGCCGGTGATCAGCGCAACGCGCCCGGCGAGGCGGCCGACGGCGGCTTCGGTCATAGCGCCGACCTCAGGCCGATTCGACGAGGAGGGAGAGCTGACGATCCTCGACGCCGACCACGTCGTCGAGCGCGATCGGATAGTCGCCGGTGAAGCAGGCGTCGCAGAAAGCCGGAGCGGCAGCGTCGCGGCCCGGCAGGCCCATCGCGCGATAGAGACCGTCGATCGAGACGAAGGCCAGAGAATCGACGCCGATGAACTTCGCCATGCCGGCGACGTCGTAGCGCGAGGCCAGCAGCTTGTCCTTGTCCGGCGTGTCGATGCCGTAGAAGCAGGGATCGGTCGTCGGCGGCGCCGCGATGCGCATATGAACTTCCTTGGCGCCGGCATTGCGCACCATCTCGACGATCTTCATCGAAGTCGTGCCGCGCACGATCGAGTCGTCGACCAGGATGACGCGCTTGCCCTCGATATGGGCGCGGTTCGCGTTGTGCTTCAGGCGCACGCCGAGATGGCGGATATGGTCCGCCGGCTCGATGAAGGTACGGCCGACATAGTGGTTGCGGATGATGCCGAGCTCGAACGGCAGGCCCGACTCCGCGGCATAACCGATCGCGGCGGGCACGCCGGAATCCGGCACCGGGACGACCACGTCGGCCGGAACCGGGTTCTCCTTGGCCAGCTCCCTGCCGATGCGCTTGCGCGCGTCGTAGACGCCAATGCCCTCGACCTTCGAATCGGGCCGCGCGAAGTAGATGTGTTCGAACACGCAGAAGCGGCGCTTCTGCTTGACGAAGGGCTTGATCGACCTGAGGCCATTGCCGTCGACGATGACGATCTCGCCCGGCTCGACGTCGCGCACGAAGCGGGCGCCGATGATGTCGAGGGCGCAGCTCTCCGAGGCCAGGATCCAGGCGTCCTCGAGCCGGCCGATCACCAGGGGGCGCACGCCCAGCGGGTCGCGCACGCCGAGCAGGGCCTCGTTGGTCAGCAGCAGCAGCGAATAGGCGCCCTTGACCCGGCCCAGCGCGTCGATCAGCCGGTCGACGACGGTCGAGTAGTTTGAGCGGGCGATCAGATGGTTGATGACTTCGGTGTCGGTGGTCGACTGGAACAGGCAGCCGATCCGGACCAGCTCCTTGCGCAGGAGGTAGGCGTTGGTGAGGTTGCCGTTGTGCGCCAGGGCGAGGCCACCGAAGTCGAAGTCGGCGAAGATCGGCTGGATGTTGCGGTCCGAGGAACCGCCTGTCGTGGCGTAGCGGTTGTGGCCGATCGCCGAATAGCCGACCAGCTTCTCCATGACGGCCTGGGTGCCGAAGATGTCTCCGACCAGGCCGGCGGCGCGATGATTGTGAAAGACCCGGCCATCGTAGGTTACGATCCCGGACGCTTCCTGCCCGCGATGCTGCAGGGCATGGAGGCCAAGCGCGGTGTGCGCGGCGGCATCGGACGTGCCGTAGATGCCGAACAGCGCACATTCCTCGTGAAACTTGTCGAGGTCGTCTTCGGAGCGTTTCAGGGGGGTATGCACGGCGGGGTTATAGCTGGGGTGTCGCCCCGAGGCTATCAAGTATGACTCACTGCGGCGGTTTGGTTTCCCCGGGCTGCGCAGGCGCGGCGGGGGTCGTGTCCGACGCGCCGGCGGTGGGCGGCGCGGTCTGCGGTGCCGCCTGCGGCGCGGGCGTCGCCGGTGCGGCAATGACCCCGGTTTCCATGCCCGGTCGCTGCAGGCGGGTACGGAAGCCGGTCGGCAGTTGCGGCTCCACGAAGGTGGCCATCTCGCGGATCATCGGAAAACTGGCGGCGCCCTCGACGGCCGGCGGCAGCTGGCGGGGCCCGAGATATCCGTAGAACAGGAAGGCCGTTCCCATGGCGACCCATGCGCAGAGCACGCCGAATCCGGCGCCCAGAATCCTGTCGGGCCGGCCCAGGGGCCCGGTGCGGATGGCCCTCGAAACCACGCTGGTGAGCATGATCAACACGATCAGGGCGCCCACGAAGACGACGAGCAGCGAGATGAAATAGGACAGTTCGGCGCTGCCGACGATCTTCATGACCTCCGGCTCGACCACCTTGGAGAAGCGCCAGGCGATCCAGCCGGCCCCGATCCAGGAGGCGATGAAGAGGACCGCATGGGCAAAGCCCGCGGACATGCCGATGGCCGCTCCGAAGAGCGCAACGGCGATCACGGCCACGTCGAAAACGGTAATTCCCAGCTGCTCCATCGACCCCGTTCGCTCCGTGCCTTCAGTGTTGATCCCGGTCGCGCCGGCGGTCCCCCGGACCGTCGGGGGCTCCCTCGCGCCGGCCACGTTTTAGAGGCCGATCAGCCGGTTGGAAACGCGCCACAAGGTCCGATAGATGCTCAATTTCGTCAATGGCGATGCCATCCGGCGCCCGCGGAGCGGGCCCCGAGCCGCTGCGAACCTGCGGGACGAGTGCACTCCGGAAGCCGAGTTTTGCCGCTTCCCGCAACCGGGCCTCGCGCTGGCCGACCGGCCGGACCTCGCCACCCAGCCCGATCTCGCCGAACACCACCATGTCTCCCGGCACCTGCTCGTCGGCCAGGGAGGAGATGACGGCCGCCGCCACGGCGAGGTCGGCGGCCGGTTCGCCGATCCTGAGGCCGCCCGCGACATTGAGATAGACGTCGTTGGCGCCGACCGTGACACCGCAACGGGCCTCCAGCACGGCCAGGACCATGGCCAGCCTGTTCGAATCCCAGCCGACCACGGCGCGCCGCGGCGTGGCGAGGGAGGACGGGCTGACCAGCGCCTGGATCTCGACCAGCAGCGGACGGGTGCCCTCGATACCGGCAAAGACGCAGGTCCCCGAGACGTGGCCGCGGCGGTCGGCAAGGAACAGGGCTGAAGGATTGGCGACGTCGGAAAGCCCGCGGTCGGACATCTCGAACACGCCGATCTCGTCGGTCGGGCCGAACCGGTTCTTGACCGTCCGCAGGATGCGGAACTGATGGCCGCGCTCGCCCTCGAAGTAGAGAACCGTGTCGACCATGTGCTCCAGCACCCGGGGCCCCGCGATGGCGCCGTCCTTGGTCACGTGGCCGACCAGCAGCACCGCGATGCCGCGCCGCTTGGCCAGTTCGACGAGCGCCTGCGCCGAGGCACGGACCTGGGTGACGGTGCCGGGCGTGGAATCCACGGTGTCGAGCCACATCGTCTGGATCGAATCGATCACCGCCACCTTGGGCGCGTCCGGCTGCTCCAGCGACGCCACGATGTCGCGCACCGAAGTCGCGGCGACCAACTGGACGGGCGCGTCGGCCAGTCCCAGCCGTTCGGCCCGCAGGCGGACCTGGTCGACCGCCTCCTCACCAGAAATATAGGCACAGGCGGTGTGCTGTCTGGCGAGCGCCGCCGCCATCTGCAGCAACAGGGTCGACTTGCCGATGCCGGGGTCACCGCCGATCAACAGCGCCGAGCCGACGACGAGGCCGCCACCGCACACGCGATCGAACTCGTTGATGCCGCTCTTGAGGCGCGGCGGTTGCGGCGTCGAGCCGGTCAGGCCCGTGAACTCGAGCAGGCGTCCTTTTCCGCGGCGTGCCATCGCGCCGCCGGCCGGGCCGGGCGCGGGAGCGGCCTCCTCGACGATGGTGTTCCACTCGCCGCAGGATTCACAGCGCCCGCTCCACTTCGACGTGACGGCGCCGCAGGACTGGCAGGCATAGCGTTTGAACGGCCGCGCCACGGTCAGAGCTTCCGCACCTGCATCCGGATCGGACCCTCCGCCCGGCCGTGGATGAACTGGTCGACATACGCGTTCCCGGAGTGGTCGATGTCCGCGACGGGCCCCTGCCAGATCAGCTTGCCCTCGTGCAACATGCCGATGCGGTGGCCGATCTTGCGGGCGCTCGCCATGTCGTGGGTGATCGAGATCGCCGTGGCGCCCAGACTGCTGACGGATTTCACGATCAGATCATTGATCACGTCCGCCATGATCGGATCGAGGCCGGTCGTCGGCTCGTCGAAGAAGATGATCTCGGGTTCGCGTGCGATGGCGCGGGCGAGGGCCACGCGCTTCTGCATGCCGCCCGACAGTTCTGAGGGGAAGAGGTCACTGATTTCGGGACCGAGGCCGACGGCGCCCAATTTGGCGACGGCGACTTCGCGGGCCTGATCGGCAGGCATGCCGTCGCTCTGGATCGGACCGAAGGCCACGTTCTCCCAGACGCGCAGGGAATCGAACAGGGCACCGCCCTGGAACAGCATGCCGAACTTGCGCATGATCCGTGCTCGGTCGCGATCTGACAGGCCGCGAGTCTCCTCGCCGTCGACCTTGATCGAGCCCTGGTCCGGTTTCAGCAGGCCGAGGATGCATTTCAGCAGCACCGACTTGCCGGTGCCCGATCCGCCGATCACGACCATCGATTCGCCGGGCGCCACGTCCAACTCGATGCCCTGCAGCACCTTCTTGGGCCCGAAGGCTTTGGTGACGCCGCGCAACGAGATCTTGGGGGAGGCCATGCAGGGGAGCCGATCAGCGCGCGAAGAAGGCTTCGGTGATGAAGTAGTTGAAGGTCAGGATCAGGATCGACGCCGAAACCACCGCGCTCGTGGTCGCCATGCCGACGCCCTGGGCGCCGCCGCGCGACCGGTAGCCGTGATAACAGCCCATCAGCGTGATGAGGAACCCGAACACCGCCGCTTTGACCAGCCCGGAGACGACATCCTGCAACTGCAGGAAGTCCAGGGTATTGCGCAGGTAGGCCGCGTCGTTGAAGTCCAGCTTGTAGACGCCCACCAGGAAGCCGCCGAGCACGCCGATGATGTCGGCGATCAGGACCAGGACCGGGAGGGTGAGCACGCCCGCGATCAGGCGCGGCGCGACGAGATACTTGAACGGGTCGGTCGAGAGGGTCGTGAGGGCGTCGATCTGTTCGGTGACGCGCATGGTGCCGATCTCGGCCGCCATCGCGGCTCCGACACGGCCGGCGACCATAAGTCCCGCCAGGACCGGTCCGAGTTCGCGGGTCAGCGAGACCACGACCACATTGGGAATGGCGCTCTCGGCCGAGAAGCGCGCGAAGCCGGTATAGCTCTGCAACGCCAGCACCATGCCGGTGAAGATCGCGGTCAGGCCGACCACCGGCAGAGAGTAGTAGCCGATTTCCATGATCTGCCGGAGGATCTGCCGGCGGTAATAGGGCGGCTGCAGGCCCTGTCGGATGGCCTTGAAGGCAAAGGCGCTGACGCTGCCGATCGCCTCCAGGAAAGCCAGCGTCATGCGGCCGAGCACGGTCAAGAGGGGAAGGGTCACGCCGGTTCTCCCGTTTCCTCGGCCGCAGCCTCTGCAAAGCGATCGACATAGGCGCGATGATAGCGCCGGCCCAGTGCGGTCATGACCTCGTAGGCGTTCGTCCGCGCATGGTCCGCGAGAATGTCCGGCGTGAGGTGAGGGCCGAGTATTTCGACGATGGCCCCGGGCTGGCAGTCGGCTTCAGGGACGTCGGTCACGTCTATGGTCACGAGGTCCATCGAGATGCGGCCGATCACGGGCACGGTGTGTCCGGCGAGATGCACAAAAGTGCGATTTCCGAGGTTACGGAAATAGCCGTCCGCATACCCCAGCGCAATCGTGGCGATCCGGCTGGGCCGCGCCGAGCGCCAGGCACCGCCATATCCCACGGTCTGGAAGGCATCGATCTGGCGCGTTTGCAGGATCCGGACCTGCAGGGTCACGACTTCCAGCATCGGGTTGGGCTGGCCGGGCAGGGGATTGATGCCGTAGAGCGCCGCGCCGGGACGAAGCAGGTCGAAATGGTAGTCCGGCCCCAGGAAGATGCCCGATGAGTTGGCGAGCGAGGTCGGGGCCCCCGGCATCGCCCGGACGAAGGTGCGAAAGCGTGAGAGCTGCTCGCCGTTGATCGGATTGGACGGTTCTTCGGAAGAAACCAGGTGGCTCATGATGAGCGCCAGGCGCAGGCCGCGCAGCCGGCCGCGCTCGTTGATCAGGAACTGCGCATCCTCTGCACCGAATCCCAGGCGGTGCATGCCGGTGTCCAGATGCACGACGGCGTCGAGCGCCAGATTGAAGCGCTGAGCAGCGGCCCGCCAGGCATTGAGCTGTCCCAGGTGATTGAGCACGGGGACGAGGCGGTGCTCCACGAAATCGCCCTCCGTGCCGGGAAGCAACCCGTTCAGCACATAGATGGGCGGCTCCGGCAGCACCCGGCGCAGCGCGATACCCTCTTCGATATGGGCCACGAAGAACTGCCGGCAGCCCTCGGCCGCCAGCAGCGGACCCACGACGGCCGCTCCGGTGCCATAGGCGTCCGCCTTCAGGACGGCGGCGCAGTCGACCGGGCGGCCGGTGGCGCGTCCGGCATCGCGCAGTCCCCGCCAGTTGGCGGCGATCGCGCCCAGATCGATTGAAAGGATCGCGCCGGCGCGGCGCGCCGGATCATCATCGGCAATGATTGACACGTGGCGACCTTAGAACGCCGACACGGGCTCGTCAGCAACGCCATCGAGGTTGCCGAACTTCGTGAACTGTCCTTCGAACGACAGGCGCACGATGCCTGTAGGACCGTGTCGCTGCTTGGCCACGATGACTTCGGCCTTGCCGTAGGTCGCCTCGCAGCGCTGCTTCCAGTCGTCGTGGCGCTCGTTGAATTTCTGGTCGCTCTCCTCGGCCCGTCGCGCGGGCTCGGCGCGGGTCAGATAGTATTCCTCGCGGTAGACGAACATCACGACGTCGGCGTCCTGCTCGATCGAGCCGGATTCGCGAAGGTCGGAAAGCTGAGGCCGCTTGTCCTCGCGTTGCTCCACGGCACGCGAGAGCTGCGACAGCGCAATCACCGGCACATCGAGTTCCTTGGCGAGGGTTTTCAGGCCTCGGGTGATTTCCGAAACCTCCTGAACGCGGTTCTCCTGGCGGCTCTTGCCGGACGGATTCAGGAGCTGGAGGTAGTCGACGATGATCAGGCCGAGACCGTGCGTGCGCTTGAGCCGCCGGGCGCGGGTGCGCAGCGCGGCGATCGACAGAGCGGGCGTGTCGTCGATGAAGAAGTTGAGATGCTCGAGGTCGTGGCTGACGTTGAGGACCCTGTCGAATTCGTGGCTGAGCACCTCGCCGCGGCGGATCTTCTCGGAGGAGATTTCGGCCTGCTCGGAAAGCATTCGGGTGGCGAGCTGCTCGGCGGACATTTCCAGCGAGAAGAAGCCGACCACCGCGCCGTCAACGGCCTTGGGATGACCGTCGACGATCTCCTCCCGGTAGGCCTTCGCGGCATTGAAGGCGATGTTGGTCGCCAGCGCGGTCTTTCCCATCGAGGGGCGGCCGGCAAGGATCAGCAAGTCGGAACGGTGAAGGCCACCCAGCAGCTGGTCGAGATTGAACAGGCCGGTGGCCACGCCGGTGAGCTTGCCCTCGCGACCATAGGCGGCCTCGGCCGCCGTCACGGCCTCTGTCAGGGCCATACGGAACGGCTTGAAGCCGCCCTCGGTCTGGCCGGTCGTCGCCAGGTCGTAGAGCTTCTTTTCTGCGACCTCGATCTGCTGCAGCGCGGTCTCGTCGACGTCGCCCGAGAAGGCGCCGTTCACGACATTCTCACCCAGATCGATGAGTTGGCGGCGCAGGTAGAGATCGTGGACGGCGCGGCCGAAGGCGGCGGCATCGATCACGTGCACGGAGGCTGCTGCCAATCTGGCGAGATAGGCCGCGCCGCCGGCCTCCTTCATCGCGGGATCCTGTTCGACATAGGTCTTGAGCGTGACGGCGCTCACGACCTGGCCGCGCTCGATCAGGCGCGACAGCGAATCGAAGAGCTTGCCGTGGAGCGGATCGGCGAAATGTTCGGGACGCAGGAACTCCGCGACGCGCTGATAGGCGGCGTTGTTGATCAGGATGGCGCCGAGCAAGGCCTGCTCGGCCTCGAAATTGTGCGGCGGCTCGCGCAGGCGTGCATCTTCGGCGCCGGGCAGGCGTGTGACGTTCGAGGTATCTTTCAGCGGCTCCATCCGATTGTCTTTGCCCAAGATGGGAGGGGGATCACAGTGCAAAGAAACTTAGAGAGCGGTTTATCCAGAGCGTAGCGAGGATACTTGCTATTCGGCCGCCATGGACCCCGCGACGTTCTTAAGGCGTTCTTCGGTGACCATGTAATCACGAACGAGCGGCACCGCATCCTGTCGCCGCGCGATCTGGATCTGAAACACCATCTGCTGCATGTAGCGGAAAGCGACCTCGCAGCCCGCGAGATAGAACTCCCACATCCGGCAGAACCGATCGTCGTAGCCGGCGATCTCCTTGATGCGCTCCCGGTTGGCCAGGAATCGCTGGCGCCAGTGGCGCAGGGTCTCTGCGTAATGGAGCCGCAGGACTTCGATGTCGGTCACCCACAGGCCGGCCTTCTCGATCGCCGCGAGAACCTCCGACAGGGCAGGCGTGTATCCACCGGGGAAGATGTACTTGCGGAGCCAGGTGTTGGTGCCGCCCGGGGGCTCCATGCGTCCGATCGAGTGCAGAAGCATGATCCCGTCGTCGGCCAGCAGGTCCTTCACCTTCCGGAAGTATTCGAGATAGTGGGCCGAGCCGACATGCTCGAACATGCCGACCGAGACGATACGGTCGTAGCGGTCCGGCTCCTCGCGGTAGTCGATCAACTTGAAACGGACCCGGTCGGCGATGCCGGCATCGGCGGCGCGGCGGTTCGATACGCCATGCTGCTCGCGAGAGAGGGTCACCCCGGTCACGTCGACGTCGAACGAGCGGGCGAGATAGAGGCCCATGCCACCCCAACCCGAGCCGACGTCGAGCACCTTCAGGCCAGGTTTCAGCAGCAGCTTGGCCGCGATATGCAGCTTCTTGTCGGCCTGCGCGATCTCGAGGGACTCTTTGCCGGTCTTGAAATAGGCGCAGGAATATTGCCGGTCGGGATCGAGGAAGACGTCGTAGAGTTCACCCCGGAGATCGTAGTGATGGGCGACGTTCTTCTGGGCCTTGCCGACGGGATTGTACTGTTCCAGCACGCGCAGCCAGCGCTGCAGCGAGTAGGACCAGCGCATAAGGGCGGTGGAATCGACGGCGGTGATGTTGCGTCCAAGCAGGTCGAGAAGATCGTAGAGATCGCCCTGTTCGACGGTCATCCGACCGTCCATGTAGGCCTCGCCCAGGGCGAGCCGGGGCCGAAAGGCAAGGCGGATGCCGGTCCACCGATCGTGGACGCGCATGGTCACCGCGGGACCGGCCTTGGCGCCCTTGATCCGATGCGACCGACCCGTCTCATCGACGATGGTCAGTTGGCCTTCGTTCACGACCCGGGCAAGCACCTGCGCCAGCAGCACGATGGATCACTCCAAATTGTCGCTGGCCAAATGTTAGTCCCATCCGCATTTTCGGCGCAAACGGATGGGTGCACAAAATTACATACTGGCAACTCGGAATAAATCGCATTTGAATTGCCATTATGTATTGCGGGTGATATCGGGCCATTGATACTCACTCGCATCGGAGGAAGACGTGAAGAGACGTGCGCTCGTGAAAGCTGGCCTGGCGTTGGGTTCCGGTGCGTTCATCGCCCGCAGGGCCTGGGCGCAGGGCGGTACGCTCAATCTTTATTCGGCCCGCCACTACAAGACCGACGAGGCGCTGTATGGCAACTTCGCGGATCTGACGGGCGTGAAGATCAACCGCGTCGATGCAGAGCCGGATCCGCTCATCCAGCGACTGCGCACCGAAGGCGACAAGAGCCCCTGCGACGTGTTCATCACCGTCGACGCCGGCCGCATCGAGCGCGCCCGCGAGATGGGGCTGCTGCAGGCGACCGACTCGGCCGTCCTGACCAAAGCGATCCCCGCCCACCTGCGCGATCCCGACAACACCTGGTTCGGCTTCTCCAAGCGCGCCCGCGTCATCGTGTTCAACAAGGGGAAGATGCAGGCGGCCGCCGGCCCGCAGAACTATGAGGATCTCGCCGACCCGAAGTGGAAGGGCAAGGTCCTGATCCGCTCCTCGGGCAACATCTACAACCAGTCGCTCACCGGCTCGATCCTCGCGGCCGACGGTCCGGAGAAGACGGAAGCCTGGGCCAAGGGCGTTGCCGCAAACCTGGCACGTCCGCCACGAGGCGGCGACACCGACCAGATCAAGGCCGCCGCCGCGGGCGAGGGCGACGTTGCCGTCGTGAACACCTACTACTTCGTGAACCTCATGCGTTCGGCCAAGCCGGAGGATCGCGAGATCGTGGCCAAGCTGGGCGTCATCTTCCCGAACCAGTCCAACCGCGGCACGCACGTGAACCTGAGCGCCGGTGGCATCGCCAAGCACGCACCGAACAAGCAGGCGGCGGTCAAGTTCCTCGAATACCTGGTCTCGCCGCAGGCCCAGAAGTACTTCGCCGACGGCAATTCGGAATACCCGGTCGTGGCCTCGGTCGAGCTCTCGCCGCAGCTCAAGGCGCTGGGCACCTTCAAGGAAGACCAGCTCAACGCCCGCGTTTTCGCCCAGAACAACGCCGAGGCGCTGAAAATCATGGACCGCGCGGGCTGGAAGTAGGACGTCCCGACGCCGCCACCGTGCGGCTGAGGAGGATCACCGGTGCAAGCGACACGGTGACGATCAGAATGGATCCGACGGCCGCCTGGGCAAGGCGCTCGTCGGATGCGAAGCGGTAGACCCCGATGGCCAACGTGTCGAAGTTGAAGGGCCGTATCAGCAGGGTCGCCGGCAGCTCCTTCAGTACCTCGACGAAGGCGACGATGGCGGCCGTCAGGGCAGGCGCCCGCAGCATCGGTATATGGATGCGCCACAGGACATCGCGCGGCCTGGCTCCCAGGATCCGCGCGCTGGCGTCCATGGCCGGATCGATCGCGGCAAGTCCGGGCGCGATGTTGGCCATGCCGACGGCGAGGAAGCGCACGGTATAGGCGACGACCAGGGCGAAGGCGGTCCCGCTCAGCAGCAGGCCGGTCGGCACGCCGAACACCTGCCGCGAGAGTAGATCGAGGGCGTGATCGGCGAATGCCAGCGGCAGCAGGACGCCAACGGCGATGACCGCGCCGGGGATGGCATAGCCCAGCGATGCGAAGGCGATGGTGCGGTGGAGCAATCGGCGGCGAACGAGCCGTCCGGCGTAACTCAGGAAGATGGCGAGGCCGACGATGATGACGGCCGCCACGGTCGCCAGAATCAGGCTGTTGAAGGCGTCACCGATGAAGCGCTGGTCGGTCATCAGCACTCCGGAAGACAAAGCAAGCTGCGCGAGGTGTGCCGTCGGCACCACGAAGCCGAGCAGGATCGGCAGGGCGCAGGCGGCCAGGGCGGCGAGACCCGCCGGCAGGGCGAGCTGCACCGGTTCGGCGACGTAGCGCAGGTTCGAGGCGATGGTGAAACTCGCCCGTCCGCGCGACCGGTATTCCAGGGCGACGAGGGCCACGGCGATCAGGATGAGAACCATGGAGAGCTGCGCGGCCCCCTCGCGGTTACCCATGCCATACCAGGTCCGGTAGATCGCCGTGGTGAAGGTGTGGATGCCGTAATACTGGACGGTGCCGAAGTCGGCGAGCGTCTCCAGCAGCGCGAGAGCCGCGCCCGCGGCGATGGCCGGGCGGGCGAGCGGCAGGCCGATCCGCAGGAACGTGCGCCACGGCCCGTTGCCGAGGATGCGGCTCGCTTCGAGCAGGGATTGCGACTGGGCAAGGAACGCCGTGCGCGCGGCAAGATAGACGTAAGGGTAGAGCACCAGCGTGAACAGCAGGGCGACACCCTGGGGTGAGCCGAACTGCGGAAACCAGTAGTCGCCGCGGGTCCACCCCATGGTGGCGCGCAGCCCCGATTGCAGCGGGCCGGCGAAGGTCAGCAGGTCGGCATAGGCGTAGCCGATGATGTAGGTCGGCATGACGAGCGGCAGCAGCAACGCCCATTGCAGCACGCGGCTTCCGGGAAACCGGCACATCGTGACGAGCCAGGCCGTGCCGGTACCGATCACGACCGTGCCCAGGCCGACGCCAACCAGCAGGATGATCGTGTTGCTTGCGATGTCGCCAAGCTGCGTCTCGGCCAGGTGACGCCAGAGCTCGCGCTGGGGGCTGAACAGGCTGGAGGCGATGCCAAGCAGCGGCAGCGCAACGACGGCGGCCACGGCGAGGGCGCCCAGTCGCCAGATCAAAGATGCACCAAAAGAAAACGCATGCCATCGTGGTGCGATGGCATGCGTTCGAAGCGCTGTGCGGTGCCTGTCGGCACGCGGATTACTTCTGGTCGGCCGGCGTTTCTTCGGCCGCAGCCTCGGCGTTTTCGCCTTCGCCCTCGGCAGCCTCGGCCGACTTGGCCTCGAACAGCGCGGCGGCCTGATTGGCCGCACGCTGGGCGGCTTCCGCCGCCTCCATGGCCGCACGCTCGGTCTCCGCGACCAGCCTGCCGCCCTTGGCGAGGAACTCGGCCTCTTCGGCGGAGCGGGCAACCAGCACGGAGATCTCGACCACCACTTCCGGATGGAGGTGGATCTTGATTTTGTGCTCGCCCAGCGCCTTGATCGGCTTGTCCAGTTCGACCTGGCTGCGCTCGATCTTGACGCCCTGGGTGGCGGCGCCGTCGGCGATGTCACGCGAGGTGACCGAACCGTAGAGCTGGAGCGCCTCGGAGGCCTGTCGGATGATGATGACCTTGAGGTCGCTCATCTTGCCGCCGACCGCTTCGGCTTCCTGGCGGCGCTCGAGGTTCTGCGCCTCCAGGACCTTACGCTGCGATTCGAAGTAGGTGATATTGTCCTTGGTCGCGCGCAGCGCCTTCTTCTGCGGCAGGAGGTAGTTGCGGGCGAAGCCGGGCTTCACCTTCACAACGTCGCCCATCTGGCCCAGTTTCGGCACGCGCTCGAGCAGGATGACGTTCATCGGCATGATTGCGTCTCCCGACTAGGCGATGAGGTAGGGCAGGAGCGCCAGGAAGCGGGCGCGCTTGATCGCCTGGGCGAGTTCGCGCTGCTTCTTGGACGACACCGCCGAGATGCGGCTCGGTACGATCTTGCCGCGTTCGGAAATGAAGCGCTGCAGGAGACGCACGTCCTTGTAATCGATCTTCGGAGCGTTGGCGCCGGAGAACGGGCAGCTCTTGCGGCGGCGGGTGAACGGACGACGCTGGGCGCTCATGCTTCTTCTCCCGTTTCAGCGGCCACCGGGGCGGCACCGCCCTCGTCGCCGAAGCGCGAACGCTCGCGACGCGGCGGGCGATCGCCCCAGCGGTCGCCACGATCGCCACCCGGGCGGTCGGACTTCTCGGCGCTGCGCACCATGATGGCCGACGGGGCTTCCTCAAGCTCGTCGACGCGCACGGTCATGTAGCGGATGATGTCTTCGTTGATCGACATCGTGCGCTCCAGCTCCTTCACCGCCGCCGCGGGGGCGTCGATGTTGAGCAGGGTGTAGTGACCCTTGCGGTTCTTCTTGATGCGGTAGGTCAGCGAGCGCAGGCCCCAATACTCCTTCTTGGAGACGGTGCCGCCCAAGCTGGCGACCAGTTCGGAGAACTGGGTGGTCAGAGCCTCCACTTGCGTCGTCGCAACGTCCTGACGCGCAATGAAGACATTCTCGTAGAGTGCCATGTAGATTCGGCTCCTTATGGCTGTTAGTGACCCGGAGTTCCAAGGAACCGCCCGGATCTAGCCGCCCCACGCGGAATGCACCGGGGCGGCAAGGAGATCGAGGCCGACTGAGGCCCCGAAGAGGGGCGGTTATACAGGCCGGCAGTCCGAATGCAAGTATTCCCGGAGCGGCTTGACTGCGCCCCGCGCCCCGGTATGACTGCCCGCAATTGCGATGAAAATCATGGGAAAACGCGCATGAGTCGGGCTTTCGTCTTTCCGGGGCAGGGATCCCAGGCTGTTGGCATGGGGGCAGAACTCGCAGGTGCCTTTGCCACCGCCCGGGAGGTATTCGGGGAGGTCGACGAGGCGCTGAAGCAGAATCTGTCGAAGTTGATGCGGGAGGGCCCGGAGGGCGACCTCGTCCTGACGGAGAACGCCCAGCCCGCCCTCATGGCGGTGAGCGTCGCGGTCACCCGGATCCTGGAGAAGGACGGAGGAAAGCCGCTGTCGTCGCTCGCCGCCTATGTCGCGGGACATTCGCTCGGTGAATATTCGGCGCTTGCCGCTGCCGGCGCCCTGACGCTCGCGGATGCGGCCCGCCTCCTGAAGCTGCGCGGACAGTCCATGCAGAAGGCCGTGCCGGTCGGGGTGGGCGCCATGGCGGCCCTGCTCGGCATCGAGCTGGAAGCCGCTCAGGAAGCCTGCAAGGAAGCGGCCCAGGGCGAGGTCGTCGCCGTCGCGAACGACAATGGCGGCGGCCAGATCGTCGTGAGCGGCCACAAGGAAGCGGTCGAGCGGGCCATCGAGGCCGCCAAGTCGCGGGGCTGCAAGCGCGGCATGATGCTGCCGGTGAGCGCTCCTTTCCATTGCCCGCTGATGCAGCCGGCCGCCGACGCCATGAAGGTCGCGCTGGAGGAAGTCGTGCTGACGCCCCCGCGCGTGCCGCTCGTGTCCAACGTGCTGGCCTCCGAACTCAGCGACCCGGCCTCCATCAAGCAGAGGCTGGTGGAACAGGTCACCGGCCTCGTCCGTTGGCGCGAGAGCGTCCAGTATATGAAGACCAAGGGCGTCGACGCCTTGGTCGAATGCGGCACCGGCAAGGTCTTGTCGGGCCTCGTGAAGCGCATCGACAAGGACATGACCGGCATGGCGCTGAACACGCCGGCGGACATCGAAGCCTTTCTGAAGACGGCATAAGGAGAGAGTGCCATGTTCGATCTGAGCGGCAAGGCAGCTCTCGTCACCGGCGCATCCGGGGGGATCGGCGGGGCGATCGCGCGCGCGCTGCATAAGCAGGGCGCGACCGTCACCCTGTCGGGCACACGTGCCGAGGCGCTGGAGCAGCTCAAGGCGTCGCTCGGCGAGCGTGCTCACGTGGTGGCAGCCAGGATGGACGATCCGGCCGACATCGACCGGCTGGCCAAGGAGGCGGAGGCCGCCATGGGCGGCAAGCTCGATATCCTCGTGAACAACGCCGGCATCACGCGCGACAACATCTCGATGCGCATGAAGGACGAGGAGTGGGAAAAGGTCCTGCAGGTGAACCTGACGGGGACCTTCCGCCTGATCCGCGCGTCGATGCGGGGAATGATGAAGCGGCGCTTCGGCCGGGTCGTCAACATCACCTCCATCGTCGGCGTCACCGGCAATCCGGGGCAGGCGAACTATGCGGCGGCCAAGGCCGGCCTGATCGGCATGTCGAAGTCGCTGGCGCAGGAGCTGGCGTCGCGCGGCATCACCGTGAACTGCCTGGCGCCGGGCTTCATCGCCACACCGATGACCGACGTGCTGACGGACGACCAGAAAAAAGCCATTCTCGGTCGTGTCCCTGCCGACCGGCTCGGTACGCCCGAAGAGATTGCGGCCGGCGTGGTCTATCTCGCCAGCGACGAGGCCGCCTACGTCACGGGTCAGACGCTGCACATCAACGGCGGGATGGCGATGATCTGAGGGACAGGCTTACAAGTGCCTGATTCTGTGGGCTTTTCGGACCTAGCCAATGGCACGGGAGCTATGTTAAGAGCCCGGCATTCGCCAACCCCCTGGCGACCGGATTTTGTTGGATACACGGGAAGGATAAGACAATGAGCGATATTGCCGAGCGCGTTAAGAAGATCGTCGTCGAGCATCTCGGCGTCGAGGCCGCGCAGGTCAAGGAAGAGGCCAAGTTCATCGACGACCTCGGCGCGGACAGCCTCGACACGGTCGAGCTGGTGATGGCGTTCGAGGAAGAATTCGGCATCGAAATTCCCGATGACGCGGCGGAGAAGATCCAGACCGTCGGCGATGCCATCGGCTTCATCAAAGGCACCGCGAAGTCCTGATCTTCACCGGTTCCTGAAAGAGGAAGGGCGGAAGATGAGGCGTGTTGTCGTAACCGGCATGGGGATGGTCACGCCGTTGGGTGACGGCGTGGACACGAACTGGCGCCGCCTGATGGCGGCGGAGTCCGGCATCCGGTCGATCCAGGCTTTCGACACTTCGGATCTCGCGACCAAGATCGCGGGCGAGGTCCCCCAAGGCGACAAGGCAAACGGCCACTTCAACGTGGACGACTACCTTGCGCCGAAGGAGCAGCGGAAGCTCGACAAGTTCATCATCTTCGGAATCGCGGCTGCCCAGCAGGCGGTCGAGGATTCCGGCTGGATGCCGCAGGACGAGGAGGGTCTCAACCGGACCGGCGTCATGATCGGTTCCGGAATCGGCGGTCTCCAGACGATCTACGAGACGTCGCTGGTCCTGAAGGAGCGGGGGCCTCGCCGCGTCAGCCCCTTCTTCATTCCCTCGGCCCTCATCAACCTCGTGTCGGGGCAGGTCTCGATCAAGTACGGCTTCAAGGGCCCGAACCACGCCGTCGTCACGGCCTGTGCCACCGGTGCGCATGCGATCGGCGATGCGGCCCGGCTGATCCAGTACGAGGATGCCGACGTCATGGTGGCCGGCGGCGCCGAAGCCGCGATCTGCCGGATCGGCATCGCGGGCTTCAATGCCTGCAAGGCGCTTTCGACCGATTTCAACGACACGCCGACGCAGGCCTCGCGTCCCTGGGATAAGCGGCGCGACGGCTTCGTGATGGGCGAGGGCGCCGGCTGTCTCGTGCTCGAGGAATACGAGCATGCCAAGAAGCGCGGGGCCAAGATCTACGCCGAAATCCTCGGCTATGGCCTGTCGGGCGACGCCTATCACATCACGGCTCCGTCCGAGGATGGCGACGGTGCGGCGCGCGCCATGAAGGCGGCGTTGAAGCGAGCCAATCTCGGTACCGACCAGATCGACTATGTGAACGCCCACGGCACATCGACCATGGCCGACGTGATCGAGCTCGGCGCCGTGAAGCGCACCTTCGGTCAGGATGTCTACAATCTCTCGATGTCGTCGACCAAGTCGGCCACCGGCCATCTGCTGGGCGCGGCCGGCGCGATCGAGGCGATCTATTCCATCAAATCCCTGATCGATCAGGCGGTTCCGCCCACGCTCAATCTCGATGAGCCGGACGAGGGCTGCGACATCGATCTCGTGCCGAAGCAGGCCAAGCAGCGCAAGGTCCGCCACGCCCTGAGCAACTCGTTCGGGTTCGGCGGCACCAACGCGTCCCTGATCGTCGGACCCGTCTGATTTCTTTCTGAGGAGCTGAGTCATGCTCAGCTACTTCCGCTGGGTTCTCTTCTTCATTGCGCTGTTCGTCACCCTGATGGGCGGCTCGATCTATGTCGGCCACGTCATCCTCACGGCCCAGGGGCCGCTCGAGCAGACGAAGAACATCGTGATTCCGCGCGGCGCGGGACCCGCCACCATGTCCAAGCTGCTTCAGGAGGAGGGTGTCATCGCCCATCCGCGCCTGTTCCGCGTGGCGCTGATGATCGACCCCTCTCCCAAACCCATCAAGGCGGGCGAGTACGAGGTGCCGGCACACACTTCGATGCAGTCGCTCGTCGCGCTCCTGCAGTCGGGTAAGGTCGTACAGCGACGCCTCACGATCCCCGAGGGCATGACGACGCCCGAAGTGCTGGAGCTCGTTCGCAAGACCGAAGCGCTCTCGGGCGACATCACGCTCGACGTCAAGGAAGGCGATCTCCTGCCCGAGACGTACTTCTATTCGCGCGACGACACACGCGACGGGCTGCTGCTGCGCATGAAGGAGGCGATGGAGAAGACGCTCGACGAGGCGTGGCGCAAGCGTGCCGCCGGCCTGCCGCTCGCCAACAAGCGCGAGGCGCTCATCCTGGCATCGATGATCGAGAAGGAGACGGCGGTGCCGTCCGAGCGCACCCGCGTGGCCGCGGTGTTCATCAACCGGCTGCGCCGCCGCATGAAGCTCGAGAGCGATCCCACCACCATCTACGGGCTGACCGAAGGCAAGGCGCCGCTCGGCCGCGACCTGACGCGCGCCGACCTGCAGTCGAACACGCCTTTCAACACCTATGTGATCGCTGCCCTGCCGCGCGGGCCGATCTGCAACCCGGGACGGGCTTCGATCGTGGCGGCGACCAACCCGGCGCGCGACCGCTCGCTGTTTTTCGTGGCCGACGGACAGGGCGGTCACGCATTTGCCCTCACGCTGCCGGAGCACAATCGCAACGTCGAGCGTTGGCGCCAGATCCAGCGCGAGCGGGCGGAATCCCAGCCTCAGACCCAGCCGCAGACGCCGGCGCCACAGGCGCCAACGACCAGGCAATAGCATGCCGGCAGCGCTCCTTCTGGCGCTTCTCGCTTTCGCGGCCGTCGCTTTGGGCATTTCCTGGTTCCTGCGGGCAACCCCCTCCTCGATGGCGCGCGTCTTGCGTGTGATCGCGATGGTGCTCGGGGGGATCGGTGTGGGCGGCCTGCTGATTTTCGGCCTTCGCTTCGTACCAGCCTTCATGCCGGAACTGCTTGGCCTCGCGGGCGTCGTGATCACAGCGCTCATTGCGCGAGCGGTGCGGCAGCGAGCTTCGGGCGGTTTCAGTTCACCCGGCGCGGGCCAGAGGACGGAGGTGAAGACGACCTTTCTGCAGGCCTGGATCGATCATGCGAGCGGGGACGTCGGTGGGACGGTCCTGGCGGGTCGCTTCGCGGGGCGCGCCCTCGACGTGCTCGGGGACAGCGAGCTTCTGGAGCTCCGAGAGGAATGCGCAAGCGACGCGGATTCGATGAGGGTGCTCGAAGCCTACCTCGACCGCCGCCTCGGCGCGGACTGGCGCTCTGCCCGGCAGGCCCCCCCGCCGGGCGGTCCGCGTGCCGACATGACACGTGACGAAGCGCTCGCGGTGCTCGGACTGGAACAAGGCGCCACTTCGGAGGAGATTCGCGCAGCCCATCGGCGGCTCATCCAGCGCATGCATCCGGATGTCGGAGGGACTGCGGATCTGGCGGCGCGCATCAACCGGGCCAAAGATGTGTTGCTGGGCGGTTGATCTTGCCAGGCAGAGCGCCGACATGGCATCAAGCCAGCCGTGGGCCTGCCACGATCCCGTCAAATCATTGATTCCAATATACAAACCGACGTTGAATGAGGTCGAGAAGCATGGCGCAGCGTGTTCGTAAAGCGGTCCTGCCCGTCGCCGGTCTGGGAACACGTTTCCTGCCTGCGACCAAAGCCATGCCGAAGGAGATGCTGACCGTCGTCGACCGGCCCCTCATCCAGTATGCGGTCGAGGAGTGCCTCGCGGCCGGCATCGAGGAATTCGTCTTCGTGTCCGGGCGCAACAAGGGCGCGCTGGAAGATCACTTCGATCACGCCTACGAACTCGAAGCGACCCTGGAGCAGCGCAAGAAGGCGTCCGAACTGCAGCTGACGCAGGGCGCGACGATCAAGCCCGGCAATGCCATCTTCACGCGCCAGCAGAAGCCGCTCGGCCTCGGACATGCGGTGTGGTGCGCCCGCCACTGGATCGGAAACGAGCCGTTCGCCGTCCTGCTGCCGGACGAACTCACGATCGACACGCCGAGCTGCATCGGCCAGCTGGTGACGGCACATGAGAAGACGGGGGGCAGCGTCGTGGCCGTCATGGACGTGCCGCGGGAGCAGACGAAGAGCTACGGCATCGCGGCGGTGAAGAACGAGCAGGGTAACCTGTCGGAAATTACCGGGATGGTGGAAAAGCCCAAGCCGGAAGAAGCGCCTTCGACCCTCGCCCTGATCGGCCGCTACGTGCTGCTGCCGGAAGTCTTCGACCATCTCGACCGGCATGAGACCGGGGCTGGCGGCGAAATTCAGCTCACGGACGCCATGGCGAAGATGATCGGTCATAAACCGTTCCACGCGCTGCGCTATGCTGGCCAGCGCTACGATTGCGGCAGTCGCCTCGGCTTCCTCGAGGCCAACGTCGCCGTGGCCCTGCACCGCGCCGATACCGCCGCGGAGACGCGGGCTCTTCTTGGTCGTTTCGTGAAAGGCTGAGTAAATGCGAATTGCGATGATCGGTTCCGGCTATGTCGGATTGGTATCCGGAGCCTGCTTTGCCCAGTTCGGCCATGACGTGATCTGTGTCGACAAGGACGCGGGTAAGATCGAGCGCCTGCGCAAGGGCGAGATTCCGATTTTCGAGCCGGGGCTCGACAAGCTCGTAGCCGACAATGCGCGGGCGGGTCGCCTCAGCTTCAGCACGCAACTGGGCGATGCGGTCGGCGATGCCGATGCCGTCTTCATCGCCGTCGGCACGCCGACGCGCCGCGGCGATGGTCATGCCGACCTGTCTTACGTCTATGCCGCTGCCGCGGAGATTGCGCAGGCCATCCGCGGCTACACGGTCGTGGTGAACAAGTCGACGGTGCCGGTGGGTACGGGCCGCGAGGTTGCGCGAATCATTCGGGAGTCGCATCCCGCCGCGGAGTTCGACGTCGCATCCAATCCCGAATTCCTGCGCGAAGGCGCGGCGATCGAGGATTTCATGAAGCCCGACCGGGTCGTGATCGGCGTCGAGAGCCAGCGCGCACGGGATGTCATGTCGATGATCTATCGTCCGCTCAATCTGATCCAGACCCCGATGGTCTTCACCAACATCGAGACGGCTGAGGTGACCAAGTACGCCGGCAATGCCTTCCTCGCGACGAAGATCACGTTCATCAACGAGATCGCGGACCTATGCGAGAAGGTCGGTGCCGACGTGCATGACGTGGCGCGCGGCATCGGCCTGGATGGCCGCATCGGCCGCAAGTTCCTGCATCCGGGACCGGGCTTCGGCGGCTCCTGCTTCCCCAAGGATACTCTTGCGCTGGCCTACACGGCGCGCGAGGTTGACGCCCCTCAGACGCTCGTCGAGCAGGTCATCCAGGTGAACAACAGCCGCAAGAAGAAGATGGCGCAGAAGGTCGTCGACTTCTGCGGCGGCTCGGTCGCGGGCCTGACCATCGGGGTGCTGGGGCTGACGTTCAAGGCAAACACCGACGACATGCGCGACGCGCCGTCGCTCGACATCGTGCCGGCCCTGCAGGCCGCCGGCGGCAAGATCGTGGCCTTCGACCCCGAGGGCATGATCGAAGCCGCCCGCCTCATGAAGGACGTGATCTTCACCGAGAATGCCTACGAGGCGGCGACGGGCGCCGACGTGCTGGTGGTTATCACCGAGTGGCACGAGTTTCGGGGGCTCGATCCGCGCCGCATCAAGGAAGCCATGCGCCAACCCCGCATCGTCGACCTGCGCAACATCTTCGATCCGGAGGAGATGCGGTCACTCGGATTTGCCTATGACAGCATTGGCCGGCCAGTCGCGCACGCCTGAGTATCCTGACGCTACCTTTCCGGAGTCCATTGCATGAGCCAGCTGGCGCACAAGTTCGATCCAAGCATCCTCCGCGAATACGATATTCGCGGCATCGTGGGCGGCACCGTTCATGCCGCTGACGCGCAGGCGATCGGACGCACCCTGGGCACGCTCGTCCGGCGCAAGGGCGGCAAGCGCGTGGCGCTGGGCTACGACGGAAGGCTGAGTTCTCCCGAACTCGCTGCGGCCTGTATCGAAGGCCTGACTGCCGCGGGGATCGATGTGATCGACATCGGCCTCGCCGCGACGCCGATGCTCTACTTTGCGGTCTATCATCTCGAGGCCGATGGCGGGATCCAGATCACCGGATCGCAC
The DNA here is from genome assembly GCA_002281855.1 of Rhodospirillales bacterium 24-66-33. Lineage (GTDB taxonomy): Bacteria > Pseudomonadota > Alphaproteobacteria > Reyranellales > Reyranellaceae > Reyranella. The sequence goes on along the minus strand of NCHQ01000012.1, from coordinate 33,501 downwards.
AATCCGCCGGACTACAACGGCTTCAAGATGATGATGGGCAAGAAGTCCTTCTTCGGGGCCGACATCCAGAAGCTCGGCGAGATGGCCGGGAAGGGCGACTGGGAAACGGGGCAGGGCAAGGTCGAGAAGCGTGCGATCCTGGCCGACTATGCCGCCCGGCTGCTGCGCGACGTCAAGCCCGGCAAGAAGCTCAAGGTCGCATGGGATACCGGAAACGGGGCGGTCGGAGTCTCGATCCGGTCGGTCGTCGACAAGCTCGAGGGCGAGCATTTCGTGCTGAACGAGAAGGTCGACGGCACCTTTCCGGCGCATCACCCGGATCCCACCGTGCCGAAGAACCTGGAGCAGCTCATTGCCGAGGTGAAGGCGCGGGGTTGCGACCTGGGCATCGCCTTCGATGGCGACGGTGACCGGATCGGGGCCGTGGACGGGCAAGGCCGCATCCTGTGGGGCGACCAGCTCCTGGTCCTGTGGTCGCGCGACGTCCTCAAGACCCATCCCGGCGCCACCATCATCGCCGACGTGAAGGCAAGCCAGGTCCTGTTCGACGAGATCGCCAAGGCCGGCGGCACGCCGCTGATGTTCAAGACCGGCCACTCCCTGATCAAGAGCAAGATGGCCGAGATCGGCTCGCCGCTTGCCGGCGAGATGAGTGGCCACGTGTTCTTCGCCGACACTTTCTACGGCTTCGACGACGCTCTCTACTGCGGGCTGCGGCTTCTCAACATCGTGGCGAACGCCGAAGAGAGCCTCGCGGACATGCGCGACGGGCTGCCGCAACCGGTCAATACGCCCGAGCTGCGTTTCGATTGCCCCGACGACCAGAAGTTCGGCGTCGTCGAGAAGGTCAAGGCGCGCCTGCAGAAGGAGGGCGCCAAGTTCTCCGATATCGACGGCGTGAGAGTCAGCACCAAAGACGGGTGGTGGCTGCTGCGCGCATCGAACACGCAGCCCGTTCTGGTCGCGCGCTGCGAGGCGGCCGACGATGCCGGCCTCGAGCGCCTGATGGCCGACCTCAAGGCCGCTCTTGCGGCGTGCGGCGTGGATCTCCCGGACGATGCCGGATCCGGCCATCACTGATGCGCTTCTTCTTCTACGGCACGTTGCTCGATCGCGACGTGACGGCCCTGGTCCTGGGCCGGCGGGTGCCGCCTCAGGCCTATGTGGCGGCAAGCCTGCAGGGTCACGAAAGACGGCGCGTGCAGGGCGCCACCTATCCCATCGTCATCGCAGATCCCTGTGGCGAGGTGCCTGGTGCGGTCGTCGGCGGCCTCAGCGACCGGGATATCGCGCACCTGGCGGCCTATGAAGGGCCCGGTTACAGGATCGCGCCGCTGCGGGTGAGGCTACGGGGGCGGATTACCGAAGTCTCGGTCTTCGAGCCCATCCAGTCGCGGCTGATACCCAGTCCCGAATTATGGGATCTCGCGCTTTGGCAGCGCCGTCACAAGCGGTCGTTCGTCGATCGACTGAGGAAAGCGCTCAGCGTGCACCCGGCGTATTCCAGGCCGTGACCTGGAGTGCCGCGCAATAGACCTTGCGCTTCTCGAGCCGCTTGCAGCCCTCGACGGCCTGGTCCTGTGACAGATTGATGAGCCGCGCACGATGGAAGACACGGTTCGCCATCTGAACCTCGTCGACGATCGCCGAAGCCGAACGCGCATCGGGAAGGGCGGCGGTCGCGCGTTCGAGAGCCGCCTGGGCCGCCTGCGGTTCGCTGAAGGATCCGACCTGGATCACCCAGCTGCCAAGCGTGGGCATGTCCGCCGCGGCGGGCGGAGCGGCGGTGAAAGCGGCGGGGGCGGTTGGCGTCGCCCGGGCGGGCGGGACGAAGCCCGCATATTTGGGGCTGACCTGCTTCGAGGGGGTTGCCGGCGGCCGATACGCCTCGGCGAAGCTGGCGCCGGGATCGAACTGGGCGGCGGTGTAGCGCGCCGATGGCGGCTTGCGGACCGACGTCCACGGAGAAAGCTGCATGGCCTGCGCCAGGGCGAAGCCACGATCCATGAGGGCGGCCATCGTCCGGTCGCGCTGCGCGGCGCTGGTGCCCCCCATGACGACGCCGATCAGGCGGCGGTTGTCGCGCACCGCCGACATCACGAGGTTGAAGCCCGAAGCGTTGGTGTAACCGGTCTTCAATCCGTCGGCACCGTCGTATTTGCCGAGCATGCGGTTGTGGTTCTCGAGCGTGCGCCCGCGGTAGGCGTAGCTCTGAACCGAAAAGATTGCATAGTAGTGCGGATAGTCACGCATCAACGCATTGGCGAGCTTCGCGAGGTCGCGAGCGGTGGTGACCTGCTCGCTGTTGGGCAGGCCCGAGGCATTCCGGAACACCGTCGAACTCATACCCAGCTGGCGCGCCTTCTGGGTCATGAGCCGGGCGAAGGCCTCCTCGGTGCCGGCGAGGCCTTCGGCGAGAAGCACGGCGGCATCGTTGGCCGAGCGGGTCACCAGTGCCATCGTGGCATCGCGCACGTTCACGGTGCCGCCGGGTGTCATGCCCATCTTCGTGGGCGGCGCGTTCAGGGCATTCACGGACACCGGCAGGGCGTCTCCGAGGGACAGCCGGCCCGAATCCAGTGCCGAAAAGGTGAGGTAGATCGTCATCAGCTTGGTGACCGAGGCCGGATGACGAAGTTCATCCGCGCGATCCGAAGCCAGCTCGCGGCCGCTCGTCGCGTCGACGATCAGGTAAGCGTCCTTTGCCGTGACCCCCGGATTGGCGACCCAGGAAGAGGAAGTATTGCGTGAGGCGGCTTTTGCGCGCGCCTTGGCGGGCGGAACGGCCCGCTTCACCGACTTCGCCTTGGTCTGGGCGTCAACCGGGGAGGGCGCGAGCGAGGCACCGAGGAAAAGAACGCTGACGGCGAGCCAAGAAAAGCCGACCGCGATTCGCCTGAGGGGAAAAATCATTGCGAATACGCCACATGCGAAATCAGATTCTTGTGCTCATCCAACCGCTTATGAGCAATTGCTCGAACTTTACTAAAGTTTGGGGGGCTATGCAACTTAGGTCGTGCCGCTCTGCTGCCCCAGTTGGTTCGGAATATGCAATCCTCTCATTAGGAGACGTGATGAAGGCATTTTTGCTGGCGCTGGGAGTCCTGACTGCGGTTTCGGTGACGCCCGCTGTTGCTCAGCGGCCGGACCGCAATGTCGAACTGCCGGTCGTGCGCAGTTTTCATTGGTTCGACTTCGTTGCGGCCGATGACATCCGCGCCGCCTGCGTGCCGGGCGGGCGAAGCCATCTCAGACTCATCTACAATGCCCTCTGGGAGGAGCAGGTCCGCGCCTACGACATCTACCTGCAGCCGGACGGCGTGGCAGGGATGAACATCGGCGTGCTGGAAGGGCAGGGCAATGTCACGACCGGCATCACCAACATGCTCATCTCGAAGCCCAAGGACATCTTCGCGCCGTGGAGCATGAAGGGCGGCCAGCGCATCCTGACGGTCGAGGAGACGCGCGAACTCATGACGCTTCTCGAAGAGAGCCGCGCCTTCGGTCCCCCCAAGGATGGAATGCGCCTGCCCGACAACGACTTCTGGTGGACCGTTGCCTCCTGCCGGAATGGCGTGTGGGGCTTCCAAGCCTATCACTATCCGACCGACGGCTTCGTGAACGTGAAATTCTCGGCCAAGCTGTTCTCCTGGGACAAGGTCCCCATTCCGGTCAACCCGCCCCGCAAGCTGGAGCCCGCCGAGTTGCGCCGCGACTGGAACGCGCCGCTCGACCGCGCCCGCGCCGATCGCTGGATGCTGGTGGTCGGAAAGGACGGTCTGCGGCCGAGGTAGCGGAATCCGTAACGCTACCTATATAATTCACGGGTGGTTTGTTTTTGGAGCGTGACGACGACGATGGAATTTCTGCGTAGCGCAGGCGAATGGCGGCTCGGCGGGGCGGACGACCCTCCGCAGCAGCCGCCCGGTGGGCCTCCCCAGCAGCCGCCCCGGCGGGACGACGGCGAAGGTGACGATGGCCGGACCGGCGCGTTGACGCTCACGCGGACGCGGACGAAGAAGCCGTCGATGTACAAGGTGCTGATGCTGAACGACGACTACACCCCGATGGAGTTCGTGGTCGACGTTCTGCAGAACATCTTCCAGAAGAATCGCGAAGAGGCGACCGAGGTCATGTTGCACGTTCACCAGAAGGGCGTGGGGGTCTGCGGCGTCTACACTTACGAGATCGCCGAAACCAAGGTCACTCAGACGGTGGATTACGCGCGCAAGAATCAGCACCCTCTCCAGTGCACGTTGGAGAAAGAGTAACGGCGGCCGAGAGTAGTTCGTTTTTCCAGTCGAGGTGGTTCGATGTCCATGCTGTCCAAGAACCTCGAGAAGTCCCTGCATCGCGCCTTCGGGCTTGCAGGCGAGCGTCGCCATGAATATGCGACGCTGGAGCATCTCCTGTTGTCCATGACCGAGGACGAGGATGCCGTTCCCGTACTCAAGGCGTGCGGGGTCGACATCGACCGGTTGCGGCACGATCTGGAAACGTTCGTCGACAACCGCCTCAAGGGCATCATCACGCAGACTGCGAGCGAGCCGCTGCCGACCGCCGGTTTCCAGCGCGTGGTCCAGCGGGCGGCCGTGCACGTGCAGTCGTCGGGCCGCAACGAGGTGACGGGCGCGAATGTGCTGGTTGCGTTGTTCTCCGAACGAGACAGCCACGCCGTCTCATTCCTCGAGAACCAAGGCATGACCCGTCTCGACGCGGTCGACTATATCAGTCACGGCAAGGCCAAGGTGCCCGGCCGCGCGCGCACGCGCCGTGTCAGCGGCTCGGAGGAAGAGGCAGGCGGCGAAGCCGCCGCCAAGCAGGCCAACGAGGCGCTCGCGACCTACTGCGTCGACCTCAACCAGAAGGCCCGGGAAGGCCGCGTCGATCCGCTGATCGGCCGCGAACACGAGGTCGAACGCACCATCCAGGTCCTGTGCCGGCGGACCAAGAACAACCCGCTCTATGTCGGCGAGCCCGGCGTGGGAAAGACGGCAATCGCCGAAGGCCTCGCCCGCAAGATCGTCGATGGCGAGGTGCCGGAGGTCCTGAAGGAGGCCGTCATCTACTCGCTCGACATGGGAGCCCTGCTGGCGGGCACCCGCTATCGCGGCGACTTCGAGGAGCGGCTGAAGGCCGTCCTGGGCGAGCTCAAGAAGAAGCCGAACTCCGTTCTCTTCATCGACGAGATCCACACCATCATCGGCGCCGGCGCGACGTCGGGCGGATCGATGGACGCGTCGAACCTGCTGAAGCCCTCGCTGCAGTCAGGAGAACTGCGCTGCATCGGCTCGACGACCTACAAGGAGTACCGCAACTACTTCGAGAAGGATCGCGCTCTGGTGCGACGCTTCCAGAAGATCGACGTGCCTGAGCCCACGATCAGCGATGCCGTCGAGATCATGCGCGGTCTCAAGCCGGTCTACGAGAAGCACCATCACGTGAGCTTCACCGACGACGCCATCAAGGCCGCCGTCGAGCTGTCGGCGCGCTACATCCACGACCGCAAGCTGCCCGACAAGGCGATCGACGTGATCGACGAGGTCGGCGCCGCCCAGATGCTGCGTGCGCCGGGCGACCGCAAGACCGTGATCGAGGTGACCGACATCGAGGACGTCGTCGCCAAGATCGCCCGCATCCCGCCGAAGTCGGTCTCCAAGGACGACACGGAGATGCTGCGCACCATCGACCGCGACCTGAAGACGGTCGTGTTCGGTCAGGACCATGCGATCGATCAGCTCGCTGCATCCATCAAACTCGCCCGCGCGGGTCTTCGCTCGCCGGAGAAGCCGATCGGCAGCTACCTGCTGGCCGGCCCGACCGGCGTCGGCAAGACCGAGGTGACGCGCCAGCTCGCGCGCCTGCTAGGCCTCGAGGTCATCCGCTTCGACATGTCGGAGTATATGGAGCGACACAGCGTCTCCCGGCTGATCGGCGCCCCACCGGGCTATGTCGGCTTCGACCAGGGCGGCCTGCTCACGGACAAGGTGAACCAGCATCCCCATTGCGTCGTTCTGTTCGACGAGATCGAGAAGGCCCATCCGGACGTCTTCAACGTCCTGCTGCAGGTCATGGATTACGGCAAGCTCACCGACCATAACGGCCGGACGGTGGACTTCCGCAATGTCATCCTCTGCATGACGACCAACGCCGGCGCCGCAGACATCGCCAAGCCCGCGCTGGGTTTCGGCCGCGAGCAGCGGCACGACGAGGACAACGAGGCGATCAACCGCATGTTCGCCCCCGAGTTCCGAAACCGCCTCGATGCGATCATCAAGTTCGCCAATCTCGGCCCGGAATCGATGGGCAAGGTGGTCGACAAGTTCGTGGCCGAGCTGGAGGTCCAGCTCGCCGACCGCAAGGTCTTCATCGAACTGACCGATGGTGCGCGTCGCTGGCTGGCGGAGAAGGGCTACGACAGGCTGTTCGGCGCCCGTCCTCTCGGCCGGGTGATCCAGGAATATGTGAAGAAGCCGCTGGCCGAAGAGGTGCTGTTCGGCAAGCTCTCCGACGGCGGCACGGTGCGGGTCGACGTCGATGCGCCCGGCGAGGCAGGTAAGCTCGTCTTCACCTTCCTGCCGCCTGAGCGGGGGGCATTGCCTCCTGCGAGCCTGGAACCGGTGCTCGCCGAATAGTGAGCGCGTTCAAGCCTCTCTGGATCGCCTTTCGCGCCGCGGTGCTCGCCACCGCGGTGTTCTGGGTGGTCCTGTTCCTCGTCGACAAGATCGGATGGCAGGCGCCGCTCGGGCTCACCGAGCAGCTCGTTTTCTTCGTCGTGTTCTTCTTCGGCGTCCTGATGGCCAAATAGGCCGTCAGGCCTCGTTCTCTTTCCGGAACGGCGAGTACTGCATCAGCCCTTCGATCTCCTGCCGGACCGCGGAGCGCTCTCGCTCGAGATAGTCGTCCACGGCGCGGCGGAAACTGGGATCGACGATCCAGTGGGCGGAGTAGGTCGGCACCGGCAGGTAGCCGCGCTGGATCTTGTGGTCGCCTTGCGCTCCCGCCTCGACCCGCGCCAGCCCGTGGGCGATCGCATAGTCGATGGCCTGGTAGTAGCAGGCCTCGAAATGCAGGAAGGCATGGCTTTCGAGGCAGCCCCAGTAGCGCCCGTAGAGCGTATCGTCGCCCTTGAGATTGAGGGCGCCGCCGACGGGACGGCCATCGGCCTCGGCCAGAACCAGCACGACCTTGTCGGCCATGGTTGCGCCGAGGATGTCGAAAAAGGACCGAGTCAGATAGGGTGTGCCCCACTTGCGGCCGCCGGTATCCATGTAGAAGGCGAAGAAGGCATCCCAGTGGTCGGGCCGGATGTCGTCGCCGCTCAACGTATGGATGATGAGGCCCTCGCGTCGCACGGCCTCGCGCTCCTTGCGGATCGCCTTGCGCTTGCGCGAGGAGAGCGCCGCGAGGAAGTCGTCGAAAGTCCGGTAGCCGTCGTTGCACCAGTGATATTGCTGCCCGAGCCGCAGCAGCCAGCCGCGTTCGCCGAGGCGCTTCCACTCCTCTTCGGTGCAGAAGGTGGCGTGGACCGAGCTGATGTTGTTGTCGTTGGCGATCTTGGCCAACATGTCGATCAGGGCGTCGCGCACGGCGTCCGCGAGCGCGCCCGGGCGGGCGAACAGGCGCGGGCCGGGCACCGGCGTGAAGGGTACGGCGACCTGGAGCTTGGGATAGTAGCGGCCGCCCGCGCGTTCCAGCGCCTGGGCCCAGCCATGGTCGAACACATATTCGCCTTGGGAATGGCTCTTCATGTAAAGCGGGGCGGCCCCCTGGAGCGTCCCGTCATCCGATTCGGCCAGCAGATACTGGGGCTGCCAGCCGGTGCGGCGGCCGACCGATTTCGAGTCCTCCAGCGCCTTGAGGAAGCGATAGCTCAGGAAAGGGCTGCCGGCGGATCCCGGCGCGAGCGCACAGGCATCCCATTGGGCGGCGTCGACCGCTGCAAGCGAATCGACGATGCGCAGGCCGATCGTCGGGGCGTCATCCGGCATAGGGACAGCATAGCGCGAATCGTGCCAGCACGATGGCCAATCGTTGCCGCTGTCTCTACTCGGCCGGCTTGTGTTCGCGCGCCATCTCGTCCGCCGAGCGGCTGAAGCGACGGGTCGCCCACAGGCTGAGCCGGTCGATATAGATCAGCATCACCGGCACGACGACCAGGGTCAGCAGGGTCGAGCTGATCAGGCCGCCGATCACGGCGTGCGCCATAGGGGCGCGCTGCGTGGCGCCCTCGCCGAGGCCCAGCGCCAGCGGCAGCATGCCGAACACCATGGCGAGCGTCGTCATCAGGATGGGCCGCAGGCGGATCGAGCCGGCCTCGAGCAGGGCCTCGTTGACCGGCGTTCCGCGCTCTCGAGCCTGGTTGAAGAAGTCGACCAGCAGGATGGCGTTCTTGGTGACCAGGCCCATCAGCATGATGAAGCCGATCGCCGAGAAGATGTTGAGCGTCGTGCCGGCCACCAGCAGGCCGAGGAACACGCCGATCAGCGACATCGGCAAGGACATCATGATGGCGATCGGCTGCAGGAAGCTGCCGAACTGAGAGGCCAGGATCAGGTAGATCAGGATGACGGCCATCAGGAGCGCCTGGCCGGCATAGGCGGCGCTCTCGGCCATGTCCTTGGTCGAGCCCCCGAACACGAAGCGATAGCCTGGCGGCAGCTTGATCTCGGTCAGGACCTGCTGCAGATCGTTCGAAACCTCGCCGGCCGAGCGGCCGTGGACGTTGGCCGTGATCTGGACCTCACGGTTGAGGTCGCGGCGGTTGATCTGCGAGGCGCCGACATCGGTCACGACGTCGGCGACCTGAGCGATGTGGACCATCCGCGGCAGTCCGTTGGGCTCTGTCCCGGCGGTGAACCAGACGCGGTGCAAGTCGGCGATGCCGGTGCGGTCGTCTGTCGGCAGCCGGACCATGACCATGTAGTTCTCGCCGTCGGGCGCCCGCCACAGGCTGGTCTCGTCGCCGGCGAAGAGGGGGCGCAGCGACTGGGCGACCGCGGCGGTCCCCAGGCCGAGGTCGGACGCTGCATCACGGCGCAGGCGGACCGACAGGATCGGCTTGGCGGCCTTGAGGTTGCGGTCGAGGTCGACCAGACCGCGGATACCGGCGGCGCGCTTCATCACGTCCTGCGAGATGGAATCGAGCACGTTGGTGTCGGGTCCCTGCAGCGAGAGCTGGAGCTGCTTCTGGACGCCGCCGCCCGGTCCGCCCGGAATGTTGATGGAAACCAGGATGCCCGGGATGCTAGCGAGCCGTTCGCGGATAGGCTGGGCCAGCTGCTCGGGCGAGCGCTTGCGATCCTTCAGCGGCTTCAGCTTGAGATAGAGGCTCGCCTGGTTCTTGCCGTTGGCGTAGCCGGTGTTGACCGTGCCGTAGGTGTAGTCGATCTCGGGAAACTCCCGCAGCGCGGCATCGACCTGCCGCAGCTTGGCTTCGGTATATTCCAGCGACGAGCCGACCGGCGTCTCGATGCTGACGACCTGTTCCCCGAGGTCGGCCTGCGGCACGAACTCGAAGCCGATGTATTTCGGCAGCGCGAAGCTGCCGACGAAGGTTGCGAGCGCGATCAGCAGAGTGGTCTTGGGCCAGCGCAGCGCCCAGGCGAGCACGACACGATAGACGCCGTTGGCCTTTTCCTGTGTTCCGTTGACGATTCGGGCGAAGCGGCCGTTGCCATGGGCCTGGGGGTCGTACCAGACCGACGACAGCATCGGGTCGAGGGTGAAGGAGACGAAGAGGGAAATCAGGACGGCGGCCGACACCATGACGCCGAACTGGAAGAAGAAGCGGCCGATGATGCCGCCCATGAAGGCCACGGGCAGGAACACCGCCACGATGCAGAAGGTGGTGGCGAGCACGGCGAGGCCGATCTCGTTGGTGCCGTCGATGGCGGCCTGGCGGTGGGTCTTGCCGAAGCCGATGTGGCGCATGATGTTCTCGCGCACCACGATCGCATCGTCGATCAGGATGCCGATCGCCAGGCTGAGCGCCATCAGGGTCAGCACGTTCAGCGTGAAACCGAAGGCGGCCATCACCATGAAAGCGCCGAACACCGAGATCGGCAGGGCGAGGCCGGTGATGACGGTACTGCGCCAGGAATGCAGGAACAGGAAGACGATGGCGATGGTGAGGAGGCCGCCTTCGACCATGGTCTGCTGGACGTTGTTGACCGAGTTCTGGATGCCGCGCGAGCTGTCACGCACGATTTCCAGCTTCACATCCGCGGGCAGGGAGGCCTGCAACTCGGCAACGGTGCGGCGCACGCCGCGGGCCACCTCGATCGTGTTGGAGCCCTGTGTCTTCACCACGTCGATGGCGAGCGCCCGTTCGCCGTTAAGGGTGGCGACGTTTTCCAGCTCCTGCTGGCCGTCGACCACGGTGGCGACCTGGCGGAGATAGACCGGCGCCTGCCCGCGTCGAGCCACGATCAGGTCGGCAAAGTCGCCCGGCTCGACGACGCGGCCGGTGACTTCGATCACGCGGTCGTCGTTGCCGCGCTGGACGTTGCCTGCGGGGAAGTTCTGATTCTCGTCCTTGATCGCCCGCATGATGTCGTTCACGCCGACGCGCAGCGCGTGCATGCGGCCGGGATCGAGCTCGATGTTGATCTGCCGCTTCAGGCCGCCGGCGATGGTGGCGCGGCCGACGTCGCGCACGGTCTGCAGTCGCTTGATGATGATCTGGTCTGCGAGCGTCGTGAGGTCGCGCACCGAGCGGACATCGGAGCGCACGGCGATCGAAACGATGGGCTGGTCGTCGGGATTGAAGCGCTGGATCAGCGGCTCCTTGATCTCCGGCCGGAAGGACGCCCGGACCATCTGGACCTTCTCGCGGACGTCCTGCATGGCCACGGCGGAGGGGACCGACAGTTCGAATTCGGCGATGACGATCGACTTGCCCTCGAGCGAGCGCGAGGTCAGCGTCTTGAGGCCGGCGATGGCGTTGACCGATTCCTCGATCTTGCGGCTGATCTCGCTTTCGACCGTCTCCGGCGAGGCGCCGGGATAGTCGGTGGTCACCACGACGATGGGGAAGTCGACGTTGGGAAACTGGTCGATACCGAGCTGGCGGTAGGAGAACAGTCCCATCACCAGCAACGCCACCATCATCATGGTGGCGAAGACCGGATTGTCGACCGCGATCTGGGTGAGCTTCACGGCCGGTCTCCTAGCGCGTCTCGACGATCTTGACCTGCTGTCCGGCATGCAGGCCGGGCAGGGGGGCGGAAACCACCGTCATGCCGGATTCCAGGCCCTTCACCTCGACCAGCTCGCCGCGCGACCAGGTGCGCACGGCGCCCACCGGCTTGCGCACGAGTGCGCCGTTCTGGACGATCAGCACGTAGTCCCCCTGGTCGTCCTTGCGCATCGCCGAGACCGGTACGGCCAGCGCGTGGCCCTTCTCCTGCACGGTGACGGTGCCGGTGCCGAACAGGCCGCCGCGCAACGCCTCGTGGCGGTCGACGATTTCGACATAGACCGGAATCGAGCGCGAGCCGGGCTGCGTGGTCGGACTGATGCGGGTGATCTTGCCGCTGAAGACACGATCGCCGAAGCCCTCGAGATTGACCTTGGCTGTCTGGCCCACCTTCATGCGGATGACGTCGGCGGCCGGCATCTGCGCCGCGATCTCGACGTGGCTGGTGTCGAGAAGGGTCAGGATCTTGCCGTCGATCGGCAGCGATTCGCCCTGGTTGGCGATACGCTCGCCCACGACGCCATCGAACGGGGCCTTGACCTCGGCATCGGACAGGTTCTTGCGCGCGATGTCGCGCTGGGCCTCGGCGACGGCCACCATGGAAGCCCGATTCTCGGCCGTCGCACGCGCCTGGTCGGCCGCCGATTGCGAGACGATGTTGCGGTTCGCCAGGGTCTCCTTGTCGGAGCGGTCCCGCGCCGTCCAGCGCGCGTCGGCCCGCGCGGCTTCGAGAGCGGATTGCCGCTCGTTCATCTTGGCCTGCAACTCGGTGGTCTCGAAGCGCGCAAGCACCTGGCCTTCGCTGACCCGGTCTCCTTCGCGGACCAGCACGTCGGCCAGGCGGCCGGCAACGCGACCCTTGACGATGGTCTGGTCGATCGGCTGCGTGGTGCCGGTGAAGCGGACGACATCGACGAGGCCGCGGGGCTCGATCGTGTGGACCTCGGCCGGGATCAGCTCGAGGATACGGTCGGCGGCCTTGGAGACCGCAGGCCCGTTGCCCGCCGGGTTCGGGCCCTTGCCGTTCTTCCACGCAAACGCGCCGCCTCCCAGGACGATGGCGGCGCCGACAAGGGCGAGAGTAATCTTGGCGCTGGTCTTCATGGCCGGAGCCCTTTGAGAACGAAATCAAGATAGGCGGTATAGAAGCGGTCGCCATCGACTTGGCTGGGGTCGAACGGTGCCAGGGAGCGCTTCCATACCGAGAACATGGCGAGCGGCTGCAGGATGACGATGGCGGTGGTTTCGAGGTCGGGAAGGGGCCGGAATTCACCGCTTTCTACGCCGCGCCGCAAGGTGCGGATGAAAAGGTCGCGGCCGCGGACGTCGAAGTGCGTGCAGTAGAATTCGGCGACGTCGGGAAAGTTTCCGGCCTCTGCCAGAATCAGTTTTACGACACCGCCGGCCGGCGTCTCCTCGAAGGCGCGGAACCCCTCCACCAGGATGCGAAGCAGCTCCTCACTCGTTCCCTCGAAGCGCTCGATCATGTCGTTCGCCTGCGCGAGCGGACCGGCGATGGCCTCGGCAATGACGGCCTTGAACAGCCCTTCCTTGCTCTTGAAGTAGAGGTAGGGAAGGCCCTTGCTGACCGACGCCTCCTTGGCGACGTCTTCGAGTTTGGTCGCGGCGAACCCCCTGGTGACGAAGAGTTCGAGTGCAGCCCGGGCAATCTCGGAGGCGCGATCCTCCGGCCGGCGAACGCGGGATGCCGTCGCAGACTCCCTATTGACTGACCGGTCAGTATCCATATTCCGGCATGTAGTGCGAAAGGAGATCGTGTGCAAGGCGAAAGAAAAAAGTCCGGTAGACCGAGGTCCCCGGACGGTTTGGCCAGTTTCGCCTTTCCGCCCCCGCAAGCGGGAGCGTCGGATCGGCTTTTCGCTCGTCTTCTGTTTAGGGGGCCTCCGGTGGCGCCCCGAGAGAGGGCGTCCACACGGAGGCCGAAAGGCGTGTTAGAGGGGTCAAAGCTGCCTTTGACCTCCGCCCTTTCCTAATTACTGCTTCTTCTTCTTAGCAGCCTTCTTCTTCGCAACCTTTTTCTTAGCAGCCATAACTGTCTCCTATGGTTAGCTATGGGGTCCCCAACCGTGAGGTCCCCGGGGTACGCCGGTACGCTACGCCACGCATGCTCAACTGCAGCCGGTGGTGCCGCCGCAGGTCGTGCATTTGAGGCACGTCCCGTTGCGGACCATCGTGAAGTTGCCGCATTCCGGACACGCATCTCCTTCGAATCCCTTGAGTCTCGCCTCGAGGGCGGGTCCCAGGGATGAAGAGGAAGAGTTTCCGAGCGCGACGCTGACGACGGCCGCCTTGGCGATGTGCGCCGAAGCGACGGCTGGTCCGTCGGTCAGTCCTTTGGGCAGGGCGGCACCGACGATCGCCCCATCGGCGATCGCGGCATGGCCGGCAGTCCTGCCCTTCAATACCTGGAGGTTGCTGCGCACGTAGCCGACACTCGCGATCCGGCTCACCGCGGCAGCGGCGGCTTCGGCGGCGCTGGTGCCGGGCGGCGGGAGCTCTCCCTGAACCTCACCGCGTCCGACACCGTCGGGGCGGAGGTCCGCCTGCTCGACGTGGCTGAGGTCGTTGCGCCCGAGATAGGAGATCGCGAGTTCGCGGAAGATGTAGTCGAGGACGGACGTCGACATCTTGATCGCGTCGTTGCCTTCGACGAGCCCCGAGGGTTCGAACCGCGTAAAGGTGTAGGCCTCGACGAATTCCTCGAGCGGCACGCCGTACTGCAGGCCGATCGAAATCGCGATGGCGAAGTTGTTCATGAGGCTGCGGAACGCCGCGCCTTCCTTGTGCATGTCGACGAAGATCTCGCCGACGCGCCCGTCTTCATACTCGCCGGTCCTGAGATAGACCTTGTGGCCGCCGACGATGGCCTTCTGCGTGTAGCCCTTGCGACGCTGCGGCAGGCGCTCGCGGCCGGCCCGGACTTCGCGCTCGACGATACGCTCCACGATTCGCTCGGCAATGATCGAGGCTCGTGCCGCGGGCGGCAGTTCGGCAAGATCGTCGTTGGCCGCGATGTCATCGCCCAGCGCCATCGCAGACAGCGGCTGCGAGAGCTTGGAGCCGTCACGATAGAGAGCGTTTGCTTTCAATCCGAGCTTCCACGAGATCTCATAGGCCTTGCGGCAGTCCTCGACCGTCGCCGCGTTGGGCATGTTGATGGTCTTGGAAATGGCGCCCGATACGAAGGGTTGTGCTGCAGCCATCATGCGTATGTGACTCTCGGCAGACAAGAAGCGCGAGCCATCTCGTCCACAGGGATTCGCACAATCGAACACGGAAAGATGTCGGCTCTCGAGATCAGGTGCGCCTTCGACGCTCATCGTCCCGCAGGCATGGATATTCGCGGCGGCGACGTCACTGCGCGAGAAACCCAATCGCGAGAGTATGTCGAGCGTTGGATCCGCCAGCGCCTCGTCGTCGAGGCCGAGTGTCTCTCGGCAGAAGGCTTCGCCCAGCGTGTAGCGCGAGAAGGCCAGGCGGATGTCGAAGGCGGTGGCGGTCGCCTGGTCGAGCCGCTTCAGGGTCGCGGCATCGAAGCCGCGCGCCGCCAGGCTCTGGTGATTGATGGAAAGGGCCGATGCCAGCGAGCCGTGGCCCACCGCATGGCTCACGATGCGTCCGATCGTGGCTTCGTCATAGCCGAGCGTCCGAAGCGCCAGGGGGACCGTCTGGTTGATGATCTTGAAGTAGCCGCCGCCGGCCAGCTTCTTGAACTTGACCAGGGAGAAATCGGGTTCGATTCCGGTGGTGTCGCAATCCATCACCAGTCCGATCGTGCCGGTGGGCGCGATGACGGAGACCTGTGCGTTGCGGAAGCCGTGGCGTTCACCCAGTTCCAGCGCGCGATCCCAGGCGGTGCGGGCCGCGGCGACGAGCCGGGCGTCCCGGCAATTGGCCGCGTCGAGGGCCTGAGGCGCGATCGACAGGCCTTCATAGGCCGGGTCCGCGCCATGCGCCGCCCGGCGATGGTTGCGGATGACGCGCAGCATCGGCTCGCGGTTGGCCGCGAAGCCGGGGAAGGTGCCCATCAGGCCCGCCATCTCCGCCGAGGTGGCGTAGGCGGTGCCGGTCATGATCGCGGTGAGAGCACCGGCGATGGCGCGACCCTCGGCGCTGTCGTAGCCAAGGCCCGAGGCCATGAGCAGGGCGCCGAGATTGGCGTAGCCCAGACCCAGCGTGCGGTACCGGTAGGAGAGCTCGGCGATGCGGCGCGACGGGTACTGCGCCATCATGACGGAGATTTCGAGGACGACCGTCCAGAGGCGGCTCGCATGCTCCAGCGCCTCGACATCGATCGAGCCATCGTCGCGCCGGAACCGCATCAGGTTCAGCGACGCGAGATTGCACGCCGTGTCGTCCAGGAACATGTATTCCGAGCACGGGTTGGAGGCATTGATGCGCCCCGAAGCGGGGCAGGTGTGCCAGTCGTTGATCGTGGTGTCGTACTGCACGCCCGGATCGGCCGAGTGCCAGGCGGCTTCGGCGACCTGATCCCAGAGGAGGCGCGCCCCGATCACCTTCGAGACCTTGCCGGTGGTGCGCTCGGTGAGCGCCCATTGCCGGTCTTCTTCCACCGCCCGCAGGAACGCGTCGGTGACGCGCACCGAGTTGTTGGCATTCTGTCCGGAGACGGAAGCATAGGCCGCCGATTCCCAATCGGTGTCGAAGGTCGGGAATTCGATGTGGCGATAGCCTTGGCGGGCAAACTGGATGACGCGCTGGATGTAGTTCTCGGGCAGTTCGGCCCGCCGGGCGGCCACGATCTCGCGGCGGAGCGTGGCGTTCTGTCGGGGATCGAACGCCGCATCGCCGTCCTCGCCCTCGAGGCAGGCCTGCATGATCGCATTGAGGTGGCGGTTGGCGAGCCGGGAGCCGGCGACCAGCGCGGCCACCTTCTGCTCCTCGAGCATCTTCCACGAAATGAAGTCCTCGATGTCGGGATGGTCGATGTCGACGGTCACCATCTTGGCCGCCCGACGCGTGGTGCCGCCGGACTTGATGGCTCCCGCCGCGCGATCGCCGATCTTGAGGAACGACATCAGGCCGGACGACTGGCCGCCGCCGGACAGCTTCTCGCCCTGTCCGCGCAGACGCGAGAAGTTGGAGCCGGTGCCGGAGCCGTACTTGAAGAGACGCGCCTCGCGCGTCCAGAGATCCATGATGCCGCCTTCGTTCACCAGATCGTCGGAGACGCTCTGGATGAAGCAGGCATGCGGCTGCGGCCGCTCATAGGCAGAGCCCGACGGGTACGCTACGCCGTCGGTATGGTCGACGAACCAGTGGCCCTGGCCCGGGCCGTCGATGCCGTAGGCCCAGTGCAGGCCCGTGTTGAACCATTGCGGCGAGTTCGGTGCGCAGATCTGCGCCGCGAGCATGTAGCAGTGCTCGTCATAGAAGGAGCGGGCGTCCTCCTCGCTGTCGAAGTAGCCGCCTTTCCAGCCCCAGTAGGTCCAGGCGCCGGCCATCCGGTGGAAAACCTGGCGGGCGCTGGACTCGCTGCCAAAACGCTCGCTTTCGGGCATTGCATCGAGGGCGGCCTCGTCGGGAATCGATCGCCACAGCCACTGGGGCACGTCCTCGTCGGGAACGCGGACCATTCGCGCCGGCACGCCTGCGCGCCTGAAATACTTCTGCGCGAGAACGTCCGAGGCGACCTGCGACCACTCAGCCGGCACGTCGATGTTCTTCAGCTGGAAAACGATGGAACCGTCGGGGTTGCGGATCTCTGAATCGGTCGCGCGAAACGCCAGTCCCGTGAATGGCGACTTTCCTGCCTGTGTATACCGACGCTCGAAGCGCATCGACGATCCCCCGTGCCCAATCCCGTCAATCTGCTTCCCTGTCGCGGGGGTGTTCGATCCCGATCGAACACGCACATATGGGCACGAAGTGATGGTAAATTACAAAATCTTGTGGGCGCAACTATATTTTGTAGACCAGCCTGTTGATGGTACTAGATGATGCAAGAAGGCAACACTCTATCGACCCGCGCCATTCACAGCTCGTTGTACGATGTGAATGCCGGATCCCTTGCGTCGCGTTGCACGCGAGGAAGCGCCCGCGTACAAGCGCGCATCTCCTACGAAGTGGTTGGTTCATGATCATCGGTACCTGGCTCTTCACGAAGATGCGCGGCGAACTGGTCGGCACGGATGCCGAAGGCAATCGCTACTTCCAGGACAAGCGCGTCGTTCCCGGAATGCGGCGCAAGCGCTGGGTCATGTACAACGGCGTTGCGGAAGCGTCGCGCGTTCCGCCGGAATGGCATGGGTGGCTTCATTATACGCTCGCCGAGCCGCCGCCGGCCGGTGGCCTCCCGCGCCAGCCCTGGCAGAAGGAACATCTGCCCAATCTCACGGGCACCGATCACGCTTACCGGCCGCCGGGCCATTCGCTGTCCGCCGGCGAGAAGCCGAAGCCCGCTTATGAGGCGTGGCGTCCGGGCTGAGGCCGTGGTCGCAGGGGAATGAGCGTGGGCCGTAATGTCGTCGAAACGATCGTGGGCGCACTGGTGCTGGTGGTGGCTGGCGCCTTCGTGTTCTACGCCTTCTCGAAATCGGACCGGGCCGGACCCGATGGCTACGAACTCGTGGCGCGCTTCGGGCGCATCGACGGGCTGAAGCGCGGCGCCGACGTGACCTTGAGCGGGGTGAAGATCGGCAGCGTGACCGGCTTCAGCCTCGATCCCAAGACCTATCAGGCGGTGGTGCGCCTCGGCGTGTCGGCGAACGTCGACCTGCCGGTCGACACCCATGCCAAGGTCGTGGGCGAATCGCTGCTGGGGGGCATGGTCGTCGTCCTGGAGCCGGGCGGCGACAAGCAGATGCTGAAGAACGGTGGCGAGATCGAGCATACGCAGGATGCGATCCCCCTGACGGAGCTGATCGCCAAGTTCATGTTCGGAAGCACGGGAAGCAAGTGATGGGCGCTCAGTCCCCGAAGGAGCCGCCGCTCTGGCGGCAGCCCGACGGCAAGCCGGTGTCATGCCTCGAAAAGATCAAAGTCCTGAACCAGAACATCCAGGAGATCGAATCGCTCTGCGCCGATGCGCTGGAGGACGGAGTTCTGATGGGATGCGACGCCACGCAGATAAAGCAGGCGCTTCACGAACTGATAGACGGGTTGACGACGCCCCACGCCAAGGGGTGACCATGCGTGGCTTGATGGTGCTCGCCGTGTTGGCGGCCGGTATCGGCGCCGCGTCGGCGCAAATGCCGCCGCAACAACAGCAACAGCCGCCGCCCCGTCCCGGAAATGCCAATCTTCGTCCGGTGCCCGACGGACCGGGCGTCCGGTCGG
Source organism: Rhodospirillales bacterium 24-66-33 (assembly GCA_002281855.1). GTDB lineage: Bacteria > Pseudomonadota > Alphaproteobacteria > Reyranellales > Reyranellaceae > Reyranella. The sequence goes on along the minus strand of NCHQ01000012.1, from coordinate 14,981 downwards.
CCGAGCTGCAGGGGCTGGACAAGGTGACGGCTCGTACGCAGCGCTTCTACGCGCCGGTTGGAAAGTCGACCCGCTTCGGCACGCTGGAAATCACGGTGGGCGACTGTCTCGTGAACGTGCCGGATGCGCCGCCCGAATCGGTTGCCTATCTCACCATCGTCGATCACAAGCCGGGGCAGGCGGAAGAGAAGCTCTTCGCCGGCTGGATGTTCGCCTCGACGCCGTCGCTTTCGGCGCTCGACCACGGCGTCTACGATCTGCGCGTGCTCTCCTGCACGATGGCGCAGGGATCCTCGCCGCCAAGTTCGCGCTGAAAGCTTGCCGGCCGGTCGATCGCTTCGGTCAGCCGCTCCTTGAAGTCCTCGCGCGCGATCTCGATCGCACCGAAGCTGCGCAGATGCTCGGTCATGAACTGGCAATCGAGCAGGACGAATCCTCCTTTGATCAGCCGCGCCGCCAGATGGACCAGCGCCACCTTCGACGCATCGCGCTCGCGGCTGAACATGCTTTCGCCGAAGAAGGCGGCACCGACGGAGACGCCGTACAGGCCGCCGACCAGCCTTCCCTCGATGCGGCATTCGACACTGTGGGCGTGGCCGCGCGCATGGAGCGCCGTATAGAGGTCGACGATCGGCTCGTTGATCCAGCTCTCGGGATGGCCGGGCCGCGGCTCGGCGCAGGCGCGCATGGTCTCGGCAAAGGCGGTGTCGGCGGTGACCTCGAAGCGGTTGCTTCGGATCGTGCGCGCCAGACGATGCGACAGATGGAAGGCATCGAGTGGCAACACCGCGCGCATGCGCGGATCGAGCCAGTAGAGCTTGGGATCGTCGCGGCTTTCCCCCATGGGAAAGACGCCGATGCGATAGGCCTGGAGCAGGAGGTCGGGGGTGATCTCCAGCATGCCGGCCCTATTTCTTGAGGCCGACCAGCTTCTCCAGCCAGTGGATGTCGTAGTCGCCGTCGATGAACGCCTGCTCGCCGATGATGCGGCGATGCAGCGGGACCGTGGTGTCGATGCCGCCGATTACGAATTCCTCGAGCGAGCGGCGCAGGCGCATCAGGCACTCGTTGCGGCTGCCACCATTGACGATCAGCTTGGCGACCATCGAGTCGTAGTAGGGCGGGATCGAATAGCCGGCATAGAGGCCGGAATCGACGCGGACGCCGAGGCCGCCGGGGGCGTGATAGTCGGTGACCAGGCCGGGGCAGGGCACGAAGGTCTCGGGATTTTCCGCATTGATCCGGCACTCGATCGCGTGGCCCTGGATCACGATGTCCTTCTGGGTGAGCGTGAGCGGAGAACCGGAGGCAATGCGGATCTGTTCGCGCACCAGGTCGATGCCGGTCACGGCCTCGGTGATCGGATGCTCGACCTGCAGGCGCGTGTTCATCTCGATGAAATAGAACTCGCCGTCCTGGAACAGGAACTCCATCGTGCCGGCGCCGCGATACTTGAGCTTGCGGACGGCGTCGGCCGCCAGTTCGCCGATCCTGTTGCGTTGCTCGGCATTCAGCGCGGGCGAGGGGGCTTCCTCGAGCACCTTCTGGTGGCGGCGCTGCAGCGAGCAGTCGCGCTCGCCGAGATGGATGCCGGCGCCCAGCCCGTCGCCCAGCACCTGGATCTCGATATGGCGCGGGCGCGGAAGGTACTTCTCGAGATAGACCGCGTCGTTGCTGAACGCCGCCTTGGCCTCGGCACGCGCCAGCGAGAAGGCCTCGGCGGCGGCCTCGGCATCGACGACGACTTTCATGCCGCGCCCGCCACCGCCCGCCACCGCCTTGATGAGGACCGGCCAGCCGATCTTCGAGCCGAGTTCCACGACTTCTTCGATCGAGTCGACCGGACCGGGCGAGCCCGGCACCAGCGGCAGGCCGAGTTCCTTGGCGGTCTGCTTGGCGACGATCTTGTCGCCCATCATGGAAATGTGCTGCGGCGTCGGGCCAATGAAGGTGAAGCCATGCGCCTCGACGGCTTCGGCGAACCGGGCGTTCTCCGACAGGAAGCCGTAGCCCGGGTGGATCGCATCGGCGCCGGCGATCGTCGCGGCCGACAGGATGGCGGGAATGTTGAGGTAGCTGTCGCGGGCAGGAGGCGGGCCGATGCACACAGATTCGTCGGCCAGCCTGACATGCATCGCATCGCTGTCGGCGGTCGAGTGGACCGCAACCGTCTGGATGCCCATCTCGCGGCAGGCGCGATGGATGCGCAGTGCGATCTCGCCGCGATTGGCGATGAGGACCTTGTCGAACATCGGCGAGGGCGCCCTCACTCGACGATCATCAACGGTTCGCCGAACTCCACCGGCAGCGCGTTCTCGATCAGGATCTGCGTGACCGTACCGCCCTTGGGAGCCTTGATCGGGTTGAAGGTCTTCATCGCCTCGATGATCAGCAGGGTCTGCCCGGCGATGACCTTGTCGCCGACGGCGACGAAGTTGGGCTTGCCGGGCTCGGGCGCCAGGTAGGCGGTGCCGACCATCGGCGACTTCACGACGCCCGGATGCTTGGAGAGGTCTCCGGCGGCGGGGACTGCGGTCGCAGGAACGGTGGCAGGCGCCGCGGCCATCATGACCGGCGCCGCCTGGGCGACGGGTGCCGCGGGACGGACGACACGGATGCGCCGCTCGCCGTCGGCCAACTCGATCTCGCCGAGTTTGGTTTCCTCGAGGATCGCCGCCAGTTTGCGCACGAACTCCGTATCCAGCTCGAACTTTGCCATGGAGAATCGCTCCCGATGTTGGTCAGCGTGCCAACAGGCGCGCCAGCGCCTGGAGGGCAAGGAGATAGCCTTGAGTGCCGAGACCCGCGATCACGCCGACCGCGGCCGGGCTGATGTACGAATGATGGCGGAAGCGCTCACGCTTGTAGATGTTGGACAGATGAACTTCGACGGTCGGCAGCTCGGCGGCGTTCAGCGCGTCGAGCAGGGCCACCGACGTGTGGGTATAGGCGCCGGCATTGATGACGATCCCGGAGTTGCCCTCGCGGGCGGCCTGGATGCGGTCGACCAGCACGCCCTCGTGATTGCTCTGGGCGAATTCGACGCCGAGGCCGAGGCGTGCGGCTTCGGTCCGGCACGCCGCCTCGACGTCCGCCAGCGTCTCGTGGCCGTAGATTTCCGGCTGACGCTTGCCCAGCATGTTGAGATTCGGCCCGTTCAGAACCAGCACCGGTTTGGAGACCGGCGGGCGTTGGGCGGCCTTAGCGGCCAATCCTGCCTCCCAGAGTGATAAGAGGCCGGCGTTATACCATGGCGCCTAGACGCCACAAGGCGGCCTCAGGGGTGGTTTCTCAACAGCTTGGCGTGGGCGAAGAGGCGGTCACACAAGCCGTTGAGGGTCCGCCGCTCCTCTGCGGACAGGGCCGCATAGAGTTCGGCCTCGTACTTCAGGGCGAGGGGGACGATTTCATCATGCATCGCGCGCCCTTTTGCCGTCAGTCCGAGGGGTTCCCGCCGGCGGTCCTCCCGGTCGGTCGCGCGCTCGACCAGCCCGCGTTTCATCAGGCCGCCCACCGCCCGGCTGACCGCCACCTTGTCCATGACGATGCGCAGTCCCACGTCGCTGGCGGTGAGGGGGGCAAACCGCCCCAGGGCCGCCATCACCCGCCACTGGGTGACGCTTAGGCCGAACGGCCCGGCATAGAGATCGTGCAACGATTCGCTCACGAGCTGGGCGAGGACGGAGAGCCGGTAAGGGAGAAATTTCTCCAGTTCGAGGGCTTGCGCTTCGGTCGACATAATAGTTACATTTGAAACTAATTCAGCCAGGAGGTCAAACATGGCAAGTGTCAGCGAAGCCAAGATCCTGGAGATCGACGAAGTGAACCCGATGGGCACCGACGGGTTCGAGTTCGTCGAATACACCGCCCCCGATCCCGCCGCGCTCGGTGTCCTGTTCGAGAGCATGGGCTTCACCAAGGTGGCGAAGCACCGCTCCAAGGACGTCTCGCTCTATCGCCAAGGCGACGTGAATTTCATCGTCAACGCGGAGAAGGAGAGCTTCGCCCAAGGCTTCGCGCGGGTGCACGGGCCGAGCGTCTGCGCCATCGCGCTGCGGGTGAAGAACGCCGGCGCCGCCTACAAGCGGGCCCTGGCGCTCGGCGCCTGGGGCGTCGAGGGGAAGGTCGGCCCGATGGAGCTCAACATCCCGGCCATCAAGGGCATCGGCGATTCGCTGCTCTATCTGGTCGATCGTTATGGCGATCGCGGCTCGATCTACGATGTCGACTTCGAGTATCTGCCGGGCGTCGACCGCAATCCCACCGGCGTCGGCCTGACCTACATCGACCACCTGACCCACAACGTGCATCGCGGCCGCATGGCCGAATGGGCCGACTTCTACGAGCGGCTCTTCAATTTCCGCGAGATCCGCTACTTCGACATCGAGGGCAAGCTCACCGGCCTGAAGTCCAAGGCGATGACCAGCCCGTGCGGCAAGATCCGCATCCCGATCAACGAGAGCACCGACGACAAGTCGCAGATCCAGGAATACCTCTCGGCCTATCACGGCGAAGGCATCCAGCACATCGCGCTCGGCACCGGCGACATCTACGAGACGGTGGAGACCCTGAAAGCCAAGGGAGTGCCGTTCCAGACCGTGCCGGATACCTATTATGAGCAGGTCGACGAGCGCCTGCCCGGCCACGGCGAGGATCTGGCTCGACTGGCGGCCGATCGCATCCTGATCGACGGCGCCCCCACCAAGGGCGGCGGCCTTCTCCTGCAGATTTTCACCCAGACCGTGATCGGTCCGATCTTCTTCGAGATCATCCAGCGTCGCGGCAATGAAGGCTTCGGCGAGGGCAATTTCCGGGCGCTGTTCGAATCGATCGAACTCGACCAGATTCGGCGCGGCGTGTTGAAGGCTTAGAAGAACAAACGAAATAAACGAAACGACGGAGGAAACCATGGCCAAGAACTGGATTCCGCTGCGCCAGGTCGAGGGCAATGCCTCGCGGCAGGCGCATGTCCGGCTGCCCGAAGGCACCTACGAGCGCGAGATCAGCAAGGAGGGCTTCTTCGGCCCCTCCGCGCAGTTCCACCACAGGCACAAGCCGACCGACTGGGTCGAGTTCGACGGACCGATCCGGCCGCGCGCGCTCGATCTCAACAAGCTGGCGACGGCCCGGAGCAATCCCTGGGAAGCCGAGCTCGTCATGGACAACAGCCATATGCAGATGCGCATCTGGCGGCTCGACGAGCCGATGCGCGAATTGGCGCGCAACAGCGACGGCGACCAGCTGCTGTTCATTCACGAGGGCAACGGCGCGCTGTTCTGCGACTACGGGCATCTCGATTACGCCGAGGGTGACTATCTGGTCATCCCGCGCGGGACGATGTGGCGCCTGGAGCCCGTGACGCCCACCGTGTCGCTGATGATCGAGGCGACCAACGATCACTTCACCCTGCCGGAGAAGGGCCTGGTCGGCCGGCATGCCATCTTCGACCCGGCGATGCTCGACACGCCGCGCATCGACGAGGCTTTTCGCGCACAACAGGACGAGCGGACCTGGAAGGTCTCGGTGAAACGGCGCAACACGCTGTCGACCGTGACCTACCCGTTCAACCCGCTCGATGCGGTGGGGTGGCATGGCGATCTCAGCGTCGTGCGTATCAACTGGCGCGACCTGCGCCCATTGATGAGCCATCGCGCGCACCTGCCGCCATCGGCCCACACGACCTGGGCCACCGGCCGGTTCGTGGTCTGCACCTTCGTGCCGCGGCCGTTCGAGAGCGATCCGGAGGCGCTGCGCCTGCCGTTCTTCCACAACAACGACGATTTCGAGGAAGTGATCTTCTACCATAAGGGCAGCTTCTTCAGCCGCGACAACATCCATCCCGGCATGATGACGGTCCATCCGAGCGGCTTCACGCACGGGCCGCATCCCAAGGCCTTCAACGCCGCCACCAAGGGCGGCAAGACGGAGACCGACGAGGTCGCGGTGATGATCGATACGCGCGATGCGGTCGATGTGGCGGCGATGCCGGCCGGCGTCGAGTTCGAGGGATACGTGAAGTCCTGGCGGCCGCCGGACCTGAAGCAGGCTGCGGAATAGGGGCGGGTCACGATGAAACTGGGATCGCTGAAAGAGGGCGGCCGCGACGGCACGCTGATCGTGGTCAACCGCGACCTGACGCGCGGCGTCCGGGCCACCACCGTGGCGCCGACGATGCAGAAGGCGCTCGACGACTGGGCAACCAACGGACCGAAACTGCGGGCGCTGGCCGAGCAACTCGAGGACGACAAGGCCGTGGGCTCGTTCGAACTCGATACGACGGCGCTGGCGGCGCCATTGCCGCGTGCCTATCAATGGGCCGACGGCTCGGCCTACGTCGTCCACGTCGAACTCGTACGCAAGGCACGCGGCGTCGAGATGCCGCCGTCCTTCTGGACCGATCCCCTGATGTATCAGGGCGGCTCGGACTCCTTCATCGGACCCAACGACGAGATCGAGATGGCGGACGAAGCCTGGGGCATCGATTTCGAGGGCGAGATCGGCGTGATGGTCGATGACGTCCCGATGGGCATCTCGCCGGAAGCGGCGCGCAAGCACATCAAGCTGGTGACGATCCTGAACGACGTGTCGCTGCGCAATGTCATCGTGGGCGAACTCGCAAAGGGCTTCGGCTTCTTCCACGGCAAGCCCGCGACGGCCTTCGCCCCCGTGGCGGTAACGCCCGACGAGTTGGGCGACGACTGGAACGGAGCCCGGCTGGACCGCCCGCTGATCTCGACGCTGAACGGCAAGGAGTTCGGGCATCCGAATGCCGCTACCGATCTCACCTTCGATTTCGGGCAGCTGATTGCGCACGCCGCACGCACACGGCATCTGGAGGCGGGCACGATCGTCGGCTCGGGTACGGTCGCGAACCGCGACGCGGCCGTCGGTTGCTCCTGCATCGCCGAACGGCGCGTCCGCGAGACGATCGACGGCGGCAAGCCGGTGACGCCCTTCATGAGCTTCGGCGATCACATCCGCATCGAAATGTTCGATCGGGGCGGCAAGTCGATCTTCGGGGCGATCGACCAGAAGGTCGTGCGCTACACGCCGCCCGCCTGAGCCGTGCTAGAGTGACCGCGGAGGCGGTCATGAAGCTCATCGGCTATTTTCGGTCCTCGGCGGCTTATCGCGTGCGCATCGCCCTCAACTTCAAGGGCATTGCGGTGGAGCATGCGTCGCGGCATCTGCGCAAGGGCGAGCAGTTTTCTGCGGACTACGCTGTGCTCAATCCGCAGAAGCTGGTGCCGTCGCTCGTCCTCGACGACGGGGCGGTGCTGACCCAGTCGCTGGCGATCATCGAATATCTCGAGGAAGCCCATCCCGAGCCTCCGCTGCTCCCCCGCGACCCGGTCGGCCGCGCCCATGTCCGGGCGTTGTCGCTGATCGTGAGTGCGGACATTCATCCGATCCAGAACCTGCGTGTCATGGCCTACCTGCGCCAGAAGTTCGGCCAGACGGAGGAGAGCGCCTTCACCTGGTCGCGGCACTGGATCGAGACCGGCTTCGACGCCTATGAGTCGATGCTGAACCACGGCGCGGAGAAGGGGGCCTTCAGTCACGGCAACTCGCCCACGATGGCCGACATGTGCCTGGTGCCGCAGGTCTTCAACGCCACCCGCTTCAAGGTCGACATGAAAAGCTATCCGACGATCCAACGCATCTACGATGCCTGCATGAAGCTTCCCGCATTCGACGCGGCCCAGCCCTCGAAGCAGCCGGACGCCGAACCGTGAGAAAATCCTTCGTCGCTCTCGGCGCTGTCCTTGGCCTGGTCGTCATCGGTGCCGCTTCCATCCCGTTTGCCGAGGATTTTGCCGCCGCGCGCCTCAAGGCGGGGCTCGCGCAGCAAGGTGTGAAGGTCGAAACGGTGCAGGTGGGGCTGCTCGCCCGCAGCGTCAGTCTCGGAAACGTGGTGGGCGGGCCGAATGGCGAGTTGAAGGTCGATACGTGGGAGGCTTCGGGCCTCGCCTGGCCGCTCGACGAGCTGCTGAAAGGGCGCCTGCCGTTGCGGGGTCTCGACTGGGGCGACCCGCTTCATGTGGCGCGCCTGTATCTGCGCAATTTCCGCCTGGCCACGCCCGACGCAGGCAATACCTGGACGATCGGCGAGCTGACCGGCACCGACATCGACCTGCCGCGCTACGACGCGGCCTACGACGGACCGTTTCGCAACCAGGTGATGGTGGCGCGTCTGCTGGGGGCCTTGTCCGTTGGGCGCCTCGAACAGCGGGATTTCACCTACGTCTCGCTCGAGCAGATGAGCCAGGGCGCGGCGAGCGTCTCCCTCTCGGGTTACCGGCAGGGCCTGATCGAGGCGCTGGAGATGAAGGATTTCCAGGTACAGCCGGCGGACGCGCGGATGGCCGGCCTCACGGTTGGCGACGTCACGGCCCGTAGTGTCGACCTCCGTCGGCCGATCGCCATAGCCTCGTCGATCGACTGGGAGCCGGGCACGCCGATCGGGCGCGTTCCGATGGCCGAAGGCCGCCTGTCTGGCTTCGGTGGCGATCTCATGACCCGCTACGGTCTGTCGCTGGGCAGCGTTTCCACCGAGACGGTGCGTGAGGGCGAATTCAGCCGCTCCCGCTTCCGCGTCGAGGATTTCGTGCTCGCGCCTTCCCTGCGCAGCGTCGAGGCGCTGGGGATGCTTCTGGTGCTGCAGTCGATGAACCTCAAGGAAGTGAGGTTGGGCTTCGATTGCAGCACGCTCGAGGACCGCGCCCGTCACGTGCTGAAGTTCGAGGGCTGCAAGCTGAGCGGCCAGGACCTCGCCGAGATTTCACTCACCGCTCAGGTGATCGACACCGACGACGAGTTCTGGCGGGCGATCGACGAGGCCGATCTCTTCGGCGTGCTGGGCACGAAGGCCGCGCTCTCCTCCGCACGACTGGTGATCGCCGACAAGAGTCTCCTGCAGCGCAGCCTGCAGGCCAAGGCGCGGCTGAGCGGCCAGACCCTGGCGGCAGAGCGTGCCGCGCTGGCCGCCGAAATCCGGCGCTTCCAGCCGCCCGGCGTGCTGATCACCCAGGACATGTCGAAGGTGTTCGACGCGGTCGCCCGCTTCGTGGAGCAGGGCGGCACGCTCACGCTCGACGCGATGCCGCAGCCTGCTCTCGGCCTGGAGAAGATCGACTATCTCCTCAAGCCGGGCGCCGATCTGGTGAACGCGCTCGGCCTGACCGCAACGGTGTCGCGTTAGCTCTTGCGGGCGTCGGCGATCAACGCCTTCAGCGACTCGGCGTCGACCGCGCCCGGCACGAACTGCTTGCCGATGACGAAGGCCGGCGTGCCGCGCACGCCGAGGGCGGCCGCGAGCGCCATGTTGCGGTCGATGATCTGCTTCAGCTTGGGATCTTCCATGTCCTTCTCGAGCTGGGCCACGTCGATGCCGACGGAGGCCGCCGTTTCGAGGATCTTCGCGCGGTCGAGCTTGCCGTTGAATTCCATCAGCGCGTTGTGCAGGGCCTGGTGCTTGCCCTGCTTCATCGAGGCGAGGGCGGCCAGCGCCGCGATCCGCGACGGCTCGCCCAGGATCGGCAGGTCCTTGTAAATGATCTTCACCTTGCCGTCGGCGGCGGTGACCGACTTCACCGCCTGGTAGGCGCGCTTGCAGTAGGGGCACTGGTAGTCGTTGAACTCGACGATGGTGACGTCGCCCGACGGATTGCCCGCGGTGGGGCTGTCGGCGTCGCGGAACAGCTCGGCCTCGTTCTGGCTGATCGCCTTGATCGCCACGGCATCGCGCTGCGTGTCCTGCTTGCGCTCCAGCTCCTGCATCGCATCGACCAGGACTTCCGGATTGGCCATGAGATAGGCCCTGATGCTCTTCCCCAGGTCGGCCGGCACGGAGGCCGCCGCGCCCGGAGCCGCCGCGGCCGACGCCGTCGCGTTAGTGCTCGTGGGCACGCCGGTACGAGTCGCTGCGACGGCGCCGACGATGATCAGTCCGGCCACTGCAGCCATCAAAAGGGAACGCATGTTTGTCTCCAGAGCCGGTTTATTTGCGGGGCCGGCTGTTGATGTAGGCCTTTAAGTCCTGCGCGCGCTGCCACGCCGGCGTCCCGGGGGTGAGCTGGCGCGCCGCCGCCTCCGCATGGGCCTTGGCTTCGGCACGCTGGCCCCGAAGGGTCGCCATCTCGGCCCGGGCGAGCGACGTCATACCCTGATTGCCGAGCTTGGAGTAGCCCGATGCCATGAGGCGCCAGAGCTCGAAGCTGTCGGCTTCCTGCTGCATGGCCAGGTCGAGGTTGCGCATCGCCTCGCGATCATTGTCGGGCGTGTTCACGTCCAGCAGGGCACGGGCGAAATCGATCTTCAGGATCGCCGCAGAGGGGGCGAGCTGCACGGCGCGGCGATACGACGGGATGGACTCCGCAGCGCGACCGTTTTCGTAGAGCATCTGCGCCCGCACTTCGTGGAAGTACGGATCGTTGGGGTATTCCTTCAGCAAGCCGTCGATCGTCAGCAGGGCCGAGCCCAGCGCGCCCTTGCGGTACAGTGCAATGGCCCGGGCATAGCGTGCCGGCACCGACCGGTCGGCCTCGGCATACCGCTGCAGGGCCATGTCGGGCGCCACGAAGCCATAGAGCTTCGCCACCATACGCTGGTGCAGCATCAGGAACTGCGGCGTGTCGGGCGTATTGGCGTAAGGCGAGTTCGCGGCGGCCTGCTCGAAGGCGGAGATCCGCTCGGGCGTGAGCGGATGGGTCGTGAGGTAGGGATCGCGGCGGCTGATCGCGAGTTTTTCTTCGCGCTGCAGGTAGCGCAGGAACTCGATCGTTCCCTTGGGCGACTGGCCGGTGCGCTGCAGGTAGGTGATCGCCGCCTGGTCCGCGGCGCTCTCCTGGGTCTGGGTGTATCTGAGGAACGACATCAGCGAACCCGGCGCCATCGGCCGGCCTGTTCCGCCGCCATGGCCGCCGCCGCTGCCGCCAGCACCGGCGCCGCCTGCCACGCCGCCTGCCATGGCGCCTCCGGCAAGGATGGTCTCGAGAATCTGCATCGTCGACAGGTTGCGCAGCTCTTCCTGCATGCGGGCGAGATGGCCGCCGGCGATGTGGCCGCTCTCGTGCGCCATGACGCCGATCAGCTGGTTCGGCCGCTCGGTCCGCATGATCAGGCCGGTGTTGATGAAGATGCGCTGGCCACCGGCGACGAAGGCGTTGAGCGAGCCATCCTGGACGAGCATGATCTCGACACCATTGGGGTCGAGACCCGCCGCCTTCCAGATCGGGATCGTGAAGGTGCGGATCGTGCTCTCGATCTCGGCGTCACGGATCAGATTGAGGCGTTGACCTTGCTGAGCCGTCGCGGCACGAAACGGTGCCAGCGCGAAGAGCGTCAGACATAAGAGGGTGGTGATGCGTTTGAACAAGGTCGGCACGGGGCTGAGGCAGGCTAGAAACGGGTGGCGGCCGCGTCAATTGCACAACGCAGCCCTGATCGGGGTTTTCTTGCTGGCTGGTTGTGGCTTTAGTGAGACGGATCGTGCGCGGGATCGCAGCGAGAATGCCGCCAACCCCGCCGGTCTGTCGCAAAGCAAGAGAGGATTGTCGATCGTCAGCAAGGGTAGCAGCTTTGCGGCCACCACCGCTGACGAAAGCCGAGCGGCCGAGGTCGGGCGGGAAATCTTGGCGGCCGGCGGAAACGCCACCGATGCCGCCGTCGCGATGTATTTTGCACTCGCTGTGACGCTGCCGTCGGCGGCGTCTCTGGGGGCGTCCGGGGCGTGCGTCGTCCACAACGACAAGACCAAGCAATCCGAAGCCTTCGTATTTCCGCCCGTAGCGGCGCCCGGTGCTGTCAAGGGTACGCCCTTCTCCGTGCCGAACGGTGTGCGCGCCATCACCCTGATGCATGTCCGTCACGGCCAGCTGCGCTGGGAGCAGACGGTGTCGCCGGGCGAGCGCCTGGCCCGTTTCGGCTTCCAGGTGTCGCGTGCGCTGGCGCGCGATCTGCAGGCGGGCGGGGGCCTGCTCGGGGCCGACCCGGAGGCCCGCCGGATCTTCGGCAACGTCTCGGAGGGCGCGCTTCTCACCCAGCCGGAACTCGCTACGGTGCTGGGCGGCATTCGCCAGCGCGGCGGGGCGGAATTCTTCCAGGGCGCCCTGGCGCGCACCTTTTCCGAACAGGTCTCGCAGGCCGGGGGCAGCCTGCCCGTCGATACGTTGCGTTCGGCGGTGCCGATCGCGTCGGCGCCGATGTCCGTCAGTCACTATCGCAGCCGCGTCTACGTGGCGCCTTCGCCGGCGGCCGGCTCGTCTGTGCTCGCGGGCTGGAATGGGCAGCAGCCGGCCGGCGGCACGCCGGTCGATTCCGGTGGCTTCGCCGGCTTTGCCGCAGTCGACAGCAAGGGCGGTGCGGCGGCATGTGCGATCTCGATGGGGCAGCTCTTCGGCGCGCGGGTCGTCGTGCCCGGCAGCGGCATCATGCTGGGCGCGCCCAATGCGGAAGCTGCCTCGGTCAGTCCGATGATCATCGCCAATCCCGGCAATGGCGAGTTCACCTTCGCCGGAGCGGGCGGCGGTGGACCGACCGCCGCCCAGGCGGTCGGCTATGTGGCGCGCGAAGTCATCGAGAACGATCGCAACCTGGCGACCGTCCTTGCAAACCGGCGGGCCCAGGGCGGGTTCGTGAATGCCATCGCCTGCCCGTCGGGCCTGCGCGGCAACCCCGAAGCCTGCCGGACGGGCGCCGATCCGGCCGGTGCGGGCCTCTCGACGATTGCTCAATAGACGGCGACATGTCGGGCAAGCTTTCGCGGCGCTCGGGTGGCGTCGATCCTTTCATCGTCATGGACGTGATGGCCGCCGCTGCGGAGAAGGAAGCAGCGGGCGAGACGGTCATTCACCTCGAGGTCGGACAGCCGAGCACGCCCGCCCCGAAGGGGGCGCTCGCGGCAGCGCATGCCGCCCTCGACGCGGACAAGATCGGATACGTCGCAGCGCTGGGCATGCCCGCGCTGCGCGAGCGCATCGCGAGGCACTATCGCGAGACCTATGGCGCCGACGTCGCGCCGGAGAGGGTCGTCGTCACGACGGGCTCCTCCGGTGGCTTTCCGCTGGCCTTCCTCGCGAGCTTCGATGCCGGCGACCGCGTGGCGCTCGCGGCGCCGGGCTATCCGGCGTATCGCAACATCCTCGCGGCGCTCAATCTCGAGACCGTCGACCTGCCGACTTCGGCGGAAGACCGGTTCCAGCCGACGGTCACGGCCCTGGAAAAGGCCGGCCGGCTCGACGGGCTGATCCTGGCCAGTCCTTCCAATCCCACCGGCACGATGGTGACGCGCGCGGAACTGAAGGGGCTGGCCGACTGGTGCAACGCCAACGGCGTGCGCCTGATCTCGGACGAGATCTACCACGGCATCGTCTACGAGGGCGAAACCCACTCGGCGGTGGAGGTGTCCGACACGGCGATCGTGGTGAACAGCTTCTCCAAGTATTTCTCCATGACCGGATGGCGGGTGGGCTGGCTGGTCGTGCCGCCCGACATGGTGCGGACGATCGAGCGGCTGACGCAGAACTTCTTCATTTCCGTGCCGACGCTCAGCCAGCACGCGGCGCTTGCCGCCTTCGAGTGTCGCGACGAGCTCGACGGGCACGTGAAGCGCTATCGCACCAACCGCGACCTGCTCATGGCGGGCCTGCCGGCGGCCGGCCTCGACCGCCTCACGCCCGCGCAGGGCGCCTTCTACATCTATGCCGACGTTTCGCATCTCACCAACGACAGTCGCGACTTCTGCAGCCGCATGCTGCGCGAAGCCGGCGTCGCGACGACGCCGGGCGTGGACTTCGACCGCGCACGGGGAGCCGGCACCCTGCGCCTCTCCTTCGCGGGCTCGACCGCGGAGATGGAGGAGGCGGTGCGCCGCCTGAAGCAATGGAGGCGGGTGTGAAGACGTTCGCCGTCGCAGCGCTGTTTGCTCTCGCGCCGCTCGCGGCCCTGGCGCAAGGCGGTCCGAGTTTCGATTGTGCGAAGGCATCGAACGGTGCGGAGCGGGCGATCTGCAAGGACGCCACCCTCGCAAAGGCGGATCGGGAATTGTCGGGCCTCTATGCCGCTCTCCTGGCCAAGCTGAGCGGGCCGGCCAAGGAGAGTCTGGAGAAGAGCCAGGTCCGCTGGATCGTCGGCCGCAACCGTGCCTGCGTGCCGAACGACGATCCGGACGTCATCGGGCGCTGCCTGAAGACGCGCTATGCCGATCGCATCGCCGACCTGAAGGCGGCGGCCGCGGGGCCCTATCCCTTCGTCGAGGATCAGTCGATCGAGCGGAGCGGGAAGGTCGGCAAGGTGACCTATACGATCGACCTGCGCTACCCGCGCTTCGCCGGCGCGACCGCCGACTTCACAGCCATCAATCGCACCTTTGCCGAGGCGGCCGCGAAGGCTGCGCGCGAAACCACGCCGACGGCCGATGCCGGCCTCGATCGCGAGCAGGAATGGCAGGCCGAGCAGGGCTATGCGCTTTTTCGCCCCGATCCCAATGTCATCACGGTGGCGGTTACCTTCTGGGCGTTCACCGGCGGGGCGCATGGGTATGGCAGCACGAGCTGCACCCTGGTCGACCTGCGTACCGGCAAGACGGTCCCGCCCGACGGCGTGTTCGCGCCGGGATCGCCATGGCTGAAGGAAGTGGTCGCGATCGTCGGCGCCGATCTCAAGAAGCAGTTCGTCGACAATCCCGGCTTCGAGGACGCGCTCCAGATCACCAAGTTGACCAAGACGGTCAATACCAGCGGCCATTTCTGCTGGCAGGCCGGCAAGCTTCAGATTTACTTCAACCAGTACGAAGTCGGCCCTTACTCGGCCGGACCCTACACGGTCGACATTCCCTACAGCCGGCTGAAGCCGCTGCTGCGCGCCGGCGGCCCCATCTCCCGCTAGGCTGTGGTGACAATTTGAGGATTCCCTTGGGAAGGCAGTTCTGATTCAACGCTGGCTTTAGGAGGCTGGCGTGGAAGGCGAAGTGTTGAGAGACG
>NCHQ01000011.1 GCA_002281855.1 Rhodospirillales bacterium 24-66-33 | reverse complement strand
CCGGGGCGCCGCTCACGGCGATGAGGTCGCTCTGGCCCTGGGCGTTGGTCTCGACCGTATAGGAGCTGCCGGCGGCCTGCGTGTAGCTGCCGTTGACCGCGAGAGTGCCGATGGAGTTGCCGGGCGCGGCCGTCCCATTGTTAACGACGTTGCCGAAGATGGTGCCCGCACCGCCGAGATTGCCGCCGGGTCCGACGGTGACGTCGCTGGTGATGCTGCCGTTCACCGCGAGGCGGCCGCCGGTGATCGAGGTGGGCCCCGTGTAGGTATTCGCGCCCGTCAGGTTCAGGAGGCCGGTGCCGGACTTGTTGAGCCCGCCGGTCCCGGTGATGGTGCCGGCGAAACTCGTACTGCCGCTCCCGGCGACGGCCAGCGTGCTGGCACCGAGCGCGATGGTGCCGCCCCCGCCAGCCAGGGAGCCGACCGTGACGTCGTTGCCGTTGACGTCGAGCGTGCCGGCGTTGACGGTCAGCGCGCCGGTGGTCGGCAGCGACGCGCCCGCAGCGAGGCGCAGCGTGCCGGCGTTGATCGTGGTGCCACCCTGATAGCTGTTTGTCCCCGAAAGGGTGAGGAAACCGGTGCCCGCCTTGGTCAGCCCCCCGCTTCCACTGATCGCCGTCCTGACCAGAAGCTCGTTGCCGTTGGTGTCGAAGGTGCCGCCCCCTGAACCCAGCGTGACCGGGCGGTCGATGGCGAAGCCCGCGGTGGCCTGCAGCGTGCCGCCGGCAAAGTTGACGCCGCCCGCGGCGGCGCCCATGGCGGCATCGCTGCCGGCTCGCAACGTACCGCCCGAGGCGAGCCACAGGCCGCCCGTGAAGGTGTTGCTGCCCAGGAGGTTGACGGTGCCCCCTGAGATGGTGAGCCCGCCCGGGCCGGAGATAGTGCCGGAGAAGGTGCCCGTACCCGTCTGGCTGAACGTCGTGTTGCCCATCAGATAGGCGTCGAAATCAGTGGTGAAGCCGTTGCGGAGCGCGAGTGTGCCGGTCAGCGCCAGCATTGGATTCAGCGTCGCGCTGGTCGTCAGCCCGGAAGCGGACAGGCCGTAGCCCGCGAAACCGTTTACCGGATCGAAGAGGTAGTTGAAGCCGGCATAGAACTGCCGGCCCGTGTTGAGGAAGGGCGTGCTCGACGTGGAACCCTTGACGTAGCACGGGGTCATCGCGTTGCTGGGCATGGTCGCGCACTGAAGGTCCGAGCGCGTGATGGCGAAGCTGTAAAAGGCACCCGTTGCCGAAGCACCCGGCATGAAGACGTTGACGGTATCGTTGTCCTGGCCGAACGGCTTGAGGAAGGCATAGTCGATGCCGGTGTCGTGGAGGATGGTTCCCCCGGTGGCGGCGCCCGTGCCGACCGCGAGCGAGATCGGAATGCCGTTCCATAGGTTCGGTCCGTTTGCCGTGTCCGGCGTGAGCTGGACGAACGAGTAGCCGTTGTTGGCCGAGGTAAGGCCGACGAAGATCCGGTCGTTCATGACGACATAGCCCTGGTGGGGCAGCGGCGTGCCGTTCACAGACACGTCGATCAGGGGATTCATCCCGACCGCCGGAACCTGCGTGAGATTCCCCTGAGCCACGTTCTGGGCAAAGGAGAGAGAGGGATTGATCAGGCCGCTGTAGACGTTGTTCCGGTTGTCGCCGATGCCGAAGTACTTCGTGGAATCGTCGTTGGTGACGACGAGCACCTTGACGGTGGTCGAAGCAGTCGCGGGATTTCCGCCCGAGGTGCCGCCGAGCAGGTTGACGGGCAACTCGTAGAAGTAGCCGGACGGCGAGGCGCCGCTGCTGTCGTAGTTGATGGTGCCGGGACCGAGCGGCTTGTAAGCCGCGAGCGATGGAAGAAGAGCAGCCGAGATCGCGATGCCGGTGGAGCCGGTATCGATGGTCATCCCCTTGACCGTGCCACCTGCAATTGCAACGTCGAGGAAAGCGGGGCGATCACGGGGCACGCCGCCGCTAACATCGTTCAGTGCGCCCCCCGTGTAATAGATTTCGAGGCTCGTGCCCCCCTGGTACATGTTCCAGCTCTGGGCGCGGGCCGGCGAGTGGAACGAGAAGACCGGTGCTGCTGCCGAGATGATGAGGCAGAGAGCGAGCGTGCGCCCCGTCGAGCGCTTGCAGGCCGCCAGCGAGAGTTCAACGTCATGAGACATGGGAGGACCGATCAGTTCCAGACAGCCGCGGGGATCGGTCAGAGGATAGGCGAGCGTCGAACTGCTCTCCAGCAAGTCACTACTCAGAATGGGTCAGGCTAACGCGCGGTCAATGATGGCGACGTCCGCGGCGGGCAGGCCATCCAGCCCGGCAGCTTGCGGCCGGGTCCCTCAGCCGTATTGGTTGCGCAAGGCGCCGATGCCGTCGATCGCAATCTCGACGACGGTGCCGGGCTTCATCGGCAACACGCCGAGCGACGTGCCGCAGGCGATCACGTCTCCCGGCACGAGGGTCATGTCCTTCGAGAGGCGGCTGACCAGTTCGGCCGGCGGGAAGATCATGTCGTCGACCCGGTAGTTCTGGCGCTCCCGGCCGTTGACCAGAGTACGGACCGTGAGCGACGCCGGATCGAGGCCGGTCGCGACCACCGGCCCGAAGGCGCCGAAGCCGTCGAAGTTCTTGGCGCGGGTCCATTGCGCGAAGGACGGGTCGCGCTGCAGCAGTTCCATCGCCGTGACGTCGTTCACGCAGGTGTAGCCGAGGATATGGTCCGCGGCCTCCTCCACGGAGACGCCAGAGCAGGTCCTGCCGATCACGATGCCCAGTTCGCCTTCGTAGGCGACGCGACCGTCATAGTATTTCGGCACCGCGATCGCCTGGCCGTGCGCGGCGAAGCTATTCGGCGCCTTCAGGAAGGTGAGCGGCTCGGCCGGGATCGCCCAGCCGTTCTTCTCGGCGGCGGCGCGGAAATTGTTCCACAGCGCCACCATCTTGCTGGGTTCGGTCGGCGTCAACCAGCGCGCGTCGGCGGCCGCCACCTCCTCGCCGGTCGCCGGACCAGGATCGAAGATCGTGCCTTCGTGCAGGCGAACCCGTTCGCCTTCAAGGATGCCGACGCATGGGCGCCCGGCATGTTCGATACGGGCGAGGAGCGTCATGTCGCGTCGGGAATGCGCTTGCCGGTCTGCGAATCGAACAGATGGAGATGTCCGGGATCGGCCTTGAAGCGCCGCTTCTCGCCGGGCTTGGCCAGCACATGGCCGCCCTGCCGCACCGTGACCAGCTCGCGCGCCTCGCCGAAGCGGCCGTGCAGCAGGGTGTCGGCGCCCAGCGGCTCGGCCAGCTCGATCTCGAATTCCAGCGGTCCGTCGGCCGCCGGATGCAGGTGCTCGGGGCGGATGCCGACCGCGACCGGTGTCCCCGCCGCGGCCGTGGTGGCGAGTCCGATCGGCAAGGTGATGCGCACGGCACCGGTGCCGGCCAGCTCGATCGCGCGGCTGCCCTCGACCACCTTGCCGGCCAGGAAGTTCATGGCCGGCGAGCCGATGAAGCCCGCAACGAAGACCGAGGCCGGCCGCTCATAGACGTCCATCGGCGTGCCGATCTGGTCGGCGACGCCGGCGTTCATGACGATCAGCCGGTCGGCGAGCGTCATCGCCTCGACCTGGTCGTGGGTGACGTAGATCGAGGTGACGTCGAGCTCGCGCTGCAGGCGCTTGATCTCGAGCCGCATCTGCACGCGCAGCTTGGCGTCGAGGTTGGACAGCGGCTCGTCGAACAGGAACACCGCCGGCTCGCGCACGATGGCGCGGCCCATGGCCACCCGCTGGCGCTGGCCGCCCGAAAGCTGGCGCGGCTTGCGCTGCAGGAATGTGCCCAGTTCGAGGATCTTCGCCGCCTTCTGGACGCGCACGTCGATCTCGGCCTTGGAGAGGCCGCGGATCTTCAGGCCATAGGCCATGTTCTCGTAGACGCTGAAATGCGGGTAGAGCGCGTAGTTCTGGAACACCATCGCGATGTCGCGATCCTTGGGCTCCAGCTCGTTGACCACGCGGTCGCCGATCGCGATCGTGCCGCCGGTGATGCGCTCCAGCCCCGCCACCATGCGCAGCAGGGTGGATTTCCCGCAGCCCGAGGGGCCGACGATGACGACGAATTCGCCGTCGGCGATCTCGATGTCGACGCCGTGAATGACCTCGAGCTTCTCGTAGCTCTTCCTGACGCCGCGCAGATGGACTTGCGCCATGGCCTACTTCTCCGTCTCAACGAGGCCGCGCACGAACTGGCGCTGCATGAACACCACGACCAGGACCGGCGGCAGCATGGCGAGCATCGCCATGGCCATCAGCAGGTTCCAGCTCGGCACCGAATCGACCACGTTGGCCTGGCGCGAGACCGTCATGACGACGGTGTAATAGCTTTCCTTGGTCGTGATCAGCAGCGGCCAGAGATACTGGTTCCAGCCGTAGATGAACTGGATCACGAACAGCGCCGCGATCGAGGTCCGGCTCATCGGCAGCAGGATGTCCCAGAAGAACCGCATCGGACTGGCCCCATCGACGCGCGCCGCCTCGGTGAGTTCGTCGGGCACGCTGAGGAAGAACTGGCGGAACAGGAAGGTCGCGGTAGCCGAGGCGATCAGTGGAATGATCAGGCCCGCATAGGAATCGAGCATGCCCAGCGAAGCGACGACCCCGTAGGTCGGCACGATGCGAACCTCGACCGGCAGCATGAGCGTGACGAAGATTGCCCAGAAGAAATACATCCGGCCGGGGAAGCGGAAATAGACGATGGCGAAGGCCGAGGTGATCGAGATCGCGATCTTCCCGATGGCCACGCCCAACGCCATGATCAGGCTGTTGGTGAGCGTCATCATGACCGGTGTGCTCCCGACGCGGCCATAACCCTCGGTCAGCACTTTCGCGTAGTTCTCGATCAGATGCGGGCCTGGCAGCACCGGGATCGGCGACTGCAGCATGGTCTGCTGGCTGTGGGTCGAGGCGACGAACGTCATCCACACCGGGAAGGCGATGATGATCACGCCGAGCAGCACGACGAGGTGGCTCAGCGCCGTCAGGAAGGGCCGGTTCTCGACCATCAGTAATGCACCCGGCGCTCGATGAAGCGGAACTGCACGAAGGTGAGCGCGATCACCACGACCATCAGGATCACCGACTGCGCCGAGGAGCCGCCGAGATCCTGTCCCCGGAAGCCGTCATTGAAGACCTTGAACACCAGGATTTCCGTGGACTTGCCGGGTCCGCCCTTGGTCAGCGCATCGACCACGCCGAAGGTCCCGAAGAAGGCATAGATGATATTGACGACGAGCAGGAAGAAGCCGACGGGCGAGAGCAGTGGGAAGATGATGTCCCAGAAGCGCCGGCCGGGGCCGGCGCCGTCGATCGCCGCCGCCTCGATCAGCGACTTCGGGATCGACTGCAGGCCGGCCAGGAAAAACAGGAAATTGTAGCTGATCTGGTTCCACACCGCGGCGATCACCACCAGCAGCAGGGCCTGGTTTCCGTTGATCACATAGTTGAATTCGATGCCGATGCCCTGAAGCATCCAGGCGATGATGCCCACCGAGGGGTTGAACAAAAAGCCCCACAGAACGCCGGCAACGGCCGGCGCCACGGCATAGGGCCACACGAGGAAAGTCTTGTAGGCGGTGGCCCCGCGGATCACCCGGTCGGCCATCACCGCCAGCAGCAGCGAGACACCGAGCCCGATGGCGGCCACCAGGAAGCTGAAGACCACGGTGATCTGCGCCGAATGGGCGTAGCTGTTGTCCCTGAAGAGCTGGGCGAAATTCTCGAACCAGACGAACTTGGAATTGCCGCCGAAGACGTCCTCGATCAGCACCGACTGGTAGATCGCCTGGCCCGACGGCCAGAAGAAGAACACCAGCGTGATGATCATCTGCGGCCCCAGCAGAAGGTAGGGCAGCCAACGTGAGTTGAAGGTGACGCGTTTTTCCATCGAGCTAGTCCGTGGCCCTCCCCCTCCCAGCCTCCCCCGCCGTGCGGGGGAGGTGGTCCGAAGGACCGGAGGGGGAAAGCAACGGCGAGGCCTTACTTGTTCGCGGCTTCGAAGCGCTTGAGCTGGTCGTTGCCCGCCTTGACGGCGTCGTCGAGCGCGGTCTTCGCGTCCTTCTTGCCCGACCACACGTTCTCGAGCTCGCCGTCGACGATGTCGCGGATCTGCACGAAGTTGCCGATGCGCAGGCCCTTGGAATTGGCCGTCGGCGGGTTGAGCGTCAGCTCCTGGACGGCCACTTCGCGGCCCGGGAACTTCTTGTAGAAGCCTTCCTTCTCGGTCGCCTCGGCGGCGGCCATGGTGATCGGCACGTAGCCCGTCTCCTGGTGCCACTTGGCCTGCACCGGCGTGCTGGCGAGGTAGCTCATGAACTTGGCGACGCCCTTGTATTCGGCGGCCGGACGGCCCTGCAGCACCCACAGGGTGGCGCCGCCGATGATCGAGTTCTGCGGCTTGGCGATGACGTCGGGCGAGTAGGGCATCATGCCGATGCCGACCTTGTCCTGCCCCAGCGCCTTGTCGATGCCCGCGGCCGAACCGGACGAGGCGATGTGGAACACGCAGTCACCCGCGGTGAACAGCGCCGTCGACTTGCCCTCGCGTCCGCCGTAGACGAACGTCTTGTCCTTGGTCCAGTCGGCCAGCATCTGGATGAACTTCACGCGGGCCGGATCGTTGAACTTCAGCTCGATGTCGGTGCCGGCGAAGCCGTTGTCCTTGGTGGCATACGGCAGGTTGTGCCAGGCGCCGTAGTTCTCGATCATCGTCCAGGTCTGCCACTGCGGCGTGAACCCGCACTTGGCGCCGGCGGCGACGGCCTTCTTGGCCATCTCGCCCAGCTCGGGCCAGGTCTTCGGCGGCTTGTTCGGGTCGAGGCCCGCCTTCTGCATCAGCTCCTTGTTCCAGTAGAGAACCGGCGTCGAGGAGTTGAACGGCATCGACAGCAGCTTGCCGTCCGGCGTCGAGTAGTAGCCGTAGACAGGGCCGATGAAGGCCTTGGGGTCGAACGGCTCCTTGGCATCGGCCATGAGCTGGTAGACCGGGTAGACGGCGCCCTTGGCGGCCATCATGTTGGCCGTACCGACCTCGAAGACCTGCACGATGTGCGGTGCCTGCTTGGCGCGGAAGGCGGCGATCGCCGCCGTCAGGGCCTCGGTATAGGAACCCTTGTAGACCGGGTTCACCTTGTATTCGGTCTGCGACTTGTTGAAGCCCTCGGCGAGAGCGTTGACCGTTTCACCCAGATTGCCGCCCATGGCGTGCCAGAACTGGATTTCGGTCTGCGCGAACGCGGTCGACGCGCTCGCGAGCACCGCCGCGGCGGCGACGGAAGACAGTGCAATCCGTGTCATGTCTAACAATTCTCCCAGAATGAATCCCCGGCGATGTATCGTCGGGCCGCAAGACTGCCATGTGTCTCTTTTGTTGCGGTCTGATGACAGAACACCAAGACTGCGCACCGAGCGCAACCCCCAAATGGTCGAACCTACCGGAGCGCCGCCAGGATCACGTCCGGCGCGTCGCTGATGACGCACTGCACGCCCATACCGACCAGCGCCCGGGCGACGTCCCCGTCGTTGATCGTGTAGACGCTGAGGACGTAGCCGGCCTTTCGGATCTCGACCGCCCGGACGGCGGTCAGCCGCTTGCCGTTGGTGTTGATGCCGGCCGCCGCCACCGCTTCGGCGCGCGCGCGCCAGTCGTCCTTGACCTCGTCGATCAGCAGAGCCCGCGCAAATTCCGGCGCCGCCTCACGGGCGGCGGCGAGCGATGGGTCCTTGAAGCTCGACAGCAGCGGCGCCGGCAGCGTGGCCGGCCACAGGCGGCGCAGGGTCTCGACCGTCACCCGCGCGGTCTCGGCGTCGCGGCCCTCGCAGGGCTTGATCTCGACGTTGCAGCCCAGGCCCAGCTCGCCGAAGCAGGCGATTGCCTGCTCGAAGGTCGGTACCGAGGGCGGCAGCTCGGCCGCGCGCATCTCGGACGCCAGCCGGTCGACCCCGGCCGTCCGCTTCAGCGACGAATCGTGCATCACGATGGGCACGCCGTCGGCCGTCAGCTTGACGTCGATCTCGACCCACGTCGCGCCACGGCGATGGGCTTCGCGGAAGGATTCCAGCGTGTTTTCGGGCGCATAGGCCATGGCGCCGCGATGGCCGATCACTTTAGGCAGTTGCAGCATATGCGAATCCAAAGCTAAGTCGGCTGTCGCAATAGCCGAATGTCCCGATACATGTCGACCTTCCCGGAGAAGTTCCGCCTCGACGGCCGCACCGCGCTGATCACCGGATCGGCCCGTGGCCTGGGCTGGGAGATGGCCAAGGGCCTCGCCGAGGCGGGCGCCCGGGTGCTGCTGCATGGCCGCTCGCAAGAGAAGCTGGCGCTGCGAGTGGCCGAACTGCGCGCCGCCGGCCGGGCGACCGATGCGGTGGTGTTCGAGATGGCCGACCGAGCCGCCATGAAGCTGGCCCTTGCCACGGCCGGACCGATCGACATCCTGATCCACAATGTCGGCGAGCGCGACCGCCGCCCCTTCACCGAGATCGAGTCCGACGATTTCGCAAAGCTGGTCGATACCGACCTTTCGGCGGGTCAGGCACTGATTCGGCTGGTCGTGCCGGGCATGGTCGAACGTGGCTGGGGACGTCTCATCCTCGTCACCTCGATCGCCGCGACGCTCGCCGCGCCCGGCGCGTCCTCCTACATCGCCGCCAAGGCGGGCCTCGAAGCCCTCGCCCGCGCGCTGGCCTCGGAGCTCGGCGCCACCGGCGTCACGTCCAATGCCCTCTCGCCCGGATTCTTCGCGACCGAGACCAACGAGGCACTGATCGATTCGGCTGCCGGGGAACGGATGCGGCTGCGCTGCCCGGCCAAACGCTGGGCGGACCCTTCGGAAATAGCCGGCGCGGCTATCTTCCTTGCCTCTCCTGCCGCAAGCTACGTCAACGGCCATACCCTCACCGTCGACGGCGGTGTCACTGCAACCTATGTGGGCTGATGAAACTCCGACACCTCCTCCCTGGCCTGCTCACCTTTGCCTTCGCGCTGCCGGCCCTGGCCGCGGGGGCCGACGCCCCGGCGATCGACGGACGCCAGCTCAGCCTCGCCTGGATGATCCCGTTTGCCGGCATCCTCCTGTCGATCGCGGTCATGCCGCTCGCCGCGCCGAGCTTCTGGCATCACCATTTCGGCAAGGTGTCCGCCGCCTGGGCGGCGCTGATCATCATTCCGTTCGCGCTGATTCACGGTGTCCCGACCGCCGTCTACGAGGTCGTCCACCTGCTGCTGCTCGACTACATCCCCTTCATCGTTCTGCTGACGGCGCTGTTCACCGTGACGGGGGGCATCCACATCAAGGGCAACCTGCACGGCTCGCCGTCGATGAATACGGCCCTGCTGGCGATCGGGACGGTGCTGGCGGGCTGGATGGGCACGACCGGGGCATCGATGCTGCTGATCCGGCCGGTGATCCGCGCCAACGACGATCGCCGGCACAAAATTCACGTGTTCGTCTTCTTCATCTTCCTGGTCTCGAACATCGGCGGTGCGCTGACGCCGCTCGGCGACCCGCCGCTGTTCCTGGGCTTCCTCAAGGGCGTCAGCTTCTTCTGGACGACGACGCACCTGTTCTCGGAGATGCTGGTCTGCGCCATCGTGCTGCTGGCATTGTTTTACGTGCTCGACAGCTACTGGTACCGCAAGGAGGGTCGGCCGAAGCGGGACCCAACGCCGGAAACGCCGGTGCGGATCGAGGGCGGCGTCAACATCATCCTTCTGGCGGTCATCGTCGGGGCGGTGCTGGCAAGCGGCACCTGGAAGCCCGACATCCATTTCACGGTCTTCCACGTCACGCTCGAGCTGCAGAACGTCCTGCGCGACCTGATTCTGGTGGCCATCTGCTTCCTGTCGCTGCGACTGACGTCGCGGGCGTCCCGTCTCGACAACGGGTTCAGCTGGGCTCCCATGCTCGAAGTCGCCAAGCTGTTCGCCGGCATCTTCATCACGATCGCCCCGGCGCTGGCCATCCTCCGGGCCGGCAAGGACGGTGTCCTGGCACCCCTGGTCGCCCTGGTGACGGGCCCCGATGGCCAACCCAACGACATCTGGTACTTCTGGCTGACCGGCATCCTGTCGAGCTTCCTCGACAATGCGCCGACCTATCTCGTCTTCTTCAACCTGGCCGGCGGCGATCCCAACGTGCTGATGGGGGCCCTCGCCAGCACCCTGGCCGCCATTTCCTGCGGCGCGGTGTTCATGGGTGCCAACAGCTACATCGGCAACGCCCCGAACTTCATGGTCAAGGCGGTGGTCGAGGAGGCCGGTATCCGGATGCCGAGTTTCTTCGGCTACATGGCCTGGTCTTGCGGGATTCTCCTGCCGCTCTTCGTCTTGCTCACTTTGATCTTCTTCTGAGGCGGCGCGGCGCGTTGCACATCAATTTGGCAGTTCTGCCATTCGGATTTTCTGGCACAGGAAAAAATTGGCATTAGAATGGCTAGTGGCTGACAAAAAATAAGCGAATACAGGGGGAGGCTTCGAAACATGGCCGCACTTCTCAAACTGAGTGCTGCGATCGACCGCATTACGGAATTCGTCGGACGCACGCTCTACTGGCTGATCCTCGTCATGGTGCTGGTCAGCACCCTGAACGCCATTTCCCGCAAATTCCTGAACATAAGTTCCAACGGCTGGCTCGAACTCCAGTGGTACATGTTCGCCGCCGTCTTCATGGGCTGCGCCGGCTATGCGCTCCTCCGCAAGGAGCACATCCGCATCGACATCATCGCGAGCCACCTGTCCGACCGGGCCAACCAGCGCATCGCCCTGTTCGGCCATATCTTCTTCCTCGTGCCGCTCTGCCTGATCATGATCTATTTCTGCTGGCCCTACTTCCTGGAGTCGGTGCGGATCAACGAGCATTCGAGCAATGCCGGCGGCCTGGTCCGCTGGCCGGTCAAGCTGATCATGGTCGTCGGATTCGTCCTGCTGCTGATGCAGGGGATCTCGGAAATCATCAAGCAGGTGGGCGTGATGCTCGGGGTCTATGTCGACCCGCGCACCGCACCGTCCACGCACTGAGGCCCGCGCCATGAAAGTTCTCCGCGGGATCTTCTATCTCTTCCTCGTCTTCATCGCCGTGCTGGTGGTGTCGTCCTTCTTCGCACCGCAAAGCGTGCTCGCGGGCTGGGTCAAGGCCGAGATGGCCCCGATCATGTTCGTGTCGCTGATCTTCTTCCTGTTGCTCGGCTACCCGGTCGCCTTCTCGTTGAGCGCTCTGGGACTGCTCTACGCGATCGTCGGCATCGAACTGGGCCTGTTCACGCCCAACCTGATGCAGGCGCTGCCGAACAGGCTCTATGGCGTGATCGAGAACGAGACGCTGCTGGCGATCCCGTTCTTCACCTTCATGGGACTGATCCTCGAACGCTCCGGCATGGCCGAGGACCTGCTCGACACGATCGGCCAGCTGTTCGGGCCGCTGCCCGGCGGCCTCGCCTATGCGGTCGTCTTCGTCGGCGCGCTGCTGGCGGCGACGACCGGCGTGGTGGCGGCGTCCGTGATTTCCATGGGCCTGATCTCGCTGCCGATCATGCTGCGCTACGGTTATGACCGGAAACTCGCGTCCGGCGTCATCGCGGCTTCGGGGACACTCGCCCAGATCATTCCACCCAGCATCGTGCTGATCGTCCTCGCCGACCAGCTCGGCCGGTCGGTCGGCGACATGTACAAGGGCGCCATCATTCCGGCCTTCGTCCTCACCGGACTGTATGTCGGCTACGTCTTCTCGCGGACGATCTTCACGCGGGGGGTGGCGCCCGCCCTGCCGCCGGAAGCCCGTCAGCTCAAGGAGGACAATGGAAGCGCCGGCTACACCTCCCTGCTGGTGCTCGTGGTCTGCGTCGTGGCCGGCAGTCTGGTGCTGGCGTACGGACTGCATTGGGAGGGAATCTGGGCGACCTCGCTCTCGGGTCTGGTCGCCTATGTGCTGGCCATCGCCAACCGCGCCTTCAAGCTCGGACTGCTGAGCCGGCTCGCCCAGCAGGTCGTCATCGTGATGATGCCGCCCCTGGCGCTGATCTTCCTGGTGCTGGGCACGATCTTCATCGGCCTGGCGACTCCGACCGAGGGCGGAGCGATGGGTGCCACCGGCGCCGTGCTTCTGGCGATGGCCAACCGGCGGCTGGATTTCGCGCTGCTGCGGCAGGCGATGGACGTGACCGCCAAGCTCACGGCCTTCGTCATCTTCATCCTGGTGGGCGCGCGCGTCTTCAGCCTGAGCTTCTACGGCGTGAACGGCGATCAATGGGTCGAGCACCTGCTTCTGGGACTGCCCGGCGGCGCCGTCGGCTTCCTCATCGCCGTCAACATCCTGATCTTCCTGCTGGCCTTCTTCCTCGACTTCTTCGAGCTGGCCTTCATCATCATTCCGCTGCTGGTCAAACCGGCCGAAGCCCTGGGCATCGACCTCATTTGGTTCGGCGTGCTGATGGGGGTGAACATGCAGACGTCGTTCATGCACCCGCCCTTCGGCTTCGCCCTGTTCTACCTGAGATCGGTCGCCCCCGAAGGCAGCTACGTCGACAAGGTCACGGGCAAGCTGATGGACGGCGTCACCACGGCGCAGATCTATTGGGGGGCGGTGCCGTTCGTGTTCATTCAGGTCATCATGGTCGCGCTGGTCATCGCCTTTCCCGAGATGGTCACCTCGAGCCTCGACAAGGGCACCGGCGTCGATCCCAGCAAGGTGACGATCGAGATCCAGGCACCGCCCTCGGTCGACGACGCCCCGCCGATCTCGTTCAAGTAGCCTCGATGCGAAGGTCCTGCCCGGTCGGCCGGGCGGGACCTGCCGCGACTACACCCGACCGCCGCAATCCGACCTCAATTCCACCGCTATGACGGACAACAAACCGCGGGATCAGAGCGGCGCCTTTCTATAGGGTATCGCCTGCCCCGGCCTCAGGCAGTCCCCCGGCCTTCCCTCCCGCTCCGAGGACGCCATGCATCGGGGAAAAAAGCTGTAGAACCGCCTCGTGGCCCACGCCGTCAGCGCCTTCTCCTACCGGTCAGACCGCATCTCACCCGTCGCGCTCGCGTTGGCGATCCTTCTGCATGCGCTCGTGGCGGCGGCCCTGTGGTGGCTCGCATATCAGAAGCCGCCGGTACCGCCGGTCGAGGAAGCCATCACCGTCTCGTTCGAGCAGCCCAAGCCCCTGGACCCGCCCGCGCCACCTCCGCTGCCACCCGCAGCCCAGCCTCGTCCGGTTCCAGTCCCCCAGGCCCAGCCGCCGGTCGCTCCCGGCGTGCGTCCTCCCGCGCCCGTCACCGCGGACCGGCCGACCCAGGCACCGCCGACCAGCCAGGTGTCGAAGGAACCGCCGGCGCCCCCGCCGCCGCCCGAGAGCAAGGAGGAGCCGAGGCTCCTCACCGAGCCCGAGGTCGCGCCGCCCACGCCTACGCCGCCCGTCGCGGCCCGCGCGGAGCCCCCGCCGGAACAGGGGCTGAAAGCGGGGCCAACACCCCCTCCCCAGAATGCGCCTCCCGCGCCACCGGCCAAGCCGACCGAGCCCACCCCGGCGCCGAAACCCATACCGCAACAGCAGGCGCTCGCGTCACCGCCGCGGCCGCCGCCCCCCGCGCCCAAGCCGGCCTACAAGCCCTCGCCGCTTTCGACGGCGCCGTCGCAGCGGGCGCCGTCCGCGTCCTCGGCCGAGCAGCCGTCGCAGCATCGATTCGTCAATCCCTCCGACACCTATGCGCGCGCCAAGGTCGCAGACAATTATCTCTCCGAGGTGCTGCGCAAGATCGTGGGCTACCGCTACACGTCGAGCACCCAGAGGCGGCAAGGTGTGACGGTGGTGCGGATCATCATCGCCCGCGACGGCCGCCTGCTGGGCGCCACCGTCATCAGTTCGAGTGGCGAGCCGGAGTTCGACGAGGGCGTGCTGGCCGGCGTCCGCGCCGGCTCGCCCTACTCGCCGCTGCCCGACAACATCAAGGGCGCCAGCGCCCCCTTCGACCTGCCGCTGGTCTCGGTCAGGCGTTAGGCACGGTCGCCACGACGAGTTATCGCGACCCGAGCTGGCACACCGGCCTCAATACCAATGGTCGGATCGTCGTGCACGACTTTCAACGACGCAACATGATGCTAGTCCTTGTTCGCAACTCGTTCGATACGCAATGGCCCCGTAACGATGTCGATAATATAGGAGCCCTCAAGCGCGCCGCTGTTCCAGCCAAGCTTCAGTTCCCCTTGGTTGTTCGAGAACGGCAACACCAAAGCGCCATCGATCAGCTTCGCGACGCCGTTCCGGGTTGCCGACGGATACGTCACGCTGAACGTCCCATCCTGCCTGATCTCAAGAGTAAGCACTCCGCTCTTCGACTGCCAACTCCCCGCGACCTCGCCGATGGACGAGACTGGCTCAGCCATCGCCCCACCACCGGACAAGGCAAAGAGGGTCAAGACGGCACCCGAAACTGCTAACCAAGATCGCATGGATAATCTCGCGTCAGAGACCAAGGGGATTCACATTGTGGGGCGGCCGAAATTCTGGCCCACACTCGGAAAGCAGAAAAAGGTCAGGTCTTCCAGCCACAGTTGTTTGCGAGCGCCTCAAGGCTCGTTCGCGCTCCCGAGATATGGAAGCTCGCCGTGATGGGCTGGTGATGGTTTCGGGTGATCTCGATCTTGAGTTCGCGCTTGTCGAAAAGCTCTCGCAGAAATGCGACGCTCTTGTCGTTCCAAATGCCCATACACTCCCCGCCGACGCAGGCATCCCACTGCGCGGTCTTCGCAGCTTCGCCGTCCACCTGATATTTGAATTGGACCGGCGACATGCCCAGGAAGAAGTCTCTCGCCTCAATGTTCACCACTGTGACGTTGTCTATACAGTAGGCGGACAAGCGCCCCGTCGCGCTCTTCCCTTCCGCCTCGAACACGCCGCCCACTGTGACGGCGACGCTTCCGGAGCGCTCTCGAAGGAGCTCGCTCGCCCGGACCGCCATCCAATCGTTGGCGGCAGACGGGTTCGACATTGCCAACAACGACACGCCCACCAAGGCGACAATCCGGCACTCTTCTTGCATTTTTGAGATCTCCTCCAATCCACGCCAATGCTGTTGGCGGGCTGCAAAGTTAGCGCCCTAGGATCGTCGGGAAGCCCGCCCGTCACTGTCACTCAAATGAGTGACATTCACCTCTGCGTGGTCTGTAATCCTAGTTACGCAACCCGGCCCCGCTGCAACCTCTGTGCGCTTCACGGCGCACTTGCCCAGGCCGGTACTGCCGCAAGAGGATTAGCACGCCATGTCTCCTTCGACAGAAGGCGAGGTTATTGAAGGTTTCTATCAGGCCGCTCTAGGACAGCTCAGCTGGCGTGAAGCCGGACATCTCCTGGCCACTCGACTCGGCGGCCTAACCTTGATGCTATCAGCGCACGACCCGAAGGCATCTGCAGTCGACGTCGTTTCGACATTGGGTATGTCGAGCGAACACCTGCAGCTCTATAGCGAACGCTACGCCCACCAGGATCTGTGGGCTCTCGGTGCGCTGAAGCGACACCTGATCGGAAAGGCGCTCCTAGGAAGTCAGGCCGTCGAGGATCACCTGCTGGCGCGGAGTCCCATCTACAACGAATTCTTGCGTCCAAGAGTGAATATGCACCATCTTTGCGGCGCGATTATCCGGCTTGATTGTGGCAACCATGCCGTCATCGGTGTGCATCGACCGCGAGATGCCAGGGCATTCGAGGCACCCGCTGTCGATCAACTGTCCCGGCTGCTGCCGCATCTGCAAAGATCGCTGGAGATTCGACAGAGACTTCGCAACGCAGATTCTGCAAGCCAGTTTGCGCTCGCCACCTTTGACAAGCTTCGAATAGGTGTCGTCCTCTTGGCATCGAATGGATATCTGCTGCATGTGAACCAGGCAGGCGAGACGATATTGCGAAGGGCCGACGGCCTGCTGCGGGTTCCTTGGGGCCTGCGCGCCCTGTTTCCCGATGACGACAAGCGCCTCCAGCACGTCATCCTTGGCGTACAGAAGCAGGATTTCGGAAGTGGAAGCGGCGCTGCCGCCGGTGGCCATGTTCGGATTCGCCGCAAGGAGGGCAATCCAGCGTACGCAGTACTCGTTTCTCCGGTGACATCGTCCGTTGGCGGCTCGAGATCCCACGCAGTTCTACTACTCATCACGAATCCCGAGCAGTTTGCGACCTCGGATTTGACCCCCCTGAGACAGATCTTCGGATTTCCAGTGAGTGAGGCGAGACTTGTCTTGGCTCTGTTGAGTGGCGTCAACCTTCCCAGCTATGCAAGCCGAGCCAGAATTTCCTATCACACCGCGCGAACGTTGCTCAGTCGCGCCATGGCAAGGACCGATACCAATTCGCAGCTAGAGCTCGTGTTGTTGGTTTCGCGTTCGCTGGCTGGGGTCGTTTAGGGACGACTCGATAGTCTCTTGTGCTGCATATGCGTGACAATCCTCGCACGCACGACAGCTAACGTTCCAGCCGCACACCCCTCGCATCTGTGCAGAAGGACGGAGCTGTCCATGGTTCGCCGCATCCCCTCTTGTCTCGGCCTCTTCGTCGTTGCCTCATCGACCCTATTCATCGCTACCCTTGATGCACGGGCCAAGGAATGCGTCCGCTACAGCTCCACGCCGCTGGGTGAACAGGTCGATCTCCTGGCAGACCCCATGCCCACCTTCGAATCGGGTCAGGTATTGACTTCATTCGGGGCCTTCGCCGTCAAGCTGAGGCCGGCGAAGCAGGTCGTGTACCCTTACAAATCGTCCAACGATCACGACGCAGGCATGGGGGCAGTCCTGGCCATCGAGTACGTTCCGGCCGGGACCATGCGTATCAGCCTCTCAGCGCACGCTCGGTTGAGCGCCATTCAGGACAATGTCACGCTGCCGCAAGCAGAAGTGGAACAGACAGAAGGCTGCCCGGGAGAACTGCAGGCGATCGATATTCGGTCTGCCGGCGGTCCTCTCATTCTGCAGCTCAGCGGCTCTACGCAGCCGCGACTGAAGATGCTGGTAGCCCCCGCCCCTCCCGGACTTGCAGACGGCGGCCAGCGTGAACTGCTGCGCGCCCGCAGGTGAACTCCCGTGCTTGTCGTGCATCTGCACGACATCGCTGGCCCACTCGACTGCTTAGCATTGGCCCCGCGTCGAGCGCATTGCAGCGCCGCGGAATGTTGGGGAAGCCGGTGGGTCGAGCAGGGTCGCGCCTGATACGTGTCTTCTCGTTAGCGGTGTTGTGGGGCGCCATCACCACACCCATTCTTGCCGGCGGGTTGACGGGAATACAGGGCAGTCGCCTGCGTGGCTCCATATCGTGCATCCATCCCAACCTCATCTTCGATTTGCTAGATCGGATTGGAGACGAGCAAGACTATACGACGGTCGCGCGAATCTACATCGAGCAAGGCTATTGCCTGGAAGCAGACATCATGACCATCCTCAAGAAGTCGCTTTGGAGCGAACCCTTTCAGTCGTGGGATGGGCATCAAGCTGAAGCTTGGGAAACGGTCCTTGTGCTCGCCCGCGCAGACGGGACGCGCGAAGAGATAAGTTCCTTCAGTATCGTGTTCCCCATGGAGATGGAGATTACCTATAGTCAGTAGAGACGGCACGAGGTCGCGCTGACGCTTAGGCAACACGCCCTGCGCTGGCCGGGTCAATGGAAGCAAGTTCTGGCTTACATCGGTTACAGGTCACCTCGCCATGCGGCCCTCTCCTCAAAGTGAGCTGATTCAGGACTTCTACAGGGCTGCAATCGGGCAACATCCCTGGGACAGCGTCGGGAGATCCATCGCAAGGTCGCTTGGCGGGCTGAGCCTCAATCTGACGCTTCGCGACCCAGGGCCCGGAACCGTTGATCAAGTCGCCAATCTGGGTGGCTCGGAAGCTGCTCGAAAGCTCTACACCGATCACTTCGCCGAACATGATTTGTGGGCGCTCGGCGCGGTGAAGAAGCGGCTGGTTGGCCGCTCCATGACCGGCTCGACCGTGGTAGCCAATCGCATTCTGGAGCGAAGCAAAATATACAATGAGTTCCTGCTGCCAACAGTGAACGTCCACTATCTGGCCGGCGCGATACTCTCGCTCCCTAACGGGAGACATGCAGTGCTTGGAGTGCATCGCCCGCGCGATGCGCGCGATTTCGGGCCAGAGGACCTGCACGTCCTGGACTCCGTGCTCCCGCACCTGCAGCGCGCACTGGAGATTCGCCACAAGGTGCAGGCCTTCGAAGCCATGGCGCACAATGGCTTCTCAATGTTTGAGATGCTGTCTTCCGGCGTCATCGCCCTTGGCCCAACCGGATTGATTTCGTTCTCAAACAGCATTGGCGAACGGCTTCTTCGTAGGGCCGATGGTCTGGTTAGCGCCGCAGGCAAACTGAAGGCGCTCGTGAAACACCAGGATTCCAAGCTTCAACATCTTATCCAATCAGCAATTGCCGTTAGCTCAAATGAAAGCGAGAGAGCACCTGGCGGACATGCCCGCATCGACCGTAGCCAGGGCGGCTTTCCTTATGGGGTGCTCGTTACGCCGGCTCCACCAATGTATCCCGGAGCCGGCCAACGCTCCATCGCCGCGCTGGTCTTCGTTGCAGACCCAGCCGAGGGCAACGCGGTGGGCATTGGAGCATTGCGCGATCTTTTCGGGTTTCCCCGGGCAGAAGCAGAGCTCGCCGCAGGCCTCCTGAACGGCATTTCGCTACCGGACTACGCCCGCCGTTCGCGCATCTCCTACAACACGGCGCGAACACTTCTCGCGCGAGCCATGGCTCGCACGAGCACGCGGTCACAGCTGGAGCTGGTCCTGCTGCTATCGCACTATGCGCGGCTGCCTCGTCGCTGAAGTTGGCCCGGTTCCGTCTTAGCGGCATTTACGACGGGGACGTTCGATCCTCGATGACATCTAGAAGTCCGCGCTGAGCGACAGCAGGAACGTGCGGGGGGCTCCCATCGACAGCCCGTAGGTCGAGTTGGCCGAGGCCCAGTAGTTCAGGTCGAAGAGATTCTCGACATTGAAGCGAAGCGACAGCGGCTTGCCGTCCGCCCGGTCGAAAGTGTAGCGCACGCCCGCGTCGAAGCGCGTCCAGGCCGGCACGCTCTGTGTGTTGGCCGGATCGAGATACTGTGCACTGGTGTAGATCGCGCGGCCCGAGAAGGTGAGTCCGCGCAGGAACGAGGCGTCCCATTCGGCGCCGAGATTGAGCTGCACGCCAGGCACGCCCGTCGCCGTCTTGCCGCTGGTCAGCGCCGAGCCGGTATTGACCAGCACGCCATTGGTGAGCGCCAGTCCGCCCAGCACCCGCAAGCCGGACAGAGGCTCGCCGAACACGTTGATCTCGATGCCCTGGTTGCGCTGCATCCCGTCGACGCTGAACGCGGCGGTCGTCGGGTTGGTGATGCCGACGGGCTGCTCGATCTGGAACAAGGCCAGCGTCGTGGTCAGGCGACCGAAGTCGACCTTCACACCCAGCTCGAACTGCGTCGACTTGACGGGCGCGAACACCTGACCGGCATTGGCGGTGCCGGCCGGTGCCGTGGGTCCCTGCTGCAATCCCTGCATGTAGTTGCCGTACACGGAGACGTTCCGCCAGGGCTTTGCGATGAAGCCGACACCCGGCGTCACCGCGCTCTGGTCGTAGCTCGTGGTCACTGCGCCGGCAGCGTTGAAGTTGTTGATCCGCACGCGCTGGTAGCGGCCACCGAGGATGAGCTGGATCCGTTCGTCGGCGGCCGAGACCACGTCGGCGAAAGCCAGACTCGTCAGTTCGCGGTCATTGACCTTCGGCGGTGACGGCAGGGTGACGTTGGGGTTGTTGACGAAGGTCGGGAGATAGAGATTGGACCGCGTGTTGAGGATGGGCGAGTAGAGCGAATAGCCCGTCCCCGCCAGCCGGGTGCCGGTCAGCGACAGGGAATGATCGAGCAATCCCGTGCGCAGCCGGCCGCGAATCCCGAGCTCCTGCGTGTTCAGGTCGGTCCGCGACGGGAACGTCGCCACCGTGTCGACCAGGTTTCCGTTCGCGTTGTTGACGTTGGCGAAGCCCGTCAGGCCTTCGAACCGGTTGGTCCGCGCTCCCGCGCCGCCGAACACCGTCCAGTCTGCCGAGATGTCGAACTCGGCCCGCGCGACACCGAAGATGTCCTCCGTGTTGACGAAGGTCCAGGGCTGGAACCAGTTGGCGCGTCCGCCGGGCGCCAGCGGCACGGCGATCCCTGCCGCGACATAGGTCGGACGTTGCGGCGCATTGAAGTTCTGCTTCTGGTAGCCGAAGTCGAGCGAGGCGCGGAAGCGCTCGCCGCGGAAGTCCGCGCCGAACACCGACGCGATGATCTCCTGGGTCTGGCGATCGACGGGCGTGTTGCCCGCGCGAAAGACGCCGTTGTAGCGAAGCCCGAACACCTTGTCGTCGCCGTAGCGCCGGCCGAAGTCGAAGTTGCCGCCGAACTGACCGCTGGAGAAGTAGCTGGCGGTAAGCCGCGTGAGGTCCTCGTTCGCCGCACGCTTCGGCACGAGGTTCACGACACCCCCGATACTGCCGAACGGGGCCATGCCGTTCAGCATCGCACTGGTGCCCTTCAACACTTCGACACGTTCGAGATATTCCGGCGTCACGGTCAGCGCTGGCGCCGCACCGAACATGCCATTGAACGCGAAATCCTGGTTGCTCAGCGGAAAGCCGCGCACGACGAGCGGTGTGGTGTAGCTCACCGCGGGCCAGGAAATGCGCACCGATGGATCGTTGGCGACGACGTCGGCGATGCTGCGCGCCTGCTGGTCGCGGATGAGCTGCGCGGTATAGCTGGTCTGGTTGAACGGCGTGTCCATCACGTCCCGCTCGCCGAGCAGTCCGACCTGCGATCCCTTGCCGACCTGCCCGCCGGCATAGGGGGGCGGAAGGTTGTCGATCAGGGCCTGCGGCGGGGCGGAATAGCCCTGCACTTGCACGGGATCCAGCTGGAGCGCACCGGATGCCGCGCCGGGTCTCTGCAGGGTCACCGTGTTGCCCACGATGCGATAGGTGAGGCCACTGCCGCCCAGCAATCGCGCCAGCGCCGCCTCGATGGACAGAGCGCCGGTGACGCCCGGCGAAGAGACGTCCTTGACGATCGCCGGATCGACCGAGACCTGAAGGCCGGCCTGCCGGCCGAACAGCGTGAGCGCGTTGCCGAGAGGGCCGGCGGGAACGGCGAACGTGCGCTGTTCTCTCGCTTGCGCCGCGTCTATGGCCGGAATGCCCTGTGCCCAAACACCCTTGGACGAAAGAGCCACGGCCGGCAAAGCCGCAAGTCCCAGAAGCAACGCCAGCCTCGATATCATCATGATCCCCCGCTTCGGGATCACTCGTGCCTGCGCCGTGAAGCGCGATCCCGTGCGAGGAGAACGTCGGCGCTCTTCGACTTTTCACGGGAAAAGTAATGTCGGCGAATTTCTTCAGTTGGCCGAGACGATGACGAGCCATGGCGACACCTGCGTCACGGCGATGTCGCCGTGAGCGCGGCCCAGGGCACGCAGGGCCTCGACGGGTTCATGCAACCGATAGACGCCGGTCACGCGCCGCCGGGCAACCGAGTCGCTGGCGATGACGATCACGCCGTTGAAGTAGGGACGAAGCTCCTTCACCACATTGGCAATGGGTTGATCGTGGGCGACGATCTCGCCGTGTCGCCACAGGCCGATCTCGCTCTCGGCTCGAATGCCGTCGCGCAGCCCGCCCGTGGCCTCGACCTGGAGCCAGCGCCCGGCGACCAGGACGCGTGAAAGAGCGCCATGATCGACGCGAACACGGCCTTCCGCGACCGCGACGGCAGTCTCCGTCCCGTCCAGCCGAACCTCGAACGCCGTGCCGAGCACGGTGGCGCGCACGTCCTTCGCTTCCACCTGGAACGGACGCTCGGGGTCGGGAGTCACCCGAAAGAACGCCTGCCCCGCCAGGAGGCGCACTTCCCGCCGCCCTTCCTTCAGCGACACGTCGATACCGCTCAGGGGCGCGAGTTCGACGGAGCTTCCGTCCGCCAGTTTCACTTCACGCCACTCGCCGGCCGCGGTCGCGAAGTCCGCCTCCAGCCTGAGCATCCATCCCGGCAGGAAGAGCGCCGCAGCGAAGGCGGCCAGCGCGATCCCGGCACCGGCGGCGAGCAGGCCGGGCACGCGTTTCGGCCGGAGCCGGGGGGCCGGCTCGGCGTCCGCCTGCGGGCGCCGAGCGAGCGGTTCGCCGATCAACTCGAAGGTCTGCGATATCTCGGTCCAGGCGGTTTCGTGGGCGGGCGCGGCAGCCCGCCAGGCCGCAAAACGAGCTTCGATGTCCCGGTCGTCCGGCGCCTCGCGCAAACGGACCAGCCACTCGGCCGCTTCGTCGGATGCACGTTCGCGATCAGCCTCGGATGTCACCGCCATGTACTTCTAAACGCCCGGCATTCGAAATTTTCAAGGATTACTCGGAGCGTCAATTTCTGCGGTCGAGATGCTTCTGACAATGTCGAACGCCCTGCACGACCAGCTTGTGGGCGAGACCGATCGAGATGCCGAGATGGGCCGCGATGTCCTTCAGTCTCGCATCCTCGAGCCGGTACATCCGCAGCGCGATCCGCGTGCGCTCCGGCAGTTCCGCGAGCGCTTCGTTGAGTATCGCGAGTTGCTCGCGATGCAGGGAATGGGCCTCCGGCGACGGGCTGCTCGACGGACGCTCCTCGACCGTCGCCCGATCGGCCTGCGGGGCGAAGACGCGGCTCTCGCGGGCCGCCTTCCGTCTTCCGTCGAGCGCCAGGTTGCGGACGATCCGGTACAGATAGCTCACCGGATCGTGCAGAAAACGCCCACTCCAGGCGCCGTTGAAACGCAGCCACGCCTCCTGGACGACATCCTCGGCAAGCGCCTTGGAGCCGACGATCGCCGCTGCGTATTCGATCAGCGCACCGCGATGCTCGATGTAGAGATCCGTCGTTTCAGAAGACACCAGCGCACTCGAAGGCCTGACCAGCGATCAGGTGTATCGCAATTGCGAACGGGTCGCAATTTCACATGGTGCTGGTGCGTCTTCAGGAAAGCTCCTGCGGCTCGCCTGCGCTGGCGATCGCCTAGCCTGCGGAGGGCGTGCGGAGCTTGTAGGCCCGGTCGATGATCGACTCGGGCAAGGGCTGGCTTTCCTCGCCCGGAATCATGACCTCGATATAGGCAGCGCCGTCGTGCGCCTCGATACGGTCCAACGCATTGTCGAGTTCTGCCACCGTCGTCACCTTCGCCGTCAGCCAGCCCTCGCAGCCAAAGGCCTGCGG
This sequence comes from Rhodospirillales bacterium 24-66-33, assembly GCA_002281855.1. Classification (GTDB taxonomy): domain Bacteria; phylum Pseudomonadota; class Alphaproteobacteria; order Reyranellales; family Reyranellaceae; genus Reyranella. The sequence goes on along the minus strand of NCHQ01000011.1, from coordinate 124,553 downwards.
CAGCAGGTGGTAGTTGACCTTCGCAAGGTCGTCGTAGGGATGTCCGCGCTCGCTGATCACGTCCTCGACGCCGTACAGGCCGTTGTTCAGCACGAAGATCACGGGCTTCGTCTTGTAGCGGCCCATCACGGCCAGTTCATTGAGGGTCAGCTGGTGCGACCCGTCGCCCGTCACCATCCAGGTCCGGCCCGAGGTCTTTGCCATCTCGACGCCCATGCAGGCGGGGGTCGCCCAGCCGATCGAACCCCACAGGCCCTGTCCTTCGGCCGACACACCGGCCGGAAGCAGCATGCGGTTGAGGCGGGTCATGCAGGTGCCGGTCTCGATGACCAGCGAGTCACCCTGACGCAACGCGCGCTGAAGGCGCGGGTAGAACGCATCGGAGGACAGAGTGTCGGCGCCCGTACCTACCACGGGAAGCTGCTCGACCTTCACCAAGTTGGCGCCCTCGCGCGTCGGCACCCTGGCGGCCAGCGCCGCCAGCACGTCCTCGATCGCCACGTTCAGGAACACCTTGTCACCCGCGCGCACCCAGTTGTCCTGGATCGACAGGATGCGCTCTTGCTTCGGCACACTGGTCCACATGCCGGTGTTGAGCTCATGCGTGAGCAAGCCGCCGACATCGACGATCAGGTCGGCTGCTTCGACAGCCTCGCAGACCGCAGGTGAACTCGACCAGATGCCGCTGTACAGCCCCATGTACTGGGGCAGCGACTCGTCCATCGTGCCCTTGTCGTTGGGCATCAGCGCAAACGGCAGGTTGGAGCGCTTTACGAACTCGGTCGCACGGGCGGCGACACCGTAGCGTGCCACGAGATGGGTCACGATCGCCACCGGGTTCCTGGCCGCGGCGATGCGGGAGAGGATGGTCGCCACTGCCGCCTCGAGCTCCGTCGGCACGCTCCCCTGGCGCTTCACAGCGGACAGCTTCTTGCCTTCCACAGGCGTGCCGACGACCGGCATGTTGCCGTTGACCTGGGAGATAGCGATGTAAGCCGGCAGGCTCTGGCGCAGCGCCTCGCGGATCACGCGCTCCATCTCGTCGATGCAGTTGTCCGGCGTCAGGTTTGCGATGACGCAGCAGGCAGCGCCCGACAGCGGCTGAAAGCGGTCGTAAACCGTGTCGCCGAGATTGTGATGAGTGAGCAGGCCGAGATGCTGGATACGCTGGCTCGGCATGCCGACGAGGTGGAACACCGGCAGGCGGTGCGCCCGGCTGCCCATCACGCCATTGAGCGCAGACAGTTCACCGACGCCGTAGGTGGTCGACAGAATCGCCGCGCCGCGCACGCGGGCGTAGCCATCGGCGGCATAGGCGGCGTTCAGCTCATTGGCGCATCCGACCCACGACAGGCCCGGCACCTTCTCGGCAGCATCGTCGACTGCAAAAGCATAGTCGCCCGGGACGCCGAAGATGCGGTCTATGCCGAGCTGCGCGAGGCGAGCAAGGGTGTATTGGGCGACGGTAGGCTGAGCCATGTGTGATACTCCGCTAAGGGAACTCGACTGAATGTGGTCTCGGCAGGCCGCAGCATGGAGGCTTGCCTTGCTCGCCAGGAATTTTCTGCCCGAGATCTTCCGGTGGGCAGAGGGGCGACCGTAGCCGTAGACCCATATCGGCCCTAGATGACACCTCGGCAAGGGGACGCGTCTGCGGCGTGAGAAGCGAGCCCCATCGGGGAAGAGTTCGCCGCGGCCCTGCAGTGGGGTCCAGTCGCTCTACTTGCCGACGACCGGGCCGAGATAGCGCATGCAGATCTCGAGGTTGCGCTGGAAGCGCCTCCCGCCGGCCTCGACGATGCCCTCGTTGGGATGCTCCAGCGCCCAGATGATGCCCGAGAGCACCGGCGCCACGACCTGGATCGAGGGCTCGTTGTTGCAAGGCGCGAGCTTGTGCGCCTCGTGCTCAGGGATGAGATGGGATGATCGAAGTTAAGACGGAACGTCCCTGGGCAGTCATGTCGTTGGCGGATCAAGCAAGACCCAAAGTCGAGAGATCTTGCCATTCTCGACTTCTGCAATGTCCGTTCCTGTCACAGTAACAGGACCATCCTTGGGCCCGGCTTGCCAGCGCAGGCTTCCCATTCCGTGATGTCCAACGGCCGGCGCAGAAGCCGCGAAGCTGAACGAGGGCCCGAATTGCTCCAACAGCTTGCCCGCAACATCGGAGATCGCCGTGCGCCCCGTCACCACGTTATCGGGTTCGTACATCACCGGCTCCGCCACGAAGAGCTCGGCAACGGCAGCCGCGCGCTTCGAAGCGTCACGCTCGCTGAAAACGCGCTCAAGATTGGAACGCAACAGGAATTCGTAGTCGACTTTTTGCGCGTCGCTCATTGTCTCCCGCCCTCGCATCTCAGTCCGCAGGCCCTGTCGGATACATCGAGCAAGATATGCGCCCTGCGTAACGACACGACCTGAAAGTTCGTCCTGGCAGGCGAGTTGGCGAGCCGCCTCGTCACCCAGAGTCGAGCGCCGATGAAACGCTCGCTCACACCACCCGGAAGTTCTTGAACTGCCAGGGGTCGGACTTGTCGAGATCCTCGGGGAAGAGGTCGCCGCGGCCTTGCAGCGGGGTCCAGTCGCTGTACTTGCCGACGACCGGTCCGAGATAGGGCATGCAGATCTCCAGGTTGCGCTGGAAGTCCATCTCGTCGGCTTCGACGATGCCCTCGTTCGGGTTCTCGAGCGCCCAGATGATGCCCGAGAGCACCGGCGCCACGACCTGGATCGAGGTCGCGTTGTTGTAGGGCGCGAGCTTGCGCGCCTCGTTGATGTCGATCTGCGAGCCGTACCAGTAGGCACCCTTCTTGTGGCCCATCAGCAGCACGCCGAGCTCGTCGCGGCCCGACGTCACCTCCTCGACGATCAGGCGCTGGCGCTTCTGCTGCTTCAGGTTCTTACCCGCCAGTTCGTGCATCGACATGATCGCCTGGTCGCACGGGTGATAGGCGTAGTGCACGGTCGGGCGATAGACGGCCTTCTTGCCGTCATGCACCGTCAGGTAGTCGGCGATCGAAATCGATTCGTTGTGCGTGATGATGTAGCCGTGGAACGGCCCCTCGATCGGCGTCCAGGTGCGCACCTGGGTCAGCAGGCCCGGGCGGTTCAGGTAGATCGCGGCGTCGCAGCCGAACGTGTGGCGCTTGCCGTCCGGCGGCAGCGTCTTCTCGTGCGTGCCCCAGCCCATCTCGGCCGGCTGGCCGCCCTCGGAGACGAAGCCGTCGATCGACCAGGTGTTGACGAACTCGCCCACCTCCTTCGGCTTCGGCGAGACCTGTGTGTCGCGCTCGGCGATGTGGATCACCTTCACGCCCAGGCGCTGGGCGAGCTTGCCCCAGCCTTCGCGCGTGGTCGGCACGGCCGTCTTCAGGCCGGTGTCGCGGGCGACGTTCACCAGAGCCTGCTTGGCGAAGTGCGAGACCAGGCCCGGATTGGCGCCATGCGCGACCACCGCGGTCGAGCCGCCCTTGTGACGGGCCTTGAGCTTCATCATCGTGTCGCGCAGCGCGTAGTTCGAGCGGCGCGAGACCGAGAGGTTGGGATCGGAATAGCCACCCGGCCACGGCTCGATACAGGTATCGAGATAGAGGACGCCCTTCTTCTGGCAGAGCTCGATCAGCGCGGTCGAGGCGACCTCGACCGAGAGATTGACCAGGAAATCGCCCTGGCCCAGCCGGTTGTCGAGGGTCGAGCGGACGTTGGACTCGGTCAGGCGCTTCTCGACGAACTCGACACCGAAGCGCTCGGCCTCGTCCTCACCGCCGCGCATGTCGTCGGTGATGATGGTGATCTGCTCGGGCTTGATGCCGATATGGCGGAGGATCAGCGGCAGCACGCCCTGGCCGATCGAGCCGAAGCCCACCATGACCATGCGGCCATGGAAATCGAGGTACTTCTTCGTCGAGGGCTTGCGCGCAGTCTTCTTCGCCATTTCAGCGTCCCCGTTCCTTTGTTGAGCAGTCAGTAAAAACAGCAACGGGGCCTTTCTCAAGGCCCCGTCGTTCCGTACGCCCGAATTGTGTCAGTTCAGATGCAGACCGCCTTGAGCGGTGCGAAGCCGTTGAACGCGACCGAGGAGTAGGTCGTCGTGTAGGCGCCGGTCGAGAGGATCTCGACCTTGTCGCCCGACTTCAGGGACAGAGGCATTTTGTACTCCGTCTTTTCATAGAGGATATCGGCCGAATCGCAGGTCGGGCCGGCCAGCACGACCGGGCCCATGCGCGTGCCCTCGCCGGGCGTACGCAGCCGATACTTGATGCTCTCGTCCATCGTCTCGGCGAGGCCCGAGAACTTGCCGATGTCGAGGTAGACCCAGCGCTTGCGGTCGCCGGCTGCCTTGCGCGAGACCAGCACGACCTCGCTCTGGATCACGCCGGCATCGCCCACCATGGAGCGGCCCGGCTCGATGATGACCTCGGGCATGCGGTTGCCGAAGTGGCGCACCAGCGCGCGGGTCACGGCGTCGCAATAGGCCTCGATGCCGCTCACCTCGGAGCGATAGCGCGCCGGGAAGCCGCCGCCCAGATTGACCATGCGCAGGTCGACGCCGGCCTCGGCGAGGGCAAAGAACATCTGCGAGACCTGGCCCAGCGCCCTGTCCCACTGGTCGAGGTCGGTCTGTTGGCTGCCGACATGGAAGGAGATGCCGTAGGCGTCGAGGCCCCAGTCCTTGGCCTTGCGCAGCAGGTCCTTCGCCATCTCGGGCGCGCAGCCGAACTTCTTGCTGAGCGGCCATTCGGCGCCGCCGCAATCGACCAGCACGCGGCAGAACACGCGGGCGCCCGGCGCCACGCGGGCGAGCTTCTGCAGCTCTGCCTCGCTGTCGAAGGCGAACAGGCGGACGCCCTGCTGGTAGGCCCAGGCGATGTCCTTTTCCTTCTTGATCGTGTTGCCGAAGGAGACGCGGTCCATCGCGACGCCGGTCGCCTGGATCATCTCGATCTCGCCGCGGCTCGCCGTGTCGAACTTGGAACCCGCCGAGGCCAGCCGAGCCAGCACCTGTGCGGCCGGGTTGGCTTTCACGGCGTAGAAGATGTGCGCCGTCGGCAGCAGCTCGCGCATGCGGCGGAAGTTGTTCTCGACCACGTCGAGGTCGATCACGAGGCACGGCGTCTCGGGCTGCTGCTCGCGGAGATAACGGAAAATACGCTCGGTCATCGCTGGGGGGTTCCCCGTCTGGATAGTCAGCTTGTCGGAAGAGATCGAACGACGACGTACGGCGCCAAGCGTGGCGCGATACGTCAGCCGATACTCGACTGAGCTAAGATCCGTTTATGCGGCTGAGCGAGGAAGGAGGCCCGAGCGAGGGTCGGGCAAATGACATAATAGCGGGGAACGCGCCCCGCGCGGTATGCAACCATCTCAGAAGCTCCTTCCCGGACCCGGCTCGAAACCGGCACTGCCAAAAAGAACACTTTCCGTCGTTGCGTAACCACAGAGGGCCAGCGGCACGTGCGTTGGGCGTCTTGTATGGGTGCTATCTACAACTAATCGACCTGGTTACAAGCGGAATCTGCCCCGCGCCGGAAATTTCGATGCGCGCGTGACGCTGGCAAGACGCGTGTGCGTCAGACGCGTGGCACCGAGGAGCCCGGCAGCTTGATCGACGCGGCCAGCACCGTGAGCGGGACCAGCATCACCGACGAGCAGACGAGCGCCGTGCGGACGTCGAAGAAGTTGGCGATCTTCCCCCACAGCAGTGCGCCCAGCACCATGGCGCCGAAGAAGACCATCTGATGGACCGCCATGCCCCGCGCGCGCATGTAGTTCGGCAGGATCATCTGCACCGAAGCGCCATTGTTGGCGATGACGGTGATCCAGCAGGCGCCGTTGATGGCAACGACGGCGCCGACCACGATCGGCGTCATGGCCAGCGCCGCGACCAGCGTGGCGGCCGCCGAAACACCCATCGCCCAGATGTTCGCCCGGTCGGGACCGAGCAGGCGGTTCACCGTCGGCAGCGAGAAGGCCGCAACGACGGCACCGGTGCCGAACACGCCGTAGAGGATCCCGAACGTGAACTCGTCGAGGCCCAGCTCGAAACGTCCGATCACCGGCAGCAAGGTGCCCATGGCGATACCCGGCACGAAGAAGCAGAGCCCCCGCGCGAAGATCGCCCGGAGCTCCGCCGAGCCGCGGACGAAGGCGATGCCGGCACGCGCTGCTTCGGCAAGGGTCTCGCGGCGCTGGGCGGCGCGCGCCTCGGCCGGCCGCTTCCAGGCCCGCATGGCGAGGATCACCCCCACATAGGTGAAGGCGTTGATGGCGAAGAGCAGGAAGACGCCGACCAGGCCCAGCAGAAGCTGGCCGATGACGGGGCCGATGGTGCGGGCGAGATTGAAGCCGGCGCTGTTAAGGGCGATGGCCGGGCGCAGCTGCGGGCCGGTCACTATCTCCGGCACCACGGCGTGCCAGGCCGGCGCGTTCATCGCGTTGCCCAACCCCATGCAGAAGGACAGCGCCAGCAGGTTCCAGTGGTTGAGCTGGCCGAGGAAGGCCAGCACCGCCAGGGTCGCGGCCACGCCCATCATCCAGACCTGGCAGCCCATGATGTAGCGGCGGCGGTCGAAGCGGTCGGCCAGGATTCCGGCGAAGAAGCAGAACAGGAACATCGGCAGCGTGCCGGCGGCGGCGAGCAGGGCCACGAAGATCGGCTCCTGCGTCAGGCTGGTCATCTCCCAGGCCGCGCCCGTGGTCTGCATCCAGCCGCCGACATTGGACATCAGGTTGGCGATCCACATCGCCAGGAACGACCGGTTGGCGAGAGGTGCGAAGGCGGAGGGCGGCTTCGGCGGCCGCGCGGGCGCCGGCGCGTTCACCCGTGCAGCGCCTTCTCGTAGATGCGGTGGGTCTTGTAGTGCACCCCGCCGACCGAGCGGATGATGTTGTTGGTCGCCTTGTTGTCCTCGAGGATCCAGCCCAGTTCCGCCGAGGTCTTGCCCAGCCGCTTGCCGTTGGCCCGCAGCGCATCGATGGCGATCATGGCGAGACCGGCGCCCAGGAGCGGATGGTTGCGGAACTTCTTCTTCACGCCCATCAGCGGCACCCGCGTGCTGCCGACACCGGCGATCTTGAGGCGCCACAGCAGCTTGGCGAGATTGAGGGGCCCCAGCTTGCCGTCGAATTCCGCGACCGCCTCGTAGACGTTGGTGAGCGCCACGATGAAGGCCACGCTCTCGTCGTCGACATCGACGAACACCGCGAGCTCGGGCACGATCACCGGCCCGAAAGCCTTGGAGGCATGGTCGATCTCGGCCTGGGTGAAGGGCACGAAGCCCCAGTTGTCGCTCCAGGCGTCGTTGAAGATGGAAACGAGGGTGCGCACCTCGGCGTCGAACATCTTCATGTTGGCCGTTCGCACCTTTACGCGGCCTTCCAGCCCGCCACGCTTCAGCAGCTTGGCGCCGATCGTCTCCGGCGCATTCTGGACGTCGTAGTCGTAGGAGAAGACATCCTTGGCCTTCCCATAGCCGCAGGCTTCGACCCGGGGCCCGGCATAGGGCGGATCGTAGGGCACCAGCAGGACGGGCCGACTGTCGAAGCCGTGGATCAGCAGCCCCACCTCCTCGTTCACCGAGAGGCTGAACGGGCCGGTCACGTGCTGCATGCCCTTGGCCCGCAGCCAGCCCTCGGCGGCCGCGAACAGGGCGGCGAAGATCGCCGGCTCGTCCTCAGCCGCCAGGCAGCCGAAATGGCCGGTGCTGTCGTTGTATCGCTCGAGATGGGCGCGATCGATCTGGGCGGAGATCCGGCCGACAACCTTGCCGGCCCGCCGCGCCAGGAAGAAACGCACCTCGACATGCTCGAACAGCGGGTTCTTGCCTGGCGTGAAGGCTTCGCGGCGCTCGACATCCAGTGGCGCGACGTAACCCTTGTGGCCGGCATAGAGACGCTTCGGGAGTGCGATGAAGGCGTTCAGGTCGGCCTTGGACTCGACCGGGGTGACCGTGATGTCGAACGAAGCCATTGACGCCTCAGGCTGCCAGCGCGGACGGCGCGCCGCCGTTGAACACGATGCGGCCGTCGGGTTCGCAGCCCGTGCCGTCGGCTTTGAGTGCGCGGATGTCGAGGGTGATCCGCCAGCCCGCGGTCTCGCGCGCGATCCCGATCAGGTGATAGCGCGCGCGGCCGTACTTGCTTTCCGGCGCCGCCGACGCCGAGGTGACGCCGACCACCGGGATCGCGCCCTGCGGGCCCGCGATGCGCGCGACTTCGCTGCGATGGTTGTGGCCGTGCAGCACGATCTCGCAGCCGACCCGCCGGATCATCGCCTGGAAGGCGGCGGCATCGGTCAGCCGCTTGAAGCGCGATTCCGTGGTGAGCGGCGGATGATGGATCATCACCACGCGGCAGAGCCCTTCGCGGCCGAGTTCCGCGAGCAGCTTCCCGGCGGCGGCAATCTGCGCGTCGCCCAGGGTGCCGGTCGCGAAGAACGGCGGCTTCGGAGCGCCGCTGTTCAGCCCGACCAGGGCCACCGAGCCGCGCCGGCGCACGGTGGGAAATACCGTGAAGTCGGTGGCCGGCGGCTGCCCGTCGCCCGCCATGTAGGCGCCCCAGCGCCCGAGCCCCTCGCGCCACAGCGTGGCGACATAGACGTCATGGTTGCCGGGAACGATCGTGACGCGGTCCGGCCCGCCGAGCGTGGCGAGCCACGTCGAGGCGCGGGCGAATTCGTCGGGCAGCGAGATGTTCACGAGATCGCCGGTCAGCGCGATGTGGTCGGGCTTCTGCGCCGCGATGTCGGCCACGATGCCGGCCAGCGCCTCGGGGCGATGGAGCTGCACGCGATTGCGCCACCAGTTGAAGTAGCCGGTGGCGCGCTTGCCCAGGAGATCGACGACGCGCGCCTGCGGCATCGGCAGATGCGGATCGGACAGATGCGCGAGGGTGAACATGGCGGATGCGCCCCTAGCGGGCGCCGCCCACCACGCGGAGCGTGCGGTCGTCGAGGACGCCGAGCTGGCGGCCGATGCCGGTCATGACCTCGATCATGTGCTCCAGCTGTTCCTTCGTGTGTACCGCGCAGACGGAACAGCGCAGCAGCGACACGCCGTTGGGCGTCGCCGGCGGCACGGCCACGTTCACGTAGATGCCGGCATCGAGCATCGCCCGCCAGAAGCCGATGGCGGTCATGCGGTCGGGCAGGTGCACGCCGACCACCGGCCCGTGCTCGGGGCCGAGCTTGAAGCCCTTGGCGGCCAGGCCTTCGTACAACGTGGCAACGTTAGACCAGAGCTGCGTGCGCAACTCGGGCTTGGCCTTCACCACCTTCAGCGCCTGGCGCACCGAGGCCACGATCGACGGCGGCAGCGACGCCGTGAACATGTAGGAGCGCACCGTGACGCGCAGGATGTCGAAGTCCGGCTCGTCCGAGACGCAGTAGCCGCCGATGGCGCCCAGGGTCTTGGAGAAGGTGCCGACGATGAAGTGGCAGTCGTCGATCACGCCGGTCGATTCGCAGAGACCGCGGCCATTGTCGCCCAGCGCGCCCAGCGAATGGGCCTCGTCGACGATCACGTAGGCGCCGTACTTCTTGCAGACGTCGATGAACTCGCGCAGCGGCGCGCTGTCGCCCAGCATCGAATAGATGCCTTCCAGCACGACCACGCGGTTGCCCGGCCGGTCGCCCAGGCGGCGCAGCCGCGCCTCGAGGCTGGAAGGGTCGTTGTGCTTGAAGCGCACGACCTCGGCCTGCGTCATCTTGCAGGCGTCGTAGATCGAGGCATGGCTGTCGGCGTCGATCAGAAGCTGGTCGCCCTCGCCGGCAAGGGTCGAGATCAGGCCGAGATTGGCCTGGTAGCCGGTCGTGAAGACCATGCAGTGCTTCTTGCCGTAGAACTCGGCAATTTCCTGCTCGAGCGCCACATGCTCGGTGTAGCTGCCGTTGGCGATGCGCGAGCCGGTCGTACCGGTCCCCTCGGCACGGATCGCCTCGATGGCGGCTTCCATGCAACTCGGGTCGAAGGTCAGGCCGAAATAGTTGTTGGTGCCGACCAGCAGCATCTTGCGGCCGTTGATGATCGCTTCGGTCGGCGACAGGACCCGCTCCATGCGGATCTGGAACGGGTCGTAACCGGTGGTCCGAACGTCCCTATAGGCCTCGAGCAGGCCCGCATACCGGTCGAACAGGCCCATGGCTAACGCCGGGCGCAGAGCTTCTGGATGGTGTCCGCGAGCTGGTCGACGGTATGAATCTCGGCCACCACGTTCATGGGGATCGAGATGTCGAAGTGATCCTCGAGCTCCATCACCATGTCCATGATGGCGAGCGAATCGATGGTCAGGTCCTTGGCGATCACGGTGCCGCCCGTGATCGGCCGCTCGCCGGTCTGGAAGGGCGCCAGATGACGACAGATTTCGCGAATGACCTCCCCACGCGACTGGCCGCTGACGCGGGCGCGTTCGAGGGTGTCGGTCATGCCGTCGGTTTCGACGATCATTTGATGGGCAGTGCGCAAAACGCTCTCCAGCGCCCGGGGGTGGGCGGTCACCTTGTGCCAGAAACAGCGATTCCTAGTGAAATGACAAATTGTTACGCCGTGTTTCACACGTCCTATAGCCAGTGCTTCGCGCGATACCACAAGATCGTGTCCCGGAAGCCGGACGTGAGGTCATAACGGGGCTGGAAGCCGATCGCTGCGGCCAGCCGCCGGTCGGCGGCCGACCAGTCCGGATGGAAGATCTCGTTCACCTTCCCGCGGGTCAGGATCTGGGCCCCTGCCCCCAGCGCCTGCCGCAGCTCGTTCCAGCGGGCGATGGTGGCCATGACACTCCGGGGCACGGAGAGGCGAAACGGCCGGCGGCCCAGCGCGGCGCCGGCTGCCGCAGCCATGTCGGCATAAGTGTAGGTCCGACCATCGTCGACCTCATAGGTCGAGTTCGCCGGCGGTCGCTCCACGGTCAGCGCCAGCGCCTCGGCGAGGTCCGCGACATGGATGAGTGACAGGCGCGCGTCCGGCACTCGAGGTTGCGGCGCAATGCCAGAGTTAACCGCTCGGAAATAGGCCAGGGTCTCCCTGTCGCCGGGTCCGTAGACTGCCGGAGCCCGCACGATCGTCCAGGGCCCGCTGCGAGTCGCGACCACTGCCTCACCCGCGCGCTTGCTCGCGCCGTAGGCGGAAAGCTGCGGCTCGCGGGCGGCGAGCGACGATAGCAGAAGCATGTGGGCGTCGGGCGCCAGGGCGGACAGCAGCGCCGCGCTGTCCCGGTTGACCGGCAGGAAGTCCCGGTCCGCCTTCGCCTTGATCAGGCCGGCCGCATGGACGACCGCATCCGCCCCGTCGACCAGCTGGCGCAGGGCCTGTTCGGAGGAGACGTCGCCCAGCACGAGATCGGCATCGACGCCGGCCAGCGACGGCAGCGGCGACCAGCGACGGACCAGCAGGCGCAATCGCCAGCCGCGGCGCGCGAGGGCCGCCACGAGATGGGCTCCAACGAAGCCGGTGGCCCCGGTGACGGCGACCAGCCTGCCCATGGCGAGCGGTCAGGCCGCCTCGGGTTTCGGCGCGTAGAGGCCGGCGAGGTAGTTGGCCTTGGTCCGGGCACGCGACAGCTTGCCGGACGAGGTGGTCGGCAGGCCCAAGGTCGGCGGCACCAGCGCCACGTCGCAATCGACGGCGATCGCCTCGCGCACGGCGCCGGCGACGTCGCGGGCGAGATCGCTCCGGCCCTGCTCGCCCGAGACCCGCGCCAGCACGGCCACGACCACCCGTTCGCCCTCGCCGGTATCGATCGAAAAGGCCGCCGCATCGCCGTTCTTGACGACGCGCTTGGCTTCGATCGCCCACTCGATGTCCTGCGGCCAGACATTGCGGCCGTTGACGATGATCAGGTCCTTGGCGCGGCCGGTGACGACGATCTCGCCGTCCAGCAGGTACCCAAGATCGCCAGTGTCGAGCCAGCCATCCACCAAGACCTCCCGGCTGGCCTCCGGCTCGCCGAAATAGCCCGGCATGATGGAGGGGCCGGACACGAAGATGCGGCCCACTTCACGATCGGCCAGCACGGCGCCGTCGGGACCGCGCACCTCGAGGCGATGGCCCGGCAGGACACGGCCGCAGATCACGAAGCGGCGCGCCCGGCCATGGTCGTTCGGGTCCGCCGCCGGCACCGCGCGCTGAGTTTCCGCCAGCGCCGTGCGGTCGACCGCATCGGTCCGCACCCCGGTGTCGTGCGGGCAGAAGGTGATGGCGAGGCAGACCTCGGCCATGCCGTAGCTCGGAATGAAGGCGGTCGCGTCGAAGCCGAACGGCTGGAAGGTCGCGGCGAAGCGCTCCAGCACGTCCGCCCGCACCATGTCGCCGCCGATGCCGGCATGACGCCAGCAGCGCAGGTCGAGATCGGGCGGCACCTGTGCCGCCCCGCGCCGCACGGCGAGGTCGTAGCCGAAGCTGGGACTGTAGGAGATGGTGTTCCGGTTGCGCGAGATCAGGTTCAGCCACTGCATCGGCCGGCGGGCGAAATCGCGCGGCGTCAGGTAGTCGATCGAGAGCTGGCTGGCCAGAGGCCCCATCAGGAACCCGATCAGCCCCATGTCGTGATAGAGCGGCAGCCAGCTGATCGCGCGATCGCCTTCGACGACGTCGAGCCCGGCCGGGCCCACCATGCCGGCGAGGTTGGCCATCAGGGCACGCTGGGTGATCTGCACACCGTGCGGGTGACGCGTGCTGCCCGACGAAAACTGGATGTAGCAGAGTTCGCCGGCGTCGAGCGGCCGCAGGTCGACCGGCTTCTCGGGGAGCGAATGGAGCACGTCCATGCCGCCGTGGAGGCGGATGGCGGGGAATTCCCGGGCCGCATCGGCCAGATAGCCCGCGAGATCGTCGAGTCCGACCGCGGCCACGGCACCGGAGGCCGCGAACTGGCGGCGCAGCTGATCGAGATAGGCGTCCTTGCCGCCGATCCCGACGGGAATCGAAACCGGGACAGGCAGCAGGCCGGCATACTGGGCACCGAAGAAGGCGTCGAAGAAGCCCGGCCAGGTGTCGGCCGTGATCAGAATGCGTTCGCCGCGCGCAAAACCGGCGCCGATCAGCTTGCGGGCAACGACCTGTGCCCGGTCACGTATCTCGCGCCAAGGGAGGGCCGAGAGCTGCTCGCCCTTGGCATTATAAAATGTCACCCCCGTCTCGCCCTTCGCCGCATAGTCGAGCATCGCCGGCACCGAGGCGAAGCCGGCGCGATGAAGGGGCAGCGTGGAATTGCGAGTGGGCAGCAGTTTCATCGGAAGGCGGGTCTCCTAGCAGAGGGGTCGAGGCCCCTCAAGACGGCCGCCGCCGCCGGAGGCCACAAGTTGACACACCCGGACCCCGGTAAGATAGTGCCCGCCCCTCGCCAAAACCCGGAGTTTCCAGCCCGGAATCGTCGGATCGGCGGGGGTTTTTGGTTTTTGAGGGAGGCTCGCTGTGATTACGGCTGTGATGCCGACGTACGGTCGCAAGGACGTCGTGTTCGAACGCGGAGAGGGTAACTATCTCTACGCGGTGGACGGCCGACGTTACCTGGACTTCACGTCCGGCATCGCCGTGAACGCGCTGGGCCACTGCCACCCCTATCTGGTGAAGGCGCTGACCGAGCAGGGCTCCAAGCTCTGGCACACGTCGAACCTGTTCCGGGTCGGCAACGGCGAGAAGCTGGCCAAGCGGCTGGTTGAGAACTCGTTCGCCGACACGATGTTCTTCTGCAACTCCGGTGCGGAAGCCATCGAGGGCGGCATCAAGCTGATTCGCAAGTATCAGTACATGAACGGCCAGCCGCAGCGGTACAAGATCGTCTGCTTCCAGGCGGCGTTCCACGGCCGCCTGCTGAACGCGCTGGCCGCCACCGGCAACGAGAAGTATCTCGAAGGCTTTGGCCCACCGGCCCCCGGCTATCGCCACGCGCCGTTGAACAATACCAACGTCGTCCGCGACATGATCGACGACGAGACCGCCGGCATCCTGGTCGAGCCGATCCAGGGCGAGGGCGGCATCCGCGCCACCACTCCGCAGTTCCTGAAGGATCTGCGCGCCATCTGCGACGAATTCGGCCTGCTGCTGTTCTACGACGAGATCCACACGGGTTTCGGCCGGACCGGCAAGCTGTGGGGCTATGACTGGTCGGGCGTGAAGCCCGACGTCGCCGCGATCGCCAAAGGCATGGGCGGCGGCTTCCCGATCGGTGCCTTCATGGCGACCGAGAAGGCGGCGGTCGGCATGGTCCCCGGCACGCACGGCTCGACCTATGGCGGCAACCCGCTGGCCACCGGCGTCGCCAACGCCGTGCTCGACGTCCTGCTGGCGCCCGGCTTCATCGAGGACGTGCGCGAAAAGGGCGAGTACCTGAAGGGCAAGCTCGAGGAACTCTGCAGGAAGCATCCCTCGGTGTTCGTGGAACAGCGCGGCATGGGTTTCCTGCAGGGCATTCAGTGCGCCCCGTCGGTGCCGGTAGGCGACATGGTCAACAAGCTGCAGTCGCTGGGACTCCTGGTCCCGCCGGCCGGCGAGAACGTGATCCGCGTCTTCCCGGCCCTGATCGCCGACAAGGCCGCGCTCGACGAGGGCATCGCCATTCTCGGCCAGGCGGCGGAGTCGTTCGAGGCGGCGGCGAAGGCCGCCGAGTAGCCATGTCGACTCCCAAACACTTCCTCGACCTGGACCAGGTCGATCCCAAGACGCTTCGCCAGATCCTGGATCGCGGCAAGGCGATGAAGAAGGCGCGGGCCAACGGCGGGCACGACCAGCCGCTGGCCGGCAAGACGCTCGCCATGATCTTCGAGAAGCCCTCGACCCGCACCCGCGTCTCGTTCGAGGTCGGCATGCGCGAGCTCGGCGGCCAGACGATCATGCTGGGCCGCACCGACACGCAGCTCGGCCGCGGCGAGACCATCGCCGACACGGCGCGCGTGCTCAGCCGCTACGTCGACATCATCATGATGCGCACCACCGTCGAGGAGAAACTCCTCGAGATGGCGAAATATGCGACCGTGCCGGTGATCAACGGGCTGACCGACAAGACCCATCCCTGCCAGCTGATGGCCGACGTCATGACCTACGAGGAGCATCGCGGCTCCATCGAGGGCAAGTCGGTGGTCTGGTCCGGCGACGGCAACAACATGGCGACGTCGTGGATCCATGCGGCGGTCCAGTTCGACTTCGAGCTGCGCATCGCCTGCCCGCCCGAGCTAACGCCGCCGGCCGACGTGGTGCAGTGGGCCGAGAAGTCCAAGGGCCGCATCTCGATCGGCCACGATCCCGAGTCGATGGTGAAGGGCGCCGACTGCGTCGTCACCGACACCTGGGTGTCGATGGGCGACGAGGATCCCGACAGCCCGAGCGCCGCGCGCCGGCACAATCTGCTGCGGGCCTACCAGGTCGACCAGCATCTGATGAAGCAAGCCAAGAAGGACGCGATCTTCATGCACTGCCTGCCGGCGCATCGCGGGGAGGAAGTGACCGCCGAGGTGATCGACGGTCCGCAGTCGGTCGTGTTCGACGAGGCCGAGAACCGCCTGCACGCCCAGAAGAGCATCCTGGCCTGGTGCCTGTCTTGAGTTCGCCATCGGGGGGACCTCCTTCCGATGACTGGGACCGCGTCCTTCCCTTCCAGCTGGACGCGCTGGGCGTGCGCGGCCGGCTGGTCCGGTTGGGCCCTGCCCTCGACGAGGTGATCGAGCGTCACGGCTATCCGCTCGCCGTGGCGCGGCCGCTCGCCGAATCGATGGTGCTGTGCGCCACGCTCGCCACCTCGCTGAAATACGACGGCATCTTCACCCTGCAGATCAGCGGCGACGGGCCGATCCGCCTGCTCGTCACCGACCTCACCAGCGACGGTGCGCTACGCGGCTACGCGCAGTTCGATTCGTGGAAGCTCGCCATTGCGCTGGGCAGCGGCAACGAGGACGTTCCGGCCGGCTACATACCGAAGCTGTTCGGCCAGGGTCGCCTCACCTTCACCGTCGACCAGGGCCAGTATACGGAGCGTTATCAGGGCGTCGTGCCGCTCGAAGGCGCAACCCTGGCCGACTGCGCCCATACCTACTTCCGCCAGTCCGAGCAGCTGCCGACCGGTATCAAGATCACAGCGCGTCGCAGCCAGACGGGCGGTCAACATCACTGGCACGCCGCCTCGCTGATGGTGCAGCAGATGCCCGAGTTCGACGCCGGCCGCATGGGCGTCGATGCCGAGCAGCGCGAGGACGACTGGCGCAAGGCCGTGATCCTGATGGCCTCGGCCACCGAGAAGGAAATGCTCGATCCGGCGCTGCCTGGGACCACCCTGCTGCACCGCCTGTTCCATCAGGAACAGCCCCGCGTTTTCGAGCGCCGCCCCTTCGCGGCCCGCTGCCGCTGCAGCCGCGAGCGCATCGACAACGTACTGCGCTCCATCCGGCGCGAAGAGCTCGGCGATCTGCGCGACACGACCGGCCGCGTCTCGGTGAAGTGCGAGTTCTGCTCGACCGAATACACCTACGACGACAGCGACCTCGACCGCGTCTATGCGCCGGCCGCCGAGGAAGCCGATCCGTCGAAGAGCGGCTTGTCGTAGAACACCGACCACTTGACGTCGGCGTAATCGAGAACCGGGCCGCAGCGTTTGAAGCCGCAACGTTCGTAAACTTTCCAGGCCGCGTGGTGACGATCACCGGTCTCCAGCACGAGACGCTTCAGCCCCTCGGCGCACGCCATCGCCTCGATGCGCCCCACGATCTGCTCACCAATCCTTCGGCCGCGATGGCTCGGGCGCGTGTACATGCGCTTCACCTCACCGATGCCGTCGCCGTGGCGCTTCAGCGCCCCGCAGGCCACCGCCACGCCGCCCTCTCGTGCGATGAAGACAGTGGTGTCTTCATCGGCCATCTGCTCGACGGTCAAATGATGGCAGTGCTCGGGTGGCGTCAGCTCCAGCAGGACGGCGTTCAGCTCGGCAACGAGCGTTCGGACTTCGTCCTGTAGCGGCGTTTCTATGGCGATGACGATGGCCATGGTCGGCGTTCCAGCCTTGGCTTACTGGGGCGGGGTCAGAGAAGCCACGACGAGTTCCAATGCCTCGGCGACTGGCGGCATCTCCCTCTGTGCTGTCCGCCAGACCAGATCCAGGTCAACGCGGCCATACTCGTGAGCGATGATGTTGCGCATCCCGATCATGGCCCTCCATGGGATCGAGGGATAAGCACGGCGCGTGCCCTCGGAGACTCGACGGGCACATTCACCGACCAGTTCCAGCATCCGCTCCAGCGCACGCAGCAGCGCCCGATCGGTGTCGAGGTCCTGCCGGGAACGACCCTGCACGAAGGAGCGGATCTCGTGAACAAACTCCAGCATATCGACCAGAGCGGCTCGCTCGTCCTTTTCAGGCGGCATAGAGAAGCTTCTTGTGCCGGCGAATCGATGCAAGACGATAGGGATTCGTCACGTTGGCCTCGCGGATCAGATCGACCGGCCGCCCAAACAAATCAGCCATTTCGTCGCGCAATCTGGCGATGTCAAAGAGGCTCCACTCGGCTTCGGGCGCATACTCGACCAGCAGGTCAACGTCGCTGTCTGGCCCTGCATCTCCTCGCGCCTGGGACCCGAACAGTGTCAGCTTGCGGATCTTCCAGCGTCGGCACAGGGCATCGAGCTTGTCCAGCGGCGGAGGGACGAACGAGGCCATGGCGCTACCATAGCACTTGGTCGTCGCTCCCCCAACTCGTTGCCTAGCCGTTCGGCATCAGCACCTGCCGGACCGTGGCGACATCCTGCAGGCGGTCGAAGCCTTCGTTGAGCTGGTCGAAGCCGATGCGCTGGCTGACCATGCGATCGACCGGCAGCTTGCCCTGCTGGTAGAGCGCGATGAAGCGCGGGATGTCGCGCACCGGCACGCAGCTTCCCATGTACGAGCCCTTGATGGTTTTCTCCTCGCTGACGAGGCCGCTCTGCCTGAACGAGAAGTCGGCGGCGATCGGCGAGAGGCCGGCGGTCACCGTCGTGCCGCCCCAGCGCGTGACGAGATAGGCCGTCTCCATCGCCTTGATGGTGCCGGCGAGATCGAAGGCATAGTCGACGCCGCCATTGGTCAGATCGCGCACCTGCTGCACGTGATCCACGTCCTTGGCATTGACGGTGTCCGTCGCGCCGAGCTGGCGCGCGAGGCCGAGCTTCTCGTCGGAGAGGTCGATGGCCACGATGCGGCCCGCACCCGCCAGCACCGCGCCCATCAGACCGCTCAAACCCACGCCGCCCAGCCCGACGATGGCCACCGAGCTGCCGGGCTCGATCTTGCCAGTGTTCACGACCGCGCCCACGCCCGTGACGACGGCGCACCCGAACAAAGCGGCCACGTCGAGCGGCAGGCTGCGGTCGATGACCACGATCGAGCCGCGATCGACCACGGCATATTCGGCGTAGCAGGAAACACCCGAATGATGGTTCACCGGCTTGCCGTCTATGTGCAGGCGATGATGCCCCGAGAGCAGCTGGCCCGCGGCGCGCGGACTGATCGAGCGCTCGCAGATATAGGGACGGCCCTCGAGGCAGCGCCGGCAGCGGCCGCAGCTCACGTTGAAGGTGAAGCAGACATGGTCGCCGACCTTCACGTCGTGCACGCCGGCGCCCACCTCGACGATCTCGCCCGAGCCTTCATGACCCAGCACGATCGGCACGGGGCGCGGCCTGTCACCGTTGATCAGCGACAGGTCGGAATGGCAGAGGCCGCCGCCGCCCACCTTGACCAGAACTTCGCCCTCGCCCGGCGGATCGAGATCGACTTCGACGACCTGTATGGGCTTGGACTTGGCGAAGGGGCGGGGCGCGCCGCAGACCGTGAGAACGCCGGCTTTCATCTTCATGCGATTCCTCCATCGACCCGGACCAGCGATCCGGTGGTGAAACTCGACTTGCTCGACGCGAGATAGAGCGCGGCCGTCACGATTTCCTCGGGCTGGCCGCTGCGCTTCAGCGCCGCCGTCGGATTGGCCTTGTGCTCCTCCGGCCAGG
Organism: Rhodospirillales bacterium 24-66-33; assembly: GCA_002281855.1. GTDB lineage: Bacteria > Pseudomonadota > Alphaproteobacteria > Reyranellales > Reyranellaceae > Reyranella. The sequence goes on along the minus strand of NCHQ01000011.1, from coordinate 105,597 downwards.
CCTTGGACACGTCGGTCAGGAAGCGGCCCGGCGAGATGGTGTTCACCCTCACCTTCGGCCCGTATTCGAAGGCGAAGGCCTCGGTGAGCGCGTTGAGCGCGGCCTTGGCGCCGGCGTAAGGCGCGATCTGCGGCCGCGGACGCAGCGCCCCGGCGCTCGAAACGTTGATGATCGAACCGCCCTCGCCCGCCGCCATGCGGCTGCCGACCAGCGACATCAGGCGGAACGGTGCCTTGAAGTTCAGCGACACGATACGGTCGAAGAGCTGCTCGGAGGTTTCCAGCGACGAGGGGGCGAGCGGCGAGGAGCCGGCATTGTTGACCAGGATGTCGACCTTGCCGAAGGCCGCGTAGGCAGCCTCGACCATGCCGTCGAGTTCCTGCCAGTTGGCGACGTTGCAGGCACAGGTTGCCGCCTTGCGGCCCATCGCCCGCACCTCGGCCGCGACCTTGTCGCAGGTCTCCAGCTTGCGGCTGGTGATGAAGACGTCGGCACCGTGCTCGGCGAAGGCTTTCACCATCTGGTAGCCCAGCCCGCGGCTGCCGCCGGTGACGAGGGCAACCTTGCCCGTGAGATCGAAGTAGTTGGTCATGATGAGCGCCCGGTCAAAAAAGGATCATGACAGAAGCATAGCGCCACTTCCTTGCTTAGTGGCATGTCACTTGCTTAGTCTGTCTTCGGAGCGAAACAGCAGGCCGTCATGAGCATCCACGTCGCGCTGCATCATCGGACGACCTATCGGTACGACCGAGCCATCGAACTGGGGCCGCAGATCGTGCGTCTGCGTCCGGCCCCCCACAGCCGGACCCCGGTCATTTCCTATTCGCTGAAGGTCACCCCAGCCCAGCACTTCATCAACTGGCAGCAGGATCCGCAGGGAAATCACCTTGCCCGGCTGGTCTTTCCCGAGAAGACCGACCTTTTCGAGGTCACGGTCGACCTGGTGGCCGACATGTCGGTCATCAATCCGTTCGATTTCTTCCTCGAACCCTCGGCCGAAACATGGCCCTTCGCCTACGACGCCTCGCTGGCCGAGGAGATCGCGCCGTTCCGCAAGCTGGAACCGCTGGGGCCGAAATTGTCGGCCTGGCTCGCCACGGTCGACCGCAAGGAACAGCGCACCATCGATTTCATCGTCGGGCTGAATGCGCGCCTGCAAAGCGAGATCGGCTACATCGTCCGGATGGAGCCGGGCGTGCAGAGCTGCGAGGAGACGCTCGCCCGCGCCAAGGGATCGTGCCGCGACACCGGCTGGCTGCTGGTCATGATCCTGCGCCACCTGGGCTTCGCCGCGCGGTTCGCCTCGGGCTACCTGATCCAGCTCGTGGCCGACGAGAAGCCTCTCGAAGGGCCGGAAGGACCGACACACGATTTTACCGACCTCCATGCCTGGTGCGAGGTCTATCTGCCGGGCGCCGGCTGGATCGGGCTCGATCCGACCTCCGGCCTGCTGACTGGCGAAGGTCATATCCCGCTCGCCTGCACGCCCGAGCCGTCGAGCGCAGCCCCGATCGAAGGCGCGATCGAGAAGGCGCAGGTCGAATTCGAACACGCGATGACAGTTGCGCGCGTGCGCGAGACGCCGCGCACCACCAAGCCCTACACCGAGGAGCAATGGGCCACCCTGCTCAAGGTCGGCGAGGCGATCGAGCGCGACATCGGCAGGCACGACGTGCGCCTGACCATGGGCGGCGAGCCGACCTTCGTGTCGGTCGACGACATGGACGGACCGGAATGGAACACGCTGGCGCTCGGCCCCGAGAAGCGGCGGCTGGCCGGCGTACTGTTCCGCAAGCTCGCGCACCGATTCGCGGCCGGACCGCTGCTGCATTTCGGTCAGGGCAAATGGTATCCCGGCGAGCAGCTGCCGCGTTGGGCCCTCGGTTGCTACTGGCGCAAGGACGGCGAGCCGATCTGGCGCAATCCGCAGCTCTATGCGCTGGAGTCCAAACCGGTCGGCGCGACCGTCGAGGCCGCGCACCGGTTCGCGCTCGCCTTCGCGCAACGCCTGCAGCTCGATCCCGACTATCTTTTCCCAGCCTACGAGGACACCTGGTACTACCTGTGGCGCGAACGGCGCCTGCCCAGCAACGTTCTCGTCGACGAAGCCAAGGTGAAGGATCCGCTCGAGCGCGAGCGCCTCGCGCGCGTCTTCGAGAAGGGCCTCGAAAGCTCGGTCGGCTACGTGCTGCCCGTAATTCGGGATCACAATGGGCGCGACCATAACGGGCGCAGCAACGGGCATGGCACCGGACATGGGCATGCGCCGCGTTGGAAGAGCGGTCCGTGGTTCCTGCGCTCCGAGAAGTGCTACCTGATCCCCGGCGATTCGCCGATCGGCTACCGCCTGCCGCTCGATTCGCTGCCCTGGGCGGCCGCCGGCGACACCGACGTCATCGTGCAGCCCGACCCGATGGCGCCGCACCCCGACCTGCCGCCGCTCGACGCCTTCCGGCGCGCGCCGGTGCTGCGCCGCCAGGAACCGGAACTTGCGGGCGATACAGCCGACGATGCCGAAGCGCGCCGAGAGGCGTGGCGGCGCGCGCTGGCGCCGAACGCCGGCCTCGGGCCCGCGGTCGGCGCCTCAGCCGCCGGAATCGTGCGCACCGCGATGGCCTTCGAGCCGCGCGACGGTCATCTCCATGTCTTCATGCCGCCGACCGAGCGCATGGAGGATTATCTCGACCTGGTGACGGCGCTCGAGGACACGGCCGAGGAACAGGGCCAGCCGATCTTCATCGAGGGCTACACGCCGCCCGGCGATTCGCGGGTCCTGCACTTCAGCGTCACGCCCGATCCCGGGGTGATCGAGGTCAACATCCATCCCTCCGCGACCTGGAGCGAGATCGTCGAACGAACCGGGATCGTCTACGAGGAAGCGCGCACGACCCGACTCGGCGCGCAGAAGTTCATGATCGACGGCCGCCACACCGGCACCGGCGGCGGCAACCATGTGGTGCTGGGCGGTCCCTCGGCCGCCGATTCGCCGATCCTGCGACGCCCCGACCTGCTGAAGAGCCTGCTGGGCTACTGGCTCAACCATCCGTCGCTCTCGTATCTCTTCTCCGGCCTGTTCATCGGTCCGACCAGTCAGCATCCGCGCGTCGACGAAGCGCGCAACGATGCGCTGCATGAACTCGAGATCGCCTTCCGCCAGATCGCGCCCGGACGGCAGACGCCGCCCTGGCTGGTCGATCGCGTGTTCCGCAACCTGCTGGTCGACGCGACCGGCAATGCCCATCGTACCGAATTCTGCATCGACAAACTGTTCACGCCGGACGTCGCCGCCGGACGCCGCGGGCTGCTGGAACTGCGCGCCTTCGAGATGCCGCCGCACTGGCAGATGAGCGTGGCGCAGCAGGCGCTGCTGCGCGGCCTTGTCGCCAGGTTCTGGGAGCACCCCTACGAGCGGCCGCTCAGCCGCTGGGGCACGCGCCTGCACGACGATTTCATGCTGCCGCATTTCGTTTGGCAGGACTTCAACGACGTGCTGTCCGACCTCGGCGAGGCTGGTTACGCCTTCTCACCGGAGTGGTTCGCGCCGCATTTTGAGTTCCGCTTCCCAAGACTTGGCGAAGTGGCGCAGCGGGGGCTCGAACTCGAGCTTCGCCACGCACTGGAACCGTGGCACGTGCTGGGCGAGGAGCCGGGTGGCGGCGGCACGGTGCGCTACGTCGATTCCACGGTCGAACGGCTGCAGGTCAAGGTCGCCGGTCTCAACGACCAGCGCCATGTCATCGCCTGCAACGGCTGGAAACTGCCGCTGCGCGCCACCGGCACGGCCGGTGAGTACGTCGCGGGCGTGCGTTATCGCGCGTGGGCGGCGGCGAACTCGCTGCACCCGACCATCGGCGTGCATGCGCCCCTCACCTTCGACATCCACGATACGTGGAGCGGACGCTCGATCGGCGGCTGCACCTATCACGTGGCCCATCCGGGCGGCCGCAGCTACGATCGCGTGCCTGTCAATGCCAACGAGGCCGAAGCGCGCCGCCGGGCCCGCTTCTTCGCCATCGGACATACCGGCGGACCCTCGCCGGAACCGCGGCCGCTCGACAATCCCGAGCATCCGCTGACGCTCGACCTGCGGCGGGCCCAGAGCCTATAGTCGCCCGCCTCACAGGCAGTCCAACCGTTCGTTTTCACTTCTGTTTTCCGGGCCCATGGAGTCCTTGCGCGGCCTCTCTTCCTCGCCGGCGAGCGCGTACGACGAACTGGTCACCGGCCAGAAGTCGATCCGCTATCACTGGCAAGGCATCCTGAGCGTCATCCGCTCGCTGCCCAATGGGCTCGGCGAGCGGGTCGAGAGCGCGCGCCGGCAGCTCGAGGAATCGGGCGCCACCGTCAACCTTCTGGACGATCGCGGTGCAGCCCGCTGGACCTTCGATCCGCTGCCGCTGGTCATCGCGCCCGACGAATGGGCGGGCATCGAAGCCGGCCTGATCCAGCGCGCCAAGCTGCTCGACCGCGTGCTGGCCGATGTCTACGGCCCGCAGGCTCTGCTGAAAGAGCAGCTGCTGCCGCCGATGCTGATTCACGCCAACCGGCATTTCCTGCGGCCTGCCCGGGTCACTGACGGTGCCGCGCCAAGGCGATTCCTCGGCAACTATGCGGTCGACCTGGTGCGGCTGAGCAGCGGCCGCTGGCACGTCCTGGCCGACCATACCGAGCTGCCGGCGGGCGTGGGTTACGCTCTCGAAATGCGGCGCGTGCTGGCACGTAGCCTGCCCGAGGCCTTTCGTTCCATTCCCGTCCGCCATCTGCGGCCCTTCGTCGATCGCTGGCACGAATCGCTGCGCTCGATGGCGCCGGCCGCCGTGTCGCAGCCCAACATGGCGGTTCTGACGCCGGGCTCGTTGTCGGCCACCTATTTCGAGCATGTCTATCTGTCGCGCGTGCTCGGTGTCCCTCTGGTCGAGGGCGGCGACATGGTCGCGCGCGACGGCCAGGTCTCGATCAAGACGCTGGCCGGGCTGCGGCCCGTGCACGTGCTGCTGCGTCGCCTCGACAGCGCCTTCACCGACCCCCTGGAAATGCGTGCCGATTCAGCGCTTGGCGTCACCGGCCTGGTGGAAGCCACGCGCAACGGCAATATCTCGCTGGCCAATGCACTGGGATCGGGGGTGGTCGAGACTCCGGCCCTCATGCCGTTTCTGGAGCGGCTGAGCGAACACCTGCTGGGCGAGAAGCTGCGGATGCCGTCGCTCGACGTCTGGTGGCTGGGCGAGCCGGCTGCGCTCGCCTTTGCCCTGGCCAATCTCGACCTCATGATCGTGCGTCCGTGTCTCGGCCAGGATCGCGAACCCATCGTCGTGGGCATGCTGGAACCGGCCGAGCGCGCGGCGCTGGTCGACCGCATCCGCGCCCAGCCCGGGCAGTTCGTCGCCCAGTATCCCATGACGCCGTCGCTCACGCCGAAGTGGGACGGGCAGTCGCTGGTGCCGTCCGCCGTCGTGCTGCGCGCTTTCGTCGTCGCCGACCACGACACCTATCATGTCCTGCCGGGCGGCATCGCCCGCGAGCCGGACGGCGACACGGCATTGCGCTCGTTGAATCGCCTGCACGGGACCCTGAAGGACGTATGGGTGCTGGCCGAGGACGCAGCCGACGTTCAGCTGCCGACGACCCGGCGCTTTCATCAGCTCGCTGTCGAACGCAGCACCGCCGACCTGCAGAGCAGGGTCGCCGACAATCTCTTCTGGCTCGGCCGCTACATCGAGCGCCTCGACAACGATGCGCGCCTCCTGCGCACGACGGCGGCACGCGTGGCGCAGGGCGCCGTCGGCCCGCGCGACGCCGTCGAGCTCAGGTTGCTCGGCCGGTTGCTCGACGCGGCAAACCTGATGGATCACACGTCGGCCCTGGCTCCGCCCGAGAGCGCCCTGTTCCAGCAGGGCCTGGCGGCCGTCGCCGCCGACGATCGCGGCCTCGCCACCGTGCTGGACGGCATCCAGCGGCTCACCGCCACCATGCGCGATCGCTTCTCGGTCGACATGACGACGGCCGCCGGCCCGGAGATGGTCGAGGTGCGCAAGCGCCTGTTGGCGGCGCGCGGCAATCTCGACCCGCTGCTCGCCGCCCTGGACGAGATCGTGCGCTTCGTCGCGACACTGTCGGGCCTGGCGCAGGAAAACATGACGCGCGGCACCGGCTGGCGGTTCCTCGATCTTGGCCGCCGCATCGAACGCGCGCTGCACGTGCTGACCGGGGCGCTCGGCCCCTTCACCCTCTCGCCGATCGACTGGGACGCCGCGATGCGCCTGGCGCTCGAACTGTGCGACAGCACCATCACCTACCGCACGCGCTATCTCGGCCAGCTCCAGCCCGCTCCCGTGCTCGACCTCGTCATCCTCGACGATGCCAATCCACGCGGACTGGTGTTCCAGCTTCGCACCATCAAAGGCCATCTCGACTATCTCGCCCGCGCCTCGGGGGTCCGGGTCGCCGCGCCGCCGGACTCGCTGGAAGCGGACCTGGAAGCCGTGGTGCGCCAGTTCGGTGGCGACGAGCAGGCGTGGCGCCACGAGGGGCTGGCGCTGGCCATGCTGCGCGACGTCGCGTCCGACATGGAACAGCAACTCGACAAGCTCTCCGAGGCGATCACGCGCGCCTATTTCTCGCATGTGCCGGCGGCCCAGGCGGTGGGCTCCTCGGGCGGAGACTGAGCATGCGGTATCTGCTCTCGCATCGCACGACCTACACCTACGCCAGCACGGTCGATTCAGCGCACCACATCGCGCACCTGCGCGCCCGCAACTTCCCGGGCCAGAAAGTCACCGCGATCAGCATCGACACCAACCCGGCACCGGCACTCGCGGTCCAGCATCTCGATCATTTCGGCAACCTCATCGACATCTACCGCATCGAGAAGCCGCACACGCGCTTCGACATCGAGGTGAGGGCCGACGTCGACGTGTGTTTTCCCGATCCGCCGGCCGCCGGCTCGACACCGGCCTGGGAAGACATCAGGACCGCGCTTCTCGGGGACGGATTCCCCAAGCCCGTCGAGGCCAGCGAGTTCACCCACGAGTCGCCACTGGTGCCGAGCGTCGAGGCGTTGCGCGCCTATGGCGCTCATTCCCTCACGCCCCGACGTCCCATCCTCGATGCGGCCCGGGAGTTGACGTCACGCATCAAGGCCGACTTCGAATATCATCCCGGCGCCACCGACATCTCGACGCCGCTCGCCGACGTCTTCGCCGGCAAGGCTGGGGTCTGCCAGGATTTCGCCCATGTGCAGATCGCGGCCCTGCGCGCCCATGGTCTCGCGGCAGGCTACGTCTCGGGATACATCCGCACGATCCATTCGAGGGACGAACTCGCCCTGCGCGGCGCCGACGCCAGTCATGCCTGGGTGGCGGTGTGGTGCGGCGGGAAGACAGGCTGGGTCCATCTCGACCCCACGAACGACCTGATCGCGCATGAGGATCACGTCGCCGTGGCCTGGGGCCGCGACTTCTCCGACGTCAGTCCGCTGCGCGGCGTCATCCTGGGCGGCGACTCCCATTCCTACGGGGTCGCCGTCACGCTCGTTCCCACGGGCTGACGCGCGCGGCCTACGCGGCCTTAGCCCAGGAAGTCCTTCGTCCAGCGCGCATAGTCGGCGTCGCGCGTGACCTTCTTCATCAGTTCCGGACTGGCCACGCCCTGCAGCTTCGACGGTTGCGTACCGTCGCGCAGCGCCTTCAGCGTGTCGTACACGGCCTTGACGGCTGCCGCGAAGGGCTGGTGGCCCTGCAAGGCGATGCGGACACGGCGCGCCCCGAGATAGCCGAGATCGGTGAGATCGCCCGACACGCCACCGAGAATAATCGGCAGAGTCGTCGCTTCCGAGATCGCGTCGAGTTCGGCGCGGGTCCGGACGCCGACGAAGAACAGGGCATCGACTCCGGCGGCCTCGTAGGCCTTGCCGCGGGCGATCGCATCCTCGAGCCCGGTGATCGTGATCGCGCTGGTGCGGCCGGCGATGCAGAGTGCCGGGTCCTGCCGCCCGCCGAGCGCCGCCTTCATCTTGGCGACGCCTTCGTCGATCGAGATCAGCCGCGGCGCGGTGGCGCCGTAGGGCGTCGGCAGATCGGTATCTTCGAGGCTGAGGCCGCAGACGCCTGCGGTCTCGAGTTCCTCGACGGTGCGGCGGGCATTCAATGCGTTGCCGTAGCCATGGTCGGCATCGACCATGAGCGGCAGGCCGCCCGCCCGGTTGATGCGGTAGGCCTGGCCTGCGAACTCGCTCAAGGTGAGCACGATGAGGTCGGGTGCGCCCAGTACGGTCATGGAGGCCACGGACCCGGCGAACATGCCGATCTCGAAGCCGAGATCCTCGGCGATGCGCGCGGAGATCGGGTCGAACACCGAGCCCGGATGGATGCAGCGCTCGCCCGCGAGCAGCGCCCGGAAACGTGTCCGGCGGTCGGTCCAATGCATGACGATCTCCCCAATGTCCCCTTCTCTTTAGCAAAGGAGGAGGCTGCCATGCAGCGATGCATTTCGACGGGCAAACAGGACAGAGGCCGCCGTCTTGCCGGTCGCGCGGACCGGGGCGTAGCGTGACCGCAGGGACGCACTGAAGAGTGCGCGACAGGCGCCCCAAACAAAAGCGCACGGGGGAAATGCCATGTTCGACGTTCTCGACCGGCAGACCAGACTGACCGGCAACCAGAAGAAGATCATCGCCGCGGCGGTGATCGGCGATGCACTCGAATTCTTCGACTACTTCCTGATCGGTTTCGTCCTCGCCTTCCTGATCGGCCCCTGGAAGCTCACCTTCGGACAGTCGGCCATCGTGCTGCTGTCGTCGGGCGTCGGCGCCATTCTCGGCGCCTACATCTGGGGCTGGCTCGCCGACCGCATCGGCCGCCGCAAGGTGTTCATCGGCACGGTGCTGAATTTCTCGATCGCCACCGGCCTGCTCTACTTCACGCCGGAGAACGGCTGGATCTACATCACCATCATGCGCTTCTTCGTGGGCTTCGGCGTCGGCGGCCTCTATTGCGTCGACCTCCCGCTGGTCCAGGAGTTCGTGCCGGCGCGCAAGCGCGGCTGGGTCGGTGGCCTCGTCACCTGCGTGATCCCGCTCGGCGTCGGCCTCGGCGCGGTGCTGGGCGCGTTCATGGGCGCCGACCAGTGGCGCCTGCTGTTCGCCATCGGCGTGCTGCCGTCGCTCGTGGTCCTGCTCGTTCGCCTGTGGGTGCCGGAATCGCCGGTCTGGCTGGTCCGCCAGGGCCGTTACGAAGAGGCCCGCAAGTCGCTGGCCTGGGCGCTGCAGATGAAGCCCGAGGAGCTGCCCCTCCCGACCGCCCCGATCGTCGAACCACCCAAGGCGAACTGGTTCGAACTCTTCAAGTATCCGCGCAGCCTGCTGGTGTCGTGGCTCGGCAATGCCGGGGCACAGACCGGCGTGTACGGCGTCACCTTGTGGGCGCCCTCGCTGTTCGTGCTGCTGCTGAAGGTGACGCCGCAGGAAGCTGCCAAGATGATGATCCTGCTCACCGTCATGGGCTTCCTCGGCCGCCTGTCCTTCTCCTACCTGTCGGACAAGATCGGACGACGGGCCGGCGGCGGCCTGATCGGCCTCGGTGCCGGGGTGTTCATCATCCTCGCGGGCTACAACTACGATGCGACGATCATGGGCATGTCGGCCCTGTGGCTGATCCTGGCCCTAGCCTTCTTCTTCGCCGATGGCGGCTTCGCAATCGTCGGACCCTATGCCGCGGAAGTCTGGCCCTCGCACCTGCGTACCACCGGCATGGGCTCGGCCTATGGCTTCGGCGGCATCGGCAAGATCATCGGACCGCTCGGCCTCGCGCTGATCGTCGGGTCGAACAACTATCTGAAGCCCGACGTGCCGCTGCCCGAGATTCCGACGGCCTTTCTCTATCTCGGCTGCTGGTTCCTGATGGCCGGCCTGGTCTATTATTTCTTCGGGATGGAAACCAAAGGCAAGTCGATCGCGCAGATCGACAGGGAACTGGCTCCCGCCTGATGCGCACGCCTTTTCGAAGAGGATGATCGTGGATACGCTGATCCCGTCCACCGCCGACCTTGCCGGCGACCCCGCAGTGATCTCCCGTGCCGAGGCCCTGCGGCCGGCCGTCGAGGCTGCTTCCAACGAGATCGAGGAGACGCGCCGGCTGCCGCCGGCGCTGCTCGACAAGCTCCACGAGGCGCGGCTGTTCCGCCTGCTGCTGCCGAGAACGTCGAACGGGATCGAGACCGATCCCGTGACCTTCTTCCATGTGATCGAGACGATCGCCCGGGGTGACGCTTCCACCGCCTGGTGCCTGAGCCAGGCCGGCGGCTGCGCCATGTCGGCGGCCTATCTCGACCTGCCGGTCGCCCGCGCGATCTTCGGCGACGATCCGCGCGCCGTACTCGCTTGGGGGCCGGGCCCCCGGGTCAAGGCGATCGAATGCGAGGGCGGTTACAAGGTGACGGGCGTCTGGGCCTTCGCGTCCGGCGGCCGCCACGCCACCTGGCTGGGCGCCCATTGCCCGATCTTCGAGGCCAACGGCTCGCCCCGCCTGGACGAGAACGGCCGGCAGCAGGAGCGCACCATGCTGGTGCGCACCGACGACGTTCAGTGGACCGACATCTGGAACACGGTCGGCTTGCGCGGCACGGCGAGCGACCAGTTTGCGCTCACCGACTTCTTCGTGCGCGCCGACCATTCGATCACGCGCGACTTCGAGCGCGAATGCCGCGAACAGGGACCGCTCTACAGGATGGGCGCCGGCACCTGCTACCAGATGGGCTTCGCCGCCGTGGCCTGCGGCATCGCCCGCGGCGCACTCGACTGCTTCCTCGACGTCGCGCGCAACAAGGTCCCGCGCGGCCTCAAGAGCCCGCTGCGTGACAATGCCGTGGTGCAATCGAACCTGGCGCAGGCCGAGGTCAATCTCCGTGCCGCCCGCGCCTTCGTGCTGCAGTCGATGGCCGGCATCTGGAAAGACCTCTCGGCCGGCGACAAGATCACCGTCGAGCAGCGAATTACCATCCGCATGGCCGCGACGAACGCCATCCACAAGGCCAAGGACGCCGTCGACTTCGCCTACAATGCGGCGGGCGCCACGGCGATCTTCGAGAACCATCCGCTGGAGCGGCGGTTCCGCGACATCCACACCGTGACCCAGCAATTGCAGGGCCGGCTTTCCCATTTCGAGACCGTGGGCGCCTGGATGATGGGCGCCGACGCCGACCTCACCTTCGTCTGACCCGACCACGGAGACCGACCATGCCGCTTGGCCCCCTTCAGCACTACACGATCGAGCCGTCCAACCTCGAGGCCACCAAGGATTTCTATTGCGACGTCCTGGGCCTCGAGAATGGCGACCGCCCGCCGCTCGGCTTCCCCGGCTACTGGCTCTATTCCGGCGGCGTGGCCACCGTGCACCTGCTGGGCGCGCGCACGCCACGCGAAGGCATCGTCGTACGCGGCACCGAGAAAAAGTTCGACGATACCGGCCGGTTCGATCACATCGCCTTCGCCGCCAGCGACCTGCCCGGCGTGCGCAAGCGCCTGCAGTCGAAGAACGTGAAGTTCCGCGAACAGATCGTGCCGCGCACCGGCGCCGCGCAGATATTCCTCTACGATCCCGACGGCGTCGGCGTGGAACTGAACTTCCCGGCGGAAGAGGTCCAGGCGGAAGTCAGGGCCTAGATCGGGATGATTTCAAGGCAGATCAGCCAAAGACTCTGGTGCTTCAAAGCAGAGCCCGTCGTCTCGACCGGAGCCGAGCGTAGCGAGGCAGAGCGGAGAGACCTTCTATCTGGGATTGGCCGGCATTTGGTGGAGAGCAGGTCTCTCCACTCCGCGCTGCGCGCTCCGGTCGAGACGACGGAACCTTTGATACTCAACCTCAAACCTAGCGTGTATTAGTGCTCGTCTCCCTGGATATCGAGAAGGTCGAACCGCTCGCCGACGGCGCCGCGTTCGGCGAGGCCGGCGCCTATGAGCGGGTCATCGCCGTCGCCCGGGGCGAGGTCGATCCGTCCTCGCCCGCCAACAGCGGCATCGCCCTGATCGACAAGGCGCCGCGCAACGCCGCCGGCAAGGTCGAGTACGCGACCAGCGTCTTCATCCTGCGGCCCAAGGACTCTACACGCGGCAATGGGCGCATCCTCTACGAAGTGAACAATCGCGGCCGCAAGATGCTGTTCGGCAACATCGCCGACGGCCCCCAGGGCGTGAACGATCCGAAGACCTTGGCAGATCTCGGCAACGCCTTCCCGTTGCGCCTCGGGTACACCGTCGTCTGGTCGGGCTGGGATCCCGATGCGCCGCGCGCCAACATGGGTCTCGCCCTGACGGCGCCGGTCGCGACCGACAACGGCCGACCGATCGTGCAGACGGTCCGCGAGGAATGGGTCTCGGGCACGCGCGTCGGCGTGCTGGAGACGTTCAAGCTCTCGCACGAGGCCGCCACGCTCGAACAGCCCCGGGCACGCCTCACCGTGCGCGAGCACGCCGACGACGAGCCGCGCGAACTGCCGCTGAACCAATGGTCGTTCGTCGACGCCCGCTCGATCAGGCTGCGCGAGGGCACGCAGGCGAAGCCCGGCTTCCTCTACGAATTCCACTATGAAGCGAAGAACCCCAAGGTCCAGGGCCTGGGCTTCGCGGCGACGCGCGACGTGGTGAGCTGGCTGCGCCACTCGCCCGACTCGATGAAGGCCACGGGCCGGCCCATGACGCATGCGCTGGCCATCGGCTTTTCCCAGGCCGGTCGCTACCTGCGCAATCACATCTCGGAAGGCTTCAACCGCGACGAACAGGGACGCCGCGTGTTCGACGGCATCCATAGCCACATCGCGGGCGTCGGCCGCGTGTTCTTCAACACGCCGTTCGCCCAGCCGGCACGCACCAACACCCAGCACGAGGATCACGGCTTTCCCGAGAACGAATTCCCGTTCTCGACGGCGATGCTCGACGATCCGCTGACCGGGAAGAGCGGCTCGCTGTTCCGGGGCGACGGCAGCGATCCGCTGCTGATCGAGACCAACACCTCGACCGAATACTGGCAGAAGGGCGCCTCGCTGCTGCACACCGATCCGCTGGGCACGCAGGACGTGACCCTGCCGCAGAACTCCCGCGTCTACATGATCGCTGGGACACAGCATGGCGGCCGCGCCGGCGCCACGACCGATCCCGGTCCGAACCTCAATCCGCGCAACCCGCACAATCCGATGCCGGCGGTCCGCGCCCTGCTGGTCGCGCTCGTCGAGTGGGTCGTTTCGGGCAAGGAACCGCCGCCCAGCCGCGCTCCGACGCTGGCTGCCGGCACATTGGTCGAGCCCGACAAGACCGGCTTTCCCGCCGTGCCGGGCGCCGCGATCGTGCGTGCCACCAACACCGTGTCGCCGCCCGGCGACTGGGTGAAGCCCGTCGCTCCCGACAAGACCTATCGCACGCTGGTGAGCAAGGTCGACGCCGACGGCAACGAGGTCGCCGGCATCCGCCTGCCCGACATCGCCGTGCCGCTGGCCACCTATACGGGCTGGAACGAGTACAAGCCGCCCTACCCCGCCGGCGAGATCGCCGACCGCGACGGCAGCTGCCTGCCGCTGCCGATCGACAAGGCCGCGCGGGAAGCCACGGGCGATCCGCGCCTCTCGATCGCCGAGCGCTACAGGAGCGGTGCCGACTACGTGGCCAGGGTCCAGGCGGTCGTCACGCAACTGATGGCCGACCGGCTGCTGCTGGCCGAGGACGCCGAACGCTATCTCGACCGCGCGCGCAAAGAGCCGCGCGTCGCACCTTAACGAACAGCTTCAAGGGAGATCAGGATGGGCAAGAGAATCGCAGTCGTCGGCACGGGAGCTCTGGGCGGCTATGTCGGCGGCTATCTCGCGCAAGCGGGTCTCGACGTCACCCTGATCGATTTCTGGCCGGAGAACATCGAGACCATCCGCAAGAACGGGCTTGAGCTCGACGGCGTGACGCCGGAAGAGAAGTTCACGGTCACCAACGCCAAGACCATGCATCTCACGGAGATGCAGGACCTGTCGCGCCAGAAGCCGATCGACATCGCCTTCGTGTCGATGAAGTCCTACGACACTGAATGGGCGACCGCTCTGATCAAGCAGTATCTGGCGCCGGACGGCTACGTCGTGTCGCTGCAGAACTGCCTGAACGAGGAGCGCATCGCGGGCGTCGTCGGCTGGGGCAAGACAGTCGGCATGGTCGCTTCGCTGATCTCGGTCGACATGTACGAAGCCGGCAAGATCCGCCGCACCGTCTCCAAGGGCGGCGACAAGCACACCGTCTTCCGCGTCGGCGAGGTCCATGGCCGCATCACCAAGCGGGTCGAGGAACTGCGCGAGATGGTCGGCATGATCGACAGCGCGAAGACCACGACCAACCTGTGGGGCGAGCGCTGGTCCAAGCTCTGCCAGAACGGCATGAAGAACGGCGTCTCGGCGGCCACCGGCATGACCGGCACCGACTGCGACCGCAACGACGCGGTGCGCCGCTTCTCGATCAAGCTGGGCGGCGAGGCGGTGCGCGTCGGCCAGGCGCTGGGCTACCACATCGAGAAGATCGGCAAGTTCGAGCCCGAACTGCTGGCCCGCGCGTCGGAGGACGACAAGGCGGCCCTCGACGAGGTCGAGGCGATCCTGCGGCCCGGCTCCAATACCAACCCCAATCCGCGCGCCGACATCCAGCGCCCCTCGATGGCGCAGGACATCATCAAGGGCCGCCGCACCGAGATCGAGTTCATGAACGGCTACATCGCCGAGCGCGGCGACTATATCGGCGTCAAGGCGCCGACCCATGCCAGGCTCACCGAGATCGTGAAGAAGGTGGAGCGCAAGGAGCTGGCGCCGTCCGCCGCTCTGCTCGGCGGATAATTTTCCTCCTCCCGACGGGGCAGGCAGCAAGTCCTGCTCCGTCGCGCCGCCTATTTTGACAATCTGCTCTGTGTAATTGCCGGAACCCCACGGCCATATATCCTGCTCGCACGGCGAGATTCGGCCTAAATTCTGCATGGCGATTCCCGTGCCCTAAAGGCTCGAGGGGGTTGTCGTGATTCAGATGAAGTACCAGCGGTTTCTGGCCGGCGCGTTCGCGTCGCTCGCGTCCATCGCCGTCCTCGCAGGAAGTGCTGCAGCGCAGCCGGCGGTCACCAAGGGGGGCACGCTGATCTATCTGGAGCAGCAGCCGCACACCAATCTCTACCCGCCGGCCGGGGGCTTCTATCCCAACGGCGGGGTGCTCAACCAGATCACCGACAAGCTCACCTACCAGAATCCGAAGACGCTCGAGATCGAGCCGTGGATCGCAGAGAGCTGGACGGTCAATGCCGACGCCACCGAATACACCTTCAAGATCCGGCCGGGCGTCACCTTCTCCGACGGCACGCCGCTCGACGCCGCCGCCGTGGCCAAGAACTTCGACACCTATGGACTCGGCAACAAGGCGCTGAAACAGCCGGTGTCAGAGGTGATCACCAACTACAAGGGCAGCGAGGTCGTCGATCCGCTGACCGTGAAATTCTTCTTCAACAAGCCGTCGGTCGGCTTCCTGCAGGGCACGTCGGTGATCGGCTCCGGGCTGGTGTCGCTGAAGACGCTGGCCCTGCCGTTCGACGCGCTGGGCGACGCCACCAAGATCATCGGCTCGGGCCCGTTCGTCGTTAAGAGCGAGGTGCTCGGCCGCGAACTCGTGATGGAGGCGCGCAAGGACTACAAATGGGGTCCGGCCAAGCTCGCCCACCAGGGCCGCGCCAACCTCGACGGCATCAAGTACGTCGTGACGCCCGAGGACAGCGTGCGCATCGGCGCGCTGCTGGCCGGTCAGGCCAACGTCATCCGCCAAGTCCAGGCCTATGACGAGAAGCAGGTCCAGTCGAAGGGCTTCGTGATCTACGCGCCGGCGACGCGCGGCGTGAACAACACGGTCGTCTTCCGGCCCGACAATCCCCTGGTCTCCGACATCCGCGTGCGTAAGGCGCTGCTGCACGCGACCAATACCCGGGAGATCGTGGCGACGCTGTTCTCGGCCAACTATCCGCAGGCCAAATCGATCATCGCCTCGACCGCGCAGGGCTATGTCGACCAATCGGCCAAGCTCGCCTACGACCCGGCACTGGCCGCCAAGCTGCTCGACGAAGCCGGCTGGACGATCGGCCCGAAGGGCCTGCGCCAAAAGGAGGGCAGGGAGCTGGTGCTCCAGGCCTACGAATCGCCGCCGCAGCCGCAGAACAAGGAGACGTTGCAGCTCGTGGCGCAGCAATGGGCCAAGGTCGGCGTGAAGCTCAGCGTGCTGGCGGGCGATGCCGGCAGCCGCGTCGCCGACAGTCTCGATCCGATGAAGACTCCCGTCGCCCCGGCGATGGTCGGTCGCGCCGATCCCGATGTGATTCGCAGCCAGTACTATCCGACGACGCGCAATATCCTTCTGCAGAAGGGTGGCGTCAGCAACAAGGTCAAGAGCTTCGTCGACGAGAAGCTCAACACGCTGCTCGAGGACATCGCCGCCGCGACCGATCCCGTGAAGCGCATCGCGCTGGTGGGCGAAGTGCAGGCCTATGTGATCGACCAGGGATATGTGATCCCGATCTTCGAGGAGCCACAGGCCTTCGCCGCGTCACCGAAGGTCAAGGACTTCACCTTCGAGGCCGTGGGTCGCCCGAGCTTCTACGCCACCTGGATCGCGAAGTAGGCGCAGGGAAGTCATGGCGCGCTACCTCCTGGGGCGGGTCGGCCAAGCCCTGGCCGTTCTGGCGCTCACCTTCACGGCCGCCTTCCTGCTGCTACAGGTGCTGCCGGGTGACGCGATCATGATCAAGTTCATGAGCCCCGACATGGGCCTCACGGCCGATCAGATCGCCGAGATCCGCGCTTCCTACGGCGCGGACCGGCCGCTGTGGGAGCGCTATTTCACGACCGTCGGCAACTTCCTCACCGGCAATTTCGGCATCTCGATCCAGGCCGGCGTGCCGGTGAGCCAACAGCTGGCGACCAACCTGCCGCCGACCCTGCTGCTTGCGTCGCTGGCCTTCGTTGCAGCCCTGATCCTGACCATCATCCTGGCCACCGTCTCGAACATGGTGGGCATGGAATGGCTGCGCGCCGGGCTGCAGGCCCTGCCGTCACTGTTCATCTCCGTGCCGGTCTTCTGGCTCGGCATCATGCTGATCCAGGTTTTCTCTTTCCAGCTCGGGTTGGTGTCGGTCATCAGCCCCGGCCCGGTCGAGCGGCTGGTCCTGCCCGTCCTGACGCTCGCCATCCCGATCTCCGCCCCGCTGGCGCAGATCCTGATGCGCAACATCGACCAGGTGCTGGCGCAGCCGTTCGTGGCCGTCGCCCGCGCCAAGGGCGCCTCGCGCAACTGGGTCCTGTGGCGGCACGTGGCGCGCAACGCCATCATGCCGACACTGACCATCGCCGGCGTGCTGTTCGGCGAGCTGTTGGCCGGTGCCGTCGTCACCGAGGCGGTGTTTGGCCTCAGCGGCCTCGGCGGGCTCACCTACCAGGCCGTGGGCAATCACGACACGGCGGTGCTGCAGGCCATCGTCGTGGTCTCCGCCCTCGCCTTCGTAACCATCAATCTGATCGTCGACCTGCTCTATCCGGTGCTCGACCCCCGGCTTGGCACCAAGGTGGGAGCCGCGACATGACCGCAGAAACCGCAAGCGGCTCGATGGCCGACGCTCCCGCCCGCTGGACCACACGGTTCAAGCGCGTGCCGGTGACATTGGCCCTCGCCTGGGCCGTCGTGTTCATCGTGCTCACGTGGGCGGCCCTGCCGTCCCTTTTCACCGGCTACAGCGGCACCGAAGGCGTACCGGGCGAGCAGCTCCGGCCGCCCAGCGCCGAGCATGTGCTGGGGACCGACGGGCTGGGTCGCGACGTCTATGCCCGCATTGTCTATGGCGCGCGCCACTCGCTGTCCGGCGCCTTCGTCGCCGTCACCGTGGGATTGATCCTCGGCACCCTGCTCGGCCTGATTGCCGGCGCGCGGGGCGGCTGGATCGACGCGGTGATCATGCGGCTGGTCGATTCGATGCTCGCCGTGCCCTCGCTGCTCCTGTCGCTCAGCATCATCGTGCTGCTGGGCTTCGGTACGATCAACGTTGCCGTCGCGGTCGGCGCGGTGGCGATCGCCCGCTTCGCCCGGCTGGCGCGCTCCGAGGTCATGCGCGTGCGGCGCAGCGAGTATGTCGAGGCGGCGTACGGCAGCGGCGGCACCTTCTGGGCCGTGCTCTACCGCCATGTCCTGCCCAATTCGCTGACCTCGGTGATCGCTTTGGCCGCCCTGCAGTTCGGCTCGGCCATCCTCGCCATCTCGACGCTGGGCTTCCTGGGCTACGGCGCACCGCCGCCGACGCCCGAATGGGGCCTGCTGATCGCCGAGGGCCGCAATTACCTGTCGCGCGCCTGGTGGCTCACCGCGGCGCCCGGCCTCGTCGTCGTGCTGGTCGTGCTGTCCGCCGACCGCATCAGCAAGGCGCTGGGCAGGACCGCGCCATGACCGTCACGCCCCTCCTCCAGGTCGAAGACCTGGCGATCGCCTACAAGACGGGCGACCGCGAACAACGCGTCGTGCACGGCGTCTCCTTCAGCGTCGCCCCGGGCGAGGTCGTGGCGCTGGTGGGCGAATCCGGTTCCGGCAAGACCACGACGGCCCAGGCAACGCTCGGGCTGCTGGCCGGCAACGGCCGGGTCGAGAGCGGCACCATCCGCCTCAACGGCACCGACATCACGCACTGGTCGCAGAAGCGGCTGGATTCCATCCGCGGCGCCGTCGTCAGCCTGATCCCGCAGGATCCCGGCAGCTCGCTCAATCCGGTGCGCACCATCGGCTCGCAGCTCGCCGAGGTGCTGCAGATCCACAAGCGCGGCGACCGCAAGGCAATCCACGCGCGAGTGATCGAGTTGCTGGAGCGGGTCGGCCTGACGCCGGCCGAGATGCGCGCGCGTCAGTATCCGCACGAACTCTCGGGCGGCATGAAGCAGCGCGTGCTGATCGCCATCGCCGTCGCCCTCAATCCGGCGCTGATCGTGGCCGACGAGCCGACCAGCGCGCTCGATGTCACGGTGCAACGGCGCATCCTCGACCTGATCGACGAGCTGCGCCGCGAGAGCGGCACGGCGGTCCTGCTGGTGACGCACGATCTCGGCGTCGCCGCCGACCGTGCCGATCGCCTCGTAGTGCTGCAGAACGGGCGCATCCAGGAACAGGGACCCGTGAAGGACATGCTTGCGGCCCCGCGCAGCGCCTATACGCGCCGCCTGCTGGCCGATGCGCCGTCGCTCGGCAAACCACGCCCGGCGCGGCCCGGGATCGAGAGCCAGGACTTCGCCATCGAGGTGACGGGCCTCACGCACGATTTCCCGGTGAGCGGCGGCGAGGCCACGTCGTTCCGCGCGGTCGATGACCTGTCCTTCAAGGTCCGGCGCGGCACCACCCACGCCATCGTGGGCGAATCGGGCTCGGGCAAGACGACGGCCATCCGCAGCGTCGTCGGCTTCATCAAGCCGACGGCCGGGCGCATCCTGGTCGACGGTGTCGATCTCACGACCCTGAAGGGCGAGAAGCTGCGGCAGTTCCGCAAGCACATCCAGCTCGTCTACCAGAACCCCTTCGGTTCGCTCGATCCACGCCAGACCATCGCCCGCATCGTCGAAGAGCCGCTGCTCAACTTCGAGCCGATCCCGGCCGCCGACCGCGCCCGCAAGGTGCGCGACATGCTGGCCCGCGTCGGACTCTCCGAGAACTTCCTCGACCGCCATCCGCGCGCTCTGTCGGGCGGCCAGCGGCAACGCGTGGCGATCGCTCGGGCGCTGGTTCTCGACCCGCGCGTGCTGGTGCTCGACGAGGCGGTCTCCGCCCTCGACGTCACGGTGCAGGCGCAGATCCTGTCGCTGCTCGACGAACTGCAGAAGACTCTGGGCCTCACCTACCTGTTCGTCTCCCACGACCTCGCCGTGGTCCGGCAGATCTCGGACACCGTGTCGGTCATGCACAAGGGACGGCAGGTGGATGGCGGTCCGATCGAGACCGTCTTCGGCCGGCCCGACAGCGCCTATACGCGTGAGCTGATCGACGCCATCCCCGGCCGCGGCCTGCCGGTGCTTGCCGTTCCACCCGAACTTCCCCCAAGGTTGAGCCCATGACCACGTTTCCCATCAAGCGCCTCGGCTTCTTCACCCGCCTGCTCGACCAGGTGGACGCGGCCGAGCGCTACCGGCTGGCCACCCAGCAGATCGTGCAGGCCGAGAAATGCGGCTTCGACTCGGCGTGGATCGCCCAGCACCATTTTCATGAAGGTGAGGGCGGCCTGCCTGCCCCCTTCGTGTTCCTGGCGCACGCCGCGGCCCATACGTCACGCATCCGGCTCGGCACCGGCATCGTCACCCTGCCGCTGGAACTGCCGATCCGCGTCGCCGAGGATGCCGCCGTCACCGACCTGGTGAGCGAGGGCCGCCTCGAAGTCGGCGTCGGACCGGGCGGCAACCTCTCGGCCTTCACCGCCTTCGGCCTCGAAAGCGACCAGCGGCACGCGCTGTTCGACAACAATCTCGCCCTGCTCAAGACCGCGTGGTCGGGCGGCACGCTGCCCGGCGGCGACAAGCTCTATCCGTCGAGCCCGAGCCTGGTCGACCGCATCTGGCAGGCGACCTTCACCGTGTCGGGCGCGCGCCGCGCCGGCCTGGCGGGCGACGGGCTGATGCTGTCGCGCACCCAGCCGCGCTCTCCCGAAGCGCCGCAGGCCTCGCTGGCCGACATCCAGAACCCGATGCTCGACGCCTATCTCGAGGCGCTGCCCAAGGGCGTCGAGCCGCGCATCCTGGCCTCGCGCACCATCTTCGTGGCGGACGACCGCAACGAGGCGATGCGCCTGGCGGAGGCCGGCCTGTCGCGCATGCGCCATCGGCTGGCAGCCACCGGTAACTTCAGCTCGGGGAGCCTGGTCGGCGACCTGATCAGGGCCATGGATGTTCATATCGGCACACCCGACGAGGTGATCGCCTCGTTGCAGGCCGATTCGACCCTGCAGCGTTCGACCGATCTCACGATGCAGGTTCACTCGATCGATCCGCCGCACCCGTATATCCTGCGCTCGATCGAGCTGTTCGCCGGAAAGGTGGCGCCCGCATTGGGCTGGGCGCCGGAAGTCAAAGCGGGGACGAGACAAGTCGCATGACCGATGTGATCGACAGCCTGGTGGGAATCGCGCCGGGCTCCAAGCTGGACGCGATCCGCGCCCAGCGCTCCGAGGCGCGCAAGCACGCGCAGGCGAGTTACACCTCACTCTTCGAGCCCAAGGAACTGGGCGGCGTCAGCGCCGACGAGCGCCATGCCATCGCGTCCTTCGTGGCTAGCCTTCACGGCGAGCCCAAGACGGATGCCTTCTATGCCGCCAAGCTGCCGGCTGCCTTGCACAGCGCCATCGCCGCGGAAGCAGCAGCCGCGAAGACCAAGGGACCTTACGGGCACTTTCCCAAAGGACCGCTTTCGGTCGAGGATGCGCCGGGACCGACCTGGAAGGTGAGCGACGCCGGACGGGCAGCCCTCGGCCCGCGCCTTGCCGCCGCCTTCAAGCACACGCACATGCTGGTGTTCCATCCGCGCGATGCATCGGCGGCGTCGCTGCAGTCGCTGCTCGACGCCGGCTGGTCGACCGACGACATCGTGACGGTCTCCCAGCTCGTCTCCTTCCTGTCCTACCAGATCCGGGTCGTGTCCGGCCTGGGCGTCCTCGCGAGCACCCTATGAGCACCGACAAGACCCTGACGCCGCCGCCGCACACCGAGCCGGTGGTCTTCACCCGCGACATGCTCGACTGGCTGCCCTGGCTCGAGCCGATGGCGGAAGCCGACATGACCGAGCACCACATAAAGAGCCTGGTCGATGCGGCGCGCGTGAAGTCGCCCTACTTCCGGCTGCTGGCGCGCGATCCCGACGTGCTGGAAGCGCGCACGCGGACCGACAAGGACATCTTCTACAATCCCGAGGCCGGGCTGCCGCGCGCCGAGCGCGAGCTGGCGGCGGCGGCGACGTCGCGCCTGAACGGCTGCATCTACTGCGCCTCCGTCCATGCCCGCTTCGCCGCGACCTATTCCAAGCGCGTGGACGACGTGCAGCGCCTGCTCGACGAAGGCGTCGAGGCAAAGCTGGACGAGCGCTGGGAGGCGATCGTCGCCGCCTCGGTGGCGCTGACCGCCCTGCCGCTGAGCTTCGGCAAGGAGCATGTCGAGCGCCTGCGCGCTGTCGGCCTCGACGACGCCGCCATCGCCGACCTGATCGGGGCGGCCTCGTTCTTCAACTGGGCCAACCGCCTGATGCTCTCGCTCGGCGTGCCGGCGACGCAGCCGAAGTAGCTTCTCGCGCCTGCCCAAAAGAAAACGCCCGGCGGATCGCTCCGCCGGGCGTTTCGATGTCAGTCTGCCCTCAGTAATTCAGGCCGTAGTAGCCGGGATTGCCCCACTCGCCCCAATCCCAGTCGCTGTCGACGGCATTGTCCATGCCGGTCGGGCTGTAGGGATCGTCGGCGAAGTTGGCGCGCATCGCCGTCGTCATCATCTGCTTCGACGCCTCCTTGATGTAGGCGTTGTAGTTGTCCTGGTTGCCCATGTAGAGGCAGCCGCACATGGTCGGGTCGGCATACACCCAGATCGGCTTGCCATTGTAGGTCTTGCGGACGAGCTTGTGCGGCGGCAGCTTCTTGAACGAAGCCGCCTGGCCCGGCGTCTTCAGCGACACGACCTTGAAGCCGGAATCGGCCAGCATGTCGCGCTTCGATTCGGTCTTGGGATCGTAGCCGTGACACGCCGCCAACAGCCCTCCGATCGCCAGGATGGCGAGAATGGACCTCACAGGCTTCATCACGTCCCCCACTGTTTCCCTCAAGCGGCGGCCCGAAGGCCCGCCTTTGCATCCTCTTTGATCATGTCCGCGCCCTTCTCGGCAACCATGATCGTGGGTGCATTGGTGTTGCCCGAGGGTACGGTCGGCATGATCGAGGCATCGATTACCCGGAGGCCGGCGATTCCGTGGACCCGCAGCCGGTCGTCGACCACGGCCATCGGATCCGAGCCCATCTTGCAGGTGCCGATGACGTGATAGGTCGTCTGGCCGTTGCCGCGGGCGAAGCTCAGCCACTCGTCGTAGCTCTGGACCTTGTCGCCCGGATTGTTCTCGAAGGCGATGTACTTCGCCATCGACGGGTGCGAGACGATCTTGCGGGCGATCTGCATGCCGGCGACCGTGGCGTCGCGGTCGATCTGGGCCGACAGGAAGTTCGGCCGGATGGCCGGTGCGCTGCCCGGGATCGCCGACTTGATATGGATCGAGCCGCGCGAGTCGGGCCGGCACTGGCCGATGACCACCGTCATGCCGGGCTCGCGCTCGAGATCGCGCTTCTGCGCCGTATCGTAGCTGGCATGCGCCATGTGGAACTGCATGTCGGGGGATTCAAGGCCCGGCCGCGTGCGGACGAAGCCGTAGACGACGCCGGCCGTGAGCGCGAGCGCGCCGCGGCCGGTCGTGTAGTAGCGCACCACCTCCTTCATGAGGTTGATGCCGCGCGTGCGCTCGTTCAGCGTGATCGGCAGCTTCACGCGCCAGTTCATGCGCGGCGCGAAGTGGTCGCCGTAATTCTCACCGACGCCCTTGAGCTCGTGCTTCACCTCGATGCCGTGGCTGCGCAGCAGCTCCGGCTGGCCGATGCCGGAATGCTCGAGCACGCCGGGCGACTGCACGGCGCCGCACGAGACGATGACCTCGCGCCCACAACGCGCCTCCTTCGCCTGGCCGTGTACGCTGTAGGAGACGCCGACGCAGCGCTTGCCCTCGAGGATCAGCTTGTTGACCAGCGCGTCGGTCTCGATGGTGAGGTTGGGGCGCGACCCGATGGGATCGAGGAAGGCGCGCGCCGTCGACTGGCGTTTGCCGTTCTTCATCGTCACCTGGAAGTAGCCGAAGCCCTCCTGGTTGCCGTTGTTGTAATCGGCATTCTTCGGATAGCCGCTCGCCTCGGCCGCGTCGATGAAGGCGTCGCACAGTTCATGTGTGTCGCACATCTGTGCGATGTTCAGCGGACCGCCGCGGCCGCGGCTATCGTCACCGCCCGGCTCGTAATTCTCCGACTTCCTGAAGTAGGGCAGGACCTGCGAATAGGACCAGCCGCGGTTGCCGAACTGCGCCCAGGTGTCGTAGTCGAGGGGCTGGCCGCGTACGTAGAGCATGCCGTTGATCGAACTCGAGCCTCCCAGCGTGCGGCCGCGCGGGCAAGGTATGCTGCGCCCGGCCATGCCCTCTTCCGGCTCCATCTGGAAGTTCCAGTTGAACTTGTCGTGGTTCAGCAGCCGGGTGAAGCCCGCCGGAATGTCGATCCACATCGACTTGTCGCGCGGCCCGGCTTCCAGCAGCAGGACCTTGACGTTGGCATCCTCGGTAAGGCGATTGGCCAGCACGCAGCCGGCGGACCCGCCGCCCACGATGATGTAGTCCCAATTAGCCATGGCGTTTCTGTCTCCCTTTTCGGGAGACAGTCTAGCGCGTCTGTTACGCGGCGCGACCCCAGTTCATGCTCCTCTCCACCAAGGCAATGCAGGAGAGGGGGCTTTTTACCTACCGCAGATGGCAGGAAACGAGGTGCCCCGGTGCGATTTCGCGCAGCGGTGGCGACTCCACCTTGCAGCGCGCCACGGCATAGGGGCAGCGCGTGTGGAAGTGGCAGCCGGACGGTGGATTGACGGGGCTGGGCACGTCGCCCTGGAGCACGATCTTCTTCCGCTTGATGGCGGGGTCCGGCACCGGGACGGCGGCCAGCAGGGCTTCCGTATAGGGGTGCTGGGCGTTGGTGAAGATCGACCGCGTGTCGGCATATTCGACGATGCGGCCGAGATACATCACCGCAATCTGGTGGCTGATATGCTCCACCACCGCGAGGTTGTGCGAGATGAAGAGGTAGGAGAGCCGGCGCTCCGCCTGCAGTTCCATCAGCAGGTTGATGACCTGCGCCTGGATCGAAACGTCGAGCGCCGAGACCGGCTCGTCGCCCACGATCAGCTTCGGCCCCAGCGCCAGGGCGCGGGCGATACCGATACGCTGCCGCTGGCCGCCCGAGAACTGGTGCGGATAATTCTTCATCTGCGCCGGACGGAGACCAACACGGGCGAACAGCGCGGACACCTGCTCCTGGCGCTCCCTGGCATTGGCGACGCCATGGACGAGCAGCGGCTCGCCCACGATGTCGCCCGCGGTCATGCGCGGATTGAGGGACGAGAACGGGTCCTGGAAGATGATCTGCATCTGCCGCCGGTAGGGCCTCAGCTCACCCTTCGACAGGCCCATGATCTCCCTGCCCTCGACCTTGATCGAGCCCGAGGTCGGCTCGACCAGGCGCATGGCGGCGCGGCCGGCCGTGGTCTTGCCGCAGCCCGACTCGCCCACCAGGCCGAGCGTTTCGCCGGCCCGTACGGTGAAGGTGACGCCATCCACGGCATAGACCTGGCCGACCGTACGGCGCAACAGGCCCTTCTTCACCGGGAAGTGCTTCTTGAGGTCCTTGACCTCGATGACGGGGGGATTTGCGCTAACCATGTGTGTGCCAGCAGGCGGCCCAGTGGCCGGGCTGCTTCTCCTCATAGGCCGGACGTTCGCTGCGACACTTCTCGTCCGCCCTGCTGCAGCGGGGCGCGAAGGCGCAGCCGGGCGGCAGGTCGAACAGCGGTGGCACGATGCCGGGAATTTCCTGCAGGCGCTCGTTGGTCCGATCGGTCTGCCCACGCATCAGGTCGAGGCGCGGGATCGAGTTCATGAGGCCGACCGTGTAGGGGTGAAGCGGCTTGGCGAACAGCTCGCCCACGGTCGCTTCCTCGACCTTGCGGCCGGCATACATGACGATGACCCGGTGCGCGGTCTCGGCCACGACGCCGAGATCGTGCGTGATGAGGAGAACCGCCGCGCTGAACTCGCGCTGCAGCTCGACGATCAGCTCCAGGATCTGCGCCTGGATGGTGACGTCGAGCGCGGTCGTCGGCTCGTCGGCGATCAGCACCTTGGGATTGCAGGCCAGCGCCATGGCGATCATCGCGCGCTGGCGCATGCCGCCCGAGAGCTGATGCGGATATTCCTTGGCGCGCTGCGTCGGCTCGGGGATGCGGACCAGGTCCAGCATCTCGATCGCCCGCTTCATCGCCTGCTTGCGATCCATGTCGCGGTGCAGGATGAGCGCTTCGGAAATCTGCTTGCCGATCGTCATCACCGGATTGAGCGACGTCATCGGCTCCTGGAAGATCATCGAGATCTCGTTGCCGCGCACGTCGCGCATCTCCTCCTCGGAGATCTTGAGCAGGTCGCGGCCGGCGAGCTTGATCGAACCGGACACGATACGTCCCGGCGGATCCGGGATCAGCCGCATCAGCGACAGCGCGGTCATGCTCTTGCCGCAGCCGGATTCACCGACGATCGCCAGGGTCTCGCCGGCGGCGACCTCGAAGTCGACGCCATCGACCGCCTTGACGATTCCCTGGCGCGTATAGAACCACGTGCCGAGATCCGACACTTCCAGAAGAGAACTCATGTACGCTGTCTCGGGTCGAGGATGTCACGCAGGGCGTCGCCCAGCAGGTTGGTGCCGAACACCGTGAGGCTGATGGCGACACCGGGGAAGATCACGAGCCACGGTGCCGTGCGGACGTATTCCGCCGCCGATTCCGAGAGCATGCGGCCCCATGACGGATAGGGCTCAGGAATGCCGAGGCCCAGGAAGGAGAGCGACGCCTCGGTCAGGATGGCCGAGCCGAGCTGGGCGGTGCCGAGCACGATCAGCGGCGCCAGCGTGTTGGGCAGGACATGCCGGAGGGCGATGCGCATCTCGCCCATGCCGATGGCCCGGGCGGCCTCGACGAAGGGTTGCTCGCGCAGCGACAGGGTACTCGACCGCACCACGCGCGCCACACTCGGCACCAGCGGAATAGCGATCGCGATGATCGTGTTCTCCAGTGACGGTCCCAACGATGCCGCCATGACCAGGGCCATTACCAGCAGCGGCAACGACTGCATGATGTCCATCACGCGCTGGGTCGCGAGATCGATCCAGCCGCCGACGAAGCCGGACAGCAGGCCGATCAGCACGCCCAGGATGCCGCCCAGCAGGGTCGCGCCGACGGCCACGGCGAGCGAGATGCGCGCGCCGTAGACGATACGGCTGAACATGTCGCGGCCCATGAAGTCGGCGCCCAGCCAGTAGGTGCCGCCCGGTGCGGCCAAGGAGGCCCGCGAATTGGTCGACAACGGGTCGTGCGGCGCGATGACGTTGGCGAACAGCGCCGTCACCACGAAGAGCAGCACGAGGAGTGCGCCCACCGCGCCCAGCGGATAGCGCCGGGCGAGGAAGCCGGCCTGGCTCCAGAAGCCCGTTACGTTGGCGCCGGCCTTGGCCAGCGCGGCATCATGGTCGATGACAGCCATGGGTGCCCTCAGTCCGCGTACTTGATGCGAGGGTCGAGCGCCATATAGGCCATATCGACCAGGAAATTGACGACGACCACGCAGAAGGCGATCAGCATCACCAGGTTCTGCACGATCGGGTAGTCGCGCCACAGGATGGCCTCTACGAGGAAGCGTGCCACGCCCGGGATGTTGAACACCGTCTCGGTCACGATCAGACCGCCGACGAGGAACGCCGCCTCGATGCCGATGATCGTGACGACCGGCAGCAACGCGTTTCGAAGGGCATGTTCGTAGTTGACCGTGGTCTGCGATGCGCCTTTGGAACGCGCCGTCCGGATATAATCCTGCCGCAACACTTCGAGCATGGACGATCTCGTCAGACGCATGATCAGGGCCGAACTTCGGAACCCGACAGCGGCCGCCGGAATGCTGAGCAGCAGCAGTTCGTCGAAGAAACCTCGTGGCTCGTTCGTGTAGATCGGGATCATGCCGAACCACTGGACCGACGCCATCAGGATCAGCAGGCCGAGCCAGAAGGAGGGCAGCGAGAGGCCGCTCAGGCTGATGATTCGTAGCAGATAATCGATGGCCGAATTCTGCCGGACGGCACTGATGACGCCGAGCGGCACGCCGAGGATGACCGAGAAGAAGAGCGCCAGGCCAGCCAGCTTGGCGCTGATCGGGATGCGCGGCGCGATCTCCTCGAGAGCGGGCCGCTCCGACACGTAGGCAAAGCCCAGGTCGCCACGCGCAAGCCCGCCGATCCACTGCAGGTATTGATCGAAGATCGGCCGGTCGAGGCCAAGCTCGGCTGCGATCTTGGCCTTCTCCTTGGGATCGGCGATGCCCGCCGAATCCACCAATATGTCGGCAATGTTGCCGGGCACCAGGCGCAGCATGACGAAGATGAGCACCGACATCCCGAAGAGAGTCAGAACCATCAACAGTACGCGGCGGGTAAGATACGCTCCCATCCTCGTCGTGCCTCCGTACGCCTAAGCGTTACTTGTCGAGCCAGACGTCTTCGAGACGCCAGCCGTTGTAGATGCTGTTGTGCTGCAGCACGAGGTCTTTCACGGCCGGCGCCCAACAGGTGTTCGCGACGCCATGCGAGATCGGCGGCCGGGCCGCGTCCTTGAGGAGCGCCTGTTCGATCTTGGTTACCATGGCCTTGCGCTTGCTCACGTCGGTCATGCCGGACTGCTCGTCGATCATCTTGTCGATCTCGGGATTCTTGTACCCCGTGTAGTTACGATCCGACGTGCTGTAGAAGTTTTCGTAGAATACGCCGTCCGGATCGTCGAGGCCGGCGCCCGTCAGGTTGAGACCGACCTGATAGTTTTTCTGCTGGATCTTGTTGTACCAGATCGTGGTGTCGATCGGCTCGAGCTCGGCATCGATATAGATCTGCTTCAGCTGGTCGATCAGGATGACGGCCGGGTCGCGATAGATGGCGATGTTGCGCGTCGCCACCTTGATCTTCAGCGGCTTGTCCGGCCCGTAGCCCAGCTCCTTCATGATCCCGCGGGCGATCTCGCGGTTCTTGTCGGTGTCAGGTCCGAAGCCAGGAAGCTTCTCGAGTTCGTCCTGCGTCATGCCCCAGACGCCGGCCGGCGGCGGCAGCATGGTCGCACCACGCAGGTCGTTCCCCTGGGTGAGGATGTCGCTGAACGGCTTGCGGTCGAGCGAATAGACGAGCGCCTCGCGCAGCTTGGGATTGTCGAACGGCGGCGCGTCGCGGTTGACCAGCAGGTTGGTATGGACGTTCGTCGGACGCGCCTCGCAGATCGCATCCTTCTTTTGGTCCTTCACGTCCTTCAGAAGAGGGAAGGTGATGTCGGAATCGAAGGTGAGATCGTATTCGCCGGCGACGAAGCCCAGCACACGGGTGCTGCGGTTCGGCACGATCTTGAACTCGATGGCGTCGAGGTAGGGCCGTCCCTTCTTCCAGTAGTCGGGATTGCGCACCAGCTTGATGGCTTCGTTGCGCTTGAAGTCAGCGACCTTGAACGGGCCGGTGCCGATCGGCTTGGAGCGCATCGTCCGCGAATCGACATGGCACGGATAGACCGGCGAATAGCCCGCCGCCAGCATCGACAGGAACGACGGCTGCTCGCGCTCCAGGGTGAACGTCACCTCGTTGTCGCCGTTGGTCGCGACCTCCTTGAGGTTCTTGTACCAGACCTTGCGCGGGTTCTTGCGGATCATCTCCTGCTTGTCGTCGGCACCGCGCAGGGCGTCCCACGTGCACTTCACGTCCTTGGACGAGAAGGGCTTGCCGTCATGCCACTTCACGCCGCTGCGCAGCTTGAAGGTGAGCTTCGTCTTGTTGTCGTTCCAGGACCAGCTCTCGGCGAGTTCGGGGACGATCTTGTCGGGACTGTTGATCTTCTCCTTCGGGTCGAACATCACCAGATTGTTGAAGACGGACATGAACGGCATGTTCGTCGAGATCGTCGCTTCCTCGTGAATCGAGGCGCTCGGCGGATTGTCACGATGGGACACGCGGAGTGTCCCACCCTGCTTTTGCGCGAAGGCAGGAGCGGATAAGACGACGGCGGCCGCGAGGCCGCCGGCAATGATTGCCAGGCGATTTCTCATTTTCATCCTCCCAGAGTCACGCTCGTTGGCGTGTTTGTTCTTCCCCGTTGCCCGGCAGGCTATCACATCACGTGAGTTGGCCAAGCCTTAAAGCGCCGGACCTTTGAGTTCTATCTGGTTCCCTTCCGGATCATGGAAATAGACCGAGGGTCCAGTGCCTTCCGCACCATAGCGCTGAACCGTTTCGCCGACCGATACCCCGAAGGGCGCGAGCCGCATGACGATGGCGTCACGATCGAAGGGCTCGATGCGAAAGCAGAGATGATCCATGTTCGCAACGATCGGACCCTGCGTTTCGCTGCGCACGAGATCGAGCATCGAAGCACCGGCGCGCATTTGAACGAGATTGAGCCGCTCGATGCGCCGCTCCTCGCGGAACCCCAGCGCCCGCTCATAGAAACGCACCATGCCGGCAAGGTCGCGCACGCGCAGCACGACATGATCGATCCGTTCGACTTTGAAGGTCATGGCGAATAGCTTCCTCCCGGTGAGTTCGAACCAATGGAGAAGAGAATGGCGTTCGCAGTCAATGCCGCCAAGGCACGCCTGAAGAAGAACGAGCTGTCGATCGGCATCGGCATCCGGCTGGTCCGCAACGTCGACATCGTGAAGGTGATGAAGGCGGCGGGCTTCGACTGGCTGTTCATCGACCTAGAGCACGGATCGATGTCGATCGAAACGGCCTGCGAGATCGCCATCGCCGCGCAGGACTCCGGAATCGCGCCGATCGTGCGGGTGCCATATGGCGAACTCACGATGGCGACACGTGTGCTCGACGGCGGCGCGCTGGGCATCGTCGTCCCGCATGTCGACACGCCGGAGGAGGCGAAGGAGATCGCCGACAAACTGCGCTATCCGCCACGCGGCCATCGCTCGGTGGGCGGCGGCCAGGCGCAGTTCGACTACGAGCCGATGCCGCTCGGTGAGATGACGACGAAGTCGGACGAGAACACGCTGATCGTCGTGATGATCGAGACGCCCAAGGCGGTCGAGAATGCCGAGGCGATCGCGGCAGTGCCGGGCATCGATTGCCTTCTCGTGGGCTCGAGCGACCTGTCGATGGAAATGGGCATCCCGGGCGACACCGGTAACCCGAAGGTCCAGGCCGCTGTCGACAAGGTCATCGCCGCCTGCACGAAGCACGGCAAGTGGCCGGGCATGGGCGGCGCTTATACCGAGGAGCTTCTCAAGCTCTACACCGACAAGGGCATGAAGTTCCTGCTGTCGGGCAACGACCTGCCGATGCTGACCGGCGCCGCCCGCGCGCACCAGGCGAAGGTGCGCGCGTTTCAGAAATGAACTGCTGGGGGCGCGCCACTCCAGTGGCGCGTCTTCCTCTTGCTTATGATCGCGCCACTGGAGTGGCGCGCCCCCAGCGTCTTAACGCTTCCCCTCGATCTCGATCTCGACGAGGTGTGGCTTGCCTGACTTGAAGGCGGCCTCGACGGCGGCCTTGATGTCGCCGGCCTTGGCGACGTAGGTGCCGGCGACGCCCATGCCTTTGGCCAGGTCGACGAAGCCCATGGTCGGGCCGGTCAGGTCCATGTGCATGTAGGGCTTGTTCGACTTCACGTCGAAGCGCTGGCGATACGCGTCGATATTGTGCTTGAGCACGCGATACTCGCGGTTCGCCAGGATGACGAACACGATCGGCAGGTCGTGATGCGCCGCCGTCCACAGCGCCTGGATGGAGTACATCGACGAGCCGTCGCCCGACACGCAGAGGATCGGCCGCCTGGTCTGGGCGACCGCGACGCCGATGGCGCCCGCGAGGCCCTGCCCGATGCCGCCGCCGCGGCCACTGTAGTAGTCGCCCGGTCCCGTGAAGGTGAAGGTCTTGAAGAGATCGAGATTCGCCGTGATCGTCTCGTCGACCACCACGACATCCTGGGGTGAGCCGGCGCGAATTTCCGCCATGGCGCGCGCCATCGAGGTCGGCGTGCGCGCCCAGGCTTTTTCGACGCGCCCCTTCTGCGCGGCATCGTCGTCCGCCTTGCGCGCCTTCATCGCCTCGTTGCGCTTCGCCGCGGCCGCGGCATCGACACCCGTAAGCGCCGCATCGAGCGCCTCGAGAGCCGCACCGGCATCCGCCACCACGCCGGCATCGAGCGCGAAATTGTAGGCGAGCCGTGACGCGCCCGCCTCGATCTGCAGCAGCTTGGTGCCGGCCGCAAATGGCGAGCCCGGCGCATACCAGACTTCCTCGAAGAACGGCCCGCCCACCATCAGCACGAGATCATTGTCGGCCAGCTGCTTGGCAACGCCCGGCGCGTCGAAGGCCAGCGTGCCGCGATAGGCCGGATGATCGGTCGGGAACGAGTTCTGGCCGCGCAGGCCCTCGAACCACACTGAGGCGCCGATCTTCTCGACGAGCTTGACGAGTGTCTTGTCCGCACCGGCCCGGGCAACCTCGTCACCTGCGACGATAGCCGGGTTCCTCGCGGCCGCCAGCAGCTTGGCCATGGCAGCGATACCCGCCGGATCCGGTCGGGTCGCGGTGTAGGAGTGGCCGGGTTTGCCGGGCGGAACGGAGGTCTCCTGCTCCATCACGTCGATCGGCAGTGCGACGAAGACCGGACCGGCCGGCGCCTCGTTGGCAATCTTGAAGGCGCGCTGGAGGATTGGACCCAGCTCGTCGGCGCGCTCGACCTGAACGCTCCACTTGGTCACGGGCGCGGCGATGGACGCGAGGTCGTGGCCGAGCACGGGATCGCGCAGGCGCATGCGCGTGTCCTGCTGGCCGGCCGTTACGACCATCGGCGAACTGTTCTTCAGCGCGCTGTAGATCGCGCCAATGGCGTTGCCAAGGCCCGGCGCCACATGGAGGTTTACGAAGGCGGTCTTGCCGCTGGCCTGCGCGTAGAAGTTGGCCGCCCCGGTGGCGACGCCCTCGTGGAGATGGACGATGTATTCGAGCTGCGGATAGTCGGGCAGAGAGTCGAGCAGCGGACTCTCGGTCGTGCCGGGGTTGCCGAAGATCCGGTCGACTCCGTGATTGATCAGCGTCTCCAACAGAACCTGACGTCCGCGCATTCAATATTCTCCTTGGCTTTCCCTGTTCCGGCCGCGCCTTTCGGCCCAGTCCGGATCGGCGACTTCCCGCATAGTACCGGGGCTGAAGCGCCTGTGGCATCCGAAGATGGCCGCTTGCGGCGGTCCAGTTCCTCCCCGTGATACGACAGGCCGCAGAGCGCTCGGTTCATTGTTTCGGGCGGCCCTGCTAAGGAAACATGTGGAGGGTCGGAAGCACGGCATGGATGGAATTGTCGAGCGGCATTCGCCGAGCCTGGACGAACTGGAGAAAGTCGCGCGCCACGACCTGGCGCGGCTGAACTATCCGCCGGCCAACTGGGTGCCGGAGAAGAACGGCCCTGACGGAAAGCCTGTCCTCGACGTCCTGATCGTCGGCGCCGGCATGTGCGGCCAGACCGTCGGCTGGGGCCTGCTGCGCGAGGGCATCCGCAACATCCGCGTGATCGAGCGCAACCGTCACGGCCAGGAAGGGCCCTGGAACACGACGGCGCGCATGCCGACCCTGCGCTCACCCAAGCATCTCACCGGCCCCGATCTCGGCGTACCGTCGCTCACCTTCCGTGCCTGGTACGAGGCCCAGCACGGCGCCGAGGGCTGGGAAAAGCTCTACAAGATCCCGCGCCTCGATTGGCTCTCCTACCTCCTGTGGGTGCGAAAGGTCGTCGACCTGAAGGTCGAGAACGGCGTGTCGCTGCTCAAGGTCGAGGCCGCCAGCGACTTCCTGCAGGCGCGCCTGTCGACCGGCGAGACGATTTTCGTGCGCAAGATCGTGCTGGCCAACGGCCGTGATGGATCGGGCGGATTTCGTTGGCCGTCCTTCCCGTCGTTCGCCCCCGGCCATCCCGCCCGCGCCGGCCGCGTCTATCACACGCTGGAAGAGATCGACTTCGCAGCACTCAAGGGCAAGCGCCTCGGCATCCTGGGCGTGCTGGCGACGGCGATCGACAATGCCTGTACGGCGCTGGAAGCCGGTGCGCGCGAGGCGATCTGCTACGCCCGGCGGCCGCACCTGCCGCAGGTCAACAAGTCGAAGGGCGTGTCCTTTCCCGGCTTCCAGCGCGGCCAGGGCATGCTGGACGACGACTGGCGCTGGAAGATCTACACCTACATGCTGGCGGCCGGCTCGCCGCCGCCGCATGAATCGGTGCTGCGGGCGCAGAGGCTGCCGGGCTTCGCCTTCCGCTTCGCCGAACCCTGGCTCGACATGATCGTCGATAAGGACGGCGTCACCGTGAAGACGGCGAAGACTACCGAGCGCTTCGATGCAGTGCTGATCGGCACCGGCTTCGACATCGATCTGGCGCGGCGGCCGGAACTGCAGTCATTTGCGGCCAACGTGACCCTGTGGGGCGACCGCCGGGCGCAAGCCGAGGCCAGCGCCAACGCCGAGGCGGCGCGCTATCCCTATCTCGGTCCGGGCTTCGAGCTGATCGAGAAGGTGCCCGGCCGCACGCCGTACATGGCCGACATCCACCTCTTCAACTGGGGCAGCATCCTGAGCCACGGCGCGCTCGCCGGCGATATTCCCGGCCTGTTCGTGGGCTCGACGCGCCTCGTTCAGTCGATCTCGCATGCGCTGTTCCGCGACGACGTCGAGACGCACGTACAGAACATGTACGCTCAGGAAGATCCGGAGCTCGCGCCGACCGACTATTTCGTGCCGCGCGACAGGCGATCCGGCACGCTCTGAAGGGGGAAGAAACATGCAGGCGGATTATGTCGTCGTCGGCGCGGGTTCGGCCGGCTGCACGGTCGCGGCGCGCCTCAGCGAAAGCGGCGCGACGGTGATCCTGCTGGAGGCCGGCCCCAGCGACTGGCATCCGATGATCCACATACCGGCCGGCATCCGCTCGCTGATCCGCAATCCGCTGGTGAACTGGAACTACACGACCGAGCCGGAAAAGGGTTCGGGCGACCGCCGCATCGAGTGGCCGCGCGGACGAACGCTGGGCGGTTCGAGTTCGATCAACGGCATGCTCTATGTGCGCGGCGCGCCGGCCGACTTCGACGGCTGGGCGCAGATGGGCTGCCGCGGCTGGAGCTACGACGATGTACTGCCCTACTTCATGAAGTCCGAGCAGTACGTGCAGGGCGGCGACAAGGAGGTGCGCGGCCAGGACGGCCCCCTCAAGGTCGAGGATTACCGCACCATCCTGCCCCTCACCCATCGCTTCGTCGAAGGTGCGCAGCAGGCGGGCTTTCCGTTCAACCCCGACCTCAACGGCAAGACACGCCAGGGTGTCGGCTATTCGCAGATGACGCGACGCGGCCGCTGGCGCGGCTCCACGGCCCAGACCTATCTCCGCGAAGCCCGCAGCCGCCCCAACCTCCGGGTCGAGACGAATGCCCAAGGCGGCAAGCTGATGTTCGAAGGCAAGCGCTGCGTCGGCGTCACCTTCCAGCGCGGCGGCAAGCTCACCGAGGTTCGGGCCAAGCGCGAAGTCATCGTCTCGGGCGGCGCGGTCAACTCGCCGCACATTCTGCAGATTTCCGGCATCGGTCCGGCGGCCCACCTCCAATCGCTCGGTGTCCCGGTCGTGCACGACCTGCCCGGCGTTGGCGGTAACCTGATCGACCACTATGTCGTGCGCGTCGTTCATCGCGTGAAAGGCACGGAGACAGTCAACGAGGTCTCGCGATTCCCGCGCGTGCTGCCGGAGGTCCTGCGCTTCGCCTTCACAGGCCGCGGCGCGCTCACCTTCGGCGTGACGACGGCGCAGGTCTTCTGCGACAGCCGCGAGGGCTTGGCCTCGCCCGACCTGCAGCTCCTGTTCACGCCCGGCAGCTCGCATCCCCTGAAGTTCGGCCAGCTCGACGAGCAGCCCGGCATGAGTTGCGTCGTTTGCGTCGTGAAGCCCGACAGTCGCGGCACCATCATGGCGGCCTCGTCCGATCCCTTCGCGCGGCCGCACATCAAGCCCAACTATCTCAGCACGCACACCGACGAGCTGGCGCTGCTGGGCGGCTTTCGACATGCGCGCCGCATCTTCGCCGCGCCCGCCCTCACCCAGCACAGCAGCGGCGAGATCCAGCCCGGTCCAGATGTGAAGACCGACACCGACCTGCTGGCCTATGCCCGCCGCGCCGGCAACACGCTCTATCACCCGGTCGGCACGTGCCGGATGGGCGAAGACCCGCGCGCCGTCGTCGACTCCCGCCTGCGCGTGCACGGTATCCAGGGGCTGCGCGTCATCGACGCCTCGGTAATGCCGACGCTGACGACCGGCAATACCAATGCGCCCACCATCATGATCGGCGAGAAGGGCGCGTCGATGATCTGCGAGGATGCGCGCTGAGCCGCACAGAGAAAGCGCGTCGTGGCGCCGAACAGGATTCTGCGCACTGTGATCTCTCGAAGTTCGCTACGATGCCGATACAAGAAACG
This sequence comes from Rhodospirillales bacterium 24-66-33, assembly GCA_002281855.1. Classification (GTDB taxonomy): domain Bacteria; phylum Pseudomonadota; class Alphaproteobacteria; order Reyranellales; family Reyranellaceae; genus Reyranella. The sequence goes on along the minus strand of NCHQ01000011.1, from coordinate 69,172 downwards.
GGGAAATGACATGGGTTACATGACCGACGAGCGCCGCATGATCCAGGAGACGGCGCGCGCCTTCGTCATGAAGGAAGTACTGCCGGTGGCCAACAGGCTCGATCCCGAGAAAGGCGACATTCCACCGGAGCTGATCCAGAAGCTGGCCGACATGGGCTATTTCGGCATCGTCATCCCCGAGCAGTATGGAGGGCTGGGCCTCGGCGTCTTCGAATACTGCCTGATCACCGAGGAACTGGCCCGCGGCTGGATGAGCGTGGCCTCGATCATCGCCCGGGGCAATGGCCTCAGCGCCGGTCGCGGCATGACCGAGGAACAGCGGGCGGTCTTCCTGCCGCGCGCCGCCCGCGGGGAATTCCTGGGCGCCGCTGCCATGTCCGAGCCCAATGTCGGCTCGGACCTCGGCAGCATCGCCTGCCGGGCGCGACGCGACGGCGACGACTGGGTGATCACCGGCAACAAGTACTGGTGCACCTTCGCCGATGGCGCGGACTACATCATGCTGGTCGCCCGCACCTCCGACGCGCCCGATCCAAAGCGCAAGCATGTCGGCCTCTCCTCCTTCCTGATCGAGAAGCCGCGCGGCACGCTGCCGCCGGGGGTGAAGGGCGCGCCCATTCCCAAGATCGGCTATTTCGGCTGGAAGACCTGGGAACTGGCCTTCGACGAGTGCCGCCTGCCGGGCTCGGCCCTGATCGGCGAGGAAGGCCGCGCCTTTTATTACATCTCGGCCGGCCTCGAGCGCGCCCGCGCCCATACGGCGGCCCGCGCCATCGGCCTCGCCCGCGGCGCGCTCGAGGACGCCACCGCTTACGCGCAGGAGCGGCGTCAGTTCGGCCAGGCGATCGGCGATTTCCAGAACACGCGCTTCCGGCTGGCCCGCATGGCGACCGAGATCGAGGCGGCGCGCCAGCTCATGTATTTCGTCTGCGACGAGATCGACCAGAAGCGCCGCTGCGACAAGGAGGCGGCGATGGTGAAGTTCTTCGCGTCCGAGATGGCCGAGCGCGTGACGTCCGAGGCGCTGCAGGTGTTCGGCGGTGCGGGCTACACTACCCTGCATGCGGTCGAGCGCTACTGGCGCGATGCCCGCCTCACCAAGATCTTCGAAGGCACGTCGGAAATCCAGCAGCGCATCATCTCCGATCACCTGCTCGGCAAACCCAACGCGGCCTGAGCGGACGCCGAAAAATAGCGACGCCGCGCGCCGTACAACTGGATGGCGCGCCGCCCACACTCTAGTGTTGAATGACTTTCAAGAGCGTTTCTGCGGAGAGTCTGGCATGCTGGGGGGCATTTTTTCGCTTCGACACTTGATGTGCATCGGGGCGTGTCTGCTGAGTTCGGCCTGTGCCAGTACGCAGCTGAACCACAATACGGCGGACCTCGCCTCCTCGCTGAACTCCCTGACGAAGAGGCAGATCTTCTTCAACCTTTCCCAGGCGATCGAGGATCCCGAATTCGTTCCTTCTCAGGTGACGATCTCGATCGGCGTGGCCCAGACGGCCAATTCCGTCTCGCCGTCGATCAGCGTGCCCCTCGGCCCTTCCCTGGCGACGGCCACCCGGCTCACGAGCGGAGGAGCTCGCCCGACCGTCCAGACCACCAGCACCCTGGGCGCTGCCAGCCCATCGCTCGGCGTTCAGATGACGGATGCCTGGAACCAGAGCTGGACGATGGTGCCGGCCAACTCGTCCAACCAGCTGGGTCGCCTGCGCACGCTCTACCAGTATGCCACGGGGACGCTGCCGCATGCCGATCCCAACACCGAGCTCAGCCAGGAAGAGGCGGAGAAGCAGTTCCTCTGCGAGTATCCCCTGCAGGCCCAGGCGGTCTCGCCGCAGTCGGGAAACGTGATCTTCAGGCTGCATGGCTGCCGCGACAATCACGCAGGGCCTTTGCGCCCCCGCGTGATACACGCCGACCCGACCTTCACCCAGGGGCCCAACTGCATCGTGTGCATCGACGACCTCAATGCCTCCAGCCTTCGCCCCTACGTCAATCCGAACCTGAAGTACCATTTCGTTCGTTCCGCGGGCGAGAAGCCGGGGGATATGGTCAGGATCGGCTCTTACGGGTCGAAGGACTTCTACGTGTGCGCCATATCCGGGGGTAGATGTCCTGCCGTGCCCGGGCAGAACCCGTTCGATGGGCGCAAGGCGTTCAGCGATTTCATCCTGTTCGTCTATGAAGCCATGAGCGTTCCCGCCGCCACGGGAAGCGGCCGCTCGACCGGCGGCTCGTTCGTCTATTCGGTCAGGTGAAGACGATGGCGGTCGTCGACACTTTCATTGCAACACCACCGGCGCTGCGCTTCGCCTTCGCCATCAAGGCCAAGGTGGGTCCAGTACAGGACCTTGGCCAGACCGCCCGCGGTCATCGGCGAATCATCGACATCCTGGGCGGCGAGGTGCAGGGCCCGCGTCTCGAAGGAGAAATCCTGCCCGGCGGCGCCGACTGGCAGATCGTGCGGCCCGACGGCACGATCGAAGTGGTGGCGCGCTACACGATCCGCAGCCGTTCCGGCGCCCTCGTCTACGTGCAGAACGAAGGGCTTCGGGTGGCGAGCCCTGAAATTCTCGCACGCATGGCCCAAGGAGAGTTGCCGCCACCCGGCAGCTATCACTTTCGGACGGCCCCGCGTTTCGAGACGGCCGAGCCGTCTCTCAAGTGGCTCGAGCGAGCGACCTTCGTCGGAGTGGCCACGCGCGCACCCGACCGCATTGCGATCGGCTTCCACGAGGTTCTCTGACTCAAGAACCGGAGGTCAGCGGCCCAGCAGATTGGCTCGCAAGGTGGCCCAGAAACCCGGGTCGCGCGGCGCGGCGCGGCTGGCCGCCGCCATCTTGCGGTAGAGGTCGCCCAGCGACCGCTGTCTGGGATCGGCGCGGAGCGTGGTGCCGCCGGCGCCGGCCTCGAGTGTCAGCTCCCGCGTGTGAAAGACTTCGAGGCCGGGGCGGTGGCCAATACTGACGACCGACGTCTCCGGCAGCTCCTCGATCAGGAGCTTCATGACGTTTTCCTGGCCGGCTTCGTCGAGCGCCGACGTGGCCTCGTCCATGAAGATCCAGTCGGGCTTGTGGACCAGCACGCGGGCGAAGGCCACGCGCTGCTGCTCGCCGCCGGACAAGATATGGTCCCACCGCTCGGTCTCGTCGAGGCGGTCGCGGAGATGGTCCAAGCCGACCTTGTGCAGCATGTCCTTCAGCACGTCGTCGCTGATGCCGCCCTCCGGTTCGGCCGGATAGAGCATCGCGTCGCGCAGGGTGCCCAGCGGGAAATAGGGCTTCTGGGGCATGAAGGTGATCGCGCCGGTCGGCAGGTGGATGGCGCCGCGCCCCCATGGCCAGACTCCGGCAACGGCCCGCATGATCGTGCTCTTGCCGCTGCCCGACTTGCCGCGGATCAGGACCCTTTCGGCCCGCTGGATCTCGACCTCCGCTTCCGCGACCAGCATTTGGCCGTTGGGGCGGGCGACGCCCAACTCACGCATGATCAGGCGGTCGGAGTCGCCCGCAGGGTGGACGACGATCCGCGCGTCGTCGGGCGCCTCGCTGCTTTCCTCGAGATCGGTCAGAGCCACATGGAGATGCACCACACGATCGGTCGAAGCCCGCCACTCCGCGAACTTCGGGAAATTGTCGATCAGCCATGACAGCGCCCACTGCACGCTGGAGAAGGCCTGCGCCGTCTGCATCAGGCCGCCCAGTGCGATCTCTCCGCCGAGATAGCGCGGCAGCGCGACGATCAAAGGCACGATCGGCGCCAGATAAGCGAGCGAGCTGGTGAGCAGGGAGAGGTTTCCCTGACCGCGCGTCTGCACGTTCCAGGCCGACCGAAGGTCGTAGAGCGAGCCGCGCAGCCGCTCGCGCTCGTCGTCCTCGCCGCGCATCAGGGCGATGCCCTCGGCATGCTCGCGCGCCCGCGTCAGGCCGGAGCGGAAGTCGGCTTCCCGGCTCTGGCGGACGTTGCCGGCGTGGATCAGGCCGCGACCGAGGAAATAGGTGAGCAGCGAGCCGATGAGGGCGTAGGCGACGGCGGCCCACACCATGTAGCCCGGCAGGTCGAACTCCAGGCCGAACAGCCTGATCGGCATGGTGCCCGACAGGACCCACAGCACGCTGAGGAAGGTGACGAGCTGCAGCACGCACTGCAGGATGCTCTGCGCGAATTCGACGGCGAGTTCGGTCGAGACGCGGATGTCTTCCGCGATGCGCCCGTCAGGATTGTCGACCTCATCGGCCAGCATGCCGAGCTGGTATTGACGGCCACCGTTCAGCCAGCGCAGCACCGTGACGTGCGACAGCCAGGAACGCCAGTTGATCTGAAGCCGCCGCTTGACGTGAAGCTGGATCGCCACCGCCACGCCCGCCGAGCCGACGATGGCGGCCAGCACCCACAGAAGCCGCATGAGCTCGACGACATCACGCTTGTCGAGCGCATTGAAGAAGTCACGGTTCCAGATGTTGAGCCACAGCGCGATGCCGACATTGGCGACGCCGAGCAGCACGAGGCCGCCGGTGAGCGTCCAGGCGACGGCACGATATCCCGGCGCCGTCCAGTATCCACTGGCGACGGCGGCGAAGGCGCGTACGGAACTGTGCGGTGTGTCCAATCAGTCGCGGAAGCCCGGATCGATCCGGTCGAGCTTCCGCAGGAGCGCCGGCCAGTCCAGCAGGCCGAACGGCCGCCGGGTCTTCGGCTGGTAGTTCACGTAGGTCGCCTCGACCACCTCGGCCGGGACGTCGATCAGCTTGGTGTTGCACGACATGGCCGCGAGCTGCGTCTTGCAGCTCAGCTCGAGCCGATGCATGGCGTTGAACGCCTCGGGGATCGTCGCGCCGGTCGTCAGGAGACCGTGGTTGCGCAGGATCATCGCATTGTTGTCGCCCAGGCTCTTCACCAGCGCCTCGCGCGCCGCGAGGTCGAGGACCACGCCGTCGAAATCGTGATAGCTGATCTTGGCGAAGCGCATCGAGGTCTGCGTGTTGGGCAGCAGGCCGCACTCCATGGTCGAGACCGCCATGCCCGGCCAGGTATGGGTGTGGATCACGCAGCCGACTTCCGGCTTGGCCATGTGAATCGCGCTATGGATCACGAAGCCGGCACGGTTGACGCCGTACTCCAGGCCGCCGTCGAACTCCGGCTTGGCGAGAATGTTGCCCTCGTGATCGATCTTCAGGAGGCTCGACGCCGTGATCTCTTCATAGAGCAGGCCGTAGGCGTTGATGAGGAAAGCGTCGTGCTCTCCCGGCACCCGCACCGAGATATGGTTCGCGATCAGGTCGGACATGCCATACAGGTCGATCAACCGGTAGCAGGCCGCGAGATCGACGCGTGCCTGCCACTCCTCGGGCGAGACGTTGGACCGGAGGTTGGCAACCTTTGAAGTCTTGAGGGCGTGCACGGCCATGGAAACGCTCCAGGAATTAAACGGTTCCGGAAGCTAGACCCGGCCTCCTCGATCGTCCATCGACCGCTCAGGCCAGCCCGCGCGCTGCGAGATAAGCGCCCAGCGCCAGAAGCCCCGAGAAGAACCACAACCTGAACGTCGCGGGCGACAGGCGCGCACGCACGGCCTGGCCCAGTCGCATTCCTACCAACGCCACGGCCACGCCTGCAAGCGAGGGCCAGGCGAGTCCGACATCGAGGCCGGCGCTGCCCGCCAGGGTGACGGCCAGAGCCAGGGTCGACACGGTGAAGGACAGACCCAGCGCCTGAACCAGTTCATCCTTCGTGAGGCCAATCGCCTGGAGATAGGGCACGGCTGGAATGACGAAGACGCCCGTGGCGGCCGTGATCGCGCCCGTGCTTGCCCCGGTGAGCGGGCCCAACCACCTTTCCGCGCCAAGCGGCACGACCAGCTTCCGCGCACCCAGGCCGATGACGGCGTAGGCGATCAACGCGGTCCCGAGCGCCGCCGCGCCATACGCTCCGCCCAGCCCAGACAGGAAGCCCGCGCCCACCCACGTGCCGAGGCAGACCGCCAGGTTCAGCGGCCAGAGCCGTCGCAGGAGAGACCTGAGATGCGGCCCGTCCAGCATCTGCCAGACATTGGTGACCAGCGACGGCAGGATCAGCAGCGTCGCGGCCTCGACCGGCGACAGGACCACCGCCAGCAGGCCCATCGAGATGGTGGGAAGCCCCAGTCCGAGGACTCCCTTGATGAAGCCCGCCAAGGTGAAGACAGCGAAGACGAATGCGAGGGTGGAAAGTTCCATGCCGCAGCCTTGGCTGCCGAACTCCAGCTTCGCAATGCGGAGAATCCGGCGTATGCCTTCGGAATATACGAAGGCAGAGTGAGTATTCCATGCGCTTCGATCTCATCGACCTGCGGCTCTTCCTGCACGTGACGCAAACCGGCAGCATCACGCGTGGCGCCGAGCGGGCGCATCTGGCGCTCGCTTCCGCCAGCGCGCGCATCCGCGGCATGGAGGAAATGCTCGGCGTTCCCCTGCTGAAGCGCGGACGCCGTGGCGTCGCACCGACCGAGGCGGGCCGCAGCTTGCTCGACCACGCCCGCATCGTGCTGCAGCAGATCGAGACGATGCGCGGCGACCTCGGCGCCTACTCGCGGGGTTTGAAGGGCAGCGTGCGGATCCTCGCCAACACGTCGGCGCTCTCCGAGCATCTGCCGTCGCTGCTGGCGACGTTCCTGGCGGCCAATCCGACGATCGACATCGATCTCGAGGATCGCGAGAGTCCGGCGATCGGCGCTGCCATCGCCGCGGGCGATGCGGATCTCGGCATCGGATCGCAGGCCGCTTCCGTCCCCGGGCTGGAGAGCCATCCCTTCCGCATCGATCGACTGGTGCTGGCCGTCCCGACCGGGCACCAGCTGGCAGGCAAGCGACAGACGGGATTTGCCGACCTGCTCGACCTCGATTTCGTGGGCCTGCCGCGCGGCACCGCGCTCGACGAGCATCTCGCCATGCAGGCCGCCCGCCTCGGCCGCGCCCTGCGGCTGCGCGTGCGGGTCAACAGCCTCGACACTGTCTGCGCTATGGTGGCGGCCGGCGGCGGCGTCGGAATCGTGCCGGAGGCGACCGCCCTGCGCCACCGTCGTGCCCTGCCGCTCGCGACGTTGCGCCTCACGGAGCCCTGGTCGATCCGCGAACTCGCTTTGTATGTCCGCGATTCACGGCGTCTTCCCAAGCCGGCGCGGCAGTTGTTCGAGGCCCTGCGCGGAGCGAGCGAAACGTCCGCTACCAGCGCAACAGGCGGCGCCCGACGACGGCGCCCAGCAGAATGACCGGGATTGCTGCCGAGGAATACCAGGTGAAGACGAAGAGCGGCGAATCGTCGAAGCAGTGAAACGCATAGATCACCGCGGCCGCCGCCGCCGCCAGTGCGCCGCATGCGGCGCCGGCAAGCGTGGGAGAGGCCGGCGCCGCATGGCGCAGCGTCAGCAGCAGTGCCGCCAGAGGCGCAAGCGCAAAGAGCGGGATGGCCGTCAGGCAGACGAGCGCGTTGCTGCCGACCAGCCGCGTCTCCCAGGTCCCGGCAGGAACCACAGCGAGTTCGGCCCCCAGCGCCGCCGCCGCGATGAGGAGAACCGGCAGCACGGCCCAGCGCCATCGCACGGTGATCACCGGCCGCGCCATGGCAAGGCAGGCAGCAGAGGCTGCCACCAGGGCCGACAGCACCAGGGCGAGCTTGGCGTCGAACCGCCAGGTCGCGAAGGCCGCCGCCAGATCGACGCGCGGCCCGAACTCCAGCGCAAAGATCACGAGCGACACCAGCGCGCCCGCCAGCACGGCCCGGCTCACGGAACGTCCAAGCGGCCTCACTGACCATGCCCGGTCGGTAACCAGGGAAGCCACGAACTGCTCGGTCTTCATGTCCTGTCCCTGCGATAGACTTCGGCCAGCGCGCGAAGGGCGCGATGCAGCGTGACCCGGACGGCGCCTTCGCTCATGCCCATCCTCACCCCGACGTCTCGCGCGCTCTGCCCCTCGATGGAGATTCCTTCCACGATCCGGCGCTGGCGCTCGGGCAAGCTGGCGAGCATCTGTCGCGCATCGAGGGCACTTCCCTCCTCCGCAGACGCGGGCGCGGCGAGCGTGTCGGAATGATCGTCGATGTCGACGTGATCGGTGAAGCCGCGACGCCGCAGATGGTCGACCAGCTTGTGGCGCGCGATCGCCCGCAGCCAGGGCTGCAGGGGCTGCGTCTCGTCCCAGGTGTCGCGCTTCAGATGCATGGCCAGCAAAGTCTCCTGGACGATGTCCTCGCAATCCGCATTCGGCCGACCGGCCGCCGCCAGCCCGCGCGACGCCACCGCGCGCAGCCACGTAGCGACGCGGAGAAGCAGGCGCCGGTATGCCTCGTCGTCCCCCTTCCGGGCCGCCCGCATGAGTGCGGAGAGATCTTCCGGATCGGACAACGAGCCCACTCTTCACGCATTCGTGTTGATTTGCCGAAACATTACAGGCGCTTCGAACAAAATAGAAGGCGGAGCGCCTGTAACGCGGACGCGGCTGCGCCCGAATGATCCATTGCGAGCCGTGATTGGCTCGAGAGCCAAGGAGGATTTGTCCATGATCAATCGTACCACCACGGTAGCCCTCGCCGCCGCCGTCGCCGCCGCCGCCCTGATGTCGTCCGGCGCCAACGCGCAGACCGCCAACGCCGACAAGGAGAGGTGCTACGGCATCTCGATGGCAGGCAAGAACGACTGCGCCGCCACCGGCAACAATTCCTGCGCCGGCCAGTCCAAGGCGGACTATGACGCCAAGGCCTGGAAGTACGTCGCCAAGGGGTCCTGCGCCAAGATGGAAGTCACCCTCAAGGACGGCAAGAAGCGCATGGGCACGCTCGCCCCGATGTAAGGAAGACGCGTCGTGACGGCGGACCGCCTGCTTCGTGCTGGTGCCGGGCTGAAGCCCGAACACCAGCGGCACATCCTCGAAGCCCGACCCGATGTCGGCTGGTTCGAGGTGCATGCCGAGAACTACATGGGAGCCGGCGGTCCGCCGCATCATTTCCTGGAGCGCGTTCGCGCGCTCTATCCGCTGTCGGTGCATGGCGTGGGCCTGTCGATCGGATCGGCCAACGGCATGGCGCCGGGTCATCTCGGGCGCCTGAAGTCGGTGGTCGACCGGTATCAGCCTTTCATCGTGTCGGAGCATCTCGCCTGGTCGACGCATGAGGGGACTTTCCTGAACGACCTGCTGCCCCTTCCCTATACGGAAGCCACCCTGTCGCTGGTGGCACGCCACGTCGACGAGGCCCAGACGGTGCTCGGAAGAACAATCCTCATCGAGAATCCCTCGACCTATCTCCGCTTCGACGGGGAAGAAATGCCGGAGACGGATTTCCTGCGGGCGCTTGCCCGACGCAGCGGCTGCGGCCTGCTGCTCGACGTCAACAACGTCGTCGTCTCCGCGGCCAATCACGGCTTCGATCCCCGCGCCTACCTCGAATGCTTCCCGCATGAGCATGTCGGCGAGATCCATCTCGCCGGTCACGCCGTGCTGGAGAGCGACGGCGACGCCCTGTACGTCGATACCCACGACCGGACGATCTCTGCGGAGGTCTGGTCTCTCTTTCGGGATGTGATCGCGCGCCGGGGTGTCCGTCCCACACTGATCGAGTGGGACGCCGACGTGCCGGCCTGGCCCGACCTCGAGGCCGAAGTCCAGCGGGCCCAGTCGATTCTGCAGACGGCCGGAGGCCTCGATGCCCGCGCAGCCTGACGGCAGCGGTCTTGCCGACCTGCAGCACCGCTTTGCCCATGCCGTCCTTCAGGCCCCTCTGGCGGTGCCCGACGGCATCCGTCACGACGTCCGGCCGACGCGCGAGCGACGATTCGGCGTCTACCGCAACAACGTGAAGGCCAGTCTGGCCGCCGCCCTGGCGGCACGGTTTCCGGTGGTGGAGCGCCTGGTCGGCGACGAGTTCTTCACTGCCATGGCGCTGGTCTTCATCGAGCGGCATCCGCCGCGGTCGCCCGTCCTCGCCGAGTATGGCACCGCCTTCGCGAATTTCCTGGAGGGGTTCGATCCTGCGGCAGACCTGCCCTATCTGCCCGACATCGCCCGACTGGAATGGTCGCGCCACGTCGCATTCCACAGCGCCGATGCCAGCGCGGCCGATATCGGCCGACTCGCGGAGCTGCCTCCGGAAGCGCTTGGCTCCGTCAGACTCGGCCTGCATCCCGCCATGGCCGTCATCGCCTCGCCGTGGCCCATCGTCTCTGTATGGACCACCAACACCCATGACGCGACGCCCGAGGCGCCGGCGGCCGACTGGACGGGCGAGACGGCGCTGGTGACGCGGCCACATCTCGACGTTCTCGTCCAACGGCTTCCACCGGGCGCCGACCTGCTGGTGGCCGAACTCGCGCAAGGGGTTGCGTTGAGCGCCGCCGCCGAGGCGGCGTCGCGTACCCACGACAGTTTCGATCTCGCAACGGCGCTGGCGACGCTGTTCGGTGCCGGCGCCATCACAACCCTGTCCCAAGGATCGTCTTCATGATCGCTCTGCTCTCGCGTCTCGACGCGCTGCTGGCACGCATCCCGCACGAGTTGCTGGCCCTCCTCGCCCGCCTTTCCGTCGGCACGATCTTCCTGCGCTCGGGCCTGCTGAAGCTCGAAGGCTGGGCCGACGGCACGACTCTCACCCTGTTTCGCGAAGAGTACATGCTGCCGCTCCTCCCGCCCGAGTTGGCATCCTACCTGGCGACAGGAGCGGAACTCAGCCTGCCGTTCCTGCTCTTCCTCGGCCTGTTCACGCGGCCGGCGGCGCTCGCCCTGCTGGGCATGACCCTGGTGATCGAGATCTTCGTCTATCCCAACGCCTTCGACACGCATGGGGTCTGGGCCGTGGCGCTGCTCTATCTCGCCAAGTTCGGGCCGGGCAGGCTGGCGCTCGACCGGCTCTTCTTCGCGCGGGCGATGCCTAACGCTTACGGACGGGCTTGAGATCGGAGACGATTGGATAGGCCGTCGTCGACTTCACGCGCTCCATCGAGAAGCGCGAGGTCACGTTCTTGAGCGGCATCGTGTCGATCAGCTTCTTGTAGAACAGATCGTAGGCCTGCATGTCGGGAACCGCGACGCGCAGCATGTAGTCGATGTCGCCGGCCATGCGGTGGAACTCCATCACTTCGGGCATGGCCGTGACCGTGCTGGCGAACTTGGAGAGCCAGGCCGAGGAATGGTCACCGGTCTCGATCGACACGAACACCGTCAAACCCATGCCGATCGCCTCGGGCGAGATCAGCGCCACCCGCTTCAGGATGACGCCGGACTTTTCCAGTCGCTGGATGCGCTTCCAGCAGGGGCTTTGCGAGAGGCCGACGCGATGGGCGATCTGCGCCAGCGAAAGGCTCGCATCCTCCTGGAGGAGCGCGACGATCTTCTTGTCGATGGCATCCATGTTCATCAATCCGTCAACGCGGTGCCGTCAGTCTAGACCGGAAGCGACTCCAGGCGCACCGGGGCACCCAGCCGCTCGCTGAAGACAAGGGCGAGCGCCTCGACGTCGCTATCCACTCGACCGGCATAGTTCACCAGCCGCGGAGGGGCGTCGTCGAACCAGGAGAGGCGCCATGCGCCGGCCTCGCATACCAGCGAGCCCACGACGCACCCCTTAGCGGAAATCGTCCAGAGAGCGGGCTCTTCATATGCCGCCTGAATCAGACGCGCCGCCCGGGTGACAAGAGTGCTGGCAAGGCTGAGCATCTCGGGACTTTACGGGCGCGTTCGCTACCGCAGCAATGAAACGCTCGGTCGAATCGGGCGACCCAGACGGCAGGAATAGCTCCAGCACCCGTTCGCGAGAGAAAATCCGTCTCTCGTCGCGACGAACGTCTAAGGCCGCACCGCCGGCGTTTCCAGTTTGAGACCCTTCGCCCGCTCCATCAGATAGAGTTCCAGCGCTGTGTATTCCGGGGCATCGAGCGGCCAGGCTTCGGCGCGGATGCCGACCATGCAGTTGCGCAGCCGACGCTTGAGCGATCCGAGCGCCTGCCATTCCAGACGATAGATCGGATAGCCGGTGGGATGCGCCTCCGGAATGACGATGCCCGCCAGTTTCTTGCCGGCATTGTCATCATGGCAGATCGCGCAGGACAGATTGAGCTGGCCCTGGCGGCGGCGATAGATCTCCTCCCCTTGCTGGCGGAATGCCTCGAGACGCGGGTCGGCGGGCGGCGCGATCGGCAAGCCTCGCGATTGGTGCGCGACGAAGGCGGCCAGCGCCAGCAGGTCAAGATTTTCGGGTGGGAGAGGATCGGCGCTCTGGTGCTGCGTGCGGCAGAGATTGATGCGGCCCTCGAGATCGAGCGGACGGTCACTGCCCGCCGGGATCGCGGGATAGCGGGTGGCTACGCCCTTCATGCTGGCGGCATCGGCACCATGGCAGTCGGCACAGGATTTGTTCGCGACGCCTGCTGGCTTTGCCCAGAGCTGGCTGCCGAGCTGGACGAACAGCATGCCGGGATTGGCCGTATCGTCGTCCTGCATCTTCTGCAGCGCCTCGCCCATGTCCCGGTAGCCGGACCGACGCTTGTCCGCACCCGATTGGCTGCCGACCTGGGCCGCCGCATAGGTGGCCACGAACACCAGGCCGAGACCGACGACGAGCAGGCGCCTCCTCATGCGACGGTGATGTCGACCCGATGCTCGGCGGCGAAGCCCTCGTCGCCGGTCCAGCGCAGGACCACGGTGCCGCTCTCGTTCGCCTGAGCAAAGAATGACACGAAGGGATTGGCGGCGATCGCCGGCGACATGTCCATCGCGAAGATCTCGGCGCCGTTCCAGGTCGCGGTGAAACGCTCGATGATGTTGCGCGGAATGATGCGGCCGTTGGGGCCCGGTCGGAAGCCGGTCTCCATCGGGTGCATGATCAGCGCCTTGATCTCGACGACGTCGCCACGCTTGGCGGTCTTCGGAGCATTCACCAGGATGTTCGACATCAGGGCGACTCCTCGAGGCAGGCGGCCAGGGTGACGATCACGTCGGCACCGACGCTCCAGAACTTGCCGTCGCTGGTCTCGGCGATGGCGACGATCCGCTGGCTGTCGCCGAGCTTGATGCGCGTGCCGACCATCGCCTTGCCGTTGCGCGGGCCGAGCCGGGCGGAAAAGACATTGGGCTGCGGATTCTTCTCGTTGAAGACGTGGATCGCCTTCACATGGTCGGCTTCGGTCATCGGACTTTCGACGGAGACGGTGAGCGGCACGGTACTGCCGTTCTCGACCAGCGGCGGCACGTCGAGCTTCATCCTGCCTTCGATCGGCGTCGCCTCACCGATGACCTTCTTGATCGCCTCGGCCATGGCATCGGGCGTCGCTGCCGCGGGGCCAAGCGGCAGCACGACGATCGCGGCCGTGCCGGCCAGAAAGAGACGTCGATCCATTCAATCCCTCAGCGTGACGAGATAGGCCACGACATCCTCGACTTGCACAGCGGTGAGGATGGTCCTGCCCTCGAAGTTGCGAGCGACCCGGTGCAGGCCCTGGGTGCGATAGTAGGCCGGCATGATCGTGTCGGCATTGAGACGCGACCCATCGACGATGCGCAGACGCAATTGTCCCTCCGACCAGCGCGAGCCTGCGCCCGCGAGGCTGGGCGCCAGGTCGCCCTGGAAGCGCTCCTCCGCGATCGGACCGGAGTGGCAGAGCAGGCAGAGACCGACGCTGCGGTTGGCGACGATCGCCCGGCCCCGCGTCGCGTCCCCCGGCTGGCCGGTGAGCGAGCGGGGAATCGAATCACCGACGATCTGCGGATCGACCTGTTGCGCCGCGGCGGGACCGGCCATGAGAGCGAGAGCGAGGGCGACGAGGCTGCGCATCAGCCGAAGGTTTCGGCGGTGATGGTGCGGAACCAGCTCGACGCATAGAGCGCCTCCTGTCCCCGCAAGCCGCCCACGGCTTCGAGCGGACTGGTGCCGCCGGCGCCGGGAATGTCGGTGAGCTGGCCTTTGTTGGGGCGATAGACGCCGGCGATCGAAATGCCGTAGTCGGCCGCGACCAGGCTGTAGCAGGTATTGATCACGATGGGATCCTGCGGCTTCTCGCCGGCCAGCAGCTTCACGATTGCGGCGGCACAGACCTTGGCCTGGGCGTTCGCCGCGAAGGCGGACTTCGGCATGCCGCCCATGATCGCCGCATCGCCCAGCACATGGATGTTGGGCCGCAGGGTCGATTCGAAGGCGACCGGCTCGACGGGGCACCAGCCGGTGCGATCGGCGACGCCCGCCTGCGCGGCGATGGCGCCGGCCCTCTGCGGAGGGATCACGTTGGCGACCGCGGCCCTGTGCGCCCCGAACTCCGTCGTAAGGGTGAGAGTCGCAGGATCGACCGCCGTCACCTTGCCGCCCTGGCTGAGAGGCACCCACTCGATCAGCCCCGGGTAGAGCTCGGCCCAGCCGTTCTGGAACAGGCGCTGCTTGGAGAAGGCGTCCTTCGCATCGAGCAGCAGCAGCTTCGATTTCGGCTTCCAGATCTTCAGCCAGTAGGCGATCAGGCTGGCGCGCTCGTAAGGGCCGGGCGGGCAGCGGAAGGGATTGGCTGGTGCGGACATGACGACCAGCCCGCCATCGTCCATGGCCTGCAGCTGCCGACGCAGCAGCACGGTCTGCGCGCCCGCCTTCCAGGCATGCGGCATCTTTTCGGCCGCGGCCTCGTCGTAACCCTGGATGGCCTTCCAGTCGAAGTCGATGCCGGGGGATATGATCAGCCGGTCGTAGGAAAGGCTGTTGCCGTCGGCCAGGGTCACGGTCTTCGCATCGGCATCGACTGCAGTGGCGCTCGTTCCGGCAACCGTGACACCTGCGCCCCTGATGCCGTCGTACCGGAACTGCTGCTGGTCGATCTCGCGCAAATTGGCGAGCACGGAATTGCTGAAAGGGCAGGACGTGTAGACGGGATTTGGCTCGACCAGGGTGACCTGAAGCGACGGCTGCAGCGCCTTCAGGGTGCGCGCCGCCGTGGCGCCGCCGAAGCCGCCGCCGATCACCACGATCTTCGCCTTGCGCTGCGCCAAAGCGACGGCGGGCGCGAGCCCGGCCCCGGCGCCGAGTTTGAGGAAATGACGGCGCGTCGCCATCGCCGCCTACTCCGGCTGCGCCGCAAGCCAGGCGGCGATAGCCTCGGTCTGCTGATCGTCTAAGCCCTTGGCGATCCGCCCCATGACACTGGACGGCCAGGTGCCGCTGCGATACTCGCGCATGAAGGCGACGATGTCCGAAGCCTTTCGGCCGGCGATGCGCGGGATCACCGAATCCGCCACCTTCTTTGGGGCGTGGCAGCCGGTGCAGGAGCTGGCGCCCGGCGGCGCGTCGGCCGCCGTTGCCGGGCCGGCCAGCAGGATCATGCTGGCGAGGCCCGGCAGCAGCGTTCGAGGCATCAGGCGCCCTTCGTCAGATCGTTGTTCATCAGCGGCAGGTTGCGCACCCTCTTGCCCGTCGCCTTGGCGATCGCATTCAGCACGGCGGGCGCCGCGACGGCGATGGTCGGCTCGCCGACGCCGCCCCAGAAATCGTGGGTCGGCACCAGCACCGTTTCGACATCGGGCATCTCGTCGATGCGCATCACGTTGTAGCTGTCGAAGTTGGTCTGCTCGACCGCGCCGTCCTTCACCGTGATCTCGCCGTACAGGGCGGCCGACAGGCCATAGACGAACGAGCCCGCGACCTGGCGGTCGATCTGCGCCGGATTGACCACGTGGCCGGGATTGGTGGCCGCGGTGATCTTGTGGATCTTGAGCTGCCCGTCGGGGCTCACCGAAACCTCGGCGACGCCGGCGACGTAGCTGCCATAGCCCATGACCTGCGAGATGCCGTGGAACCGGCCCTCGGGCAGCGGCTTGCCGTAACCCGCTCTATCGCAGGCGGCCTTCAGCACCGCCGCCCACTTGGGCTTGAGGTACTTGAGGCGATAAGCCAGCGGATCCTGGCCCGCCGCTGCCGCCAGCTCGTCCATGAAACATTCCATGTAGACGGCGTTCTGGTTGACGTTCACGCCGCGCCAGAAGCCCGCGGTGATGTGCGGATTGCGCATGGCATGGTCGATCATGAGGTTCGGGATATCGTAGCCATAGGCGGCCTCGACCCCGGACTGCATGAGGCCCTGGAAGGCGATCGGATCCATGCCGTTCACCATGTTCTGTGGCAGCAGCGAGGCCAGGATCGACTGGCCCGAAATGCGCACGCGCAGGCCGACCAGGTTCCCCTGGGCGTCGAGGCCGGCCGTCAGCTTGGCCATTGTCGTAGGATGGTACTGGCAGTGCGTCATGTCCTCTTCGCGCGACCAGATCAGCTTGATCGGCGTGCCCGGCATCTCCTTGGCCGCAAGCACGGCCTGCCGCACATAGTCCGAGCGGCCGCGACGGCCGAAGCCGCCGCCCAGCATCAGCTTGTAGACCTCGCACTTGGCGATCGGCAGGCCGGCCGCTTCCGACGCCGCGGCGAGCGCCGCCTCGCCGTTCTGGGTGCCGCACCAGACTTCGCACTTGTCGGCCGTGTAGCGCGCGGTGGCGTTCATCGGCTCCATGGTGACATGGTGCTGATAGGGGAAACTGTAGACGGCCTCGACCTTCCTGGCCGCGCCGTCGATCGCCTTCTGGGCATCGCCCGTCTTGTTACCGACGAAGGCCTCTTTGGCGTCGAGGCCCTCCTTCAGCGTGGCGTTGATCGTCTCGGTCGAGACCTTGCCGAGCTCACCGATGTCCCAGTTGGTCGTGACGGCGTCGAGCGCCGTCTTGGCCTGCCAGTAAGTGTCGGCCACGACCACCACGGCATTGCCGTCGATCGCGAAGACCTTCTTCACCCCCGGCATCTTCTCGGCCTTGGCAGCGTCGAAATCCGTGAGCTTGCCGCCAATGACGGGGCAGGCGCGCACCGTAGCGTTGAGCATCCCCGGCATCGTGTAGTCCATGCCGTAGATCTGCTTGCCCGTGACCTTGTCGACCGTGTCGAGCCGCTTCAGCGGCTTGCCGGCGATCTTCCAGTCCTTGGGGTCCTTGAGCTTCACGTCCTTGGGCGGCTCGAGCTGGGCCGCCGATGCGGCGACCGCGCCGTAGGTCACGGTCTTGCCCGACGCCTTGTGGGTGATCGTGCTGTTGGCCGCGCTGCACTCCGCCGCCGGCACGTTCCATTGCTTGGCTGCGGCCGCGATCAGCATCTCCCGCGCGATCGCGCCGCCTTCGCGGACATATTGTTGGCTCTCGCGAATGCCGCGGCTACCGCCGGTCGAAAAATTCTTCCAGACGCGGTTGCGCTTCAGATTCTCGCCAGGAGTCGGATATTCCCAGGTGACCTTGTTCCAGTCGCAGTCAAGTTCCTCGGCCACGAGCTGGCAGAGGCCGGTGAGCGTGCCCTGGCCCATTTCGGAGCGGGCGATGCGGATCACCACCTTGTCGTCGGGATGGATGACCACCCAGGCGTTCAGTTCCTTGACGGACTGGGCCTGCGCCGCGCTTTCGTCGAAGGGCAGGTGGAAGCCGAGCGAGAAGCCGCCGGCGACGGCGGCACCGCTGACCAGGAAGCCGCGACGGCCGAGAGATGTCTGGATCGTCATGATGCGTCCTCCCCTCAGACCTTGGCGGCGGCGTGGATGGCGGCGCGGACCTGCTGGTAGGTGCCGCAGCGACAGATGTTGGTCATCGCCTCGTCGATGTCGGCGTCGGTCGGATTGGGCTTGGCGGTGAGCAGCGCCGTCGCCGCCATCACCATGCCGCTCTGGCAGTAGCCGCACTGGGGTACGTCGAGCTCGACCCAGGCCTTCTGGATCTTGGTCAGCACACCGTTCTCGGCCAAGGCCTCGATCGTGACGACCTTCTGGGTGCCGACAGTGTTCACCGGTACGCTGCACGAACGCACCGGCGCACCATCGATATGGACCGTGCAGGAGCCGCATTGTGCGATGCCGCAGGCATACTTGGTGCCCGTCAGGCCGAGTTGTTCACGCAGTACCCAGAGCAGTGGCGTTTCCGGGTCAGCGGTGTATTCGACCGCCTTGCCGTTGACGTTGAGGACAGCCATCCCAGCCTCCCGTTGATCAGGAAATATGAAACGGAGGGTAACTCAGCGAAGGCGCCACTGCCTTGCAGACGTACTGCTCTCACGGAGGTGTGATGGCCTCGCATGGCATCGCCAATTGTGGCGATGCCGTGTCGCTCGCGAACTACAGTTTTGGGGGCGGATAATACGGACGATCGCCGAGCGCCTGCACGCGCTTCCAGAACTCCGGCCCCGAGGCCTTGCCGACCTCGTCGAGGTCCGCCGCCTGGCGCCACAGGCTCCACGACTCGGGATGCAGCCGGCTCGCCTCCGCCAGGTGCAGGTCGCCTTCGGCCGCCCGGTCGTTTGCGCGCAGCCAGACTCCAAGGCGGAAACGAGCTCGCGCCTCCGCGATCTCGGGCGTGACCTTCGGCAGGTCCGCGCGCACGGCGGCGGCCGGCAATGCATGCGCCCCCGTGGCGACCCAGGCGCGCACCGCGTCGAGATAGGCCTGCCGCGCGGCCAAGCGCTCGGCCTGGTCCCGCGGGGTCATGGTGCGGGTCGAGAGATCCATGCGCCGGAAATGATCGGTCGAGCCCGCGGTCTCGGGCGGGCGGGCGATGCGGCCCTGCTCGTCGATCCAGATCGCCTGCGGGACGTTCACGAGATTATAGAGATCCTCGAGCCGATGGTCGGTGTCGATGAGCTGCCAGTAGGACGACCCAGCCTGCTCGATCCACGGGCGCGCATGTTCGGCGCCGCGGCTTTCCTGCGCCACAGCCACGACCATGAACCCCTTGTCCTTCAGTTCTTCGTAGAGGGCCTGCCACACGGGCAAGTCAAAACGGCAGCCTCACCAACTGGCCCAGGTGGCGAGGAACACCTTGCGGCCGCGCAGCTGCGACAGCGTGCGCGGCACGCCGTCTATATCCGGCAGGGTGAAGTCCGGCGCCTCCAGCCCTTCTAGCGTGGCATTGCGCTCCTCGGCCGCCGCCCCCAGTGCCCACACATCGCGCGCCTCGCTGGCGACCACGGGACCGCCCAGCTTCTTCCAGAAGGCTTCGAGGTCGACTTCATTTGGCGCGAGCGCGGAAGCAGGCAGCGGCACGCACAGATCGGCGCGACACATGCCCTCGGGCTTCAGGGTCCAGCCCGTGACACGCTCGGCATCGACGGGACTCATCCAGAGGCCGTCATGCGCGGCGATGTCGTGCTCGCCCGTGGGCGTGAGGATCTTCGTCATCGCGGCCTCCCGTTCCAAATCACTTAGGTGTCGAGATCGTCACTTCCTTCGAGGTGATGAACTCCAGCAGCACGGGCACGCCCTTCTGGGTCTGCTCGATGCCGCGCTTGATCGCCGGGATGATGTCCTCCGGCTTGGTGATGCGCTCGCCGTAGCCGCCGAAGGCCCGCGCCATGGCGGCGTAGTCGCCCGAGATGTCGGTCGAGCGGTACTTCTCGGTCGACACCTTCATGATGTGCAGCTCGATCGCCATCGAGAAGTTGTTGAGCAGGATCGACATGATCGGAATGCGCTCGCGCACCGCCGTCTCGAAGTCCATGCCGGTGAAGCCGATCGCCGCATCGCCCCAGACGTTGATGCAGAGCTTGTCCGGGCAGGCGAGCTTGGCGCCCATGGCGAGGCCGAGCCCGTAGCCCAGCTGGGTGGTCTTTCCCCAGCCGATATAGGTGTGCGGCGCGGTGGTCTTCCAGAACGGCGAGAGCTGGTCGCGCGGGCTGCCGGCATCGTGGGTGATGATCGTGTTGGCCTTGTCGACCGTATGCTGGAGATCCCAGAGCACGCGATAGGGATTGAGCGGCGCCTCGTTGTTGGTGAGCTTGGGCATCCACTCATTGAGCCACTCGTCGGCGATCGGCTTGATCTCGGCGACGACCGGGGCGGCGTCGCGCTTCCTGGCTCCGACCAGCTTGCTGCATTCGTCGATCATGGCGCGGAGCGCCAGCTTGGCGTCACCGATCAGGCCGTACTGGCAGCGCACGTCCTTGTTGAGATGGTTGGGATCGAGCGTGGTGTGGATCACCGTCTTGCCCTTCGGCATCGAGATGCCGAAGTTGGTTTCGGTGAAGGAGCAGCCGATGCCGAACAGCACGTCGCACTTGTCGAGGAAGTGGCGGACCTGCCTCGGATAGGCGCGGCCGCCGGAGCCCAGCGACAGCGGATGGGTCTCGTCGAAGCTGCTCTTGCCCTGCAGCGAGGTGCAGACGGGAATTGCCAGCAGCTCGGCCAGTTCCTTCAGCTCGTCATAGGCCTCGGCCCAGTGCACGCCGTGGCCGGCATAGATGACCGGCCGCTTGGCCTCGACCAGCACCTTGGCGGCTTCCTTCACGGCGGCCGGATCGGGACCGTAGCGCGTCGGCTTGATCGGCTCGTAGGTCAGCGGATCGGGCGCGTCCTCGCCATTGGCTTCGGCCGGGAACTCGATGATGACCGGCGAGCCGCGGCCGTTGCGCAGCAGGCTGAAAGCCCGGCGCATCACGTTCTCGATGTCGGCGCCCGAGGTGATCGGCTCGGCATGCTTGGCGACATGCGCCATGGTGATGGTCGAGTTGAAGTTCGGCGGCACATGGGCGATACGGCGCGGATAGCCCGCCGGAATGACCAGCAGCGGCACTGATTCGCCGTAGGCCTGCGCCACGCCGCCATAGGCGTTCTCCGAGCCCGGGCCGCTCTGCATGCAGAACACGCCCATTTTGCGGCCCTTGGTCATGCGCGACATGGCGTCGGCCATGTGCAGACCGATGCGCTCCTGGCGCACGATGATCGGACGGATGTCGATCGCGGCGCAGTGCTCGATCAGATGGTTGACGGGATAGGCGAAGAGATACTCGACCCCCTCGCGCTTCAGGATTTCGGCGACTGCAGGCCCGGTCTTCATCTTCGTTTCTCCCTTTGGCCGGGGGGCGCGCCACTCCAGTGGCGCGTCACGAATCGCGCCACTGGAGTGGCGCGCCCCCAGCGCGTCCTACTTGTTCAGTTCCTTCATCGCGCTGTCGAGGCCGCCCAGGGTGAGCGGGAACATGCGGTCGCTCGTCAGCTGCTGCAGCAGCTGGATCGACGGCGTGTAGCTCCAGTGCCGTTCCGGCACCGGGTTCAGCCACGCCATGCTGCGGTAGGTGTCGGCAACACGCTGGATCCAGACCTGGCCCGCTTCCTCGTTCCAGTGCTCCACCGAGCCGCCGGGATAGGCGATCTCGTAGGGGCTCATCGAGGCGTCGCCGACGAACAGCACCTTGTAGTCGGGCGGATAGGTATGGAGCATCTGCGCCGTCGAGAAGGTATCGACGTGACGGCGGCGATTGTCCTTCCACAGCTTCTCGTAGAGGCAGTTGTGGAAGTAGAAGAACTCGAGGTGCTTGAACTCAGACCGCGCCGCCGAGAACAGCTCCTCGCAGACCCGGATGTGCGCGTCCATCGAGCCACCGATATCGAACAGGATCAGCAGCTTCACCTTGTTGCGCCGCTCCGGCACCATCTTGATGTCGAGATAGCCGGCATTGCGCGCCGTCGAGCGGATCGTGTCGGGCATGTCGAGCTCGACCTCGGCGCCTTCGCGCGCGAACTTGCGCAGGCGGCGCAGCGCGATCTTGATGTTGCGCGTGCCGATCTCGACCGTGTCGTCGAGGTTCTTGTATTCGCGCTTGTCCCACACCTTCACGGCGCGGCCCTCGCGGCCCTTGTCCTGGCCGATGCGAACGCCCTCGGGATTGAAGCCGTAAGCGCCGAACGGCGAGGTGCCGGCGGTGCCGATCCACTTGCTGCCGCCCTCGTGGCGCTTCTGCTGCTCCTCGAGACGCTTCTTCAGCGTCTCCATGAGTTTCTCCCAGCCGCCCATCGACTCGATCTGCTTCTTCTCCTCCTCGGTGAGAAGCTTCTCGGCCAGCTTGCGCAGCCATTCCTCGGGGATCTCGGCGGCGACGCCCTCGGGCGGCAGCGCCTCGAGTCCCTTGAAGACGGTACCGAACACACGGTCGAACTTGTCGAGGTTGCGCTCGTCCTTCACCAGCGCGGCGCGCGACAGATAGTAGAAGTCGTCGACGCTGTAGTCGGCCACTCCCTTGTCCATCGCCTCCATCAGGGCGAGATATTCCTTGATGGAGACCGGCAGCTTGGCGTTGCGCAGCTCGAGGAAGAAGTTGATGAACATCTCGTCCTCCTCTCAGGCGTGATTACTGGCGCTGCTCCCGCCGCGCCATGAAGGCCAGACGCTCGAACAGGTGCACGTCCTGCTCGTTCTTCAGCAGCGCCCCGTGCAGCGGCGGAATGAGCTGCTTGGAGTCCTTGGAGCGCAGCGACTCCGGCGACATGTCCTCGACCATCAGGAGCTTCAGCCAGTCGAGCAGCTCGGAGGTCGACGGCTTCTTCTTGAGGCCCGGCACTTCGCGGATGTCGTAGAACACGTTCAGTGCCTCGCGCAGCAGGTTGCGCTGCAGGTCGGGGAAGTGGACGTCGACGATCTGCGTCATCGTCTCGCGATCGGGGAAGCGGATGTAGTGGAAGAAGCAGCGGCGCAGGAAGGCGTCCGGCAGTTCCTTCTCGTTGTTCGAGGTGATCATCACGATCGGGCGCTGCTCCGCCTTGATCGTCTCCTGCGTCTCGTAGACGTAGAACTGCATGCGATCGAGCTCGAGCAGCAGGTCGTTCGGGAACTCGATGTCGGCCTTGTCGATCTCGTCGATCAGCAGGATCGGCCGCGTCTCGGCGGTGAAAGCCTCCCACATCTTGCCGCGCTTGATGTAGTTGCCGATGTCCTTCACGCGCTCGTCGCCGAGCTGGCTGTCACGCAGGCGCGATACCGCGTCGTACTCGTACAGGCCCTGCTGCGCCTTGGTCGTCGACTTGATGTGCCACTCGATGATCGGGGCATTCAGCGCCTTGGCGACTTCATGCGCCAGAACGGTCTTGCCGGTGCCGGGCTCGCCCTTGATGAGCAGCGGACGCTGCAGCGCGATGGACGCATTCACCGCCACGCGCAGGTCGTCGCTGGCAACGTAGGAGTCGGTACCGGTAAATTTCATGGTGCAAAATCCAAATTTCACTGTGGTTATCGTCACCCTAGAGGGGCGGTTTCAGGCCAGCAAGGCCGCGTGAGCAGTCAGCCGCCCGCGCGGACGACGAAATAGACCAGAGCGGAACAGGCCAACAGGACAGACACCGCAAGGCGGCTCGACGCGAAGCTGAGCCGCGGTGCGGGCGCCCCCGGCTCGACCGCCTGATCGATCCGCTTGCGGCCGGTGATCATCGCGCCGATCAGATTGTGCCGCTTCCAGACGAGGTAGAGCAGGACGGCTGCGACATGGACCGCCACCAGGATGAGAAGGACGTTGATCCACCAGGCGTGGAAATCGGTCGCCCGCTCGACCCACCTGTCGGCGACCTTGAGCGCGAGCGGCCCGTTCACCATGCCGGTATCGGTGTCGGCCGTGAACAGCCCGGTCACGACCTGGGCCATCACCGCGAAGATCAGGACGAGCACCATCGCGCCTCCCAGCGGATTGTGCCCGACGTCGCAGGGGCCCTCCTTGCGAAACAAATGCGCCACATGGGCGAAGGCGGCCCCGGGTCCCTTGAGGAAGCTCGAGAAGCGCGCGGTGGTGCTGCCGACGAAGCCCCAGGCAAGACGAAAGAGCAGCAGGGTCAGAATGGCGTAACCCGACCAGAAATGGAGCTGCATCCAGTCGCCGCCTGCCCGTCCGCTGAAATACGAGGTGGCCATCAGCGCGACGAGCAGCCAGTGGAACAGGCGGACGGGCACGTCCCAGACGAGGATCTTGTCGTTCTTGCCGGCCATCCGTCATCATCTCCTTGCGAGGGACCAGAATAGTCGATTCACCGGGACTGTAGGCAAGGGCCAGGGCGTGACCAGTACACGCAGTCGTGATGGCGCTTGTCTCACCTGCCCGTTCGCTTCCGGGCCGGGCTCTGCAACAAATGGTCCGTCGGCGAGGCATAAATTGCCAGCCGGATCAGCCACGAGGGGATGGGTCTATGAGGAAGAGTCTGGTTCTTGCGATGGTCGGCGCTCTCGCCGCCGGCGCAATGGTGGGCGGTGCGACGATCGCGATGGCCCAAGGCGACGTGATCGCGCAGCGCAAGGACAATCGCAAGCAGACCGCCGCCGCGATGCGCGCCATCAAGGCGATCGTCGATGCCAAGGGTCCGACCGCGGGCGCCGTCGAGCAGGCCGCGAAGCTCAAGACCCTCGAAGCATCCTTCTTGAAGATGTTTCCGGCCGGCTCCGACAAGGGCGATACCCGCGCCCTGCCGGCGATCTGGACCGACTGGGCCGGCTTCGAGGCGGCCAGCAAAGCGGCGGACGCCGCCTACGACAAGCTCGCGATGGCGGCCGGCTCGGGCAATGCCGAGGCGCTGGCGGCGGCCTTTGCCGACACCGGCAAGACCTGCGGTGCGTGCCACCAGAAGTTCCAGGCGAAGGCCAAATAGGACCCTTCGCGCGACCACATCAGGGCGACGGACACTCCGTCGCCTTTTTTGCAGTCTCAGGCGTTCGTGGATGCCGTGGCGAACCGGCAAGGGCCTGCTGCACGATCGTCTCGGCAGTGAAGCGCCAGGTCCTCGATGCACGCATCGGCGACAGGCGCTGACGCTCACGCAAGTTCATCCAGCTGTCGAACCCGAAGGCCCGCTCGAGCGAATCGAGTCCGGCGAGACGCGCCTCCGGCCCGAGCGATTCGAGCTCGGCGGCAAACCAAATGGCCAGGCGCTCGCGCAGGACTTGCCGCAGGCGTGCCACGCCGGCGCCGATGGCAGGCGCCAAGCGGCGCACACGGTCGGCGAAGCTCCACAAGGGAAGCCATTCCTCGAACAGCTGCGCCCGGTCCGAGACCAGAAGTGTGATCCGGCTTGTCAGCGGCGCCGCCGGGTCCACCGGTCGATCGGCGCTGAACGCTCGACTGACGGCGAGTTCGAAGGCCGCTGTGTAGAGGTCGGACAGGTCCGGGAAGTGCTGAGAGAGGGTCCGGCTCGAAAGCCCGGCGATCATGGCGACGGCCCCCGCGGATGGCTCGGTATCCCCCGTGTGGACTAGATCCAGAGTGGCTTGGATCAGGGAGCGCCGAATGCTCTGCCCCTTCACTACGCGTTCATCACGCACATTGGACACATCGAGGGGGAAGCCGACAATTCTCATTGGACCGATCGGAAAATTTGCGCGCGCCGGCGACACTAGCAGGCGGCAATTTTAGAGTAACTTGCAATAATGCATATCTAATACATCCAGGATCCAGCAATTACGGCGGAATTTTCGGATGTGATAGGCGTTTTTGGTGTGTCTATAGCCGCACCGATGCAGCAATATTGATCCGGCCCGTTCCCCGGAGCTCAGGCAAGACAACGATCGTCGCCATAAATACGAAAGGCCGATCGCTTGGGGACGATCGGCCTTCCTATGAGCCCGCCTGGGTGTGGGTTGATCGAAGCCTTGGGTGTGTGGGAACGGCTTCGATGAAGCGGCTTGGGGGGCCGCCCGCGGGCTTGGTCTCAGTGGAACTCTACTGCAGCCCGTCGGACGCGGTAGTTGCAATAATGCATATCTGCCGCGGAACGTTCAAAACAGTGTCCGGCAGTTCGAGGCCGTCTCTCACTCCAGCTAGTTAAAAAGGGGAACTCTGCAGCCGGCCTGTCATCCTGGATCGCATCGCCAGGACGTCATCCGGGCGGACGATCCGCGATCGTGGCAAGAATTGGCCGCAGATGCTCGAGAAAGCGATCCGGATCCTCGCTCATGGGGAAATGGCCCAGGCCTGACATGATCGAACAGGTGGCGCCCGGGACGATGGCGGCGACTTCCGCGGTCTCGGCGGGCGAGCACGAATAGTCGTACTCCCCGGTCAGCAGGAATAGCGGGCAGCGGCTGGTGTCGATCGTGGCGATGCGCTCGCGCAGGTCGCCGTCGACCTTGTAGAAGTGCAGATCGCCTTTGAAGACGCCGGGACCGCCCTGCATGTAGTGCCACAGGGTCTCCCAGCGATGCAGGCTCGGCGCATCGGGCCCAACGAGCCCCGAAACGATGCCGGCGCAGACTTCGCCGCCATGGACGTCCGCATGGTGAAGCCAGTCGGTATCGTAATAGGGCGCGACATGGGCCGAAGCCTGCAGGCCGATCAGGGCGCGAAAGCGGTCCGCATGCGTCGCCGCGAGGTTGAGCACGACGCGCCCCCCGATCGAACAGCCCATCACCACCGGCCGGCGCAGCGACAGCGTATCGGCAAAGGCCAGGATGAACGAAGTATAGAAATCCCGTGTCAGCTGGTATTCCTCGCGCTCGAAGCCGGCAGGCGGCGAGGACTTCCCATGCCAAGGCATGTCGAAGGCGATGACACGAAATCGCCTGGTGATCGCCTCATCGTTCAGCACGCCGCGATACTGCCGCCCATCGGCGCCGGCCGTGTGCAGGCAGATCAGCGGAATACCCTCGCCTGCCTCCTCGAAATAGACGCGATAGCGCCGTCCTTCGAAGTCGAGCGACAAATAGCGGCCGACGATCGGCTCGAGCCGGCCGGTCGTCATGACGTCGCTCCCCTTTCCATTTGCGCAGCGCGGGGCGCTTCGAGCACGCCCTTGATGTAGAGCAGGTTGGCCATCAGGGGCTGCAGGTCACCCTCGAACTTCATGAGGCCCCGGCGCACCAGCGCGAGCAGGTCGTGATCGCCCGGCGCCGGCCGCGGCCGCCAGAAGCGCTGCCAGCTCGCCTCGTCGGCCCGCAGGGCAAAGCGCCAGGACGGCATGACGAAGGGACCCTCCTCGACCCTCTCGATCCGGCCCCGCAACACGTGAACCAGCCAGCCCCGCGGACGTGCCTCCACCAGAAAAGCCCCGGTGAAATGGCGGCCGCGCCGTACCAAGGCCGCGTCGCCATTCACGAGATCGGCAAGTTGTTCGAGCATGCTCCCTCCCCTGCGGGCCGCGTTTCGTGTTTCGGCCTCATTTCCATGGTAGACGATTTACCATTCCGCCAATATCCGCCGTGCTTTCCGGGAGCCTCTCCGTGCACTTCGTTCGTTCCGCCCGCGCCCTTCTGTCCCTTGCCGGGGCTGCCCTGTTGCTCGCCGCCGCCGTCCAGCCGGCCGCCGCCGGCCTCGAGGAAGCGGTCAAGGCGCTGCAGGCAGGCGATGTCTTGACGGCAGAGAAGGAATTGCAACTTCTTGCCAAGGAGCGCGATCCGCGCGCCCAGTTCGTGCTCGGCCTCTACATCTACGGCAATGCCGAGTCGAAGCTGTTCGACATCAACAAGGCGACGCCCCTGCTGCTCGATGCGTCGGAGCGCGGCTATCTGCCGGCGATGATCCCGCTGGCGGGCGCCTATGCCGAGGGCAAGGGCGTGCCGAAGAGCCTGTTCGAGGCCTACAAGTGGTGCGCCATCGCCGAACGCTGGAACGTCCCCAACGCCAACCTGGCGCTCGAGCAGGCCGGCCGCGAACTGCCGGCCGCGGAACTCGAGAAGGCCAAGGCCGCCGCGGCGGCCTATACGTTCAAGACCAAATGATCGCCGCGCGATCGGCGCTCGCCGCTGCCTTGGTGGCCGCGAGCGCCGTCGCGCAGGCCCAGCAGCCGCCCGACGCGTCGGACGTCGCCGCGCCGTTGCGTCCCGCCGTGGTCGCCTATCGACAGGGTGACGTCGCCACCGCCGAGCGGACCTTGCGCTCCCTCGGCGCTCCCTCCGCCGACTCCGAGGCCTGGCTGGGCGCCATCCTGCTCGACCGCGGCAACAAAGCGGAGGGACTGAGGCTGATCCAGCGCGCCGCCGATGCCGGCTCCGCCGAGGGCCAGCACAGGCTGGCGCTGGTATTCATCACGGGCGACGCCGGCCAGGCTCGCGATCCCGCCCGGGCCGTCGAGCTCTTCGCGAAAGCGGCCGCGCAGGGGCACCGTCGGGCACAGCTCAATCTCGGCACACTCTATCTCCGTGGTCAGGGGGTTCAGCGCGACCTGATCCAGGCGCGCGCGTGGCTCGAGCAGGCCGCCATGGACGGCGATGTGTACGCCACCTACGCGCTGGGGCGCGCCATGTCCGAAAGCGCGCCCCCGGTGTCGGCCGATTCGACGCGGGCGGCCGATCTGTTCCGCCGGGCCGCCGAGAAGGGTCACATGCGCGCCGCCTTGCGTTACGGCCTGGCGCTGGCCGAAGGGTCGGGCGTCAAGCAGGACCTTGCCGCCGCACAGCGCTGGCTGATCCAGGCGCAGCAGAACGGCGTGCCGGAAGCGGCGCTGGCCTTGGGCGACATGGCGGTCCGTACGCCGGCGACGCGCGACAAGGCGGCCAACGAGAAGATCCTGAAATCGGCCATCAGCTGGTATCAGGTCGCGGCCGGGGCGGGCGTGCCGTCGGGCCAGTTCAAGCTCGCCAATGCCTACCTCGCCGGTTCCGGGGTCGCGCGCGATCCCGTACAGGCCCAGCTCTGGTATTCACGGGCCGCCCAGCAGGGGTTGCCGGAGGCGCAACAGGCGCTGGGCGTCATGCTGCTGACGGGCGTTGCCGGCACGATGGACCCGGTCGAAGCCTTCAAGTGGCTGTACCTCGCCGAACGCGGCGGCCATCCGGAAGCCCGCGCCGTCCGCGAGAAGGCGGGCGACAAGGTGGCCGATCGAGACCGCAAGCGCGGCGAGGCATTGGCACAGACCTTCAAGCCGACTTTCGAACTGCCCAGCGACGAGAGCCTGCCGCGTCTCGTCCCTGTCCGTCGCTGAAGTGAAGGCCCGTGGACGCCTCGCAGAGCGTTGCGCGCCTGGCGCGCCCTGACATCACCCTCGCAGTCTGCCGCGGTGCCTGCCGGCTGATGCGTCAGACCGGCCGTTCGGTCCTGCGTGAGCTTCCGCTGCCCGACGGGCGGCGCGCCGACATCATGGCGATCGCCGGCAGCGGCGAGCTCACGATCGTCGAGGTGAAATCTTCGATCGAGGACTGGCGGGTCGACCAGAAGTGGCCCGACTATCTCGCTTGGTGCGACCTCCTCTACTTTGCCGTACCCGTCGATTTCCCGCAGGCGCTTATCGCCGAGGAAGTCGGCCTGATCGTGGCCGACGCCTATGGGGCTGAGATCCTGCGTCATCCCCTCCGCCGCACGGTCGCGGCGGCGCGCCGCAAGGCGCTTCTCATCGACTGCGCACGGCTCGCCTGCGAGCGGCTGGCGCGCCTCGAAGATCCCGAGTTCGTCGACTTCGCCTGAGCCTCAGCCGGGCATCGGCCGCGCCGCGCCGCGACTGGCCTCGGCCATGCGGATGCGGGCATAGGCCATCACCTCGGTCGGCGGGCCGATGCGCTCGACGCGGCCCTCCATCACCAGCGCCACGCGGTCGGCAATGGCCAGGGGCGCCAGCCGGTGTGTAATCATGATGACGGTTCGCCCGCGCGTATTGGCCTTGAGCTGGCGTAGGAGCTGCTCTTCGGTGGCGGGATCGAGCGCGCTGGTCGCTTCGTCGAGAATGAGGATTCGCGGATTGCGGATCAGCGCCCGGGCGATGCAGATGAGCTGGCGCTGGCCCGTCGAAAGGCCCTGCCCCCGCTCTCCCAGCACGGTGTTGTAGCCCTGCGGCAGGCGCTGGATGAATTCGTGGGCACCGACGAACTTCGCGACGGCAACGACGCGGCCGGGATCCTTGTCCGCGACGCCCATCGCGATGTTCTCGCGCACCGTCCCGGTAAAGAGTTGGACGTCCTGCGGCACCGCACCGATCTGCGCCCGCAGCTGCGCCGGCGAGATATGAGCGATGTCTGTACCGTCGACCAGGACGCGGCCATCGGCGGGACTGACGAGGCCCTGCACCAGATTGGCGATGGTGGTCTTGCCCGAACCCGAGGGTCCCACGATGCCGACGATTTCTCCCGCCGCCACCGCGAGATCGGCCTCGCGCAGAATGGGCGCGCCGCGTTCGTGGGCCCGGTAGGTCACGCGCTCGAGCGTGATCTCGCCGGAGAGAGCCGGCATCGGCGCGAATTCGCCGGGCGGCGCCTCCGGCGTCTCGTGCATCAGCGCGTCGACGCGCTTGAACGCGGCACTCACCGCCTGGAGCTGATGCCAGGCACCGGCCAGCTGACGCATCGGCTGCAGCGCCCGCGCGGCGAGCATGTTGGCGGCGATGAGAGCACCGATGGTCAGGCGCTGGTCTGCGATCTCCGCGACACCGGCCATCACGATGACGAGCGAGGCCACGAGCTGCAGCGTCCCGGAGGCGCTCGCGGCAATGCTGGCGAGGTAGTTGGCCCGCAGGCTGCTGCGGGCCGACTGCTCGACGCGAGTCTGCCAGCGCTTCTCGACCTCGGCTTCTAGTCCCAGCGCCTTGATCGTGGCGGCGTTGGCCACCGTCTCGGTCAGCGTCGAACTCTTGGCAGCCAGCGCCTGGAAATTCTCCTCCGCCAGGCGCTTCTGCGCACGGTGCGCAGCAAGCGACACGCCGACCAGCACCGGAATGGCCAGAGCGGTGATCAGGCCCAGTGTCGTGCTGATCACGAAGACGGCAATCAGGAAGAGCACGACGAACAGCAGGTCGATCGCCAGCACCGGCAGCTGCCCCGTCAGGAAGCCGCGCAGGACGTCGAGCTGACGCAGCCGCTCGGCGATGACGCCGGAAGGCGTGCGCTCGAAATGCCGGTAGGGCAAGGCCATCAGGTGATGCAGCACCTCGGCGCTCATCAGCGCGTCGAGCCGCGCGCCGGTCTTGGCCGAAAGCCAGCCGCGCGCCACGCGCAGCCCGAAATCGGCAGTGTAGGCGAGGATCATGCCCGCACAGAGCATCAACATCATCGAGGACAGGCCGGCCGGCGGCCGGCGCCCGATCACCAGATTCACCACCACCATCATGAAGAGCGGTGTGAGGAGCGCGAGCAGGTTGATGGCGAACGACGCCGCGGCGAGCTTGAACACGACGGGCCGCACGCGCGCCCAGAGCGGCGCATACCAATGATCGGCCGGGCGCGGGTTCAACGGCTGGCGCAATAGCAGGGCGCGCGAGCCGAGGCTACCGACGTCGCGGGCCGCCCCCTGCCAAACGCGACCCACGACGACATCGAGGATGGTCCAGGTGTCGGCGCGGCCCGAGACCACGACATGGACGCGACCGTCGGCCGCGAGGAGGGCGAAGGGAAGAGGCAGTTCGTCGAGCGGACGCGATGCGAACTCGATCGCCTCGCTCTCGAGGCCGAGCCGCACTGCCGCGGTCAGAAACGACGCCTCGTCGAGGCCGGCCGCCGGCACGGCCGTCAGGCGACGGATATCGGCTTCACTGACGGGCCGGCCCACCTGCTGGGCGATGTAGAGCAGGGCCCTCATCAGGGAATCGACGCGGAGGCGGCCGCCATCGTCCCAGACGGACTGCTGCTGGAAGCCTCCGTTCTCAAGGGGAGCCATGCCCAAGGGTACCAGAAACGCCCCTGAATTCAATTAGGTAGGGGCATCTCCTAACGCAAAGGGCGCGCAACTCGCGTTGCACGCCCTTCGTTCGTGACGATCGGAAGACCTAGCGAGCGCCGAAGGCGCGCTTCAGCTCGGCCACCAGGTCGGTACGCTCCCAGGAGAAGCCGCCGTCCTTCTCGGGCTTGCGACCGAAATGGCCATAGGCGGCCGTGCGCTGGTAGATCGGCTTGTTGAGCTGCAGCGACCGGCGGATGTTGGTCGGGCGCAACGGAAAGAGTTCCGACAGGACCTTCTCGAGCTTGCGCTCGTCGACCTTGCCGGTGCCCTCGGTGTTCACATAGAGCGACATCGGATCGGCGACACCGATCGCGTAGGCAACCTGGATCAGGCAGCGGTCGGCGAGACCCGCGGCCACCACGTTCTTGGCCAGGTAACGCGCGGCGTAGGCGGCCGAACGGTCGACCTTGGTCGGGTCTTTGCCGGAGAAGGCACCGCCGCCATGCGGGGCATAGCCGCCGTAGGTGTCGACGATGATCTTGCGGCCGGTGAGACCGCAATCGCCATCGGGACCGCCGACGACGAAGTTGCCGGTCGGATTGACGAAAAAGTCAGAAGCCTTCTTGGGCATCCAGCCCTTGGGCAGCGACTTCTCGACGTGACCCGTGATCATCTCGCGGATCATGGCGGAGTTGTACTTCTTGCCCTTGGCCGTCGCCTCGCGATGCTGCGTGGAAACCACGACCTTGGTGGCGCCGACGGCCTTGCCGTCGACATAGCGAACCGTCACCTGGCTCTTGGCGTCGGGCTGCAGGTCGCCGAGCTCGCCCGAGCGGCGGGCCTTGCTCAGCACTTCGAGGATCTTGTGCGAGAAGAAGATCGGAGCGGGCATGAACGAGCCCTTCTCGTATTCCTCGCTGTCGCGGCAGGCGAAGCCGAACATCAGGCCCTGGTCGCCCGCGCCTTCCTGCTCGCCGAGATTGCCGCCCTTCTTCTTGGCATCGACGCCCATCGCGATGTCGGGCGACTGGCCGTGCAGCAGCACCTCGACGTCGGCGCCGTGGAAGGAGAAGCCGTCCTGGTCGTAGCCGATGTCGCGCACGACGTTGCGCGCGATCTCGGTGATCGCCTCGCGGTTCACCACAGTGTTCTTACCGTACTTCTTCATGTACGGCTCGGAAGCCCGGCCTTCGCCGGCGATCACGATCTTGTTGGTGGTGACCAGCGTCTCGCAGCCGAGGCGCGTATTGGCGTGGCTGTCGTCGGCATGGCCGAGCTTCACGTCATTTGCGATGAAGGCGTCCAGAATCGCGTCGGAAATCTGGTCCGCGACCTTGTCCGGATGGCCTTCCGAAACCGACTCACTGGTGAAGATATAGTCCTTGAGCGCCAACGATCCCTCCCAAAGTGCACTGGACTCCGGGCAGGGCGGGTGTGCCGCCAACGTCCGGCTTAGCCTTTGTTTGCGCGGTGGCAAGTCGTCCAAATCCGTCCGCGGTGATCCCGACCATCGGGACCACGCTCCGTTAAAACCTCAAAACCCGATTGAAAGCAAGAGGATCGCAGGGCGAACTCCTGCGCCTCCCGTCCCGGCGCTAGCGACCCTTGCGCGCACCGACCGTCTCAGCGTGGCTGGCCACGCCGACCGCCTTCACCATCTCGAAGATGCGCTTGCGCACCTTGCTCTCGCGGATCTTGTAATAGGCGCGGACGAGTTCGAGGGTCTCGCGCTTGATCAGCGGATCCTTCTCCTGCTCGAACGGCGTGCCCGCCTCACCGAAACCCTTGCGTCCGCGCCCCGACATCGGGCGACCCGCGAGCGCGTTCGAGGGCATTTCATCAAAGAAGTAGGACACCGGCACGTCCAGGACCTTGGCGAACTCGAACAGTCGGCTCGAACCGATCCGGTTGGATCCGCGCTCGTACTTCTGGATCTGCTGGAAGGTGAGGCCCACCGCCGTCCCGAGCTTTTCCTGGCTCATGCCGAGAAGAGTGCGCCGCTGGCGCATGCGCGCTCCGACATGGACATCAACGGGATGCGATCTCGCCATGGGTTCCCCTGCTCCTTCCCAGATCAAATATCCAATGAACGCGCATATGACCCAATAATGGCCGAATGGCGTGCAGCGCCTGCTGCCCAGAACCACATGTGCAAAAATGCATATCTACACGCGTAGACTGCATATTACCTAGCGCCGTCCTGAAGTGAATGCAAGCAGGTCGTTGAGGGCTAAGGCTTTGAATTATCAGTTTTTTCACGTCCTGTGAAACGAGACAATGCCACGAGGACGGCAACCGCGAACATCAGGAGGGCGATCAGAGTCCCGTCGCCCCAGCGCCCATACGGCGTGGGCTCGCGCGCGGGCGGTATCACATGATCGATGATGCCTTCCCGCTGCATGTCGAGCGCCGCCAGGACCCGACCATGGGCGTCGATCACTGCGGACACGCCTGTATTGGCGGCGCGCAGCATCGGCAGCCCCTCCTCCACGGCACGCAGACGGGCGCTGGTCAGGTGCTGGTACGGGCCGCTCGAGAGGCCGAACCAGGCATCGTTGGTGACGTTGAGCAGCCAGCGCGGCCGGGCGCCGGGTCCGGTGACGGCGGCCGGGAAAATCACCTCGTAGCAGATGATCGGCGAGAAGGACGCCAGGCGCGGCAGATCCAGGGTGACACGCGATTCGCCGACCTCGAACGAGCCACGGCCGATGAAGCCGGCCACCGGTGCGAGTTGCTTGTGGAACGGAATGTACTCGCCGAGGGGAACGAGGTGGACCTTGTCGTAGGTCGCGACGATCTCTCCGGCGCCATTGATGACCAGCAGCGAATTCCAGACGCCGTCCTCGCGGTTGCGAGTCCCGCGTGCCGCCCCGGTGACGAGGTAGCCGTCGGGAGGAACGGCCGTCGCCATGTATTCGAGGGCCGCCGAGCCCGGTTCGACGATGAAGGGCGGCGCCGTCTCGGGCCAGATCACCGCCGCCAGCCCGTCGAAACCGGGGCGGCGGCTCATCTCCACGAGTTTGGCCATATGCTGCGCGCGCAGCTCCGGCCGCCACTTTTCCGCCTGGAGCGTATTGGGCTGGACGATCCGCACCAGCGGCCCGCCCGCCGTATCGAGGGGCGCCATCGCCGCCTGGCCCGCGAAGCCCGCAGCGCCGACGGCGATGAGGGCAAGGATCGACGCCCGCCAGCCCGCGGCCGGCGCGGCCAGGATCATGAAGGTGAGAAGCCCGAGCCCATAGACGCCGAACAGTGCCGCGCCCTGGAGAAGCGGCGTGGCGAAGGCCCAGACATGGCCGAGCGGATTCCACGAATAACCGGTGAAGACATGGCCGCGCAGCCATTCCGCGATCGTCCAGGCAACGGCGAGCAGGAGAAGGCGGCAATACCGGCCTCCCAATGACGGCCAGCGCCCGGCGGCCCATTTCGCCGCCCCTGCGGCCATCCCGGGAAAGAAACCGAGCAGCGCCGCCAATCCGACGACGATCGGCGGGCCGAGCAGCGCGAAGTCCGCGGGCGGCACGAAGAAGGCTTCGACGATCCAGTAGGATCCCACGGCGAAATGGCCCGTACCCCAGGCCCATCCCCTCAGCAGGGCGCTCTTCGGCCCGGATGCGGTGTCCCACAGCCAGACGAAGGCCACGATGCCCAGGACGGCCAGCGGCAGCCAATACAGCGGCGGCATTGCGAGTGCGGCGAGCGCGCCTGCCAGAAAGGCAACGCCCGCGGCGCGCCAGCTCGTGAGGGTCATCGCGTCCGATCGTTATTTGGCGGCGGGCACCGTCGTCGGCGCCCGCACCCGCAGGCGGCGGATTCGCCTTGGATCGACGTCGAGAATTTCGAACTCGATTCCCGACGGATGGCGGACCACCTCGCCGCGCTCGGGAATGCGCCCGAGCAGCGAGAAGATCAGCCCGCCGACCGTGTCGATCTCGCGCCGTTCGTCTTCAGAGAGGACCTTGCCGATCTCCTCTTCGAGAAGCTCGATGGGGGTACGGCCATTGACGTCGATCGTGCCATCGACGCGGCGTGCGACGGTCGGGGTCTGCGCGACATCGTGCTCGTCCTCGATCTCGCCGACGATCTCCTCGACGAGATCCTCGATGGTGAGCAGCCCGTCGGTGCCGCCGAATTCGTCGACCACCAGCGCCATGTGGGTGCGCGAGCGCCGCATGTCGAGCAGCATGTCGAGGACCGGCAGGGTCGGCGCCACGAACACAACCCGCCGCAGGATGTCGCGCAGATTGAACTTCTTGGAGGTGCCCCAGTACGCCAGCACGTCCTTGATGTGGATCATCCCGATCACGTCGTCGAGCGACTCGCGGTAGATCGGATAGCGCGAATGCGCCTCGGCCTGGATCAGCCGCACCACCTCGTCGAGCGGCGTATCGGCGGCGATGCCCACGATGTCGACCCGGGGCACCATGACGTCGGCGACGGTCTTGTCCCGCAGCTTCAGGATGTTGGCCAGCAGGACCCTCTGGTCCTCGCTGATCGGCGTATCGCTCTCGGGCGTCTCCTCGATCAGCTCCTCGATCGCCTCGCGGACCGCTTCGTTCTTCTCCCGGCGGCGGAGGCGCCGGAGGATGGCGCGCAGCAAACCGCCGCTAGAGGGGACATCGGGAGCCGGCGATGGCACCGGGGTGGCGAGAAGCTCAGTCGACGAAGCCGGGCTGAAGCCCGGCCTGGTACTGTGCGCTGTGGAGTCAGGCATGGCTGCTAAGATAGGCTATCGGCTCCGCGTTGCAATCCATGGAAGTTCCCTATGCGTTCCTGCAAGCTGCCTTCCGGAGCGGAAATGCCGGTGCTGGGCCTCGGCACCTGGCGCATGGGCGAAACCGGGCGCCGGCGCGCCGAGGAACTCGATGCGCTGAAATACGGCCTCGATCTCGGCTATCCGATGATCGACACGGCGGAGATGTACGGGGAGGGCGGCGCCGAGGAGATCGTGGGCGATGCGCTCGCAGGTCGCAGCGCCCGGCCGTTCATCGTCAGCAAAGTCTACCCGCACAACGCCTCGCGCGCCGGCACGATCGCCGCCTGCGAGCGCAGCCTGAAGCGCCTGCGGCTGGAGCGCATCGACCTCTATCTGCTGCACTGGCGCGGCGGCGCGCCGATCGAGGAGACCTTCGAGGCCTTCCACAGGCTGCGGGACGCCGGAAAGATCGGCGATTTCGGCGTCAGCAACTTCGACCTCGACGACATGGAAGATGCCGCCGATCTCGACAAGGGCCTGACCGGCACCAACCAGGTTCTCTACTGCCTTTCGCGGCGGGGACCGGAGTTCGACCTGCTGCCCTGGATGCGCAAGCGCTCGATCCCGCTAATGGCCTATTCGCCGCTCGACCAGGGGGCGCTGCTGCGCAAGGCGCCGCTCCGGAAGATCGCCGATGAGGTGGGCTGCACCCCGGCCCAACTGGCCTTGGCCTGGTTGTTCGCCCAGCCTGGTGTCGTCACGATCCCGAAATCGGCGAGCCGCGAGCGGGTGAAGGAGAACCTCGCGGCGCTCGAGGTGAATCTGACACCGAAGATCCTGGCCGAGCTCGATCGCGCCTTCCCGCCTCCCCGAACGAAGCAGCCGCTCGAGATGCTCTGACAGCAGGCCAGCCCTTCCGTGTGATCATCGGGCCGGGAGGCAGATAGCCGGCGGGCAGGTCGAGGGCTGTACGATCTCTATGTCTGGATTGATCCGCTGCCGGCCGGATTGTGAATCGGTCACGATCTGCGTCGATGCGTATCCCTGACCTATCTTGAGCGTGTAACCATCGACATCGGTCTGAAGGGGCAACAACTCTCCCCCCGTCAGAGTCTGGGTGGCCGGCGCGACTTTCTGCAGAAGGGCCTTGCCGTCGAGCGGCTCCCACGCGAACGAATACTGGCCCGGCGTCACATCGAAGACCATTGCCTCGCCTGGATTCATCGAGCCGATCCGAACCTCGTTCACCGAAAGCCGAATCGAATAGTTTCGCGGCCGATAGGCGCCACTGCCATCTATCCTTCCGCCGTTAAAGACGATCAGTCGGGCTCTATC
Source organism: Rhodospirillales bacterium 24-66-33 (assembly GCA_002281855.1). GTDB lineage: Bacteria > Pseudomonadota > Alphaproteobacteria > Reyranellales > Reyranellaceae > Reyranella. The sequence goes on along the minus strand of NCHQ01000011.1, from coordinate 31,806 downwards.
CCCAGGTGGCTTCTCAAGATTGAGCGCCGCCTTTGTCGCGATAGGGCTGGCGGGCGAAGACGGCAGACTGCGAAAAGGATCGCTGCAGCCGGAAATCGCCAGGCAGCCGCCGAGCGCGACGAGCGCCAAACCTGCGGGCAACACGGGACCCTGGCGTTTCCTCATCTTCCTGCCCCGAGCGGCTACAGGCAAAGCGAAGGCGGACATTCGGACGGCCGGACGACCATGATATCCGGCGCGATCCCGAGGCGCTTGCCGCTGCTGTCCTTCGAGGAGGTTTGATAGTTGCGAACGTCCCTGCTGACGGGCTTCATCTGGTAGCGCTTGTCGACGATCAGATCGCTATCGTACCAAGTGCTGAGAAGCAGCAGGCCGCCGCCGTTGAGATTGCGTATGCTGGGCTCGGACCTCTTCAAAGACTCGGCCCCCTGCTTGTACTCGATCCAGCGGAATGAATACTGACCGGGCGCAAGATCGAAGACCATCGCTTCCAGGCCATTCAGGGTACCGATCTTCGTATCATTCACGTAGATGTCGCCCGCCTTGTAGTGCGGCCCGATATAGGAGCCACCCGTGCCGGTGTAGCGCCAGTTGTCGCCGCTGAAGATGATGACGCGGGCTCGATCGGGCGGCGGTGGCTGCAACAGCGTCGCGGCTTGCGTCAGAGTCGCATCAGCCTGGACCGGTTGAACGCTCTTGGCCGGCGGCCCACAGGCAGCGATCAAGAGGGGAGCAGCGATTGCAGCGAGAATTTTTCCGAGAGTCGTCAGGCTACAATGCATACTCTGCCTTCGCACAATTAAGTGTGCGAAATATCACAAATACAATTCGCAATATCAACAACTACGCATAAGGATCGGCGATCCCGAGTTTCGCCAGGATGCGGCGCTCCAGCGCTTCCATGCGCTCGGCGTCGGCCTCGCCCGTCTCGTGATCGTAGCCCAGCAGATGCAGGGTGCCGTGCACGACGAGATGGGTGAAATGGTCGGCGGCCGACTTGCGCTGTTCACGCGCCTCGCGCCACACGGTCTGGCGTGCCAGCACCATGTCGCCCAGGAACTCGCGCTCGCCGGAGGGATAGGAGAGGACGTTCGTGGGCTTGTCCTTCTGGCGGTCGCGCGCATTGAGGGCGCGCACGCCCTTGTCGTGGTCCAGCGCCACGTTGAGCGAACGGCGGCCGCTTCGGCGCGCGCCGGCGAAGGCCGCCCGCGCGGCGCGCCGGGCAATCCGCTCGGCATCGGGCATCGCCTCGATCCACCGCTCGTCGAGCACGACGACCGTGCAGCGGAGCGCCGGCTTAGCCTTTGGCTTTCTTGTCTCGGACATCGTAGGCATTGACGATGCGCGTCACGAGGTCGTGGCGCACGACGTCCTGGGCGGTGAGCCGCACGAAGCGCACGCCCTCGACATCGGCCAGCGTCTCGACCGCATCGTTCAGGCCCGACTTCTGGTTGTTGGGCAGGTCGGTCTGGCTGGGATCTCCGGTGATGACCATGCGGGAGCCTTCGCCCAGACGGGTGAGGAACATGCGCATCTGCATCGGCGTGGTGTTCTGCGCCTCGTCGAGAATGACGTAGCAGTGCGCGAGCGTGCGGCCGCGCATGAAGGCGAGCGGCGCGATCTCGATCTCGCCGGATTCCATGCGGTGCGCGATCTGCTCGGGCGGGATCATGTCGTGCAGCGCGTCGTAGAGCGGCCGCAGGTACGGATCGATCTTTTCCTTCATGTCGCCGGGCAGGAAGCCCAGCCTCTCGCCCGCCTCGACCGCCGGGCGCGACAGCACGATGCGCTCGACCTTGCCGGCCAGCAGATGCATGACGCCCATGGCGACCGCGAGATAGGTCTTGCCGCTGCCGGCGGGCCCGAGAGCGAACACCATGTCGCGCTCGCGGAGTGCCGTCAGATAGCCGCGCTGGCCGGGCGTGCGCGCCTGGATGGTGCGTTTGCGCGTGCGGATGCTCTCGGAGTCGCCGCCCTCGGCGCCGCTGCGCGCAAAGCGCACGGCCGCGTCGATGTCGGCCCCTTCGATCGTGAGGCCGCGCTTCAGCCGCTCGTAGAGGCCGGAGATCGCCTTCTGCGCGATGGCCGCGTCGTCGGGCGTGCCGGAGATGGCAAGCTGGTTGCCGCGCGCGCTCAACTGAACGTTGGCGAGCTGCTCGATGCGCACGAGGTTGCGGTCATGGTTGCCGTACAGAACGGCGAGCAGCGCATTGTCGTCGAAGGTCATGCGCCTGACGTCGGCGGCGCGCGTACCGGCGACCGGGTCGCTCACGCGGCGGCCTCGTACGGGCCGACGACGATCTCGCCCAGCAGGCTGTTGGCATAGCCTTCGATCAGCCGCACGTCGACGATGCGACCGAACAGCCTCGGGTTTCCCTGGACATAGACCGATTGCAGCCAGGGCGTCTTGCCGATGATCTGGCCGGGCTTGCGGCCAGCCTCGGCGAACAGCACCGGCACCACGGTGCCGGCCTTCGATTCGTTGAAGTCGCGCGCCTGCTTGCCCACGAGTGCCTGGAGCGCCGCCAGCCGGGCCACCTTCACGTTCTCGGGCACCTGATCGACCAGCGCCGCACCGGGCGTGCCCGGCCGGCGGCTGTAGCGAAACGCATAGGCCGAGGCGAAACCCACCTCGTCGATGAGCCGCATCGTGTCGTCGAAATCGGCATCGCTTTCACCCGGAAAGCCAACGATGAAGTCGGATGACAACGCGAGGTCGGCACGTGCGTTGCGCAGGCGCTCGACGATGCGGAGGTAGAGATCGCGGTCGTGGCGACGGTTCATCGCGTCGAGAATGCGGTTCGAGCCCGACTGCACCGGCAGGTGCAGGTAGGGCATGAGCTGCGGCACGTCGCCATGCGCGGCAATCAGCTCATCGTCCATGTCGCGCGGATGGGAGGTCGTGTAGCGCAGGCGCGCCAGGCCCGGGGTCTCGCCGATCGCCCGCACCAGGCGCGCGAGAGACCAGGTCGAGCCGTCGGGACCCTCGCCGTGATAGGCGTTTACGTTCTGACCGAGCAGCGTGAGTTCGAGCGCGCCCGCGGCGACCAGCTGCCGCGCCTCGGCGAGCACCGCGGCCACCGGTCGCGAATACTCCATGCCGCGCGTGTAGGGCACCACGCAGAAGGTGCAGAACTTGTCGCAGCCTTCCTGGATGGAGAGGAAGGCCGAGCCCGCGCGGATGCCCTGCGGCGACGGCAGGTGATCGAACTTGCTCTCGGGCGGAAATTCCGTGTCGAGGATGCCGGCACCGGGCTGGCGCCTGCCGACGTCGCCGCCAGCGGCCTTGCGCGCCACCTGCGCAAGCAATTCGGGAAAGCGGTGATAGGCCTGCGAGCCGACGACGATGTCGACCGCGGGCTGGCGCCGGATGATCTCCTGGCCCTCGGCCTGGGCCACGCAGCCGGCGACGGCAATGGTCAGGTCGCGGCCCACCGCCCGGCGCTCGGTCTTGACGTCGCGCAGGCGGCCCAGCTCGGAATAGACCTTCTCCGAGGCATGCTCGCGGATGTGGCAGGTGTTCAGCACGACCAGGTCGGCCTGCTCGGGCCCGTCGGCCAAGGCATAGCCCAGCGGCCGCAGGACGTCGGCCATGCGGTCGGAATCATAGACATTCATCTGGCAGCCATAGGTGCGGATGAACACGCGCTTGGGCTGCCCGTCGCTGCGGACGTCCTTCATCGGTCTCCGGTGCTGGAACGGCGGGTTTCTATCACCGGCGCCCCCCAGGGTCGAGGGGCGTCAGGACGGGGAGCCAGTCGGCACCGGCTCGGTCAGGGAGGGCATCAATTCGGGCCGGCCCGAATTCGCCGCCTGGACCCCGGCGGAGACCTGGCGGAAACAGTATTCCGCGAGCTTCTTGCGATCGCCCAGGCGTTCGATGTCGATCGGCGGAAAGAAGGTCACGACCGCCTGGGTCTCGCCGAGGCAGACCATCTGCCAGAGATGCGGAACCAGATCGAGATCGCCGAACCAGGCGAACATCGGCCGCCAGTAGCGGCCGAGGGGAATGCCGTCGAGACGGGTGTAGGAGATCGCCACCGGCTGCACGACGATCGGCCGGTCATCGCGCCTGAGCTGCGCCACGCCAAACAGGGCGCTGCGGAACGGCAGCACGCGCGTGCCGTCGCTGCTGGTACCCTCCGGAAACAGCATCAGATTGTCGCCCGTGTTCAGCCGCTTCATCATCTCGTCACGGCTGTCGCTGGTCTTGTTCGAGCGCCGCTCGACGAAGATGGTGCGTTGAGCCTTGGCCAGCGTGCTGAAGAACGGCCAGGTCGCCACCTCGGCCTTGGCCACGAAGCAGCCGGGAATGAGGCCGCCCAGCACCTCGATGTCGAGATAGGAGACGTGATTGCAGACGAAGAGGGTCGGCGTGACCGTCGAGCGCTGGCCGTTCACCTTCACCTTGATGCCGAGGATCAGGCACACCGTCCGGTGATAGAGGACCGGCAGCCAGCGAATGACCGGCGTGACGCGAAAGGCGAGCGCCAGCAGATGGAACGGCAGCATCACCAGCGTGAGCAGCAGATAGCTCAGGAGCCGAAATGCGCCGCGCAGCGGTGAGCCGATCCAGGTCGCGGCCAGAGGAGCCCCGGCCTTGCTACTCACGCATTCCGCGTTCGTAGTGGCGGATGTACTTCTCCGTCACCAACTCGGTCTTCACGGTGATGAAGACATCGGTACTGTTGAACTCGTGGTCGATCACCGCGCCGTCGCCGACGAAGCCGCCGAGTCGCAGGTAACCCTTGATCAGCGGCGGGACGCGCGCCATCGCCTTTCGCGGGTCGTAACTGCCGGGTTCGAGCATATCCATTTTCACGTAACGGTGCGGCTGGGCCCGTACGCGAATCTCCGGCGGCGCGAGATGGTGGTGATAGAGGTAGGACAGCGCCTGCGCGTGCTGCGTCGGATCGGTGCCCGGAATGCTTGCGCAGCCGAACATCACCTGGATGTTGTAGTGATAGGCGTAGAGCGCGATGCCGCGCCACAGCATCTGCATGGTCGCGGTGTTGCGGGCGTCGCGGGCGATGCAGGAACGACCGAGTTCCAGGACCTCGCCCGGATAGTCGATCATCTTCTGGATATCGTACTCGGCCGACGAATAGAACCGGCCCATCTTCGCCGCGGCGGGCCTGCGGATCAGGCGATAGGTCCCGACGATGCCTTCCGGTCCATCGCCGCGACGACGGTCGAGCACCAGCAGATGGTCGCAAACCTCGTCGAAGGGATCGAAATCGCGGCCCATCGCCTTCATCTCCGCGGAGGGCTGCGCCGACATTTCCTCGTAGAAGACGCGGTACCTCAGCGCCTGCGCCGCCTCGATCTCGGCGACCGTCTGGGCGAGGCGAACCTCGAAGTCGCCGGCGACGACCTGCACGATCTCCCGATTGGAGATGGGCGGTCCAAGAAGCTCAGCTTCACTGTCAACGCGGTCAATGCGCATGTGTCATCCGCAAGGGGGCCGCCCCGATCATGGGCCCATTATCGGGCTGCCGATGGGCTCGTCCACTTATTTTTGGCGGTCGGATTTTCCATCCAGGGGAACGCCATAGAGCTCGAGGCGATGACCGACGAGCCGGTATCCGGCCTTCTCGGCGATCTTGCGCTGAAGCTCCTCGATCTCGTCGTTGTGGAACTCCACGACCTTGCCGCTCTGGATATCGATCAGGTGATCGTGGTGCTCGTCCGGCGTCTCCTCGTAGCGCGCCCGGCCATCGCCGAAATCGTGCTTGGCGAGAATTCCCGCCTCTTCGAAAAGCCTCACCGTCCGATAGACCGTGGCGATGGAGATGTTGGGATCGATCGCCGTCGCGCGACGATGCACGGCCTCGACGTCGGGATGATCCGACGCATCCGACAGGACGCGCGCGATGACGCGTCGCTGGTCGGTCATTTTGAGGCCGCGCTCTGCGCATAGGAGTTCGAGCTTTGATTTCCTGTCAGGCATGCCGTGCTACCCTACACCGGCTGGCGTTCTCGGTATAGTTGGACATGTCCATACGCGCCGACCATGACATCGACATTACCGGCGAGGTCTGCCCCATGACCTTCGTGCGGACGAAGCTCAGGCTGGAACGCATGAATCCGGGGGAAACCCTTGCCGTTCGCCTGCGCGGAGACGAGCCGCTGCGCAATGTCCCTCGCGCCGCAAGGGACGAAGGCCATACGATCCTGGGCATCGAGCCGGACGGGGATATCCACATCGTCACCATCCGCCGCCTTTGATCAGCTGAGAGTAAGACGCATGACGAGCGCATCGGCGGCCGGGCGATCCCCGCGGGGATAGTAGGCGGAGCGACGCCCCACCGTCTCGAAGCCCATCGCCCGGTAGAGCGCGAGGGCGCCCGGATTATCCGCACCGACTTCGAGGAAAAGCGTGAGGGCACCCTCTTCCTGGACACTCTCGACGACGGCCCCCAGCAGTCGGCGGGCAGCGCCACGGCGGCGTTGCACAGGATCCACCGCGATGGTGAGCAACTCGGCCTCGCCCGCCACGATCCGGCAGATCGCCATGCCGATGTCTGCACCGGCTTCCGTCAGCAGGAAACCGGCCACCCCCGGCGAGGCGAGCAGGCCCGCAATGTCAGCCCGGGACCAGCCCCGTTCACCCATCGGCTCGAACGCCTCGCGATGGAGATGCGACGTCCGGTCGAGGTCGAGGGCGCGCACCGGGCCGAGAACGAAGCCCTCGCCCATCACTCCACCGTCCGGCGCGTGCCGTTGGGCAGGGTGATGTTCACGCCGCGCAGGTAGAGCGGCCGCGGCAGGCCCTCGGCACGATTTCGCGCGGCCCATGCCTCGACGCCGGTCTCGTCAGCCAGCCGGCCGAGCACCGCCGGATCGGGCGGCCCCTCCCGCTCGCTCGCGTCGACGCCCGCGGACTGCAGCATCCGGACGAGCGGCTCGACGTCCTTCCCGACGATCAGGCAGCGCTGTCCGGCAAGGCGTGCCGCCAGATCCTCGGCCGTCGTGGCGAAGGGCGCAGGATCGTCGCCGATCGCGCAGAACCAGTCGCCGAGCTTGGTGTCGATGGCGGCAACCACCAGCCGGTCGCTCGCGGGCGCCTGCGCCTGCAGCACGGCCGTCGTGGCGATCCCCGCCAGGGGCAGCCCCAACCCGACGGCCAGACCGCGTGCCGCCGACAGGCCGACCCGCACACCCGTGAAACTGCCGGGCCCGACGGTGACAGCCACGAGATCGAGGTCCGCCTTCGCCACGCGCGCCTCGGCCAAGGCCGTCACGATCGCCGGCAGCAGCCGCGCCGCCTGGTCGCGCCCCTCCTCGAACAGGCTCGCCAGGGCAACGCCGTCGCGGACGATTGCGACGCCCTGCCCGCTCACCGCGCAGTCGAAGGCCAGCACGGTGCTCATGCCGTTCCTTCACGCAGGATACTGGCACACAGGATACTGGCGTCGATGGAAGCGGCTGGGCATTGTGGCGTCATGAAGCTCGACCTTGTAGCGATCGTTCCGCCCGATTTCGACGTCGACGTCACGCTGGCTTATGCAACGACGGCAAATCTAACGGGACAGCCGGTTTATCGAAACGCCGAATGCTGGCTGCATCGCGAGGCGGCCGACAGGCTGGCGGCGGCCATCGAACTCGCCCGGCCGCTCGGCCTCAGGCTGCGCATTTTCGACGCCCTGCGGCCGGTGGAAGCGCAGTGGGCCTTGTGGAACGTGAACCCCGATCCCGAATTCATCGCCGATCCCCGCCGCGGCTCGCCGCATTCGCGGGGGGTCGCGGTCGACCTCAGCCTGCTCGACGCCCAGGGCAACGAACTCGACATGGGAACCGCGTTCGATGCCTTCACGCCGCTCTCGCATCACGGGCGGACGGACGTCTCCGTCGAGGCTCAGCGCAACCGCCTGCTGCTGATGGGCCTGATGACGGCGGCGGGCTGGGATTTCTATCGCAACGAATGGTGGCACTATCAGCTGTTCGACGCACGGCGCTATCCGCTCGTCGCCGATGCCGACCTGCCCCGGCCGATGATGTAGGCGGCGGGCTTCCTCAGAAGCCCGACAGCTTGGCCTTGTCGAAGTCGCGCAGATCGTTCTCGCGCATGATCTGGCGCACGAACTGCACATAATCCTGGCCGCGCTCCGAATACCGTAGAAGCGCGCCGATCAGACGAAAGCCGTCCGGATCCTCACCGCGTTCGCGCATCGCGGCCCGCTGGTTGCGGAAGCCGGCATAGGCGGGATGGGTGTTGAGGTTGGCTATGTAGGCCTCTGTCGATTCGCCCACGTCGGTGAACGGCTGGGGCATGCCGGCGCCGGGCTTCCACGGCACCGAGACGCTGTGGCGGCCGACCGACTGGATCTGGCCGTACAGGGCATTGCCGTTGCGCGCGGCGAACGAGGTGCCCCAGCCCGATTCCACACCGCCCTGCGCGATCGCCATGGAGGGCGGAACGATGTCGACGCGACGCACCAGCTCGTCGATCTTCTCGACCGGCGCGTCGTAGCGTTCGGCGAGATCCTCGAGCCAGATGCGTTCGATGGCCGTCAGCATCTGCGGCGTGGAGACGAGCTTGTCGCGCAGATAGAGCAGCTGCTCGCGATCGGCGAGCACGCGCTGGTTAACCTCCAGGATCACCGGCAGCAGCGCCGTGATGAAGAGCATCTTGCGCTCGGCTCCGTCCTTGCTACCGAGGTCGGCCGGCACCCGGTCGACCTTGACCGGCGGCACCGCCTCGCCCTGGCGGATGTCGGTCAGGGTGTAGGAAACGTCGCGGAAGAAGCCTGCGAGTTCGTCGGCCGTGCGCGGGCTGATGGCGCGCACCTGGACCTGGCGGCGAACCGCATTGCCCGGCGCCGCGAAACGTCCGTGGCTGCCTGCGCCCTCGCGCGTCGAGCGATACGCGACGTCGTCGGGTTCGCTCACTTCGTGACGCACGAACCTGATGGCGGCTGGTTCGACGTCGACCATCTGCAGGTGCTCCGGCTCGGCCTCCTGGGCATAGGCGCTCCCGACACCGAGGGAGACGTAGGGCACATCGGCTGACGGCGACGGCTTGTAGAAGCCGACTCCCGTCGCAAGAACCGCCGCCCACGCAGCGGGAAAAGCATAGTTGCGCCCGCGCTCGATCGCGGGCCGTAACGTCAATCGCATACCACACTCTTGATTATCGTTTGTCGCAAAGACAGCCCATCGCGCGGCCCGACAGGGCCGCGTGCGCCATCTCAACGCGTACGCTTGAGCGAAATCGGCCCTACTGGGCCGCCTGGACTTCCACGACTTCCGGCACGTAGTGCTTCAGAAGGTTCTCGATTCCCATTTTCAGCGTGGCCGTCGAGCTCGGGCAGCCCGAGCAGGAGCCCTGCATGTGCAGGTAGACGATGCCATCGCGAAAATCGTGAAACACTATATCGCCGCCGTCCTGGGCCACTGCGGGCCGGACGCGGGTGTCGAGTAGTTCCTTGATCTGGGCGACGACCTCATCGTCGTCCACCGCGACCGCCGCGGCGGCGTCGCTGTCGGCGATCACGGGATCGCCTGACGTGAAATGCTCCATGATGCCGCCGAGGATCGACGGCTTCATGATCTGCCAATCCCGGTCGGCCATCTTGGTGACGGTCACGAAGTCGGAGCCGAAGAACACGCGCTCGACGCCTTCCACCGCGAACAGCCTCTTGGCCAGCGGTGACGGCGTGGCGGCCTCGACGTTGGCGAAATCTGCCGTCCCCTTCTCCATGACCACCCGGCCAGGGAGAAACTTCAGGGTCGACGGATTGGGCGTCTGCTCGGTCTGGATAAACAAACCTACCTCCGGTTCGAACGCTTCGGGGGGACCCCTCGGCATCGCTCAGGCTGGGGATCAGGACGTCTCCATCCCCACTCGATGGCTTTGGACGTAGGAACCGGTTGCAAGTCGATCAAGATGATTCTTGAGCGTCACTGTATAAATATTATGGAACATTAACTGATTATTTATATTTAGCAGCGGTTTAAACTGCGAAATAGCCGGCGCAACCCAATTGCTTCAATTGTACGCAAAGAAGATTATGCGCGCATATCGCCGCATAAGGCCCGCCATACTTTCGCGCGCATCATGAAATGGCGTCGATCTCGGCCTCGGTGAGCGCGCCCGGAACGATGGTCAACGGGATGCGAAGCTGCCCACCCGCCTTGCCGGTGAAGGCGGTCACCAAGGGACCCGGCCCGTCGCTGCCCGAAGCGCTGCCGAGGACGAGGACGGAGATCGAACGATCCTCGGCAAGGAGCTTCGCGAGTTCGTCGCGGCTCTTGCCTTCGCGGATGTAGATCGACGGCGGCTGGCCGGTCATCGAAACCGCCACGTCGGCGTGCTGGGCGACGACGGTCTCGGCCTGCTGGCGCGCTTCCTCGCGCATCAGCTCGACCACAGAGCCCCACTGCTGTCCTTCCGGCGGGTCCATGACGTAGAGCATGGCAACCCGGCCGCCGGTGCGCTTGGCGCGGCGGCAGGCATAGTGCAGGGCGTTGCGCATCTCCGGACTCTCGTCGACCACGACGAGGAAGACGCGCTCGCCGGGCCTGGGCTGCTCGCTCATGTTCCTTCCCCCCTGTTCTACAGACGCCGCATGACCGCGCCGCCGAGATACCCGACCAGCAGCGCCATCAGGATGGCTCCCAACCCATAAAGGGCACCCTCATGCGCCGACCAGCCCGCAAGCTGGGCGCTGAAGCCGACCTTGCCGACCGGCAGCGGCCGCGAGATGGCTGCAACGATCTTCCCCTCGCGCAGGAGATAGACCCGGATGTCGTAGACGCCTTCCGGCAGCCGTGACGGAAAGGGCAGGTCGACGCGGAACAGGCGGCCCGCCTGGACGGTCACCTGGCCGATGGCCGCAGGATAGAGGCCCTCCCGCCGCTTCACCTCGACGAGGCCGGCGCGGAAACGCGCCAGCTCCGCGGCATCGCGCGGCGTCGCCGGCTTCAGGCTGGCGAGCCGGTCCTCGAGCGACAGGATCTCGCCGCCCGCCCCGCGCGCCAGCAGGCGCTGCAGGGGCTGGCTGGCGGCGATGGCGTAGTAGGCCGGCACATCGTCGAAGGCCTGTCGTCCGGTATTCAGCCAGATCCCCATGAAGCGCTGCTTGCGCATCACCGTCTCGCGGGCCGGCGGACCGGCCACGACGACAACGATCTCGCCGGGCGGGTCGAACATGCCGAACAGCAGGATGCTCTCGCCCTGGAATGCGGAGGTGATCGACACGCGGGCGAGCGAAAGATCGACGATCAGATCGGGGGTCGTGGGCTCGGTCGGGACCGAGGGCGGGACGGTCGCGTCGGGGGCACCGCCGATCCCCGGAGTCCCCAAGCCGCCCGGGGCCGGCTCCAGACGCGGCCCCTGCGCCAGCGCGTCGGTCGCGCCGGCGAGAAGCGCGAGACTGGCGAGCAGGCCGAGCCACTTCATGGCAGTACCTCGCGGGCGCCGAGTGAATAGAGGGAGGTCGGCGTCCGCAGCAGCTCGGTCAGGAGCTCGCCCGCCACCGCCAGGATCAGCACCGACATCAGCGCCCGCAGCGCAAGACCGGGCAGCTTGGCGGCGATCCGGGCGCCGATCGGGGCGCCCACGACGCCGCCCAGGATCAGCAGCAGCGCCAGGACGACGTCGACGGTGCCGTTGGTCGCGGCCTGCAGGAAGGTGACGTTGGCCGCGACGAACAGGATCTGGAAGTTCGACGTGCCGATCACCACCGCCGTCGGCATACCCAGCAGATAGATCATGGCCGGTACGAGCACGAAGCCGCCACCCACGCCGAGGATCGCCGACAGCACCCCGATGATGAAACCCAGCCCGAGCGGCAGCAGGGCGCTGATGTAGAGCTTGGACTTGTAGAAGCGCAGCTTCAGCGGCAGCCGGTGCACCAGATAGTGGCTGTGCAGCTTGCCGCGCGGCCCGTCGGGATTGCGCTTGCGCTTGAAGTACGTGCTCAGGCTCTCCGCCAGCATGAGCAGGCCGATGGCCGACAGCATCACGACGTAGAGCACCGCGATCACGAAGTCGATCTGGCCGATGCGCTTCAGGTAGGTGAACAGCCAGACTCCGGCCGACGAGCCGAGCATGCCGCCCGCCAGCAGCACCAGACCCATGCGGAAATCGACATTGCCGCGCCGCCACTGGACCTGCAGCGAGGAGATCGAGTTGGACACCACCTGGTTGGCCTGGCTGGCGACGGCGACCGCCGGCGGGATGCCGACGAAGATCAGCAGCGGCGTGGCGAGAAATCCGCCCCCGACACCGAACATGCCCGACAGAAGGCCCGCCGCGGCGCCGAGGCCCAGCAGCAGGAACACGTTCATCGAAAGCTCGGCGATGGGGAGGTAGATCTCCACGCGAGGCTACTTCAGCAGGATGTTGGTGATCTCGCGCAGCTGCGTGCGCGCGCGCAGCAGATAGAAGCCCTGCGCGAGCAGGTGATTGGGGATCAGCAGCGCATCGGGATAGCCGTTCCAGACGACCCACGGGTCGAGCTGGGCGGCGATGCGGAAGGTATCGACCGTGCCGTTCCAGGCGGTGGTGAGCTCGCGGTCACGGATGACGTTCTGGAAGTCCACGCCGAGATCGCGCAGCAGCAGGTAGTAGACGTAAAGGCGGCCCTTGTTGAAGTAGAAGATGTCGTCGCACCTCGCGTCGAACAGGTCCCCGGCCTTCTCGATGACATGCTGGTCGATGGCCGCCGAATCCGAGCCGAGATCGCTGGCGATGCGGTCGAGCAGCGCCTGCAGATTGTCGGCCCGCCGCTCGAACACCGCCTGCCCGGAACCCAGGCGCTTGTTGTAGGCGATCAGCCTGTCGCGGCCGGCGCGGTACTTCTGGGCCGAGGTCGTGGACGGCAGCAGCGACACGCTGGGCTGCCACAGCCAGATATTGGGCTGTTCGTTCAGAAAGCCGCGCGCCTGCTCGAGGTCGCGGTCGGTCTGGCTCGAACCGCGCGTGCGGCCGAGCTGGTCCATCAGCTCGGTGCTGAACCGGCCCAGCGCCGACATGATGCCGCGCTGGAAGTTCGGCATGTTGTCGAGCAGCCCCGCCGGCGTGAGAAATGGCATCATCGGCGTCCAGGTGTGGACGTCGACCTCGCGGGTGACGAGGTCGGCCGCGGTGGCCACCGCCTTGCTTTCCCCGGGCGCGACGTTGTGAGCCGTGAACTGCGGATCGTCGTCGATATCCTCGGTCACCAGCGCACCGAGCGGGTAGTAGAGGATGAGCAGCAGGACGAGGATGCGCCACGTCCATCCCCAGACCTTGCGACCGCCTGACGATGCCACGGCCGTCGAGAGGCCCGGGCGCCATCCCCGCACGCGATCCCAGCTTCGACGCCACCAGGAAGGCTTGGCCGACGACGGTGCGCTGTAGTCCGGTTCGAATGTCATGGCACACCTTACCATTCGCCTCGTGACGAAACAGGGGCGCGGCCTGCTAGAGTGCGCAGAATGTTTTCAATGGAGTGGGTGGAATGGCTCTCGATCCGGAATCCCAGCGGCTGATCGACCTCATGGCGGCGGCAGATCGCCCGGCCTGGAACACGCTGAGCCCGCAAGCCGCCCGCGATCTATATCTTTCGCTGCGTCCCGGTGCGCAGGGCCCGCGCCCTGCCGACGTGAAGGTCATCGATCGCACCATCCCCGGCCCGGCGGGCGACCTGCCCGTCCGCCTCTATCGCCCCGCCTCGGCCGCTGTCGACGCCGCGCTGCCGGCGCTGGTCTATGCCCATGGCGGCGGCTGGGTGTTCGGCAATCTCGACAGCCACGACGTGCTCTGCGCCCAGCTCTCGCTGGAAGCCGGCATTGCGGTCTTCCATGTCGACTATCGCCTGGCGCCCGAGGCGCGCTTTCCCGGCGCTTTCGACGATGTCGTGGCGGCGCTGAAATGGGTGGCCGCCCACGGCGCGTCGGTCGGCATCGATCCAACCCGCCTGGCCATCGGCGGCGACAGCGCCGGCGGCAATCTCGCCGCCGCGGCGTCGATCTGGGCGCGCGACAACGGCGGACCGAAGCTCCGGATGCAGCTTCTCGCCTATCCGGTGACCGACGCGGTGGCGCGCACCGAATCCTACCGGCATTTCGAGGACGGCTACGGGCTGAACGCCGTCACCATGGAGTGGTTCTTCGACCACTACACGCCCGACAAAGCGAGCCGCGGCGACTGGCGCGTCTCGCCGCTGCGCGCCGCCTCGCTGGCCGGCCTGCCTCCGGCCCTCGTCGTCACCGCCGGCTACGATCCGCTGCGCGACGAAGGCCGCGCCTATGCCTGGCGCCTGCAGCAGGACGGCACGCAGGCCGACCTGGTCGAGTTCGGCGGCATGCTGCACGGGTTCCTCAGCTCTCCGATGCTGCTGCACGGCGCCCGGCGCGGCACGACGCTGTGCGCCGCCGCCCTGCGCGAGGCTCTGGTGCTGCGCGCCCAGTGACGACCACGGCATGACCGCGGCCGCCGCTCGCGGCGCCGCGCCGGTCGGCATGGCGCTACCGGGGCTAGTGATCGCCGTCTGCATGATCGGCGACACGCTGCTCTATGCCGTGCTGCCGCTCTACCACGAGCAGTTCGGGGTCTCACTGGCGATGGTCGGCGTGCTGCTGTCGCTCAACCGCTGGATCCGCCTCCTGGCCAATTCCGCGGTGGCCCATCTCGGCGAGCGCCTCGGCCCGCATGCGCTGATGATCGCCGCGGCGCTCGGTTCGGCCGTCTCGACGACCATCTACGGGCTGGTCGACGATCCAACGGCCCAGATCCTGGCGCGCATCCTCTGGGGCATCTCCTACGCCTCGCTCAATCTCTCGACCCTGGCCTATGCCGTCAGCGACCGCGCCAACGCCGGAAAACGGGTGGGTGCCAGCCGTGCCGCCATCGGTCTCGTCCAGGCGATGTCGCTGGTGGGCGGCGCCTGGATCGTGCTCGAACTCGGCGCCCGGTCGGTGTTCCTGATCTACGGCGGTCTGACCTTGATCGCGCTGGTCGCCGCGATCGCCCTGCCCCGCCTGCCGCGCGAACCCGTCGCGAAGAAGGGCTTCAAGCTGCCGGTTCCCCACCGGCTGGAAGTCTGGGGCTTCGTCTTGGGTTTCGCGGGCGATGGCGTCTTCCTGCTCACCCTTGCCTTCCTGATGAAGGACTCGATCACCTCGGTCGCGCCGGTGATGGCGACGGCGATGCTGCTGGCGTTGCGCTGGCTGGTCGAGGTCACGACGGGGCCGCTCGGCGGCTGGATCGGCGACCGCTTCGGCGCACGGCGCATCGCCATCGCGAATGCGGCCCTCCTGGTCTGCGGCTTCATCCTGATCGCGGCAGGCCATGAGCTGCTGGGGGCGCTTCTGATCGTCATGACCCGCGGCATGTTCAACACGCTGATCCCCGTGCTGGTGATCGAGCGCGGCCATGGCACCGTCCTTTCCAGCCAGGCGAGCTATTCGACCTGGCGCGACTTCGGCGCTGCGGTCGGCCCCCTCACCGCGCCGTGGCTGTTCCTCACCGTCCCGCAGGCGCCGCTCTACGCGGCCTTGGCGCTCGCTCTAGGTCTCAGCGGCTACTTCTGCCTCGTGAGGCGCTGAAACATTCTAATTGATTCCGATATACTTGCGTTCGGAAACATATCGGCCTATATCGCGCCGATGACCAGCCCTTCCTTCTCCGCCACCCTGAATCTGCTCCGCGCCACGGCGCGACTCGAAGAGCGCTTCGCCGGCGAGCTCGGCTCCGTGCACGGGCTTGCCCTCAAGGAGGTGCTGCTGCTGATGCACCTCGAGCGGGCGCCCCTCAACCGGCTCAGCCGCATCGAGCTCGCCAAGCGCCTGCATGTCAGCGCCTCGAGCGTAACCCGCATGACCAGCCCGCTGGAGAAGCTGGGCTGCGTCGGTCGCGAAGCCGATCCACGCGATGCCCGCCTGGCCTATGTCGTCCTGACCGAGGCGGGCCAGCGGCTGGTCGGCGACGCCCGGGCGACGCTCGAACGCATGGCCGCCGATCTGTTCCGCGATCGCTGGACCGAGGCGGAGATCGCCACGCTGGCCGACCTGCTGGGACGCCTGACCGCCGGTCAGCCGGGAGACCTGTCGTGATCCATCTCGTCTGCGGCTCGACCGGCGCCGGCAAGACCACCTATTCGACCAAACTGCGCCAGCAACTCGGCGCGCTCCACCTGTCGATCGACGACTGGATGGTGACGCTGTTCGCGCCCGACACGCCCCCGCAGGTGAGCTGGCCATGGATTGAGGAGCGCGTGCTGCGCTGCGAGCGGCAGATCGTGGCAACGGCGCTCGCTCTCGCACGCACCGGCGTTCCCTCGATCCTCGATCTCGGCCTTCAGCGCGTCGATCAGCGCCGACGTGTTGCGGAACGGGCGGCGGCGGCCGGAAACCGCGTCCACTTGCACTTCCTGGATGTCGAAGCCGACGAGCGCTGGCGCCGCGTGGAACAACGCAACGACCAGCAGGGCGACACCTTCCGCGTGAAGGTCACGCGCCCGATGTTCGACTTCATCGAAACGATCTGGCAGCCGCCGACACCGGAAGAAATGTCGGCCTTCGACGGCGTGCGCGTCGCGGCCTAGCGGAACACGTCCTTGCGGTGGCGCACCTCGGCGAACACCGAGACCGGATCGCCGCCGGCGAGACCGACCGCGGCCTGGACCGCCGGCACGTCGACGCGCAGGAACGGGTTGGTGGCCTTCTCCTCGCCGAGCAGCGACGGCACGGTGGCCTCTCCGCGGGCGCGCGCCGCATCGATCGCCGCCGAGCGCGCCTTGAGCTGCTGGTTCCCCGTCTCGACCGTCAGCGCAAAGCGGGCGTTCGACTGCGTGTACTCATGCGCACAATAGACGCGCATGTCGTCGGGCAGCGCGCGCAGCCGGCTGAGCGAGGTCCAGAACTGCTGGGGCGTGCCTTCGAACATGCGCCCGCAGCCGAGCGCAAAAAGCGTGTCGCCGCAGAACAGCGCCTTCTGGTCGCGGAAGGCATAGGCGATGTGGCCGCTCGTGTGGCCCGGCACGAAGAAGATCTCGGCCTCGGCCTCGCCGACCCGGTAGCGGTCGCCATCGTCGACCTCGACGTCGATCCCGGGGATGCGGGCGCGGTCCTGGCGCAGGCCGACGATGGTGCAGCCGGTCGCCTGCTTGATCTCGAGGTTGCCGCCGACGTGATCGCCGTGATGATGGGTATTGAGAATGTGAGTGATCTTCCAGCGGCGCTTTTCGGCCTCCGCGAGGACCGGTCCGGCCACGGCCGGATCGACGACGGCCACGGCGCCGCTCTGCGGCTCCCGCATCAACCACACGTAATTGTCGTTCAGGACCGGGATACGGACAATGTCTAGCGTTGTGCTCATGATGCAAGGCTAGCAGAGCTGGCTTGCGCCGGCCATGGTCCGCGGGCGCCGGTTTCTGCTACAGTCCCGAGCATGTGGAGCAACGTCCTCGACCTTGAGGAATTCTACGGCAGCACGCTCGGTCAGATGACCCAGCGGCTCCTGCGCGCCCGCCTGCGTGAAGTCTGGCCGAACGTGCGCGGCGAGACGGTGCTGGGGCTGGGCTATGCGCAGCCGCTGCTGCGTCCCTTCATGGAAGAGGCCGGCCGCACGCTGGCCTTCATGCCCGCCCAGCAGGGCGTCACGCGCTGGCCGCGCGAAGGCCGCAACCTCGCGACCCTGGTCGACGAGCTCGACCTGCCGCTGCCCGACCGCTCGGTCGACCGCGTGGTGCTGGTCCATGCCGTCGAGTGCACCGAACAGCTTCGCCCGATGCTGCGCGAGATCTGGCGCGTGATGGCCGATGGCGGCCGCATGGTCGTCGTCGCCCCGACGCGCACCGGCTTCTGGTCGCAGGTCGACCGCTCGCCCTTCTATCAAGGCCATCCCTATTCGGCGGGCCAACTCAACGCGCTGCTGCGCGCCAACATGTTCGCGCCGCTGCGTCAGACGCGCGCGCTCTACATGCCGCCGACCCGGTCGCGGCTCATGATGCGCATGGCCCCGACCCTCGAGCGGTTCGGCCAGCGCTGGCTCAGCCGCTTCGGCGGCGTCAACGTCATCGAGTCCGGCAAGCAACTCTTTGCCGGCATCGCCGAACGCAGCCAGCCGCAAGCCGTCGCCGTGCGGCCCAAGCTGCGCGTCGCCAGCTCGCGTGACACCCCGCGGGTGGCGGGAGCCGCGCGCACGACCGAGGACGGCGACAAACCCGCCTCCTGATTTCCCAAGAGAAAGAACGACATGTCATTCGCTCCGCGCGTCATCGCGCTGCTGGGTTTTGGCGAAGCCGGTTCGGCCATCGCACGCGGTCTTGCGACCGAGACCGGATGGCGCGGTCCTGTGAAGCCCGGCGACAATGCCCCGCGTCGCCTCATCGCCATCGACACGGCCCTCGACAAGGACCCGCGCGGCACGGCGCTGGGCAAGGTCGCGCGCGGGCTCGATGTCGCGATCAGCGACAGCTACACCGAGGCGCTGCGCGAAGCCGATCTCGTGATCTCTGCCGTTCAGGGCGAGCATGCGCTTTCGGCCGCGCGATCGGCGGCGCCGCTCCTGAAGAACGGCGCGCACTATCTCGACCTCTGCACCGTCACCGGCAGGATGTCCGACGAGGATCGCGCGGAGATCGAGAAGGGTGCCGGCCGCTACATCGACATCGCCGTCATGGGCGGCTTCTTCAAGCAGGGCATCAAGGCACCGATGCTGGTGGCGGGCGAGGACGCCGCCGACGCCGTGGACTGGATGAACGCCAACGGTTTCGTCGCCACCTTGCTCGGGCCCAAGCCCGGCAGCGCCTCGTCGGTGAAGATGCTGCGCAGCACGCTGGTGAAAGGCATCGAGGCGCTGGGCGTCGAGGCGCTGGTCGCGGCGCAGCGCCAGGGCATCCTCGACGAGGTACTGGGCTGCCTGGGCGACGCCGATTCGATGGGGCTCGCCGGCTTCATCACCATGCTGGTGCAGACGCACGTCGTTCATGCCCATCGCCGCTGGGAAGAGATGGGACTGGTCGCGCAGACGCTGCGCGAGACCGGCGTCGATCCGCTGATGACGGAGGTCATCGAGAAGAGCCATCGCCGCACGGTCGACGCCCATATCGCGCCGGCCGACGGCCAGGTCCCGAGCCTCGAGGAGGCGCTGAAGATTCTCTCGGAGAAGGTGATCGGTGGGCGCTGAGATCAGGACGGGGGAGGTCTTCGACCGGCTGGTGACGCTCCTCACCGAGGCGAAGGCGAACTTCCGCATCATCGAGCACGCGCATGAAGGCAAGTCCGAAGCCATCAGCGCCATTCGCGGCAACCGCCCCGACCAGGCCGCCAAGGCCATGGTGCTGGACGTCCGCGGCGGCGGCGGCGGCAAGCGTCATGTGCTCGCCATCCTGCCGGGCAGCCGCAAGCTCGACTTCGCCGCCGTCGCCACCCTGTTCGAGGCGCGCAAGTGCGGCTTCGCCTCGCCGGACACGGCTCAGGAGCTGACCGGCTGCGTCATGGGCGCGGTCCCGCCCTTTGCGCTCAATCCCGCCCTCTCGATCGTGGTCGAGGAAGACCTGCTGGCCAACGAGACACTGTTCTTCAACGCCGGCCGGCTCGACCGGTCGATGGAACTCGACACCAGGGACTGGCTCGCGATTGCCAAGCCACGCCTCGCCCGGATCGCAACGCGTGACTGACCTCTGGTGCTTCGGTCCCGCGACCGAGGCCGAATTCGAACCCTTGCTGGTGCTGCGGACCGAGGTGATGCGGGAGCATCTCGAACGGGTGGGCCGTTACACGCCCGAACGATCGCGCCGCACGTTCCGTGGCCATTTCGACGAACCGGGCACGCGGCTGATCCTTCAGAATGGCGTGCGCATCGGCTGTGTCGGCCTTCGCAGAAGCGACCAGGAAATCCGCATCGACTCTTTCTATCTCGACCGCCGCCTGCACGGGTCCGGCCTCGGCACGACAATCCTGAAGGCGCTGCTGGCCGAAGCCGATGCCGCCTGCCTGCCGGTGCGTCTCGAAGTGCTGAAGGGCAGCAAGGCGGACCGGCTCTACCTGCGCCACGGCTTCGTGAAACTCAGGGAAGACGAGATCGAGGGCTTCTATGAAAGGCCCACGCCGAGCCGCGCCATTGCCGCGCTGATGCCGCGCGGTGCGGGCCACCAGTTCGTCTTCTACGGCGACGCCTGTTCCGGCGTGGCAGGCGCCCCGCACGAACGCACCTTCGCCAGCATCAACGCTTCCGTCCGGTGCCTCGCGCCCTCGCCCGAATTCATCCTGTTTCTGGGCGACGAGATCGCGGGCTACACGGCCGATGCCGAGGCGCTCCGCGGACAATGGCGGCATTGGCTCGACGCGGAGATGGCCTGGCTCGATCGGCGCGCGACGCCGATGTGGCATACGACCAGCAACCACGCGACCTACGACACGATGAGTGAGGACGTGTTCCGCGAGGTGCACGACCACCTGCCGCGCAATGGTCCCCCCGGGCAGGAAGGCCTGTCGTACTGGGTGCGCCGCGGCGACCTGCTGATGGTCTTCGTCCATACGCTGTGGACCGGCCTTGGCGGCGAAGGTCATGTCGAGACGGATTGGCTCCGCGACGTGTTGCAACAGCACGCCGATGCCCGCCACAAGATCGTCGCAGGCCATCATCCGGTTCATCCGGTCAACGGATTCGCCGGCGCCTATCAGCGCGATGTCGGCCCCGAGCACGCGACCGCCTTCTGGAACGTCCTGAGCGAAAACGGCGTGCTTGCCTATCTGTGCGGCCACATCCTGGCGTTCGACGTGCAGGTCCATCGCGGGGTGCTGCAGATCTGCACGGCGGGCGCCGGCACCGCCCACCGCATGCCCGAGGGCATCGAGTACCTGCACGCGGTCCAGGCCGCGCTCGATGAGCAGGGCCTGCGCTATCAGGTGTTCGATGCCGATGGCCGTATCCGCGAGCGGCTGTCGTGGCCGCTGGCCGCGCCGCCGGTCGGCCAGTGGCGGGCCTTGGGCGAAGCCGGAATCTCCAATGGCCGGATCGCCGCCCTCCACTTCACCGGTCACGCCGCGCCGACGGGAACGAGCACTGCCCAGACGTTTCTTTCGGCCTTCCGCCCCGGCGTCCGCGCGCCACTCTGGATCGGCCTTAGAGGATATGAGCAGCGATTGACGGTAATCCTGGAACCGGAGCCCGGCCGCAGCCCGCATTACTGGCTGGGGCCTGCGGTCACGGCCGACGCGCCGTTCGACATTCAGCTGCTCGTCCATCCGGGCATGGGCCCCGGCGGCCTGCTCTATCGCCTCGCAGCCGATGCCCCCTGGTCATCCCTGTCGAGCGCCTCCGCATGGGGTGCCGAGCGCCTCGACTGGCCGGGACGCTTCAGCGTCGCTCATGGCCCGGAGGGACCGCGCGACCGTGCCTTTCTCGGCCGCGATCTCGCGGTCTCGGCAACGATCGTCGACGGTTAGTCGCGCCTCAGCATGAACACCGCCTGCTCGCCGATCAGGTTCGCGAGCAGCGGCGGCAGGCTGATACGGCGGCTCTTGCTGTTGAGCACGATGCCGCGCTCGATGCGCACGCCCATGGTGCGGCAGAGCGCGCGGAAATCGTCGATGCTGCAGAGATGGATGTTGGGCGTGTCGTACCACTTGTGGGGCAGCGACGCGGTTTCGGGCATGCGGCCGCCGAACACCAGCCGCAGCCTGACCTGCCAATGCGCGAAGTTGGGAAAGGACACGATCGCGCGCTTGCCGACACGCAGCATCTGCTCGAGCACCCGGCGCGGCTCGCGCGTGGCCTGCAGCGTCTGGCTCAGGATGACATAGTCGAAGGCGTCGTCGGGATAGTCGCGCAGGTCGGCATCGGCATCGCCCTGAATGACCGACAGGCCGTTGGCCACGCAGGCGTTCACACCGGCCTGGCTGAGTTCCATGCCGCGCGCATCGACCCTCTTGGCGTTCATGAGATGGGCCAGCAGCGCCCCGTCACCGCAGCCGACGTCGAGCGCGCGGGTGCCCGGCTCGACCATGTCGGCGATGAGTTGCAGGTCGACGCGGATCGGTGCGTTCATCAGCTGGCACTCCGGAGGCCGCGGGCCGTCGCGGCGCCCTTCAGGAAACCCGAGAGGGTGCGGAACATCTCGGGCTCGTCGAGCAGGAAGGCGTCGTGGCCCTTGTCGCTGTCGACCTCGACGAACGACACGTTGGCGGCGGCGGCGTTGAGCGCATGCACGACCGCGCGGCTTTCGCGCGTCGGGAACAGCCAGTCGCTGGTAAAGGACATCAGGCAGAAGCGCGTGGCCGTGCCCTTGAAGGCATTGGCCAGCACGCCGCCATGCGCGCCCGCGAGATCGAAATAGTCCATCGCCCGCGTGATGTAGAGATAGCTGTTGGCATCGAAGCGATCCACGAAGGTCGAACCCTGGTGGCGCAGGTAGCTTTCCACCTGGAAGTCGGCATCGAAGCCGAAGCCGAGCGCGTCGCGGTTCTGCAAGGAGCGGCCGAACTTGCGCTGCAGGGCCTGTTCCGAGAGGTAGGTGATGTGCGCGGTCATGCGGGCCACGGCGAGGCCGCGCGCCGGGTTGGTCTGGTGCAGGCGATAGTCGCCGCCCTTCCACTCCGGGTCGGCCATGATCGCCTGGCGGCCGACCTCGTGGAACGCGATGTTCTGCGCCGAGTGATGCGCGGCACAGGCGATCGGCACCGCCGAAAAGACGCGCCTGGGATAGGTCGCCGCCCATTCCAGCACCTGCATGCCGCCCATCGAGCCGCCGATCACGCAGAAGAGATCGGGAATGCCGAGATGGTCGAGCAGCGCCGCCTGCGCCCGCACCATGTCGCCGATGGTCACCACGGGAAAGCGCAGGTTCCAGGGCTGGCCGGTCGCCGGATCGTGGGCCTGCGGGCCGGTCGTGCCCATGCAATGACCGAGCACGTTGATGCAGATGATGAAGTAGCGGTCGGGATCGAGGATCTTGCCCGGCCCGATCAGGGTCTCCCACCAGCCCTCCTTGCCGGTGACGGGATGGCGGTCGGCGACGAACTGGTCGCAGGTCAGGGGATGGCAGACCAGGACGGCGTTGGACTTTTCGTCGTTCAGCGCACCGTAGGTCTGATAGGCGACCCGGTAGGGCCCGAGATCGACGCCGCAGTCGAGGCGCAACGGTCGGTCCACACCCAGGATCGCGTGGCGGCACTGGGCGAGCGCCTTGCGTTCGGCATCGGTCAGGTCGTCGAGCACTGCCCACTCCAACGAAAAAGCCCCCAACCGGAAGGGCGGGGGGCTTTTGCGAGCACTCCGACCTTTTAGCGGTGTTTAACGTGGCCGCAAGCCGGTCGGCTCAAATTCCACGGAGAGGCTCTATACGGTCGCGGATGGCGGGAGGCAAGCCTCTTGCGGCTTGTTTGCCTTTACGCGGGCAGTGCGGACGTAGTATCGCCGCTGCGCACAGGAAAAAACGGCCTAATGGACGCTCCCAGTCTCGACAGCTTGCGGCAGGAAATCGACGCCATCGATACCGAACTGCACGGCCTGATCCGCCGTCGCGCGGAGGTCGTCGGGCATATCTCCGCAACCAAGACCGCGGGCGGCCTCGCCTTGCGTCCGGGCCGCGAGGCCCAGGTGCTGCGCAAGCGGCTGGCGACCCACGAGGGCGGGTTTCCGTCCGGGGCCGTCTATCGCATGTGGCGCGAGATGATGAGCGCCTTCACGCTGATCCAGACACCCGGGCTCAAGATCGCCATCTGCCGGCCGGACGACCAGCCCGGCTACTGGGACCTCGCCCGCGATCATTTCGGCTGCCAGATCCCGTTCGTCGCCCACGACACGCCCGCCGGCGTCCTGTCCGCCGTGCGCGCCGGACCGACGACCATCGGCATCGTGCCGGCCCCCCTCGAGACGGATTCGGCCCCCTGGTGGCCCCTGCTCGCCGGCAAGGACACGACCCTGCCGACCGTCGTGGCCCGTCTTCCCTTCCTCACCATGCCGAATGCCCGGGCGCGCGGAATCTCGGCCTTCGTGCTGGCCCGCATCGACGCCGAACCGAGCGGTTCGGATCGCGCCCTCCTGTCGGTCGAGGCGAAGAACGGCCTGAGCCGGGACCGTATCGCCGCCGCGATCGCCAAGGCCGGCCTGCCCGGCTTCACGTCGGCGCTGGACCAGGTCGTGGCCGGCGTGCATCACTATCTCGTCGAGGTGCCGGGCGTGATTGCCGACGACGATCCGCGCCTGCGCGACCTCGAAGCGGCCCTGGGACTGGAAAAGGGTTGCGCGGCCGCCATCGGCGCCTATGCCGTGCCGATCGACGCCAAACCGTGATCTGAACTTTCGGAGGAGACTGGCATGAGCGCGCTCACCCCGCGTCCGGGCATCATGAAGATCGCGCCCTATGTGCCGGGCAAGGACTCGATCGACGGCAAGGAGACGATCGCCAAGCTGTCGTCCAACGAGGGCGCCCTCGGGCCCTCGCCGAAGGCGATGGCGGCCTACGCCAAGGCGGCTTCCGAGCTGCACCGCTATCCCGATGGCGACACCGCGAAGCTGCGCAAGGCGCTGGGCCGCCACTACGGCCTCGATCCGGCCCGCATCGTCTGCGGCGCGGGCTCCGACGAGATCCTGAACCTGCTGGTGCGCGCCTACTGCGGCCCCGGCGACGAGCTGCTCTACAGCCAGTACGGCTTCCTGATGTACGCGATCAACGCGCTGGGCGTCGGTGCGACCCCGGTCGCGGCGCCAGCCAAGGACTATGGCAGCGACATCGACGCGATGCTGGCGGCGGTGACGGACAGGACGCGCATCGTCTGCCTCGCCAATCCGAACAATCCGACCGGTACCTACGTCACCAAGGACGATGTGCGCCGCCTGCATGCCGGCCTGCCGAAGAACGTTCTGCTGATCATCGACGCGGCCTATGCCGAGTATGTCAGCCGCAACGACTACGAATCGGGCGTCGAGTTGGTCGACCAGGCCGAGAACGTGGTGATGACCCGCACCTTCTCGAAGATCTACGGCCTGGGCGGGCTGCGTCTCGGCTGGATGTACGGGCCGGCGGGAATCGTCGATGTCATGAGCCGGCTGCGCCAGCCGTTCAACGTCAACCTCCCGGCACAGATCGCGGGCATCGCGGCGCTCGAGGACATTTCCCACACCGACGCCAGCCGCACCAACAACGACATCTGGCTGCCGTGGCTCAGCGCCGAGCTCGCGAAGCTCGGCCTCGAGCCGGTGCCCAGCGTCGGCAACTTCGTGCTGGTCGGCTTCGGCTCGAAGGAACGCGCCGTCGCAGCCAATGAGTGGCTGATGAACGACGGTCTGATCCCGCGCCTCGTGGCGGGCTACGGCCTGCCCGAGCACCTGCGCATCACGGTCGGAACCGAGACCGAGGTGAAGGCGGTGCAGGCTTCGCTGGCCCGCTTCGTGGCCGCGAAATGACCGAACCCCTGTTCGACAAGATCGCGCTGATCGGCATCGGCCTGATCGGCGGCTCGATCGCGCTGGAGGCCCGCAAGCGCGGCCTGGCCAAGACGATCGTGGCGGCAACGCGCAGCCCCGAGACGGCGGCCCTGGCCAACAAGCTGAAGCTTGCCGATCATTGCGGCACCGATCTCGCGGAAGCCTGCCGGGATGCCGACCTGGTGATCGTCTGCACGCCGGTCGGCGCCTGCGGGCCGGCGACCCAGGCCATCGCGTCGAGCCTGAAGCCGGGCTGCATCGTTTCGGACGTAGGCTCGGTGAAGCAGACCGTGATCGCCGACATGGCGCCGCACATCCCCAAGGGCGTGCATTTCGTGCCGGCCCATCCGGTCGCCGGCACCGAGAATTCCGGCCCCGAAGCCGCGCTGCTCGATCTGTTCCAGGGCCGCTGGTGCATCGTGACGCCGCTGCCCGACAGCGACGAAGCCGCCGTCGCCCGGCTCGAAGCCTTCTGGAAGGGTCTCGGCAGCCAGGTCGAGCGCATCGACCCCAAGGACCATGACCGTATCCTGGCCATCACCTCGCATCTGCCGCACCTGATCGCCTACACGATCGTGGGGACGGCCGACGATCTCGGCGGTCACCTCAACAGCGAGATCCTGAAGTTCGCCGCCGGCGGCTTCCGCGACTTCACGCGCATCGCCGCCTCCGATCCCACCATGTGGCGCGACGTGTTCATGAACAACCGCGAGGCCGTCCTCGAAGTCCTCCAGCGCTTCCAGGAGGACCTCTTCTACCTGCAGCGCGCCATCCGCTGGGGCGAGGGCGACAAGCTGTTCGACCTGTTCACGCGCACGCGCGAGATCCGCCGCGCCCTGATCCACCTCAACCAGGCCTAGAGCCTCTCCGGGCGACTGATCGAGGGATAGCACCTCAACAAAAGACCTCACCTGAGGAGCGAACGCGGTGAGCGTCTCGAAGGGTGGGCACGAGCACCGCGTCTGATGCCCATCCTTCGAGACGCACGCCTTCGGCGTGCTCCTCAGGATGAGGTGAGTGGGTCAACTCGAGACCGAAGGACTCTGGGATTGAGCACGCTCACAGGAACATGTTCGACCGGGCCCCTTTGGGTCTTCGGCTACGGCTCGCTGATGTGGAACCCGGGCTTCGCCACGCCGGAGACGCAGGCGGCGCGACTTCAGGGCTGGCACCGCGCCTTCTGCATCTACTCGGAACACTATCGCGGCACGCCCGAGAGGCCAGGGCTCATGCTCGGCCTGCTGCCGGGCGGCTCCTGCCGCGGCCTGGCGCACCGGCTGCCCGACGCCGCCTACGACGAGGTGCGGCGCTATCTCGTCCATCGCGAGATCGACAATGACGGCGTTTACGTGGAGACGGTTCGGCCGATCCGGCTCGACGATGGGCGGATCGTGCCGTCCCTGGTCTATCTCGCCGATCGCTCCCACCGGCAGTTCGCCGGGAAGCTGCCGGAAACGGAGGCGCTGCGCCTGATCCGCCAGGGCCGGGGCGTCACCGGCACCAGCCTCGACTACGTGCTGAATACGGTCGCCCATCTGGGCGAACTCGGTCTCAGCGACCGCGCGCTGGAAAGGTTGGCCCACGCCGCCGCCAGCGGCGCAGGAACCTCGGGCGGCTAGCGGCGCGCGGCCTCGGTCGTGAAGACCGACTGCACCACGAAGCCGAGTTCTTCCCGCGCCTGGTCGACCGAAAGGCCGAGGCGCTGGCGCAGCACCACCCAGCTTTCCGGCGCAATGGCCAGGGCGAGGGCCGTCAGGGTCCGCTGCCGCGATTCCGCCGGCAGCGCGCCCAGTTCGGCACCGAAGGCCTGCGAGAGGTGTGCGGTGTTGGCGCTGTAGATCTGCGCGATCATATCGGCCGCTTCCGGCGAGCGGCGCTGCAGCGTCTCGACGAAGGTCCACATCGGGCGGAGTTGCTCGTAGCGGTCGGCGCACTGGTTGATCAGGCTGGACACGCGCTGCTCCATCGGCCCGGCAGAGGCGAGCTCAGGCGCTTCCCCGACCAGGGCGGCCAGCACGCGGCCGAGGACGGCGACGTAGAGTTCGGCGGTGTCGGCGAAGTGCTGGAACACGGTGCGGGCGGAGACGCCGGCCATCTGGGCGATGTCGCGCACGATCGGCGCGACCTGCCCGGCCGCGGCGAGGGCCAGGGCCGAGGCCACGATCGATTCGCGCGTGCGGGCGACGCGGTCACCGCGACCGGCCGTGTGAAGCTGCTTCGTGTGCAGGGTCTGACCGTCCATTCCTGACTCCCCAGCGAGTGTTTGCCGTCTCGTCGGCAACCGTGCCGATCCTGAAGATGACGCAAGCAAATCACTATATATGAAGCTACTACTGCATCGTCATTTCAAGTGCTGCGATGCGCTATAAGGGCGCGATCGACGTAAGATTTGTGTAAGCCGACGGTGCCCCGATGTCCGAGAAGAAATTTGCTCCCGCCTCCCTCGCCGCCCAGGCGATGGGATGGATCGACCCGGTCACCCGGGCGGTCGTGCCACCGATCCACATGGCCAGCACTTATCTGCGAGACGAGGACAACGGATACAGTTCCGGCCGCATCTATGGGCGCGCCGATAATCCCACGTTCGACCAGGCCGAGGCAACGCTCACGGCGCTGGAAGGCGGGGCGAAATCGCTGATCTTCTCCTCCGGCATGAGCGCCGCCAGCGCCTGCTTCCTCGCCCTCTCGCCCGGTGACCATGTGGTGGCCTCGAAAGTCATGTACTGGGCGCTGCGCAACTGGCTGATGACCTTCGCCACGCATTGGGGCCTCAAGGTCGATTTCGTCGACAGCGACAAGACCGATCAGGTGGCGGCCGCGGTGAAGCCCGGGCTCACCAAGCTCGTCTGGATCGAGACGCCGGCCAACCCGACCTGGAGCGTGTCCGACATCGCCGCCATCGCGGAGATCGCTCACAAGGCCGGCGCCCTGCTGGGGGTCGATTCGACGGTCGCCACGCCGGTGCTGACGCGGCCGATCGAGCACGGCGCCGACATCGTCATGCACTCGGCGACCAAGTACCTCAACGGGCATTCCGACATCATCGCCGGCGCGCTCACCGGCGCGCGCGATGATGCGCACTGGGCGAAGCTGCGGACCATCCGCGCGCAACTCGGAACCATTCTCGGCCAGACCGAGGCGTGGCTGCTGATGCGAGGCATGCGCACCCTCTTCCCGCGCGTCGCCTGGGCGTGCACCTCGGCCCAGAGCCTGGCGGAAAAGCTCGCCGAGCATCCGATGGT
This sequence comes from Rhodospirillales bacterium 24-66-33, assembly GCA_002281855.1. Classification (GTDB taxonomy): domain Bacteria; phylum Pseudomonadota; class Alphaproteobacteria; order Reyranellales; family Reyranellaceae; genus Reyranella. Next base: position 3,198 of record NCHQ01000011.1, on the reverse strand, counting down.
GGAACAGGTCCTCTATCCCGGCCTGCCCTCCTTCGCCGGCCACGCGGTGGCGGCAAAGCAGATGAAGGGCGGCTTCGGCGGCATGCTGTCGGTCCGGGTGAAGGGCGGCGAGCGCGCGGCCATCGCCACGGCGGCGCGCGTCGAATTGTGGAAGCGCGCCACCTCGCTGGGCGGCGTCGAGAGCTTGATCGAGCATCGCGCCAGCATCGAGGGCCCGGGCACACCCTGCCCGCCCGACCTGTTGCGGCTGTCGGTCGGCGTCGAGGAGAGCAGCGACCTGTTCGACGATCTCGACCAAGCGCTGAAGCGCGCCCACAACGCTTAACGAGCCTCATTGGAGCGCGCCACTCCAGTGGCGCTCAAGCTTCGTCGGCAGGCAGGCATGAGCGCAACTGGAGTGGCGCGCTCCGATGATCGTCGTCTCTTGTCCTAAGCCGGCGTCCCGAACACCGAAGCCAGCCCCGCGCCGATGCGCTCGTTCATCATCTCGATCGAGCCGTCGGTATAGGCAGCGATCTTGGCGCCCGCGAGATGGCGGGCCAGCGGATAGTCGGCGCGCAGACCATTGGCGCCCATCGCCTGGATGCAGTCGGCGATGCGCTGCACGGCCATGTCGGTCGCAAACTTCTTGGCATAGGCGGCCGGCAGCACGGCGTCGGCGCCCTCGTCGATCAGGCGCGCCGCGCGATAGCAGAGCAGCCGGGCGGCCTCGAGATCGGTCGCCGCGTCGACCAGCTTCCAGCGCACGCCCTGATGCTCGATCACCGGCTGGCCGAAGGTCCGGCGCTGCTGGGTGTAGCGCACCGCCGTTTCCAGCGAGGCCTGCAGCATGCCGCAGCACATGGCCCCCACGTAGGCGCGGGCGCCGTTGATGCCGGCCAGCGCCGCCTTGAACGCCTTGCCCGGCGGATGCAGCACCGCCTCGTCGGGCGCGAAATAGTCGACCAGCCGGAAGCCGCCGACGCCGATCGCGTGGCCGCCATGCAGCTCGAACGGCGCCTCGCGATGAAAGCCCGGCCGCTCCGCCTCGATGGCGAGGCAGATGATGCCGCGATAGCCCTGCGACCTGTCCGTCTGCGCATAGGCAACGGAAAGGCCCGCCACGGCGGCATTGGTGATCCAGGCCTTGGCGCCGTTGACCTTCCAGCCGCCCTCGACGCGCACGGCTTCCATTTCGAGGCCGCCGAAGTCGCTGCCGACGCCGGGCTCGCTGAGGCCCGCGCAACCGATGAGGTCGCCGGTCAGCATGCGCGGCAGCAGGCGCGCGACCTGGGCCGGCTGGCCGTCGCGGGCGAAGCGCGCACAGGCATTGTGATGGTTGATCAGCGCAAAGGCGAAGGCGAAGTCGTGCCGCGCGATCTCCTCGAAGGCGCGCAGCTTGCAGGAGAAGGACAGGCCCTGCCCGCCGTGCTTCTTCGCCAGTTCGATCGTGTTGAGGCCGAGGGCGCAGGCCGCCTTGATGGTTTCGAGCGGATAGCGGCGCTCCCATTCCCAGCGGGCGGCGTTGGGCGCGACCTGTTCTTCGGCGAACGTCTTGGCGCGCGCCACGACGGCGCGCTCTTCGGGGGTGAGGACTTCATCGAGCATGTTCTTGAGATACACGATTGGACCTCGGGCGCAACGGCGGGCTAGAATGGAGCCAATGCGGGTGTAGCTCAGGGGTAGAGCGTCGGCTTCCCAAGCCGTAGGTCGCGGGTTCGAATCCCGTCGCCCGCTCCATAATTTTTCGGGCAGGAACGTCGTGATGGATGGCATGGCGCCGGTCGCGGCCAGCGGCGACTTCGCGGCCGACACGGCTGCCTTCTCCGTCTATTGGCGCGACAGCGCGGACCGTCTCTCCCGCCTGCCCGCCAAGCCGAACCGCGATGCTGCCGCCTATGATGCCGCCGAGTCTCTCAAACAGGCCGCGCGCGAGGCCCGCTTCGCCTTCCTGCGCCGTCACGCCCGCACGCTCTACGACCGGCTGACCGACAACCGCGCCAGGTTCGTGCGCATCGAGCGGCTGGTCTACGACGCCGCCGCCCTCGTGCCCGGCCTCGCGCCGACGCAAGCCGAGGTCGCGGCCGAAGCCGAGCTGCGCCAGTCCGAGAAGGACGGGGTGGAGATCGACCAGGGCATCCTCTGCAACCAGTTCCTCGCCGATCCCGAGTGCGGCCTGCACCTCTGCCACGCGATGCTTTTGCCCCGTGAGGAATCGGCGGACGCGCTGGCGAAGTTCCAGCGCGACGGCGGCCTCGATCTCGGCTGCGCCAAGGTGGAGCGCCAAGGCAAGGCGGCGGTGCTGCTGCTGTCGAACCGCCGCTTCCTCAATTCGGAAGACAACGCCACCCAGGCCGCGACCGAGATCGGCGCCGACGTCTGCATCCTCGACCGGCAGAGCGAGGTCGCCGTGCTGCGCGGCGACGTGGTGCCCGAGGGCAAGTATGCCGGCCGCCGCGTCTACAATGCCGGCATCAACCTCACCCACCTCTACTACGGCAAGATCCCGTTCCTGTGGTTCCTGATCCGCGACATGGGGTTCGTGAACAAGATGTTCCGCGGCCTCGCCCGACCGGACGTGCCACCGGACGAGGTGGCGGGCGATTCGATCGAGAAGCTCTGGATCTCGGCGGTCGAGACCTTCGCCATCGGCGGCGGCTGCCAGATCCTGCTGGCCTCCGACTTCAACATCGCCGGCCGCGACGCGTACATGACCCTGCCGGCGCGCAAGGAAGGCATCATCCCGGCGATGGCGAACCTGCGCCTGTCACGCTTCGTGGGCGACCGGCTCGCGCGCCAGGCGATCATGTACGAGCGCCGCATCGAGTGCGATTCCGAGGTCGGCCGCATGATCTGCGACGAGGTCGTGGCGCCGGAGGAGATCGACGCCACCATCGGGCGCGTCATCGACCGCCTGACCGGCTCCGGCGCGGTCGGCGCCATCGGCAACCGCCGCGCGCTGCGGCTCGGCGTCGAGCCGCTCGACACGTTCCGCCGCTACGCCGCGCTCTACGCGCGCGAGCAGGCCTACTGCCATTTCAGCCCGGCGCTGATCTCGAATCTGGAGCAGTACTGGAACGCCGCGAGCCGGCGGGCCTGATCCATCGGTCATTCCAACGACAATAACCTCACCCTTGTAAGTCGGCGTCTGCCGGATCGGCTAGACTAGCCGGCGCGGTGGCGGCGGGTAGACCGACTCACCCAGGGGCGTCGAAGCTC
>NCHQ01000040.1 GCA_002281855.1 Rhodospirillales bacterium 24-66-33 | reverse complement strand
GAGGAGGCCCGAAGGGCCGTCTCGAAGGGTGGGAACGCGCACCTTGCCTGTTGCCCATCCTTCGAGACGCGCCGCTTCGCGGCGCTCCTCAGGATGAGGGGAATTCGTATGTCAGCCACTGCGTGGCATCTTGCCTTCGTTGAGGCGCGGCATCAGCTCGGCGAAGTTGCAGGGGCGGAAGCGGATGTCGAGCTGCTGACGCAGGATGTCGTCCCAGCCGTCCTTGCAGGCGCCGGTCGAGCCCGGCAAGGCGAAGATGTAGGTGGCATTGGCGACGCCCGCCGTGGCGCGGCTCTGCATGGTCGAGGTGCCGATCTTCTGGAAGCTGATCCAGCGGAAGGTCTCGCCGAACCCGTCGATCTTCTTCTCGAACAGCGCCTCCAGCGCCTCGGGCGTGACATCGCGGCCGGTGACGCCGGTGCCGCCGGTCGAGATCACCACCTCGATGCTTGGATCGTCGATCCACTTCTGCACCTGCGCCCGGATGAGCGCCACGTCGTCGGTGACGATGGCGCGGTCGGCCAGGACATGGCCGTCGCGCGCGATGCGCTCGACCAGCGTGTCGCCCGACTTGTCGGTCTCGAGCGTGCGCGTGTCGGAAACCGTGAGAACGGCGATGTTCACCGGCTTGAAGGGCTTGGTCTCGTCGATGCGGTTCATGCGTTCACTATACCCCAGGACTCGACATCCTTCGATGTTCGCCATCGCAGATCCGACAGACACCGCCGAAGGATTTTTCCTCGTACGGCCGTAAAGCCATCAGGACATTCCATTGACTCTCCACAGCCGCAATCTAGTGATTGCCACCCGGAAGTTCGCAAAGCTCGGAGACAACATGACCGGCCCCACCGACTGGAAGCATGACGGCGTGCGGGTCATCCCCGCCGGATCGCTCGACACCAACACCGCCCAGACCCCGGGCATGAACCGGGCCGCGGCGATCAATTTCGCCCGCGTCGGCGCCCAGAAGCTGTGGGCCGGCACGGTGACCATCCATGCCCACGCCAAGACCGGCGCCCATCATCACGGGCACCTGGAGAGCGTGATCTACGTCGTGAAGGGCCGCGCCCGCATGCGCTGGGGCGACGAGCTCCAGTTCGTCGCGGAGGCCGGTCCCGGCGACTTCATCTACGTGCCGCCCTACGTGCCGCACCAGGAGATCAATGCCTCTGAGACCGAGCCGCTGGAATGCGTGCTCGTGCGTTCCGACAACGAGGCCGTGGCGATCAACATCGACATCACCCCGGCCGAGAAGGTCGAGGAAGTCTACTGGGTAGATCCGACGCATCCCCATCCGCACAAACACTGACGCTGCGCGTCAGAGTTTGTGAGGATGCGCGGGCGGCAGCGCTTGTCATCAAGCGCGAGCAAGGCGCTGTAAACAGCGCCGACCCGCACGGCGCAGAATGGATAAGAATTCGAAGGCGGCCCTAACCGGCCGCCTTCTTCCGTTTCGGCCACAGCCCCGCGACCATCAGCACGACCGCCACGATGGCGAAGCCCGCCGACAGGTAGCTGTGCAGGAAGATCATCGGGTCGCCGTCGGAGATCGCCAGGGACTGGCGCACCGAGCGCTCGAAGATGGGCCCCAGTACATAGGCCAGGATGACGATGCCGAGATCGAAGCCGTGGCGGCGCAGGCCGTAGCCGATGAATCCGAAGATCACGGCGATCACCACGTCGGCCGGATTGCCGTTCGACGAATAGACGCCGATCAGGCAGACCGCGAGGATCATCGGCGTGAGGTAGGCGCGCGGAATGTCGAGGATGCGCACGAACAGGCCGATCAGCGGCAGGTTCAGGATCAGCAACATGATGTTGCCGATATACATGCTGGCCACGACGCCCCAGAAGATCTCGGGCTGGCGCTCCAGGATGGTCGGCCCCGGCGTGACGCCATGGATGATGAAGGCGCCCAGCAGCAGCGCGGTGACCGCGTTGGCGGGAATGCCCATGCAGAGCAGCGGCACGAAGGCGCCGGCGGTGCCGGCATTGTTGGCTGCTTCCGGTCCGGCAAGCCCCTCGACGGCGCCCTTGCCGAACTCCTCGGGATTCTTCGAGAGCTTGCGCTCCATGCCGTAGGACAGGAACGAGGCCAGCACCGCGCCGCCGCCGGGCAGCAGGCCGACCAGGAAGCCCATGACGGTGCCGCGGGCGACCGGACCGACCGACCGGCGTGCCTCCTCGCGCGAGGGCATGAAGCCCAGCAGGTGCGAGGGCGGCGGCAGGACCTTCATGTCCTCGGGCTTCTGGCGCGCCATGAACAGCACTTCGGACAGGCCGAACAGGCCGATCGCCAAGGGCACGAGATTGATGCCGTCGCCCAGCGCCAGGACGCCGAAGGTGAGCCGCGGCGTCATGTTGAGGGGATCGCTGCCGATGGTGCCGAGCAGCAGGCCGAAGGCCGCCATCAGCAGCGCGCGCGGCAGCGAGCCGCTCGACATGTAGGTGACCATGGTGAGGCCCGCGAGCATCAGCATGGCGTATTCGGCCGGGCCGAACCTGATGACCAGCTCGGCGAGCGGCGGCGACAGGAAGGTGATGCCGATGACGCCGACCGTGCCGGCGAAGAACGAGCCGATGCCGGCGATGCCCAGCGCCGCCCCGGCGCGGCCCTTGCGCGCCATCTCGTAGCCGTCGAGGCAGGTCACGACCGAGGAGGCCTCGCCCGGGATGCGCATCAGCACCGACGTCACTGTGCCGCCATAGGCCACGCCGTAATAGATGCCCGACAGCATGATGATGGCCGAGGTCACGTCCATCTTGAAGGTGATCGGCAGCAGGATGGCGATGGTGGTGAGCGGGCCCAGTCCCGGCAGGATGCCGACGACGGTGCCGAGGAACGCGCCGACGAAGCAGTAGAACAGGTTGTCGAGGGTCAGCGTGGTGGCGAAGCCACCCAGCAGCGCTTCCATGCGGCGGGCCTCAGCGAACGTAGGTGTAGAAGGTGCGCTCGATCGGCCCTTCCGGCAGATCGACGCGCAGCAGCCAGCCGAAGCAGACCAGACCGACGGCGGCGCAGGCGATGCCGTAGCCGATCGAGGCAGGCCACGGCCGCCGTTCGGCAAAGCGCATGATGACGACCGTCACCGCCATGACCGTGACGGCGAAGCCCGCATAGGTTGCGCCGAGCGCGAACACGGCGAAGGCGGCGATGTAGATGGCGAAGGTGCGGTTCGACTCCTGCGTCGCCTCGACGTCGTCGGTGTCGCCGCCCTCGGTTTCGCCGGCCTGGCCCGGGAAGGCCAGGACGACGAGGGCGAGCGCCACGCAGATGCCGGCCATGAGCTGCGGGAAGAAGCCGGGGCCGGGGCCGTCGAAGCCCCAGCTGTCCAGCTCCAGCGCCTTCCACAGGCCGACCAGCGCCGCGGCCAAGAGGCCGAGCGTGGCGATCCGCGTGCCGCCCAACCTGATCATGCCTTCTTGGCCATGCCGGTTTCCTTGAGGATCGGGACGAGTTCCGTCTCGATCTTCTTCAGCAACGCGCCGTATGCCTTGCCGTCGCGATAGACCGGCTGGATGCCGAGCTTGGCGATCTGGCTGGTCACGGACTCGTCTTTCATGACGTCGGCCAGCGCCTTGCCCATGCGCTCCTGGATGGCCGGATCGACGCCCTTGGGGAAGGCGTAACCGAACGGCCCGTTGCTGACCGCGTCGTAGCCAAGCTCACGCAGGGTCTTCACGTCGGGATAGTCGGGCCAGCGTGCCTCGGCCGCCGAGGCGAGGAAGCGCAGCTTGCCGGCCTCGATCTGCGGCCGCATCTCGGCGACGGTCTGGATGACCGCGTCGACATGGCCGCCGATCGCCGCCGTCACCGATTCGACGCCGCCCGGGAAGACGACCCAGCGGAACTTGGCGCCGGTCAGCTTGGCAAGCTGGAACATCGCCACCACGTTGGTGACGTTGTTGGAGCTGTAGGTGAGCTGCTTCTGCTTGCCCTGATTGACGAGATCCTCGATCGACTTGATGGGACCGTCGGCACGCGCGCCGATGCCGTAGCGCAGCGCCGCGACCTGGCCGATGATGTCGAACGCCGTCCACGGCTCGTAGGCCACTTTCATCATGTTGGGGATGGCGACGTGGCTCGAGATCGCCACCAGGCCGATCGTGTGGCCGTCGGGCGTCGACTGGGCGAGCGTCGTCGGGCCCAGCGCGCCGGCGCCGCCGACCACGTTCTTCACGATGACGGTCGCATTCAGCCGCTTCTCGAGCGCCTGCGCGATGATGCGGGCCGTGAGGTCGGTCGAGGCGCCCGGCGCATTGGGATTGATCAGCGAGATCTCGCGGGCCGGCCACTTGCTCGACTGAGCGATCGCCGGGGCGGCGACCGTCATGGCCGCGAGGGCGGTGCCGCCCTTGAGCACGGTTCTACGGTTCATCTGTCTTCCTTCCCTGTTTTTCAGAGCGGGTGACAGTGCTTGCCGGGCCCGCCGCTGGTCAAGGGAGTCGTGCCGGTACGCGAACCTCAGGAAGCGGCGCGCACCTCGGCCGAACGGTCCCAGATGTTGGGCTGCTCGCGGTTGGTATAGCCCGACACGAAGAGGTTGGGCTGGCCCGTCTTGACGTCGTAGGTGTGACGACGCACCGCGCCGATATTGCCGCCATAGACATGGATGCTGATCGAACCGCGATCGTCGAGCGCGTTGGTGACCTGATGGATGTCGCCCTTGGGATTGCGCGGCGCCGGCACCAGCACCTCGACCTCGCCGGGCTCGAGCTTGGTGAGTTCGCCCGGCACCAGCACGCCGGTTTCGGCATGGCGCGTGAAGGCGAGCGAAGTTTCCGAGCCACGCAGCATGCCGACCAGGCCCCACATCTCGTGATCGTGCACCGGCGTGTTGGCCCGGGGCGCCCAGACGAAGCTCACGACGCAGAAGCGTTCGAACGGATCGCACCACAGCAGGTTCTGCGCATAACCGTGCGCCGGCACCTTGGCCGCCTGTTCGGGAAGCCAGTCGTCGTGCTTCACCAGCTCGCCCAGGAGCTTCGCGCCCACGTCGACGATCGCGTTCTCGTCCTTGTCCTGCCAGGCGCCGCCGGTCAGGGAGGTCATGTCGCCGATGAAGCGACGCAGGCGATCGATGCTCATTCCGCAGCCTTTCGCTGGAAGGTGGTTCCGAAGATCGTCTCGGTGTCGGCACCGAGTGCCGGCGGATCGCGCCGCTTCGAGATGTCGGTGGCGGAGATCCGGACCGGGCTGCCGAAGGTCTTGGTCTTCACGCCCGAGGGAAGCTCCATCTCCTCGATCCAGCCCATGTGCTGAACCTGCGGGTCGGCGAGGATCTGGCTGTAGGTATTGATGCGCCCCTGCGGGACGCCGGCCTTCTCGAACGCCGCCAGCCAGTGATCGACGCCCTGCTTGGCGAACTCGACTTCCAGCAGATCCTTGAGCGCCACCTGATTGGCGGCGCGCGACTGCGTCGTGGCAAAGCGCTGGTCGGCAAGAAGGTCGGGGCGACCGACGACCTTGGTGACGGCTTCCCACAGCTTGTTGTTGCCGGCGGCGATCACGAAGTGTCCGTCCGCCGCCTTGAAGGCCTGGTAGGGCGCGTTGCGCGGATGGGCCGAGCCCAGCTTCTTCGGATCGCGCCCGGTGCCGAAGAACTCGCTGGTCTGCAGCGCGGCCATGCCGAGGCTGCAGCCCAGCATCGAGGCGTCGATATGCGCGCCCGGTCCGCCGCCGGCGACCCGTCGCAGGGTCGACACGACGGTCAGCGCCGCATAGAGGCCGGTACCCACGTCGGAGACCGGCACGCCGCATTTCACCGGCGCGCCGTCGGGCTCGCCCGTCACGCTCATGATGCCGCTCATTGCCTGCACGGTGACGTCGAAGCCGCCCTCGCTCGAGCGCGGGCCGCTCTGGCCGAAGGCCGAGATCGAGCAGTAGACGAGGCCGGGCTTCTCGGCCCGGAAGGACTCGTAGCCCAGGCCCAGCCGATCCATCACGCCCGGCCGGTTGTTCTCCAGCACGACGTCGGCCGACAGGATGAGCTGGCGCGCCGCCTGCTTCTGCGCCGGATCCTTGAGATCGAGCACGACCGAGCGCTTGTTGCGATTGATCGAGGCGAAGTTCTCGCTGTAGCCCCCCTTGGAGCCTTCTGTGATCGGCGGCCACTGGCGCATCATGTCGCCTTCCGGCGGCTCGACCTTGATCACCTCCGCGCCGAGATCGGCCAGCAGCATTCCGCAGTAGGGACCTGCCAGGACCTGACAGAATTCGACGACGCGTACACCTGAAAGCGGCAACATGCTCAGCGGGTTCCATCCTGCGGTGTGTAACGGGGCCAGTCGTGCGAGGCGATCTGATCCAGCGACGGCGTCGGCTGCCCGAGACGAATCTGATAGATCCAGTAGTTGGTCAGCACACGCTGCACGAAGTCGCGGGTCTCGTGGAGCGGGATCAGCGCAATGTAGAGCAGCGGATCCTGCGAAGCGTTCAGCGAATTGTCCCAGCGCATCACGTTGCCCGGCCCGCCATTGTAGCCGGCGGTCGTGCGCACGAGATTGCCGTCGGTCTCGTTCAGCAGCATCGAGATATAGGCCTCGCCGAGCGACATGTTGACGGAGGGATCCCACGGGTTGGCGCCTGCCGTTTCCGGCGCATAGCGCGCCGAGACCGCGCGGGCCGTCGCCGGCATGAGCTGCATCAGCCCCATGGCGCCGACCACGGAACGCGCCTTGGGATTGAACGCCGATTCCTGGCGCATGAAGGCATAGACCAGCGCGCGGTCGACGATCGCACCGCTGGACGGCTGCCACGGCGGAATCGGATACATGCCGCTGTCATAGCCCTTGATGTTGTGGCGCTGGTCCCAGTTGGCATTGCCGACGCGGACCGCGAGCGCGGGCAGCTGCGCCTTCTGCGCCAGCGCCATCACCGCCTCGACGTAGCGCGGATCGTTGTCGATCGACGCGGCGAACAACTCGCGCTCGGCCGCCGTCGTGGCGCCGAGCTGCAGCAGGGCCAGCGCCCGCCGCGCTGCGCGGTCGTTGCGCAACAGGTCGGTGCGGCGCCGGTCGAGCGCCGGCAGCTCGAAATCGGGCTGGATCTGCATGCCCAGCGCCTTTTGCGCGACGAGCCCGTAGAAGGTGCTGCCATGCAGCGCCGCCCGCTTGAGATAGGGCGCATACTTCTGCGGATTGCCGGCCAGCAGGTTGGCGCGGGCGGCCCAGAACGAACCGGCGGACAGGGTCCACGACGAGGCCCGGTCGGGCGAGGCATCAGCCACCAGCTCGAAGCGGCGCGCGGCTTCGGCCATGTCGCCGCGGGTGAAGGCCGTCATGGCGGCCGTCCAGTTGGCGTCGGGCGGCATGCTGGCCTCGACGGGGATATGCATGCCGCGCTGCGGATCGGCTTCGAGCTGGCGGGTGCGCAAGCGGCCGCGCCACAGTTCGACTTCCTGGGGGCCGAGAATCTCGGTCGACGACTTGCGATCGAGCAGGACGAAAGCGGCGTTGAATCCGCCATCGTCGGCCATGGTCTGCAGGCGGCCGCGCAGCTCGGCCGCGCGGCCGCCATCGGCGCCGTTCACGGTGCGGGCAGCCGCGAAGTTGGGCGAGCCCTGCGTGAAGCCGACGAAGGTGGCCGGTGTCAGCTCCGCGCCGCCCGCCGGACGGCGCGCCAGCGCCAGCCGGTAGATCGCGGGCGCGTCGGGATTGTCGTTGTAGTCCTGCAGCCAGGCGGCAAGCTGCTCGTAGCGGGCGGGATAGCTGGGGCTCAGCAGGCGCTGGGCGCCGACATATCCCATCAGTGTCTTGTCCGAGAGCTGGCGAATCTCGTCATCCGCCTGCGCCCAGGCACCGGCCTGCTGCGCCTGGAAGATGCGGCGGTAGCGGTCGCGCGTCTCATTATCCAGGACGGTCGGCAGGTCGGCCACGACCGCGCGCTCGTCGAGTTCGAGGACGGGCGGCGGCGGCACATAGACCGCGGCGCGCGGCGCCGGGCGTCCGCCAGGCCGCGCCGCCGGCCGGGCGGTGGCGGCCTTGGTCGCCACGGGCTTGGTCGCCTGTGTCTGCACGGGCTTCTTGGCGGTCTGGGCCGAGGCGGAGGCCGCCATCAGGGCAGCCGCCCCGATCAGAAGGACGGAAACGGTCGTTCGCATGGCCCACCGTAGTTTGACTCCGGCCCATACGACAAGGGTGCGGCGAGCAGGGTGGGTGCGGCTATACTGTCCGGAACGGAGGACCGAATGAACCTGCATCAAGAGCGTACCGCGGCCGTGCGGCGCCTGATCGACGAGGCCCGCACCATCGAGAAGGACGGCGTGACCTACGCCAGCCTGGAGAAGATCGGCGGGCTTCTGTCGTCGCTGGCCAGCCGCGCCGACCTCTTTCCGCAGGACGAGTTCCCGCTGGGCGCCGAGGGCGGCATCTACCGCCTCAGCGAGGATCCCGACCATCGTTTCGCCCTCTATGCCTCGGCCGGCGGGCCCGGCAAGAAGGTCCCGCCGCACAATCACACGACCTGGGCCATCATCGCCGGCGTCCACGGCGCCGAGCGCAACGTGGTCTACGAACGCCTCGACAATGGGGCACAGGAAGGTGTGGTGCAGCTGCGCGAGGCGCCGTCGAAGGAAAAGACGCTGAAGCGCGGCGACGTGATCGCCTTCCTGCCCGACGACTTCCACCACATCGAGACGCCCGTCGATTCGGGCAATGCGCTGCATCTGCATTTCTACGGGTTGAGCCTCGAGCATCTGCCCGGCCGCCAGACCGTCGACCTGAAGACCGGCACCGCCAAGCGGTTCATGGCCAGGCCGAAGATCCTGACGCCGCTGCTCACGGTGCAGCAGGTCAAGGCGATGCTGAAGTCAGGCGAAGTCTTCGCGTTCTTCGACGTACGCGAGGAAGGCGAGTTCTCGACCCAGGGCCATCCGCTGTTCGCGACGCCGCTCCCCCTCTCCCGCCTCGAGCCGCGGGCGCTCGCCCTGCTGCCCGATCCGCACACGCGCATCGTGCTGATGGATGACGGCGAAGAGGGCCAGGCCGGTCGTGCCAACCGCGCCGCGGCCCAGCTTTCCAAGCTTGGCTACACCAATCTCGCGGTCATGGCCGGCGGCCTGAAAGCCTGGCGCGACGCGGGTTTCGAGGTCTTCACCGGCGTCAACGTGCCGAGCAAGGCGTTCGGCGAGATCGTCGAGCACGGTAACGATACGCCGCGCATCGACGCCACCGACGTCCAGAAGATGATCGACGACAAGGCCGACATGGTGATCCTGGATTCGCGGCCGCTGCCGGAATTCACCAACATGTCGATTCCCGGCGGCATCGACTGCCCCGGCGCCGAGCTTGTCTATCGCGTGAAGGACTTCGTGACCCGGCCCGAGACGCTGGTCGTGGTCAACTGCGCCGGCCGCACGCGCTCGATCATCGGCGCCCAGTCGCTGATCAACGCCGGCCTGCCCAACAAGGTGATGGCGCTGAAGAACGGCACCATGGGCTGGCATCTGGCCGGCCTCAAGGTGGCGCGTGGCGAGACCAGGAGCTTCGGCCCGCAGGGACCGGAGGCCGCCAAGTTCGCACAGGCCGCCGCGGCGGAAATCGCCGGGAAAATGGGCATCCGGAAGATCGACCGGCAAGGCCTCGCGGCGCTGGAGAAGAAAGCCGGCCCGCTCTATCGCCTCGACGTGCGCGACCCCGCCGAATACGCAAAGGGCCATCTCCCGGGCTTCCGTCATGCCGCCGGCGGCCAGCTCGTGCAGGCCACCGACCAGTATGTCGGGGCGCGCAATGCCACGATCGTGCTGCACGACAATGACGGCGTGCGCGCCACCATGACGGCGCACTGGCTGCTGCAGATGGGCTGGAAGGAGACCTACATCCTCGACCATGCGCCGACGGCCGCCGAGCTCACGACCGACGCCGAGCCGCGCTACCCGGCGGGCTTCGCCGTGCCGGAGGTCGCCTCCGTGACGGCGGCCGAGCTGCAGAAGGCCCTGGCCACGACCCTTGTCATCGACCTCGATACCAGCCTGAAATATCGCGACGGCCACGTGCCGGGCGCCTGGTTTGCCGTTCGCGCCAATCTTGCGCGCACCCTGCCGGAAACGCGGGCCAGGCAGGCCGACGCGCTCCGGACCGTCGTGGTGGCGCCCGACGCCGAGCTCGGCGCCCTCGCAGCCGCCGAAATCGCCGATCTGACGCCGGATCTGCCCGTTGCCGTTCTGACAGGCGGAATGAAGGCCTGGCGTGAGGCCGGGCTCGATATCGAGACGGGCCATGTCCGGATGGCCGACCCGCCGACCGACGTCTGGTACCGCCCCTACGACTTCAAGGAGGATGTCGAGGCGGCCATGCGGCAGTACCTGGACTGGGAGGTCGACCTCGTCCCGCAGGTCGAGCGCGACGGCGACGCCCGGTTCTCCGTCCTGAAGCGGTAGAACGGCGGAACGCTTGCGTTTCAGGGCGTTGTCACATCGTCGCGTACGCTTGACACCCCGCGGGCCTGCCCATAGGTTCCGGCGCGTTTTTCATTGTGACCGCATCGTGTTGGTGGGGTGGCGGTGGAAAGCCCGGAGCGGAGCATCCGGTTATGGCTGAGGACGATCGGAAATCGACCCCTGACGAGCTGGATCGGCGCCTCAAAGGCGTGCGACAGGCTTACCAGAAGGGAACGGGCCAGTCGTCGAGACCCGCAACAGGCGGCGCCGGAGGCGAAAAGCTGGGCGTCGGCATGCGGATCGCAGTCGAACTGGTGGCGGGCGTCGTTGCGGGGGCCTTTCTGGGCCTGATGGCTGATCAGTGGTTGGGTACAAAGCCCTGGCTGCTGATCGTGGGGTTCATACTGGGATGCGGTGCGGCGTTCATGAACGTCTACCGGGTTGCGCAGGCTGAAGAGCGGCGCAGCAAAGCAGCCCAGGATGAGAAGAAGAGCTGAATTGGGGATAGAGTAACGTGGCCAGCCCGCTCGAGCAGTTTGCTATCCAGGACCTAACCGCCCCGCTGTTCACCATCGGTGGCCATCACATCGCCGTCACCAACTCCGCCGTCTTCATGATGGGCGCAGTGGTCCTCTCGTCGGGCCTGCTGCTCGCGGGCGCGGGCAAGGGCGCGATGATCCCGGGCCGCATCCAGGCGATGTCGGAACTCTTCTACGAGTTCATCGCCAACATGATCCGGGACAATGTCGGCAGCGGCGGCAAGAAATTCTTCCCGTTCATCTTCACGCTCTTCATCTTCACGCTGTTCGGCAACATCCTCGGGATGCTGCCCTACGGCTACACCTTCACGTCCCAGATCGCCGTCACCTTCTTCATGGCGATGGTCGTCTTCCTCGGTGTGACGCTGATCGGCCTGTTCAAGCACGGCCTGCACTTCTTCTCCCTGTTCTTCCCGCATGGCGCGCCGCTGTTCACCGCGCCGATCCTGATCCCGATCGAGCTGGTGTCTTATCTCAGCCGCCCGATCAGCCTGTCGGTCCGACTGTTCGCCAACATGACCGTCGGTCACGTGCTGCTGAAGGTGCTGGCCGGCTTCGTCGTGGCGCTCGGCATCTTCGGTGTCGTCCCCCTCGTCGTGCTGGTGGCGATCACCGCGCTCGAGCTGCTGGTGGCGCTGCTGCAGGCCTACATCTTCACGATCCTCTGCTGCATCTACCTGAACGACGCGCTGCATCTGCACTAGTCGCCGCGCCCGTATCCATCGATCCATCACGTCAAAGCCAAGAGAAAACAGGAGATAGAAATGGACGCTTCAGCCGCCAAGTTCATCGGTGCAGGCCTCGCCGCCATCGGCATGATCGGCGCCGGCATCGGCGTGGGCAACGTCTGGGCGAGCTACATCACGGCTCTGTCGCGCAACCCGGCCTCGAAGGCCGAAATCGGCGCCAACATCTGGATCGGCTTCGCCGTCACCGAGGCCATCGCGCTGTTCGCGCTGATCGTCGCGCTGATCGCCCTCTTCGCCTGAGTTCGATCGTGCCCGTTCAGGCACTCCGGACTTCGGTCGCCGCGGCAGCCCTGATCGGGCTGCCGTTTGCCGCGCAGGCGGCCGGCATGCCGCAGTTCGACCTCACGAGGTTCCCCACCCAGATCTTCTGGTTGGTGGTCTGTTTTGCCGTTCTCTATTTCCTCATGGCCAAGGCCGTCCTGCCGAAGATCGGCGCGACGATCGAAAGCCGCGAGCATAAGATCCAGGCAGATCTCGACGCCGCCCAGAAGGCCAACGATGCGGCCCGTGCCGCGGGTGTGGAGCAGGAAAAAGCGCTCGCCGAAGCGCGCGGCCAGGCTTCCGGCCTGATCCGCGAGGCCTCGGAGGCCGCTGCGGCCCAGACCTCGGCCAAGCTGCACGAAATCAGCGACCGGCTGGGTGCGGAGATCGTCGCCGCCGAGAAGCGGATCGGCGAGCAGCGCACGCAGACCCTCGCGGGCCTCGGCAGCATGTCGACGGAAATCGCCACGGCGGTACTGGGCAAGCTGGTGGGATCTGCCGATCCCGCGCAGGTCGCCCGTGTCGTCGACGAAGCAGCAAAGGCAGGCAAGCCATGATCGGTACCGCATGGGCAGCCGATGCACACGGCGGCGGCGGAGGCTTGTTCTCCGATCCGACGTTCTGGGTTGCCGTTTCCTTCGTCATCTTCCTGGCGATTGCCGGCAAGCAGATCGTCAAGGGGCTGACCAAGCTCCTCGACGACCGCACCGCCCTCATCGCGCGCACGCTCGGCGAAGCCGAGAAGCTCCGCAACGAGGCGCAGAAGTCGCGGGACGACGCTCAGAAGAACCTCGCCGACTCGGCCAAGCTCGCCCAGGAGATCGTGGCGCAGGCCAAGCAGGAGGCCGTGCGCCTCACGCAGCACGCCGCCGAGGAGCGCGAAGCGCTGATCGCCCGCCGCGAGCAGCAGGCCAAGGACCGCATCGCCCAGGCGGAGGCTCAGGCCTCCCGGGAAGTGCGCAACATGGCCGTCGACGTGGCGCTCGCCGCCACGCGCACCCTGCTCAAGGAGCAGGTCGGCACCGGCCGCACCCAGGCGATGATCGACGAGGCCATCACCGAACTGCCCCGCCGTCTGCACTGACTTTTCGAAAATAGGGATCGCCCGCAAAAAACAAGAGCGGGCAACCTGGTGCCCCCGCCGCAAGGCGGGGGCTTTTTCTTTGGCCAAATTCGTTCAGTTGGCCTCCCCATTCAAATGGGGAGGTGGCGGCGTCTTACGCCGACGGAGGGGTCATAGACTTTGAGGCGCCCTTGACCCCATCCGCCCTCGCAAGACGAGGGCACTTCCCCTTTGCGGCATCCGCAAAGGGGAAGCGTTCGAGCTGAATTACTCCGCCGCCTGCTTCAGCGGGTCGCCGCCCGGCGGGTTGTTCGACGGCTTCCAGCGCAGCACCGGCTTGCGCGCGGCCAGCGTCTCGTCGAGACGGCGGCGCGGCGCGTAGAGCGGTGCCGCCTTGAAGTCCTCGGCCGCGGTGCCGGTCTTGGCCTTCGCGGTGAGCGAGCGCAGCGCGCCGATGAACTGGTCGAGGTCTTCCTTGGCCACGCTCTCGGTCGGCTCGATCAGCATCGCGCCATGCACCACCAGCGGGAAGTACATGGTCATTGGGTGATAGCCCTCGTCGATCATCGCCTTGGCGAAATCGAGCGTGCTCACGCCCGTGTCCTTGAGGAAGCTGTCGTCGAACAGCGCCTCGTGCATGCACGGTCCTTCGAAGGCCGGGCTCATCACGTCCTTGAGGGCCGCCATCACATAGTTGGCGTTGAGGACCGCATCCTCGGCGACCTGCCGGAGACCGTCGGCGCCATGGCTCATGATGTAGGCCAGCGCGCGCGTGAACATGCCCATCTGGCCATGGAACGCCTTGAGGCGGCCGAGCGGCAGGCCGTCCACCCCAAGAGCCTTGAGGGCGCCGCCGTCCTCGGCGACGCGCCAGGTGTCGCCGTCCTTCACGATCCAGGGATAGGGTGCGTAAGGCGCCAGCGCCGCCGACAGCACAACGGGGCCTGCGCCCGGCCCGCCGCCGCCATGCGGCGTCGAGAAGGTCTTGTGCAGGTTGATGTGCATGCAGTCGATGCCGAGATCGCCCGGCCGCACGCGGCCGACGATGGCGTTGAAGTTGGCGCCATCGCAGTAGAAGTAGGCGCCGGCCTCGTGCACGGCCTTGGAGATCTCGACGATCTCGCTCTCGAACAGGCCGCAGGTGTTGGGGTTGGTCAGCATGATCGCCGCCACGTCGGGACCCAGCGCCGCCTTCAGCGCGGCGAGGTCGACGCGGCCGCGATCGTTGGCCGGGATCGGCTTCACGACGAAGCCCAGAGCCGCCGCCGTCGCGGGGTTGGTGCCGTGCGCCGATTCGGGCGCCAGCACGGTCCGGCGCTGGGCGCGCTCGCCCTTGGCCTCGAGGGCCGCGGCGATCGCCATCATGCCGCACATCTCGCCATGCGCGCCGGCGGCCGGCGACATCGCCACGGCCGGCATGCCGGTGAGGGTCTTGAGCCAGTGCGCCAACCCGTCGATCAGCTCCAGCGCGCCCTGCACGGTCGAGACCGGCTGCAGCGGATGGAGATCGCCGATGCCGGCCAGGCGCGCGACCTTCTCGTTGATGCGGGGATTGTGCTTCATGGTGCACGAGCCCAGCGGGTAGACGCCCATGTCGATGGCGTAGTTCTTCTGGCTGAGCCGCGTGAAGTGCTGAACCACCTGCGGCTCGGAAAGACCGGGCAGGCCGATCTCACCCTTGCGGCGCAGGCCGTTCAGACGTTCCTTGACCTTGGGAGGCTCGGGCAGGTCGACGCCGCAGCGTCCGGCCTGGCCCATCTCGAAGATCAGCGGCTCCTCGATCTGAAGCGCGCGGTTGCCGGTATAGGTGCCGTGCGTGTTGACGGAACCGGCGGAGACACTGCCAGCACGTCCCTGGCTGCGGTCGAGCGACTGTACCATCACAGCACCTCCTTCAGGCCGGCGATCAGCGGGTCCATGCCCGCGTCGGTCGCCGTTTCGGTCGCCGCCAGCAGCAGCAGGTTGGCGACCGAGGGATCGTTGGGAATCAGGCGCGACACCGGCAGGCCGCCCAGGATGCGCTTGGCGGCCAGGGCTTCGACCACTTCGGCCGCGGGCTTGGGCAGCTTCACGGTGAATTCGTTGAAGAAGCTGTCGTTCAGCACCGAGACGCCGGGCAGGGCCGCGATCCTGTCGGCAAGCTGCGAGGCCTTGGCATGGTTGAGTTCGGCCAGCCGCGTGAAGCCCGCCTCGCCCAGCAAGGTGAGATGCACCGTGAAGGCCAGCGCGCAGAGGCCGGCGTTGGTGCAGATGTTGGAGGTCGCCTTCTCGCGGCGGATGTGCTGCTCGCGCGTCGAGAGGGTGAGAACGAAGCCGCGCTTGCCGTCGGCGTCGACGGTCTCGCCGACGAGACGACCCGGCATCTGGCGCATGTACTTGTCGCGGGTGGCGAACAGACCGACATAGGGACCGCCGAAGCCGAGCCCGTTGCCGATCGACTGGCCTTCGCAGACCACGATGTCGGCGCCCATCTCGCCCGGCGGCATCAGCAGCCCCAGCGAGACGACTTCCGTCACCACGACGATCAGCAGCGCGCCGGCGGCGTGGCAGGCTTCCGCGAGCTTGGTGAAGTCGCGCACATGGCCGAAGAAGCTGGGGTTCTGCACGACCACGCAGGACGTGTCGCGATCGACCGAGGCGATCAGGTCCTCGAGGCCCTCGGCGTCCGTCTTGGAGAAGTTCGCGGTGAAGCCTTCCCACTTGGCCGTGGTCTCGATGATGCTGCGATACTGCGGATGCAGCCCGCCCGAGATCAGCGCCTTGTGGCGGCGCGTGACCCGGTTGGCCATCAGCACCGCCTCGGTCGTGCCGGTCGAGCCGTCGTACATCGAGGCGTTGGCGACTTCCATGCCGGTGAGCAGGGTGACCTGGGTCTGGAACTCGAACAGGTACTGCAGCGTGCCCTGCGTGATCTCGGGCTGATACGGCGTGTACGAGGTCAGGAACTCGCCGCGCTGGATCATGTAGTCGACGGTCGCCGGCACGTGATGGCGATAGGCCCCGGCGCCGATGAAGAACGGCGCCGCGGCGGGCGACAAGTTCTTGGCGGCGAAGCCCTGGAAGGCGCGCTCGACCTCGAGCTCGCCCTGGTGATCGGGCAGGCCGCCGACCTTGGCTGCCAGCCGCGCCGACGCCGGCACGTCCCGGAACAGCTCGTCGACCGACTTGGCGCCGATCACGCTCAGCATCTCGCGGCGGTCGGCGTCGGTGAGAGGGAGATAACGCATCAGGCTCTTGCTCCTTGAGTAATGTCCTCATCCTGAGGAGCATCGCGCAGCGATGCGTCTCGAAGGATGGGAACGAGCACCTTGTCCCTGGCCCATCCTTCGAGACGTGCCCTGCGGGCACTCCTCAGGATGAGGTCTGGTCGGCTAGCCGAGGCTCTTCACGAAGGCTTCGTAGGCGGCCTCGTCCATCAGGCCGTCGAGTTCGCCCTTGTCGGCGAGCTTCAGCTTGAAGAACCAGCCCTTGCCCGTCGGCTCGGCATTCACGTCGCCCGGCGTGTCGGCCAGCGCGGCATTGCTCTCGACGACTTCGCCGGAGGCCGGCGCGTAGATGTCGGAAGCGGCCTTCACCGATTCGACGACGGCGCAGGCTTCGCCCTTGGCGACCGTGCGGCCCGCGGCGGGCACGTCGACGAACACCACGTCGCCGAGCTGCTCCTGGGCATACTGCGTGATGCCGATGGTGCCGACATCGCCCTCGACGCGGATCCACTCATGCTCTTCGGTGTACTTGGTCTCGGCCATCTTGATCTCCTATCCGCGGTAGTAGGCGTGTTTGACGAAAGGCATGGGCACGATCTCGGCCGGCACGGGCTTGCCGCGCACCATCAGATCGACCTTGGTTCCGTTGGCTGACTGGCTGCGCTCGACGTAGCCCATGGCGATGGCGCGCCCCATAGTGGGCGAGAAGCCGCCCGACGTGACGATGCCGACGGTCTTGCCGTCGATCACGATCTCCGCGCCCTCGCGCGCGATCGCCTTGCCTTCCGGCAGCAGGCCGACCCGCTTGCGCGTCGAGCCTTCGGCGATCTGCTTCTGGACGACCGCGGCGCCGGGGAAGCCGCCTTGCACGCGACGCTCCTTGCCGACGCTCCACAGCAGCACCGCCTCGACCGGCGTGGTGGTCGTGTCGATGTCGTGGCCGTAGAGGCAGAGCCCGGCCTCGAGCCTGAGCGAATCACGGGCGCCGAGGCCGATCGGCTTGACCTCGGGATGGCTGAGCAGCTTGCGCGCGATGGCGTCGGTCTGCTCGGCCGGGGTCGAGATCTCGTAGCCGTCGCCGCCGGTGTAGCCCGAGCGCGTGACGTAGCAGCGCGCGCCGTCGATCTCGACATAGGCGCCGGTCATGAACTTCATGCTGGCGACCTGCGGCACCAGCCGCGACAGCACCGCCGACGCCTGCGGTCCCTGCAGTGCGAGAAGCCCGCGCGAGAACATCGGCTCGACCTCGCAGGTCGCCGACAGATGCTTCTGCATGTGCGCGAGATCGGCGTCCTTGCAGGCCGCATTGATGACCACCAGCAGGTGATCGCCCGCGTTGGTCACCATCAGATCGTCGAGGATGCCGCCGGCGTCGTTGGTGAACTGGGTGTAGCGCTGCTGGCCCAGCTGCAGGCCCGCGATGTCGCCCGGCACCAGCGTCTCCATCGCCTTTGCAGCACTGTGGCCGGGCTTCGCGGTGAGCCGCACCTGGCCCATGTGCGAGACGTCGAACAGGCCGCAGGCGGTGCGGGTATGCGTGTGCTCGACCAGGATGCCGGTCGGATACTGGACCGGCATCTCGTAACCGGCGAAGGGCACCAGGCGCGCGCCCAGCTCGCGATGAAGATCGTAAAGCGGCGTGCGCTTCAGGGGGCCGGCGGTGGGTTCGGTCAAAAGAGTCTCCGTCGAAGTCGCGTTGAACGCGACCGGAGTCGCGCCTTCACGACGCAAGGACTGCGCCGTTCGCGACCCCCTCTGTCCGGAGACCTGAAAGATTCGCCGGGAGCCTCTCTGAGAGGGCCGGCTTACTTCGTCGGTGGGCGTGCGCCGAATGGGGCGCGCGCCGCTTTCCAGAGACCCATCCTCCTGCGGTCCGTTTGCCTGAGAGTTTCCGGGGCCGGTTGCTCCTTCGGCGCCATCCTCGCGGATGGGCTCTCCCACAGGGATCGTCTGGGTGGACGGACCATAGGCAGGGCCCTCTTCGGCGTCCACGCACAAAGGCGCGCACCATCCTGAAATCGCGGGAAAAGAGAACGCCCCTCTTGAAAGTGAGCGATCACTCATATAATTTATGAGTGCTCACTCACTCATGGAGGCTGGCATGTTCATCCGCAGCTCGTTCGGCGAATTCTCCGAGCTTCACACCGATGCAGCACTACGGGCTGTTGGACCCGACTGCGTGATCGACTGGCGCTGGCTGTCGACGGAAAGCGAGGGCCCCCCTTTTCCGAGTGAGCGCTCCCTCATAGGATGCGGGACATGGGCAAAGCCGAAGAGACCAAAGCCCGCGTAGAGCGCGCGGCCCTCACCTTGTTCGTGGCGCGCGGCGTCGCGGAAACCACGACCCGCGAGATCGCCATGGCGGCGTCGATCGCCGAGGGCACGATCTACCGCTACTTCCCCAGCAAGGAGCAGCTCGCCCTCGACATCTTCCTCGGCCACCACCGCGCGCTGGCCGAGGCATTGGCCGAGGCACAGCGGCCCGTCCCGGGCCTGCGGGACAAGATCGAGGCCATCGTCCGCTGCTACTGCGAATGGGCAGACCGGGACTGGTCCCTGTTCGCCTACCACCTGCTCACCCAGCACCTGTTCCTGGCACTGGTCCCCGACGGCACGCCCAATCCCGTCGATGTCTTGCGCGAGGTCATCGTGAGCGCCATGGCGGCCGGCGAGATCCCGTCGCGAGACCCCGACCTCGCGGCCGCCTCCGCCATCGGCACCGTCATGCAGCCCGCGACCTACAAGGTCTATGGCCGCTTCGAAGGCCCCCTCTCCGATCATGTGAGGTTCTTTGCCGATGCAGCGTGGGCGGTGCTGACCGTCCCCGACCGCTAAACCGGCGTATCAGGCGGCGACGTAGACGAAGGCTTCGAGGCCGGACTTCAGGCGCACGGCGACGCGCTTGTAGTCCGACACTTCGTAGGTGTCGGCGGCGGCAATCTCGGCGGCGGTGATCCGCAGCACCACGCCCGGCACTTCGTCTTCGGCACGGCCGGACGGCAGCGCGATGAGGTGGTGCGTCTTGCCGCTGGTCTTCACGACCTCGGCGTCGCGGATCTCGAGCAGCGACGTTGCATAGCCCGGCAGGGCATCGGCACGACCTTCGAGCCGCCGGCCGAAGGTCGCGAGCTGCACGTCTTCCTGCTGCAGCGTGCCGTAGGAGAAGAGCCAGACGTCGGTCACTGCGGTTCCTTACTCGATCCTCGTCATCCTGAGCGAAGCGAAGGATCTCGCGCCCGCCACGGAGTCCGCTGATCGCTCCATCAGGTCCTTCGCTGCGCTCAGGACGACAGGCCTGAATTCAGTCTTCGCGGGCCAGTGCGCCGAAGGCTTCGGCGAAGGCCTCGCGCGGGCCGCCGACGCCGGTCTCGTTGAAGATGTCGGCGGTGAGAGACTTCACGGCGTTCTCGTCGATGCGCACGCCGTTGTTTTCGAGGAAGCCGCGCGCGGCCGTCACGGCCTCGTCCATCGCGCCGCCGCGCTTGTAGAGCTGGTAGTAGTCGGGATGGCCGCCGCGGCCCAGCGCCTCGGCCAGCACGTCGGTGAAGTTCACCACCCGAAGCGAGGGATAGATCGCCTCGGCGCCGGAGAGCGCGCGATGGCAGGAGTGATACATGGTGACGATCGTGTCGGCGCCGGCATCGACCGCGCCCATGACCAGATCGCGATGGATCGCCTGCTCGCGCGCCTTGAACTTCGCGGCCTGGCCGCCGCAGGCATAGGAGAAGCCGGAATCCTGCGGCAACTCGACCAGTTCGAGGTTGGGCACGGCGCGGAGCAGGGTGCGGATGCTCTCGACCGTGGCGCCGATGCCCTGATGCTCGTGGATCACGACGCGGCGCTTCGGCTGGTCCGCCTCGAAGCGCGCCTTCAGCGAATCGAGGTTGGCGGCAAGGAACTCGCTGACATGGCCGAGATCGAACGACGGCTCCTCGACGTCCTTCTCCAGCTCGTCGAAGTTCTTGGTGCAGGTCGGGCACCAGGTCAGCACCTTGGACGCACCCGACTGGCCGAAGCGCTGGAAGGTGCGGTGGCCCATGCGCTCGTAGGTCGGCAGATCGGCTTCCTGGAACTGGTAGACGCCGCAGCAATGGGCGGTGCCGCCGACCACGTCGAAGTCGAGCTCCAGCGCGTCGAGGATGTCCATGACGTTCAGCACGATGTGCGGCGTGCGCAGCACGTTGCAGCCGGTATAGAACAGCACGTCGGCGGTGCGCCGCTCGGCCGGCGCCAGGATCTTCTTCAGCGTCTCGGACGGGAGCTGCATGCTGGCGAGCAGGCGCACGGCCTGCGCCATGTTGCGGAAGCGATTGGCCGCGTTGGCCGCGCCTTCCTGCACCGGCCTGACCGACTGCAGCGACTTCATCTTGGCGATGGTCACCCATTGGCGGACGTTGATGCCCTCGGGACAGGCGGCGCTGCACTGGGCGCTGCCGTCGCAGGCACCGAGCCACTGGTCGAGCAACGGCGCCGCGGCCCCGCCCTCGCGCGTGAGCGAGAGAAGTTCGCCGATGCGCGGCACGGCCTCCCCCGCATCGAGCCCGCTTTCGCGCGCCGTGGGACAGGCCTCGAAGCACTTGCCGCAGCCTGTACAGCGATCGGCCGCCTCGGCGACCAATGCGTCCAGCCTGTCGGCATAGGCGCTCATCAGCGCTGGCCCATCCGCCTGTTGTACTCGAGTTCTTCCTGAGACGGCTTGAGGCCGACGGCGATTCGGTAGCTGCCCAGTTCCGAAATCTGGCTGAACGGCAGGGTGAGGTTGAGCTCCTCCTGCGACTGGCCGCGCGGGCTGGCGTTCGACAGTTTGAAGTCGGCGGTGAAATCCTGGCCCTGGATGACCTGGCCCGAGGCGCCGATCACACGAACGAAGTAGGGCACGCGCGTCTGGCCGGCGATGGCCGAGGGTCCGGCCGTGACCGCGACGCGCATGACCAGGGTCACGTCCATCTGATTGCGGCGCAGCGAGCACTTCGTGCCGGCACCGGTCAGAACCGCCTCGTACTCGACGTCGCGCGGATCGCGGCCCGGCCCGGCCCTGAAATGGGTCAGCCGGCCGGCATCCTGGACCGTGAACGGCGACGGACAGTAGGCATCCGCCGATTCATTGGAGCCGCCGCCGCAGGCGGAAAGAACAAGCGCCAGCGCAACAGGCGCTGCCCGGAGAATCATCATACTGAGGGTCATGCCAGAGTCTTGTGTGAGCCGTCGCAAAGCGGTTTCTTGGAACTGTGCTTGCAGTCGCAGAGCCAGTAGTCGCCGGCTTTCTCGACCGAGTACTTCATGGGGGCGAGGCTCGAGCCCTTGTGACTGCCGTCGCAGAACGGCTGGGCCTTGCTCAAGCCACAGGCGCACCACCAGTAGTCCTTGCCCGCCTCGAGAGCGACCTTCGAAGGCGCCCTGGCCGCGACAACCGGCTCGGTCATGTTGCTTTCCCCGTTGCGGCGGCTTTGTTACGGTGCCGCGCCAATCCGTACCGCGCGGACTCTAGGCAATGGTCCGCAGGCCCGCAAGCGAACGGGTCGGCATAGTATCGAACGAATTTTCATGGTCACCCAGAAGAAGCCGCTCACGATCCTGCTCGCCAGTCCGCGCGGCTTCTGCGCCGGCGTCGACCGTGCCATCCAGATCGTCGAGCGTGCCCTGAAGCGCTACGGCCGGCCGGTCTATGTGCGGCACGAGATCGTGCACAATCGCTTCGTGGTCGAGAACCTGGAGGCACAGGGCGCGATCTTCGTCGACGAACTCGACGAGGTGCCCGACGACCGTCCCGTCGTCTTTTCCGCGCATGGCGTGCCGAAATCAGTGCCGGCAGAGGCCGGCCGGCGCAACCTGCTCTATGTCGATGCGACCTGTCCGCTGGTCTCCAAGGTCCATCGCGAAGCCGAGCGTCACAGCGAGTCGGGACGCACCGTCGTGCTGATCGGTCATGCCGGCCATCCCGAGGTGATCGGCACGATGGGCCAGCTGCCCGACGGCGCGGTGATCCTGGTCGAGGATGCGGCGCAGGCCGAGACGGTCGAGGTGCCCGACCCGCAGAACCTGGCCTACGCCACGCAGACGACCCTGTCGGTCGACGACACGACCGGGATCGTCGCGGTGCTGCGCCGGCGCTTCCCGGCGATCCAGGGACCGAAGATGGAAGATATCTGCTACGCGACGACCAACCGCCAGGCGGCGGTCAAGGCGATCGCCGGACGCTGCGACGCGCTGGTGGTGATCGGTGCGCCCAACTCGTCGAACTCGATGCGCCTGGTCGAGGTCGCGGCCAACTACGGCTGCGCGAAATCGCGGCTGGTCCAGCGCGCCGCCGACATGGACTGGGCGTGGCTGGGCGTGGCCCGCCGGCTCGGCATTACGGCCGGCGCCTCGGCGCCCGAACTGCTGGTCGACGAGCTGATCGAGGCCTGCCGCGCGCGCTACGACGTCACCGTCGAGGAAGTGCGCACGACCGAGGAAAGCGTCGTGTTCAAGCTGCCGCGCACGCTGGTGGCCTGACGTGGCGGTCTACACGGAAGTCGGCGACACCGAGCTCGAAGCCTTTCTCGCCGAATACGACATCGGCCGGGCCGAATCCTTCAAGGGGATCGCCGAGGGCGTCGAGAATTCCAACTACCTGCTCACCACGACGAAGGGCCAGTACATCGTCACGCTTTACGAGAAGCGCGTCGATCCCCGGGATCTCCCCTTCTTTCTCGGCCTGATGGATCATCTCGCGGCACGCGGCATCACCTGCCCGCAGCCGATCCATGGCCGCGACGGCAATGCCCTGCGGTCGCTGGCCGGCAAGCCGGCGGCAATCACCAGCTTCCTGCACGGCATGTGGCCAAGGCGCACGACGGTCGGCCATTGCGCACCGGTCGGCGAAGCGCTGGCCAGCCTGCACCTCGCCGGCCAGGACTTTGCGCTCAGCCGGCCCAACGCGCTCTCGGTGGCGGGCTGGCGCCCGCTCTGGGAGGGCTGCCGCCGCGAGATCGATGCGCCGCTCGACCGCGAGCTG
Source organism: Rhodospirillales bacterium 24-66-33 (assembly GCA_002281855.1). GTDB lineage: Bacteria > Pseudomonadota > Alphaproteobacteria > Reyranellales > Reyranellaceae > Reyranella. Next base: position 25,969 of record NCHQ01000040.1, on the reverse strand, counting down.
GGCGCCGAGATCGAGTTCTTCGAGGCCAACTGGCCGCGCGACCTGCCGGCCGGGGTGATCCATGCCGACCTGTTCAACGACAATGTCTTCTTCCTGCAGGACAGGCTCTCGGGCCTGATCGACTTCTACTTCGCCTGCAACGACCTGCTGGCCTACGACGTCGCGATCTGCCTCAACGCCTGGTGCTTCGAGATCGACAATTCCTTCAACGCCACCAAGGCGCGCGCCCTGCTTCAGGGCTACGAGCGCGTGCGTAAACTCAGCGTCGACGAGAAGCGGGCGCTGCCCCTGCTCGCGCGCGGCGCGGCGCTGCGGTTCCTGCTGACCCGGCTCTACGACTGGGTGCACACGCCGCCCAACGCGCTGGTGAAGCGCAAGGACCCGCAGGAATATCTCGCCAAGCTGCGCTTCCACCGCGGCGTCACCTCTCTTTCGGATTACGGCTTGTGAACGAACCCGCAAAGGTCGAGATCTTCACCGACGGCGCCTGCAGTGGAAACCCCGGCCCGGGCGGCTGGGGCACCATCCTGCGCATGGGCGAGAAGGAACGCGAACTGTCCGGCGGAGATCGCGCCACCACCAACAACCGCATGGAACTCATGGCGGCGATCCAGGGCCTCGAGGCGCTGAAGCGGCCCTGCCATGTCCGCCTCTTCACCGACAGCACCTACGTGAAGGATGGCGTCACCAAGTGGATCCACGGCTGGAAGAAGAACGGCTGGCGGACGTCGGACAAGAAGCCGGTGAAGAACGTCGAACTATGGCAGCGCCTCGACGCGGCTCGTGCCGCCCATCAGGTCGAATGGCACTGGGTGAAGGGCCATAGCGGCCATCCCGAGAACGAACGCGCCGACGCGCTGGCCCGCATGGCCATCGCGACGATCAGGGCGCAGCGCTAGAAGCACCACCTCATCCTGAGGAGCACGCCGCAGGCGTGCGTCTCGAAGGATGGGCAACGGGCGCGGTCTGCGGCCCATGCTTCGAGACGCCGCGCACGGCGCGGCTCCTCAGCATGAAGTTTGGTGTGAAGCCGACCCGATTCAATTCCGACCGGGAAGGCTCCAAAGGATCAGCTGCGCTTCGGCTGCGGCGGGACGGGCTTCTTTTCGCCCTGCTTGTCCATCACGAGGTCGACGCCCTCGCGCTTGCCGTCGCACGGATTGTCGCCCTCGGCCAGACGCCAGACCTGCGACTTGCCCGAGCGACGGAAGGTGAGCAGACCCGCCACCTTGCAGGGCGTGCCCTTCTCGACCGAGGCCACGCGGAAGGCGACCTCGCCGCGAACCTGAACCACGCCCGCCGCGATGCGCTCGACGACGCCGTCGATGGAAACCCAGTCGCCCTCGGTGCCGGGGGCGACGCTGTCGAGGCGACCCTTCACGGTCCAGAGATTGCCCTGGCGGGTCACCGTCACTTCGCCGGGCTTGGCGCCCTTGATCTTGGAATAGCGGCCCCACGTGATCCGGCGCGCCTCGGCGAAGAGCTGCGCCTCGGCGTCCGAATCGATGACCGTCCGCTCGACCTTCGGGGGTGCGGGCGGCAGCGGCGACGAGAGATCGGCGGGCGATGCCCCACGTTCGGTGACCGGCGCCCGCTCCGGAGGCGGCGCCGGGTAATAGGACGCGGGCGGCTGCGGGGCGGCGGCCGGCTGGGCGAAGGCCGGCGCGGCAACGACCAGGGCAGCGAACAGGGCGATCGACGAGAGGGCTTTGTTCATTTGCATGAGTTTTACCTGAGGGGCTTGCACGAGGCTATCGCTTCCCGCTGGGCGGCGGGGCGGTCGGGGCGGCGGGCGCGGGCGCGCCGGCATTGGCGAGCCCGGCTTCGGCCCGGCGCGCGGCCGGGGTGCCCGCCGGCACCAGTCGCAGCACGCGGGTGAAGTCGGCGTTGGCGGCGTCGCGCGAGCCGCGGGCGAGATGGGTGAAGCCGCGTTCGAGCAGCGCCTCGGTGTGATCCGGCGCGATCGCCAGGGCGCGGTTGAGGTCGATCAGGGCGCGGCCGGGATCGCGCGCATTGCGCCAGGCCGCGGCGCGCAGGACCAGCGCATCGATATCGTCCTGGCGCAGGCGGAGGGCCCGGTCGAAGTCGGAAATGGCGCGCGGCCACGACTGCATCGCGGCATAGGAGAGGCCGCGATCGATCCAGAGATCGGGATCGTCGGCCTTGAGTTCGAGGGCCCGGCTCTGCGCCGCGGCGGCCTTGTCGGCGGCACCGGCCTCCATCCAGGCCTGCCCCGCCTGGGCATAGAGTTCGGCCCGCAGCCCCGGCCGGTCCTGGCCCATGTCGCGAGCAATCGCCTCGAACTGCGCGGCAGCCTGAGCCGGCTTGCCCGACTGGAACATGGCGAGGGCGACGCAGTGGCGAGCGCCCATGCCCCCGCCCTCGGCGATCCATTTCTCGGCTGCCGGCAGCGCGCGCAGCGGCTCCATGCGGGCCAGCCGCATGCAGTCGTTGTAGCGCTGGACATGATCGGGCCGCGCTTCCAGCGCCGGCGGTCCGGGCAGGGGCTTGGCGGGGATCACGGGAATGGGCTGGGCGAGCGCCGGCGACGCGGCGAGGAGACCGAGCGGCAGCCACAGCGGCTTGAGGCGAAACAACATGGTTGAAAAGAACCGTGCCGCGGGGTTCCTGACAAGATGACAAGACGACTTTTCATTTTCGGTCTGGGCTTCAGCGGCCTTGAAATCGCCAAGCTTGCAAGGGCCGACGGCTGGACGGTGGCCGGGACCTGCACGACCGAAGAGAAGGCACGCAGGCTGCGCGAAGCCGGGATCGAGGCCCATCGGTTCGACGGCACGGCGGCGCTGTCGTCCGATGCCTTCGGTGAGCCCAGCCATGTCGTCTGCACGATCGCGCCTGGTTCCGAGGGCGATCCGGCGCTGCGCACCTGCCGCGCGCTGCTCGGCCGCGCCGGCTGGCTGGGCTACCTCTCGACCACCGGCGTCTATGGCGACCATGAGGGCGGCTGGGTCGACGAGACGACAGCGCCGCTTCCCACCCAGCCGCGCAGCCAGCAGCGGCTCGCCGCCGAACAGCCGGCCGCAGCACCCTCGACCGCGTCAGAGCCGGCACGGCGCAGCGCATCGACAAGCCGGGCCAGGTCTTCTCGCGCATCCACGTCGAGGATCTCGCCGCGAGCGCGATGAAGGCCGCGGCGCGCACAACCGGGACGGAGATCTGGAACGTGGCCGACGACCTGCCGGCCTCGAACGCCGACGTCATCGCCTATGCGTGCGAGCTGCTGGGAAGGCCGGTGCCGCCGGTCGTTCCGTGGGAAGCAGCCGCGCCCGCAATGTCGGCCATGGCCCGCTCCTTCTATTCGGAGAGCCGCCGCGTGAAGAATGACAAGCTCAAGCGCGAGCTGGGCGTCAGGCTGCGCTATCCGACCTATCGCGAGGGCCTGAAGGCGATCGCGGCAGCAGAAGGTTAGCAAATCCGTCGCCTCGACCGGAGCCGAGCCCCTCGAATACCTCGGGGTAAACTCCGCGAGGCGAAGTGGAGAGGCCTTCTCTCCACCAAAAGCCGGCCCGTCGTGGAGAAAAGGTCTCTCCACTTCGCGCCTTCGGCGCTTCGGTCGAGACGACGGTGTCTTTCTTAACCCACCAGCTCCTCGACCGTCGCGATCAGGCGGGCGATGTCGGCTGGAGTACTGAGACGGTGGTCGCCGCCCTTGATGAAGGTGGTCACGACCTCCGGGGCCTCGAGATGCTTGGCGATCTGCAGCGAATATTCCCACGGCACGTCGGGATCGCTCTGGCCATGCAGCAGCCGCACCGGACAGGGCAGCGCGAGCGGCTTGTCGAGCAGGAGGTGAGTGCGGCCCTCCTCGATCAGCTTCCAGGTGAAGACCGAGGGCTCGGGCGAATACTGCGACGGACGTTCGAGCCGGCCGTCGCGCTCCAGGGTCGCGCGGTCCTCGGGCGAGAGGCCCTTCAGCAGCATGCGTTCGGTGAAGTCGGGCGCGGCCGCGATCAGCACGAGCCCAGCCAGACGCTCCGGACGGGCGCGTGCCGCCAGCAACGAAAGCCATCCACCCATGCTCGACCCGACCAGCACGAGCCTGCCCGTGGTCAGCCGGTCGATGGCGGCGAGCGAATCGTCGAGCCAACGGCCGATCGTGCCATCCTCGAAGCGGCCCGACGACTGGCCATGGCCGAAATAGTCGAAGCGCAGGAAAGCACGGCCGGTCTTCTCGGCCCAGGCTTCGAGCGCCACCGCCTTGGTGCCGGTCATGTCGGACCGAAAGCCGCCGAGGAAGACCACGGTCGGCGCCTGCCCTTCGGTCACCGCATAGGCGATGGTGTTGCCGTCCTCACGCTGCAGCCGTTCGACCCTACCCACGTTGCGCCTCCCGTGTTACCTGCTGCCTCCCCTCAATCCTGTAGCCAAAAGCCAAGCCCGTGTCCGCGCCAACTCTGCTTCAGATCGTTCCGACCCTGGCCGGTGGAGGCGTGGCGCGCGCCACGCTCGAGGCCGCGCAAGCAGTCGTTGCGGCCGGTGGCTCGGCGATCGTGGCGTCGCCCGGCGGCAGCCTGGTTCCCGACCTGCTGAGGCAGCGCGCAACTCACATCGAACTTCCCGCCCCGCCGCACGCGCTGTGGGGACGATTGACCCTGCCCGGCAGGCTGGTGTCGAGCCTGCGCGATGCAAAGGTCGACGTCATCCAGGCGCGCTCGCCCGCTTCCGGCTGGGTCGCGCGCGCGCTGGCGCGGCGACTGGGCGTCAAGTGGATCGCGACCTTGCATCGGCCGTTCCTTGCCTCCGATCTCACGGGGCGGTTCGTCGAGGGACGCCAGTCACGTGCCGATGCGGTGATCGCGGTGTCGCAGCATGTCGCGCGGGACGCCCTGGAGCGTTTCCCGGCCCTGCAGGACCGGCTGGAGATCATCACCCCCGGCATCAACTTCGACCGGTTCGATCCGGCGATCGTGCGCGCCGACCGCCTGATCCGCCTGGCCGGCGAGCTGCGCGTGCCCGATGGCAGCCATCTCGTTCTCTGCCCCGGCCGCTTCGGCGAGGACAATGGCCAGAAGATCCTGGTCGAGGCGATCCGGCTGCTGGGACGGGAGGACGTGTTCTGTCTCCTGCTGGGCTCGACCGGCGCCACGACTCCGTTCGAGAAGGAACTCGAGCGCGCGATCGAGGCGGCGCAGCTCAACGGCCGCGTCCAGATCGGTCCCTATGTCGACGACATGCCGGCCGCCTACATGCTGGCCGACGTCGTGGTCTCGACCGGCGGCGCGCGGCAGGGCTTCAGCCGCGCCCTGGTCGAGGCCCAGGCGATGGGACGGCCGGTCGTCGCCGAGGATGGCGGCGGCGCGGCCGAGACGCTTCGACCCGATGGCGTGACGGGCTGGCTGGCCCCGGCCGGCGATCCCGCAGCTCTGGCCGACGCCCTGCAGGCCGCCCTGTCGCTGTCGATCGAGCGCCGGGCGGAACTCGCGCGCACGGCGCAGGAGCATGTGCGCGGCACCTACAGCCTGGCGCAGTCCAACCAGCAGCTCCTGGCCCTCTATCATCGTCTGGCCGGCGGCTGACCTTGACTCGCGGGGGCCCGGCAACTATCTCCGGGCTCATGGAACGTCGGTTTTTCACCGCTCCTGCCGTTATCACCACCGTCCGAACTTGAATCGGCCGGGCGCGCGCACTCGTGCGGCTTCCCGGCCTGCCGCTGCCGACCCTGTTGAGTCGGCGGATGGATTGCGTTTGGAATTTCGTTAGCTGGTGACTTCAATGATCAATATTTCTCTCCCGGACGGTTCGGTCCGGTCCTTCGACAAGCCGGTCAGCGGCGCCGAGATCGCGGCCTCGATCGGTCCGGGGCTTGCCAAGGCGGCGCTCGCGCTGCGCATCGACGGCAAGATGGTCGACCTGGCCCACGTGGTCGACCGCGACGCCAGGATCGGCATCGTGACGTCGCGCGACCCCGATGCGCTGGAATTGCTGCGCCACGATGCGGCGCACGTGCTGGCCCAGGCGGTGCAGGAGCTCTTTCCCGGCACGCAGATCACGTTCGGCCCCTCGACGGAGGACGGCTTCTATTACGACTTCGTCCGCGACCAGCCCTTCTCGCCCGATGACTTCGCGAAGATCGAGCAGCGCATGGGTGAGATCGTCGACCGCGACCTGCCGATCGAGCGCTCGGTGTGGGATCGCGCGCAGATCAAGGACTACTTCGTCCAGCACGGTGAGAAGTTCAAAGCCGAGTGGGCCGACGAGCTGCCGAAGGACGAGGAAATCTCGGTCTACAAGCAGGGCGACTGGCTCGACATGTGCCTCGGGCCGCACCTGCCCTCGACGGGCAAGCTCGGCAAGGCCTTCAAGCTCACGAAGGTGTCGGGCGCCTACTGGCGCGGCGACAAGAACAATGCCCAGCTGCAGCGCGTCTACGGCACGGTCTTCTTCTCGGACAAGGACCTGAAGGCCTATCTGCACCGCATCGAGGAGGCCGAGAAGCGCGACCATCGCCGCCTCGGCCGCGAGATGGGCCTCTTCCACCAGCAGGAAGAAGCTGCGGGCATGGTGTTCTGGCACCCCAAGGGCTGGACGTTCTGGCGCACGCTGGAGAGCTACATACGGCGCAAGCTGGATGCCGGCGGCTACCAGGAAGTGAAGACGCCGCAGCTCGTCGATCGCAAGCTGTGGGAAGCCTCGGGCCACTGGGAGAAGTTCCGCGAGAACATGTATCTCAGCGAGAACGAGGAAGGCCTGCGCGAGTTCTTGGCCGACGACGACAAGCGCATCTTCGCGCTGAAGCCGATGAACTGCCCCTGCCACGTGCAGATCTTCAACCAGGGCCTTCGCAGCTATCGCGAGCTGCCGCTGCGCATGGCCGAGTTCGGCTCGTGCCATCGCTTCGAGCCGTCGGGCGCGCTGCACGGCATCATGCGCGTGCGCAACTTCACGCAGGACGATGCCCACATCTTCTGCAGCGAGGAGCAGATCGAGAGCGAGACGATCCGCTTCTGCGAGCTGCTGGGCTCGATCTACAAGGACCTGGGCTTCCCGGACTATTTCGTGAAGTTCTCGGATCGTCCGCCGGTGCGCGCCGGCTCGGACGCGGTGTGGGACCAGGCCGAGGGCGCCCTCAAGGCGGCGTCCAAGGCGGCCGGGCTCGACCTCGTGCTCAATCCCGGCGAAGGCGCCTTCTACGGTCCCAAGCTGGAATTCGTGCTGCGCGACGCGATCGGCCGCGACTGGCAGTGCGGCACCCTGCAGGTCGATTTCGTGCTGCCCGAGCGGCTGGACGCGGCCTATGTGGCCGAGGACGGATCGCGCAGGCGGCCGGTCATGCTGCACCGCGCCATCTTCGGCAGCTTCGAGCGCATCATCGGAATCCTGATCGAGAACTATGCCGGCCGTTTCCCGCTCTGGCTGGCGCCGACACAAGCGGTGGTGGTCACGATCGTGAACGACGCCGATGGCTATGCCGAGGAGGTCGCAGCAGCGCTGCGGGCCGCCGGCATGCGTGTCGACACCGATCTGCGCAACGAGAAGATCAACTACAAGGTCCGCGAGCATTCGCTGGCCCATGTCCCGCTGATCCTCGCGGTCGGCCGACGCGACATGGAAGCCCGCACGGTGGCCATCCGCCGCCTGGGCTCGGAAAAGCAGGAGGTCCTTGAACTCGGGGCCGCCGTCACTACACTTTCAACCGAGGCCCGGCCGCCCTTCTAGGGCGGCCAGGTTTCCAGACCCGCCCCGAAGCAGGGGCTTCAGCACAGGAGAAGTGAGCCATAGCACGACCTGCACAACAGACAGCGCCCACCCGCGAGGGTCCGCGCGTCAATGCCGAAATCCGAGCCGCGCAAGTCCGTCTCATCGATGAGAACGGCGAGATGGTCGGCGTGGTCAGCACGCGCGAAGCCATCGAGATGGCCGAAGAGGCCAGCCTCGACCTGATCGAGATCTCGCCCAACGCCGTGCCGCCGGTCGCCAAGATTTCCGACTACGGCAAGTACAAGTACGAGGCCCAGAAGAAGGCCCACGAGGCGCGCAAGCACCAGAAGGTCATCGAGGTCAAAGAGATCAAGATGCGCCCGAACATCGATGAACATGACTACGAAGTGAAGATGCGCGCCATGAAGCGGTTCATCGAGGAAGGCGACAAGGTGAAGGTCACCCTGCGTTTCCGCGGCCGCGAGATGGTGCATTCCAACCTCGGCATGGAGGTGCTTAACCGCGTGCGCGGCGAGATGGACGAGCACACCAAGATCGAGTCGATGCCGCGCATGGAAGGCCGGCAGATGATTATGGTTCTGGCGCCCAAGTGACGCCAGGCCGGTAGCGCCGACAGCGGCCCTCAGTTCTTCGGGGGCCGCTGGCGCAATGTCACCGTCCCGGTGGCGCGATACTCGTCCGGATCGAAGCGGCCGGTCGTAACGACATCGTCGGGCCAGGTCACCGTGTAAGCGGTCTCGCCGGCGAACGACATGGGCCCCTCTGCCTTCGCCGACTGCCAGTAGTCGCACCGCACCGCGTCGGCGGGGTCGATCTGCTGAGCGAGGCAGAACTGGTGCAGCACGTAAGGCATGAACCGAGCGTGAGCCCCCTCCGGCGAGGTGGCGACATTCAATTCGAACGAGGCGGGCTGCCGGTTGCAGCGCAGACGGGCGACGATCTCGGAGGTGCCCGGCGTGCGCATCTGCAGGCTTTCGAGTTCCGTCCGCAGCGCCTCGAGCGCCCGCGTCCGGGCAGCTTCGGTGAAGCCAGCGGCGATCAGATCCGCCTCGTAGCGTCCGATGACCTCGGCCACCGGCGCTTCGGGATAGCCGGCTCGCGCGAGGTCGCGGGACCAGGAGAGGGTCTCGAGCGCCCGCACAGCCATTTCGCCGGTGAGGCCCGAGCTCTCGCCCCACGCGCCCAGCACGTTCGCCGGACTCCAGCAATATTTCAGCAGGTTGTAGCCGCCCGATTCGACCGGCAGGGCACGCGTCTTCTGGATCCCGATCGACTTCGCGACCACGGTCTTCATCAGCAGGTACTGGACGCCCGGATTGTCGCGCGCCTTCGCCGCGCTGGAGAGCCCAGCCGGGGGCGCCGGCCCCTGGGCCTGCGCCGGCATCGCCGCCACGAGCGCCAAGAGAACGAACGCTGCAATTTTCATCGGGCCGGGCTTCCTGCGGATTCGGGGCAGAAGGTGATCGTTCGCCCGCGGCACAACGCATCGAGCCCCTGATCGTTGCGGCCATACGTCCAGATGCAAGGTCTGGGGTTCCGAGTGCCCTAATTATCCCGGCAAAAAAAGCCGGATGATGGGCGAATCGAGCTGATTTCGCGCGAGGCGCGGGTTCTGGACCAGCTTGAATACGAGCCGCCGCAAGCGCGATAGGTTGATGGGCTTCTTGAAGAACGCAACCACGCCGTAGTTGTCGAGAATGTCGTCGGGCACGAAATCGATACGGCCTGACATGAGAACGACAGCCGCATTCGGGGCCAGGCGGTGAACACGGCCCGTAACAGTCATGCCGTCGATGTCCGGCAGATTGTAGTCGATAATACAGACCTTGGGATCGATACTCGCGACCTGGTGCAAAGAGTCCGAGCCTGAGCGGAGCGTGGTCACGGACAATCCCAAGCGACCGAGGTGCACTTCAATCTCATGGGCTTGGAGGACATCGTCTTCGATGACGAGTATTTCGCTGGTCTGTGGTCTTGTCGGCTCAGCTTCGTTTCGAATCGACTTCATGATTTGCTGTCCTGCAGCTTGCGATCGTCTGCCTTCTTCTGATGATCCAAAGTCACACAGCTGGTCAGGTAGGAACGAATGAACGACTGAACGGCATTGCGCCCCTTGTCGGTCAAACTCGCGGCCGCACGTCGCCTGTCTTTTTCATCAGGCGTTCGCCGGATCATTCCTTTGCCTTCCAACTCACGGATTCGCCGCATGGCCGACGTCAGGGGTATTCCTGCTGACCCTGCTACCGCGGTGAGGGAAATGGGTTCGCCACGCAGTTCGCTAACATAAAGATCGAGAAGGATTTCCCAACTTGCCTCGGCCGCCAAGACCGATGGCAGCTTCTCACTGCGAAGGCGCTGAAGGTTCCTGAGGCTGTTCAACACCACACTCGACATGGACTTGACGTCGATGTGCGATCCTTGAGTCGCGGTGTCCGTTCTTGCCGATGCCGGTCCGGGCTGGGAAGTGGATGCAACAGGCAGGGAGAGCGTCTGCCGTTCCTCTCGTATCTCCCTAACGATCCGTATCAATCGTCGAAGGTCTATCGGCTTGGTTAGCAGATCCCGGGCGCCCAGGCGGATTGCATGCACAGCATCTCCAAGATCGGTATTTCCGCTTATGAATACAATCTCCGGTAGTTCTGGCGCATCCAACTTCGCGACACGCCGCGCCAATTCCAGCCCATTCAGGCCGGACATTCTGATATCCGTCACGACAACCGAGGGCATCGCACCCCGAGCCAAGGTTTCGAGAGCCTTCCTGCCGTTGCTGGCGCTGGCGCAAGTGAGGCCTGCTCTTCTCAGGCTGGCGGTCAGGTCGAAGAGACCTGCCTCGTCGTCGTCGACGACAAGTACATCGAGCTCCTGAAGCCGCCCAGCGACAAGGCTGCCCATCCCTCCTTCAGTCATGCCGCGGTCTCTTCTCGGGGGCGCTGAGCTTCTCCGGTGGCGAGGTACTTCTCGATCGTCGCCAGTAGCTGCCGGAGATCGATCGGCTTGCGCTGGAAATACCTGGCACCCAATGACGTTGCTTGTTGCTCATCCTCGGAGGTGCCGTGCCCGGTGAGAACAATGGCAGGAACGCTTCTACTCGTCCGTCGCGCGTACTGAATCGCACTGCGAAGAACGTCACATCCACTTACTCCCGGCATACGCAGGTCTGTCAGGATCAAATCGACATCCGGATTCGTATCCAGGACGTGGAGGGCACTCTCACCGCTTGAGCACGCAATCAACGGATAGAATCGCTCCAAGAACAGGGACAAGACTTCCAATGTCGGCAAATCGTCCTCGACGAGCAGAATCTTACCGCCCGGACGAAGCGAGACCCGTTCGGGACTGGGCATTTGCCTTCCATTGATCGATTTCATTTCCGCGTTCATACGCGCCGATCATCTTGGTGGACCAAGACCAGCAGACGAGCCTGTGTCCCAGTCTGAAGGCGCCCGCAGCCGTTCCACCAAACGACATGAACCAAAATGAGTGTTGTTCCTGTCGCGGCCAAAATCGGTTTGTGGAAAAGGATGCGGTTAGTCAGCTCATGAAGCCCGATCTCCTCCGAGGGCGCGGACCAGTTGACTTGAGCCCTCGAGCAGCTTGAAGGCAACGAAGTGGAAAACGGCTACCTGCGAATCCTCTTTTCGCGGCATTCCGGCTGAGCATTCGCCCCCTATGCAAAGCCTGAGACTTGCCTTCTCGCGCGTAGTCGCACAGCCGACAGGCGTTGATGTTTCGATGCTCGGAAGATCCGCCGCTCAGCCCAAGCTTCGGATAGCAACGCGGGTTCTGGCCGCACTATTCGCGATATGGGCGCTCGGGGGCACCTTCTTGTGGCAACAGCATCGTGCCAGCATCCGATTCGCGGAACAAAACACGCAACACCTTGCGTTCGTCATGGCGGAGATTGCCGAGCAAAGTCTCACGATCAACCAGTTGGTGATCGACTCGATGCTGGACTGGATTGCGGAGGAGGACGTTTCGACCGAAGCGAAGTACAGGCAGGTGGCGGCGAGCCCGGAGTTCTTCGATCGTTTGACGAGCAGGACCCGGAACCTCTCGTCTATCGATGTCGCCACATTCATCGCCAATGACGGCTCGGTGCTCAATTTCACGCGAAGCTACCCACCCCCACAGATCAACCTGGCGGATCGCGATTACTTCTTGGAGCAAGTGTCTTCCAGCGCACCCCGGATTTCGCTCGGTAAAGCCGTCAGGAACCGGGGAACCGCAGAATGGACGTTCTATTTGTCGAGAGCCGTATACGGAACCTCCGGCGACAAGCTGGGTGTCGCGATCGTCGGTGCGGGCGTTCCTTATTATGCCGCCTTGTTTCGCCGCATGTTGCGTAGTCCTGGAAGCAGCGGCTTCCTGGTGCGCGACGACGGCGTGTTGTTGGCCGCCACGTCCGACGCAACAGCCGCCCTCGGAACGCGCGTCATGCCAGAACAGGAATCTGATTCCCCTGTCGATAGCCGTGGGTTGTTTGGCATTTCCTCGGACGGCCCGGCTTTTCCCACCGCGGGACTGACGTCGGCATCGCGTCTGACGAGCTTTCCCGCGTATGCCGTAGCCGTGACCGACAGAGCCGGCTATTTGGTCGAGTGGTGGCAGACAGTTTGGGCGGTCTTGTCGGCCGGCTGCGTTCTCTCTCTGGCCTCCGCAGCGGTCGGATGGCGCAACTACCACATCCTCCTGGGGAGAGATCAAACGCTGCGGCAAGAAGGTGAGCGGCGAATTCTATCGGCGATTTTCGGTTCTCCCCTTGCTCTTGCCGCCCTGGTGACTCCCGGTCGTCGGGTTCTCTATAGCAACAGCCGTTTCTCGGCTGCTTTCAGAGGCACAGACCGTCATGAAGCTCTGGCACTCGGGCCGGAAGTCGAGGGCAGCGCCGCCTTGATCGCATTTCTCGAAGGCGGCGAGTTGACCGCCGAGTTCACCCTGAGCGTTCGAGGCAAGGATTGTTCGCCCAGCTACTTGCGATTTTCCGGCGCGCGGGTCGATCTTGGGCAGGGCGAAAACGCCATCGCCCTCCTGGGTTACGATGATACGCAAAGGATGAAGGCGGAGGCGCACATCATCCAGTCGTCCAAGCTCATCACCCTGGGTGAAATGGCAACGAGCATGGCGCACGAACTCAATCAGCCTCTCAACGTGATCAAGATGGCGGCCCAGTCGGCACTCTTCGAAATCGAGGAAGTCGGGCCATTTTACGCTGGCGCTGACGCCGGACCGATCGTGTCCGTAGACTTCGTCCAGTTCCTGGAATCGCGCTTGCAGCGCGTCGTGGACCAGGTCGATCGTGCGGCGACCATCATCGACCACATGCGCATCTTCGGCCGTGCGCCGATAGGCCAGCCCCCCACAATCGACGCGGCAGCCTCATGCCGGTCCACCCTCCAGTTGATCGGCCATCAGTTGCGCGATGCGCAGATCAATATCGTCCTGCGTACTGGAGAAGAATCTCATATGGTGAAATGCCATCCCGTGCTGCTCGAACAGGTATTGGTCAACCTTCTGCTCAATGCGCGCGATGCACTGGCGGAAGTCTCGATGGCGGCGCCCGAAATCTGCATCGAAGTAGAAAGGGTCGAACACGAAATCATCATCGCCGTGACCGACAATGGTCCGGGTATCCTGCCTATACTCCGCGATCGCATATTCGAGCCCTTCTTTACGACCAAATCTGCGGAGAAAGGGACTGGACTTGGGCTTTCCGTCTCCTACGGCATCGTGCGCGACAGCGGCGGCAGACTGGAGCTTCTGGACAGAAGCCCCGGCTGTACGTTCCGCATCGCTCTCCCGGCCGTAGCCGGGTCGGCCGCCCACGTCACATGACCATTACCCCGTTTCCGCAACGGAAGATTCTCTTCGTCTCCAACGGCGGAATCTGCCGAGCCCCCATGGCAGCCGGAATCCTGCACGGCCTCATCCGGGAGCAGGGTCGCGCCCATACGATTGCGATCACCACGGCCGCGATCAGTGGCATTCACGTCGGCAAGACGGCGGATTCGTTGGCAATCGAGGCCTCAGCGACTCGCGGCTGCGACATTCGCGATTTTCGAGTCCACAGGGTCGAACCTCAGGACTTGCTCGCAACAGAGGTACTGGCAACCGACAAGATTGTTCTTGCGGCCCTGAGAAACCTCGCACCGCATGGGCTGGGCGATCGTCCGCAGCTGCTGACGCGATACTCAGGGATGGGCTTGGTCGACATCGTCGATCCCTATGGCGGCACGGTAGCTGATTACCGCAGCGAGCTCGATCTCATCGAAGCATCCTGCAAGGGGCTGGCCGCCGCACTGCTACGACGTCGCTGAACCTCGGGCGCGCTGCCACTGGATCGGTCCAGGCTGATGAGATGACCCCCGGCCGCACGCCCGGAGTGCCGGCTCGGAGGCGAACCAGCCACGGCGCACGATGACCCATCGAAGGAGACGCCTGAACGTGCCCCGGTTCAGGGCATGTACGACCCGCCGTTGACGTGCAGCACCTGGCCCGTCGTGGCGTCGGAGTCGTCCGAGGCAAGGAAGACGGCGGTGCGGGCGATCTGCTCGGGCGTGAGCAGCTTGCCGCCCAGCGGGATGTTGGCGCGCGCCATCTCGACGAGCTCGGCATCGGTGTTGCCGTAGCGCGGCTGGGCGGTGTCGGTCGTGCCGGGCGCGATCGCGTTGACCCGGATGCCGTGCGGGGCGAGTTCAAGGGCCATCGCCCGCGTCATCGAGACCACGCCGCCCTTGCTCGCGCTGTAATGGACGCCGCGCGCGGCGCCGCGGATCGCCTGCGAGGAGAGATTGATGATCGACCCGCCCGTCCGGCCGGCGGCGATCAGGGCCCTGGCGACGGCGATGGCGGCGAAGCAGCCCGCCTTCAGGTTGATGTCCATGAGATAGTCCCAGTCGCTCTCCTGCATCTCGAGCAACGGGACGCGCGGATAGACGCCGGCATTGTTCACCAGGATGTCGGGCGGTCCGAGCACCTTGACCGTTTCGGCGACCATTGCCTCGATCTCGACCACCCTGGAGACGTCGGTCTTCAGGAGATGGGCCCGGCGGCCGAGCTGGGCGATGTCGCGCGCCACCGCCTCGGCGCCCGCCCGGTCGTCGAGCCAGCTCACGGCCACGTCGGCGCCCTCGCCCGCCAGCGCCCGCGCGATCGCCGCCCCGATGCCCTGCTGGGCGCCCGTCACCAGTGCCACCTTGCCTGCCAGTTTCATGCGAAAATCCCTGTGAAAGGGCCTTTCGGCCCGGTCCCGGCATGCTTGCACGTATCGGGCCGCCTCTGTATAAGCCGCGTTCCTTCGAGTGGCTTGGCCAATAAGGGCATTGCCTCGGCTGCTTTGTAAGGACCTTCCGGCCGTCTGTTCACACAGGGGGTCGGGACCGGCGCGCCAGCGCTAACCCTTTGAAAAGGAACAAAAATGCCCAAGATGAAGACCAAGAGCGGAGCCAAAAAGCGTTTTCGCTTCACGGCCTCCGGTAAAGCGAAGCATGGGGTCGTGGGCAAGCGCCACGGCATGAGCAAGCGCGGCAACCGCTTCCTCCGTCAGGCGACCGGCATGGCGATCATGTCCGATCCGGACACCCGGATCCTCAAGCGCAACTTCTTCCCGTACGCGAGGTAGACCATGGCACGCGTAAAGCGGGGCGTGGTTGCACACGCCCGTCACAAGAAGGTCCTGAAGCTCGCCAAGGGCTACCGCGGCCGCTCCAATGCGGCGTTCCGCGTCGCCATCGAGAAGGTCGAAAAGGGCCTCCAGTACGCCTATCGCGACCGCCGCAACAAGAAGCGCGCGTTCCGGGGACTCTGGATCCAGCGCATCAACGCGGCGACCCGCGAGCATGGCATGACCTACTCCCAGTTCATGAACGGCATCATCAAGGCCGGGATCGAGATGGACCGCAAGGTCATGGCCGATCTCGCCGCACGTGAGCCGGCAGCGTTCAAGGCTTTGGTCGATCAGGCCCAGGCCGCCCTCAAGTAGTCTTTCGCGCGTCACGCGCGGCAGATAGCAATCGCAAAGAGGGAGCCTGGACCACAGGCTCCCTTTTTTCGTGTTCGGTTTCGAGAGTGGGAAAGATGGACGATCTTTCGACGATTCGCAGCGAGGCGCTCGACGCCGTCCAGGCCGCCGCCGATCTCGGCGCGCTGGAAGCCGCCCGCGTGGCGGCGCTCGGCAAGAAGGGCAGCGTCACCGGCCTGATGAAGACGCTGGGCGGGCTCGCGCCCGAGCAGCGCAAGGAATTCGGCGCGCGCGTGAACCAGCTCAAGGGCGAGATCGAGGCCGCGCTCGAGGCCCGCAAGGGCTCGCTCAGCGCCTCGGCGCTCGAAGCCCGGCTGGTCGCCGAGAAGATCGACGTCACCCTGCCGGCGCGCCCCGAAGGACAGGGCACGCTGCACCCGATCGGCCAGGTGATGGACGAGGTCGGCGCGATCTTTGGCGAGATGGGATTCACCTGGGCCGACGGTCCCGACATCGAGGACGACTGGCACAACTTCACCGCTCTCAATATCCCGCCCGACCATCCGGCGCGCCAGATGCAGGACACGTTCTACCTGCCGCCGCGCGCCGACGGCACGCCGATGGTGCTGCGCACCCATACCTCCCCGGTGCAGGCGCGCACCATGCTTAGCAAGGACGTGCAGAAGCGTCTGGCCGACGGCGGCTCGCTGCGCATCATCGTGCCCGGCCGCACCTTCCGCATCGACAGCGACGCCACGCACACGCCGATGTTCCATCAGGTCGAAGGCCTGGTGATCGACCGCACGACGCATATGGGCCATCTCAAGGGCTGCCTGGTCGATTTCTGCCGCGCCTTCTTCGAGGTCGACGACCTGCCGCTGCGCTTCCGCCCCTCCTACTTCCCCTTCACCGAGCCGTCGGCCGAGGTCGATATCGGCTGCTCGTGGAAGGACGGCGAACTGAAGATCGGCGCCGGCGATTCGTGGCTGGAAATCCTGGGCTCCGGCATGGTGCATCCCAACGTCATCGCCAATTGCGGCCTCGATCCCGCCATCTACCAGGGCTTCGCCTTCGGCATGGGCATCGATCGTATCGCCATGCTCAAATACGGCATTCCCGACCTGCGGGCCTTCTTCGACGCCGACCTGCGCTGGCTGCGCCACTACGGCTTCTCGGCCCTGGAGACTCCCTCGCTCACCGGAGGGCTCGGACGATGAAATTCACCCTGTCCTGGCTCAAGGAGCATCTCGAGACCGACGCCACGCTGGTCCAGGTGCGCGACACGCTCACCATGCTCGGCCTCGAGGTCGAGGGCCTGACCGATCCCGCCGAGGCCCTCAAGGGTTTCGTCGTGGGCTACGTGGTCGAGGCGGTGCAGCATCCCAACGCCGACCGGCTGCGGGTCTGCAAGGTCGATACCGGCAGCGGCACGGTCGTCCAGGTCGTGTGCGGCGCGCCCAACGCGCGCACCGGCATGAAGGGCATCTTCGCACCGACCGGCAGCTACATCCCGGGCACCGGCATCACGCTGAAGGCCAGCAAGATCCGCGGCGAGGAGAGCAACGGCATGCTCTGTTCCTCGCGCGAGCTGCAGCTCGGCGACGACCATAGCGGCATCATCGACCTGCCGGCCGAGACCGTGACCGGCCAGTCCGCCGCCGAGGCGCTCGGCCTCGGCGACGCGGTGATCGAGATCAAGGTGACGCCCAACCGCGGCGATTGCCTGGGCGTGCACGGCATCGCCCGCGACCTCGCGGCGGCCGGTCTCGGCACGCTGAAGCCGGTCAAGGCCGACAGGAACGCCGGCAGCTATGCCAGCCCCATCAAGTGGACGCACGACTATGTGCCCGCGCCGGACAGCCCCTGCCCGATCGTGGTCGGCCGTCATTTCCGCGGCGTGAAGAACGGTCCCTCGCCCGACTGGCTGCAGCGCCGGCTGAAGGCGATCGGCCTGCGCCCGATCTCGACCCTGGTCGACATCACCAATCTGGTGACCTTCGACCTCAACCGGCCGCTGCACGTGTTCGACGCCGCCAAGCTCTCCGGCGATCTGGTCATGCGCCAGGCCCGCGAGGGCGAGCAGATCCTGGCGCTCGACGGCAAGACCTACACGCTCGATCCGGCGGTCTCGGTGATCGCCGATGCGAAGGGTGTGCACGGGATCGGCGGCATCATGGGCGGCGAGGAGACCGGCGTGCAGGAGAGCACGACCGAGGTATTCCTCGAGGCCGCCTACTTCCAGCCGATCGGCATCGCCGCGTCGGGTCGCAAGCTCGGCATCCTGTCCGACGCGCGCTATCGCAACGAGCGCGGCATCGATCCGGAGTCCTGCTGGTGGGGTGCCGAGGTCGCGACGCGACTGATCCTCGACCTGTGCGGCGGCGAGTGCAGCGAGCTGGTGTCGAGCGGCGTCATGCCGACGTGGCAGCGCAGCTACACGCTGCGCACCGATCGCGTGCAGACGCTGACCGGCATCGAGGTCTCTTCTGCCGACACGGTCTCCATCCTCAGCAAGCTGGGCTTCGGCGTCGAGGGCAGCGGCCCGTGGACCGCTGCCGTGCCGTCGTGGCGTCCCGACATCGTGGGCGAGGCCGATCTCGTCGAGGAAGTGACGCGGGTGTTCGGCTTCGACAAGATTCCGACCACCTCGCTGCCGCCGGTTTCGACCATGTCGCGGCCGGTGCGCGATCCGCTGCAGCGCCGCACGCCGCAGGCCCGCCGGGCGCTGGCCGCGCGCGGCATGAACGAGGCCGTGACCTGGTCCTTCCTGCCGCTGAAGAAGGCCGAGCGTTTCGGCGGCGGCGGGGCGGACGTGCGGCTGCTCAACTCGATCGACGCGACGCTCGACACGATGCGGCCCTCGATCCTGCCCAACCTGATCGACGCGGCCTCGCGTAACGAGGCGCGCGGCCTGTCCGATCCGGCATTGTTCGAGGTCGGCCCGCAATACAAGGACGCCACGCCGCAGGGCCAGCGCACCGTCGCGGCCGGCATCCGCCACAACATGGCGGTGCCGCGCAACTGGGCGGGACCCGCGCGCACCGTCGACGCTTTCGACGCCAAGGCCGATGCGCTGGCGGTGCTGGCCGCGGTCGGCGCGCCGGACACGCTGGCGTCGCAGGCAGGTGCACCGAACTGGTATCACCCCGGCCGCTCGGGCGCGCTCAAGCTCGGCGATCGCGTGATGGCCTATTTCGGCGAGCTGCATCCCGAGATCGTCGCGGCCGCCGACCTCAAGGGCCCGGTCGCCGCCTTCGAGGTGTTCCTCGATGCGCCGCCGCTGCCCAAGGCGAAGGCCACCAAGGCGCGGCCGAAGCTCGTCCTGTCGGCCTTCCAGCCGCTCGAGCGCGACTTCGCGTTCCTGGTCGATGCCGGCGTCGAGGCGGAAAAGCTGGTGCGCGCCGCGCGCAACGCCGACAAGGTGATGATCACGGCCGCCCGCGTGTTCGACCTCTATGCCGGCAAGGGCGTGCCGGAGGGCAAGAAGTCGCTGGCCATCGCCGTCACCCTGCAACCGGTCGAGCGTACCTTGACCGATGCGGAGATCGAGGCGGTTTCCGATAAGATCGTGGCGGCCGTCGCGAAGGCGACGGGTGCCGTGCTGCGTGGGTAACACTCTTGTCGTCCTGAGCGCAGCGAAGGACCTCGCGCCTACACCAGAGAACGCCTTTGGAAGTAGCGCCAGATCCTTCGCTTCGCTCAGGGTGACAATGAAAGTTGAATTGGGCTCGAAGTGAAATGACCGACCTGTCGTTGATCCGAAACTTCTCGATCATCGCCCATATCGACCACGGCAAGAGCACGTTGGCCGACCGGCTGCTCATGGCCTGCGGCGCGGTGACGGAGCGCGAATTCCACGACCAGATGCTCGATTCGATGGATATCGAGCGCGAGCGCGGCATCACCATCAAGGCGCAGACCGTGCGCCTCAACTACAAGGCCAAGGACGGCAAGACCTACGTCCTCAACCTGATGGACACGCCGGGCCACGTCGACTTCGCCTACGAGGTCAGCCGCTCGCTGGCCGCCTGCGAGGGCTCGCTGCTGGTGGTCGACGCCAGCCAGGGCGTCGAGGCGCAGACGCTGGCCAACGCGTATCACGCGATCGAGGTCAATCACGAGATCATCCCGGTCCTGAACAAGATCGATCTTCCCTCCGCCGATGCCGAGCGCGTCTGCCGCGAGATCGAGGACGTGGTGGGCATCGACACGTCCGAAGCCGTCATGGTCTCGGCCAAGACCGGTCTCGGCATCGACGACCTGCTCGAGGCCATGGTCAAGCGCCTGCCGGCACCGACCGGCGATCGCGAGGCGCCGCTCCAGGCGCTGCTGGTCGACAGCTGGTACGATCCCTATCTCGGCGTCGTCACCCTGGTGCGCGTCAAGCACGGCGTCCTGCGCCGGGGCATGAAGATCCGCATGATGGCGGCGGCCGCGGCCTACGACCTCGACAAGGTCGGCGTGTTCGCGCCCAAGGCCACCGACGTGGCGGAACTCGGCCCGGGCGAGATCGGCTTCATCATCGCCGGCATCAAGACCATCGCCGACTGCAAGGTGGGCGACACCATCACCGACGACCGCAAGCCCGCGACGGAGATGCTGGCGGGCTTCAAGCCCAGCGTCCCTGTGGTGTTCTGCGGCCTGTTCCCGGCCGATGCCGCCGAGTTCGAGGTGCTGCGCGAGTCGCTCTCCAAGCTCCGCCTCAACGACTCCTCGTTTCACTTCGAGGCCGAGACCAGCGCGGCGCTGGGCTTCGGCTTCCGCTGCGGCTTCCTGGGCCTGCTGCATCTCGAGATCGTGCAGGAGCGGCTGGAGCGCGAGTTCAATCTCGACCTCGTCACGACGGCGCCGTCGGTCGTCTACAAGGTCGCGATGGTCGACGGGACGTCGATGGAGCTGCACAACCCGGCCGACTACCCCGACCAGATGAAGATCGAGTCGATGCAGGAGCCGTGGATCAAGGCCACGATCATCACGCCCGACGAGCATCTCGGCTCCGTGCTGACGCTCTGCCAGGAACGTCGCGGCCAGCAGCTCGAGCTCACCTATGCCGGCACGCGCGCCATGGCGATCTATCGCCTGCCGCTGAACGAGGTCGTGTTCGACTTCTACGACCGGCTGAAGTCGATGACGCGCGGCTATGCCAGCTTCGACTATGAGATGGACGGCTACGAGCAGAGCGACCTGGTGAAGCTCTCCATCCTGGTGAACGCCGAGCCGGTCGATGCGCTGTCGATGATCGTCCACAAGAACGCCGCCGAGAGCCGCGGCCGCCAGCTCTGCGAGCGGCTGAAGGACCTGATCCCGCGCCAGCTTTTCAAGATCGCCATCCAGGCCGCGATCGGCGGCCGCGTGGTCGCGCGCGAGACCATCAGCCCGATGCGCAAGGACGTGCTGGCCAAGTGCTACGGCGGCGACATCAGCCGCAAGAAGAAGCTCCTGGAGAAGCAGAAGAAGGGCAAGAAGCGCATGCGGCAGATCGGCGAGGTCGAGATCCCGCAGTCGGCCTTCATCGCCGCCCTCAAGATGGACAGCCGGTAGGGTCTTTGCGCTTCCCGTTCACCCACCGAAACACCACCACCAACCTCATCCTGAGGAGCCGTGCGAAGCACGGCGTCTCGAAGGATGGGAACGCGCACCTCGCCTGTTGCCCATCCTTCGAGACGCGGCCTGCGGCCGCTCCTCAGGATGAGGGAGGTGGCTATCGCCAGCCGGCGATCACAGGAGCCCCCCGCGGCGCCGGCGTGGCCGCGAGCCGGCCAGAAAGCCGGGTTCCGAACGGCCGCCCTCGCGGCGGCCGATCCAGACGAGGGCTGCACCCAGCACCAGGAAAGCCGGCACCGCCGGCACGGTGAGCAGGGGCCGCATCATCCAGGTCCACAGGACCCCCGACAGGTGGCGCCGCGCCGAGGTCTGCGTGTTCCCGAGCGAGGCCGGGTCGAGGTGCGCCCACAGGCTGCCCAGGGTCGAAAATGGATAGGCGCCCTCCGACCACCAGGTGAGCAGGTCGTGCACGATCACTGCGACAGCCAGGGCCAGGAACAGCCACCCCAGGCCACGAAATACGACCATCACGCCCCCAAGCACCGGTCAAGCACCGCTCCAAACCCTAGCCAAGCCGGTGCAGGCGGGGAAGACCGTTGCCCAAACCATCCACCGCGCTATAAGAGCGGCCGACCGCGCTTCCCGGACAGGTGGCCGAGCGGTTTAAGGCACACGCTTGGAAAGCGTGCGTGGTGTAACAGCCACCGCGGGTTCGAATCCCGCCCTGTCCGCCATCATTCTCTGAAAACTCCTATAAAACTGGGCTTTCTGGGCGCACACTGCGCTCGTACCCACCTTTCTACCCACCCTTCTGTCAGTCTATGCGGCCCTCCCTTGCGCAGACTTCGGATTCATGATTCAGGTGCGGAATGGCTGACGGCGAGGAACTCTCACTTAAGTTCTATGAGCGTGGCCGCCCTGAGGTGCATTCAGTTGCAGCTGTGGCGCTAGCGCAGTCGCTTGATGCCTTTCAGCGACTGGTGCACCTCACTGCGATGCGCCGAGAAGGCCGAACCCCGGGGCGGCGAGTGCGGCCTACTTCTGACATCCAGGCTCGCTACCGCCTTGTCTGCGACCTCCCCCGACCAGGAAGCTTCGTCGCGCCAGTCCGCTTGAACGAGCACGACTTGCTGACGCCTTCTGACTCGGCGTTGATACTAGGCGAAGTCGGTGAATTGCTAGCAGCTGTTGGTAGGCAAGACGAAAACTGGATCCTCAAAGCGCTTCCCGATCCCGTCTGGCGTCGATTTAGCCTAGATGCAATTGAGCGCCTTGCCCCGCCGGCCAGCACAGACACGGAGCTTGAAATTCAGCGTGCCGGTGTCCGGATTGTAGACACAGGAGCTTCTAGGACCTTCGTGGAACGTCTGACACGAGACACCACGAAATCCAAGATGCGCGAATGTGTGATCGGTCAGTTCAAGAAGATCGACTTCGTCACACGGCAAATCACCATTCGTCACATGCGTACCGGCCGTGACTTGTCGTGCTCCTACGAGCCGTTAGTTGAGGAAACTCTCCTTGACCACCCTCGCGATACGCTGCTGGTTTTTGGCACCGTGACGCGGGACGCGTCCGGGCAACCTGAGTCGATCGGTGAAGTCGACCACATTGAAGTCGTCGACGAAGACCCCCTTTCTATCAGCGCGGTCCAAGTGGGAAACGACACTATCGAACCCACTGAGCCAATCCTCGCCGATGTAAAATTTGACGAAGCCGAGTCGCTTTATACGGCAACGTTGCTCAGCCTAAGCGTCAGCACCTTCGCAGAGACTCGGGAAGGGCTCGCCGACGCGGTAGAAAGCGAGCTGGCGCTTCTATGGCGACGGTATGCCACCGCGGACGACGGTCGCCTCACTCCAGCTGCGCAAACGCTCAAGAAGCGTATGCAAAAGGCCTTCCGTAGGATGCCCAGTGCCACGCAAACATCGTGAAATTCGCTCTTCTCTCGAGTCCAAAGGGTTCGAAGTCGAAGACGGGCGGAAACACATATTCCTTGTCTATGTGGACAAGGAAGGCAAGACGACAACCGCACGGACCATGCTGAGCCACGGGTCTGGGGGCGATGACATCAGCGACAATCTGTTAGGAAAGATGGCCCGCCAAGTCTGCCTCAGCCGTGGCGATTTTATGAGGCTGATTGACTGCCCAATGACCCGGGAAGAATACGACGAGAGAATCTCGGCACTTCAGCAAGACCCGTTCACCATCGATACCGACGACACATAGGCTCCTCGCGAGCGAGAGACGCGGTTCTATTCGGCGGACCACACCCTGAGCATCAGGCCGGCTTCACGCCGGCGACGGTGAGCTGCGGGCCGTCGAAAGGGGCCAGCGCCGGCCATGTTCCGACTCCCGAATCTGCCATCCACCGCTACATCGCTTCAGTCTCGGCTTCGCTAACCTTTGGTCTCAATTGTATCTGCGCTAGCGGTTGCAGCCGTACAACCATTTCTCCCACAAGATGCGGTGAACCCTAAATGTTCCCGCCCTTTAAGCTACGCTCTTCCTGTGGATACTTCAGTTCGCGGGAGTGCACCATGTCGAACAAACTCTACTTCGGCGACAATCTCGAAGTGTTGCGCGACCACATTCGCGCCGAGTCCGTTGATCTTGTCTACCTGGATCCGCCGTTCAACTCGAACGCCGGCTACAACGTATTATTCAAAGACCGCGGCGGCCGCCCCACTCAAGCGCAAGCCGAAGCTTTCTGCGATACTTGGACATGGGGGCCATCGGCTGAGCGCGCATTCGATGATGTGATTGCGGCCAATGAGGATGTGTCGCTTGTAATGCGCGGCCTGCGAAGCTGGCTACGCGAGTCCGCTATGATGGCTTACATCACAATGATGGCGGCTCGCCTTATCGAGTTGCGTCGAGCGCTGAAGAAAACTGGTTCGCTGTACCTCCACTGCGATCCTACTGCCAGCCACTATTTGAAACTCGTCCTCGATTCGGTCTTCGGCCCGAAGAATTTTCGCAGCGAAATCATTTGGAAGCGCTCAAGCGCTCATAGCGACGCCAAGCAAGGTCGCAAACTACACGGTCACATCCACGATGTGATCCTCTTCTATACGAAGAGCGATCAGTGGACTTGGAACGACATCTATACGCCCTACGACGAAGCATATGTTAACCGCGACTACCGCCTCATAGATGAGGCTGGACGACGCTATCGGCGGGGTGATCTGACCGCGGCAAAGCCAGGCGGTGACGTAGAATACGCTTGGCGAGTTAAGAAGCCGATCGGTGCTCGCGAACGATGGACAGCTGATATAGATGAGGAATACCTCAAGCCCAAGCCCGACTGGGAATATAAGGCGGTACGGCCCTACAAACGGCGCTTCTGGGCATATTCGAAAGAAAATATGAAGCAGTTCGCCAAGGAGGGGCGGCTACGCCATACCTTCGATGGGATGCCCGAGTACAAGCGCTATCTGGACGAAATGCCAGGTGTGCCACTTCAGGACCTCTGGACCGATGTCACGCCTATCATAGCTGGAAATCAAGAACGATTGGGATATCCGACGCAGAAGCCCCTAGCCTTGATGGAGCGGATAATTTCGGCGTCTTCGAATCCGGGCGACCTCGTATTGGATCCATTCTGCGGCTGCGGAACAACCATCCATGCCGCACATAAGAGTGGTCGTCACTGGCTCGGTATTGACGTGACGCACTACGCCATAACGCTCATCGAGCAGAGGCTAAAGGGTTTCGACGAACGAGCCGCGTTTGCAGTGCAAGGAAGGCCTGCTTCATTCGCGGACGCCGAAGCGCTGGCCAAGCGTGATAAGCACCAATTCCAATGGTGGGCGGCTTGGTTCGTGGGCGCGCAAAGTTATCGTGAAGAAAAGCGCGGTGCGGATAGAGGGATCGATGGGAGCGCGCTGTTCGCGAACGGTCCTTATGGCCACGGGAGAATCATCATATCGGTTAAGGGCGGCGAGAATGTTGGGATTGGCATGGTCCGTGAACTTCGTGCCGTTATAGAACGAGAAGAAGCGGAGATGGGGCTTCTGATCACTCTCGTGGCACCTACTCAGTCCATGATTGCCGAAGCGACGGCTGCCGGCTTCGTTAAGAAATCTGCTCACGGCAGGTTACCGCGATTGCAAATTGTTACTGTCGCCGATCTTTTTGCCGGCACCCTTCCGCACTTGCCGCCGCTACCGGAGCCGTTGGTAGGAAGCCGGCCGCGCGTAGTCCGCAATCGAAAGCCAGACCCACGCCAACGGGAGTTGATGCTTACATTCGCAGGGAACAAGACGCTTAAGGTCGATGGTGCTTTTGTGGATCCCCGCTATCTTAGCTTCGGCGATCAAACGATGGCTGCTGAAGATGATCTACAGCTTCCCTTGGGAGACGCAGGCGGAAAGCCAAAACGCCGCTTAGCCGTGCAGTAAGTGTAAGGCGGCTTCTCATTGGCGCCGAGTCGCCCGCCAATTCCACGCGGAGACGCAATCGTGCCCATGAACTCCTAGCCCCTCCTTCTTCGCCAGCGCCTCCTGGCCATCATAGTCCGCGCTGTATCGAAGGAAGGCCCAAGCGTACCCGTCACGGACCATTATCGCCCCTAGATCCTCCCCGCCCGCTCGGCAAATCGCGACCGTCCGCCCATATCGATCTCTGTCCTTCCGCTCGCAGATGACATTGCGGCTGGAAATCAGGGATTGCAGGTGCGTCGTCGCCAGGCGTCCCGCGGCCCAGCCATCAGGACAGTCCTGCTTGGTCTCCGGCGCGTCGATACCCCAGAACCGGTAGGTCACGCCGTTCAGCTTCAGCGTGTCG
>NCHQ01000039.1 GCA_002281855.1 Rhodospirillales bacterium 24-66-33 | reverse complement strand
GTCGGCGGCGATGGCGTCGGTCGCGCCACCCAAGCCCTCTTACCGACCGCACCTGCCGGCCGATGCCGTCAGCGTCGGCCTGCTGTCCGATGCCCAGCTCGAGAGCGTCATCTATGCGGGCGAGGCCCATAGTGGCCATCTCGCCGGATCGTGGATCGTCGACGAGACCTTCGACATCGTCTCGGCCGCGCCCGACGATGCCAACAACGCCCTGCGCTTCCGCCGCGGCTGGATGCTGGGCGACGGTACTGGCGCCGGGAAGGGCCGCCAGGTCGCCGGCATACTTTTGGACAATTGGCTGAAGGGCCGCCGACGGGCTGTCTGGATCTCGAAGTCCGACAAGCTGATCGAGGATGCCCAGCGCGACTGGTCGGCGCTCGGCATGGAGCGGCTGTTGGTGACGCCACTCGCCCGCTTCCGCCAGGGAATGCCGATCCGCCTTGAGCAGGGCATCCTTTTTGCCACCTACGCCACGCTACGGACCGACGCGCGCGAGGAAAGGGTTTCGCGGGTCCGGCAGATCGTCGATTGGCTGGGTTCGGACTTCGACGGAGTGATCGTGTTCGACGAAAGCCATGCCATGGCAAATGCCGCCGGCGGCAAAGGCGAGCGCGGCGATCAGGCGCCCTCTCAGCAGGGCCGTGCAGGCCTGCGCCTGCAGCATGCTCTGCCCGACGCCCGTGTCGTCTATGTCTCTGCCACGGGCGCGACCACGGTGCACAATCTCGCCTACGCCCAGCGACTCGGCCTCTGGGGTGGCGAGGACTTCCCCTTCGCCACGCGCGCCGAGTTCGTCCAGGCGATCGAGGGCGGCGGCGTTGCCGCCATGGAGGTGCTCGCCCGTGATCTCAAGGCGCTCGGCCTCTATGCGGCCCGGTCGCTGTCGTACGAGGGCGTCGCGTACGAGCTGGTCGAGCACGCCCTCACGCCGGAGCAGGTCCGCATCTACGACGCCTATGCCGGCGGCTTCCAGGTCATCCATAACAATCTCGACGCCGCCCTGCAGGCCGCCAACGTCACCGGCGAGCGCGGCACGCTCAATGCCCAGGCGAAGTCCGCGGCACGCTCGGCTTTCGAATCCGCCAAGCAGCGCTTCTTCTCGCATCTGATCACCTCGATGAAGACGCCGACACTGATCCGCGCGATCGAGCGTGATCTAGAGGCGGGATATGCCGCCGTCATCCAGATCGTCTCCACTGGCGAAGCGCTTATGGAGCGTCGACTTTCCGACATTCCGACCGAGGAGTGGGGCGACGTGCAAGTCGACATCACGCCGCGCGAGTATGTGTTGGACTACTTGGCGCACAGCTTCCCGGCCCAGCTGTTCGAGCCCTTCACCGATGGCGACGGCAATCTCTCCTCGCGGCCGGTTTATCGCGACGGTCAGCCGGTGCATTGCCGCGACGCCGTCGAGCGTCGTGATCGCCTGATCGAGCGGCTAGCCTCACTCGCACCAGTCCAGGGCGCGCTTGACCAGATCGTTCAGCGCTTCGGCACTGACCTGGTCGCCGAGGTGACCGGTCGGTCGCGGCGGATCGTTCGCAAGGGCGACAGGCTCTGCGTTGAGAACCGTCCGGGCTCGGCCAACCTCGCCGAGGCGCAGGCCTTCATGGATGACGACAAGCGCATCCTGGTATTCAGCGACGCCGGCGGCACCGGCCGCTCCTACCATGCCGACCTTTCAGCCCGGAACCAGCGGCTGCGTGCCCACTACCTGCTGGAGGCCGGCTGGAAGGCCGATACGGCCATCCAGGGGCTGGGACGCAGCAATCGCACCAACCAGGCTCAGCCGCCGCTGTTCCGGCCGATCGCTGCCGACGTGAAAGCCGAGAAGCGCTTCCTGTCCACCATCGCCCGCCGGCTCGACACGCTGGGTGCCATCACCAAGGGCCAGCGCCAGACCGGCGGTCAAGGCCTGTTCCGGGCCGACGACAATCTCGAATCGCCCTACGGCCGGGCGGCGCTACGTCAGCTCTACGTACTGCTGTTCGCCGGCAAGGTCGAAGGCTGTTCGCTGGAGGCTTTCGAGACGGCGACGGGCATGAATCTGACCGACCAGGACGGCAGCCTGCGTGAGGAGCTGCCGCCGATCACGACCTTCCTCAATCGCCTGCTGGCACTCACCATCGGTCTTCAGAACACGCTGTTCGGGGTGTTCGAGGATCTGCTGCGCGCGAAGATCGAGGGCGCGCGCGCCTCCGGCACCTACGACGTCGGCGTCGAGACCCTGACGGCCGAGAGCCTGACGGTGACGAAGCGCCAAGTGGTGTATGTCCATCCGACGACCGGCGCCGAGACGCAGGTATTCACCATCCGCCGCAAGGAGCGCAACCAGCCTCTCGCCCTGGCCGATGCATTGGACCGGGCCGCCGATCCTCGCGCGGTCCTGCTTGTCAATGCGCAGTCGGGCCGGGCGGCGGTGCAGGTGTCGGCGCCCAGCGTCGTGCTGGACGATGGCGAGGTCGAACGCCGCGTCCGGCTCGTGCGTCCGATGGAGCGGACGGCGCTTTCGGTCGCGGCCCTCGAGCAATCGCACTGGCAAAGGTCGGACCAAGCTGCGTTTGCCGAGGCTTGGACACGGGAGCTCGCCGAGATACCTCCTTTCACGGAGAGCGAGCTCCTTATCGTCACTGGCCTGCTGCTGCCGATCTGGAAGCGCCTGCCGGACGAGTCCATGCGGGTCTATCGGCTTCAGACGGACGCCGGCGAGCGCGTCATTGGCCGGCTGGTGTCGCCGGCCTGGGTGGTGCAAGCCGCCTGCGCCGATGGCGTGAGCATCGCGCCGGCGGATGCCTTGACCGCCGTGCTCGACGGTCGGACCATCCTCGAGCTTCGGGACGGGTTGTCACTTCGCCGCGCCAAGGTGATGGGCCTGTTCCGGGTGGAACTCTTCGGCTTCACCGACGGCATGGTGGATCGCCTGAAGGCGACGGGGCTGATGTCCGAGATCATTGCCTGGAAGCTGCGGCTGTTCGTGCCGACCGGTGCCAATGGACCGGAGATCCTGGCGGCGTTGATGGAACGCTACCCGATCATCCGGATCGCCGATCGGGCCGCGGCGTGAGGAGGCAGTCATGCCGTTGCCCGCCGCGGACCTGGCCCGTCGCCTCGCGCGCAATGCCGAGGCGGTGTGCCGTCATTACCTCTCGAACGGCCGTCGCGAGGGCCGCTACTGGCTGGTTGGCGATGTCGCCAACACGAAGGGCCGCAGCCTGTTCGTGCGCTTGAGCGGCCCGGACCAGGGCAAGGGCGCAGCTGGTAACTGGACCGACTCGGCCACCGGGCAGCATGGCGATCTTCTGGACCTGATCGCCCTCAATCGCGGATTCGACCGCCTGCGCGATACCTTGGACGAGGCACGGGCGTTCCTGGCCTTGCCTTCGGACCAGATCGCTCCTCGGCAGGAGCGTCTTCCCGCGCCGCGCGGTTCGCCTGAGTCTGCTCGGCGTCTCTACGCCATGTCTCGCCCGATTGCAGGCACCTTGGCGCAAACCTACCTGCATCGTCGCGGAATCACAGCCGTGGCGCATTATGACCCGCTACGCTTCAATCCACGCTGCTACTACCGGCCCGACGAGCACAGCCCGACCGAGACTTGGCCGGCACTGATCGCCGCCGTCACCGATCCTGGCGGCACGATCACCGGAGCACACCGCACCTGGCTCGATCCGTCAGGCCACGACAAGGCGCCGATCGCTTCACCGCGTCGGGCCATGGGCCAGCTTCTCGGGCACGGTGTCCGTTTCGCCGTGGCCCGCGACGTCATGGCCGCCGGGGAAGGGATCGAGACCATGCTGTCCCTGCGCATGATCCTGCCGACTCTGCCGATGGTGGCCGCACTCTCGGCCAATCACCTCGCCGCCTTGCTGCTTCCACCGACACTGCGCCGTCTCTATGTCGCTCGCGATGCCGACCCGGCCGGTGAAGCCGCGACGGCCAGCCTGTGCACCCGCGCGGAGGCCGCCGGGATCGAGCCGTTCGTCCTGTCGCCCTGTTTCGACGACTTCAATGATGATCTCCGCCGCCTGGGTATTGAAGGGCTCCGGTCATCGGTGCGCCGGCAGCTCGCCCCGCCGGACATGGTGCGTTTCCTGGCTTTGGCCCATGAGGGGATGAGCCCGGGGACGTGAATCACTTCGTCATTGGACGCTCCGCTGCCCTTCGGATCGGACGGGAGCGCGCCCCGGCCTTCCAGAGGGGCGATCGGACGGCAGGCAGCCCGGTCCCGCAACGGCGGTCCTTCAGCTTTCTTCCCCTGCCGGCTGCGCCGGCATTCCTCGCGAGGCAAGAAAGCCTCGGCCCGCCGTCCTCCGCTGCGCTCCGGCCGCAAGCGGTGCGAGCCCGGTCCGCCTGCCGTCTGTCGACGCCCACGAAGGCCGCGGTGGGCGCGGCCGATCCGACAAAGGACATCATCATGGCGACCAACGACGATCCCGATTTCGAGCCCGTGCACGCGTCATCCTCGACCGATCACGTCCTCGCGGAGCTGCAGCTGCATGGTCACCGTCCCTTCCAGGACGAGCCCGATCCCCGCCCGCTGCCCGAAGGCAACATCATCGCCGGCGCGGTTGTCGACATCTTCGATGCGCTGGTCTCGACCCTCACCGACACCCGTCTCGAGCCCGATCTCGAGGACCTGCTGTGGTCGACCGTCAACCTGTTTCATCGCGCCGTCAACCGGATCGAGCGGGAGCTCGACGGCAATGAGCAGGTGCAGCGTCGCAGCCAGAAGGAGCAGAATGGCTCGGAGATCCGCTCGGTCGAGCTGGAGCGTCTCGTCGCCGAAGGCTTGACCCTCATCGAGCGCCGCAATGCCATGGAGCTCTTCCGCGACCAGGCCGCCGAGCGCTTCGAAGTCCACACTGGCTCGACCTGGCGGCCGCGCACCGGCTCGATGGTCAACCACCGGGCGCTCACCGCCGCCATGATCGACAGCCGCGAGTTCCTGAGCGCTCGTCGCCGCGCCGAAACCGAACTGCTGGTGCCGGCCGGACCGAAGATCGCCTTTACGGGTGGTGCCGACTTCAACAACCACCCGCTCATCTGGAGCACGCTCGACAAGGTCCGCGTCAAGCACCCCGACATGGTGCTGCTGCACGGTGGTTCGCCGACCGGTGCGGAGCGCATCGCCGCCCGCTGGGCCGACAGCCGCAAGGTGACGCACGTTCCGTTCAAGCCCGACTGGACCCGTCATGCCAAGGCAGCACCCTTCAAGCGCAACGACCAGATCCTGGAAATCCTGCCGATCGGCGTCATCGTGTTCCCCGGCTCCGGCATCCAGGAGAACCTCGCCGACAAGGCGCGGAAGCTTGGCATACCGGTCTGGCGCTTTGGTTCGGGTGGCGCGTGAGCGCCACCTCCTTCTTGCGTCCCCCGGCAGCCGGATCCGCGAGAGCGAGAGGAAGGCCGGGAGCGGGTGAGCCGCCGGGCCTTCAGAGAGAGCGGGCGGCGGCTCGCCTCTTTCTGCTCTCCGGGACACGATCCATGTCTGCTTCAGCTCTTCCTTCTGCATCCGCGCCGCTGCGCCAAGGTCTCGTGGTGAAAGGCGATCTTGCCGTTCTGCCGTCGGCAGAGACGACGGAGCAGGACTTGCTCGCCGGATTGCTCGCTTCAGCGCGAGGTAGCGAACAAGCTTCTGCTCTCTTGCAGCACTTTCCGAGCATTGGCCATGTTATCGCAGCCGAAGCGGCGCAGCTTCGCGCCTTCCGATTGAGGGGCCGTGACATCGCCGCGTTTCGGCTTGTTCGCGAGATCGCTTGCCGCATGGCCAGAGCCGAGGTGCGCAGACGTCCCGTGCTCACCAACTGGCAGGCGCTGATCGCCTACCTGCAGATGGCAATGGCCTGCGAGCAGGTCGAGCAGTTCCGAATCCTGTTTCTTGATACCAAGAACAATCTCATCGCTGACGAGGTGCAGCAGCGGGGCACCGTCAATCACACGCCTGTCTACCCGCGAGAGGTCATCAAACGAGCGTTAATTCTCAACGCCTCCGCTTTGATCGTTGTCCATAATCATCCATCCGGCGATCCAAAGCCATCGCGGGACGACATTGAGATGACGCGGGAACTGAAAGCAGCTGCCAAGTCTCTTGAGATCGAGCTGCATGACCACGTCGTGATCGGTCATGGTACTCATGCTTCGTTTCGGTCGCTTGGACTACTGTAGAATTGCTGTCTCCTACAGCATGCTCGGTCTGAACTGCGATCGCCGGCTGATGACCTTACCGGCGATCATGAACACGCCGTCACCGGTGTAGTGCAGCGTCGCGGGATGCTTGGGCGAGCCCGCGACGTGCGCCTTCACGACCTCGAAGATGAAGAAGTTGTACTTGGAGATGAGGCTGCCATCCGCCAGCCGGCATTCGAAGCTGGCATGGCATTCTGCTATCAGCGGTGCGTTGACTTCCTGCGCCGTGCGGGGTCAGCTTGAACTTCTCGAACTTGTCGATCTCCGCTCCGGATGTGTTGCCAACCCCGACCACCTGATCGGTGAGCGCCGTCGTCGGAAGGTTGATGACGCATTCCTTGCTGCGCCGGATCAGGCCGAAGCTATGGTTGCCGCCAGCGATCACGCAGCCGACCAGAGACGGCGTGAACTCCATCACCGTATGCCAGCCCATGGTCATGATGTTACGCTGGTCGCCATGCGCTGAGGTGACCAGTACGATCAGTCCAGGTTCCAGGAAGCGCCGGATTCCGGAGACCGGCAGGTCGATCTTGCGACGGGGGCTCGCCATCTGTTCTTCCTTGGCTGGAACGAGGTTCCTCGAATTGATCAAGGTCCAGCGTCTCTCATTTGCAACCCAAAGTCTCTCTTCTGCCACGTTCATGTTTGATAAGATCCGCCGGCGCCATGGTGGTGGTGGAAGGCGCGACCGTTCGACCCTGGTCACGGAGACCCACCATGCTTGCTACCGGTATCGTTCTCAGCATCGTCGGCCTCGGATTCTTCTGCTGGCTGCTGTTTACGCTGGCCATCTATGCGCTTCCCACCTTCGCCGGACTCGCCGGGGGATTGGCGGCGTTCCACAGTGGAGCCGGAGTCGTGGGCGCCATCACCGTCGGATTGCTGGTAGGCGGGGCGATCTGGGCGCTTGGACAGTTCGTTTTCGCGAGTACGCGCACGCCGCTCCGCGCCATTGTCGGTCTGGTCTATGCGGTCCCGGCTGCCATCGCCGGCTATCAGATGTCGTTTGCCTTGGCGGGCCTCGGCCTGCCTGGCGGCGTATGGCAGGCGGCATTCGCCGTGATCGGCGCCGTTGTCTCCGGCTGTACGGCCTTCTCGCGACTTGCACTGTTGGCTCCGGCGCCGGACGGGCGGGGCACGGGGAGCACTTACTCGCCTGCTGGTGGGCGGCTGCACGACCAGGGCTGACGCCTTCCGTTTCCATCATCGAATAGGTTGGCGAAGATCGGCGCGGTGAACGTCTGCCTTGACGCGACAGGCAACGCAGCCTTCCGTGACCAGTTCGAGGAGGCGCCCACTAGCGAGCCGACAGGGGCAGGCGAGATGCGCTGTCGACGACCGGTTGGGGTGAGACGATTCCGTCCTTTTTCTCTGACATGGCCGCCGTCTTTTCGCTGGATGTGCCGGTGCTCTTGCGCAGGACCCTTCAGGTTGGCCACGACGTCTCCCGAGGAGCTGTTTGGCGCGCGACCACGGCCTCTCTTTGGCTTGATCTGGCCAGAGGACGGCTGCGCCTCGATCGCCTAAGCCGCAACGGCGGCGGTTCGACTTTCTTCCCCTGGGCTTCGCCCATTCCTCGCGCGGCAAGAAAGTCGCCCCGCCGCCATCCTCCGCTCTGCTCCGGCCCGTGAACGGGTGCGGCGTCGATCGCCTCCGGCCTGTAGATCGCCATCGAGGCCGCGATGGTCGCGGGGCTCGAAACAGCACAGGAGAAGTCACATGGCCAACATCGGTTCCTTCAAGAAGTCCGGCAACGAGTACCAGGGCGAGATCGTCACCTTGAGCGTCCAGGCGAGGGGTGTCCGCATCGTCCCCGAGACCAACCGGTCCAACGACAACGCCCCCAGCCACCGGGTGTTCGTCGGCCGGGCCGAGATAGGGGCTGCCTGGTCGAAGCGCTCCAACGAGGGCCGCGACTATCTCTCGCTCAAGCTCGACGATCCGAGCTTCAATGCGCCGATTTTCGCCAACCTGTTCGACGAGGAAGACGGCGAGGGCTTCAGCCTGATCTGGTCGCGCAGCCGCAAGAAGAACGGCGAGTAAGCCGAGGCCTCCGAGCCCCGCCCGGACCGCCGGGCGGGGCTTTTCTTTGCTCGGGCGGCCTTGTCTTCTGGAAGGTCAGAAAGCTGTCACGGGATAGCGCTTGTCAGCGCGATCGTTCCTTCGTTCGTCTTTGAGGACTGAAGGATTGGGCGCATCCGGCTTCGCCGGACCGGGCTCTATGCGGCCGATTGGGAGGGAGGCGGCCGCACGAAGCCACCATTCGGCTGAAGCGAGGGAAGGGTGTCTTCGCCTGACGGTAACGATCCCTTGCGCTCACGACCGTGATTTTTGAGCCGGCTCCACAAGCAGGTCAGCCGGACGCACGTCCAAGGAGTCCGCCACTTGTAAGATCGTCAGGAGAGTAGTGTTCTGCAGTCCTCGCTCGATCGCACTGATGTAGGCCCGGTCCACACCCATGCGAGCGGCGACGGCCTCCTGGCTGAGGCCCGCGGATCGTCGATAGACACGGACGTTGGCGCCGAACACCTTGCGAATGTCCATCCGCAGGATAGGAGGCAATCGCGTATTCTGGCGCTACGTACTATAATACGCGGCCAAATTTGCTGGCGCGGCGACGTCTCTATGCTTTTATGCAGATCAGGCTGCAATGGTCTTCATGATGCGCTTGGTGAGCGCGGAAGTTGATAGATGTGATACGTGCCAGGCATCGCCACTGGGCGTTGGGATGTGACTATGCGGTGGTTGGAATTCCGACGAATGTTCCTTTCTCGCGGCGATTCCTGAGATGACGACGCCTGCCTTTGCCGACTGTCCCCCCGAGAGCGACGGGGTCACGTCCTACGACGAGCAGCACCTCGCGACGTACCTACGCCTGCTGGACGCCGCAGCCGAGGCGGCAGACTGGCGAGAAGTCGTGCGTATTGTCTTCGAGCTTGATCCGGAGATAGAGCCTGACCGCGCACGCCTGGTCTACGACACTCATATGTCCCGCGCGCAGTGGATGACCGAGAAGGGCTTCCGTGATCTCTTGCGCGCATCGCGCATCTGACCGGCAAGACGCCAAGCAGGGACTATTAGATAGCCCCTCACGGGCGTCTTCGCATGACATCGCGCGTTCGGCGTACGGGCTCTTCAAGAACTGTTGGTCGCATGAAAGGCTCAGGCTCGTCAGCCCTGAGTTCGCGTAACGGAGTCTTTGATGGCCAAGAGACCCGATTGGAGGTCGCCCCACTATGTCGAAGCGTTGAAGGACCTCGATCGTGCCGGGTTCGCGTGGGAATTCCTGCGACGCAATCCAGCCTACCGAGAAGATTACGACCGGATCGACGAAGATCCGGAGGAGTCCGAATCGAGCCCGGAGAGAATGGGAGGAAACTGGGGGCTTTCGTTTCGCTTGCGACCCCTCGCTCGACGCGTCGGCCACGCAGGTATCGTGGCGGCCTGAGCTGCTTGCCCCTGCCGTGATGCTCGTTCCCGCGCCCAAGAGCTTCAAAGGTGCCTATCGCTTTGAAGCACTGGAAGGGCTGTCGCCATCTGCGAATCTGCAGCGCGGCGGCGAGCGGCACTGCCTCGTGAACGATGTCGATGGCCCACATTCCTTGTGGCTCGAGGGTGAAGGCCGCGCAATGCCTATGGCGGCGCTCGTGCCCTTGGATGAGACCGTTCTGCTTCGCCTGGCCGGTCTGATGCGCCTCAAGCGCCTCCTCGATCGCCACCCGGCCGGTCCGCTACCGTCGGCCTGGCAGATCACAGCGCGTCTCCGCAGGCGGCTTCTAACCATGATCCGTGCGTTGGACGGTCACCTGGAGGGCGCAAGTTATCGTGAGGTGGCAAGGGCGCTCTATGGCCCGGAGGCGGTCGGGCGCTTCCCCTGGAAGACCTCATCGGTCAGGGGCCAGACGATCCGATTGGTCGCCGATGCCGTGGCCATGATGGACGGCGGCTATCGAAAGCTGCTGCGCGCGAGCCGCTAGCCTCTCCCGATATCAGAGCAGGGGGTATCGTCAACCTCAGGAGCGAGTTCGTCATCCTCCCGGCCCGCGAATCTCCGCCACCGTGACCGTCGTTGCGCCGTCGCCCCTCGACGGCTCGCGTCACACCCACGGAGTCATCCGCATGCCCGATCCTGCCGCCGGCCTGCCGCCGCGCTTCTTGCGAACGTCGGAAGCCGCACGTTTTCTCAGCCTCTCCGGACGTACCCTCGAGAAACACCGAACCTACGGTACGGGCCCAACCTATCGGAAGATCGGCGGCCGAGTCGTGTACGCGGTCGACGATCTCAAGGCCTGGGCCGACCGCGGGACCAAGACGTCGACGACCGATCCCGGGACCGGGACTGTGCTGCCTGCAAAGCCGCACATGAACCCGCTCGCCAACGCGCCTCGTGTACGGCGCTGAGCGGAGGCCAACTTGACCTTCAACCACAAGCGCATCAGCGAGCGGGACCAGCTCGACCTGTTCAGGGCGTTGCCCGGCGATCTCGCACCGCGTGACGCCCAGGACCTCATGGCTTACCCGTTCTTCTCTCTGGCCAAATCTAGGCGTGTCCGGCCCATCGACTACCGCAGCCGCACGGTCGCCATACGGGTCGAGGCTGTGCCGGACCACGGTATGGCGACCATCTGGGACGCCGATGTGCTGATCTGGGCTGCGTCGCAGATCGTCGAGGCGCGGGACGCCGGCTTGAAGACCTCGCGTCTGATGGCCGCCACGCCTTACGAGATCCTGACGTTCGTCGGCCGCGGCACCGGTGCACGGGACTACGATCGTCTGAAGGCGGCTTTCGATCGTCTCCAGTCCACCACCGTGCTGACCTCCATCCGTCAACCAGCAGAACGGCGGCGCCATCGCTTCTCCTGGATCAACGAATGGAAGGAGACTGCGGACGCACACGGTCGCCCGCTCGGCCTCGAGCTCATTCTCCCGGACTGGTTCTATGCCGGCGTTCTGGACGATGCGCTCGTGCTCACGATCGACCGTGCATACTTCGATTTGACGGGTGGTCTGGAGCGCTGGCTTTACCGAATCGTCCGCAAGCACGGGGGCCGCCAGGCCGACGGCTGGAGCTTCGATTTTTCGCATCTCCACGCCAAGTCCGGCAGCCTCTCGCCGCTCAAGCACTTCGCCTACGATGTGCGCGAGATCGTCCGCCGACAGGCCCTTCCGGGCTACCGGCTTTGCATCCAACGCGGCTTCCGCGGTGCCGAGCGGCTTGAGTTCGTGGCGAGCCCGCGCGAGCCGTTCATCCCTCGGCCGGTCGGTCCGTCTGGGGACAAGCTGTGACTCGCCTCGTGCTAACGGGGACGCCGACCCTCGTGCCATCGGGGACCGGAACCTCGTGCTATCGGGGACCCGAATCGCCAGATTTCCCTTCGTCCTCAACGGCTTCGCGCTTCCTTAACTTCCCTAACCCAGATTCCTTCGGAATCTGTCTAACGCACCAGACTTGTCCACCGCTGGGGATAGCAGCCTCGCCGGGAAAGGACCGGCCAGAAGGCGCGGGTCCGATTAGGCCACGAGGCCGCGCATGACCGATCTCACGCATGTCGAACTGCTGTGGCTCGAGAAGCAGATCGAACGATGGATCCGCTTCGGCCGGCCGGCGGACGAACAGATCCTCGACCGGCGACGGCGGATCCTCTCGTTTACACCCGGCAGTGTCTTCGGCTTCGTCCGGTGGGCTGCCAACGATTACGGCACGATCGCTTCACGTATCGACATCCTTCGTGCGGTGCGCACGAGCGAAGCCTGCTCAACCATCCCTTATGTGCGGCCCGGTGCGGACATCCTCTTGCGGACTTCCGGCTGGCCGAAGGTCAGGCATGTGTTGCAGATGATCGACATCGTCGAAGGGCTGGGCGTCGATCCCGCCGATGCGGCACCGGACTATTGGCGTCATATCCACAGTCGCTTGGCGGTCGGGGAAGCGTTGAGGCCCTACACGATGGCACGCCACAAGGCCTGGCTGCTGCGGCAGAAATTCGAGCCGTGATGCGCCACGTGTGTGTTTTGCTGATTGCGTATGGTGTCGTCAGCCTGGTGGCGCCGGCCTTCTTGAAGCCGCATCACATGATTGTGTGGAATGCGTCAGCCAGTGTTCCCGTCGGGCTTTACCTACTCGAAATGACTGACGAGAGATATTTCACTGAGCTGGTAGCTGTAGTGCCGCCAGAACCGCTTGCGACCTTCCTTGCGGCTGGCAACTACCTGCCGCGCGGCGTTCCAATGCTGAAACATGTGCTGGCGCTTCCTGGCCAGACCGTTTGTCGAGATGGGCTCGTCGTCACCGTCGATAAGGTTGCTGTCGGAATGGCGCTCGAGCGTGATCGCCAAGGACGAGCTTTGCCGGTCTGGCAGGGCTGCCGCGTTGTCCCTGAGGACGCACTCTTCCTGATGAATTCGCGATCGGCGGACTCGCTGGACGGGCGGTATTTCGGGCCACTGCCGCGATCCGCCGTCACCGGTCGCGCTCACCCAGTTTGGACAAAGGAAGATTGATCATGAAGTTGCGCCAGGATGAAGTGCCCGCCCGATCGTACGTGGGACGTCGTGACCCTTTCTCCGTCCCGGCCAAGACCTTTCGCAAGACCATCCGGTTGATCATATCGATCGCCGCGATTCCTATTGTCGTACTCGCGGTATCATCCGGAGGTACCGCGCTCGCCCAATCTGCCACTACGGTGTTGCGAAAGACTTCACCGGACACTGGTCCCTATGCAAGCTTCGTGCGCGAAGCGGCCCAGCGATTTGGCCTACCGGCATCCTGGATCGGAGCGGTGATGGCGATCGAAAGCGGTGGTGACGTGCTGGCTCTGTCGCCCCAAGGCGCGATGGGGTTGATGCAGGTCATGCCCGAAACCTGGGCTGGTTTGCGTGTCCGGCATGGTCTCGGTGACAATCCCTATGATCCACGCGACAACATCCTTGCCGGCGCAGCGTACTTGCGCGAGATGCATGCCCGCTATGGCTCGCCAGGTTTCCTGGCCGCCTACAATGCAGGTCCTGCGCGCTATGACGAGTACCTTGCGACGGGCCGCGAGCTGCCGGCCGAGACCCAGCTCTACGTCGCGACGCTCGCACCGCTGATCGGAGAAGGGCATCCCGGTGGCATGGTTGCCGTCAGGCGCCGCACCCTATCGTGGCAGGTGTCGCCGCTGTTTGCGGTGCGTGGTCCGCGCAGTCCTTCAGCCAGGCCGTTACGATCAGAAGTGCCACCAGACCGAACATCGGATAGCCGTTCCGTTACCGGCGTATCTGCGCTGGCACCACAAACTGGCGGACTGTTTGTCCGTCGTGAGGACGCAAAGCGGCTGCCGTAATGCGAAGCGCCCTACAATCGTATGCGTTCAGTCGTTCGTGCAAGCGTGCCTGTGCGGATTGTCGCTCGGAGGCCCGAGGATCATGGACGGCAAGATAAAGCGGGTGGTCCCGCTGCTGTCGCTGCGCTCCTAAGGGCTTGTCTGCACGTTGTTTTTCAGGGACGCGGCGCCGGCTCTTCGCGACATGCGTGCGGCTCTTGAAGCATTTTGGTTTTTGTTTTCAATGCTTCAAGCGCCGTCGCTTTTGGGTAGCCCCTCCGATGCTACGCAGGAGACGCCTTTTCCACGCCACGCGGCGAAGCGTGTGCTCTGACGCTTGCAGGCCGTCGTGCCGCTGCCAATCGTTATGCCATGGCGCGTGATGACGACGATTTCCGCCTTCGGCCCGGCAGGATCCGGGAACGGCGCGGCGCGCGGCTCGGCAGAAGCCGCGTCGGTGTTGGGGGCGACCGTGCGTCCAGCTTCAACGGGCAGATTCAGCAGGCTATTCGACGGGCTGGCGGCAATCCTTCCCGCTTGGGCGACGCCGGGAAGGGAGGTGGCCGGTTTAACCAGCGAGGGCGCGGCGCTTCGGCGGCCGCGCTGCTGAAGAATCGCAAGCAATGGAGCCGCGACGGCGGCATCCGCACCCGCTCACGACGGGTCGCGGTCAAGGCTCGCGTCGTGAAGCTCAATCCGCAGCGCGGCGCTGCCAGGGGCCGGCAGCTCGTCAGCGGCAAAGCCATCGATGCCCATCTGCGCTATCTCCAGCGCGACGGTGTGACGAAGGACGGAGAAAAGGTGCAAGTCTACTCGGCCAGCCAGGATGTCGAGGATGGTCGTGCATTTGTCGAACGGGGCCGGGAAGACCGCCACCAGTTCCGCTTCATCGTGTCGGCCGAGGAGGGTGTCGAACTCCCGGATCTTCGCGCGGCCACCCGTGATCTCATGAAGCAGATGGAGGCCGACCTGGGCACCCGGCTCGACTGGATCGCGGTCGATCACCACAACACCGGCCACCCTCACACCCACATCATCGTCCGGGGGGCGACCGACGACGGCAAGACCCTCAATATCGCGGGCGACTACATCGCGTATGGCATCCGGGAGCGGGCGAGCGAAATCGTGACCCGGGAGCTCGGCCGCCAGACTGAGCAGGAAGTGTCCCGCGGCTTGGAGCGGGAGGTCGAGGCTGACCGCTTCACGCGCCTCGACCGCATGCTGCTTTCCGAGCAGCGGAGCCGGAATGAGTTCGCCGACTTCAGGCCAGATCGGGACATGCTCGAAAGCCTGCGGCTGAACCGGGCGCTGCTGATCCAGCGGGCGCGCAGGCTGGAGCGTATGGGCCTGGCCGCCGAGGTTGAGCCGGGACGGTGGACGGTATCTTCCAAGACCGAATCCGTATTGCGGGAGTTGGGCGAGCGCGGCGACATCATCAAGACCATGCATCGGGCATTGGACCGGGAAGGATTAGGCGGCGCCCGCTCCATCGCCGGCTATGTCCTTCATCGTGAAGAGATAACCGGGCCGATCGTAGGTCGGGTGCTCGACAAGGGCCTGGGCGGCGACGAGATGGGCGAGCGGGTGAGGCTGGTCGTCGACGGTGTGGACGGGCGAGTCCATCATCTCGAGATGGATCCTGCTCGAGCGGAGAATATTCAGCGCGGCATGATCGTGACGGCGGGTGTTGGCGAGGCGGAACCGCGCGCATCGGATCGCAACATCCTGGCCGTTGCCGGTAAGGAGGGCATCTATCGGCCGGCGACGCATCTGGAGCAGGCCGTCGGTACCGTCGAGCGTATGGGCGGCGATCCTGCGGCTTACGTCCGATCCCATGTCCGGCGTCTGGAAGCGCTACGGCGGGCAGGCCATGTCGAGCGGATCGACGCCGATCACTGGCGTATTCCGGCCGACCTGGCCGAGCGGGGGCAGGCCTACGACTTGGCGCGGGAGCGCGCGAACGGTCGGGTGACCGTGCTCTCGGCGACGGAGCTCAAGCAGCAGGTCGGTCATGATGGCGCGACGTGGCTCGACCGCGAGCTGATGTCTCGGCAACGCACCGTCCTGGCGGACCACGGATTTGGCCGCGACGTGGCGGCAGCGCTGGCCGGGCGCCGGCAGTGGCTGGCTGATAAGAGCTATGCCACGGATGTCGGCAACGGGCGGATCCGGATTTCTCGCGACATGGTGCAGCGGCTTGAGGCTCGCGACGTCGAGCGCGTCGGTCGCGCGCTCGCCGCCGAACGGGGGCGGGAATGGCAGCCCGTCATTCCAGGAAGCCAGGTTGCCGGAACGCTGGTCGGATCCACGCAGCTTTCGAGTGGACGGTTCGCCATGATCGACGACGGGCTCGGTTTCAGCCTGGTTCCGTGGCGGCCCGCGATTGAACAGCATGTCGGCCGCCTGGTGTCAGGGGTGGCCTTGCCCGGCGGCGATGTCAGCTGGTCGCTTGGACGACGTCGAGGACTGGGGCTGTAACGAGGAAGAGAGTGGCAGACCGGTTTACCGCATTCACCAAATTGCACGCCAGGGCCGCCGCATGGGCGCTCTGCGCGTCGTCGGCATTGAACGGATGGCAAGCGACCACTTGTTGTCCTCGTCATGTCTGCGACGAAAATCCTGTGGGGGCAGATCACCCTCGTTTTCGCCATCGTGCTCGTAGCCGTGTGGGCATCCACACAATGGACGGCCTGGCGGCTGGGTTACCAACCGCAGCTCGGGCCACCCTGGTTCGAACTCGCCCAGGTACCGATCTATTTTCCTCCGACCTTCTTCTGGTGGTGGTACGCCTTCGACGCCTATGCACCCGTGATCTTCGTGGAGGGCGCCTGTATTGCGGCCTCGGGCGGCTTCCTCTCGATCGGGGTCGCGATCGGCATGTCGGTCTGGCGCGCGCGAGAGGCGAAGAATGTGGCGACTTACGGTTCAGCTCGTTGGGCGACTGCGGTCGAGGCTCGCCGCGCGGGCCTGATCGGCCCGGACGGCGTGGTGCTGGGCAAGCTCGGCGCCGACTACCTGCGGCATGAAGGACCAGAGCACGTTCTCTGCTTTGCGCCGACGCGAAGCGGCAAGGGCGTCGGTTTGGTCGTGCCGACCTTGCTGACCTGGCCGGGCAGCTCGATCGTTCACGACATCAAGGGAGAGAACTGGGAGCTGACGTCGGGCTTCCGGTCCCGGCACGGCCGCGTGCTCCTGTTCGATCCGACCAATGCAGCGTCGGCCGCTTACAATCCGTTGCTCGAGGTGCGTCGCGGCGAATGGGAAGTCCGAGATGTCCAGAACATTGCCGATGTGCTGGTCGATCCCGAAGGCGCCCTGGAGCGGCGGAACCATTGGGAGAAGACCAGTCACGCCCTTCTGGTCGGCGCGATCCTGCATGTCCTGTATGCCGGTGAGGACAAGACGCTGGCAGGCGTTGCCGCATTCCTGTCAGACCCGAAACAGCCGATCGAGACGACGCTCCGAGCGATGATGACCACGACGCACCTCGGCGAGGCGGGCGTCCATCCGGTCATCGCGTCGGCGGCCCGGGAACTGCTGAACAAGAGCGAGAACGAGCGCTCAGGCGTTCTCTCGACCGCCATGTCCTTCCTCGGCCTGTACCGCGACCCCGTGGTCGCTCAGGTGACGCGTCGCTGCGACTGGCGCATCCGCGATCTCGTCGAGAGCGAGCGACCCACGACCCTCTACTTGGTCGTACCGCCCTCCGACATCAGCCGGACCAAACCGCTGGTGCGCCTCGTGCTCAACCAGATCGGCCGCCGGCTGACCGAAGAGCTCCACGCCAAGGGGCGACGGCACAGGTTGCTGCTCATGCTCGACGAGTTTCCTGCTCTGGGGCGCCTAGACTTCTTTGAGTCGGCACTGGCTTTCATGGCTGGTTATGGATTGAAGAGCTTTCTCATCGCCCAGTCCCTCAATCAGATCGAGAAGGCTTACGGTCCCAACAACGCCATCTTGGACAACTGCCATGTCCGTGTGTGCTTCGCTACCAACGACGAGCGCACCGCGAAGCGCGTCTCGGACGCGCTCGGCACGGCGACGGAGATTCGCGATGCGAGAAACTATGCCGGGCACCGGCTGAGCCCGTGGCTCGGCCATCTCATGGTTTCTCGGCAGGAGACCGCGCGGCCGCTGTTGACGCCCGGAGAGGTCATGCAACTGCCAGCGACCGACGAGCTAGTGCTGGTTTCCGGGTGCCCGCCGATCCGGGCCAGGAAGGCGCGGTACTACGAGGACCGGCAGCTGACGGAGCGTCTGCTGCCGCCGCCCAAGTCGGAGCGGCCAAGAACTTCCAGCGTCACCCTCGATGACTGGAGCGCCGCGCCAGTTCCCTCAGCTCCGACGGCCAGCGGGGAGGCAGAGAACGGCCTACAGGAAGCGCAGCCCATTGACGATCCCGCCAATGGCGGCATTCGTCGGGAGCCGGAGCTTGCCGAGCATGAAGACATCGCGCCCGAGCCGGTCACGCCTTCGCCCGAGTTCGAGTTCGCCGAGGATGAGGCCGATGAAGACGCGATGCGCGCCCGCCGGTTGCGCGCGACGTCTCGGGGGCTCGCTCGCCAGGCCGCGATGGATCCTGGTGATGGCATCGACCTGTGAGTCGATAATGCGCACTAAGCACACCTTTCGCCTGCCGCCCGATCTGGGGCTGAAGCTTGCCGACTATGCGTCTCGCAAACGCGTGCCGCAGGCCCATGTCGTGGAAGCCGCACTGGCCTCGTTCCTGTCGCCGGATGCCTCCGAGAGGTTGGAAGGAGCGCTCGGCCGTCGGCTGGACCGGCTCGTTCGACAGGTCGAGCGTCTGGAGCGCGATATCACAATCTCGAACGAGGCGCTGGCGCTATTCGTGCGCTTCTGGCTGACCACCACGCCCTCTTTGCCTGACGGCGCACAACAGGCCGC
The DNA here is from genome assembly GCA_002281855.1 of Rhodospirillales bacterium 24-66-33. Classification (GTDB taxonomy): domain Bacteria; phylum Pseudomonadota; class Alphaproteobacteria; order Reyranellales; family Reyranellaceae; genus Reyranella. The sequence continues at coordinate 12,128 of NCHQ01000039.1, read as the reverse complement.
GCAAGCCAAGGGCCGCGAACGGTATGAGGGCTTCGTCGATGCTCTGGGCCGGCGCTTGGCGAAAGGCCGGACGCTCGCGGAAGAGATCTCGAGGGACATCGGACCAGAAGAGGGCGCGGAACGCGACCCGCCCAAGGAGCCTGTTTAGCGGTCCCGCTCATTCGCACGCCTTTGTACGCCAAAGCACTACGATCCCCTGGTTGTTGTTGCGCTGAGCGTATCGCTCCTTCTTTTAATCGACCCCGTTCGACGGCCGCTGTTGCGGCGCTGCATCCCGGGGTGACAATGACGGTCCATTCCTTCCAGGCAGAGATCATTTCCCGGGGCGCGCGCATGCTGCGCACCGCGCTCGGACCGGCGATCGCGACTTGGCTCGAAGACCCGTCCGTCGTCGAAGTGATGCTCAACCCCGATGGTCGACTCTGGATCGATCGGCTGTCGACCGGGCTGGTCGAGACGCAGGAGCGTCTGGATGCCGCCGAGGGCGAGCGCATCGTGCGGCTGGTGGCTCACCATGTCGGGGCCGAGGTCCATCCGGCCAGCCCGAGGGTGTCGGCCGAGCTTCCCGAGACGGGAGAACGGTTCGAGGGGTTGCTGCCGCCGGTCGTCGCGGCGCCCACCTTCGCGATCCGCAAGCCCGCGGTCGCCGTCTTCACCCTCGACGACTATGCCGCGGCCGGCATCATGACGATTGGCGAGGCGGACGCGCTTCGGCAGGCTGTTGCGGATCGCCGCAACATCCTGGTGGCCGGTGGCACCTCGACCGGCAAGACGACGCTCGCCAATGCGCTCCTGGCCGAGGTGGCCAAGACCGACGACCGCGTGGTCCTGATCGAGGACACCCGCGAACTGCAATGCCGTGCCGCCAACCTCGTGGCCTTGCGTACGAAGGATGGCGTGGCGTCGTTGTCCGAGCTGGTGCGCTCCTCGTTGCGGCTGCGGCCCGACCGCATACCGATCGGCGAGGTGCGGGGCGCCGAAGCCCTCGACCTCCTGAAGGCCTGGGGCACAGGCCATCCCGGCGGCATCGGCACCATTCACGCCGGATCGGCGATCGGGGCGTTACGGCGTCTCGAGCAGCTCATCCAGGAAGCCGTCGTCACGGTGCCGCGCGCCCTGATTGCCGAGACGATCGACCTCGTCGCCGTGCTGTCGGGTCGGGGGAGTGCCCGGCGGCTGACAGAACTCGCCCGCGTTGACGGTCTCGGCGCCACCTCGGACTACCGCCTCTCATCTGCAGGAGAATCTCAATGACGCGCCTCGCGATACGACACGCTGTTTCGGTGGCCGCAAGCTTGTCTGCGGCGCTGGTCGTCCTCTCGTCGACAGCTCATGCGGCGGGTTCCAGCATGCCCTGGGAGCAGCCGCTTCAGCAGGTTCTGCAATCGGTGGAAGGACCGGTCGCCAAGATCGTCGCGGTGATCATCATCATCGTCACCGGCCTCACCCTGGCCTTCGGCGACAGCTCCGGTGGCTTCCGGCGCCTGATCCAGATCGTGTTCGGCATCTCGATCGCCTTTGCCGCCTCGAGCTTCTTCCTCTCGTTCTTCTCGTTCGGCGGCGGGGTCCTCGTCTGATGACCGAGCCCGTTCCCGGTTTCGTGGTGCCGCTCCACCGCGCCCTGACCGAGCCGATCCTGCTGGGCGGCGCGCCGCGCTCGATCGCGATCCTGAACGGCACGCTGGCGGCGGCCATCAGCCTCGGACTGCGCCTCTGGGTCGCGGGCCTTCTGATCTGGCTTATCGGTCACGGCCTGGCCGTTTGGGCCGCCAAGCGCGATCCGCTCTTCGTCGATGTGGTCCGCCGCCACCTGCGCATTCCCGGCCGGCTCGGTGTGTGAGGGGCTGTCATGATGAATCTCGCCGAATACCGCAACTCCGCCACGCGCCTTGCCGATTTCCTCCCATGGGCAGCGCTCGTCGCTCCCGGCATCGTCCTGAACAAGGACGGCTCGTTCCAGCGGACCGCGCGGTTCCGCGGCCCCGACCTCGATTCGGCGGTGCCGGCAGAGCTCGTCGGCGTTGCGGGACGGTTGAACAATGTCCTGCGTCGACTTGGATCGGGCTGGGCCCTGTTCGTCGAAGCTCAGCGGCAGCCTGCCAGTATCTACCCGGAGGGAAAGTTTCCGGACGCGGCATCGGCGCTGGTCGACGCCGAGCGAAAGGCGGCCTTCGAGGAAGAGGGAACGCATTACGAATCGGCCTATTACCTGACGTTTCTGTATCTGCCGCCGGCCTGGGAATCAGCCGGCGCCGAGCGCTTCCTCTATGAAGGTCGTCACCGCGCCGCGGGAGCGGATGCTCGCGAGATCCTGGCCGGCTTCATTGATCGCACCGACCGGGTGCTGCAGCTCCTCGACGGCTTCATGCCCGAGTGCCGATGGCTCGACGACGCCGAGACCCTGACCTACCTGCATTCCTGCATTTCCACCCGCCGCCAGCGCGTGCGCGTGCCGGAGGTGCCCATGTATCTGGACGGGCTGCTGGCCGATCAACCCTTGACGGGTGGCCTGGAGCCGAAGCTCGGCGACTGCCACCTGCGGGTGCTCACGATCGTCGGCTTCCCGGGAACCACCACGCCGGGGCTGCTCGACGAACTCAATCGCCTGGCCTTCGCTTACCGCTGGTCGACGCGGGCCATCCTGCTCGACAAGACTGATGCCACGCGGCTGCTAACGCGTATCCGGCGGCAGTGGTTCGCCAAGAGGAAGTCCATTGCGGCCATCCTCAAGGAGGTCATGACCAACGAGGCGTCGACGCTCGTCGACACCGATGCGCACAACAAGGCGATTGATGCCGATGCGGCATTGCAGGAACTCGGCTCGGACGCGGTCGGCGCGGCCTACTGCACGGTGACCGTCACGGTATGGGACGACGATCCGCGCGTCGCCGACGAACGGCTGCGTCTCGTCGAGAAGGTAATCCAGGGCCGCGACTTCACCTGCATGGTGGAGAAGGTCAATGCCGTCGATGCGTGGTTGGGCTCCCTTCCCGGGCATGCCTACGCCAACGTCCGTCAGCCACCGGTTTCGACGCTCAACCTGGCACACATGATACCGCTGTCGGCGGTCTGGGCGGGGCCGGCGGCCGACGAGCATTTCGGTGCGCCGCCGCTGCTTTTCGGCAGGACCGAGGGGGCAACGCCATTCCGGTTGTCCCTTCATGTCGGTGATGTCGGCCATACGCTCGTTGTCGGCCCGACGGGCTCGGGCAAGTCCGTGCTGCTGGCTCTCATGGCTTTGCAGTTCCGGCGCTACGACGAGGCGCAGGTGTTCGCCTTCGACTTCGGCGGTTCCATCCGCGCCGCTGCGCTCGCCATGGGTGGGGATTGGCACGACCTCGGAAGCGCGTTCGGCGAAGAGGAGAGGGAGCCCGTTGCCCTCCAGCCGCTGGCCGGCATCGACGATGTCGCGGAGCGGGGCTGGGCCACTGACTGGATTGCAGCTCTCCTGGCCCGCGAGAAGATCGTCCTCACGCCCGAGGTGAAGGACCATCTGTGGTCGGCTCTCGGGTCGCTGGCCTCCGCACCGCTGGAAGAGCGCACCCTGACGGGCCTGTCGGTCCTGTTGCAATCGGCCGCCCTCAAGCGGGCCCTCCAACCCTACTGCCTGGGAGGAGCCTATGGCCGTCTGCTGGATGCGGACGCCGAACGGCTCGGCAGCACGTCGGTCCAGGTCTTCGAGACCGAGGGGCTGATCGGTACCGGCGCCGCAGCTGCAGTACTCACCTATCTGTTTCATCGGATCGAGGCGCGTCTCGACGGTAGCCCGACTCTGCTGATCGTCGACGAGGGCTGGCTCGCCCTGGACGACGAGGGTTTCTCGGGCCAGCTGCGCGAATGGTTGAAGACCTTGCGCAAGAAGAACGCCTCCGTCGTCTTCGCGACGCAATCGCTTTCTGACATCGACGGTTCCGTCATCGCGCCGGCCATCATCGAGAGCTGTCCGACCCGGCTCTTCCTGCCGAACGAGCGGGCGATCGAGCCGCAGATCACCGATATCTATCGCCGCTTCGGTCTCAATGACCGCCAGATCGAGATTCTCGCTCGGGCAACGCCCAAGCGTGACTACTACTGCCAGTCCCGCCGCGGCAATCGCTTGTTTGAGCTCGGCCTTGGCGCGGTGACGCTCGCCCTCACGGCGGCTTCGTCGAAGGCGGATCAGGCCCTGATCGAACGGACTCTCGCCGAGCATGGCCGCGAGGGCTTCCTTGCCGGTTGGCTTCAGGCTCGCGGCGTGCCGTGGGCTGCCGACCTCATCCCCGACCTCAGCACAGGAGAATCGTCATGACTTCTATCCGTCGTTACGGCGTTGCGCTTGCGGCCATCGTCGCTCTCTCCGGTGGTGCGCTGCCGGCCTCGGCGCAGATGCACGTGTTCGATCCCAGCAACTACTCGCAGAACCTGCTGACCGCGGCGCGCACGCTCGAGCAGGTCAACAACCAGATTCTGTCGCTGCAGAACGAAGCGCAGATGCTGATCAACCAGGCGCGCCATCTGACGAGCCTGCCATACTCCTCGCTGCAACAGCTCCAGCAATCGATCGGGCGGACCAGGCAATTGCTCGGCCAGGCGCAGAACATCGCCTATGACGTCCAGCAGATCGATCGGGCCTTCTCGACGACCTATGCGCCGGCGTCGGCGAACCAGTCGGCCCAGTCGCTGGTCGCCAATGCCCGGACACGTTGGGAGAACTCCGTCGCGGGCCTGCAGGATGCGTTGCGCATCCAGGCGACCGTTGTTGGTAACCTCGACACCAACCGCTCCGAGATGTCAGCTCTCATGGAGGCGAGCCAGGGCGCGGCGGGAGCGCTGGAGGCGGCGCAGGCCGGGAACCAGCTCGTTGCCCTTCAGGCGCAGCAGCTCGCCGACCTCACGGCGACGGTCGCTGCGCAGGGGCGGGCGCAGAGCCTCGAAGCGGCCGCGCGGGTGGCCGCCCAGGACCAGGCGAGGGAGCAGCTTCGCCGCTTCCTCGCGCCCAACACCGGCTATCAGCCGTCCACCGTCCGCATGTTCCATGAATAAGCCCGCCGCCGCGTGGGCAGAAGGCACGGAGTGAAGGCCGATGGGCGGTACAGGCGTTATCGACCGGTTCCTCGAAGTCTTTACCAGCTACATCGACAGCGGCTTCGGGTTGCTGGGCAGCGAAGTGGGCTTCCTGGCCGCCACCCTGGCCGCGATCGACCTCACGTTGGCCGCGCTATTCTGGGCCTGGGGCCGGGACGAGGATGTCATCGCCCGGCTCGTCAAGAAGACCCTGTTCATCGGTGTCTTTGCTTACCTCATCGGTAACTGGAACAGTCTAGCCCGTATCGTATTTGAGAGTTTCGCAGGCCTGGGCCTGAAGGCCTCCGGAACCGGCCTGTCGGCCGCGGATTTTCTGCGACCGGGGCGGGTCGCCCAGGTCGGTCTCGATGCCGGACGGCCCCTCCTGGAGTCGATTTCGGGACTGATGGGCTACATCAGCTTCTTCGAGAACTTCATCCAGATTGTGGTGCTGCTGTTCGCCTGGATCGTGGTGCTGCTCGCCTTCTTCATCCTGGCCGTTCAGCTCTTCATCACCCTGATCGAGTTCAAGCTGACGACGCTCGCCGGTTTCGTGCTGATCCCCTTCGGGCTGTTCAGCAAGACGGCCTTTCTGGCCGAGCGGGTGCTGGGCAATGTCGTGTCCTCCGGCGTGAAGGTGCTGGTGCTGGCGGTGATCGTCGGGATCGGCTCGACGCTTTTCTCTCAGTTCACGTCAGGCACCGGTGCGCAGCCCTCCATCGAGGATGCCATGGCGCTGGTGCTGGCCTCCCTGGCCCTGCTGGGCCTCGGCATCTTCGGGCCCGGCATCGCCAATGGCATCGTCTCGGGCGGACCCCAGCTCGGGGCCGGTGCGGCGATCGGAACCGGGCTCGCGGCCGGTGGGCTTGCCGCCGCCGGCGGAGCCCTCGCGACAGGTGGTGCGAGCGCGCTGGCCGGGGCCGCGGGCGCGGCCGCCCGCGGCTCTGCGGCCCTGGCAGGTGGCGCCGCGACTGCTTACCGCGCCGGTGGTCTGTCCGGTGTAACCGGGGCGGGCGCATCTGCGGCGGCCAGCCCGCTCCGCCGGGCGGCAGAAAGCGTTTCGAGCAGCTTTGCAGCCGGCGGGCGCGCCGCTGCCGGCGGTGCCGAGCCCGGCACTGCGGCGGCTCCGCCGGACGCGCCGCCCGCCTGGGCGCGACGCATGAGGCGGAGCCAGGCCGCCAGTCACGGCGCTTCCGCCGCAACGCACGCCATCCGGTCCGGCGATCACGGTGGTGGCGGCTCCTCCATCGATCTTTCTGAAGGGAACCATTGATGTTCAAGCGTTCGTCCGTCCGTTACGGCCACACACCCGTGCCGGAGACGCCCTACCAGAAGGCCGCGCAAGTCTGGGACGACCGGATCGGTTCCGCGCGCGTGCAGGCCAGGAACTGGCGCCTGATCGCGTTCGGCTGCCTGGTCTTGGCCGCCGGTCTGGCCGCCGGGCTCGTCTGGCAAGCGGCGCGGGGGACGATCACGCCCTGGGTCGTCCAGGTCGACAGGCTCGGCCAGGCGCAGGCGATCGCCCCGGCCGACGCCTCCTATCGGCCGACCGACCCGCAGATCGCCTTTCATCTTGCGCGCTTCATCGAGGACGTGCGCGGGCTGCCGTCCGACGCGGTCGTGCTGCGCCAGGGCTGGCTGCGGGCATACGAGTTCACGACGGATCGTGGCGCTGCAGCCTTGAACGACTATGCCCGCCGCGCCGATCCATTCGCCAGGCTCGGCAAGATGCAGGTCTCCGTCGAGGTCTCGAGTGTCATCAGGGCATCGCCGGAGAGTTTCCGGGTGGCCTGGACCGAGCGCCGTTACGAAAGCGGCCAGCTCGCCGCCACCGAGCGCTGGACCGCCATCCTTACCATCGTGATCGAACCGCCACGCGACGCCGATCGCCTGCGCAAGAATCCGCTCGGGGTTTTCGTCAACGCCATCAACTGGTCGAAGGAGCTCGCACAATGAAGTACCGCAGCATGCGGCCAGCCCTCTTCGTCTCCCTGCTGGCGATTACAGGATGCGCATCCACCAAGCCGCCGCAGATCAGTTACGACGAGAGCGTGCCGCCGCTCCCGGTGTCCTCGGTGCCTGCCGAGGATCCACCGCCGCGGCCTCTGCATGTTCCACCGGCCTGGACGCCGGCGCGCGGAGGCCCGGGCGATGCGAGGGATCCGGTGGCGCGCGTCGAGGCCGCCAATGGCGCCGCGCGGGTGGAGCCGCGCCGTGAGGGCTACTTCAACGCCGTGCAGGTGTTTCCGTTTAGTCCAGGGGCCCTCTATCAGGTCTACGTCGCGCCGGGACAGGTCACTGACATCGCCTTGGAGCCCGGCGAGCAACTGACCGGCTCAGGCCCGGTGGCGGCCGGCGACACGGTACGCTGGATCATTGGCGATACCGAGAGCGGTAACGGCGATACGCGTCGGGTCCACATCCTGGTCAAGCCAACCCGGCCTGCCATCGAGACCAACCTTGTGGTCAACACCGACCGGCGCACCTATCTCATCGAGCTGCGAGCGCACGACCGGCCCTATATGCCCTCTGTCGCATGGTTCTATGCGGAGAGCCGAGGCAAGAGCCTTCGCGCCCTGCCGTCGGTGCCGGTCCTCCCTGAGATTCCCCAGCGCCGGTACCGATACTCGATCGAGGGCGATAAGCCCCCATGGCGGCCGGTCAACGCCTACGACGATGGGCGCAAGGTCTATGTCGAGTTCTCGCCCGGCATCGTGCAGGGGGAGATGCCGCCTCTCTTCGTCGTCGGCACGGACGGCAAGCCGGAGCTCGTCAACTCCCGTGCATACGGCAACGTCCTGATCGTCGACCGTCTGTTCGCTGCGGCCGAATTGCGGCTGGGGGGCGAGAGCCAGCAGATCGTCCGGATCGTCCGCACGGACGGAAGGTCGCAACGATGACCGATCAGTCGCTGCCGGGTTCCACACCCTCGACGACCGCTCAGCCCTTCAGGCTGCGATCGGAGGGGCCTCGCGTCACCCGTCTGTCGCGGACTGTGCTGATCGGCGGGACGGCGCTGGCCCTGATCCTGGTCTGCGGAGCCGTGCTTTGGGCTTTACAGGGCGATCGGCTGCATGGCGTCGCACCGCAGGAACTCTACACTACTGACCGGCCGCGCGTGGCTGACGGTCTGGCGGCGCTGCCGCGCGACTACACCGGCATTCCTCGGGATGTCCCGCCGCTCGGACCGCCGCTGCCGGGCGATCTCGGCCGGCCGTTCGTGGCAGCCCAGGGTCAGGGCGCCCCGTCGTCGCCCGACGCCGAGCAGCAGCGTCGGGCCCAGGAGACGGAAGCGGCCCGCGTCAGCCGCCTGTTCGCGCCTGGCAATCGCCAGACACCATCTGGTGCCGCAAGTATTCCCGCGTCTCAGCCATCAATGTCGGCAGCGGCGTCGTCGACCGATGAAGCCGCGGTCCAGAACGGACAGGACCGCAAAGTCGCCTTCATGAATGCGCCTGTCGATCGGAAGACAACGAGTCCCGATCGTCTGATGCGGCCCGCTTCACCGTTTGTGTTGCAGGCCGGCGCTGTCATTCCTGCGGCCCTCATCACTGGCCTTCGATCCGACCTGCCGGGACAGATCACCGCCCAGGTGACGGAGAACATCTATGACACGCCGACTGGCGGGGCGTTGCTGATTCCGCAGGGGGCGCGGCTGATCGGCATCTACGACAGCCAGGTTACCTTCGGTCAGTCGCGTCTTCTTCTGGTCTGGACGCGGTTGCTACTGCCCAATGGCTATTCAATCGTACTTGTGCGCCAGCCCGGAGCTGATTCCAGCGGGCAGGCCGGTCTGGAAGACGGTGTCGACCACCACTGGGGATCCCTGTTCAAGGCCGCCCTTCTTTCCACCATTTTGGCAGTCGGCACTGAAGTGGGCTCGGATCAGAACGACAGCGACCTCGTGCGAGCCCTGCGCAGTGGCGCGGGCGACACGCTGAACCAGGCCGGGCAGAAACTCGTGCGGCGCAATCTCAACATCCAGCCCACCCTCACGATTCGCCCAGGTTATCCGGTCCGGGTCATCGTGGAGAAGCCTGTGAAGCTGACGGTGGACTTGCCGGCGGCCATCCACCGGGATCTCATTGTCTACGCCGATACGCTCGGCCGTGAAACGGGGCAGACGATCGATCCGGCCAAGCTCGTGGGGCCGATGTTGGCTCGGTTCATGTCGGCCGATCGAGCGTTTGCCAAAGTGCGGCGTTCGGCAAAAGCCCCCGCGCAGAAAGTGGATGCTAGGTGAGGGTGGTCGGATGATGCGCTTGCCGGAGGGTTTCCAGGAACCGGGCGAGAGCTGGGCTTCGGTTGTGCTCCTCCCAGCACGCCGTGAAGGTGATATGGCTCGGACCTGATGCATCGCGTAGCTCGCGGAAGCGAACACCGGAATAGTTCAGGCTTGTCCATGACTCACAATGAATGCTGACATGAAGGCCAGCTTCGATCATCCCTAGAACGTTCTCGTTGCTGGTGTCCCAAGTTTCTATTCGGGGGTCATCGCCTGGCGCCGCGAGTTTCCTGAGGATTAGGTTGCGAAGATCAAGACCCGGGTCCCATTGGCTTAGAAGAAATGTCTCGTCCTTCAGATCACTCCAGTCGATGACCTCGCTGTTGGAGAGCGGGTGCCGCGAAGACAGGGCCGCAATAATGCGCTCCGACCACAAGGACATCGAAGGCCCGCTATGTTGCCGCGCCTCACCTGCAATGATGGCGAGGTCCACATCTCCCGTCCTGAGGGCCGTTATGAGTTGAGCCGGAGATCGTTCGGTAACCTGTATGGCGACTTCGGGCAATGACTTGATGTGATCCGCCAGGATAGTGCTTACCTTGCTGGTCGATACACCCGTCGCGAAGCCTGCTTTGAGCAGACCTGCTTCTCCACGGTCGGCCAATTGCGAGGCCTTGACCATGTGGTCAATTTCTTCGAACAGGCGGCGGGCCGCTTGTGCCATGCTCGCGCCAGCCGGGGTAAGGCGCACTCCTCCACTGGAGCGCTCGCCGATTGTTTGAGGTTGAGAGCCGCCGCAGCTTGTCGGAAGCTCCCGTGCTCGGCGGCAGCGATAACGCTGCGGAGCGAACCAAGATCGAGATTCATATTCCGACCATGTGTGTTGTTGGAGGATTTTAAGAGGAGGCCGCCAGTACGTATCGCTAGCTCCTCTTACTCAGTGAATCCTGGCTCGGTTATTTCCATCAGCACACATTCTTGCAATCTCGGCAGAGTCGACGCTGTGACCTGCTCCCGGGTTTTCGGACCATCGATTAGTTGAGAGACTGGCCTCCTGAGCCTGCCCCCAACGTTGGACCATCTGCGCTAGGAAAATCCTGCTTCCTCAGACGTGCGGCTGGCCGGAGATGCCGCCGTCCGATGAAGCTCGATCGGCGTTCGGTTGCCGATTGCGCTGTGGGGACGCACTTCATTGTAGTCTCTACGCCAAGCCTCGCATTTTGCCCGCGCCTCGTCGAGACTCAGGAACCAGTTCGTGTTCAGGCATTCACCGCGGAACTTGTCGTTGAAGCTCTCGATGAAGGCGTTGTCGGTCGGCTTGCCGGGCCGACTGAAGTCGAGCGTCACATCATGCATGTAGGCCCACAGGTCGAGTTCCTTGCTGATGAACTCCGGCCTATTGTCGAGCCGGATCGTGCCTGGATAACCCACGTCGAGAGCAGCGCGATCGAGGATTGAGGCGACGTCGCTGCCGCGCCAAGCGTTGCGCATCTCGAGGGCCGGCGCCAGCCGGCTGAAGATGTCGACGACCGTCAGGGCGCGGATCTTGCGGCCGTCGAACAGTTGATCGTGAACAAAGTCCGTCGCCCATACCTGATTGGCCGCCGTCGCCGGCGTGCGGTCGCCCCGCAGTTTGGCTTTGACCCGCCGCTTGGGCGATTTGTTGCGCAGTTGCAGGCCTTGCTCGCGGTAGAGCCGACACACCCGCTTGACGTTCACCGACCAGCCTTCGCGGCGAAGCAGGACGTGGATCCGGCGATAGCCGTAGCGCACGCGGCTCTCGGCGATCTCCCTGATGCGTTTGCTGAGAGGCGCCTGCCCGGCGCGGCGGGAACGGTAGTTGTAGGTCGATCGCTCGACCGGCAGGCCTCGACAGGCGCGTCGAATGCTGACCTGCCAAACCGTCCGTGCGTGGTCGACCATCTCCCGCTGCCGGGCAGGCTTCATATTTTTCGGCGGATCACGTCCTGCAGCATCTCCTTGTCCAGGCTGAGATCGGCAACCAGCTTCTTCAGCCGCCGATTCTCCTCGTCGAGCTGCTTCAGCCGCTTCATCTCCGACGGCATCAGCCCACCGTACTTCTTGCGCCAGTTGTAGTAGGTCGCCTCGCTGATGCCTGCCTTCCGGCAGACCTCCTCCACGGCGGTGCCCTCTTCGGCCTGCCGCAGGATGTACGCGATCTGCAGCTCGCTGAACCGTGACTTCTTCATGGAACATCCTCCACCCGGCCAGGGTGGCTAAACTAGAATCTTCCAGCTCAAAATGGTCCGAAAATCTGGGAGCAGGTCAAAACCATGCGATTTCGCCGCCGGTTTTCAGCGCCCAATTGCCGTTACCGGAGCATAGCTCCACCGATGACGATCGGCGAGGAAGAGGCTGGTGTCCCGTGAGCGCTGAGGACCGGCAGTTCCGGCCTCGATCCGCGGCCTGGATTGATCTCGGATTCGCGGGCATGGCGATACAGGCCACGACACTCGCGCGGCGGGCCCCAGTTGGGATGCGACCACTTCGTCGGCCGGCGAATGGCAACGGCGAAACGATGAGGATCTTCCGGGGCAAGACTGACGAAGCACTGCATCTGCTCGCCGCCGAAACGATAGCCACTCACCTCGAAGACCGGACCCATGATCTCCGGCAGGCGCACGCCCGCGGCCCGAAGGTCGGCGTAGAGCCGGTCGATCGACTTCTCCACCCTCATCACCGAGTAGGAAGCGAGCTGCTCGAACAGCGCTCCCTTGACCTTCAGAGACGACATGTTCTCCTAGAGCATCGAGCGAGAATTAGGAATCGAAGGGGGATTCCCAAGGAATCGGAAGTCTGATTCAAGATGTGGTCTGGAGACAGGAGACCAGGCCGCATG
>NCHQ01000038.1 GCA_002281855.1 Rhodospirillales bacterium 24-66-33 | reverse complement strand
CGTCTCTTAACACTTCGCCTTCCACGCCAGCCTCCTAAAGCCAGCGTTGAATCAGAACTGCCTTCCCAAGGGAATCCTCAAATTGTCACCACAGCCTAGACGGTGCAGCGGCTCGAGGGCAGCTGGCTGGTGAACTGCTCCGGTCCCCAGCTCGACTACGACCGGATCAGCGATCCCCTGATTCGCTCTTTGTTCGATGCTGGACTGGCGCGACCCGACTCGCTTTCTCTCGGTTTCGATCTGGGCGACGATTATCGCCTGATCGGCAGGGACGGCGTGGCATCGGACGTTCTCTTCGCGCTCGGGCCGCCCATTCGTGGCAACCTGTGGGAGACGACGGGGGTACCGGACATACGAAAGCAGTGCGAGGCGGTGGCCCGCCATTTGGCCGCCACGGCGGCATAGGGCGCTGCCTCGGGAAGGATCTGCGTGAGGCACATGGACGAAGCCAACCCCTGGAAGGTGCTGAAGGAGGAGACCGGCTATGACTGCCGGTATTTCTCCCGCCACGACCGGGTGACGGTGGCCGATGGCGAACCGCGCAGCTATCACAGCGTGCGGATGAAGTACTATGGCGTCTGCATCGTGCCGCTCGATCGGGACGGCAGCGTGACTTTGATCGGCCAGTATCGCTATGTCCTGGATCGATTCTCCTGGGAGATTCCGGGAGGCGGGGCCAGGGTGGGCGACGATCCTCTCACAATCGCGCGCGCGGAACTCAAGGAGGAAACCGGCTGCACGGCCGAGCACTGGCTGAAGATCGTGGAGGGCGCCGTGTCGCCGGGCATCTCCACCGAGGCGGTACCTACCTTCGTCGCGTGGGGGCTGGATTGTGGCACGCCGCAGCCCGATGCCACCGAAATGCTGTCGCGCCGACGGGTGCGGTTCGCCGAAGCGGTCGGCATGGCCTTGAGTGGCGAGATTTCGAATCTCCCGGGAATCGCCGCCCTGCTGGGCATCGAGGTCCGGCGTCAGCGCGGTGACCTGCCGGCCGGTCTCCTCGATCTCCTGAAATAGAGCGGCGCGCCGGTCACGCGGCGGTCAGGCCGAGCCGTTCACCGCGGTAGGCACCGCTCATCACGCGCTCCCACCAGCCGCGATTGTCCAGGAACCAGCGGACCGTGTCGCGCAGGCCGCTCTCGAAATCGTGGCGCGGCTGCCAGCCGAGTTCGGTCGCGATCTTGGATGCGTCGATGGCGTAGCGGGCGTCGTGTCCCGGCCGGTCGGTCACGAACTTGATCAGCGATTCGTGCGGGCGATGGGCGGCCTCGGGCTGCATCTCGTCGAGCAGACGGCAGATGCCGCGCACCACGTCGATGTTCCGGCGCTCGCTGTTGCCGCCGATATTGTAGGTCTCGCCGGGCCGTCCCTTGCGCAGCACCAGGACCAGCGCCTCGGCGTGGTCCTCGACATGCAGCCAGTCGCGCACATTGTCCCCCTTGCCGTAGACCGGCAGGGTCTCGCCGCGCAGGGCGCGAATGGTGACCAGCGGGATCAGCTTCTCCGGAAAGTGATAGGGACCGTAATTGTTGGAGCAGTTGGTCGCCAGGGTCGGCAGCCCGTAGGTGTGATGCCAGGCGCGGACCAGATGGTCGGACGCGGCCTTGCTGGCGGAATAGGGCGAGCTGGGCGCGTAGGGCGTGGTCTCGGTGAAGAGGCCGGTGGCGCCCAGCGAGCCGAAGACTTCGTCGGTCGAGATGTGCTGGAAGCGGAAGCGGCTGCGCGCGGCCTCGTCGAGAGTCCGCCAGTAGGCGAGGGCGGCCTCCAGCAGGGTGAAGGTGCCGTTGACATTGGTTTCGATGAACGGGGCGGCGCCGGTGATGGAACGATCGACGTGGCTTTCCGCAGCGAGATGCAGGATTGCGTCGGGCCGGAATTCGGCCAGGACGGCGTCGATTGCCGCGCGGTCGCAGATGTCGGTCTTGTAATGGCGATGCCGGTTGCTGGTCTGCGCCTCGGCCAGAGATTCGAGATTGCCCGCGTAGGTCAGCTTGTCGACGTTGGCGACGGTCCAGTCGGTATCGCGGATGATGTGACGCACCACGGCCGAGCCGATGAACCCGGCTCCGCCAGTAACAAGAATTCTCATGGGGCCATTACGAAGCGAGCAGGCTCGCCCCTCCTTAGCTTCAGGGAATGCCCGAAATCCGGGAACTTTTCCCTACCTACCACATGTTCCGATTCGATTTCTAACCCACGCGCCCGGCGGGACAGGGGCGAGCAGGACGGTCGAAAGGGAGTTAGGATGACCCTATCAACAATGATGCCACATCACAGGACATTGGAAGCATGAGCGACGCATCCGACTACACCCCGCCGAAGGTCTGGACCTGGAACAAGGCCAGCGGGGGCCGGTTCGCAAACATCAACCGGCCGATCGCTGGTCCGACCAGTGAGAAGGAACTGCCCGTCGGCAAGCATCCGCTTCAGCTCTATTCGCTGGGCACGCCGAACGGCCAGAAGGTCACCATCATGCTCGAGGAGCTGCTGGCGCTGGGTCACAGGGGCGCCGAATACGATGCTTGGCTGATCAAGATCGGCGAGGGCGACCAGTTCGGCAGCGGCTTCGTCGCCGCCAACCCGAACTCCAAGATCCCGGCCCTGGTGGACCGCAGCGGTCCCGAGCCGGTGCGCGTGTTCGAATCCGGCGCCATCCTGCTCTATCTCGCGGAGAAGTTCGGCGCGCTGGTGCCGACCGAAAGCGCCAAGCGGGCCGAATGCCTGTCGTGGCTGTTCTGGCAGATGGGCAGCGCGCCCTATCTCGGCGGCGGTTTCGGCCACTTCTACGCCTATGCCCCGACCAAGATCGAATATGCCATCGACCGCTTCGCGATGGAGACCAAGCGGCAGCTCGACGTGCTGGACCGGCGGTTGGCCGAGAGCAAGTACCTGGCGGGCGACGACTACACGATCGCCGACATCGCGGTCTGGCCCTGGTATGGCGGCCTGGCCAAGGGCCTGCTCTATGGCGCGGGCGAGTTCCTGGCGGTGCACGAGTACAAGAACGTCCAGCGCTGGGCCGACATGATCGGCGAGCGTCCGGCGGTCCGTCGCGGCCGCATCGTCAACCGCCTGCAGGGCGATCCGGCGAACCAGCTCCATGAACGCCACGACGCCAGCGACTTCGACCTGAAGACGCAGGACAAGGTGGCTGCCAAGGGCTGAGCGGCGCTTCGCCGTTCAACGCCGCAATGCCGTCGTTCGGCGACATTGCGGCGGCATCGATCTTGCGTTGGTCGCCTGGTCGACGACCAACGCAGGAGCATAGGGTGAGCAGCACGAACCGGCCCAAGGTGGCCTTCATCGGCACCGGCGGCACCATGTCCTCGCTGGGTGTCCATCCGCTGGAGTTGCAGGATTACGGCGTGCACGAGAACCGCATGCATGCCAGCGAGATCGTGGCCCGCTTCCCGGTGGTCGAGGAGATCGCCGAGATCATTCCGATCGATTTCCGCAACGTGCCGAGCCCCGAGATCTACTTCGCCGAATGGCAGGAACTCGCGGGTCTCTGCCATCGCGTCGTGGCCGAGCATCCCGACCTGTCCGGCATCGTTATTGGCCACGGTACGGCGACCCTCGAGGAGACGGCCTGGGTGCTGAACCTGGTGCTCAAGGTCGATGTGCCCGTGGTGCTGATCGGCTCGCAGCGCCCGGCCTCCGGCCTGTCGACCGATGCCGCGATCAATCTCGTGAACGGGGTGCGCACGGCCGCCAGCCCGCAGAGCCGGGGGCGGGGCGTTCTGGTGATGCTGAACGACGAGATCCAGGCGGCGCGCGAGGTCACCAAGACCTCGAACTGGCGCATGCAGACCTTCCGCACGCCCGATTTCGGCGTTCTCGGCCACGCCGACGCCGACCGCATCGCCTATTACCGGCGTCCCGAGCGCCGCCACATGCCGGACACCGAATTCGACCTCGCGGGCCTCGACGCCCTGCCGCGTGTCGACATCGCCTATGCCTATGCGGGCTCCGACGGCAGCGCCATGCGCGCCTTCATCGCCGCCGGCGCCAAGGGGCTGGTCTCCGCGGGCTTCGCGCCGGGCATGCCGCCGGCCGCCGATCTCGCCGCGATGGAAGAGGCCGTCAAGCAGGGGATCGTCGTCGTGCAGTCCTCACGGGCCGGGTCGGGCCGCATCTTCCGCGGCGACAAGCTCGCCAAGGCCGGCGTCCTGTCCGCGGACAATCTCAATCCGCAGAAGGCGCGCCTGCTCCTTGCCCTGGCGCTCACCCGGACCAGCGACCCGGTCGAGATCGCGCGAATCTTCGCCACCTACTGAGCTAAACAAATTAGTATTGACTAATGCATTAGTCATTGCTAATTGGTTGGTCATGAGCCAGCCTGCCGCCATCGATGCCGTCATGCGCACGCTCGCCGATCCCACGCGTCGGGCGGTTTTCGAGCGCGTGGTCGGCGCCGCGGAAATCACCGTGGGCGAACTGACACGCGGAAGCGGGGTGACGCAGGGCGCCATCTCGCAGCATCTCAAATCCCTGAAGCAGGCCGGGCTCGTCGCCGAGCGTCCGGAGGGCCGCAACGTCTACTACCGCGCCGAGCCCAAGGGGCTCGAGCCGTTGGTCGACTGGATGAGCCACTACGGCGTCTTCTGGCGCGAGCGTTTCGACAACCTCCGAGCTCTCCTGAAGGAAATGGACCCATGAGCAACGCCGCTGCCCGTAAACTCGATAACCATGACATCGTTGTCGAGGACGTCTTCCCGCATCCGCCACAGGCGATCTGGAAGGTCCTGACGACGGGGGCCCTGATCGGGCGCTGGCTGAAGATGCCGATAGACGGCTTCTCCCCGGTGGTCGGCACCCGCTTCACCTACAAGACGACACCGGCCGGCGGCTGGGATGGCACGATCCACTGCGAGGTCCTCGAAGCGGTCGAGAACCGCCGCTTCATCCATTCCTGGACGGGCGGACACGAGTCGAACGTGGGCTACGGCGCGCCGCTCGACACGGTGGTGACCTGGACCCTGTCGCCGGTCGAGGCCGGCACGCGCCTGCGTCTCGTCCATTCCGGCTTCGTGTTGCCGCGCAACGAGACCGCCTTCACGGGCATGGGCAAGGGCTGGCAGCAGGTCGTCAAGACCATCGATGCCCTCTCGGCGGAAGAGAGCACCTCCCCCAAGCCGCACTGATGGAGCTTTCCATGCAGCATCAAATCGTCTCGCGCGATGAATGGATGAAGGCCCGGCTCGACCTGCTCGAGGAGGAGAAGGAGCTGACGCGGCGCAGCGACGAGCTGGCGCGTCGCCGTCAGGAGCTGCCCTGGGTCCGGGTCGACAAGACCTACAGGTTCGACACGGAGGAGGGGAGCGCCACGCTACCGGACCTCTTCCAGGGGCGGTCGCAGCTCCTCGTGTACCACTTCATGTTCGGGCCCGATTACAAGGCGGGATGCCCGTCTTGCTCGGCGGTCGCCGATGGCTTCGACGCCAGCGTCGTTCATCTCGCCAATCACGATGTGACGCTCATGGCCGCGTCGCGTGCGCCGCTCGCTAAGCTGCTGGCCTACCGGCAGCGGATGGGCTGGAGCTTCCCCTGGGCTTCCTCGGGCGACAGCGACTTCAACTTCGACTTCAACGTCTCCTTCACCGAGCAACAGCAACGTGACGCGACCATCCAGTACAATTACCGGCAGGGCGGTCATGCGCTCGACATCAGGCCGGCGCCGGATCCGGTCGTGACGTTTGCCGGCATGTGCGGTGTCGATGCGTCGACCTACGGGCGCGACCGGCCGGGCCTCAGCGCCTTCGTGATGGAGGACGGCGTCGTCTATCACACCTATTCGACCTATACGCGCGGTGTCGACGGGTTGTGGGCCATGTACCAGTGGCTCGATCGCGCGCCCAAGGGCCGCAATGAGCAAGGGCCGCCGCGGTTCCGCCGCCGCGACGAATACGGCACGCGCTGAGCCCGACGATGACCAGGCCTCTCGCCAGTGTCGCCGACGGGCTGCGCTATGCAGCCCTGCCGACCTTGGCTGCCATGGCGGTCGTCACGACCGCGTCAGGTGGCGGGCCGGCAGAGGCGTTGTGCGGGCCGTCGGTGCTGAACGGCATGGCCGTGATGTACGGCTTGATGAGCGCCTTCCATGCCGGGCCCTGGTTGAACCTGATCGCAAATCGACGCGCGAAAGCATCGAACATCCGGGACGGAGAAAGGATATGAGCGAGGCCTATACCGGCGGCTGCGCCTGTGGCGCAGTCCGCTATGAAATTCCCGCCGAACCGATGGTGATGGCCGACTGCCAATGCCGCGACTGCCAGCGCAGGAGCGGGACGGGGCATGGCTCCTATCTGACCTTCGCGGGACGCAAGGACGTCAAGATCTCCGGGCGCGCGACGCACTGGGATCTTGTCGCAGACAGCGGCAATGTGAAGACCCATGCCTTCTGTCCCGTGTGCGGAACGCCAGTCTATCTGACCTTTTCGTTCATGCCGGATCTCTTCACCGTGCACGCCGCAAGCCTCGACGAGCCGGACCGGTACTCCCCGCAGATGGTGTTCTACAAAGCGCGTGGTCATGCGTGGGACTTCATCGACCCGACCCTGACGGCCTTCGAACGGATGCCGCCGGCCTGAGCGGGCGCGGCGACAGGCTTGGTTTGGCACGAAGTGTGATTAACCTGTGTGCCATGAAGGCACTCTCCCGGCGTACTCTTCTGGCTGCCGGCTCCATCGCCGGCCTTATGAGCGCGTCTGCCCGCGCGCAGGCCACCTATCCATCGCAGCCGATCCGCCTCGTGGTGCCGTATGCGCCGGGCGGCGGGTCCGATTTCACCGGACGCCTGGTGGCGCAGAAGCTGCAGGAGACGGCGGGCTACACCCTGATCGTCGACAACAGGGCGGGCGCCGCCGGCATGCTGGGCACCGAGATCGTCGCGCGCGCGCCGGCCGACGGCCATACGCTGCTCTACGCCGACGTCGCGCACGGCATCAATCCGGCGGTCTATTCCAAGGCACGCTATGACCCGGTGAAGAGCTTCGTGCCGATCACGCTCGTCGGCGCATCGCCGCAGGTGATGGTGGCGCACCCCTCGTTTCCGGCGAACTCGCTGAAAGAGCTGCTGGCGATGCCGCGCGAGCAGCTGCAGAAGATCGCCGTCGGCACGCCGGGGCAGGGCAGCGGTCCGCATCTCACCTACGAGCTGCTGCGCACCAAGGTCGGCCTCGACCTCGTCCATGTGCCCTACAAGGGCGGCGGACCGGCACTCAACGATGCGATCAATGGCCAGATTCCGCTGGTGATGAATGCCATGGCGCCGGTCATGCCCCACCTGCAGTCGGGCAAGCTGAAGGCGCTGGCGATCGCCACGGCCCAGCGCCATCCGCGCCTGCCCGAGGTGCAGACCTATGCCGAGAGCGCACCGGGTGTCGTCGTCTACAACTGGTACGGCTTCCTCGCGCCGGCGGGGACACCGCCCGAGGTGACGAACAGGCTGGCGGCGGACATCGCCCGCGTGCTGGTCCTGCCCGACGTGAAGGAGAAGTTCGACGCCGCCTTCCTCGATACGATGCCGCAAGGCAGCGCCGGGATGGCGCGCTTCCTCGATGGCGAAGTGCGGCAGTGGAAGACCGTGGCGACAGAGACCGGGGTGTCGTTGGACTGACCGCGCCCGTCGCCGGGGTGAAGTCGGGTGTCTACAGGGCTCCTTCGTGTTCGAGCAGCCACTTCTTGCGCGGCAGGCCACCACCATAGCCGGTCAGCGTCCCGTTGCTGCCGATGACCCGGTGGCAGGGCAGGACGATGCCGATCGGGTTCTGGCCGTTGGCAAGTCCGGCCGCCCGCACCGCTCGCGGGCTGCCGATGCGCTGGGCGAGCTCGGCATAGCTGATCGTCGTGCCTGACTTGATCCCGCGCAGCGCCTGCCAGACGCCCCTCTGGAACGGCGTGCCGGTCGTTTCGACCGGCAGCGTGTCGATGACGGCGACATCGCCCTCGAAGTACATCCGCATCGCCTTCGTCAGCCCGCCGGGATCGCGCGCGGGCGAGATCATGTAGCGACCGGCACCATAGTAACGGTCGAGCAGGCGGTGCATGCGGCTCTCATAGTCGCGCCAGTCGATGGCCCGCAGCCTGCCCTCGGCGTCGGCGACGATCAGCAGTTCGCCGACGGGCGTAACGAGGCGATCGAGCTTGAAGTCGATTGGCTCAGGCATGCCGCGCCATCCGCAGATGCTGTTCGGCATAGGCGTGCCACGGCCGCCAGGCTGGCGGCGCGGTGTCGTCGCTCGGGATGTCCATTCCGTGATCGTCCCAGTCGCCCGGCGCGCGCAGGCCCGGCCGCCGCGCGATCAGCGGTGCGAGCCCAGGATCGCGCGCGAGATGGCTGTCGATGGTCGTGATGTCGGCTCCCAGGTCGAAGACGCGGCGGACGCGAGCGACGATCGCCGGCAGCGCCTTCACCGACGGGAAGCGGATGGTGACCGCCACGGCGTTGCGATCCGGCAGATGCGCGACCGAGACGCGGCCCTGCGCGCCGTCGAGATCGAGGCGGCGATGCCATATGCCGGCCTCGATCCACTCCAGGCCGGACGGTTCACGCACGGAAAGCGCCGCCAGCATGCCGGGCCAGTCGTACGGTGGGCGGTAAGCGAGTCTCAGCGTGACGCCGTCGCGGGCGGACGTGTCGGCGCCGGCTTTGCGGCGCAGCATCCTCGGCGGCCGGTCGAACAACTTTCGGAACGTCTCGTTGAAGCGCCGGACACTGCCGAAGCCCGATGCCATGGCCACCTCGGCCATCGGCAGGTGGGTGTCGTGCAGGAGCTGCTTGGCGAACAGCACGCGCCGCGTCTGGGCGACTGCGATGGGTGAGGCGCCGAGATGTCGCTGGAACAGGCGGCGCAGCTGCCGGCCGCCAACGCCCAGCCGCCCGGCCAGAATCTCGACGCCTGCCTCGTCATCGTCGAGGGCACCGTCGGCGATCAGTGCCAGCGCCCGGCTCACCGTATTGGCACTGCCGCGCCAGGAGGCGAAGTCAGGGGCGATCTCGGGTCGACAGCGCAGGCAGGGGCGGAAGCCCGCGTCCTGGGCAGCAGCGGCCGAGGCGAAGAAGCGGCAGTTCTCGAACCTGGGTGTCCGGGCCGGACAGACCGGCCGGCAGTAGATGCCGGTCGAGGTCACGCCGACGAACACGCGCCCGTCGAAACGGGCATCGTGGCTCTGGAAAGCGCGGTAGTAGGTGCTGCGGTCGAGCAATTCCATGCGCTCATATTTCCACGCGCGCGCGGGCGGCGCTCGCGGTTTTCGGACCCGTTAGTCTTTGACCCGGGGACGGGAACATGATCAGTCGCCGGCCATGACTGCGACAGCCGGCTGGTCGGCGCTCCTGAGGCGTGAATGGCTTCCTCTGCTGGTGGCACTGGTGGGCGGCGTCCTCCTGCATTCGATGAACGTGCTGATGCTGGCGACGGTGCTGCCGAGCATCGTCGCCGATGTCGGCGGCGCGGCGATGGTGAGTTGGCCGACGACGGCCTTCCTCGCCTCGTCGATCGTCGCGGCGACCTGCACGGGACACCTGACGGTGCGGCTCGGGGCCCGCACCGCCTTCTGTGCCGGTGCCCTGGTCTTCGGCGTCGGCGCCCTGATCTGTGCGGTGGCCCCGTCGATGAGCGTCGTGGTGGCGGGGCGCTTCGTTCAGGGTTTTGGCGGCGGCGTGCTGTCGGCCATGGCCTATGTGCTGGTGGGCAGATCCTTTCCCGAGCCCGTCTGGCCGCGGGTCGCCGCGCTGCTGTCGGGCGCCTGGAGCATGGCGGTGCTGGTCGGGCCCATGCTCGGCGGCGCCTTTGCGACCTGGGGAAACTGGCGGGGGGCGTTCTATGCGGTGACCGTCCTGGCCGCCCTGCTGGCGATCGTCGCGGCACGGGCGCTGCCGCGCGCACGGGGCGACAAGGCCGAGCCGGGGCGCGCAATTCCCGGAGGCCGTATCGCGCTGATCTGTCTGGCGATCGCCACCATGTCGACGGCCAGCGTCGTCGCCCTGCCATCGAGCAAAGCGGGCCTCTTCCTGACGGCGGTCGGCCTGCTGGTGACGATGATCCTGCTGGATCGGCGATCGAAGGTGCCGCTTTTCCCGAGCGACGCCTTCTCGTTCCGCACAGTGACGGGCATCGCGATGTGGTTCTGCCTTCTCGTCTCCGTCGCCTACAGCCCGTTGTCGATCTTCGTCCCGATCTTTCTGCAGAGCCTGCACGGGTTCGACCCGCTGGCTGCCGGCTACACGGTGGCCGGCGCCTCGATGGGATGGACGGTGGCCTCGCTTGTCGTGGCGGGCCGGGCGTCACGTGCGGCCGGCCGGCTGCTGGTCGTCGGTCCGCTGGCGATGGCTGCGGGGCTGGCCGGCGTGGCACTCCTGATGTCGCAGCCGGTGCTCGTCCTGCCGGCATTCATCGCCCTGGTGGGCGTGGGAATCGGAGCCTGCTGGGGCTTCGGCGTGCAGCGCCTGATGGGCGGGGCGAGGCCGGGCGAGGGCGAGCTGGCTGCATCCGCCGTGGCGACCGTGCAGCAGAGCGGCTTCGCCCTGGGGGCCGCCGCGGCTGGCATCGTGGCGACTCTCGCTGGATTTTCACGCGACCTCAATGCGCAGGATGTTGCCGGGGCGTCCTTCTGGGTGCCGGCGGGTTTCGCGCCGGTGGCCCTGTTGGCCGCCATCGTGGGGGCGCGCCTGGCGATGCTGGCGGGCCGCCCGGGTGGTAAGAAGGGGCCGACATAACGTTGGACGACCGGAGCGGGGCGCGACCCATGGCAGTGGTGGAATTGCAGACGAACATCGATCGCACGTTCGAACGCATGAACGCGGCCATGGACAACAGACGCTTCGCGACAGCTTCGTGGCGCCCAGAGCTACGGTCGGGGAGCGCATGCAGGCCGGCAAGGCGTTGCGCAGCCAGGTGCCACGAACGTCCCACGGTCGCTTCGAGCGCGCCGCGGACCGGGCCGATCCCGTCGCCATCCTCGAAGCTCAGAACGAGAGCCGGGTGCAGAAGCTGGTGCCGGTGCGCTTTGCGCGCATGCTGGCCTCGCCCTTTGCCTTCCTGCGCGGCTCGGCGGCCGTCATGACGGCCGACCTGTCGACGACACCGGTCACCGGAATGGGCGTCGGCGCCTGCGGCGACATGCATGTCTCGAACTTCGGCGTCTTCGCCTCGGCCGAGCGCAACTTGATCTTCGCCATCAACGATTTCGACGAGGTTCACCCCGGCCCCTGGGAATGGGACCTGAAGCGTCTCGCCGCGAGCGCCGCCGTCGCGGTGCGCTTCATGGGCGGCGACAAGGTGGCGGCGGAGGAGTCTGCGCGGGCCATCGTGCGCTCCTATCGCAAGCGCATGCGGCGCTACGCCGAAATGGGCTACCTGCAAATCTGGTACGATCGGATCGACGAGCGGGCCGTGCTCGACACCCTGTCGCCGAGAGCCAGGCGCGGCGCCGAGCGCATGATGGACAAGGCGCGCGCCAAGGGACATGTCAGCGTTCTCGAGAAGCTGACCGAGCAGGTCGACGGCGAGCATCGCATCATCGAGGAAGTTCCGCTGATCGTGCGCGAGACGCATACCGCGGTCGGCACCCCGGCCAATGCGCGCTCGACAAGATGCTGCAGGCCTATATCGAATCGCTGCCGATCGACCGGCGCCTGCTGTTGTCGCGCTATCGCATTGTCGATACAGCCCGCAAGGTGGTGGGTGTCGGCAGCGTCGGGACGGGCTGCTGGGTCATCCTGCTGCAAGGCATAGACTCCGACGATCCGCTGTTCCTGCAGGTCAAGCAGGCTCAGCCGTCGGTGATTGCCCCCTATGTCACGCAGAAGCTCAGGTTTGAAAATCAGGGCAGACGCGTCGTCGTCGGTCAGCGCCTGGCGCAGGGGTCGCCCGACATCTTTCTCGGCTGGGGCCAGGTCGACGGCAAGGACTTCTACGTTCGCCAGCTCGCGGACATGAAGGGCAGCGTCAAGTTCAACGAGAGCGACCCCAGCAGCATCGACGGCTTCGCGGAGTATTGCGCGCTATGCGGCTGGGCCCTTGCGCTGGCACACGCCAAGTCGGGCGATCCGGCGATGATCGCCGGGTATTGCGGCAACAGCGACGTTCTCGACGAGGCGATCGGCGGGTTCGCCATGGCCTACGCCCGGCAGACCGACGAGGATCACGACACGCTCGACAAGGCGCGCCGCACCGGGCGCATCAAGGTCGCGGCGTCGGATATGGTGAAGTAGTCGCTTCGATCAGGACCGAAACGACGGCGCTGTTAGAGGGCCTATAACTCTCTCCCACCACAGCACGGGAGAACCACATGGTCGATCTTCATTCACTGAAGGACGGGCTCATCGTGACGGCGTTCTGGGAGGCCAGGCCCGACGAAGCGGATGCCGTTGCGGCAATTGTCCGGGAGTACCTGCCGCAGGCCCAGCGAGAGCCCTGGGTCCACGCCTTCCAGATCCATCGCTCGATCACGGAGCCCGAGAAGTTCTTCTTCTACGAGGTATTCCATGACGAGGCGGGGTTCGCCTCGCACCAGGAAACGCCGCACTTCAAGGCGCTGATCGTGGGACAGGCGTTGCCGAAGCTCGCCAAGCGCGAGCGCACTCAACACCGTTTCGTTCAGTCAGCGACGTAGGGCAACGGACGTCGCGTGCGACTTCTCGCGGCTCAGGCCGCCGCGGCGTCACTCCAGGCCGCGACCTCGAGCCAGGTGCTCTGGTAGGTCGCCCCTTCGCCCATGTCGGTGTAGCGGTCCGAGCAGAGCATGTTGATCGTGCCCGACACGGCCTCGCCGACCGGGCGCTGGCCCGGCACCAGCAGGACGCCCGGCTGGACCTCGTCGGCGACCTTGAGGATCAGGCCGATCTCGCCGCGGTCGTTGAACACGCGTACCGGGGCGCCATCCGCGAGGCCGCGCTTCGCCGCGTCGTCGGGGTGCAGGACGCAGAACGGCTTGCCTTCGCGCTCGCGCAGGAAGCCGACGCCCGAGAACGCCGTATGGGCCTGGAAGTAGCCGGGCGCGGTCAACAGCCGGAGCGGCCACTTGGCGGCTTCCTCGGCCTCGATGGGATCGGCTTCCCAGTCCGGCATCGGCGGCAGGCCCTGTTTGGCCAACTGCTCGGAATAGAATTCGAGCTTGCCCGACGGTGTCTTGAAGGGCTGGCCGTCCCAGTCATGCTTGATGTTGAGCGGCACGCCGGCGAACAGCTCGTTGCGGTCGACCTTCGAGGCCGGGCCGGTCGATCCCTTGAAGAACTCCTCGGCGGCGTCTCGCGGCGTCAGGCTGAAGATCGGGTCGGTGATCCCCATGCGCTGCGCCACCGCCTGCGCGACATGGAAATTGGAGCGCGCTTCGCCCGCCGGCTCGACCGCCTTCTGGCCCCACTGCATCCAGTAGGCGCCGTAGGCGCGATAGAGATCGTCGGTCTCCAGGTAGTTCGCCGCCGGCAGCACGATGTCGGCATAGCGCGCGGTGTCGGTCATGAACGGGTCGTGCACGACGGTGAACAGGTCCTCGCGCAAAAGGCCCTTCTGCACCTTGTGCACTTCGGGGCAGGTCACGACCGGATTGTTGGCGGCGACGAACAACGCGCGGATCGGCGGATCCGTCATGTTGAGGAGTTCTTCGCCCAGGCGCAGATGGTTCACCATGCGCGCCGTCGCAGGACCCGACGGCTTGCGCACGGCGGCGTAATTGAGGTCGCACGAGGCGGCCGTCAGCAGCAGCGCACCACCACCCTTGACGCCGTAATGGCCGCTCACGCCCGGCAGCAGCGCCACGGTGCGCAGCGCCTGGCCGCCATGGGTGAGGCGGGTCATGCCTTCGCCGAGGCGGATCAGCGCGGCCTTGGCCCTGCCGTACATGGCGGCGAACTTCTCGATGTCCGAGACGGTGAGGCCGGTGATCTCGGCGGTGCGCGCCGGCGTGAACTTCGGCAGCACCTCGCGTTCGACCTTGTCGAAGCCCAAGGTGTGCGCCGCGATGTAGGCGCGGTTGGCGAGACCGTCGCGCACCAGGATGTGCATGACGCCCAGCGCCAGCGCGGCGTCGGTGCCGATCCGGATCGGCAGGTAGAGATCGGCGGCCTTGGCGCTGCGCGTGCGGCGCGGATCGATCACGACGATTGGCATGCCGGTCTTCTTGCGCTGGCTTTCGGCCAGGGCCCAGAAATGCACGTTGGTGGCGGCCAGGTCGGCGCCCCAGGAGATCACCAGGTCGGAGTGGACGACCGATTCGGGATCGGCGCCGCCGACCGGGCCGAGCGTCATTTCCCAGGCGGTCTCGCAGCACGTGTCGCAGACCGTCCCGGCCTGCAGGCGCGACGTGCCGAGCGCGTGGAAAAGGCCGTTCACCAGGCCGCGGTTCATCAGGCCCTGGTGCGCGGAGTAGGCGTAGCCCAGGATGGCGAGCGGGCCGCTCTCCGCGATGATCGACCGCCAGCGGTCGGCGATCTCGTCGAGCGCCTCGTCCCAGGTGATGGATTTGAACTGACCCGAGCCCTTGGGCCCGATGCGGCGCAGCGGCGTGGCGAGGCGTTCGGGAGAGTTCACCAGGTCGCTGTCGCGGTTGACCTTGCCGCAGGCAAAACCGGCCGTGTACGGCTGGTCGGGGTCACCCTGGATGCGCACGACCTTACCGTTGTCGACATGTGCGATGAGCGAGCACATGTCGGGACAATCGTGGGCACAAACAACTCTGACAGATTTCACTACGCCGCCTCCCGAAGGGTATCGCGGCCGTAATGTAGCAGAAGCGCCGAAAGAAGAAGTGGGCTTACTTCTTCTCGGCTTCGGGCTTGGCTTCTTCCTTGGGCGGATCGGTCTTGTCGCTGCCGATCATGCCGAAGCGATTGCGGAAGCGCTGCACGCGGCCGCCGCGATCGATGCTCTGGCGCACGCCCGTCCAGGCCGGATGCGTCTTCGGATCGATGTCGAGGCGCAGGCTGGCGCCTTCCTTGCCCCAGGTCGACTTCGTCTCGAAGGACGTGCCGTCGGTCATCACCACGGTGATCGTGTGATAGTCGGGGTGAATCTTGTCTTTCATGATCTCTCTCCAGCGCTTCAGGGCCGATTCCGACCGGCCGGCGCAACAGGGGCGGGGGTATACAGTCCCCGGGGCGCGGCGACAAGCTGGTTGTACGGCCCTCCCATGGCTTGTAGACCGGCCGGGCCATGACCCATTCAGCCTTCGAAACCCTCGCCGACAGCCTGCTCGCGACTCTCGAGGAGGCGCTGGCGGACCATATCGATGCCGAACTTCAGGGAGGGATCCTGACGGTCGAGGGCGATGCCGGGACCTGGATCGTCAACAAACATGCGCCCACCCGGCAGATTTGGCTGAGTTCGCCCGTGAGCGGCGCCCGCCACTACGCGTTCGATCCGGATTCCGGGCAATGGCAGGACACGCGGGGCGGCGACGGGCTGCTGGCCGTCCTGACGGCTGAATTCGGTGTCGCGCTGAGTTGGCAGGCACCATGAACCGGTTCGGCGGACTGGCCCTGCTGGGCCCCTATCTCAGACCTTATCGCGGGCGCACGATCCTCGCCCTCCTGTCGCTGCTGGTGGCGGCGGGGACCGTGCTGGCGTTCGGCGCCTGCCTGCGGGCCCTGATCGACCGCGGCTTCGCCCAGGGACGTCCGGACATCCTCAACTACGCGCTGGCCTCTCTGCTGGCCGTCGCCGTCGTGCTGGCGATCGCCTCGGGCGCGCGCTTCTACCTGGTCTCCTGGCTGGGCGAGCGGGTCGTGGGCGATCTGCGCCGCGACCTCTTCGACCATGTCGTGCGGCTCGGACCGGCCTGGTTCGAGATCAAGCGCTCGGGCGACGTCATGAGCCGCATTTCGGCCGACGCGCAGCTCATCGAGCAGGTGATCGGCTCCTCGGCGTCGGTGGCGCTGCGGAACACGCTGATGTGCATCGGCGGCGTGGTCATGCTGGTGGTCACCAATCCCAAGCTCGCTTTGTGGACGCTCGCGGTCGTGCCGCTGACCGTCGTGCCGATCATCGTGTTCGGTCGCCAGGTGAAGGCGCTGTCGCGCGAGTCCCAGGCCCGCATGGGCGAGATGGTGTCGGAAGGGGCCGAGACCCTGGACGGCGTGCGCACGGTCCAGGCCTTCGCGCAGGAAGATCGCGCCACGCAGCGTTTCGGCGAGGCGACCGAGCGGGCCTTCGTGGCCGCGACGCGGCGGGTGTCGCGTCGCGCGATCATGACCACCCTGGTCATTTTCATCGTCTTCTCGGCCGTCGGCTTCCTGCTGTGGATGGGCGGCCATGACGTGTTGACCGGCCGCATCAGCGCCGGCGACCTCTCGGCCTTCGTCTTCTACGCGGTCCTGGTCGCCAGCTCGGGCGGCGCCATCAGCGAGACGGTCGGCGACCTGCAACGCGCCTCGGGCGCCGCCGAGCGGCTGGCCGAACTGCGCGCGGAAGCCCCGTCGATCGCCGAGCCGGCTCATCCCAAGCCCCTGCCCAAGCCGGTGCAGGGGGCGGTGTCGTTCGAGGAGGTCTCGTTCCGCTATCCGACGCGGACCGACGCGCTCGCCCTCGATCGCTTCGACCTGGCGATCGTGCCGGGCGAGACCGTGGCGATCGTCGGTCCCTCGGGCGCCGGCAAGACGACCGCCTTCAACCTGCTGCTGCGCTTCTACGATCCGGAGAAGGGCACGATCCGCCTCGACGGCATCGACATAAGGGACCTCGCGCTGGGCGACCTGCGGCGGTCGCTGGCCGTCGTTCCGCAGGATCCGACCCTTTTCAGCACCTCGGTCACGGAGAACATCCGCTATGGCCGGCCGGACGCCAGCGATGCCGAGGTGCGGGCCGCCGCCGACGCGGCCTCCGCGCTGGGCTTCATCGAGGCCCTGCCGCACGGCTTCGCCACCGACCTCGGCGCGCGCGGGGTGAGGCTGTCAGGCGGGCAGCGTCAGCGCATCGCCATTGCCCGGGCGCTGCTCTGCGACCCTGCCGTGCTGCTGCTGGACGAGGCGACGAGTGCCCTCGATGCCGAGAGCGAGCTGGCGGTCCAGCAGGCCCTGGACCGGGTGATGCGCAACCGCACGACCCTGGTGATCGCCCATCGCCTGGCCACGGTGCAGAAGGCCAACCGCATCGTCGTGCTCGATCAGGGGCGGGTGGTCGATATCGGAACCCACGCCGAACTGGTGCGCCGCGGCGGCCTCTACGCCCGCCTGGCGGAGCTGCAGTTCAACGTGTCGACGGCCGCGAGCTGATTTTGTTGCTTCGATGATCGAGATAATATCGTTGAATTTCAAGTATATGGAATGTATGGTTAATCCATATTTACAACTTCATTTTGAAGACCCGTTTCAACCATGTTCTTCACTGATCGTTCGAATCGCCTCACCTCATGGTGGCCGGTGGCCTTGATCGGCCTCGCCACGCTCCTCAACAGCCTCGCGGAGAGCGTTCAGACGCTCTTCTGACTTAACGCCGTCGTGCCGCTTCCTTGCGCTCGGCATCGCGGCGCCTGAGTTCCCGGCGCAGGATCTTGCCGGTCGTCGTCAGCGGCAGTTCCGGGACGAACTCGACCTCGCGCGGATATTCGTGCGCGGCCAGCCGGGTCTTCACGAAGTTCGCCAGATCGGCCTTCAGCGAGTCCGTGGGCACAATCTCGGGCCTGAGCTGGACGAAGGCCTTCACGATCTCGGTGCGCAGCCGGTCGGGCACGCCCACGACGCCCACCATCGCCACGGCGGGATGCTTCATCAGGCATTCCTCGATCTCGCCGGGCCCGATGCGGTAGCCGCCAGAGGTGATGACGTCGTCGTCGCGGCTCTTGAAGAAGACGTAGCCGTCCTCGTCGATGGTGCCGAGGTCGCCCGTCAGCAGCCAGTCGCCGGCATATTTGCGCTCCGTCGCCTCGGGATTGCGCCAGTATTCCAGCATGACGATGGGATCGTGCCGCCAGCCCGCGATCTGGCCTTCCTGGCCGGGCGGCAGGACATTGCCGTCGCCATCGACCACCGCCACCTTGCGGCCGGGGCAGGCGCGGCCGCAGGAGCCAGGGCGGACCTCGAACCAGTCGGGTGAGTTGAGCAGCATCAGGTTCATCTCGGTCTGGCCGTAGCCCTCGGAGATGGTCGTGCCGAACGTGTCGCGGCCCCAGCTCAGCAGCTCCTCGCCCATGGCCTCGCCGCCGGTCGAGATCGCCCGGATATCGAAGGTCCAGCGGTCTTGCGGCTTGTGGACCTGGCGCATCATCTTGAGCGCGGTCGGCGGAATGAAGCTCACACCGACGCGGTGCTTGGCCAGCATGGCGAAGGCGCGCTCGGGGTCGAACTTGGCGAAGCGGTGGGCCAGCACCGGCGTGCCGTAGTACCAGGCGGGGAACAGCGCGTCGTAGAGGCCGGCGATCCAGGCCCATTCGGCGGGCGTCCACATCACCTCGTTGCCGCGCGGCCAGTGGCCGAGCCATTGTTCCACGGCGGGAATGCAGCCCAGCATCATGCGGTGGGCGTGCAGCGCGCCCTTGGGCTGGCCCGTCGTGCCCGAGGTGTAGATCAGCAGCGCCGGATCCTCGGCTGCCGTGTCGACGGTGGCGAAGCGGTCCGAAGCGGCGCCGAGAAGCCGGTCCCAGTCGAGGAAGGCGCTGCCATGCGCCCCGGCACCGATCACGATCACCGTCTTGAGATTCGGTAGGCGATCGCGGACCGCCAGCAGCTTCGGCAGCTGGCTCATGTCGGTGATGACGGCCGAGGCCTCGGCGTTGGCCAGCCGGTATTCGATGGCCTCCTCCCCGAACAGGGTGAAGAGCGGCAGCACGACGGCGCCCATGCGGTAGCCGGCGAGATGGCAGATCGTGAGTTCGGCGCCCTGGCTCAGGAACACGGCGACGCGGTCACCTCTGGTGATGCCGCGCGCGACCAGCGCGTTGGCGAGCCGAGAACTCGCGGCCAGGAGCTGACCGAAGGTCCAGTTGCGCACCGAGCCGTCGCCATTCTCGACGATCATCGCCAGCGTGTCGGGCGCGTGGCGCTCGCACACGGCGCGGCCGATGTTGAAGCGCGGGGGGGTGGGCCAGCGGAACTGCCGCATGGCGTCGTCGTAGCTGAGACCGCGAGGGATCATGCCCGGAGAACCTTCGTTAGCGAGTGACGCGTTGCACGACACGTCCGGCCAGCAGTTCCTGCGGCGTCGGTGTCCAGATTTCATCGGGCGGCGTGTCGATCACGCGCTGCGCGAACTCGGGCGTGACGCCGCTCGCGACCAGGAAGCGGCGCATATCGCGGTTGCTCTCGTAGAGGTCGTTCGGACCGAGTCCGGGAAAGCTGCCCTGGTGGAAGCCCAGACGTCCGCCGGGTGAGATCGAGCGATCGTTGCCGCCCAGGAAGGCGATGGTACAGGCGGACGCGCAGGCGGTATCGACGCGCGTCGACAGGCGGCGGTTGCGGATCATGCGGTTGATCTCGAAGGCGGTACCGATCCGCCCGCCCGGACCGGCCAGGACGACGCGACGCACCGCGGGATGCTTGTCCAGCGCGCGCCGGACGGCATCGGCGCTGTTGGTGCCGTAGGCGCCCTCGATGCTGAGCGCCGTACCATCGGGGCTCACCGAGACGGCAAGCGTGTCGAGCGCCTCGTCGCCGGAGTAGATCGCCCACAATTCGGCGATCGAGGGCAGGGCCCGTTCGTAGAACAGGCCGCCGATGCCGGCGATCGACAGCGCGGCGGCGACGAAGATGCCGAGGGCGACCGGGACGGGGGCTCGCCGCCGGGCTGCGATCGCGATCAGACAGACCTGTACGAAGGCGAAGGCCGAGGCGGCCAGGCAGAGCAGGGCGGGCCCGAGCACGTGCAACAGGGTGACGTCGCCGGGACCGAAGACGGCGAGCGTGATGCTTCCGAACCCGATCAGCAGGGCCATCGCCGCCCAGACGCCGCGATAGTAGAGGGTGAGATCGAACGGCGCCGCGCCGTCGCGCCACAGCGGCACGCCGAGCGCCTCGAGATGGTCGATCATCCGGGCGAGCTTGCCGGCGCGGATGCGCTTCACGCCGTCGCGATAGCCGAGCGATGCGGCGAGATCGGATGGCACGCTGCCGTCGGCGAGCCGCACCTCGCGCAGGCCGATCGCGCGTGCGGCCATCTCGGCGAAGGCGATCAGCGCGCGCGCCACTTCGGTACGTTCGCCATTGGACGCGGTCTCCAGAGGACCGACGGCAAGATGGCCGGCCGCCTGCTCCAGCAGCACGGCGCCGAGCGGCGCGGTTTCGCCGTCGATCACGAAGATCGCCCGCGTATCGCTGGTCGAGGCAACAGGCGGCAGGCTGGGGAAAAGTCGGGCGATGCCCTCGCCATCGGCAGCGATGGCGCGCCGAACGGCGCCCACAGAGACCCGATCCTGAGAAAACACGCTGACTTTCCACTCCCTGAGGCCGCTTTCATGGGCGCTTATCGGTCTGTATGCTGCGGCACTTCTCGCGGAGCGTCCACATGTCACCCGACGATCATGCCTACCCGCCGGTGGGCCGTGCCCAAGTGCACGAGTCCGGCACGACGACGGTACCGTCTGTCTGTCCGCACGACTGCACCAGCACCTGCGCCCTCGATGTCGAGCGGGTGAGCAACACCAAGATCGGCCGTGTCCGCGGCTCGATGCGCAACGACTATACCGCCGGCGTGATCTGCGAGAAGGTCGCGCGCTACGCCGAGCGCATCCATCATCCCGACCGGCTGATGAAGCCGCTGCGCCGGGTCGGACCGAAGGGCTCGAAGCAATTCGCCGAAATCTCTTGGACCGACGCGCTCGATATCGTGGCCGAGCAGTTCATCGCCAAGGCGCGCCAGCATGGCAGCGAGACGATCTGGCCCTATTACTATGCCGGCACGATGGGCCTGGTGCAGCGCGACGGCATCAACCGCCTGCGCAACGCGATGAAGTACTCGCGCTATTTCTCGACCATCTGCGTGACGCTGTCCGACACGGGCTGGATCGCCGGAGTGGGCGCCAAGCGCGGTGCCGATGTGCGCGAGATCGACGAGCATGCCGAGCTGGTGGTGATCTGGGGCGGCAATCCCGTAAGCACCCAGGTCAATGTGATGACCCACGCGATGAAGGCCAAGAAGCGCGGCGCCAAGCTCGTGGTCGTCGATCCCTATCGCACCGGGACCGCCGACCAGGCCGACATCCATCTCGCCGTGCGTCCCGGCACCGACGGGGCGCTGGCGGTCGGTGTCATGCACGTCCTCTTCAAGGAGGGCTTTGCCGACTGGGACTATCTGCGGAAATACACCGATGCGCCGGACGAGCTGGCCGCGCATGTGGCGACGCGCACGCCGGAATGGGCCTCGAAGATCACCGGGCTCTCGGTCGAAGAGATCGTTTCCTTCGCGCGTCTCTACGGGCAGAGCAAGGCATCGTTCATCCGCTGCCATCACGGCTTCAGCCGCAGCCGCAACGGCGCGGCCAACATGCATGCCGTGACCTGCCTGCCGGCGGTCACCGGTGCCTGGCAGTACAAGGGCGGCGGCGCCCTCTACGGCCACACCGGCATGTACCCGGTCAACAAGACGCTGATCGAAGGGCTCGACATGGTCGATCCCTCGATCCGCGATCTCGACCAGTCGCGCCTGGGGCCGGTGCTGACCAACGATCCGGAGGCGCTGAAGAACGGCCCGCCGGTCACCGGCCTGCTGATCCAGAACACCAATCCGGCGATGGTCTGTCCGGAACTCGAACTGGTCCACAAGGGTTTCAAGCGCGAGGACCTGTTCACCTGCGTGCACGAGCAGTTCATGACCGAGACGGCTTCCTTCGCCGACATCGTGCTGCCCGCCACCATG
Source organism: Rhodospirillales bacterium 24-66-33 (assembly GCA_002281855.1). GTDB lineage: Bacteria > Pseudomonadota > Alphaproteobacteria > Reyranellales > Reyranellaceae > Reyranella. The sequence goes on along the minus strand of NCHQ01000038.1, from coordinate 6,222 downwards.
TTCCTGGAGCACGACGACTTTTACACAGCCAGCGGCCACACTTTCTTCCAGGTGGCCAAGGCGGTGATTGACGCGCCGGGCGAGTGCCGCGAGAACCACTTCGTGATTTCTGAACTCGCAAAGCGCCTGGGTGCCACGCATCGCGGCTTCGACATGACGCCGTGGGAGATCATGGACGAGACGCTCAAGGTCTCGGGCATGTGGGATGCCGAGACCAACTGGCAGAAGGGCGGTCAGGACTTCCATCTGGGCTTCGAGACGTCGCACTTCCTCGACGGCTTCGCCTGGCCGGACAAGAAGTTCCGCTTCAAGCCCGACTGGGCGGCCTATGGACCGCGCGGCAAGGAAATGCCGGTCCTGCCCGACCATTTCGACGTGATCGACAAGGCCACCGACGACAAGCCGTTCCGGCTGGTCGCGGCGCCGGCCCGTACCTTCCTCAACTCGACCTTCACCGAGACGCCGAGTTCGCAGAAGCGCGAGGTCCGGCCGACGGCGCTGATGAATCCCGACGACTGCACCGCCATGGGCATCGTCGAGGGCGAGCGGCTGGAGATCGGCAACGAGCGCGGCAAGACCGTGGTCAATGCCAAGCCGCGCGCGGGCCAGCAGAAGGGCGTCGTCGTGGTCGAGGGCATCTGGCCCAATCGGAACTTCGAGACCGGCATCGGCATCAATGCGCTGACCTCGGCCGATCCCGGCTGGCCCAATGGTGGTGCGGTGTTCCACGACACCGCCGTCTGGATCCGCAAGGTCGCGTGAGCGAGGCATTCCAACCAGCGCCCAATCCGAGCATCGCCCAGACGCAGGCCCCTCGGATCGAGGGCCGCGGCCACGTCCTCGTCATCGGCAACGAGAAGGGCGGCTCGGGCAAGTCGACGACGGCGCTGCACATCGCCGTGTCGCTGATGAGGGACGGCGCGCGCGTCGCGACGCTCGACCTCGATGCCCGGCAGGGAACGCTCAGCCGCTATATCGAGAACCGCGCGGCCTATGCGAAGAAGAACGGCGTCGAGCTTCCGATGCCGCTGCACACGCCGGTGATGATCTCGTCGCTGAACGATCGCCGCGAGGCCGAGGCCGACGAGCGGGCGCGGCTGGCGGCGGCGCTGGAGCCTGCGGTCGGGACGGCCGATTTCGTGATCGTCGACACGCCGGGCAGCGACACGCATCTCAGCCGGCTGGCCCATACCTGGGCCGACACGCTGCTGACGCCGCTGAATGACAGCTTCATCGATCTCGATCTGCTGGCCCGCGTCGATCCCGACACGCTTAAGATCGTGCGGCCTTCGATCTATGCGGAAGCCGTCTGGAAGCAGCGCCAGATTCGCGCCATCGAGGGTGGCCGGCCGGTCGACTGGATCGTGATGCGCAATCGCCTGTCGTCCCTGGCGGCGCGCAACAAGCGCGACATGGGCAACGTGATCGAGGCGCTGGCCAAGCGGATCGGATTCCGGGTCGCCGCGGGCCTCAGCGAGCGCGTGATCTACAAGGAGCTCTTCCTGAGCGGTCTCACGCTGCTCGACCTGAAGCGCGGCGGAGGTGGTGGCGGTGGACCATCCTTGACCCTGAGCCACGTCGCGGCACGCCAGGAAGTCCGTGATCTGGTGGCGTCACTCAACCTGCCGGGGGTCGCTCCTGCAGAAGCGGTCGCGCCCGCGACAGAAGAAGCCACAGAAGCCCCGCCGCCTGCAGAATGAAGAGCAGGCCGAACGACCAGGCGTAGCCGTCCGGTGAGTAGCCCGTGGCGGTCCGCGGCCACAGATCGACGACCTTTCCGATCGCCCACTGGCCGCCGAAGATCACCGTGAAGACCACGAGATTGGAGCTGGTACTCACCCGCCCGGCATATTGCGGCGGGAACGACCGCGCGAGCAGCGGCATGTACTGGATCGGATAGGCGCCGAGGAAGCCGAACAGCAGCCAGGCCACGACGGGATAGAACGAGGGCAGGAAGGCAAGCCAGGCGCAGACCAGGGCGAACAGCGTGCTGACGAGGTTGGCCGAGGCGAAGTCGCTGATGCCGACGCGGCGGAAGGCGCCGGCCAGCACGCCGCTCAGGGCAAAGCCCGCGGTCATCACGGCCGTGGTGTAGAGCTGGATGTCCGCGCGGGTCTCGGTGCTGGCGAAGCCGCCGACGTCGCGCAGCCACGGGCCGATCCACAGGGTGATCGCGGCAATGAACGCCATCTGCTGGAAGGTCAGCAGGGGCTGGATGCGCCAGAAGAAGCCGTTGGTCAGCACGATGCCGGTGATGCGGAACTGGTCGCGCAACGTGCCATGTGCCTTCGGCGTGCCGCGTTCCGGAACGACGGTGAACAGGATCGCGGAGGCGACGAGGCAGACCCCGGCCAGCCAGAAGAACAGGCCCTGCCAGCTGATGACCGAGAGCGACCACTGGATCGGCAGGGTCGCGGCCATCGCGCCCAGGCCGCCCGCCATCATGTGGAAGCCGGTAATCAGGCCCCAGCGCTCCGGCGGATACCACAGCGTGATCGCCTTGATCGCGGCCATCAGCCCGCCGGCGAAGCCCAGCCCGATCAGCACGCGGGCCACGATCAGCTCGCCGAGCGAGAGGCTCAGCCCGAAGAGGGCAGAGCCGATCGCCGCCATCGCCAGCAGCACTGCCTGCACGCGGCGCGGCCCGTAACGGTCGAGCATGACGCCGAGGACCGGTTGGCAGCCGGCGAAGAACAGGAAGAAGGCCGAGGTGAGAAGGCCGAGATCGCCCGCACTGATGCCGACATCCCGTTCGAGATACGGGAAGATCACAGCGTTCACGCCGCGGAAGATGTACGAGAGGAAATAGGCGAGTGCGAACGGAACGAAGACGCGCAGCAGCAGCGTGGCGAAGGTGGGGGCGTTTCCGGTCATGCTTCAATGTTGGCGCGAACGCGCGGCTGCACCATATTGAACGCATCGCAGAGGGTCAAAGGACATGGCCGAGGATCGAAATCGCAACGTCCCGTCTACCGCAGGTGCGAATGCCGTGGATGCGTTCGTGCGCGAAGTCGGCAAGCTGCCGGTCGATCACAGACCGGGCGGACGCGGCCGGCTGCTGTTCGCCATGGATGCGACGGCGAGCCGCGAACCGACCTGGGATCACGCCTGCGCCATCCAGGGCGAAATGTTCGTGGCGGCGGATGCGCTGGGCGGTCTCGACGTGCGGCTCGCCTTCTATCGCGGCTTCGAGGAGTTCAAGGTCAGCAAGTGGACCTCGGACGGCCGTGAACTCGCACGTCTCATGAGTGCAGTGCGCTGCGGTGCCGGCCGCACGCAGATCGCGCGGCTGCTGCGCTACGCCGGCGACCAGCGCCGCGAGAGCCGGCTCGATGCCGTGGTCTTCGTCGGCGACTGCTGTGAGGAAGACGTCGATGCGGTCGGCCATGAGGCGGGCCAGCTCGGGCTGCTCGGCCTGCCGGTGTTCGTGTTCCAGGAGGGCCAGGACCGCGCGGCGTCGCGGCTGTTTCCCGAGATCGCCAAGCTGACGCGCGGGGCCTACTGCAAGTTCGACCGGTCGAGCCCGGACCAGCTCAAGCGCCTGCTGGGTGCCGTCGCCGCCTACGCCGCCGGGGGACGCTCCGCGCTTCTGAAGTATGGCAAGGATCAGGGCGGCGTCGCGGCCCTTCTCACCAACCAGATGAAATGACCACGGACCTGCTGGCGGCCGTCGAAGGCTTCTTCGACAAGGAGATCCTGCCGCGCCATCGCGAATGGGCGGCTCATGTCTCCGCCCGAAAGGGAACTCCCCCGTTCATGGCCGAACTGAAGGCGAAGGCGCGCTCGGCCGGCCTGTGGAACCTCGGTCTGCCGGACCGGATGAGCAATCGCGCCTTCGCGCCGCTCGCCGAGATCATGGGGCGCCTGCCGTGGGCGCCCGAGGTGTTCAACGCCCAGGCGCCCGACGTGCCCAACATGATCATGCTGCAGCATGCGGCGACCGCCGATCAGAAGAAGCGCTGGCTGGCGCCGCTGCTGGAGGGGCGAGTGCGCTCGGCCTTCGGCATGACGGAGCCCGACGTCGCCTCGTCCGACGCGACCAACATCGCCACGACCCTGCGCCGCGAGGGGGATGAGTGGGTCGTGAACGGCCGCAAGTGGTACATCACGGGCGGCGCCCATCCCGACTGCGCTTTCGTGATCGTGATGGGCGTGTCGCGGCCGGAGGCGCCGCGCACCGGCCGCCATTCCTGCGTCATCGTGCCGATGCCGACACCCGGTCTCAGGATCGTGCGCGAACTGCGCTTCCTCGGCTGGGAGGACAGTATCGCGCCGATCGCCGAACTCGACTTCAACGATGTGCGGGTGCCGGCGGAGAATCTTCTGGGCGAGGAAGGCGAAGGCTTTGCCGCGGCACAGGTGCGGCTGGGACCGGCGCGACTGCATCACTGCATGCGCGCGATCGGCAGCTGCGAGGTTCTCGTCGAACTCATGATGGCGCGGGCCACCGAGCGCAGGACGTTCGGCCGAGCGGTGATCGACTACGACTCGGCGCAGCAGGCGATTGCGCGCTCCCGCATCGAGATCGAGCAGGCCCGCCTCCTGGTGCTGCGCACGGCGGAGCGGCTCGACGGCGATGGGCACCAGGCGGTGTGGCGCGACGTTTCGATGGTGAAGGTCGCGGTGCCGGAGATGGCCCAGCGCATCGCCGACCGCGCGATGCAGCTGTTCGGCGCGATGGGCGGAAGCGACGACGCACCGATCCATCGGGCCTTCGCGGTCGCGCGCATGCTGCGCATTGCCGACGGGCCGGATGAAGTCCATCTGCGGCAGATCTTCCGGCAGGAACGGCCGGCCCGCTGGACCGTATCGGACTCGCCCTATATTACGCCGGGCGATGACTGAGAACGGCCGCAGGCGGATTTACGCGATCATATTCGGCCTGATCCTCGCGGGGGTCACACTCGTGGGCCTCGAAGGGCTGGCTGCGCTGGAGGCACCGTCCTGGCCCGCGCGCGCGCTGCGGTCGACGCCGCCGGTCAACGTCCAGTCGACCGACTTCACCGGCCTCGCCGACAAGCCCTGGATCTTCGAACCGTTCAATTCCTGGGGCATGCGCGACAAGGAGCGCGGCATCGCCAAGCCGGCGGCGGGCACCATCCGCACCGTCTTCATCGGCGATAGCTATCTCGAGTTTCAGCTGACGCGTCTCACCCTGCCCGGCGAGGTCGAGCGGCGCTTCATCGAGGCCGGTCAGACGAACGCCGAGATGATCAATCTCGGCATCTCCGCCACCGGCCCGCGCAGCTACTACTACCGGCTGCGCGACGTGGCCTTCGCGCTCTCGCCCGATGCGCTCGCGGTGTTCTTCTTCTCTGGCAACGACTTCGTCTTCGACGGCCAGGGCTACGGCCAGGGGATCCTGCCCGATCTGGTCAGCGAGGCGCCAGGCGGCTCGATCCTGGGCAACGTGATGCCGAACGCCAACTGGGTGCTGGTCAACCGCCTGCGGCTGTCGGAGGTGCTGACGACCAACAAGCCGGTGCCGCAGGAGTTCGACACGCTCGCGAAGATCGCCCGCCTGCCGCCGGCGGAGCGCACGCCGGCGCTCGCCCGTCACGTCAGGCACTACTACTACCCCGACCTCAGCGAGCAGCAGATCGTTGCCATCTTCGGCCGGGACGGCGATGCCTTCTGGCAGGCCTACGCCTCGGGAAAGGCGGACGACGAGTCGCTGCAGGGTTGGCTCCTGAACCTCATGACCAAGGCCGAGGTCGAGAAGTCTCCCTATTTCGAGGCGACGACCAGGGAGCAGGCGGCGCGGCTGGTGAAGGAGGGCGACATCCAGGCGACCCTGTCCTGGCTCGCGGCGATGGACCGCGCCGCCCGCGAACGTGGCGTGCCGCTGGTGCTGTTCATCGTCCCGCCGGGCAGCGTCGATCCCGACTATGTCGACTACTGGAAGCACTGGCCGCGCTTCTATGCCTTCAACGTCATCGCGGACTACAGGCAGGACAGGCTGCTCGAAGCGTTGAGCAAGACCTCGATCCGCTACGTCGACCTGCGCAAGGACTTCGAGGGCGTGCGCGGCGCCTACCGGCGCAGCGACGCCCACTGGACGGACAAGGGCGTCGAGATCGCGGCCAGCCGCGTCTTCCAGGAATTGCGCCGGCTCGAACGCCGCTAGAGCATCGAGCGAGAATTAGGAATCGAAGGGGGATTCCCAAGGAATCGGAAGTCTGATTCAAGATGTGGTCTGGAGACAGGAGACCAGGCCGCATG
>NCHQ01000037.1 GCA_002281855.1 Rhodospirillales bacterium 24-66-33 | reverse complement strand
CGGATTGGGTTGCACCCGCCAGCCCAGCTGCGAGGCCTGCACCGTGCGCGGGCCGGCCGGCGCCGCGGGCGCGGCCTGCTGCGGCCCGGCCTCGACCGGTGCCGCCGGACGTGCCGGCTGCGGCTTCTTCTGCACCGGCTTCGGCTCGGGCGGCTTGGGCTTGGGCTCGACCTTCTTCTCCGGCGGCGGAAACTCCGGCGGCGGCGGTTCGTCGGGTGGCGGCAGCTCGACCTTGGCCAGCGGGAACTCCGGCGGCGGCAAGTCGGGCGGCGGCGGCTCGACGATCGTCGCCAGCTCAGGCGGCGGCGGCTTCAGCTCGACCGGCGGCGGCGGCTCCGAATCCTCGATCTCGGGCTGGGCCGGCTCCTCCGCCGTCACCATCCGCACCTCCATCGGCGCGATGTCGCCCACCACCAGCTTCACCGGCTCGACCTGCGTCAACGCCCAACCTCCTCCCACATGGAAGAAGATCACCAGCGCAAGAATGCCCCGCCGCGCCGCGGTCGACAGCGGCTCCGCAGATGCGCCGGGCGGCGTTGAACGGTCGAGCCGCACGACGGCCCCCTATCGCATCTGGTGTCCGGTGCCGGCGGCCCCCATGGCCTCGACCTTGAAGTCCACGTCGATGCTTCCCGCCTTCTCGAAGACCAGCGTCACTGGAACCTTGGCATCCTTGGCGAGCGGCGCCTTGAGCTCCATGAACATGATGTGATAGCCGCCGGGCTTCAGCGTCACCGTCGCGCCGGCCGGGATCTCGAGCCCCTTCTCGAGCTCGCGCATGCGCATGACCTGGCCGTCCATCTTCATTTCATGGATTTCGACCTTGAGCGATGCCGGGCTGCGGGCGGCAATGAGGCGGTCGGCCGTCGTGCCCTTGTTCGTGATCGTCACGAAGCCGCCGCCGCTCTTGGCGGTCGCCGGCGTGGCACGGGTCCACGGGGTCGCGATCTCCAGCGATCCCAACTTGTAGTCGTGAGCCGACACGGGTGCGGCCCAGGACAAGGCCAACAGCGTGCAGAGTGCAGTTCGACGTCCGATCATTAGATTTCTCCTGTTACGAAATTCTTGCCGTAGAGCGGCGGTTAACCGTGGTTGACAGCGGCCCCATCAGAAGCGCGCCTGGATCCCCGCATAGACCGACGCCCCATCGCCCGGGTTGTAGAGTGGGCTCGCCGCCGTGGCGGTGTTGATCACGCCGACGTTCGACACGTACATCTGGTTCGTGAGGTTGCGGGCATCGACGAAGAACTCAAGTCCCTTGAAGCCGGTGTATCCGGCCTTGACGCCCAGCAGTGCATAGGACGACGTCATGAAGGCGGGGTTGTTGACGTTGTCGACGTAGTAGCCCTGCGGCACCCACTCGACGTTGGGGCCGATGTAGAAGCCGCCCTGGGTCGCGTAACGCGCCTCCGCCCGGATGTAATAGGGCGGCGCTCCCGGAAGCTGATTGTTGCCGTAGGTCGGGTTGTTGTCGAAGCGGTAGTCGCCCACGGTCAGCGCCACGCGGCCGGTCAGCCGGTCCCCCTTTTCGCCTTGCCAGGCCGTGCCGTTCAGCCCGAGTTCGATGCCCTGATGGATCGCGTTCGGAATGTTGATGGCGATGGCCGAGCCGCCGAAGCCGGGCACGACGAGGAGCTGCAGTTCGTTCTTCACCCACGACCGGTAGATCGAGAGATCCCAGCCGAACTGCGGGCCGATCGAGCCGCGCGTGCCGATTTCCGCGGTCCACGAGGTCTGCGGCGCGAGGGGCGCGAAGCCGGGTGCGACGCTCGGATTCAGTTCCGACCAGGTCGGCGGCTCCGAGGCCCGCGAGACGTTGGCATAGAACTGCAGGCCCGGACGCGGCTCCCAGAGCGCGCCGATCTTCGGATTCGCCTCGAAATAGGCGGCCGACCCGGAATCGTTGCCGTTGACCAGATAGTTGTCAGTCAGCACGCGGGTCTGCCAGTTGAGCTGCAGGCCGGTGACGATCGAGACTTCGGGCGTCACGTAGAACCAGTTCTCGCCGTAGACCTCAACGCTGGTGGAGTTCTCCGTATTGTCGTTGGTCAACGCGCCGGGCACGCCGAAGCGGTTGGCGAACTGCTTGTTGCGGTTCGTTCCCGCGAAGTAGTTCACGCCGAGGACGAAGTCGTTGCGATGGCCCGCGACGGCGCGGCTGCCCTTGTACTGGGCCGTCAGCCCCCAATCGAGGGTAGTGTTGTCGATCACGGCGAACGTGAGCGGATGGAACAGGTATTTCGACTTCACGAAGCCCTGCAGGGTCAGCGCGTCGTCGCCGATGTCGATGACGGTGGTGTTGGCGAAGCGGAAGGAATCGACGTCGCGCCGCGCGTTCTGCAGCACGTTGGCGAGCGGCCCCTGCTGCGGATCGGTCAGGTACTGCTGCTGGGTCAGCGAACCCGGGATCTGGTTGCGGACCTGGTTCCCCGACAGGAAGAAGCGCGTTTCCGCATTCGATCCGATCTGCGCGCCGACATTGCCGTTCACGCGCTGCAGGCTCTGGTTGGTGTGCTGGCGAAAGCCGTTGCCGCTCAGGTTGGTGAAGGACAGCCAGGCGTCCCACGGTCCCTCGCTGAAGCCGGCCGCGGCCTGCTCGCCGAAGGTCTGGTAGCTGCCGCCGTAGAAGCGCGCGGCGTAACCCGGGTTGCTGCGGCCGGTGGGCGAAACGAAGTTGATCGCACCGCCCAGGGTCGCCGCGCCGTAGCGCAGCGCATTGGCGCCCTTGTAGACCTCGACATACTGCTGGGCGAGCGGGTCGATCTCATGGAAATCGCCGCTGCCGTCGGCCAGGTTGATCGGCGACCCGTCCTGCAGCAGGCGTACGCCGCGCAGGTGGAAGTTTCGCGACAGGCCGGAGCCGCGGATGACGAGCTTTGAATCCTCCTGGCCGTACTTGCTCTGCACCCAGACGCCGGGCGTGTAGTCGAGCATGTCCTTCATCGTGGTGGCGCGACCGTCGAGATAGCGCGTCGCCGGCACGACCTCGACGCCGCCGGGAGTCTTGTTGATCTCCTCCTCCGCCTGTTTGGCCGACGGCACGGTGAGCGACGCGGAGGGTGCGGTCACGGTGATGGCCGGCATGGCCGGCGCCTGGTTCTGCGCCACTTCCTCGGCACGAAGGGTAGCGGGCACGAAGGCGAGCCCTAGGGAGGCGACGACGGTCGCTCGAAAAATCGAAGGCATGATGCTTCCTTGAATGGCTGACGCGAAGCAGCGCGCATGCCGAGGGCATGCACGATGCGGGACGGTGGGTCAGACGTTCGGAAGCGGAGGGGCTCTGGGCTGGTTGGGCCCGTCGCGAATGGCGCCGGTCGAGGGATGATGGTGCGCCACGGGGATGCGTTGCGCGGTCTCCGTGGCCTCGACGTCGATCGAGACGCCAGAGGGCAGCGCCTGCGCCTGGGCATGCGCCAGGCCGAAGCAGCAATCGTGGACCCTCGCGTTTGCCGGGCCGCTCGAGTCGGCGTCGCCCTTCTCTGCATTTGGCTGGCAGAGGGAGCCCCACATGGCGGCGGCAGCGTCCAGGCCGCCCATGCGCAGCATGACCGCGTGGGAGAGAGGCTGGAAGATGGCGAGCGTGACCGCGAACAGCGCCACCGTCAGCGCCATCGAGCGCAAACGTGAGATCGGCTGCATTGCGGTCATGCTGCAGTTTAGCCGGGTTGGACCGTGACGCTCAAGCTGCATGGCCGCGAAGTGCCTGCGTCATCACAGCCTCCCGAACCTGGCGAAGGCGGCGCGGCCCGCCTTCTCGGCATCGGCGACGAAATCGGTGAACATGCCTTCGATCATCCCCCTCACTTCTGCGGGTGCGCGTTCGGGTGTGCCTGCCGAATAGGGCGGCTTCGGATCGTACTCCGCCATGAGCTGGACGCCCTCCGCATACTGCCGATCCCGGAGACGCCCCACGAGAGTGAGCCCGAAATCGATGCCTGCCGTCACGCCCCCGCCCGTGATCCTGTTGCGATCGACGACCACCCGCCCCTCCGCGGGCCTGGCGCCGAAGATCGGCAGCAGCCCCTTGGTCGCCCAGTGAGACGTCGCCTCGTATCCGGTGAGCAACCCCGCCGCCCCCAGGAGCAGCGAGCCGGTGCAGACCGATGTGACGTACTTCGCCCGGCTGCCGCGGTCCTTCAGGAAGAGCATCGTCGCGTCGTCCGCCATCGCCGCAAGCGTACCGCTGGAGCCGCCCGGCACGCAGATGATGTCGAGCTCGCGGGGACATTCGTCGAAGGTCATGGAAGGCAGCACGGAGAGACCCGTGTCGCTCTGCACCGGATCCCTCGTCTTGGCGACCAGATGGACCTTCGCGCCCATCAGGCTGGTCAGCATGTGATGCGGACCGACCATGTCGAGTGCGGTGAATTGCGGATAGATCAGGAAGGCGATCTCCTCCGATCCCATCCAATGGGCGGGCATGGACGACATGTCGTGAGGCGACCCGTTTGTGGCTCCGGCAGACGGCTCGCCGCCGCCTGTCTGTTGCGCCAGGAGATCGCCCGGCGAATGGGCGACCGCCGCGGCAACGGCGGCCGCGGCGGAGAATTGACGGCGTGTCAAAGGCATGGCGACCTCCCGTCAGAACTTGAAGGCCAGCTGGCCATAGATCGACAGCGGGGCTCCCGGTGCGACCTGGCCGCCGAGCCAGCTGTACGGAACGAAGTACTGGTTGTTCGTCAGGTTCTTGGCCGAAAGAACGGCGCGGAACTTCTCGTTCTCGTATCCGATCTTCGCATCGACCGTATAGTAACCGCCGGTCTGCCAGAGGTTGAAGGCATCGACGTACTGGTTCGAGGCCGCGTAGATGCCGGCGCCCAGGCTGAGCCCCGGCACCACGCTCTCGTCGAACTGGTAGTTCAGCCAGAAGCGACCCGAGTGTTCCGGGACGAAGGGCAGCCTGTAGCCCGCCGGAATGCCGGGACCTGCCGGATCGGCGAAGAAGGCGTTCGTGTAGCCGTAGCTCGCCAACACGCTCCAGTTCCGGTTGGGCTGGTACAGGAAATCGGCTTCGAAGCCGCGCGATGTCTGCTGCGAGAGGGTGGCGGCGAGAGCCGACAGCCTGACCGGGACATTGGTCCGCTCGATCTGGAAGAGCGCCACCGTGCCGGTGAGGGTATCGTTGATGTTGAGCTTCACGCCTGCCTCGTACTGCGTGGAAAACTCGGGCGCCGGCTGGGCGAATGTCTGCGAGAACGGTACCCACTTCATACCCTGGGAGTAGCTGCCGTACAGGGACAGCCCCTTGACCAGATCGACGACGATGCCGGCGCGCGGCAGCAGCCGGGTCGCCTGGGTCACGCGCGTCACCATGGCACCGGTGGCGAACTCGTTGTAGGTGATGTCGATCGACGCCAGGCGGGCACCGGCCAGCACATGGAAGCGGTCGTTGATCGTCGACTGCAGCTGCGCGTAGAAGCCCGTCGTCAGATACGTGTTGTTGAAGTTGAAGAACGAAACGCCTTCCCCTCGTCCCGGCACAGGGAAGGTATAGGGCGTCGTGAACGACGGATTCTGCAGGTTCACGAGAGAAGGCGTGCAGCCGAACCCGATGAGAAAGCAGAAGTTGCCATTCGTGTCGACGTTCATGAACCCCCAGTCGGTGACGCGGCTGAAGTCGCCACCGATCAGCAGCGTGTTCTTCGTCGACTCCGTCGAGAACTTCGCCTGAACCGTCGGGTTGATGCTGATCTCCTGCTGCTGGTCGTACACCTCGATGTTGTTCACATCGAATGTCGACGGCGGGAACAACGGCGTACCCCCGGTGCCCGTGGCGTCGAGGAAGGCACTTTGGGAGTTCTGCTGCATCTCCGACCTGCTCCACCGCGCCTTGACGTTGACCGACCAGACATCGTCGACGCGATGGTCCAGCGTTCCGGTCACGCCATACATCTTCGAGTAGCTCGGCATGATGTTGGGATTGCCGAAGTACAGGTTTCGGTTGACGGTGTAGTCTCCAGTGACCGTGCCGCTGACCGGCAGGCCGGGATAGGCCTGTTGGTAGGCCTGCGACACGAAGCCCTGGAGCGTCAGGGTCGTATCCGTCCTGTTGGTCAGCGTAAGCGTCGGATTGACGCTGAAGCGGCTAGAATTCAGAACGTCGATGTAGCTGCTGCTCCCGGTGTACTCGGAGGTGAGACGAAACAGCACCGTCTTCTCGTCGTTCAGAGGCTGGTTCACGTCGACGTAGGGGTTGGCGTACCAGTAGCTGCCGAACGTCGTGCCGAACTGATACTTCGCCGTGTCGGTCGGCATTTTCGAGACGACGTTGAGCACGCCGCCGACCGGCGCGCCGGCGCCGCCGCCATAGACGACCGCGCTGGGGCCCTTCAGGACCTCGACTCGCTCCACGTTCACCAGCCCGTCGCGGTCGCCCGCGATGAACAGGTTGCCGGCAAAGCCGTCGGTCCAGAGTTCCGCGCCGAACCCCCTGATCCTCACCGGGGTCTGCTCGACATTGCCGATCATCCGTGTGTCGACAGGCTGCACGTTGCTGGCGTTCCTGACCGCATCGCTCAGCGTGATCGAGAGCTGGCTGTCGATCAGGGAACGCGTAATGACGTTGATGTTCTGGGGCAGCTGCTCGATGGGCGTCGACGTCCTGGTGGAGGATTTGGCCGTCAGGGCGCGAAATCCCTGGACCGGGCCGGCCGTCGTATTCTCCACCGGAATGCCGGTTCCCTGCACGAGCACCGGCGGAAACTCGACGGGAGCCGCCGGGGGGCTGTCGCCTGTCTGCGCAAGCACGGGCATCGAGAGGATCATCAGGCCGGGCGCAAGAAGAGGACGGGCCGAGAGGAAGTGGCGTCTCAGAGAGCGGCGCATCGCGCTGCGGGGCATGGGAGTTCACCTTGAATCGAATGGATGGACGAGCCCGCGCGGGCGTGCGCCTGCGGCTCGCGAACTTGATCGGAGTGGCTGGGAGCGCGACCGCCGGACAGACGCGGGGCCTCATCGGCACGATCATCGATCGCCCTGAGAATCGCCGGCATGGGCACTTCCTCGAATGGCTGACGCGATACATCACGCGCGCCAGCGGGCGCGCGTGTTGCAAGGACTGAAGTCAGTCGTTCAGAAGTGGTGGAGCTCGAGGCTGATTGGGCCCGTCGCGAATGGCGCCAGTCGAGGGATGATGGTGCGCGGGGTGGACGCGCGGGGCCGCCTCAGTAACCTCGACTTGGATCGAGGCGCCGGACGGCAGCGCCTGAGCCGGTGCATGGGCCAGTCCGAAGCAGCAATCGTGGACCTTGGCATTCGCCGGTCCCTCAGACTCGCCCTCGCCCTTGTCGGCATTGGGCTGGCAGAGAGCACCCCACAGGGCGGTGGCCCCCTCCAGTCCGCCCATCCGCAGCATGACCGCGTGGGATAGGGGCTGGAAGATTGCGAGGGTGATTGCGAACAGCGCCGCCGTCAGCGCCATCGAGCGCAAACGTGACATCGGCTGTTTGGCAATCATGGCAAACTTTAGGCAGGTCCCTGAACAAACTCAAGCCACCAAGCCGACGGACTCGCTCGATCGCCTGCATTGCGGCACCGGCATGAAGTATGCAGAATATTATAATTATGCATACGAACTCCCTGGCGCTGTGGGGCATGCTCTTGTTCTGGCCGGCCCTCGGGGCCGCACAGACGGCCGCCCCGCCGCTGGCGCCCGGACAGCGTCCCTCCGGTCCGGCGGCGCCAAATCCCACGGCGCAGGGCTATACCGGCGCCTCGACGGCACTCCCCGCCATCACCGTCACGGCGCCCCGCGCGCTGGAGGCCCAGCCGACCGATTCGGCCAGCGAGCGCCGCGTCTCGGGCGAGACGCTGAACACGCGGCCGATCTCGCGGCCCGGCGAGATGCTGGAAGCGGTGCCCGGCCTGATCGTTTCCCAGCACAGCGGCGAGGGCAAAGCCAACCAGTACTTCCTGCGGGGCATGAACCTCGACCACGGCACCGATCTCGCCATCTGGCTGGATGGCATGCCGATCAACATGCGCACCCACGGCCACGGCCAGGGCTATGCCGATCTGAATTTCCTGATTCCCGAATTGGTCGACCAGATGGTCATCAAGAAGGGCCCCTACTATGCCGAGGAAAGCGACTTCGCCTCGGCGGGCTCGCTGCGCCTGTCCTATGCCAACCGGCTGGAGAATGCCGTGGTGGTGGCGACCGGCGGCAGCTTCGGCTACTGGCGCTCGCTGGCCGCGGGCTCGATGGCAGCGGGCTATGGCACACTGACCGCGGCCGGCGAAATCGTGACCTACAACGGTCCCTGGCAGGTCGGAGACGACCTCAAGAAGTTCAACGGCTTTCTGCGCTATGCCGAGGGCGACACGGCCAACGGACTTGCCATCACCGCCCTCGCCTACACCAACTCCTGGCACTCGACCGACCAGATCCCGGCGCGGGCGGTGGCCGACGGCAGCCTCGGACGTTATGGCGCCGTCGACCAGACCGACGGCGGCGACGCCCAGCGCTACTCGCTGTCGATGCGATGGAGCCGCAGCGACGAGCGCACCGCGTCGAAGGTCGAGGCCTACGGCATCTGCTCGACCATGAACCTCTACAACAACTTCACCTATTTCCTCGACGATCCCGTGAACGGCGACCAGTTCCAGCAGACCGACAAACGGATGATCCTGGGAGTCAACGCCAGCCACCTGATGCGCCATTCGCTGGCGGGGTTTGCCTCGGAGACCACGGTCGGCACGCAGATCCGCTTCGACAATATCGGCGTCGGCCTGTTAAACACCCAGCAGCGGACGCCGTTCAACACGGTGCGCTACGACCAGGTGACCGAGACGAGCGCCGCGATCTACGCCAGGAACACGCTGCAATGGACCGACTGGCTGCGCTCGATCCTCGGCGTCCGCGGCGACTGGTTCACGGGCTCGGTCGCCTCCGACACGGCGGCCAACTCAGGCAACGTCTCGGCCTTCCTGGCCAGCCCCAAGGCCAGCCTCATCTTCGGTCCGTTCGACAAGACAGAGTTCTTCGTGAATGCGGGCCTCGGCTATCACAGCAACGACCTGCGCGGCGCCACCATCACCGTCGATCCTGGAGACAAGACCACGCCGGTCGCCTCGGTGCCGCTCCTCGTGCGCTCGCGCGGCGCCGAGGTCGGTGTGCGGACGCAGGCGATCAAGGGGCTCGATTCGGCGCTTGCCGTGTTCGTACTCGACTTCGATTCCGAGCTGCTGTTCGTGGGCGATGCCGGCACGACCGAGGCCAGCCGCCCGAGCCGCCGCATCGGCGTCGAATGGACCAACCAGTACCGACCGGTGCCCTGGGCGCTGCTCGACCTCGATCTCGCCTACACGCAAGCGCGCTTCACCAACTCAGACCCGGCAGGCGACTTCATCCCCGGCGCGCCCTCCTTCATCGCCTCGGCCGGCATCACGCTCGGCGCCGATACCGGCTGGTTCGGCGCGGTGCGCTGGCGCTACTTCGGAACGCGTCCGCTGATCGAGGATGCGAGCGTCCAATCGAGCCCGACCTCGATCATCAATGCGCGCCTGGGATACGTATTCGACAGCGGGCTCAAGCTGCAGGTCGATGCCTTCAACCTGCTGAACACGCAGGCCAGCCAGATCGACTACTACTATACGTCACGCCTGCCCAACGAAGGCCCCGATGGCGTGGCCGACCGCCACTTCCACCCGGTCGAGCCGCTAGCCGTGCGCTTCACGATGGCCAAGGCGTTCTGACCAGCGTCGCCGTCGCGTGCAGCATCGGCTCGACGACAGCGTGGCTGAACAGCCAGGTTTCGGCGTGGACCAGGTCGCTGTCGCGGCGGATCGCCCGCGACAGGGAGATCACGTCGGCGGCCTGGGCGGGGCGCAGCACGGTTACACTGAGATGGGAGACGCGCGTTTCCAGGCCCGCGGCGGCGCGCAGCGAGGTGTCGACCAGCGACAGCAGGGCCGCCGTGGTCCAGCCGGCGTCCGCGGGCGGTGAAAAGCGCAGCCGCACGTCCTGGTCCTGGCATTCCTCGACGAATACTTCATGGAGGTCGGCGGCGGGCAGCACGGCTTCGAGCCGCGCCTGAAGTTCGTCTTCGGTCATCGGCCGCACTCTATGCTATCTCCGCGCCCCATGTCCTTCCTCGATCACATCCGCCGCTGCAACAACGCCGACCTCACCCCGTTCGAGCCGTGGTTCGTGGGCGAGCACCGGGCCGGCTTCGTGCATCGCGACTTCGCAGCCGACGCCGTGCAGGGCTCCGGCCTGTTCGAGCGCCGCGACGGAGCCTGGCATCTCGATCCTCGCCTGGACACACCGCAGAAGCGCACCGCAGAGGTGCACGCGTTCCTGCTGGCCCTGCGCGCCCGAGGCTACTTCAAGGGCCTGTGGCGGGAGGAGCAATACGCCGTGGCGCCGCAGGAGGGCTCGCCCTTCCTGATGGCGATGGAACGCTCGGCCGTGCCGTGGTTCGGCGTACGCGCCGGCGGTCCTCACATGACGGGCTATGTGCGCCGCGCCGACGGGCTGCACATCTGGGTGCCGCGCCGCTCCTACGAGAAGCCGACCTTCCCCGGCCAGCTCGACAATACGGTGGCCGGCGGCCAACCGGCCGGACTCGGCCTGCACGAGAACCTGATCAAGGAATGCGGCGAGGAAGCCTCGATCCCGCCCGAGCTCGCCCGGCAGGCCAAGGCGGTGAGCGTCGTCGGCTACTGGAACCAGTCGGGCCGGCAGCTGAAGCCCGACGTGATGACGTGCTTCGATCTGGAGCTGCCGGACGACTTCACGCCATGCGCGAACGACGGCGAGGTCCATTCGTTCGAACTGTGGCCGGTGCGGCGCGTGTTCGAGACGGTGCGCGACACGCTCGAGTTCAAGTACAACTGCACTCTGGTGCTGATCGACTTCTTCGTGCGCCACGGCATGCTGTCGGCCGACGATCCTGACTTCATCCCGATCGTCGCCGGCCTGCGGAGGCTGTCCGCTCCCCGCAGGGACGACGACGTCTGACACGCGCTCACGCCGGAGGCGTGATCTTCGCCTCCTGGATAACCTTGCGCCACTTCGCCGTCTCGGCGGCGAGGCGCTTGCCGTAGTCAGCAGCGCTGCCACCCACCAGCACGAAGCCGAGGTCGATGAGCTTCTTCGCTGTCGCGGGGTCGGCCAGCACCTCGTTGAAGGCGGCATTGAGCTTCGCGATGATCGGCTCGGGCGTGCCGCCCGGCGCCATCACCCCGAAGAACACCGCGCCCGTGAGGTTGGCCGGCAGGCCGACCTCCGCCACCGTCGGCACGTCGGGGAGCATCGGCACGCGCTTGGCCGCCGCGACGACCAGGCCGCGCAGCCTTCCGTCCTTCACCGCCAGGCCGCCCGGCAGCAGCGTATCCGAGAACAGCATGATGTGGCCGCCCAGAACGTCCTTCAGCGCGTCGGCACTTCCCTTGTAGCCGACATGTTCGAGCTTGATGCCGGTCTCCATTCTGAGCTGCTCGCCCCACAGATGCGGCATGCTGGCATTGCCGGCCGACGCATAGGGTATCGGCGAAGTCTGCGTCTTGGCCCAGGCGATGAACTCGGCCATCGTCTTGTAGGGCGCGTTGGGATTGCAGGCGAGCAGCAGCGGCATGTCGACGTAGCTGCAGACCGGGGCCAGATCCTTGACGGGGTCGTAGGGCAGCTTCAGGCCGAACGACGTATTGGTGGCAACGGGAGCCGCCGCCATGAGGATCGTGTAGCCGTCCGGCTTCGCCTTGGCGACGATCTCGGTGGCGATGATCGTGCCGCCGCCCGGCTTGTTTTCGACCAGCACCTGCTGACCGAACTTGTTCGTCAGATATTCTGCCGCGATGCGCGCGGATGTATCGGTCGCGCCGCCCGGCGCGTAAGGCACCACGAAGCGGATCGGCTTGTCGGGAAATGTCTGGGCACGGGCGATGGCCGGCGCGAGACCCGAGGTGAGCGTAAGGGCTGCGGCAGAGCCCAGCAGATGGCGGCGCTTCATTTTAGTCCTCCCTGGTTGTCTTATCGTCGTTCTTGGGTACGAGTATCGGCGACAGACTTAAGAAGAGCTAGCCCCTCGACCAGTCGCGGTGCGCCATGCGAAGCTTGTTCCGTGCAAATTCGCGAGGACCGGGTGGCGAAGGACGGGCAAGGGTTGGAGCTGGGCAAAGCCGACGAGCGTGCGATCGCCGCCCTCGAATTCGTCAGGCAGGAATGGCTGGGCTTCGGCAAGCGGTTCGCCGACTTCATCGCCGCCGCCGACGCGGAAGAAAAGTGCCCGATGCTGCCGCTGGTCGCGGCGAGCCTCTTCCTCTCGATGTATTCGCCGGACGGTCATGCCGCCGCCATGCGCCACCTCGCCCGCGCGCAGAAGATGACGGCGGGCGCGAGCCGCCGGGAATTCGCGTGGCTCGGCGCCATCGAATTCTGGGTCGAAGGCGACACCGACCGCAGCCTGCAGCAGTTCCGCAGGATCGTCGACGAATGGCCGCGCGACCTGCTGGCCGGCAAACTGGCGCAGCTGCTGGCCTTCAACCGCGGCGAGGCCGAGACGCTGCTGGATGTCGGCGAGAAGCTCCTTGCCGCCAACCCGGACAACCGCTTCGTCTGGGGCATGTATGCGTTCGGGCTGGAAGAGTGCAATCGCCTCGACGAGGCCGAGGACGCCGCCCGCAAAGGACTGGCGATCGACCGCAACGACCCGTGGGCGCACCACGCCATCGCCCATTGCCTCGAGGCGCGCGGTCGCATGCTGGAGGGTGTCGCCTTCCTCAGTTCCGTGTCCGACACCTGGAGCGACTGCAATTCGTTCATGCAGACGCACAACTGGTGGCACCTGGCGCTGTTCCTGATCGACCTCGACCGTACCGACGAGGCGCTGGCGCTGCATGACGAGCGCGTCTGGGGCGTCTGGAAGGAGTTCTGCGAGGACCAGGCCAATGCCGTCTCGCTGCTGGCGCGGCTCGAATTGCGCGGTGTCGATGTCGGCGGGCGCTGGGCCGATCTCGCCCTCTATCTCAAGCCCCGCCTGCGCGAGCATTTCTCCGCCTTCCACGACGTCCACTATCTCTATGGGCTGGCGCGCGCCGGCGAGCGCAGCGCCGTCACCGAGATGCTGGCCAGCCTCGAGGACCGCGCCGCGCGCGCCAAGCCGTTCGAGCGCGAGCTCTGGGCCGATTGCGTCGTGCCGCTGGCCCACGGCCTGGCCGCCCACGCCGCGGGCGACATGCCGGCGGCGGCGCGCCTGATGGGCCAGGCGATGCCGCACCTGCGCTGCCTGGGCGGATCGATCGCGCAGCGCGCTCTGTTCGGCGCCATTCATCTCGATGCGCTGAGCCGCGCCGGCTGGAACGACGCGGCGCTGGCGATCCTGCAGGCCGACGAACGCGAACGGCCCGGCGTCGCCGCGACCAAGCGCGCGCTGGCCGAACTCTATCGCAAGGTTGGCCGCACCGAGCAGGCGCTCGCCGCCGAGTACCAGGCCGAGCAGCTCGCCCGCCAGTATCGGGCCGAGGCGACAAGGACGGGAGAAGCGGCATGACCACGGATCTCACACAGGCGAGCGCCGCCCAGCTCGGCAGACTCTACCGCAAGGGCAAGGCCTCCCCGGTCGAGACGATGAAGGCCGTACTGGCCCGCGCCGATCGCCTCGCGACGACCATCAACGCGCTCTGCCATGTCGACAAGAAGGCGGCCCTCGCTGCGGCGCGCGCCTCGGAGAAGCGCTGGAAGAACGGCGAGCCGCTCTCGCCCCTCGACGGCGTGCCGGTCTCGATCAAGGAGCTGGTGAGGGTCAAGGGCTGGCCCGCCTCGATGGGCAGCAAGCTCACCGACAAGACACCCGTCGATGCCGACGCGCCGGCCGTGGCGCGGTTGCGTGAGGCCGGCGCGATCGTCTTCGCGCAGAGCGCCAGCTCCGAGTACGGGCACAAGGGCGTGACCGATTCGCCCCTGCACGGCATCACGCGCAATCCCTGGAACACCGGCATGACGCCGGGCGGCTCCTCGGGCGGCGCTGGTGCCGCGGTCGCGGCAGGACTCGGGCCGATCGCCATCGGCACCGACGGCGGCGGCTCGGTGCGCATCCCCGCGAGCTTCAACGGCCTGATCGGCCTCAAGGCCACCTTCGGCCGCGTGCCGGCCTGGCCGCCCTCGATGACAGGAGACCTTTCGAACACGGGCCCGATGGCCCGCACCGCGCTCGACGCCGCGCTGATGATGAACGCCATCGCCCGGCCCGATCCGCGCGACGGCTACGCCCTGCCTCCGGACGACACCGACTATACGAAGAAGCTCGCGACCTTGCCGAAGAAGCTCAAGATCGGCTTCGCGCTGCGTTTCGGCGACCACCCGCTCGACATCGAGGTCGCCGCGATGGTGACCAAGGCCGCCCGCGACTTCGAGGCGCTGGGCTGCACGGTCGAGGAGGTCGAGCCGCCCTTCTCCTTCGGCGAGGCGAGCCGCGCCTTCGTGATCCACTGGCTGTCGGCGCTGCAGCGCCTGCTGCAGGTCTTTCCCGAAGAACGCCACGGCGAGTTCGACCCCAGCCTTCTGGCCGGCGCCAAGGCAGGCCTGCGCTACAGCCTGCAGGACGTCGTGAATGCGCAGGTGACGCGGCGCGACCTCACCCTCGTCTGGAACCTGTTCTTCGCGAAGTACGATCTGCTGCTCACGCCCACCGTCGCGGTCCAGCCGTTCGAGGCCGGCACCAACCTGCCGCCCGGTCCCGACGGCAAGCCGAACTTCATGTGGTCGCCCTATACGCCGCAGTTCAACCTGACGCGCCATCCCGCGGCGACCGTACCGTGCGGCCTGTCGCGGCTCGGTCTGCCGGTCGGCCTGCAGATTGCTTCGGCACATTACAACGACGCGCTGGTCCTGCGCGCCGCCGCGGCCTATGCCGACGCCCATCCCCTCTCGTTCCCTGTCCTTCCGGAGACCAAGTAGATGACTGCCGACCTTGCGATGATGCCGGCCCACGAGCTGGTGAAACTCTTCAAGACCCGCAAGGCCTCGCCGGTCGAGGCGACCAAGGCGGCGCTCGCCCGCATCGACGCCTTCAACGGCCAGCTCAACGCCTTCCAGCATCTCGACCCCGACACCGCGATGCGCCAGGCGCGCGCCTCGGAGAAGCGCTGGAAGAAGGGCGGCAAGCGCCTCTCGGACATCGACGGCGTGCCGATCACGATCAAGGACATGGTCCTGACCAAGGGCATGCCGACCCGCATGGGCAGCCTCGCCACCGATCCCGACGGGCCCTTCAACGTCGATGCGCCGGTGGCGCAGCGCCTGCGCGAAGCCGGTACCGTGCTGCTCGGCAAGACGACCTCGCCGGAATATGGCTGGAAGGGCGTCACCGATTCCAAGCTCTATGGCGCCACGCACAATCCCTGGAAGATCGGCCGCACGCCGGGCGGTTCCTCGGGTGGCGGCACGGCGGCCGAGGCGGTCGGCATGGGCAACCTCGCCATCGGCACCGACGGCGCGGGCTCGGTCCGCATCCCCTGCTCCTTCTCCGGCATCTTTGGCCTCAAGCCCACGCAGGCGCGCGTGCCGCTGTGGCCGGTCTCCGCGCAGGGCACGCTCTCGCATATCGGCCCGATGACGCGCACCGTGCGCGACGCCGCCATGATGATGAACGTCATTGCCCGCCCCGATCCGCGCGATCCCTATGGCCGGCCCGACGATGCCGAGGACTATCTCAAGGGCCTGGACAAGGGCGTGAAGGGCCTGCGCATCGCCTATTCGCCGCACCTGGGCTTCGTCGAGCGCGAGAAGATCGACCGCGACGTGGCCGTGGCGGTCGAGCAGGCGGTCAAGGTGTTCAAGACCCTGGGCGCCAAGATCGTCGAGGATTCGCCCGACTTCATGGGCATGGATCCGCGCAAGGTGCTGAACGCCCACTGGCAGTCGAACGTCGCCGTGCTGCTCAACAATTTCAGCCCGGAGAAGCGCGAGCTGATGGATCCCGGCCTGGTGAAGGCCGCCGAATACGGCGCCAATCTCGGTCAGGAAGCGGTCGTTACCGCGATCCACCAGCGCCAGACGATCTCGGCGATCATGAACCAGTTCATGGCCAAGTACGACCTGCTGCTGACCCCCACCATGCCGATGACCGCCTTCGCGGTGAACGAGAACGCGGCCTGGGGCGGCGACGGCGTCGACATCGGCTGGACGCCCTTCACGCTGACCTTCAACCTGACGCGCCAGCCGGCCGCCACCATCCCCTGCGGCCTCGACCGCGAGGGCATGCCGATCGGCCTGCAGATCGTGAGCGGCCACGCCAAGGACGCCCTCGTTCTGCGCGCCGCGGCCGCCTACGAAAGCGTCCGCCCGATCCCGGCGCCGCCGATGGCGCATCAGATCTGATGGCGCGGGCGCGTCTGATGGCTTTCAGCCGCCAGACGCGCCTCGACATCCTCTCGGCCTCGCACAGGTCGCCACTCCGGCGGCGTTCGCATGGGTTGCCAGGCGAGCGCCTGCGCGTGACCGACCTTGGGGGGTGAAGCGCGATCCAGCGAAGCGCAAGATCGCGCGGGAGTTCCTGGAATCGAACTCCGCTCAGGTCCGGATCAACAGGCAACTCGAGGGGCGGTAATCCTCCTGTCGTCCTGAGCGCAGCGAAGGACCTAGCGGAACGAACAGACGACTCCTTAGCCAGCGTGAGATCCTTCGCTGCGCTCAGGATGACAGCAATGTCGTTACAACTTCACCGCCACTTTGCGGGAGAAGAACGCGGCGAGTGCGGCAAATCCCATGCTCGCAAGCCACAGCCAGTAGCCCTCGCGCAGACCCGTCACCGGGTTGGCCATGCCGGCCTCGCTGGTGATCACGCTGGTCTCGAACATGAACGAGGCCGCGAGGCCCAGCGCGGCGAGTGACAGAATCAGCGCCGGGATACGACGAGCGAGAAGCGCGGCGATCCAGGAGGCCAGCAGCAGCGGATTGGCGAACCAGCTCGCATGACCCAGCGCGCCGTAGAGGAGGATGCTCCAGCCCGTCCAGTCCGAGCAGATGCCGGACACGCAGAAGGCGTCGTGCATGAGACTCTCCGCGAACAGGATGACGCTGAGCACCAGCGCGACGCGGGTCGTGCGGCTGGTGCTCACCTAGAAAGTCCTGTCGGCCTGAGCGGAATGAATCAAGCCGCCACGCCCAGCGCGCTGCGGATCGAGCGGTGGAAGTGGACGAGCGAGGGCTCGTTGCGGCCGTAGATCACTTCCTCGGTGGCGCCCGACTCGAAGCCGATCTGCATGCGCTCCCCCAGCGGGAAGTCCTCGTCGAGCACGGTGCGGATGGCGATGTCGCGGTTCTTCGCCCAGTGCTTATCCGGGCGGTCGCTGTCGGCCGGACGGTAGAGCGAGAATTCGACGGAGCAGCTTCCGGGGTCGCTGCGATCGGGGAAGGCGCGCCAGATCTCGATATGATCGACCTGCCAGATGACGATGGTGTTGGGGAAGAGCTGGTAGATCGCGATGATGTGCGGGCTCAGGTTGCGTTCGTCGTCGGGCTGCTCGCGCAGCGCCTCGATCGAGGTGCGTGGCACGCACATGCGGCCGTGGCGGTCCGCGCCGTCGAAGGTGCCGCAGTTGCCGATGAAGTACGGCGCGATGGTTTTCCGGTGCAGGTGCGGGATGTGATAGCCCTCGAGGAACGTATCGACGGCGAACTTCCAGTTGATGCGCGGCGTGATGCGGTCGACCGAATAGAGCGGATAGGTCTCGGGCCGCAGCGCCGCGAAGTCCGGCGCGAAGGAGCCCAGCACGGCATCGACGTCGATCTCCGCACGCTCGCCCTCGCCCACCGGCGTGGCGCGGACAAAGATCATGCCGTGCTTCTCCCCGGCCGGGAGCCGCACCAGCCCATGCGCGCCGAGATCGAGGCCGGCGAAGCCCGCTTTGTCGGTGACGCCCAGCAGCTTGCCGTGCGTGTCGTAGGTCCAGGCGTGATAGGGGCAGACGAAGGCGCGGGCATTGCCGCAGCCCTCGGCCACCGGCGCGCCGCGATGGCGGCAGATGTTGGCGAAGGCACGCACCTCGCCGTCGGGCCCGCGCACCAGCAGGACCGGCATGCCGGCCACGTCCTCGGTGATGTAGTCGCCGGGCTTGGAGAGGCGCGACGACAGGCCCATGAACAGCGGCTGGCTACGGAACAAGGCATCACGCTCGCGGGCGGCGCGCTCGCGGCAGGAATAGGCGTCGACACGGTTGCGGAACAGCGCGTCGGCGAGATCGGTGGTGCGGCCGTCGATATGGCCGAGCAGCCGCCTCCCGACGGCCAGTTGTTCTTTCCGGTCCATGCCGGAAGTGTCAGCCCTTCGCGGGGGTCGCGCAACTCCAACCGTCGATCATCTCGAACACCTCCGCCGCACTCTTCCCGCTCTCGCGCAGCGCCCGGATCGTGAGGTCGCGATCGCGCTTGGCGAAGCGGCGGCCGGTGGCATCGGTCAGCAGCGGATGATGCGCATATTGCGGCGCAGCATAGCCCAGCAGCTTCTGCAGCAGGGCATGGACGTGGGTGGAAGGCAGCAGGTCGATACCGCGCGTCACCAGGGTGACGCCCTGCAGATGGTCATCGGCCGTGACCGACAGATGGTAGCTGGTCGGCGTGTCCTTGCGCGCGATCACGAAGTCGCCCATCAGCCGCGGCTGGCCGTCGATCCGGCCCAGCGTCTCGTCGAAGAAGGAATAGGGCCCCGCCTGCTCCTCTGCGCGGGCGCAATCGAAGCGCATGCAGTGTTCCACACCGGCGGCGATCCGGCGGCGGCGCTCCTCGTTGGAAAGGTGACGGCAGGTGCCAGGATAGAGCGGCCCGTCGGGCCCCATGGCCGTCGGATGCGGCGCACTCGTGGAAGCCGCGATATCGGCGCGGGTGCAGAAGCAGGGATACACGAGGCCGCGCGCGTCGAGCTGGTCCATCACCCGGCCGTAATCCGCGAAATGGTCGGACTGGCGTCGCACCTCACCGTCCCAGGCGAGGCCCAGCCACTTCAGGTCCGCCAGCATCGCAGTCTCGTATTCGCGGCGGCAGCGGCGGATGTCGATATCCTCGATACGCACCAGGAACCTGCCGCCCGCGTCGCGCGCGCGCCGCCAGGCGATGCGGGCCGAATAGGCGCTGCCGAGATGAAGTTCGCCCGTCGGACTGGGGGCAAAACGCGTGACGACGGTCATGCAGTGCCGTCGAGGAAGTCGCGCAAGGCCGCAGGCATATGTGCGGTCGGATATGGCGGCGGATCGGCAGCGCGCAGGTCGAGATAGAGAGCGATCGAGGCATGCCACGCCGCCACGAGAGATGCGCTGTCACAAGTAGAGACCGTGGACAGCAGACGCTCGGCAGCGCCCGGACTTGTCTCGATGCGGCGCAGGCCACGCGGCCGCTCGCCAGCATGGCGTCGCAGCATCGGTCCAAGCACGGCCTCGCGGAAGAAATCGAGCGCGGCCAGCGCCTCGAAATACTCACCGCGCCGGATCTTCGTCGCACTGTAGTGCATCCAGACCCAGGCACGATCCTCGAACCATTGGCCGTCGCGGCGCGCCGGCTTGATCTGCAGTGCATCGAGGCGGCACTGCATCGTCTCCGGTTCGCGCGCCCACAAGAGCAGCGGCCGCTCGACGAACCCCGACAGGTCATCTGTCGAAACGAACTTGAAATCGACATGCAGCAGTGGAGGTCCGTACAGGCAGATCAGCAGTCGCGGTTCACCAACGTGTTCGCCGCTGAAACACGCCAGCAGGCCCCCAAGCCCGCCAGCAAAGGTGCGCCGGTCGGCCATCGTCCCGGCAAAAGCGTCCGGTCGCACCAGCAGCACCAGATCGAGGTCCGACTCTTCGTCGAATTCGCCCGTGACCATAGAGCCGGTGCCGAGCAGCGCCTCTAGACGCAGGTCGGCCTGCACCGAAGCCATCACGCGCGTGAGCATAGCGGCATGCAAAGCAGGCAATTGAGGAATCACTTCAGCCTCCAGATGCCGAACTTACAGTTCCGCCTCGTCGCGTGCTATGGCGAGAGCACAATGGCCAAAACGGCACCCAAGACAAAACCAAAGACGGCACCCTCTCCGGCCTCCGGCGTCATCCTCGACAGGACGACGCTGAAGCAGGCGCTGGCCGAGCTGGCGGCCGCGGATCCCGACATCGCCCGCGCACTGGCCGAGGCGGGCCATCCCGAGCTGCGCGACATGCCGACGGGCTTTGGCGGGCTGATGCGCTCGATCGTGGGGCAGCAGGTTTCGGTTCACGCTGCCCGCAGCATCTGGCTACGGCTCGAAACGGCCGTGCCGTCGATGGAGCCGGCGGATTTCCTGGCGATGAGCGACGAGCAGCTGCGCGCCGTCGGCCTCTCGGGCGCCAAGATGAAGTACGGCCGCAGCCTCGCCACGGACATCGTCGAGGGCCGGATTTCGTTCGATGCCTTGCACGAGCTGGACGATGCGGCGGCGATAGCCATGCTCACCCAGGCCAAGGGCATCGGCCCGTGGACGGCCGAGATCTACCTGATGTTCGCGCACGGCCGACCCGACATCATGCCGGGGCTCGATCTCGGCCTCGTCGTGGCCGCCCAGCACCTCAAGAAACTGCGCACCCGCCCCGACGCAAAGCGGCTTCTCAAAATCGCCGAGGCCTGGCGGCCCTGGCGCAGCGCGGCCGCGCTCGTGCTCTGGCACTATCGCCGCAACATGCCGGACTGGGGCGCAAAGGAGAAAAAGGCGACATGACAAAGAAGATCGACGGCCCCAGCCACGGCCCTCATGCCGGCGGCAAGCCCGGCCATCTCGTGATCCTGCTGCACGGCTACGGCGCTGACGGCAACGATCTGATCGGCCTGGCGCCCGTGCTGGCGCCGCTGATGCCCGACGCGGTGTTCCACGCGCCCAACGCGCCCTATCCGTGCGAGGGCAATCCGATGGGCTTCCAGTGGTTCGGCATCTCGCGCCTCGATCCCGAGGTCGCGGCGGCGGGCGTGCGCTCGGCCGCGCCCTTCGCCGAGCAGTTCCTCGACGACACGATGGCGAAGTACGGGCTCGACGAATCGAAGACCGTGCTGATCGGCTTCAGCCAGGGCACCATGATGGCGCTGCATGTCGGCCTGCGCCGCGCCAAGCCGCTGGCCGGCATCGTCGGCTTCTCCGGCATGCTGGCGGCGCCCGAGGCGCTCAAGGCCGAGATCAAGTCGAAGCCGCCGGTCCTGCTGGTCCATGGCGACAGCGACGAGATGCTGCCGGCCGTGCTGACGCAGCGCGCCGCGCAGACGCTGCAGGAAAACGGCGTCGAGGTCGGCGTGCACATCGCCAAGGGCGTCGGCCACGGGATCGACCAGACCGGCCTCTCCCACTGCGCGCGCTTCGTGCTCGATGCGTTCAAGATCGCGGTGCCGAAGCAATGAGCGCGTCCATGACCCAGGGTACCTGCCGGCCGGGCTTCGAGAGGGTCGCCGAGGCCTTCGAAAAGAACCTCAAGGAGAAGGGCGAGATCGGCGCCTCGGTCTGCCTGACGGTGGGCGGCGAGACGGTCGTCGACCTATGGGGCGGCGTCGCCGATGCCAAGACAAGCGCGCCGTGGACGCGCGACACGGTGAGCATCGTCTTCTCCTGCACCAAGGGTGCCACGGCGCTGTGCGCCCATGTACTGGCGAGCCGCGGCGCGCTCGACCTCGATGCGCCGGTCACCGAGCTGTGGCCGGAGTTCGCCCAACACGGCAAGGAGCGCGTGACGACGCGCATGATGCTCGATCATTCCTCGGCCGTGCCGGCGGTGCGTGCCAAGGTGAAGGACGACGGGCCCTATGACTGGGCCTACATGACCGAGCGGCTGGCGGCCGAGGTCCCGTTCTGGGAGCCCGGCACGCGCAACGGCTATCATGGCTTCACCTTCGGCTGGACCGTGGGCGAGATGGTGCGCCGCGCCTCGGGCAAGTCGCTGGGCACCTTCTTCCGCGAGGAGATTGCGGGGCCGCTGGGCCTCGATTTCTGGATCGGCCTGCCCGAAGAGATCGAGCCGCGGGTCGCGCCGATCGTGGCCCATGTCTACAAGGCCGCCGACGCGGTGACGCCCTTCATGCGCGACCTCGCGACCGACAAGGAATCGGTGGCGGCGCTCTTCTACTTCAACAACGGCGCCTGGCGCTCGGGCGGCGCCAACACGCGCGCCGGCCACGCCGCCGAGATCGGCGCGGCCAACGGCATCACCAACGCGCGCGGCCTGGCCGGCATGTACGCGCCTCTGGCCATTGGGGGTGGCGACCTGGTCGATGCGACGACGCTCGCCCGCATGGCCGAGGTTTCGATGGCGACGCACGACGACGCCACGTTGCGCATCCCGACGCGCTTCGCGCTGGGCTTCATGAAGTCGATGGATAACCGCAGGCGCAGCCTCGCCGCCAAACTGTGGGGCGAGGATTGCGACAGCGTGATCCTGGGCAGCGCCGCGTTCGGCCATGTCGGCGCCGGCGGCTCGCTGGGCTTCGCCGACCCGGTCGCAGGCCTGTCGTTCGGCTACACGATGAACCGCATGGGGCCCGGCCTGCTGATGAACGAACGCGGCCAGGCCCTGGTCGACGCGGCCTATCTGTCGCTCGGGTATAAGAACAAGGACGGCGGCGTTTGGGTGAAGTGACGTCCACGCCTCCAGCCAATCGCCTCACCCTGAGGAGCGGCCGCAGGCCGCGTCTCGAAGGGGGGGAACCCGCACCGCGTCCGTTGCCCCTTCGAGGCGGCGCTCCGCGCCTCCTCAGGATGAGGATCGCTAGGAATTGTCGCTCGGCATGATCCCCGTCTTCCGTCCGCTCAAGGATCCGGCCGTCGCCACGATCTGGTCGGGCCTCGCCGCCTCGACCATCGGCGAGGACCTGTTCCGCGTGGCCGTCGTGTGGATCGCGGCCGAGCAGATCGGCAATGCCGCGGGCTACGTGAACGCCACGCAGTACGCCGCCATGCTGGTGGTCGGCCTGCTGGGCGCCTCGGCGTTCGACCGCTGGCGGGCAGACCGCGCCATGATCGGCGCCAAGTATGCGAGCGCGGTGCTGGCCATACTGCCGGTGATCGGCTTCTACATCTGGGGCATCTCGATCCCGCTCCTCATCCTCTCCGTCATGGGCCTCGCGGCCATGCGCATGGTGTTCACGCCGGCGCTGCAGTCGGCGGTGCCGGTGCTGGTCACCGACCGCGACGCCATGCAGGCGATCAACGGCCTGTTCGACGCGACGTGGCGGCTCGCCCGGCTGATCGGGCCGATGATGGCGGCGGTCCTGAACACGCTGCTGCCGGTGATCCACTTCCTGTCGATCACCGCCGTCGGCTTCGTGCTGTCGGCGCTGGCGGTGTGGGCGGTGCGCGACCGGCTGTACGACGCGGCCTACAAGCCGCGCCCTGGCCGCGGCGGCTTGCGCGGCGCCTGGGACGCCCTGCTCGACGGCGCGCGACTGATGCTGCGCCAACGCACGATGGGCGCGCTGCTCCTGATCAACGCCACCGCCAACGGCCCGTGGAGCGTGGCGCTGCAGCTCTGCATCGCGCTGATGGTGGTCGAGCACGATCCGCACCTGTTCGGCCTCCACGGTCTCGCCTCGCTCGGCATGATCGTCGGCGCCTGCGGTGTCGGCGACGTGGTCGGCAATCTGGTGGCGGGCAGCGTTCGCTTCCGCCGCGTGCTCTCGACCATGTTCCTGGGCTACGTGGCGATGGGCACCGGCTTCGCCCTGATCGCACTGGCCGCCTGGGGCATCGACAACCCCTACAAGCTGCCGGCGATGATGCTGGCGGGGATGGTCGCGGGCTTCGGCGGGCCCTTCTTCTTCATCCCGATGATCACCCGCATGCAGACCGTGTTCCGCGGCGCCGAGATCGCCCGCGTCTTCCGGCTGCGGCTGGCCGTCATGGCGGGCTCGATGCTGCTGTTCAATCTCGCGGCCACGCCGCTGTTCGACCTGATCGGCCCGACCCACACCGAGTTCTATCTCGGCCTGCTCCTGCTGGCCCTCGGCACCGCCGGCTGGTTCCACTACCGCAGGGTCGAGGACCGCGAGGCCGCGGGCGCCGCGACGTCAGTCGAGCAACGGTACGTGCCGTGAGCAGTCGCGCGGCAGGGCGCCGGTGAGGCGCGGGTCGGGGAACACCTCGACCTGGAAGGCAAACGGCACGAAGCCGGAGCGCCGGTAGAAGTCGAGCGCCGCGGGATGGTCGAGCGTGCAGGTATGCACCCAGAAGCGCTTGATCGGCCGCGACCAGGCCCGCGCGATCGCCTCGTTCATCAGCGCGCGCCCGACGCCCGTGCCCACCAGACCCGGCTCCACCCCGAAGAACGCCAGCTCGCATTCTCCCGGCTGGCTGAAGTCCAGTTCGAGGATCCCGGCATCGCGCCCGTCCTGGCGCAGCGCGAGGAACTCCACCTCCGGATTGTCGAGGATCGCCTGCAGCGTCTCGTCCGCCATGACCAGCCGCGAGAACCACAGCCAGTCCGTCCCCACCGCCCGATAGAGGTTGCGATAGGCGCCGATCGACCGCTCCAGCGGCTCCAGCGTGACACCCGCCGGAAAGGGCTGCGCCGGCCGCTCCGGCGGACGGCTCAACATTTCGAGGCTCGTCACGACCGCGGCGACATGGCCCGGCGGAACGGCGGAATAGCCGGGCGGCAGGACGGGATTGGTGGCGTTCATGCTGTGTGAATAGCTGATCCCTATCAGGTCGGCCAAGCACTCTCCCGAGGGCCTAATTCTAACGCGGCGTCCGAAACACCTCGACGACGAGATACGGCGTGAGTCGGTCGATTGTGGCGCGTCCTTCGCGCTGTGCCTCGACCCAGGCGCTCGTCTCCGCGACGAGTTGGCGGTGCACGGCCTCCGGCAGGTACCAGAACTCGGCATAGAGCCTGTCCCGAAGGCGGCCGAGCGCTTCGCCGTAACTGATGCCCGTCGTCCAACGCAGATCCGATACGTCGAACGGGATCGCCTCGCAGCCCTCGGCCTTCATATGCGCGCGGAGTTCTGCTTCTCCATGCGGGTTCAGGCCCAGGTAACGACCGGCGTATCCCAGTTCGTCGGCGCGCCGCGCGAAGTAGCGACGCACGGCATTGCCGAACGCCCCGCGCTCATTGATCTGGATGAGGCAGGCACCGGGCCGCGCTACTCGGATGAGTTCGCGACACGCTCCCTTCCAATCCTCGATGTGCTGGAACAGCTTCGACACGACAATGGCGTCGATGCTGTGAGTGTCGAAGGCAATGTCGCGAACGTCGCCCACGGCATAGTCGGCGTGCCATCCCGATTGAACCTTGGCCTGCGCGATCGCTATCATCTCGGCGGCAATGTCGATTCCGCGAACCTCATAGCCTTGCGCCGCAAGCGGCAGCGACACCTGCCCCGTCCCGCAGCCGGCATCCAGGATCAGCCCCGTCGCCGGCAACAGACCGCGTTCGACCAGCCGGGCGTAACAGGCGAGCAGGTATTCCTGCGGCAGGTCGCGGGTCGAGTCGTAGCGCGCCGCGACTCCCGAAAAATCGGATGCAAGACCCGACTTTGCTTTCCGATGGCTGCTCTCTGTCATGATCTGCTCCTTCGAAGGGAGCCGTTCACCGAGGCGAATCTTCTGTTGAAAACCCAAAACAAAAGCCGCCTTGGCGGGCGGCTCGGGTTTCAGCACTCAGTCACACTGTCCCTACGCCGCCAGTTCGCTCCAGCGACGATAAAATCGAACGGCATTGGCGGCGGACGACGCCTTCTTCGTGACCATGTACGCTGCTAGCAGCCCTTTTGGGCGGTTTCAATAATCCTCCCAAAGCGCACTTGCGGGAAACGCCGTGTATCGATAACGTCGGATAGATACACGGCGTTACCCAGAAGGAGACTTCCCGTGGCCAAGGCATTCCCGACCGACAATCCGTTCCTCCGCGGCTACTACGCGCCCGTCAACACCGAGGCCGATGCCGGGCATCTCCAGATCACCGGCGAGATGCCCAGGGAACTCTGCGGCACGCTCTATCGCAATGGACCGAACCCGCAGTTCGCGCCGCGCGGGCCCTATCACTGGTTCGGCGGCGACGGCATGATCCACGCCTTCCACATCGAGAACGGCAACGTCTCCTACAAGAACCGCTGGGTGCGGACACCGAAGTGGAAGATCGAGAACGAGGAGGGCGAGGGCCTCTCCGGCACCTTCGGCAACCCGCGCTACACCGACCCGCGCGTGTTTGCGCTGAACTCGACCATCGCCAACACCAACATCGTCTGGCATGGCGGCATGCTTCTGGCGCTGGAGGAGGCGCACGCCCCCTTCTCGCTCGATCCAGCGAGCCTGATGCCGGTCGGACCCAAGGACGGCGGCTACGAGACGTTCGGCGACAAGCTCGTCGGGCCGTTCACCGCGCATCCCAAGTTCGATCCCGAGACCGGCGAGATGATCTTCTTCGGCTATTCGGCGACGGGCCGCTTCACCAAGGAAATCAGCCTCCAGACCGTGACCCAGGACGGCGCCGTCACGCGGGCGGAAATCCTCGAGGGGCCCTTCCCGTCGATGATCCACGACTTCGCCGTGACCAAGAACTGGATCGTCGTGCCGGTCTTTCCGCTCACGTCTTCGATGGAACGCGCCATGGGCGGGCTGCCGCCGTTCGCCTGGGAGCCGGACAAGGGCACGCACATCGCGTTCATCCCGCGCAAGGGCACGGTGGCCGACGTGAAGTGGGTGACGGCGCCGCCGTCCTATGTGTTCCATCCGATGAACCATTTCGAGACGGCGGACGGCAAGGTCGTGATCGACGTCATGAAGTACGACGTGGCGCCGCTCTTCCCGCTGCCCGACGGCTCGCCCTCGACCAAGGAGCCGCCGGCGGCGCGCCTGTTCCGCTGGACCTTCGACCTCGACGGCCAGGGAAACACCTTCCGCGAGGAGCAGCTCGACGACCGCGCCGGCGAGTTCCCGCGCTTCGACGAGCGCTTCTGCATGAGCGATTACCGCCATGGCTGGATCGTATCGGGCAACATCGCCCATGCCGGCGTCCGCCGCGGCGAGGGCATCACCCATTACGACCTGAAGAAGGGCAGCAACGCCACTTGGACGGCAGGCGAGGACGACCGGTTCGGTGAGCCGGTGTTCGTGCCGCGCCATGACAAGGCCCCGGAAGGCGACGGCTGGGTGCTGTCGGTGATCTATCGCTCCGGGGAAGGCCGCAGCGACCTCGCGGTGTTCGAGGCGACCGACATCGCCAAGGGCCCGGTGGCGCTGGCCCATCTCAGCAGCCGGGTGCCGGCGGGCTTCCACGGCAACTGGCGTCCCGGTACGCTGTGACGATGATCACCGTCCATCACCTGAACAATTCCCGCTCGCAGCGCATCCTCTGGATGCTCGAAGAGCTCGGCCTGCCCTATGAGGTGAAGCGCTACCAGCGCAAACCCTCGATGCAGGCCCCCGACGAGCTGCGCAAGGTGCATCCGCTGGGCAAGTCGCCGGTGATCACCGACGGGACCGCGGTGCTGGCCGAGTCGGGCGCCATCCTCGAATACCTGTCGGAGACCTATGGCGGCGGCCGCTTCACCCCGGCCCCCGGCACGCCGGAACGGCTGAACTACACCTATTTCATGCACTACGCGGAGGGCTCGCTGATGCCGCTCCTGTTCATGAAACTGGTGTTCGGGCTCCTGCCCGCGCGCGTGCCCTTCCTGATGCGGCCGGTGGCGCGCGCCATTGCGGGCGGCGCCGACAAGACGCTGCTGATGCCGCAGATCGGCAATCACTTCATGTTCCTCGAAGGCGAGCTGATGCGCCGCGAGTGGTTCGCCGGCGCGGAGTTCACCGCGGCCGACATCCAGATGAGCTTCCCGCTGGAAGCCGCCACGGCGCGCTCGCCGATGATCAACAAGATGCCGAAGCTGAAGGGCTTCCTCGACCGGATCCATGCCCGCCCCGCCTACAAGCGGGCGCTGGAAAAGGGGGGCGCCTACGAGCTCGCCGGTTAGCGACACCGGTTGGCGAGAAGGACCAGGGCCGTGCTAGGCCCTTGGCCACAAGACGAACCGAGAATCCACGGAGTGAAACGATGTCCCTTCCCGCCCTGCTGCGCGACAACCTCTCGATCCCCGTGGTGGGCGCGCCGCTGTTCATCGTTTCCAATCCCGACCTGGTCATCGAGCAGTGCAAGGCCGGCGTCGTCGGCTCCTTCCCCGCCCTGAACGCGCGGCCGAAGGAGATGCTCGAGGAGTGGCTGAAGCGCATCACCGGCGAGCTGGCCGAATACAAGGCCAAGCATCCGGACAAGAAGGTGGCGCCCTTCGCGGTCAACCAGATCGTGCACTCGTCGAACGACCGCCTGCAGCACGACATCGACATGTGC
>NCHQ01000010.1 GCA_002281855.1 Rhodospirillales bacterium 24-66-33 | reverse complement strand
CCCGCAAACTTCTTGTCATCCTCAACGCCATCCTTAGAGACAGGACACCATGGCAAAACGCTTGACCTCAGACACAGTCGCTGAGGAGCGCTCCGCAGGGGCGCGTCTCGAAGGGTGGGCACACGCACCACGTTTGTTGCCCATCCTTCGAGACGGTCGCTGCGCGACCTCCTCAGGATGAGGTGGTACGAGTTCAGAACGGCTCCTTGTACGGCCGCAGGTCGATCTCGTGCGTCCAGGCGCTGCGATGCTGGCGGTGCAGGTGCCAGTAGCTGTCGGCGATCGCGTCGATGTTTAGCAGACCGTCCGGCCCGGCTTTCTCGACTCGGTCGGGCATGCGCGAGAGCAGACGTTCGCCCTCGATGCCGCCGTCGATGATGGCGTGCGCGACATGGATGCCCTGCGGCCCAAACTCGCGCGCCATCGACTGTACCAGCAGGCGCAGGCCGCCCTTGGTCGCATTGAAGGCGGCAAAGCGCGGCCGGCCGCGCAGCGAGCCCGAGGCGCCGGTGAAGATCACGGTGCCGCGGCCCAGCGGCGCCAGGTGGCGCATGGCTTCACGGCCGAACAGGAAGCCGGCGAAGCAGCCGACCCGCCAGGAGTCCTCGAAATGCTGCGCCGTCATCTCGCGGAAATCGACGGCGGCGTTGTTGCCCATGTTGAAGACCAGCAGGTCGGCGGGCGCGCCGTCCGCGTCGTCAGCCATCGCCTTGTCGAACAGCGCGACGACCTCGTCCTCCTTCGTGCCGTCGACCACGACCGCGGTGGCCGCGCCGCCCGCCTCGCGGATGCCCTGCACGACCTTGTCGATCTTGGGTCCGGTGCGGCCGGCGACCAGCACGTGATAGCCCTCTTTCGCAAAGCGGCGGCTCGCGGCCGCGCCCAGGCCGCGCTCGGCGCCCACGCCCAGCACAACCGCCTTCGTCTTCTTCGCCATGTTCGCTCCTCGCAACGCTGTTGCACGGAACTTGCGGTGCCTAAGGCCCCTTCGCTACGGTCGATCGCATGAAATTAGCTCCATACCCCATGATCGATCTCGACCTTCGGGCGCCGCTCGATCGACATCCCGCCACCGTGCTGCCCGACTGGATCGACTGGAACGGGCACATGAACGTGGGCTACTACGTCGTGGCGTTCGACAAGGCGACCGACACGCTCTGCCAGCAGTTCGCCTGTGGCTGGGAATATACGCGCGACAAGATCGGCATGACCTTCGTGCTCGAAGCGCATGTGACCTACGATCGCGAGGTCAAGGAAGGCGACGAGCTGCGCATCACCACGCAGATCCTCGACCACGACGCCAAGCGCATCCACTACATCCACATGATGTATCATGCGAAGGAAGGCTATCTCGCTGCCACCAACGAACTCATGCTGATGAACATCGACTATCAGACCCGCCGCTCGGCCCCGTGGCCCGACTTCGCCATGGAGCGCATCGAGAAGCTCGCCGCGGCCCATGCCGCCCTCCCCCGCCCGGTCCAGGCCGGCCGCCTCATCGGAATCAAGAAGAAGTAACAGCGTCCATGCTTCAGTCCCTGCCGTACGAACTTCCCGAACTGATCACGCGCGCCCCGCTCGACACCCACCGCTCCACCGTCCTTCCGGAATGGGTCGACTGGAATGGTCACATGAACGTGGCCTTCTATGTCACCGCCTTCGACCAGGCCTCCGGCGCCTTCATGCGCAACATGGGACTGGGCCGTCGCTACGTCGACGGCAAGCTCGGCATGACCTTCGTGCTGGAGACCCACGTCACCTACGACCGCGAGCTGCGCGAGGGCGCGCCGCTGCGCTTCACCACCCAGCTGCTCGCGCGCGACGCCAAGAAGGTCCATCTCTTCCACGAGATGTACCATGCCGATCAGGATTATCTGGCGGCGACCAACGAGACGATCCTGATGAACATCGACTACACCTCGCGACGTTCCGGCCCCTGGCCGGTGCCGGTGACCGAGCGTCTCGACGCGATCTGGGAGACCCACAAGGTTCTGCCCAAGCCCGCCAAGGCCGGCCGCGTCATGGGACTCGCCAAGCGATGACGGTTGGCGAGGTGGTCCTAACCACGCCTCCCCGGCCCCTCCGAAACGGGCTCATGAACGAAATAATCGAAATATCCGAAACAACTGAAACGGACTCGCCCTAGGCCGAATGCGGTACCAAGATACCGCGCAGACCGGCGCCTGGACTTGCGCCTTTCTAATTCAACTTCACCCACACCACCTCATCCTGAGGAGGCCCGAAGGGCCGTCTCGAAGGATGGGCAACGGACGGTGTGCTTGTGCCCACCCTTCGAGACGCGCTCCTGCGGAGCGCTCCTCAGGGTGAGGTGCGTTTTACAAGATCCGATAAAATTCCGAATAAGAGGGAAAGACTCTACTCACCCGCAAGCTTCGACAGGGCCTCGCCGCTGAGGCGGTAGGGCAGCCAGTTGCGGATCCAGCGATAGCCCAGGCGCTCGTAGAAGCCGCGCGCCGGATTCCAGTCGAGCACGTTGAGGTCGATGCGCTTGTAGCCCTTGGCTTCGCATTCGCGGGCAAGCCCCTGCATCAGCGCGCGGGCGACACCACCGCGACGTTCCTCGGGCACCACCCAGATATCCTCGATGAAGATGCCCCGTGCCGCGGTCCAGACCGAGTAGTTGAACGTGTAGAGCGCGAAGCCCACTGGCCTTGTCCCACGCTCGGCGATCAGGGCGGCGAATTGCAGGTTCTCGCCGAAGCCGTCGCGCGCCAGGGTCTCAGGCGTCGAGCCGACGGCGTCGGGCTCGTCCTCGTAGGTCGCGAGATCGACCGAGAAGCGATGCAGCGTATCGACGTCCGCGACCGTGGCCGGACGAACGACGAGCTTTTCGAGATCAGACGGCAAGATACCCTCCATCGACCGGCAGGATGGCGCCGGTGATGTAGCTCGCCGCCTCCGAACAGAGGAACACCACCGGCCCGGCCAGTTCTTCGGGCTGGCCCACGCGCTTCATCGGCACGTGGGCGAAGAAGCCGTCCAGCTTCTTCGGGTCGGCGCGAGTCACCTCCGTCATCGCGGTGGCGATGATGCCCGGCGCCAGCGCGTTCACCCGCACGCCGTCGGGTGCCAACTCGGTTGCGAGCGCCCGCGTGAACTGGGCCAGGGCGCCCTTCGACACCGGATAGACGCCGCTGCCCGCCGGCGCGACGAAGGAGTTGATCGAGGCAATGTTCACGATGCTACCCTTGGTGTGCTTGAGCTGCTCCACGAAGGCCATGGTGACATTGAACGGTCCCTGGACGTTCACCTCCATCGTGCGTTCCCAGCGCGCCCGGCCGTCCGGCTCGGTCAGGCCGCCGCGCAGGAAGATGCCGGCATTGTTCACCAGGATGCTGATCGGGCCGACCAGCAGCGAGACGTCCTGCGCGAGCTTCGTGCAGCTCTCCGCGTCGGTGACATCGAGCGCATGGCCGCGCGCCTCGCCGCCCGCCTTGACGATGCTGTCGGCGATCGCACGCGCGGCATCCAGATCGACGTCGGTGACGATGACGCGCGCGCCGGCAGCCGCGAGTCCTCGCGCGATGGCGGCGCCGTTGCCGCGGCCCGCGCCGGTGACCAGCGCCAGCCGGCCGGTGAGCATGCCCTTCATGTCTCCTCCATCGTCTCGCGCGCGGCCCTCAGCGCCTCGTGCAACACCGCCTCGTCGCCCACATGGTTCGCCAGCAGGAGGATCAGCCGCGCATCGAAGGCGCGGCACTGTTCGTCGCTGAGGCCGCGATGCGCGTCGACGATCGCGTTGTAGACGTCGTCGGGGCGCGCGAGATTGAGCGTGCGGCGCAGGGCGCCGGTCGTGATTTCGGCCATCGCGAACTCCTTCAGCCGTTGCCCGTGGCCCGCCTGACCGAGGCCGCAATCGCCGCCGCATCGAAGCGGCGCCAGCGCGCCGCGACATAGCGGTCCGGCCGGATCAGGTAGGTCGTGCCCGGCCGGCCATCATAGCGCTGGCGGGCAAGCCCGTCGCCCGCGATGCGCACGCAGGTCACACCGGATGGAAGGTCGCCGGTTGGCATGTCCGTGTCGCCGAAGGTCAGCACCGTGAAGTCCGGACCCAGCCGATCGAGCAGCCAGCCGCTGCCGTCCCGCCCCACCGGCGCATCGAGCATCGCCCGCCCGGGTCCCGGCCCGCGCAGCCAGTCGGCATCGCCGTCCGGCGTGTCGAGCGGCGAGCCCGGCTGCGCGGTCGGCACCGAGAGCCGGCCGCTGTTGATCAGTGCGCGGGCAAAGGGAAAATCGCGCGCCAGCGAGAGGGTGGCGTCGCGGAAGGCGCGCGAGGCGGCAGACTTGGGCGTGATGAAGTCGGTGCTGCGCGTCGAGTTCAGGATGTTCTCCTGCGCTGCCGCACGCCGTTCGCTGCAATAGCTGTCCAGCAGCGACGCCGGCGCCGCGTCCCGCAGAACCATCGCCAGCTTCCAGGCGAGGTTGTCGACATCGGCGATGGCGCCATTGCCCCCGCGCGCGCCGAACGGCGAGACGACGTGCGCGGCGTCACCGGCGAAGATCACCCGGCCCTGGACGAAGCGCTCCATCATGCGGCAGGTGAAGGTGTAGACGCTGGTCCACTCATGCTCCCAGCGCGCCTCGGGACCGAACATCTGGCGCAGGCGCCGGTCGATGTTCTCCGGCTTCTTCTCCTCTTCCGGATCGGCGTCGGGGCCAAGCTGGAAATCGACCCGCAGCACGTTGTCGGCCTGGCGGTGCAGCAGCACGGAGTTGGTCGGGTGGAACGGCGGATAGAACCAGAAGCGCCGTTCCTTGGGCAGCTCGCTCAGCAGCCTGATGTCGGAGATCAGGAACCGGTCGTGGAAGACCTCGCCAGGATAGGGCAGGTCCATCAGATGACGCACGGTGCTGCGTACGCCGTCGCAGGCCACCAGCCACTCGGCGTCAAGCGCGTAGCCCCCGTCCGGCGTCTCGACCTCGAGCGTCACGCCTTCTTCGCTCGGCGTGACGGCAACGACCTTGTTGCGGAAACGCATCTCGATGAGGGGCTCGGCGAGGCAGCGCTCGAAGAGATACTCCTCCACGTAATATTGCTGCAGGTTCACGAAGGCCGGGAACTTGTGGCCGGGCTCGGGCTGCAGGTTGAAGCGGAAGACCGGCTTGTCGTGGAGATAGAGCTCGCCCTGCTCCCAGGTGATGCCCTTTTCGACCATGCGGCTCGCGACGCCGAACCGATCCCAGGTTTCGAGACTGTGCTTGGCCTGGCAGATCGAGCGGCTGCCGAGGCTCACCGTGTCGTCCTCGTCGAGCACGACCGATGGCACACCGCGTTTTGCCAGCGCCAGCGCCAGCGTCGGCCCGGCCATGCCGGCGCCGACGATCACGACCGGCCGGCGTGCGCTCCGACCGTCGAGTTCAGACGGCTTCCGGTACTCGTAGTGTCGATAGGTGTAGGAGCTCATGGGAGCGCGCCACGGAAAGCAGCGTCACTCGGCCTTTTCCAGCGCCGCCCACATCTCGATGTCGCGTTCGGCGGTCCAGATGCGCGGGTGGTCGAGGCCCTTGGCCTCGTCGTAGGCACGGCTGACGTCGAACGGCATGCAGTGCTCGAAGATGACCCAGTTGCCGTAGCGCGGCTGCAGCGCCGTCATGGCCTTGTCGTAGGCCACCTTCAGCGAGTCTCCGGCCTCGGCGCTCTTCTCCACGACCTTGTAGAGATCGCTCAGGAACGCCTGGGTTCCGGCGATCCCCTCCTCGACCGGGCCCTCGCCGATGAGTGCGTCGCCGCGGCCCGGCACCAGGGCCTCGGCCTTGAGGTCGCGAAGCTTCTGCAGGGTCTCCGGCCAGTCCTTGTAGTGGGCATCGCCGCAATAGGGCGTCGCGCCATACTCGACGAGATCGCCACTGAACAGGGTGCGCTCCTCCGGGAGCCAGACGATCGTGTCGCCCTTGGTATGGCCGCGGCCGGCATGGATGATGTCGACCTGCAGCTTGCCCAGCCACAGGGTCATGCGATCCGCGAAGGTGATGGTGGGCCAGGTCAGGCCGGGAATGGTCTCCGCCGCCTGGAACAGGCGCGGAAAGCGCTGCAGCTCGGACTTGTAGTCCTGCGCACCGCGCTCGACGATCATGTCGCGCGTCGCTTCGCTGCAGATGATGTGCTCAGGGCTGTAGCCGCTGGCGCCCAAAACGCGCACGGCATGATAGTGCGACAACACCACGTATTTGATCGGCTTGTCGGTGACGGTGCGGATGCGCTCGATCACCTGCTCGGCCATCTTCGGCGTCGCCTGCGCGTCGATCACCATGACCGCGTCGTCGCCGACCACGATGCCGGTATTGGGATCGCCTTCCGCGGTGAAGGCATAGGCGTGCTCGGACAGACGGCTGAAGGTGATCTTCTTGTCCGTCATATCCGCCTGCGAGGCGAACGCCTTGGCCATCGATGTCTCCCCCGTTGTCGCTTGACGCGAACCTAGGCAGCGCGTGGGGCCTGAGTCAAAGCGTGGCTATTCACAGGCGGGTCAGTCGCTGCCGTACCTGTGATAGGTCGAGCGATCGCCGGTGCGGACGCTGACATCGAAAGCGTCGCCGTCGCGCTCCATCTGGAGCTTCACCACGGAGCCGGCCGGGCCGATCGCCCAGAGCTTGCGATAGAAGTCGCCGACATCGTCCAGCCCCTCGTCGTCCAGCGCGTGCAGGATGTCGCCGCGTTGCAGGCCGGCACGATCGGCGGGACCGCCCTCGGAAATGCCGCCGACCACGAGCTGGCCCAAATGCTCGACCGTATAGAGGCCGAGCCAGGGGCGCGGCGGCGTCGACAGACGGCCCGTCGAGACCAGCTCCTCGAAGATCGGCTTCAGCCGGTTGATCGGCACGTACATGTTGCCAGGAAAGGCTGGCGACCCCGGGCCCAGCGCCTCCTGCACCAGCAGCGAGCCGACTCCGAGAAGCGCGCCGTCCTGCCCGATCAGGGCCGAGCCGCCCCACAGCGGATAGGCCGGCACGGTGAAGATGGCGCTGTCGAGCAGATATTCCCAGTAGCCGGCGAACTCGCGCCGGCCGGCGACCTTGACCTTGAGCGCCGCCTTTTCGCCGCCCAGGCCCGCGACATAAGCCTCGCCCCGCAGGATCAGAGAATCGGAGTCGCCGAACGGCATCGGCTTCAGCCGGATCGGCGTCTCGGTCCGCACGAGGCCGAAGCCGCTCTCATAGTCGTAGCCGACGATGCGCGCGGCCGTCTCGTTGCCCTCGATGTCGGTGATCGTTACCGTGTCGGCTTCCATGATGAGATAGCCGATGGTGAGGACGAGCCCCTCGTCGTCGACCACGATGCCGTGACCTTCACGCTCCGTGCCCAAAGTCTGGGCGGAGCGGCGGCTTTCCGGAATGGTGGTCCTGACGCCGACCACGGCGGGCAGCGCCGCCGCGACCGGAGGCGGCAGGTTCGAGCCGCCGCCGGGGGTGCGGGCAACCACGCCCTCATCGCCGGGGGGAGGCCAATGGCCCGACCCGTTTGCGGAACCGTTCAACCCTCGGGCCATCCGCTCACCTCCGCCGCGCACCACGCGCGTCCACAGTCTCAAAGATAGGCGTCCGCCATCGCGATTGCTATATGACGGTTCATGGCGCCCTCCGCCGATCCGTTCGAAATCACCGATGACCCCGTTCCGGCCGATCCCGTGCCGGCGCGGCGGGCCGTCACGTCCACCACCCATCTCGAAGGCCTGAACGACGAGCAGCGCCAGGCGGTCACCCATGCGGGCGGGCCGCTCCTGGTGCTGGCCGGTGCCGGCACCGGCAAGACCCGCGTGCTCACCACCCGCATCGCCCATCTGCTGCTCACCGGCCAGGCCCGGACATCGCAGGTCCTGGCGGTCACCTTCACCAACAAGGCGGCCCGCGAAATGCTCGACCGCGTGGCGAAGCTGATCGGCGGCGCGGCGGACGGGATGTGGCTGGGCACCTTCCACGCGATCGGCGTGCGGGTCCTGCGCCGGCATGCCGAGCTGATCGGACTGAAAAGCAATTTCACGATCCTCGACACCGACGACCAGACGCGGCTGATCAAGCAGCTGCTGCAGGCCGAGGGGATCGACGACAAGAAATGGCCGGCCCGCATCCTGTCCGGGATCATCCAGCGCTGGAAGGACCGCGCGCTGACGCCGGACAAGGTGTCGGGCGCCGAGGCCGGCGACTTCGCAGGCGGCCGCGCGGCCGACATCTACCGCCAGTACCAGGAGCGCCTCGGCGAGGTGAACGCCGTCGATTTCGGCGACCTGGTGATGCACTGCGTGACCCTGTGGCAGACGCATCCCGACATCCTGGCGGTCTATCATCGCCGCTTCCGCCACATCCTGGTCGACGAGTACCAGGACACCAACGTCGCGCAGTATCTCTGGCTGCGGCTGCTGGCGCAGGGCACGCAGGACGTCTGCTGCGTCGGCGACGACGACCAGTCGATCTACGGCTGGCGCGGCGCCGAGGTCGGCAACATCCTGCGTTTCGAAAAGGATTTCCCCAACGCCACCATCGTCCGGCTGGAGCGCAACTACCGTTCGACGCCGCACATCCTGGCCGCCGCCTCCCACCTGATCTCCCACAACGAGGGACGGCTCGGGAAGACGCTGTGGACCGACACCAAGGAGGGCGAGCGCATCTCGCTGCGCGGTGTCTGGGACGGCGACGAGGAAGCGCGCACGATCGGCGAGGAAATCGAGGCGCTGCAGCGCGACAAGCACAAGCTCGCGCAGATCGCCATCCTGGTGCGCGCCGGCTTCCAGACCCGCGAGTTCGAGGAACGCTTCATCACCATGGGCCTGCCCTATCGCGTGATCGGCGGCCCGCGCTTCTACGAGCGCCAGGAGATCCGCGACGCGCTGGCCTACTGCCGCGTCATCATCCAGCACGACGACGACCTGGCCTTCGAGCGCATCTACAACACGCCGCGCCGTGGCCTCGGCGAATCGGCCCTGCGGACTCTGCGGCTGATCCAGCGCACGCAGAAGATCTCGCTGTTCGAGGCGACTCGGCGGGCGCTCGAGACCGACGAGCTGAAGGCGCGCCCGCGCAAGTCGCTGGGCGACCTGATCCGCAACTTCGAGCGCTGGCGGGCGATGCTCGACGGCATGAGCCATGTCGAGGTGGTCGAAACCATGCTCGACGAATCCGGCTACACCGACATGCTGCGCCTCGACCGCTCGCCCGAGGCGGAAGGTCGGCTCGAGAACCTGAAGGAGCTCGTCAACGCCCTGCAGGAATTCGATTCGCTGCAGGCGTTCATGGAACATGTGGC
Organism: Rhodospirillales bacterium 24-66-33; assembly: GCA_002281855.1. GTDB lineage: Bacteria > Pseudomonadota > Alphaproteobacteria > Reyranellales > Reyranellaceae > Reyranella. The sequence goes on along the minus strand of NCHQ01000010.1, from coordinate 155,377 downwards.
GCTGCTCACCGACATGGCATCGCGCGACGACACCGACATGGTGAGCGTGATGACCCTGCATGCCGCCAAGGGGCTCGAATTCGACACGGTCTTCCTGCCGGGCTGGGAGGAAGGCCTGTTTCCCAACCAGCGCGCGCTCGACGACAAGGGCCAGGCCGGCCTCGAGGAGGAGCGCCGGCTGGCCTATGTCGGGCTTACGCGAGCGCGCAAGCGGGCCTATGTCTCCTTTGCCGCCAACCGCCGCGTGTTCAACCAATGGCAGGCCGCCATCCCGTCGCGCTTCCTGCGCGAACTGCCGCCCGCCCAGCTGGCGCAGAGCAGCGATGCCGGCCTCTACGCCACCTATTCGGCCGGTCACCATGGCGGCCTGCGCGACCAGGCCAGCGGTTTCGAGTACGAGAGCCTGGGCGTTCCCGGCCGCCGCGGCCGCTATCGCGACGAGACGAGCGACGATCGACGCGCGACCGAGGGCGACCGGGTCGATCTCAGCATCGGCCAGCGCGTTTTCCACCAGAAATTCGGCTACGGGCTCATTGTCGCCGTCGACGGTAACAAACTCGACATAGAATTTGAAAAGGCCGGCCCCAAGAAGGTGCTCGACAGTTTCATCGAAGCCGCCTGATCAGAAACTACAGGAGAGAAACCCCATGTTCCGCCGCTCCGCCCTTGCCCTCGGCTCCGCCCTGGGCGTCGTGCTCGCCTCCGGCGCCGGCTTCGCGCAGACCGGCAAGGTGACGGTGGTCACCTCCTTCTCCAAGGACGTCACCGACCCGATCAAGAAGGCCTTCGAGAAGGCCGTGCCGGGCGCGACGCTCGAAGTGCAGAATCGCAACACCAATGCCGGCGTGAAGTTCATCGAGGAGACGAGGGGCAACAACCAGGTCGATCTCTTCTGGGCCTCCGCGCCAGACGCCTTCGAGGTGCTGAAGGGCAAGAAGCTGCTCAGCCCCTACAAGCCCAAAGCCACCGGCATCGCCGAGAAGGTCGGCTCCTATCCCGTCAACGACAAGGACGGCTTCTATTCCGGCTTCGCCGCCTCCGGCTACGGCATCATGTGGAACGAGCGCTACGTGAAGGCCAACAAGCTGCCGACGCCCAAGGACTGGCAGGACCTGGCACAGGCGCCTTACTTCGACCACGTGTCGATCTCGGCGCCCTCGCGCTCGGGCACGACGCACCTCACGATCGAAACGATCCTCCAGGGCGAGGGCTGGGACAAGGGCTGGCGCATGACCAAGGACATCGCCGGCAACCTGCGCACCGTGACCGACCGCTCGTTCGGCGTACCGGAGGCCGTGAACTCGGGCCAGGTCGGCTACGGCATCGTGATCGACTTCTTCGCCTTCTCGTCGCAGGGCGCGGGCTTCCCGGTGAAGTTCGTCTACCCGTCCGTGACGACGCTGGTGCCCGCCAATGTCGGCGTCGTCGCCAACGCGCCGAACAAGGCCGGCGCCGAGGCCTTCATCGAGTTCCTGCTGTCGCCCACGGGCCAGGAAGTGCTGCTGGAGCCGACGATCCGTCGCCTGCCGGTCCGCCCCGAGACCTACGCCAAGGCGCCGGCCGACTATCCCAACCCCTTCAAGGACAAGAACCTCCAGGGTCTGCTGACCTTCAACGCCGAGCTGTCCGAGAAGCGCACCGCCGCCGTCGACACGCTGTTCGACCAGCTCATCACCTTCCAGCTCGAGCCGCTGAAGGCCGTGACCAAGGTGCTGCACGAGGTCGATGCGGCGTTGAAAAAGAAGGACAATGCCCAGGCGCGCGCGCTGGCCAAGGAAGCGCGCGACCTGATCGCCGCCATGCCGATCACCGCGGCGCAGGCCGCCTCGCCCGAGATCAAGGCCGCGTTCACCGGCGGCAAGCAGAAGTCGGCGCGCCAGGCCGAGCTGGAGCAGCAGTGGGCCGCCTTCGCCAAGGAGAAGTACACCGCCGCCAAGGCCAAGGCCGACGAGGCGCTGAAGCTGGCGCGATGACTCAGGTGAACTTTCCTCGCCCGTCGTTCGGGGGAGGTGCCCGAAGGGCGGAGGGGGAGAGCCCCACACGAGATCCTGCGTGTTGCCTTGACCCCTCCGCCCTTCGGGCACCTCCCCTTCGCGGACTCCGCGAAGGGGAGGAGAGGTTTTAGATGCAGCGCTCCCCTGGGCAGGTCGCCCTCGCGCTGGCCATCGCCCTCTTCCTCGGCGTCTTCCTGATCGTGCCGGTGGCGACGGTGGTCTATGTCGCCTTCACCGAGAAGGGCGGCGGCGGGCTCACGCTCGTGAACTTCCTCGACTTCGGGCGCACCGACCTGTTCGTGCGCTCGTTCTGGAACTCGGTCTACGTGTCGGCGATGACGGTCGTGTGGGCCTCGGTGCTGGCGCTGCCGCTGGCCTATCTCACGACACGCTTCGAGTTCCGCGGCGCCATGCTGGTGCAGACGCTGGGCTTCCTGCCACTGATCATGCCGCCCTTCGTCGGCGCCGTGGCGATGCAGTTGCTGTTCGGCCGCAACGGTTCGGTAAACCTGCTGCTCGATGAATGGTTCGATTTCAAGATCGGCTTCATGGAAGGGCTGAACGGCGTCATCTTCCTGCAGGCGATCCACTATTTTCCGTTCATCCTGGTCAACCTCTCGGCGGCCCTGCGCAACATCGACCGCAGCATGGAGGAGGCCGCACAAAACCTGGGCTCGCACGGGCTGCGCCTGTTCCGCCGCATCGCGCTGCCGCTGGCGCTGCCGGGCTACATCGCCGGCGCCAGCCTGGTGTTCGTGAAGGTGTTCGACGACGTGGCGACGCCGCTGCTGCTCAACGTCAAGGAGATGCTGGCGCCACAGGCCTATCTGCGCATCACCTCGATCGGCATCGACGATCCGATGGGCTACGTGATCTCGGTCGTGCTGATCCTCGTCGCCGTAGCGACCATGTGGGTGACCGCGCTGGTCATGAAGGGCAAGGACTACGCCACGACCCAGCGCGGCGGCGGCGGCCTCGCGCGACGCCACCTGCGGCCGCGCGAACAGGCGCTGGCTTATGCCGTCGTGATCCTGATCCTGGCGCTGGTGCTGGCGCCGCATGTCGGGCTGGTGCTGCTGTCCTTCGCCACGGTCTGGTCCTACAGCCCCCTGCCCGACGGCTACACGCTGGCGCACTACACGCGCGTGTTGGGCGACAGTTCCGTCTACATCAAGAACACGCTGCTCTATGCCGGCCTCGCCGCCACCATCGACGTCGTGATCGGCGGCGCCATCGCCTATCTCGTGCTGCGCACGCGCCTGCGCGGACGGCAGTGGCTGGACTGGGCCGCCAGCACCGCACTCGCGGTGCCTGGCGTGGTGCTGGGCATCGGCTATCTGCGCGCCTTCTACGGTGTGAACATGCCCGACGGCACGCCGCTCGCCACCCTCTGGATCGTGATCGTGCTGGCCATCGCCATCCGCCGCCTGCCCTATGCCTTGCGCGCGGCCTACGCGGCCCTGCAGCAGATCTCGGTCTCGCTCGAGGAAGCGGCGGAGAATCTCGGCGCCACCAAGGCGCGCACGGTGCGCCGGGTTGTGATCCCGCTGATGACCGGCGGGCTGCTGGCCGGCTTCGTCACCAGCTTCGCCACGGCCGCCGTCGAACTGTCAGCGGTGCTGATCCTGGTGCAGTCGAACTCGGATGCGCCGCTGGCCTACGGGCTCTACGTGCTGATGCAGACCCCGGCGGGACGCGGCGCCGGCGCGGCGCTGGGCGTGATCGCCGTGCTCATCGTGGCGATCTGCATGTGGCTGTCGCAGCTCGCGGTCGATCGCTCGCAACGGGCACGGGGCCTCGATATATGACGGACATGACCATGTCGAAGCCGGCTCGGGCCGTGGGCATCGAGATCACGGGCGTCAACCTCTCCTACGGCGCCACCCACGTGCTGAAGGATGTCGCCCTGTCGATCCGGCCCGGCGAGTTCTTCGCCTTCCTGGGCCCTTCGGGCTGCGGCAAGACCACCCTGCTGCGGCTGATCGCGGGCTTCGCCCAGGCACAGACCGGCAAGGTGCTGCTCGACGGGCAGGACGTGGCGCCGCTGCCGCCGTGGAAGCGCGATGTCGGCATGGTGTTCCAGAGCTACGCGCTGTGGCCGCACATGACGGTGGCGAAGAACGTCGCCTTCGGCCTGGAGGAACGCCGCCTGCCGCGGGCCGAGATCGACCGGCGGGTAGCGCAGGCGCTCGAACTTGTCGGCCTCTCCGCCTACGCCGAACGCCGGCCTGCCCAGCTCTCGGGCGGCCAGCAGCAGCGCGTCGCCGTGGCGCGCACCATCGCCATCGAGCCCAAGGTGCTGCTGCTCGACGAGCCGCTGTCCAACCTCGACGCCAAGATGCGGGTCAGCGTGCGCCGCGAGCTGCGCTCGCTTCAGCAACGGCTCGGCCTCACCACGATCTTCGTGACCCACGACCAGGAGGAAGCCAACACGATCTGCGACCGTATCGCGGTGATGGACGCCGGAAAGGTCCAGCAGGTCGGCACTCCGATGGAGCTCTACGAAAACCCGGCGAACCTGTTCGTGGCGAATTTCCTGGGCTCGGCCAACATTCTGGACGAGCGCGCCGGCGTGCCGATGCCCGCCGGAAAGCGCCTGGTTTTCCGGCCGCAGCATGCAGGCCTCACGTCCCCCGAAGGCGCCGCCCTGCGCGGGCCGGTCACGCATCGCGAATTCCTGGGCGCGACCGTCCGTTACGCCGTGCGTATCGGCGACAGCGAGGTGCTGATCGAGACGCCGTTCCAGTCCGGCCGCGAGCTGCGAGACGTCGGCGACAATGTCGGCGTGGACTTGCCGCCCCGGCGCATGCTCTTCCTTCCGGCATGACCATGAGCAAAGTACGCAAGGCCGGCTTCGTCGCGCCCGCCGCCCAGCGCGCCGACTGGGAAATCCTTCTGGAAGAGCGGCTGGGCGAGGAAGGCTTCATCGTCGCGAGCTGCGAGATCTCGCGCGACGGTCCTTGGCGCATCGACATATTCGGCGAGGGCGACGAGGCTCTGGTCGCAGCGGCCATCGAGGCCGCGGCCCGGGCACTCGGCCTCGACGTACCCCATTGGGGCTGGGAGGCGCTGCCCGACATCGACTGGGTGGCCGAAAACCAGCGTTCCTTCCGTCCCTTCGCGGTCGGTCCCTTCTGGGTGCACCCGTCGCACGTGATGGACGGCCGCCCCGAAGGCCTGCTGCCGTTGCGCATCGACGCCGGCCTGGCGTTCGGCACCGGCACGCATGCCACGACGCGCGGCTGTCTCGAGATGCTGGCGACCCTCGATCCGGCGGAAACGGTCAACGCCGTGGACGTGGGCTGCGGCAGCGGCATCCTGGCCATCGCCATGGCCAAGCTCTGGCAGCGGCCGGTGACCGGCGGCGACAACGATGCCGAGGCGGTGGAGGTCGCGCGCGACAACGCGGCGCTGAATGGTGTCCCGGAGCTCTGCTCCTTCTTCGTTTCCGCGGGCCTGCAGGCCGACGCGCTGACCGGCCGAGCGCCCTACGACCTGATCGTGGCCAACATCCTGGCCGCGCCGTTACTCGATCTCGCAGAGTCGTTCGGCGCCTCGGTCCGCCCAGGCGGGCGGGTGCTGCTGAGCGGCCTGCTGGTCGAGCAGGCGGCCGGCATCATCGCCGGCTACGAGGGTCACGGCTTCACCTTCGAACGTCGCATCGATCTCGAGACGGGTGGTGCCTGGTGGCGCAGCCTGGTCCTGCGCCGCAGCTGACGCTCAAAATGAAAGGGCCGGCTTACGCCGGCCCCCTTACGCTTACGCTTACGCTACTCAACAATCGGCTACGCCGCGCGGCGCAGATTCTGGTTTGCCGCAGTGACCTGCCCGCCGACATCGTCGAACCGCGGCGCGACGCCTTCGGCGGCCTCACGGATCGCAAAGGTGATGTCGGCCCGGCACAGGCCGAGGTCCGACAATTCGCGGTCGGTCATGCGGTGGAGCTGGGCCTCGGCGGCGCGCAGCTTGAGGTCGGCCTTGATCCCGCCAACGGCGCGATCGTACAGACGGCCGACCCACACGATCGCGTCACCCAAGGCATTCGCCAGCCATTCGGCACGCGCGTAGCGGGCGCGCAGCTCGAGCAGGTGGCGATCGTCGAGGGTGAAGCTGATCTTGGAATTCGCGTTTCCCCCCGCCGGCGCAGTTTCGCTGGTCAGATCCTTAAAGGTCCGAATCGGCTGGGTCATCATGAGTCTCTCCTTCTATTGTGCGGCGCGATAGTCGATGTTGCACTGCACCCAGAAAATATAGAGCCTTGAGCCGCAACAATAAGTGCGTACTCTGAAGGTGCGATATGCACTGAATGCATGGCGAGGCATCCCGAAGCATTTCGCAACTGCGAACGAAATATAATTGCTCGGTTTGATCGGACCCATCGCCGCGCGTAGGGTCGTGTGCATCATGACGACCGCTCCCGACGACGTAATCGCCCTCCTCCGCCGCCGTGGCCGCGGTACCGACCCTGCTTCGCTCGCCGAGCTGATGCGCGGAGTAGCCGCCGCGCCCGAAAGCCTGTCCGGGCCGGAGTGGGTCGAGCTGATCGATCCGGCAGCTGATGCCGAAATGACCAGGGCACTGTCCAAGTGGCGTGCACAGCTGGCAGCCGCCGATGACGGGCTGCAGGCGAGCCCGGCGCCGGCCGCGCGCCTGGCCGACCTGCGCGCCGAGCTGAAGCGCCGCGGACTGGACGGTTTCGTCGTGCCCCGCGCAGACGAGCATCAGGGTGAATACGTGCCGCGCCGCTCTCAGCGGCTGGGCTGGCTCACCGGCTTCAGCGGTTCGGCCGGCCTCGCGATCGTGCTGGCGGACCGCGCGGCGATCTTCGTCGATGGCCGCTACACCTTGGCGGTGCGCGACCAGGTCAACGTCGCGGCGTTCGTACCGCACCAGATTCCCGAGCAGTCGGCCGAGCAGTGGATCGCCGAGAACCTGCCCAAGGGCGGCCGGCTGGGTTTCGATCCCTGGCTGCAGACCGTCGACGGCCAGGATCGCTTCGCCCGCGCCTGCCAGCGGGCCGGCGGCAGCTTCGTGCCGGTGGAGGCAAATCCCGTCGACGCGGTGTGGCGGGAACGGCCGCCGGCGCCGCTCGCGCCCATGCTGCCGCATCCCGTGGAGTTCGCCGGCGAGACCAGCGAGAGCAAGCGCGCCCGCATCGCCGTCATCCTGGCCGGCCGGAACGCCGACGTGGCGCTGATCACCGCGCCCGATTCGATCGCCTGGCTGCTCAACGTGCGCGGCGGCGACGTCCCGCGCACGCCGTTCGCCCTGGGCTTCGCGCTGCTCCACAGCGACGGGCATGTCGATCTCTACATGGACCGCCGCAAGATCCCGGACCGTACCGTTTCCTGGCTGGGCAATGCCGTGACGCTGGCACCGCCCGACGAGCTGGGCGGCGCGCTCGACCTGCTGGGCAAGCTCGGAAAGCGCGTCCTGGTCGAGACCTCGACGGCGCCCTACTGGGCGGCGACCCGGCTGCAGGGCGCGGGCGCGACCCTGGTCCGCGACGCCGATCCGATCGCGCTGCCCAAGGCCTGCAAGAACGCGATCGAGCTGGAAGGCATCCGGACCGCCCATCGTCGCGACGGCGCCGCCGTCAGCCGTTTCCTGGGTTGGCTCGACCACGAGTCCAGGACGGGGCGCCTGGGCGAAATCGAGGTGTCCGACCGGCTGCAGGCGCTGCGCGAAGAGACCGGGAAGCTGCGCGACCTCAGCTTCGACACGATCTCGGGCGCCGGCGCCAACGGCGCCATCGTCCATTACCGGGCCTCCGAGGTGAGCGAGCGCCGGCTCGAGCCCGGCAGCCTCTATCTCGTGGATTCGGGCGGGCAGTATCGCGACGGCACGACCGACATCACCCGCACCGTCGCCGTCGGCACGCCGTCGCCGGAAATGCGCGACCGCTTCACCCGCGTCCTCAAGGGACACATCGCGCTCGCGGGCGCGCGCTTCCCCGCGGGCACCACCGGCTCGCAGATCGACGTGCTGGCACGCCATGCGCTGTGGCAGGTCGGCCTCGACTATGACCACGGCACCGGACATGGAGTCGGTGCCTATCTCTCGGTGCACGAGGGCCCGCACCGCATCTCCAAGATGCCGAATTCAGTCGCTCTGCTGCCCGGCATGATCGTCAGCAACGAACCCGGCTACTACAAGACCGGCGCCTACGGCATCCGCATCGAGAATCTTGTGGCCGTCAAAGAGGCAGAGATCGAGGGCGCCGACCGCCGCTACCTCGAATTCGAGACGCTGACCCTGGCGCCCATCGACCTCGCCTGCGTCGAGCCCGGGCTGCTCACCGAGGCTGAGCGCCAGTGGCTCAACGACTATCACCGGCGCGTGCGGGACACCGTCGGCCCCACCGTCGACGAAGCAACCCGCGTCTGGCTCGAGCAGGCGACCCGCCCGATCTGACGCCGGCCACTGGAACAGGCACTCGAAACCCACGCTGGCCCAACTGTCGGAGGCCGAACGCAAGGCCCAGGAGCGCTGCGGGCGCGACGCCCCCTGAGGAAGGCTGCCCGTACTAAGCCCGGCGGGCCGCGAATTTATTCCAGATGAACAGCACGACCAGCGCGCCCAGGGTGGCCGCGATGAAGCCCGCACCTTGGTCCGCCTGGTACCAGCCGACCGCCTGGCCAATGAAGGTGGCGACGAAGGCGCCGGCGATGCCCAGCAGGGTCGTGAGCAGGAAACCCGCGGGCTTGTTCGGCGCCGAGGAAACCAGCCGCGCGATGATACCGGCCACGAAGCCGATGACGACGATCCAGAGCATCGGGGCCTCAGATCGCTTTGTCGATTTCGCCGGGGGACGGCAGGCGGCCGGTCGGCGTCAGCTCGTTGACGGCCCTGGGCAGCTCGTCGGCCAGGCCTCTCAGCAGATCCTCCCGCGACAATCCCGTCTTTTCCATCAGGAAGGCGATCTGATCCTCCGAGAGAACCTCGCTCAGCTCCTCTGCCGCGACCTGCTTGTTCTGGCCCGTGCTCACCCAGGATTCGGCGACGTCGGTCTTGCCGGCGCCCTGGAACTGCTTGAGGAGATCGCCCAGACCGCCGCTCAGGATGCCGCCGAGGCCGCTCGCCCCCAACCCGCGTGCGAGCGGACTGTTTCCCATCCCCAGACGGTCCAGAATGTCGGACAGGCCACCACCCTCCGGCGCGGCCTCGCCGGGCTTGCCCGGCGCCGGTGGAATTGCGGAGGGCGAGAAGCCCTTGACGGCCCTATAGGCAAGGAGGCCAAGCAAGGCCATCGTGATGGGCGACATTCCGCCCCCTCCGCTGCTGCCGCCCCGCGGGCCGTTGCGCATTCCGGTCAAGACGTCGAGCAGGCCCATTGAGATCTCCGCACCATTGGAATTGGTGCGCCAGAAACGTCGAAAGAAGCCTGACGTTGCCTAGGAGCGACGGGCGCGGGCTCAATACAGGGTGGGCCTCACGCTCTTGCCCGCCCTTCGTATCCCGCGCTGTACGAAAGATGCCAAAAGTGGCATGCCCGCTAGGTCTTTGGCTCCCGCAATCGGACTCGTCACGTGTGACGGCGAGCTTGAGGCTGCTGCCATCCAGGGGGGAAAGTTGGCGTGATTGATAATGTCTTGCGGTGGGTGGATCGTTTCCTTCGGCCCGACTTGGCACGCTTTCGCTCCGGCAAGCGGCGTCTGGAAGTCGTTCACCCGGACGAGGTAGCCGAACGGGAGCGCATCGAGCGGAACAATCCCCTGATCAGCCACGCCAAATCCATCACGTCGCAGGTCGGGGAAGATGGCGTGATTGCCCACATACTTGACCGGCTGGAGATAGCCGGTGGCTGGTGCGTGGAGTTCGGCGCCTGGGACGGCAAGTTCAACGCCAATACATGGGACCTCGTACACAATCGCGGATGGAAGGCCGTCTATAGCCCCAGTACGCCGAGCGCTTGCCGAGCAGACCCCGAGTTAAGCCAGCGGTCAACAACTTCACGCGGCATGTGTGCCGCCAGCACTCCAATCGCCAACTCCCAAACTCGGGTCAGTGGCGAATAGAAGGCGACTGACGCATCAGCCTCAGTAACACTTAAAGAGAACGACGACGCCGCTACTCCAACAGTCAAAAAAAGGAAGAGCCGTCGTTGTCTCCGTAAGGCCCACGCGAAGAGCGGCCATATGAGATAGAACTGCTCCTCTATCGCCAAAGACCAAAGATGCAACAGAGGCTTGGTATGGGCCTCCATATCGAAGTAACCCACTTCACTGAGTAGCGCGAAATTGGAGATGAACAACGTTGCCGCTGCGATGTGCCTGCCAAGTTGCGAGAATTCGGGCGGAAACATACTGTTCCAACCGACAAGCAAGACAAACAGAACGACGACAACTAGTGCTGGAAGAATACGCCGGATCCGTCGCGCGTAGAAAGCCTGGAAGCTAAAAGTGCCGGCATCCAGTTCTTGCGTTATAAGTCCGCCGATCAAATATCCGGATATGACGAAGAACACGTCGACGCCGATAAAGCCCCCCCTGAGGTTTTCAGGGAAGGCATGAAACAAGATCACAACGATGACTGATATCGCCCGCAAACCATCGATGTCCGGTCGGTAGCTTGGAGAAGTCCATGGCGGGCGGGAAGCTGTCAGCATTCTGCACGTGTCGTCGTCGCAGCGAAAAAAGTCAACGTTCTGGATGCATCAACCCGGTTAATGACGCCTGCCTGGATATGCGACGTTAATCGGAAGGGGATGCGACAAAACTGGGGCATTGCCGAATTTGGTCGTGCCAGCGTGCATCCATCAAACCCGTCCGCCCTTGTTAAGCTGGAAATTCCGCCACTTGTCCGCGAGCGTCGATGCGCTCGAGAGGAGCGACGCCCCCGCGCCCAGATAGCTCGGACTAGACGTCGAATTGAGCGCGCGGTTGGTTTCCAGAACTCCCGTGTTGCCATAGCCGACTCCGGCCACTTGGTAGTCGTAGGCCTCGCGCGCAGCCTTGGCGCGCAAGGCAAGGGCGTCAGCCTCACCCGCACCGGCCGTGTCGCCCAGTATGTCGGTGGGGCTGCCCTCGAGGTCGGTTCCCTGCGCGGCCAGGCGGGCCGTCTGGGCCCCGATCCTCTGACTGGTGAGCCGGCGGCTTGTCTCCTCCGCGATCCGCCCTTGCTGAAGGGCGTCGTCCGCTCGCCGGTTCATCAGCTCCTGATTCTGGCGCGCGACCTGCGCCTGATAGACGGCCTGGGCGGCGGCGGCCGCCGCCGTCTTCTGCTGAGCCTGCTGCTGCTGGAGTTGGCCCGCGAAGCCAACCGCCGTGCCGGCGGCCGACAGGCCGAGTGAGATGAGGGCGGCCGTGCTCATGCCTGACATGTTGCTCTCTCCCTGCGTGTCATGAGTTTGTCGAGTTCGTCCGTGAAGGCCCGCTCGGCGGTATCGACGTCGAGCGCATCGGTCGCGAAGATCATCGTGAGCTGGGTGTCGGTCAGTGCCACGAAGGCCTGCTTCCGGCCCGCACCGGCCGGCAGGACATTATATCCGCGCAGTTCGAGGGGGCCGTCCTCGACATGCACGATTGCGTCGCCCTGCACGATCAGCAGCGTCGGAATCTTGATCAGCACGCCGGTGATCATGACTCCCGCCGGCACCTTTATCGTGCGCGCGTAGACGCCGGCATGAAAGACGTGGTCCGTTCCGATGGAGACCTGCGGCAATGCCAATGCAAAGCTCTCGAGCTGCCGCACTCTGTCGATCGCAGCCGGGCTCATGGGCACGATATGGACGCGCGACGGTGCGAGGTCAGTCATCGCTCACCTTCTTAAAAAAGACGCGGTTGGTCTCGGCATAGCCGACGCGCGGCAGCACCTTGAAGAGATCGCCTCCGAACGGCGCACTGACCAGGAGGCCGGGAGAGCCCAGGCGGCGTGCCAGCACCTCTGCCGCCCGCAAGAGCTTCAGCCCGGCGCCGGTGCCGCGATGGACACGGGCGACAAAAAAGCTCTCGCTGACGGCTACGGCCACGCCATAGTGCGGCAGCACCGGCGCCAGCAGGGTGAGGAAGCCGATAAGGTGTCCGTCGCGAGTGGCACTCAGCACCTTCAGCAGCCCGCGCGCCTCGAGTTCGCGGTAGCTCTCCATCCTGGCTGCGGGCGGCGGCATGCCCGCGATCGACGACTCGGCGGCATACTCGACCAGCAGGACCGCGAGGCCCGGGTCACGCTCCAATTCGGCGACAGTGCTCATCTGCACGTTCATGTCGCCTCCTTGGACACGCGGCGGAACAGCCCGTGCGCCAGCGCGAAGGGCGGGCCAATTTCGAAGCCGAGCCAGCGCATCCAGCGGAGTGCCGCCGCGTACCGCGCATCGACGACGTTTTGCAGCGCTTCGAAGAGTGTGAGCCAGTGCGCGACCATACGACGGCTCTCGACCAGGAACACTCGCCGATACGCGGTCACGAGATCTGAGCCAAGAAGCCACGGCACCCCCGTCGAGCCGATCAGGCTCATCTGCGATACACCTGTCATGCAGATGATTCGACCTCTGATATCGCGCGCCGTCCACGCCTCACGCGCGGAGGCGAGACTTTGGAGAAGGCTGTCGCACGGTCCTTCGACCGGATGGACGGGCCCAAGCAGGGCCAGCACTTCCGCCCGATCCTCCTCGCGCAGCACCGGCGCCAGTTCGCGCGCATCGACGTCACGGGCGGGCAACAGGATGATCACCAACCGCGTTCCGCGATCTGGCGCCATTGCCAGCGATTGCGAACCAAGAGCGTGCGTGCGCCGGTGGTCTTGTGCAAGACAACGACATTAGTGCTCACAATTACACCCATGTCGTTTCGGCTCGCTCGAAACGTGAGTGCCGTGTTGACAGCGCCGTCGTCGGTCCATAGCGAGCCGCCACCGATTTCATCTCCGACAGCGTATCCTGCATCCGCTGACGTACACTGTGCCCGGAAGTCACTAATCTGCGGAACGAGCCCGAGGTAGTGATTCTTTGGCGTCGAGGTGTTCGCCGCGGGCAGAGTTGCTGAATAGGCTGACTCGTACCGAGCATTGTAGGCGTACCCGACCGCGCTGGTGACGCCCGTGCTGTCAGTCGCCGCCTCTCCCACCATTACTAGATTCACCTGCGGGGCGCTCGTGCCGTTGCCGAGATAGCCGCGCATTTCGGCGATGTTGAAGGTGAACTGGCCGCTGGTGACGGCGGGCATGCCGCCGAACTGGTAGATCGGCGGCAGGAGCGTGTTGCCGGTCGCCAGGCCGCTGCCCGAAACGGTCACATAGAGGAAGTTCGGCGTCGCGGCGGGACGATTGGCGACGAGGCCCGTCCAGGTGAGCGGACCGGTGGTGACACCGATCACATCGACCGGGGCGCCTGACGCATTCGACCAGCCGGCCGCCGCCGTCGCCACCAGCGGATAGGTCGGCGAGACGTTGGAGGTCTGCAGGGTGAGCGTGCCAGTCGTCGTGGCGGGCAGGAAGTTGGCCAGGCCGGTCGCAGTCACGGGCCCCGCGCTCATCGTCTGGCGACGTCCCGAGAAGGCCGGGTAGGCCGGTGTCTGCCAGGTCGCGTCGGCGCCGCTGATACCCAGGAACTGTCCCGACGTGCCGCGCGGCAGGCGCCTGTAGCCGCCGGCATCGCGGGTCAGCAGATCGCCCGGCGTGGTCAGCTTGTCGATGCCGCCGCGGAACGCCTGCAGCGACTGGATCAGTGTGTAGTTGCTCTGCTCCGTGGCGGGATCGCTGATGCTGCTCACGATCGTGCGGCCGACGATCTCGGCAAGCTGCTGCATCGCCATGTAGATCTCGTCGAAGCGGCGCTCCACCACCTCGGGGTAATAACCGCCCTGGTTGGAGAGCACCGTCGTCTGCGTATAGGGCACCGTGCGCACGATGGTGAGCTTCGTGCCAACCGCGAGAGCTGCGCCTGCGAGCGGATAGGTCACGGACCCACCGCCCAGGCTGCCGATTCCCGCGGCGGCATAGAGCGATGACGATAGCGTCGTCTCGACGCCCGCAGCGTCGGTGATGATCACTGAGAGATGCGCGTCGTTGAGGACGGGGAAGCCGTAGGGAAAGACCGTGGCGCTGCCGTTGCCGGCATGGGTCACCTTGCGGTCGGTGTTCGTGAGGGCCATGGCTCAGGCTCCAGTTTCGAGGCGGGGGATGATGGCGAGCACCGTCGCGGGCAGCGGGTGGGCCTGGCGCACGAACACTCGACCGGCGGCATTCCACGCCGGATCGATCAGCACGTGCTCATCGCCGGTCGTCAGCATCGTGGGGAAGCCCTGCTGCTCGCTGCTGCGTTCTTTCACGTCGACCAGGCGATCGGCCGTCGGCCCGGCGCTGAGGCCGCGCGTGTCCTTGACCCTCAGCACGACCTCGTTCACCACCTTCTGCCGCCCCTGCAGCGTCGGCGGCCCGGCTTCGAGGCCCAGCGTTTCGAGGTCGCACACGTAAGGAAGGCCCGCGAGGATCGCGCCCGATGCCCGCGGCAGGAGGATCGTGCCGTTGTTCACGGTTGCATTGGGTTGCACCGATCCATCGGCCAGCACCGCGAGCTCGCGTCCCTCGAGGTGCCAGAGGCCGCCCAACGCGCGCGAGGCCAGCGCCCAATCCTCGGTCGGGCGATCCTGCAGGCTGGCATGCGGCGCGATGTCGAGCGTAGCGCCGGCATGGTTCGCATCGATGTACGACACGACCGTCACGGTCACCTGGTTCTGGCCGTTGCGCAGGATGTAGCTGGCGCCGACCGACGCGGCGCCGAACGGCGCATGTCCCGTCGCCGTGAGCGTCACGCCCTCGCCCGCGCCATAGCCTGTCCCCGCGATCGCGAGCGTGCGGCCCGCTTCGCCGTTCCATCCGTCATGACGGATGCCGCTATCGACGCACCAGGCGGCTTGCACGTCCTTGAAGCCGCGGCTTGCCATGCGCTCGACGAAGCGTTTCGTCTCGCCGCCAACGGTGCGCTTCACCGACAGGTAAAGCACCGTCTCGTCGGCTTCCTGCACGGCGGCGACGCTTTCGACCCGGCCGTCGGTGACGTGGCGCGACCAAGCATAGACGTCGTGTTCCTTGAGGTAGGTGAAGGCCAGCAGCACGCCGTCGGACCGCACGCACCAGACGATGCCGTGCGGATCCCGGGCATAGGCCCACTCCTCGAGGCCGTGCGTCTCGAACAGGTGCCCGGCGAGAATCGACACGTTGCGACCGGCCCAGCTGTCGGAGCCGAAATCATAGGCGACGTCGCGCACCTTCTTGGCGGAGGCGGTCACATAGAGAGCCGCACTCTCGGTGGCGATCGGCGGGATTTCCGAGACACCCTCGTAGCTCTGCGGCTTCACCGCGCAATTGGCGGGCGTCATCACATCGGCCTGCGCGCCTGCCCAGGCCTTCCACACCGCCCCCGAGGTCCAGACCAGCAGCACATTGAGGCTGAGCAGGTGGCGAATCTCGTTCACCTCCCGGCTGGCGATGGTGCGGGTGATGGCGTCGCTGTCCTTCGACGGCGAGCTGGTGTTCATGTTGTTGAACGCCGCCGAGGCCGACGAATAGAGCGTCTGCGGCTTCTGGTTGGTTCGGGCGTACCACTGCCGGCCCTCGTGATAGGTCGAGCAGCCGGGATACTTGTCGGCGGCGTCGAACGGGTTCTTGTCCTCCGGCGGCGTGTCGGACGTGTCGGGCGCCACCGTCGTATCGGTGAAGCCCGTGGCGCCGTCCCCTGCCCGGCCGATGAAGCCATAGACAGCGTTCTTGCCCTTGTAGACGTTGTAGGAGTTCGCGCCGGCGGCATTCGTCCAGGTGATCTTCGACGTCTGCGTCGTCGCGCTCACGGATGACGAGGCCACGCTCTCTTCGCCGGTCTCTTCAGCTACCGCCGTTACGACATAGTCGAAGCCGGACCCCGCCGCGCTGGAGACCAACCCCGTCGGCGGCTGCTGGGTCGGCGCGTAGGTGATCGTGGCGAGGGACCAGGCGGCATGGCCGGTGCGCGTGAGATTGCGCGGCGCATGCGACGGGTGCGTCAGCGTCATCGTGTCGGCGCTCTGCACGTATTTCAGCAGCGCCAGGTCGGATTCAGGGTAGGGCGTCGTGATCGTGTAGACGCGGGCCGCCGTGCCGCCTTCAGTCCAGTTCCCATAGCCCGACGTGTCGCTCCCGAGGGCAAAGGTCGAGCCGCCCATCACCGTCACCGTGAAGCGCCGGCGGTTGAGTTCGCGCATGCCCTCGATCCCGTCCAGCCAGATCGCATCGCCGCTCGACAGGCCGTGAGGCGCGGCGGTCGTCACGATGCCGGGGCTGGCACGCGTGATGCCGGCGACGGCGACCCCGGCCTCGAGCACGTAGCCGCCCTCCTTCACGACGCGCATCTTCCGGTCGCTGAATTCCAGTACGTAGGTCTGCTGCGTGTTGAAGCTGAACGGGATTAGCCGACTGCGCACCCCCTCGTCGCAGGTCTCGCCCACGAAGGCCGTTCCGGCGCGGGTACTGACCCCGCCGAACGGATGGACGAACCAGTTGAGACAGGTCGCGAGGCCCACCTGGTACTTGGCGAGGTCGACCCGGCCCTGCAGCGCCGGCGACAGTTCGCCCGCGGCGAAGCTCGGCAGAAGGATGGGCCTGGTCATGGCGCACTCCCGTCGAAGCCGCGCACCGCGACGCTCTGCACCATCCGGTCCGCGTCGCCCGCAATCAAGCCCTCGTTGGCACTGTCGGCCACGGCGCGCTCGATCCTGTCCTGGGCCCGCCGGGCCAGACGCTCGGCGAGATCGGCCTTCTGCGTAATGGCGTGCGCGATCGCGGCCGCGAGGCAGTCGACGAAGGCCAGGGTAAAGCCGGGCGTGAAGCGGGCCGGATCGACCACGCGCTGCGCGAACACCGCCGTCACCCGGTCCTCGTTGCAGTAGAGGAAGGTGGCGCTGCCGTTCGAGGCAATCTCGAAGCCGCGGGCGGGCTCGCCCCACAGCCAGGTCGAGGCGCCGAACTCCAGCCTCCGCATGCGCAGGCAGTCCGACGGATAGGCGTAGCTGGACGCCCAGCGCGCCGGCGGCGTGCCCGACGCGGCGAGCGCCTGGGTCACCCGATTGAAGTTCCAGTCAACCAGCGACTGCAGCTCGTCGCGCACGGTCGCGTACCAGAGATTGATCTGGCGGGCCTCGGTGCTGTTCTCGGTGAGGTCGGCGATGGTGGCGCGCGTGCCGAGCCGGCTCAGCGCCATGTTGCCGATGTCGGTGTCGGCCGGCATCTAGCGCCCTCCTCCTGTGGCGACGGCCTTCTCCAGCGCCGCCGACTTCTGCGCCGAGCCCGAGCTCGATCCGACCCAGTAGGCGACGATGTCGCCGAACTTGGCGCCCAGGGTACCCAGCAGGATGTAGGCGATCTCGCGCGAGGCGGCCGGGATCTCCTGACGCACGACGAACCAGAGCGCGGCCATGAACGCCGCCGTGACCAGCAGGCTGACCACGACCGCACCCCAGGCGATCGCCGAGCCCGCCTTCGCGAGCTCGACGGTCTGGCTGCGCGCGCTCGCCACGTCCGCGAGCTCTGCCTGCAGCGTATCGAACTCCTGTCGACGAGCATCGGCCTCGGCCTGGATCACCGCCATCCTGAACTGCAGGGCGAGGTCCGGATCGGTCGCGATGGCACGCTCGATGCCGACAGCGTCGGACGCGCCCAGGATCTCCTGGGCGATGCCGGCGACCTTCGAGACGGCAGCACCTGTCTTGTCCCCCATGATCCAAGAAGCGACGGTCGGCGCGAGGCCGAGCAGCAGGGGAAGGAACGGCATCAGACAGGCTCCTGCGAGAGGAAGAGTGCGCGTTCAGTGGCGCGGCGGATCACGAGGCCGGGCAGAGGCCCGTCGGCACCCCGGTTCCAGCGCTTGAACTGCTCGGCAGCGCCGCTGGCATCGCCCGCATTGAGCAGGCGCAGCAGGGTCGAGCTGGCGAAGGCCAACGGTCCGACGTTGAAGACGAAGCTCGTCAGCGCATCGAACTGCCCTTGTGACAGCGGCGCTTCGACCAGGTGCCGCACGGCACGCTCCGCCGCGCCGATGTCCTCGCGCAGCCAGGCGGTGGCCTGCTCTTCGCTGCACGTATCGCCCCGGCGCACGCCGCGCGTATGGCCGTAACCGATGGTCCAGGGCTCTCCGGTCTCCCGGTTGCCGGGGTCGGGATAGGCCTCGCTCTCCAGGCCTTCCGAAGCCTTGATCAGCGTGAGCCCGGCCTGTGAAGTGACCAGCAGTGCGTTTGCAGGATGACTCATGGCGTCCTCGTCGAGGGAACGGGCGACCACAGGCGCTGCCACAGGCCATCGATCTTCACGTCCTGCGCGTCGTTGCGCCGATCCAGGCTGTCGAGCCGCTGACCATGGGCAGTGAACCGGCTCTCGCTCACGCCCTGCATGGCGGCAACCTGGGCCTGAAGGCTGCGAACCGCGGCCGTCGTATCGTCCAGGGTCGAGAGCGTGCGCTGCGAAAGCAGCACGAGCAGAGCGACGCCACCGCCGACCAGCCAGCGGTAGGCCTGTACGCCGAAGCCGGCCTTGCCGCGGGCGTCGCTGCCGTCCGGGGGGGCGTCGCTGCTCATGCGCCGCCCCCTGCGGTTGTTCCGGGAAACGACGGAACGCCGCCCTCGAGCAGCGGGAGTACCCGGAGGAAATCCCGGTGCGTCTCATGTGCCGGATCGACCAGAACATCGCTGCCCAGTAGGAAGACGCCGCCCTGTCGCTCGATCGGGTTCAACGCGGCAGCCGGCGTCGAGATCGATGGGCCGCGCACATGGTCGGCCTGGCCGGCCGTCAGCACGATGAACGTCTCCATCAGACCTGTGCTCCCACGGATGTGGCCCACGCCTGGACGTTGTTGAAGCGGGCGAGCCGCTGTGTTCCGTCCAGTGCGGCGCCGCACGCGACGAAGCCCAGCGAGGCCGCCCGGAACTGCGCCGGGGTCCCGTTGTTGTTGGAGGCGCCGATAAAGAGGCTGTGAAAGGGGAGCGCCGCGCCCACGTTCGTTGGAGCCAGCGATTGCACCAGGTCCACGCCATTTCTGGCACAATAGATATCGCCAGTGGTTGCCCCGGTGCGGCCCGCCTGGGAGAGGCCTACGCTGCTATATGGAGTGTTGAGGCTATAGTAGGCGCCGACCATATTGGGAGCTGGAAGCAGGGCGTTGCCATTGCGGGGATAGAGCGAAAGCGCGCGTCCGGACCCGGAATTGACGCCAATCGCCGTCGTGACTCCACTGACGTTCGTCCGCTCGTACGACTCGATATGGACATTGCTAACTCCCATCACGACAGCATGGCTGTTCGCGACGAAGCCCGTGTCGATGTAGGACGTGGCGCCATTGAACGTGTAGTCGCGGTCAGGCGTGAAGGCAGGCGAATTGACCGCCACCGCGAGCCGCCTCTGTTTCAGCGACGTGAGCGCTTGGACGGGATTCTCGGCCCACAAGCCAAAATAGTCGTCGGTCAGCGCCCAGTTGCCTGCGGCTTTCTCGCTGAACACGAACTGGTCGACGACGATCAATCTCGCGAGGGAGACCGAACCGCCATTGGCGACGATCGCGTCACGCCAGGACAGAACGTCGGCGTCGAAAGCGCGGGATCCGCCGCCCCGCACCCTGTTCAAAACCGTGATCGGCATGCTCAAGCCCCGATGTATACGGTGAGCTTCTGGCCGCTGGCGCCGCACTGGGTCATGGCGCTCTGCGCCTCTTTCCCCGTGATCTGCACCGTGTCGCCGCCCGACAAGGGTATGCCGGAGTCCAGGGCGCAGGTGCCTCCTGTCGGATCGATCGCCGCATCGGCGTTGGTCCTGGTGCTGCTCACGATGACGATGCGCCGGGTAGCGTCGGCCGCAACCAACTCGGCCGAGGCACCGGACATGGTGACGCTCGACTTCACCAGCGCCGTCCCCGTCAGGTTGGTCAGCACGACCGGCAGCGGGCTTGCCTCCGAGACGGGCACGGCGCTGCGCCGGACGGCTGACTGGTAGGCGATGTCTTGAGCCATGGATTGTTCTCCTCTGGGTGGTGGGACCGGCCCGAAGACCGGCCCCTCTGCCTTCACCCGGCGCCGATCACTGGACGAGGACGACCTGGTCGCCGGGCCGGGCCGCCTTGACCGGGGCGCCATCGCCACGGCCGGCCAGCGGATCGCCGAAGATCGGCGCCTCGCCGGCACTGCGGCGGCGCGGCGCATCGAACGGCACGAGAGAGAGGCCCGGAGGGCCGGACCACAGGATGCGGGCGCCGATCGGATGGAGCTGGACGCCGTCGTAGAAGGGATTGTCGACGACGACGTACTCCGCCGCCTTCTCGGTTCTGTCGTGCTTGTCGTTCTTCTGGGCCATGACGATGCCTCCGCTCAGACTGTGAAGCCCGACGCGTAGGCCCGGCTGGCCTGACGGTCGTGGGTGAGGAACGCGGTGAACTTGCCGGCCATCAACGGACCGGTGGCCACCGTGTAGTTGGTGCGGAGGAAGCGCTCGGCATCGAGCGGCACCTTCACGCGCAGCACTTCAGTGCCCGCGGTCAGCGCCGCCTTGGCCACCGCGCCCGAGCTGGCGAGCACGAAGGTCGAGGAGAAGCCAGCATTGTCGTCGGTCTCCAGCGTGAAGGTGACTGTCGCGGCGCCCGCGGCGGTGACCGTCTCGGTGACGAGGACCACCAGTTCCAGCGGCTCGCCGTTGCCCATGTCACGGGCCGCGCCGAGGTCGATGATGTCGGTCGACGGGGCGGTCGTGGTCACCGCCTGGTCGGTGCCGAAGGTGTTGAGCTTGTCGTACATCATGGTTTTCTCTGTCCTTTCCTGCCCTGCGGCCTACGACACGGTCGCTTCGGCCAGCGTGATCTGGTCGCACTTGCGGATCGGGATCCCGCCGAAGCTGTCGAAGATGCGGCCGTCGCTCTCGTCGAGCGTGCGCCGGATGTTCGTGTTGTTGGTGGTGGCCGCGACCGAGGCGCCGAGGTTGCGCTGGATGTCGAGCCACTGCTTTACGGTACGGTTCATGTACCAGGCGGGCCGGCACATCTTGATGTTGGGGATCTTGTTCATCGCCCGCATCATCAGCTTGACCAGATCGGCCGGGGACGAGCCCGCGAGGTCCGACACGTCGATGTTGCCGATGCGCACGACATAGCGCCAATCGCGCACCGTCAGGCCCGCATCCCACTTGTAATGCGTGCGATAGCCCTGGTAGCGGTTGCCGGCGGCATCGAGCAGCGTCTGCTCGCCCAGATCCTTCATCGACAGGCCGGCCTTGCTGCCCTTCGGGAAGATGCCGTGCACGGTGAGGTCACCCCAGCCGACCAGCCAGATCGACGTATTGTCCGAGGCCGTGCCGCCGCCCGAGATGAAGTTGTTAGCGGTCTGCGAGGTCGCCGTGGAGGTCGTGTTGTAGCGCGGCGCGAACCCCATGAAGCGCTCGGGATTGGTCGCGGTGTTGCCGTAGAAGAGCACGCCCGCGAGCTGCTGCGTCAGCCCCTCGAGGAAGGCCCGATCCTCGGAGAGGCGATAGGCCGCCGTGTTGCCGTTGAGATCGGCCAGCGCCTTGTCGATCTCCGAGTAAGTCTCGAGCATGCCGCACGAGTCGGTGATCTGGGTGCTCGTGCTCTTGGTCGGCACGATGCCCTCGTTGAAGCGACGCCAGGTGCCGGTCGGCAGCGAGGTCTGCACGCTGGTGCGGTGGCCGGTCGGCAGGTTGCCCTCGTTCCACACCATGTCGTCGGTGATCTCGTTCATCTGCGACAGCATGCCGATCACCTGCGCAATGCTGCCATTGGGGTCGATGACCTTGGACCAGTCGGCCAGGGTCGGATTGGTCACGGAAAGCGTTGCCATGGAGCGTGGTTCCTAGTTGTGCTGGGAGTTGGGATAGAGGGACTTCGGATCCATCGCGCCGTTGCCGCGGCCGGCATTGCCGCCCACGAACGAGTCGTCCTTGATGGTGTTGGCCACCTTCACCATTCCTCGGATGAGCCCGGGATGGTTGGTGAAGCCCAGGCTTTCGAGATAGCTGATCGTCTGCCGGTCGAAGACCTGCGCGAGCGCGGTGCGGGCATTGCCGAGCGCCTCGGGCGAGAACTCCTTCTCGGACGTCGCGCGCCAGTCGGCCGTCTGTTTGCTCCACGAGGCTACGGAGTGCTCGTTGACGGCCCGCGCGATCTCCTTGTCGCGGTTGACGGTGTAGTCGATCAGCTTCTGCGCCGTTTCCGGCGCGATCTTCTCGCTGTCGAACAGTTTTACCGCTTCGGCGAACACCGGATCGTCGGCGCGGTAGCCCTCCGGCAGCGTGAGCCCAGAATAGTCGACAGAGACCTCGGCGCCCGCATCCGCACCGCCGTCCGCTTCGGCGCCAGGCTTCGCATCGGCGGTCGCCTCGCTCGCCGGCGCGGCTTGCGTACGCCCCACTTCGACGTGAGCCGCATCGAGCCACTCGGTGCTGACGCCTTGCTCCGTCGCCCCCTGCACTTGTGTCATCGTCGTGTCGAGTACGTCAGCCATCGTTCTGCTCCTCTGCGGCCATGGCGGCGAATCCAGTTTCGATCACGTTGAGGCGAGCCTCGCTGCTCATCTGCTCGGTCAGGTCCGGCGCATGCCGTTCCAGCTCGCTCAAAAGCTCGATCCCGATGCTGCGGCGGCCGGCCATGTAGTCCTGGTGGCGCTGGGCCTCGGGGCCACCCGGCACGTAGCCGTCGCTGCGGAGGTCGCAGAGGCCTAAAAGCCCGTGCACGAAGCGGCGGCCCTGTTCGCTGCCCATCACCGCGCAGAGATCATCGGCGACGCGGTCCTGCGCGATCCGCTCGAGCTGTTCGGCTTGGCGGACCTGGCGCGCATCATTGGGATCGTGCATCTTCAAACTCCCAGCACGGCTTGAAGGGCATTGCGGCCGCCGCCGACCTCGGTCTCGCTCAACGTCTTCGCGCCCTGGGCAGCAGTGCTGGCCATCTGCATCGCCTGCGCGGCCTGGGCCTGCTGCGCCCGCGCCGCGCGCAGCTTGGCCACCACGTCGTCGGCCACGGTGATCGCGGCCGGCGCGCCGAGCTTGTCGGCATAGACGTCGATGCTCTCGTCGGCGTTCAGCTTGTCGAGAACCTCGGGCCGGGCGGCCGCGATGTTGCCGGCGAAGGCCCACAGCCGTTCGACCGAGCCGAGGTCAGCAGCCTTCTGTGCCTGCGCCAGGATCGAGATCAGCTCGACGTCGAGCGGATAGCCGTGGAGCTCGCGCGGCGCCTCGCTGAACAACCCGTGCTCGCCCATGATGGTGAAGGTGCGCTGGACCAGCGGCTGCAAGAGGTCGTCGTGCAGGTTCTCCAGCACCGGCCCGAGCATCTGCATCTTCTCCTCGCGGCGCGTGCTGATCTCGAGCTGGTTGCGCGGCTGCACGCCCTCCATCTGGTCGAACATCAGGAAGAGGTCCGCGAAGAAGGCCGACTTGATGGTGGCCTGGGTGCGCGCGACGAGACGCTCGACCTCGGCGATGGCGCCGGGGGAGGTCTGATAGAGCGGCCACATCCCCGCTCCCCTCTCCTGTGTGGTGAAGTAGTTGATGGCGCCCGGCAGCACCGACGAGGCCGAGCCGCGCAGGCTGACATGCGCGCCCATCGGCGGGTTGACATGCTTGTCGACGGCGTTGTGCTCGCGCTTCTTCAGGATCTGCAGCGACTTCACGTCGGGGAGGGCGTCGTGGCCGGGTCCTTTCGAGTAGGCGTCGTTCCCGACCGGCGACCAGCGTGGCGTCAGCGCCGGGAACTGCGAATAGCCGCCGCAATGAATGAACTCGCCCTCGGCCTGGCCACCGCCCTCACGCCAGTAGACCGAACGGAACTTCTTGCCCGCCGAGTCGAGCCGGCCCTTTTCATAGGCGTTGTTGGGCTCGATCATGTGCAAAACGGCGATCTCGGTGTCGGCATCGGCGCCGCGCGCCCGCTCGGAGATTTCGGCGATGCCGTGTCCGGGCCAGCGCGCCTCGATCTGCCGGTAGGAGTACATGAAGCGCCGCGCCAAGGTGTCGACGCGGCCGCGCCAGTCGAGACCGAGCCAGTATTCGCCGGTCGACAGGGTGTAGAGGCGGATCACGTCCTCGCGGTCGAACTCGACGATCGCGCAGCCGGTGCCGAACTGGCCCAGCTCCTCGTAGATCAGCGGCAGCGCCGAATAGAGATTGCCGGCGTTGAACACCATGCGCATGCGCTCGGCGCACTCGTCGAGCCACACCTTCACCGGCGCCAGCGACGCCACACGGCGGTCGGGAATCGACAGTCGGAACCACGGCCGCGCTGGCGAGGTGACGCCCGACATCAGTCCGGCCACCAGGGTGCGTAGCGCGAAGAGCGCCGTCGGATCGAGGATGGCGGCATTGCTCTGCGCGCCGCGACTGCCCTGGTTGGGCGACGAGAAGAACTGGCCGCGTCGCGGATTGACGAAGCGCGACAGTTCGCGCCAGCCAGGTTCCCACGACTGGCGCTGGCGCTTCAGGACGCCGAGGCGGGAATCGATGTGGCGGCGCAGGGCGGCATCGTGGGCCATCGCTCAGGTCCCCAGCATCGTCTTGCCGCGCGCGGCGGTGGTCGATGCGGCGCCGCTGACGCCCAGCCCACCGGTCGTTATCGTGGAGGCATAACCCGCCATGGCGGCCGCGCGCTTCTTCTGCGCATCCCGCGCCTCGCGAACCGACGGATCGACCATCGACGGGGCGGGTTCGGGTGCCGGCGGCAGGGCCGGCGGCGACATCGGGGGAAAAGCGGCCTGGCCGCCACCAAAAATACCCAAGGGCGTTTCTCCTGTGAGAAGCGAGCCCCTGAGTTACTGATGAACCGGATTTTGAGGATGCAAGCGGTAAGTTGGAAAAGATTCGATTGGCAGACCACTTGGAACGCTCCGCCTACGGTCGGTTAAGCATGTCCTCCTCCAGAGGCTTTCCGTCTTGAGGCAACCCCTTGGTCAGCTGTCATCAAAAGTGCCACGCCCCGCGCAGCGCGATCGACTGGCTGAGCAACGACTGTCCTGCAGCCAGGCGATAGTCCGCCTTCATCTCGAATCCGTGCTCGCGATAGACTTGCACCCCGGCCTCGACGGTGCCGAGCACCGGCGGGCCCTGGAAGGTTGTGCGAAATCCACCGAACGGTGCGAGGGGGCCGGCGAATGAAGTGTCGAGCGTCAGCGTGTTGTCGGGCAGGACGACAACGCCGCCGGCGAGGTAAGGCCGCAAGATGATCCCCTCACCCATTTCCAAGCGGCCGCCCACTTCCAGCGTCGGCGCGATCATTGCGTTCACTTTGCTGGTGCCGTTCACCACCAGCGCCACCGCGCCCGCGCCGTATTCCTGATAGCCCGACAGGCTCCTGTAGTAGGCGTCGAGGTCGAGGCGCGGCCGCAGGTACCAGCCCGTGAACGCCACGTCATAGGCGGCCCGCAAGCGCACGCCGCCCTGGAAGACATTGGCGTCGCCCTGCATGAGGCTGCCGGGCGGGCCGCCCGAGGGCCGCGTGATGTGCGTGGCAGTCGTGCTGGCCGCTACGGCGCCGGCCAGCAGCCACGGCCCCCGCACGTGCTTCAGGGCGACGCTGCCGCCGAACGACTGCGCGAGGCTGGACGCGCCGCCGGCGTTCATCCACGAACTGCTTACGCCCAGCGAGCCGCCCAGGAACCAGCCCGGCGAAATCTCGCGTTGGCCGCCCGCGTGGATGCCCGCGCTGTCGGTGGCCACGCCGAACTGTGTCGCATGCTGGCCCGTGGCCTTCGCCCAAACGCAGCCATCCTCGCCCAACACCGTGCCCCCGCCCGCGAAGACCGGACAGCTCATCGCATGGTTCATTCTTGCGCCGGCGACGCTCTCGCTGATCGAGGCGTCCATGCCGGCGGCGGCGCCACCCATGCTGACGACGAGGCTCAGGGTCGCACCGGCCACTGCGGCGGAGGAGCCCACGAGTTGCGCCGCCGCCTGCTGTTGTGTCGCCATCGCCTGGGCCTGGATCGAGCCGATCGTGGCCTGCTGCTGCGCAGCCAAGGTCTGGTTGATGCTGTTCGCCATGCTGGCGCTGGCGTCCACCAACTGTGTGAACGTCGATATGTTTGGGGAACTCATCGATCGCGAGATCGATGACTGCAATGAGGAAGGCTGGCTCCGTGCAGGTCCCGACGTACCGCTCGCCAGCATGGCGCCGAGCGTCAGGGCCGCAATTGTGTTCTTCATTGCGGCCTCTCCGCTGGGATGAGTGACGAGTTTAGCAGAGTACGTAGCCGGCCGCGCCGACCTCAAACGAAAGTGCAAAGGCCCGCCGCTCCGTCGGGGATGATCGGAACGGCGGGCCTCCAGACACCGTGTCGGCCGATCGAGCGGTCGCCCAGGATGCCTCCCGGTCGCCTCTGCGGGCGACTGGCCGCGACCATGCCAATGCAGTCGATGTGCGTCCAGCGCTTAAAGATCCGCATACGGGTCGTAATCGGACTGGATCGTCACGGCGGCAGCCGCCCCCGTTCCTACGCCCGCCTCGAACTGCGTCTCCTCCGGCAGGTCCGCCACCGGATAGGCGAAGGTCAGCGCCAGCCCGTCGGCGTTGTCGGGCGAGGACAGGCCACGCTTCTTCATGTCCTCCTTCTTCTCGAGACGCAGCGCGTTGTGCAGGTCGAAGCCGTATTCGCGCCCCGTCAGCTCGGCCTTCAGTTCGGGATCGTCGGGGATGGCGCCTGTCTTCAGCCAGGCGCGCATCGAGGCCCACATCTCGGCGGCCTTGTTGGCGGTGAGCGGCATGCCGTCGCCCAAGGTGTAGCGGTCGGCCCGGCCGCCGAAATTGACGCCGACGACGAGATGGCCCGCCAGCATCTGGCGCACCCGGTCGACCACGCCGGCGCCGATGCCGCCCTCGTCGATGAACACCGCGGCCGCGCGATGCCGCAGCGCCTGTTCCGCCACCTTGCCCGCGAGCACCATCAGGTCGCCGACCCGCAGCTTGATCGCGGGCACGGAGCGCGCGTCGCGGCCGCGGCGGAACCAGATCGTGCTCTGGTCGTCGCCCCCGCGCGCGCAATCGACACCCATGACGAGCGGTTGGCGCAGATGGCTCTCGGCGGGACGGCACACCGCCTCCTCCACCGTCTCGCCGTCGATGAACTGCATGGCCCCTCCTCTCGGGAACTCGCCCTTCACGCGGACGCGGAAGAAATCGCTGTCGTCGCCATAGTCGGCCGCCCAGCGCGCGATCTCGTCCTTGTCGGTGAGCGAGACCTTGCGGCCATCGACCTGGTGGCGCTGCCAGCGATGCCGGAAGCGGCCGAAACATTCGCGGAAGCGCCCGGTGTTGCGAGTCGGATTGCCGGTCGCCAACCACAGGATCTCGGTATCATGATCGGTCAGCGCGCCCTCAATGGTTTCCCAGACCGGATCGGGAATGGCCGAGGCCTCATCGAAGGCCACGAACAGCCGGCGCCCCTGATTGTGCAGGCCGGCAAAGGCTTCGGTAGCGCGCAGGCTCCACGGCACGGCATCGATGCGCCAGGTCCGTTCGTGGCCCGGCTCGGTACTGGCGATCGCGGTGGCAGAGACGTCGAACCAGTCGGCGCAGACGGAGAGCCGAAGCCATTTGGTGAGTTCCGGCCAGGTCTTGGTCTTGAGCTGCGTGGCCGTGTTGGCCGTCACGATCCCGCGCGTGTCGCGAAAGCTCGCGAGCGCCCAGACGATGATCCACGCGACCAGTGCGGACTTGCCGACGCCGTGCCCCGAGGCAACGGCGATGCGGATCGCGCCGGAGACGCTATTGAGCGATAGCCCGATATGCGCCAGAACCTCACGCTGCCAAGCTTCGGGTCCGGCATCCTTCGCCAGCACCGTCCCCGCCTCGCCCCAAGGGAATGCGAACAGGACGAAACCCAGCGGATCGTGTGCAAAAGTCCCGGCCTCGACGCCGAGCGGGTCGAGTACAGGCCACGGCGGAAGCTGCGAAAGGTCGGCCACGTTAGAGTTGCTGACGGCCCGGACATTGCAAGAGCAAGGAAAACCGCCTGGCCGGTTATCGACTGGCAAAAAGAAGAAAGCGGCGCGATCTCAACGCGTCGCCCGTCGATGGTCCGGTCGGTACGCCGCGGTCAGACGAGCGGCTTGCCGTCGATCTCCTCAAGATATTCGGTTTCAGGCTCGTAGGTCATGTCGCCGATGGCGGCGCCGATGCTGCTCATCGTCTCCTCGACGTCTTCGCTCGGCAGGTCATATTTGCTTGCCAGGCGATCGAGTACTGAGCGGATCTCAGCCTCCGCATCAAGCCTGTCACGTCGCAACAGATCGAGCTGATCGCGCGGCGTGGCAGGAACGCCGAAATAGTGCGCGATGTCCTCCAGAAGGGTCCGGGCCGTTTCCATGTGCTTCTCCTTTCCTTTGGAGAATCAATGCCCCGAGGCTGTGTTTGTTGCGTGACTACTGATCCAGGTGCGACCCACAAAAAGGGGCCCGAAAGCGGGCCCCTTCTCTGCGTCGTTGGATGGATCAACCCGGCCAGTTGGCGCGCATCCGATCGATCTCGGTCTGGCTCGGCCGGTACGGAGGCGCCTTGGGGTCGAAATTCTTCCAGCCGGCGGCACGATACTCCGCGCCGCGGGCCACCGGATCGATCGGGCTGGAGGCTGCGAGGATGGACTCGATGCGAGTCGCATCGCCATCGGGAACCCGCGCGGTGACCAGGGTGCCGCCGCGACGGACCGCTTCCGAGTAAACCTCGGCATGCTCCTTGTCGGTGCCGGCTTCGACCATGGCGCCGACGATGCCACCGGCGGCAGCGCCTCCGGCTGCGACAGCGGCGGTCGAGGCCAGCCAACCGGCGGCCACGACCGGGCCGAGACCCGGAATGGCCAGCAAGCCGAGACCGGCGAGCAGGCCGGCGCCCGCGCCGACCGCTCCACCGATGCCCGCACCGGCGGCCGCCTTGTTCACGTCATCCACTTCTTCGTACTCGGCGCTCACATACTTGTTGGCGACGATGCTGACGTCGCTGCTCGGCACGCCGGCCTTCTCGACCGCGTCGACGGCGGCACGAGCCTGGGCGTAGCTGTCATAAGCTCGGCTAACGGTTTTCATCTTCGAATTTCCTTCCTTATTCGCTGTTACTGGTTCGCCATGACGACATTGCCCTTGTAGTCGACGGCCACCTGAACGGGCTTGCCGGCGTGCTGCGCCGTGGCCCGCCAGATGCCGTCGCCGTCCTTCGTCAGGCCGGTCACGTTGTCCATGCCCTGGGCGATGATGCGGTCCCTGGCCTGGGCCTCCGTGAAGGAGTTCGATCCCTTGAGCGGCGCCCCGGCGTCGACCGCCTTGACCTTGTAGGCGTCCGCCTTGCAGGCGTTCATGAACTCGGTCTGCGTGATCGTGCCTTCGGTGGCGACAGTCATCCCGGCGACGCGCATGAACGACATGTAGCGGATCGCCTCGCCGCCCGAGACGTTGCCGTCGGTGTTGGC
Source organism: Rhodospirillales bacterium 24-66-33 (assembly GCA_002281855.1). GTDB lineage: Bacteria > Pseudomonadota > Alphaproteobacteria > Reyranellales > Reyranellaceae > Reyranella. The sequence continues at coordinate 125,985 of NCHQ01000010.1, read as the reverse complement.
GTCGGCCTTCTTCCACATTTCCTGGCACTCGGCGTCGGTGGCTGCGAAGGCCGGGGCGCCGGCAACCATTACAGCGGCCGCCGCGAGGGCGAACATCTTCTTCATTTCCATTCCTCTCAATTGGGAGCTGAGCATTTCAGCCGCCTCCACAACGGGCCGACGGCGAATGGTTCCGACCGCGCCCGGAATGTCGGGGGCAACTTCAAGGCGCCGGGGAACGTTGTATTCCAACCCTCAGCCCGGAGATTCTCATGACCAAGACCGAACAGTTGATGCAGGAACGCGATGACCTTCAGGCGAAGATCGCCAGCGCGCGGGAGTCGGATGGCGCGTCGGAACGCGAGGCGTCCGATCTCAAGATGATGGAACAGGAGCTGCTCGCGCTCGAGCAGCGTATTTCTCGCGCCGAGAGCAGCCCCTCGCCCGAGAGCCGCGACAAAGGCAAGACCCTGTCGGCGGACGACAAGCTCGAGAAGAAGCTCGATGCGGCCTTGAAGGATAGCTTCCCGGGCAGCGATCCCGTTTCCTTCATCGAGGCCGCGCCGGTGAAGCCCAACGACGAGCATCACAAGAACAATCGGCGCTAACTGACCGAAAACGGGCGGAAGGCCGGGTCTCCTCGACCCGGCCTTTTTCCTAGAGGAAGGGCTTCCCGCCGGTGACGGCGATCGTCGCGCCGGATGTATAGCTCGACCGCGGATCGGCGAGCATGACATAGGCTGTAGCCAGCTCCGCAGGCTGTGCGGCCCGCTTCATTGGCACATTGCTTCCAAAATTCGCGACCGTCTCTGGCGGCATCGTCGACGGGATGAGCGGCGTCCATACGGGTCCAGGAGCCACGGCATTGACCCGGATTCCGTCCTTGGCCAGGAGCTGCGCCAGCCCTCCCGTAAAATTGTGGATTGCCCCTTTGGTGGTCGCATAGGGGAGCAGTGTCGGGTTCGGCACGTCGGAGTTGATCGAGGCGGTGTTGATGATGGCGCCGCCCTTTGGCATGTGGGGCACGGCCGCTCTCGCCATCCAGAACATCGCGTGGATGTTCGTCCGAAACGTCGCTTCCCATTCCTCGTCGGTGATCTCGTCGAGCGACTTGAACGTCGCCTGATGGGCGGCATTGTTCACCAGGATGTCGAGGCCGCCCAGTTCCGAGACGGCTCGGTCGACGAGCGCGCGACAATGCGAAGAGTCCTGTATGTCCCCGGCGATCCGCACGGCCTTCTGGCCGGCTTTTTCGATCCACCGCGCTGTCTCCTCGGCATCCTCATGCTCGCTGAGATACGAGATGAGAACGTCGGCGCCTTCCCGCGCAAAGGCAATCGCCACCGCGCGGCCGATTCCCGAATCGCCGCCGGTGATCAGGGCGCGCATTCCCTGCAAACGGCCTGATCCCTCGTAGCTCTCTTCGCCATGGTCGGGTCGGGGCCGCATCTCGCCGGTCATCCCCGGCATCTCCTGCTGCTGGGGCGGCTGGTTGGTCTTCTCGTCGCTTGCGTCGGCCATTCCGTGCTCCTTGAGGTTTGGCGACTCAAGGGGCACGGGAGGATCCGGTTGCAGCGTGTAGAAGCCTACTGGCCCACGGGTTCACTCTGGGACAGCTTGTGACCCGTGAACGAACGGGTCTGCGGCGGCGGCAGTTTTCCGGCCTCCTTGAACTTGGCCAGCAGCTGGGCCTTGCGGGCCTTCAGCCGTTCCCCGAGATCGTCCAGGTCCACGCCGGCGTCGCGGGCCTCGGCAAACAGGGCCTCGGACCGCATTTCCTCTTCCTTGACGTGATGCTTGATCAGCTCCGACAGCACCTTGACCTTGGCATCGTAGAACTCGTGCGAGGGCGATCCCTGCAGCAGCTCGGCAATCAGCACTTTGGCGCCGTCATGCTCGACATAAGCTTCGTCGAGCAGCTCCCCGTCCTCGATCTTGCCTTTGCAGGCGGGATAGAAGATCTCTTCCTCGATCGTCGAATGGACCATCAGCTCAGTGCAGATCTGCGTCACTAGAGCCTTCTTGCGATCCTCGGTGCGAGCCTTCTCAAACGACTCGAACAGTCCCTCGACCTTGCGATGGTCGGCCTTGAGCAGCGCGACCGCGTTCTCGTTCGTAGCCATGATGAATTCCTCTCGATCGTGTGTGTGAAGGGTGTTCAGTTCGGGGCCAGGTTCGACACACGCCGCGGGAACCGATGCTGCGCAAGATTGTCGAGCATCGCGGTGGAGAGCTTGTTGTCGCCGATCACCACCCCTTCCGCATCGACGATTCCGAGCCGTTCGAACAGCGCGCGTGCATCTTCCGCCGCGATGATCGGCTTGCCGTGCCGGAAGGCCTCATCGATGAAGCGCTGCGCCATCGGCATGGCCATCAGTCCCTCTGCCACGCCGGGTGGGATGAGCACGGCATCGTAGATCACCGACGGCGCATTCGGAGCGGCGCGGTTGACAGCCAGCGGCTTGGTCGCGGCGTCGATCACGGCGCCAGCAGTCGGCCCGATCAGCTCGGGCACCTGGCCGGCCTTGGTGAGGTCGGCGATCAGCGTCTTGACGAGGGCTGAGTCGACGCCATCACCGACCAGGATCGCGATCTTGCGGCCCCGCACCATCGGCGGCGCCTTGTCCATGGACAGGGCCGGTGAGCGAAGCTCGGCAGCCTTGGGATCGAGCGGTCCGGATGGCGTCGGGGCCGAGGGAGTCGGCGCCTCGGCCGTGCCGGCCGGCGCGACCTCGATGCCGGTCGCACCGGAAACCATGTCGGCGAGCTGCGGTGAGATGTTGCACAGCAGCTCGTTCATGACGCGGTTCCGCACGCCCTGGTCCACGACCATGTTGAGCTCGAACGAGAAGGCGGCCGCGATGTGGTCCTTCTCCCAGTCGCCCATGCTGTTCCAGAACATCGTGGCCTGGCTGAAATGGTCGTTGAAGCTTTCGCTTCGCTGGCGAAGCTTGGCGCCGGCCTCCTGGACCGTGACCGAGCGGAACGCCGCTGCGGCCGTGGGCGAGTGCATGGGACAGCCGCCGCCCAGGCTATTGGGAAAATACGAAACCTTGCCGGGGTTGATCGTGATCCGGCCGAAGCCGTCGCGCTGGTTGTTGTCCACCGGACGGAGCGAGCGGTTGATCGGCAGTTCGTGGAAGTTCGGACCGACCCGGCGGAGCTGCGTGTCGATATAGGAGAAGAGCCGGCCCTGCAGCAACGGATCGTTGGTGAAATCTATGCCGGGCACGACATGGCCGGTGTGAAAGGCGACCTGTTCGGTTTCGGCGAAGAAGTTGTCCGGATTCCGGTTCAGGGTGAGCTTGCCTACCTTGCGGATCGGCACCACCTCTTCGGGGATGATCTTGGTGGCGTCGAGCAGGTCGAAATCGAACTTGTGCTCGTCCGCCGGCTCCACGATCTGCAGGCCTAGTTCCCATTCCGGGAAGTCGCCGCGCTCGATCGCCTCCCAGAGGTCGCGACGGTTGAAGTCCGGGTCGCGGCCCCCCAGGAGGTTCGCCTCGTCCCACACGAGCGAGCAGACGCCCTTCAGCGGCTTCCAGTGGAACTTGACGAATCGCCAGCCGCCCTCGGCGTCGACCAGGCGGAACGTATGGACGCCGAACCCTTCCATCGTGGCGTAGCTGCGCGGTAGCGCGCGATCGCTCATCAGCCACATCAGCATGTGAGTACTTTCGGGCGTCAGCGACACAAAATCCCAGAACGTGTCGTGGGCCGACTGCGCCTGCGGTATCTCGTTGTGGGGCTCGGGCTTCACGGCATGGATGAGGTCTGGAAACTTGTTAGCATCCTGGATGAAGAACACCGGCATGTTGTTGCCCACCAGATCCCAGACTCCCTCCTGGGTGTAGAACTTCACCGCGAAGCCGCGCACGTCGCGCGGCGTGTCGGTGGAGCCGCGCGAGCCAGCCACGGTCGAGAAGCGCACGAAGACCGGCGTCTGTACCTTGGGATCGCGGAATAACTGCGCGCAGCTGATCTCGGACAGGTCTTCATAGACTTGGAACACGCCATGCGCGGCCGCGCCGCGGGCATGCACGACACGCTCCGGAATGCGCTCGTGGTCGAAATGCGTGATCTTCTCGCGCATCAGGGTGTCTTCCAGCAGCGTCGGGCCGCGCACGCCAGCCTTCAGCGAATTCTGGTCGTCGCTGACCGCGACACCCTGGTTGGTGGTGAGCACGCTGCCGGGCGGCATCGTGTCGGGCTGGATCGAGCTGGTCTTGGCCGTGTCCTGCCGCCCCGCGTTCGGCTTGTCGAGGGGCGTGTCCTGCCCTGCCGTGCGCGGAGAGGGAGGCGCCACCGGTGGCGATACAGGCTTTCTGGCCATTTGGAAATTCCGTTCGGTTGTGCGTGGAGAGCTCGCCTGCAACGGGTGTGTTCTGGAACGGTTGCGGTAGCGGCAGTCGTTTCCCCCGGCATTGGGCTTCAGTGCGGGCGCGTCACTGAGCACGGCCATGAGAAGGTCGCGAAAGAGCTTCGAGACGTTCGCGGCGGCAGGCGATGCCGCCGGCGTTATAGCGGTCGTCATCGCCATGTCGTTCCGGCAGTAGACGGAAAAGAGAGTGACGACACCGGGACGCCCCGGCTTGAGGGGCGTCGTGCCGCGGCCGACGCCCTCGCCGTTCATGTCGTCGCGGCATTGGACACCAGCACCAGTCGATAGTCGGGCCGCGGATCCTCGAGCGGCATGTCGTAGGTGAAGGTAAGCGCGGGACGCGGCTTGGCGGCCTGCATCACCGGCAGCAGACTGGCGGCCGATTGCTCGGGGTGCAGGGTCGGGAACGGATTGTCGGCCGGCAGACGCGGACGGACTTGCCGTCTGTAGCCGTCCAGAATTCCTGGAAGTCGCATTGGACCCGCGTAGTCGGTACCGCCGATCGCGGCCGCGCTGGCGGTCGGGACGGAAAGGGCGGCGGCCGCTGCCGTGGCAAGCGCGGTCATGGAACGCATCATCGATCGCATCGTGTCCTCGCATGAGAGAGAGAGAGAGAGAGAGGACGAGCCTCTACGCTCCCGCGACCGCAAGGTCGGCCTGCCTTCTCACCCAGACCGATTTCTATACCTTCGCACGCCCTATGATCCGCCTCTCCCGGCCCGGCGTGTGCCCGCGCCCGAGGCGCCCCCGGCTAGAGGTCGCCCCAGCGCAGGGATTGTTCGGCGGCGCTGCGTTCGCGCTCCCGACGCCGGCGCCCGGCATAGCGGTTGTCGGTTTCGCCTCCCACCGCTATCAGGCACTCGTGGGCTTTGGCCGTGAGCGTAAAGGCGCGCCGACTCGCCCATTCCCCTGTCTCCTGCCCGTTCGTCTCCAGATCGATGAGCGCTGCGACCAGGTTTCGATCCTCGCTGTCTCCGAAAGCGCAGAGCACGACGCTGACGTTGCCTGCGCGAGACGTCGTCACTGAATGACTGCCGCGCAGCTTCAGATTCGTGCACACGCGGCTCATCAGGTTGACACCCTCGCGCAGGCGCTGCGAATCGAACGGGTCACTGGCGATCCTGCCGCCGAAGAAGGACGGGTCGAGCTCAGCAACGAGCAGATGGGCCTTGCCCGGATCGCATGCGAGGTCAGCCCACTGAACTTTCGGCAACGCGGTTCTCCAGGCGGCGACAAAGGGACCGGGAAGGTGGCATGGCGAGGCGCCGCAGGCAGTCCGGCGGCGAACCCTATTGCCAACGACGCAGCAGATCCTCGGTCGTGGTCGCCTCGACCTGCGAAGAAAAGCGAGCGCCGAACAGGTCCACGACGGTGTCGTGGGCACCATCGCTGGTGCTGCACAGCGCGTCGGTGGGAAGGACCACGCGAAAGCCGAGATCGATCGCCTGCATCACGGTCGCGAGGACGCAGACATCCGTCTCGCCTCCCGTCACGACCAGAGTCGTGATGCCGCGGCGCTTGAGCGCCGTCGCGAATCCGTGGCGGCTGAAGGCAGAGTTCGCGGGCTTCTCGATCTGTCGCGCCGGTGGCACGAGGCGCGCCAGGGGTTCCACCAGGTCCAGCAGGTCGGAGTCCAGCTCGCCGCGCGTCATCTGCGGCCAGCGCTCGTAATAGGCCTGCCAGGCCCCCTGCGCGGCTTCCGGCCTGGCGGGCGGCGCGAAGCGGGTGAAGATCGTTCGTGCTGCGTGCCGCGACGCGATCTCGACCACGGCCGGCAGGACGCGCGGCAGCCAGGGCACCTGCCAGGCGGTTTCGGCGGCGAACAGACGTTGCATGTCGATGCAGAGATGCAGGACCGCATCGCCTTCCAGCGGAAAGGCAGTGCCCTTTAGTCGTGTCCCCATCGATGACGCTGCTCCTCCGCCTCCCGCGACGCCGCCCGAGCGCGCCGGCCGGCGCCGCGGCCATCGGGTTGGCCGGCGACGGCGAGCAGCGCTTCGTGCGTGGCATTGTCGAGCAGGAAATGACGGTGCCCGCACCACAACGAGGCTTCGATTTCATATCCGCCCGCCACCTCGCCCAGCCGCGCGAAGTCTTCGTGCTCCGTGACCACGCACTGGATTATGAGGCTGTTGCCTTCGCGCGACGGCTGCACGGCGAAAGGACCTTGGAGTTTGAGGTGGCTGCAGGTGCGAACGATCAGGTTGGCGGCGAACCGGAGACGCGCACTGTCGAAGGGATCGTCGTCACGCCGGCCCCCGGCGAAACACGGCGCGAGTTCGCCGACGATAAGAAAGGCATTCCCGGGAGAGTTGGCGAGATCGGTCCAGGCGAGACGCGGCATCGGAATGGCTCCTCGCGTGAGAACAACTAGGCTTCGCTTCGAGGCGGGGGTGCAAGAGGGGCAACGGGCCTCAGTCCGTGACTCCGCCGACGCTCGGAGGCCGGTGCGGGCTCGCGACGCTCGCGCAGCAGGCGGTCTATGAGCGACTGGCGGCGTCGAACCTCGCCGAGGGCGCGCAACGAAGCGACTTCAGAACCCAATCCCATATGGATGATGTCGGTCGGCAACTTTCCACTCCTCACGCTTGCAGAACAGTCGGTCCAAGCCGGGCCAACTTGCAAACGGGGCAACACGAGGGCGGTTGCGGTCGGATGCGTGATAAATTGGTGATGCGATCAGGTGCGGGTTCGGCTGCGTGATGCCGCCGGCGCAACCCCACCTGTATTGCCGATCCTACTTGCTGGGGTCGGCCATTCCTTCAGCCGTGCCTGCCTCGACGATGCCATTGCCCGGAACGGTGCCATCCACGGGGCGAACGAGCGCGCGAAGGGCCTGACGCAATTCGGTGGCTGTCATGGCGTCGTGCAGACCCGGGAGAAGAGAAAGCCCCTCGGGAATGGGTGCAACAAGTTCCGCGGCGCGAATGCACTGCAACCCTGCCTCGTAACGCCCCTCGCGCAAGGCCTCGATGGCCGAGAGCGCGTGATAGGCCTCCCGCCGATTCGGATTACGCTTGAAGCGCTCCAGCACCAGCACGAAACGGTGGATACGCTGGCAAAGAGTGAGACGTGTTGCGTCCGCCAAATCCGTCATGACGTCACCACTATCTCAACAGGAGTGAGCATCCAAGCACTACGATGCACCGTTGCACGTTGCGTGGCATCGAAGCGTGGATTCGCGCCTCACGCACAGTAAATGCCCAGAAGACCAAACGCCATGATTACACACTGCGCGCGAATTCCGGCCGATTTTAGGCGGCGGCCGCACCCGCGTTGCCATGCAACGGATTAGCCAGAATGACGTAGTTGCAGACGACACAGGCATGGAGGACCGATGGCCAGGCAAATCGCAATCGCGGGGATCGACGGCGCGCTCGAAATCAATGAAGATGGCGAACTCGTCTACACGAAGTCAGGACTGCAGACTGAAGTCTTGAAGCCTGAGCAAGCGATAGAGCGCTGGCCGACCGCCGAGAAGCAGATCCGCCAGGCCCTCGATCAGCTCGAATAGGGAAATGGTCTAGGAGTTCGGGCCGATCGACCACCCCGGTCGCCGCTTCTTTTTCGCCCCAAGCGACGGCGCCAGGGACTTGAGCGCGTCCAGCGCTGTCTGCAGTTCCCTTGCAAGGGCTTCACGCTCGACCTTGAGTTCGTCATTGCGGCGCTTCAGGTAGGAGCGACGCTGGCGGATGACGGTTTGCCGCGCCACGTCTGTCGTCGAATCGAGTTCGCTCTTGAGTTCGTTGCCTTCGGCCTGAAGCCTGGCTAGGTCTGCCTTAACCTCCAGAGCCCTTTCGGTGCAGTAGTATTTCGAAAGCATCAGGTTTCGTGTCTGCTCGTCCGCCATGTCATCCTCATACCGGCACAACCATTCCCACACGGCCGGATGCGTGACCCTAGCCGGGGCGACCATGTTGCGCCACGCTGTCCTGTGGGAAATGACGGGTATCTTGAAACAAGTTACAGATGGCATCGCCCGTCGTGGGAGCGTGAAGCGCGGCGCCTGGCCCGTGCAATTCTCGGGAAACATGCCTTGCCCGCGGCAGCGATGCTTCGTCGCGCCGCTACCGCGCGACGCCGGCGAGCGCGCCGGCCTCAGGCCGACTTCGCCTTGAGTTCCTCGAGTTGCTGGCGAGCACCGGCGATCATGCAGGAGAGATCGGCCGTCAACATCACCATGTCGAAGCCGCGCTTGACGGCGCCGGCAGCGAAGGGCGCCGCCGCACAGTGCATGACGCACTTGATGCCGGCCTTGTGGGCGGCCTCGCGGATCCTGTCGCAGGTGGCGATGTGCAGCGGATCGGGATTGTCGCCGCGCGGCGGCAGGCCCAGGGCAAACGAGAGGTCGGCGGGGCCGATATAGACGGCATCGAGCCCGGGCGTCGCGCAGATCGCCTCGAGGTTCTCCAGCCCTTCCTTGGTCTCGATCATTGCCATGACGATGATCTCGTCATTCGCCTTTGCCACGTAGTCGGCGCCGCCATAGTGAACGGCGCGCACGGGTCCCGAGGAGCGCATGCCCACGGGCGGATAACGGCAAGCCGCCACGGCCTTGGCGGCTTCCTCGGCATTGTTCACCAGCGGCACGATGATGCCGTAGGCGCCAAGGTCCAACGCCTTCATGATGGCGGCCGGCTCGTTCCAGGCCACGCGCACGACCGGCACCGTGTCGGTCTGGGAGATCGCCTGCAGCATCGGCGCCACGTCCTTCATCTCGGAAAGCCCGTGCTGCAGGTCGACGCACAGGGCATCGAACCCCTGCCGCGCCATCACCTCGGCCGTGAAGGTGTTCGGAACCGAAAGCCAACCCAGTGTCGCGCATTTCCCCGCGGCCCAGATTTCCTTGATCTTGTTCTTTCGCATGGCCGGACCTTTCATTCGTCCAAGAGTCTCAGAAGCCGCAGGATTGGGCACGATACGCCGGCCTGCATCAAGGCTCCAGAACCGCTGCGCGGTCGCCCGCGTGCCAAAAGGCTCAGCGGCGGACGCCGGTTGGACGGTACACCAGCGAGATGGCACCCTGAAATTCTGGCCCCGCGACCAAGCTGATGAGGACGGAAGAATGGCCCTGCGCGGTAGCTCCGCCTTTTTTGACTCGGACTGGACGCGAACCCTGGTTGATCCACAGGCGTTCGCGCACGAGCAGCGGTGTCTCGCCTACGTCTGGACCTTTCTCGGATTCGCGCACGATGTCGCGAAGGACGGCGACTGGTTCCGCACCACGCTGGCGACGCGCTCGGTCTTCGTGCAGCGTTTCGGATCCGAACTGAAGGGATTCGAGAACGTCTGCGCTCATCGCTTCTATCCGCTGCGGACGAAGGACAAGGGCAATGGGCCCATCGTCTGCGGCTTCCATCACTGGCGATATGACCACGACGGCGCCGCCATCGGCATTCCGAAGTGCCAGGAGAATTTCGGCACCGTTTCGCGTGCGCTGGGCGCGCGTCTCAACCCCATCGAGATCGCGACCTGCGGCGCGCTGGTCTTCGGCCGTTTCCCCGCACCGGTGAAACGCGAGTCGCTCGCGGAATTCCTCGGCCCCGGCTTCCCGATCGTCGCGGCCCTGTCGCGATCGAGGTCGACGCCCCGGACCCTGTCGATGCCCGTTGCGGCCAACTGGAGGCTGAACCTCCATATCAGCCTCGACGACTATCACACCGTCGCCCTCCATCCGACGACCTTCGGCAAGAGCGGCCATGTGCGGCGCGAAGACATCAGTTACGTCCGGTTCGGTCTCCACAGCGCCTTTCTCAACACCAGCAAGCCGGACGCCCTCGCGGAAATGTCCGCCGCCTGCGCCGATGGATCTTTCCGGGCGACGCATTACTGCATCTTCCAGATCCTGCCGAACCTGATCGTGGCTCTGTTCCGTTCGGACGGCGAGTTCTTCCATTGTTACGTCCAGCAATCGGTTCCCATGGCGCACGACCGATCGGTCCAGCGGATCCGGGTCCATCCGGCGCCGTTCCCGGCCGATCATGCCTGGCCCGCCCGCCTGATCCGGCCGCTGAGCGATCCCATCCGCAACCGGCTGCTGCCTCACTACGTGCGCCGCGTCGGGCGCGAAGACAATGAAGCCTGCGAGCGCCTGCAGGCGGTCGCGCACCAGATCGAGCGCCCCCCCTACCTTGCCGCCCTCGAGGAACGTATCGGCTGGTTCGAACAGTCCTACCGGGAACTCGTGGCCGGCGGCGAGGAAATGCTGAAGGAGATTTCAGCCCGAGACTCGCGAAAGCTCAGTCCGCCGCCGTCCGGCCCGTGCGGGCGCGGAACAGGTTGATCTTGCGATAGGCGGGATCGCCGGTTACTTCCGGCCCCACCCAGGGCGGCAGGGGGACCACGCAATCCAGCCGCGCGAGTTCGACTTCCGCCAGGACAACGTCAGCCATCACGCCCTCATAGACATCGACCTGCCACAGGAAGCCCTGGTACGGCACGAAGAAGCGCGTCTTGCCGATCACATTGTCGTCGCAGTGCTTCGCGAGCAATTCCTCCGCGTCTGGAAGGGGAATGGGATACTCGAACTCCGCATTCACGCCCGGCGCCTCGCGTGCCTTGACCGTGAGCGTCGCCTGCCCGTCGCAGACGCGCACTCTCACCTTACGGCCGCCCGTCATGGCTACCAGGCCGTCCACGAGATGCTGCTCGCGAACGACGTTGCCGCGCCAGTCCCCGCTCGTAACGAGAAACTTGCGCTCGATTTCGATTCCCATGCGGGCGGGAAATAGAGCCCTGGCGCCCCATCCGCAACGCGACAATCTGGGAAACGGCCCCTTCCTCTGTCTCTAGGCCCGCGCCTCGAGCGGCTCCGGCAGGGGGAGGCCTCCACGAATCGGCGGCGAATCGAGCCATTTGCGCGCCTTGTCGGCGTCCTTGAAGACGCGCATCGGCCGCTTGGCGACCGCCAGGATGCCGAGCACCCGCGAGACCTGGTCGTACTTGTCGTCCGGTAGCACGACGGCCAACGCACCGAGGGTGCTCTGCAGGGCGGGCAGTTCACGCATGCGAGCCCCGATGGCGAGAATCTCCTGTTCGTTCATGTCGCTGCTGCCATGGGTGCCGTCAAAGAGCTTGCGGTAGCGAAGTCCGTTCGCCCCCACAAACGCATCAATCATCTCGCTCATGTCGACGAAGTCGACCTTGCCGTCGCAGGTCACAGTGAACAACTGCCGGCGCGAATCGATGGTCCAGAAGAGAGGCATTGGGCTGGTCCGCAAGTATCGAGGAGCGACCCGACGGCAATGCGCGCTGGCTTGGCTCCGCAGCAAAGGCCCTATACCGGCCCGCCCCGGGCTGCAACGAGGAGTGGGCGAATGCGTTGATCAAGGCCGACATCGGCCTAGACGTACGCGGCACGCCCCTGCCCGCGTCGATATGCGCGCATGCGATCCTGCAGCCCGATCTTTTTTCGCCCGACCGCCGCTTTGCCACCCGCGTCACGATGAGTGAGAACGTCTTCTGCGACCCTGGCCGCATCGGCCAGGTCCTCTCGAACCTGCTGGGAACGCGGTCGTCCATGGCGCACCCGGCACGCAGATGGAGGTCGAGGTGCAGGTGAAGGACGGCACGTTCGAGCTCAGCGTGCCCCATGCTGGCAGTCCCATTCCCGACGCGGCCTTGGCCAAGCTGTTCCAGCCTTTCTTCCGCGGCGAGGCCCGCGCCAGCCAGCAGGGTCTGGGCCTCGGCCTCTACATCTGCAGCGAAATCGCCCGCGCCCATGGCGGCACGCTCACCGCCACCTCCACGCCGGAGACGACCGCGTTCCTCTTCCGGATGCCGGTCACGGCGGAGTTCTAGGGGTCGCGCACCGGACATCGCGCAATGCCCCCGTATTGCCCCGTTTCCTGCACCGCTTGTAAAAGGGCCCGCAGCAAGATCAGGGGATCGGCATGGCGGGCGAGAAGGCGGCGAAGGACGAGCGGCGCGGAGACTACGGGTGGTGGATGCCGGTCGCGAGCCGGTGGTCGGACTGCGACGCCTATGGCCACGTCAACAACGCCGTCTATTATAACTGGTTCGACACGTCGCTCACCACCCTCGCCATCGAGCGCGGTATCCTGCGGGCGCCCGGACAAACCTCGATCGGCCTGTGCATCGCCAGCGGCTGCGAATTCCTGGCGCCGGTCGACTTTCCCCAGACGGTCGATGTCGGCATCCGCCTCGGCCGCATCGGCAACAGCTCGCTGCGCTACGAACTCGCGATTTTCACCCGGGACAGCGAGACCCCGGCCGCCGCGGGCCACTTCGTCCATGTCTATGTCGATGCCGCCACGCGCAAGAGTGTCGCCCTGACCGAGGCGCAGAAGGCGGCGGTGGCGGATCTGCTGGCGGCCTGACGCCTGCCTCTCCGGGCCGCCGGGCGTCATTCGGCCGCCACGAAGCTTGACGAAGATCAAGGCTCGGGCAGGTGCCTGGCCCGAATGTGCGGACCTGTCTCGGGAGCGCCCAGTGTCGGTCGAATCGCCGTTCAACTTCTTGCAGGAATACTGGATCGATGCCTGGCAGCGATCCGTCCTGACACTGGATGCCCTGCGCGAGCGCGGGAACACCTTCGTCGAACGCAGCGCCGAGGACGTTCCGCACGTGTTGGGGTTCGCCTTCGAACCGGTCCTCGACGGCCGCACCCTGCCGCGGCCGGTCAACTATTTCCTCATCAGGATCGTGCCCCCCGAAGGCACGGTCACGGATCCCGTCAAGCCGCCTTTCGTGGTCGTCGATCCGCGCGCCGGGCACGGCCCGGGCATCGGCGGCATGAAGCAGGACAGCGAGATCGGCGTCGCGCTGGCCGCCGGCCATGCCACCTACTTCGTGGGTTTCCGGCCCAAACCCGAGCCGCGGCAGACGATCGAGGATGTCTGCCGGGCCGAGGCGGCATTCCTGGAGGCCGTGGCCGCGCGACATCCCGAGGCCGAGGGCAAGCCCGTCTTGGTCGCCAACTGCCAGGCCGGCTGGCAGATCATGATGACGGCCGCGATCCGGCCCGACCTGTTCGGGCCCATCCTGCTCGCCGGGTCGCCGCTCTCCTACTGGGCGGGCGTACGCGGCCGCAATCCGATGCGCTACCTCGGCGGCACGCTCGGCGGCACCTGGCTGACCGCGCTGGCGGGCGACCTCGGCAACGGCATCTTCGACGGCGCCTACCTGGTCGGCAATTTCGAATCGCTGAATCCCGCCAACACCTGGTGGGACAAGCCCTACAATCTCTACTCGAAGGTCGACACGGAGACGACGCGCTTCCTCGACTTCGAGACCTGGTGGGGCAGCCCCGTCCTGCTCAATGCTGGCGAAATGCAGTGGATCGCCGACAATCTCTTCGTCGGCAACAAGCTCACCTCGGGCGAGATCAGCACTTCCGACGGCACCCGCGTCGACCTGCGCAACATCCGCTCGCCGATCATCGTTCTGTGCTCGTGGGGCGACAACATCACGCCGCCGCAGCAGGCGCTCGGCTGGATCACCGACCTGTACGGCCACGAGGACGAGATCGTCGCTAACGGGCAGACCATCGTCTACACACTGCACCAGACGATCGGGCATCTCGGCATCTTCGTCTCGGGCAAGGTCGCGACCAAGGAGCATGCCGAGTTCGCCTCCTGCATGCAGATGATCGACCTGCTACCGCCCGGCCTCTACGAGGCGGTGATCTCCGAGATCGACGGCTCAACGGCCAATCCGGGCCTGATCCACGGCAAGTACCTGTTCCAGCTCGAGGCGCGGACGCTCGACGACATCCGCAAGCTCGGCGGCAACAGCGACGAGGACGAGCAGCGCTTCGCGACCGTCGCGCGCGTCTCCGAGATCAACCACGGCCTCTACCGCACCTTCGCCCAACCGGTCGTGCGCGCGATGGTCACCCCGCAATCGGCCGAGCTTCTGCGGGCAACCAACGCGCACCGCCTGCGCTTCGCAGCCTTCTCCGACTGCAATCCCGCCATGACCGCCATCAAGCCGCTGGCGGAGGCCGTCCGCAGCCATCGCCAGCCGGCGGCGCCGGATAATCCACTGCTCACCCTGGAGAAGGTGACCTCGACCTGGATCTCGACCTGCCTGGAAGGCTACCGCCTCGTCCGCGACGCGGCGACCGAGGCGATGTTTCTCGGCACCTACGGATCGCCGGCCCTGCAGGCGGCGGCGGGTCTGGCGGCGGACGCCGCGCCGGCACGGCGGCAGATCGGCCGCGATCTCGCGCGCGAAGTGATCGCCGGACGCTGGCGCGCCGAGCTGGAGACGCGTTTCGAGAGCGGTGGGCTGCCCGAGGCGGTGGTCCGCGCCCTGATGCATGTCCGCCTGCCGCGGCGGACGGTCGACGAGCGCGGCTTCGCCGTGCTGCAGGCCGTGCGCCAGATACTGCCGGCCAACCGGCGCATCGGCTTCGACGAGCTAAAGCTGCTGTTTCGCGACCAATACCTGCTGCTGCGGCTCGACGAGGAACGCGCGATCCAAGCCATCCCGAAGCTCCTGCCCGACGACCCGCAGCTCAGGGCAGCCGGCTGGCAGGTCGTTCAGGACATACTGAAGGCCTCCGGCGATCCGGCACCGGAGGAGCAACGGCTCATGCAGCGGTTGGAGGCCATGTTCGTTGGAGCACGCCCATTGCCGCAGGAGAGACAGGATGCCTGACGCCACGCCCCCGACGGAGGGCCCGCGCGAGAAATACGAGCGGCTCATCGCCGCCGCACGCACGCACGCGCCGCTGGCCACGGCCGTGGTGCATCCCTGCGACGAGGTCTCGCTGGAGAGCGCTGTCGAAGCGGCGCGCGGCCGCCTGCTCGCGCCCATCCTGGTCGGCCCTCCGGCCCGCATCCGTGCCATCGCCGACAAGGCCTCTCTCGACATCGACGGCTTCGAAATCGTCGGTTCAGCCCACAGCCACGATTCGGCCGCCAAGGCGGTCGAACTCGTGCGCTGCGGCCGTGCCGAGGCGCTGATGAAGGGCAGTCTGCATACCGACGAGCTAATGGGCGCCGTCGTCTCGGGCGCGACCGGCATCCGCACGGCCCGGCGCATCAGCCACTGCTTCGTCATGGACGTGCCCCGTCATCAGCAGGCGCTGATCATCTCGGACGCCGCCGTGAACATCGCGCCGACGCTCGAGGAAAAGGTCGACATCGTGCAGAACGCCATCGACCTCGCGCATGCGCTGGGCATCCCCCACCCGTGCGTCGCGATCCTGAGCGCCACGGAGACGGTCAACCCGAAGGTCGGCTCGACGATCGAGGCCGCCGCCTTGTGCAAGATGGCCGATCGCGGCCAGATCACGGGGGGCATCCTCGACGGTCCCCTGGCCCTCGACAACGCGATCAGCCTCCAGGCCGCGTCCATCAAGAACATCGTCTCGCCGGTCGCCGGCCGTGCCGACGTGCTGATCGTTCCAAACCTCGAGGCCGGCAACATACTGGCCAAGAGCCTCACCTTCCTGGCCGGCGCCGATGCCGCCGGGATCGTGCTCGGCGCGCGCGTGCCGATCATCCTGACCAGCCGCGCCGATTCGCTGACCACGCGGCTCGCCTCGTGTGCCGTCGCCTCCCTGGTGGCGGCGGCGCGCCGGGCCAGCGCCGCCACCGCGATCTCTTGAGGACCTCATGACCGAGCAGATCCGGCCCATCCTGGCGGGCAAGAAGGCCCTGATCGTTGGCGTCGCCAACGACCAGTCCATCGCCTATGGCTGCGCCCGGGCCTTTCGCGAAGCCGGTGCCGATCTCGCCATCACCTGGCTGAACGAGAAGGCGCGGCCCCATGTGGAGCCGCTGGCCCGCGAGTTGGGCGCGGAGATAACCGGTCCGCTCGACGTGGCGGTGCCGGGCCAGTTGGAGACGGTGTTCCGGCAGATCGCCGACAGCTGGGGCCAGCTGGACATGCTGGTCCACTCCATCGCCTTCGCCCCGATGGCAGATCTTCAGGGAGGCCTGCTCGACTGCTCGGCCGAGGGCTTCGCCACGGCGATGGATATTTCCTGCCACTCCTTCATCCGCATGGCGCGCCTCGCGGCGCCGCTGATGAAGGACGGCGGCAGCATGTTCGCCATGAGCTATTACGGTGCCAACCGGGTCGTGCCGAACTACAACGTCATGGGACCGGTGAAGGCAGCGCTGGAGGCGTCCTGCCGCTACCTGGCCTACGAGCTCGGGCCCCGCCACATCCGAATCCATGCGATCTCACCCGGACCGCTCAAGACCCGTGCCGCCTCGGGCCTCAAGGACTTCGAGCTGCTCCTGAACGAAGCCGCGCAGAAGGCGCCGCTGGGCGAGCTCGTGGACATCATGGATGTCGGCTACACCTGCGCCTATCTGGCCACGCCCTTCGCGCATCGCGTCACCGGCGGCACCGTCTATGTCGACGGCGGCGCCAGCATTGTCGCCTGAGGCCGCCTCGATGCCCGAGACCGGCTGCATTGCCGTCCTGAACGCCGGCTCCTCCAGCATCAAGTTCGCGCTGTACGATTCCGGTGCCGACGGCGCCCTGCTCTATCGCGGACAGGTCGAGAGGATCGGCGTCGGTCCGCACCTCGAGGTGCGGGACGCCGCGGGCCAGACCGTGGCCGAGCGGAAATGGCCGGACGGCGCGCTCGACCATCCCGGCGCGACGGTGGAGATCCTGGCGCAGGGTCAGGCGCTCCTCGCCGGCCGCCCGGTCCTCGCCTTCGGCCATCGCGTCGTCCATGGCGGCACGACGTTCGCGGCGCCGGTCCGCATCGACCGGGCGATCGTGTCCGAACTCGAAGCGCTGGTGCCGCTGGCGCCCTTGCACCAGCCGCACAATCTGGCGCCGATCGCGGCGATCCTCGACGCGGCGCCTCACCTGCCGCAGATCGCCTGCTTCGACACCGCATTCCATCGGACCCAGCCGATGCTGGCACAGGAATTCGCCCTGCCGCGCGAGCTGACCGCGGACGGCGTGCGACGCTACGGCTTCCACGGCCTGTCCTACGATTTCGTCACGAGCCGCCTTCGCGCCACCCAGCCGGCGCTGGCACAGGGCCGGCTGATCATCGCCCATCTCGGCAACGGCGCCAGCCTCTGCGCCACAAGAGATGGACGCAGCGTCGCCAGCACGATGGGCTTCACGGCGCTGGACGGGCTCATGATGGGAACGCGGGCGGGGGCGCTCGATCCCGGCGTGCTACTCTACCTGGCACAGCAGCGCGGCCTGAGCTTTTCAGTGATCGAGGATCTTCTCTATCGCAGATCGGGGCTGCTCGGTGTGTCGGGCATCTCCTCCGATATGCGCACCCTGCGCGCCTCCACCGAACCCGCGGCGCGCGAGGCCATCGACCTGTTCGTCTATCGCATTGTGCGCGAGATCGGCTCGCTCGCCGCTGCGCTGGGCGGCGTCGACGGCATCGTGTTCACGGCCGGTATCGGCGAACACGATGCAGCCACCCGCGCCGAGATCCTGCAGGGGTGTCGCTGGCTCGGCGTCACGCTCGACCCGGCGCGCAATCTTGCCGGCGGGGGACGGATCAGCGCCGACGGTTCAGCTGTCTCTGCCTGGATCGTGCCGACCGACGAGGAACGCATGATCGCCCACTATACGAGGGCGACACTGGCCAACGGCTGACCGTCAGAGCCGTCGATAGGTGGCGTGCAGGATGGAGAAGGGAATGCCCGCGCGCCCCGCGCTGCCGCGCACCATCACGACCCGTTCGTCGATACGGTAGAACCAGTCGTTGAAGTTCAAAACCATCGACTTGTCGTCGCCACCGCCCTGCGGCGTGTCGCGCGTATAGCGCCAATGGAAGGCACAGCCCGCCCTGTCGCCCTCGGCTTCGCCGTCGAGCCGCGACTCCTGGCCGCTGTAGCGCTCCGAGGCGAGCTTCGAGATCCTCCAGGTGAGCGTGTCTTGTCGTCCATCGTCGAAGGTCCAGGTCTCCACAAAGTGGAGGATACGCGCCGCTTCGTCCCAAGTGCCCTGTGCCTTCACGGTGAAGCGCTGCTGCAGTCCGCCGGTCACGCGCTCGACCACGCCCCAGCCTTCGAGGTCGCCGGCGAGATAGGTTTCAGGAAGCAATTCCGGCGAGGTGCCGGCAAAATCGTCGATGTCCATCTGCACCAACGAGGGAGAGCCGCGGGCGTTCCCCGACCTCAGACTCTCATGCCGGATGTCCGCAGTTCCTGCATGAAGTCGAACACCAGCTGAACCACCGTACCAGCTTCGAACGTCATGCCCCGCAATGTGGCCGTGGGGACGACCAGGCCATCGCGGCCGGCACGCCGGCACATGCCCTGCCTGATCAATTTTGCGGCGTGCCGCCGAACCGTTTCGTAGGGAAGCCTCATCGAGTTCGAAATCGCCATCATGCTGACCGGCCGCCGATCGGCGTCGGGCAGCAGATCCTTATTGGCGCCGGGCGCGGTGTTCGTGATGTGCTTCGTGTTGGCGGCTCGAATCGCGGTGAACACCAGTCCGCTCATGAGGTCGCCCTTGAAGAAGCCCCGCAGCGCTTTCAGGGCCGCTAGCAGAAGACGGATCGAGGCCGCGACGACGACGGCCTGCTCCTTGCTCAGGGTGCGGGACGTGGCGGACGAGCCGGGCGGTTTATAATGCCCGATCCTGATGCGCCTGAGCCCATCGAGCATGCGAACGGCCTCCAGATGGATCTTGCGCAGCATGGCATTCGTACGCGTGCTCCGTCGAAACGAAGGGGCAAGGCATATGCCTCCATCCTCAGCGCGGCAGGCGCGGCTTCGAACGAGTTTGTGGACTTGCCGCCGAACGGTCTCGAAGGGAATATCGAGCCGACGCGCCAGCTCGCGAATCCCGATCGCCGCGGGTGCGCCCGCGTTTCCGAGTGCCTCGCCCAGCATGGTCATGAGGATCATGCCGCCCAGTATGTCGTCGTGCACCTGGCCGATCACTTCGAACCCGCGCAGGAAGAACTCGGTCGATATGCGGCCGATTGTGTAGACCTCGGGATGCGATGCCATATCACCCGCCCGTCCGGACAGACTCATGGGTGAGGCCTCGACTTCAAAGGGCGTTCGTTCGACATCCAGCCAACCTCAACTGCCTCTCCCTCAGCATGGCATCGACGAACATCGCGCACTCCTATGTTGCCCCGAGCGACAATGAATTCCGCCTCGCCATCAATGTCGGCATTGGTGGCGGTCCGCTGCAATACTATCTGTCCACATTGGACGCCGCCTGCAATCCGACCACCTGGTACGGGTTTGGCGGCGGCAGCACGACGAAGGCGCCGGCCTCGACCGTGCCCACCGCGCCCGCCGTCGCCCCAGGCTTTGAGGTAACGGTCAGCCTCGCCCACCGAACTGTCAGGGCGCCAAGAAATCGCCATATCCTTGGACTTTTCTTACGCTTGTGCGTGTTGGTTCAGCTTTGTGAGGCAGGGTGCGACTTCCGTCCAAAATCCTCAAGCCGGTCCGCGGAAGCCTTGCGGCGCTCCTGTGCGTGCTAGCGCTCGGCGCCTGTGCCCGCGAGATCGGCCAGCCGATCGATGCCGGTGCGGTCGAGAAGCTGACGCCGGGCCAAACGACCTATGCCGACGTCGTACGCCAGTTCGGCAAGGCCATCCGCGTGCGCGGCCATGGCAGCGGCACCGTGGCCCACTGGCACTATCTCAAGGATACGCCCGACGGCACGGAGTATGACAGCCTCAGGATCGTGTTCGACAAGGACGGGCGCATGGTCCGCGTCGTCGAGTGGCTCGACAGCGGCGACGAAGAAGAGGAAAGCTGAGGCGCAAACACGTCTTGAGCTTTCCGGAGAACGACATGTCCGCCAAAGATCCCGCCATCAGCCGCTTTCCCGTGCCCGCCCTCGCCGACATGCCGGCCGACATCCGCGCGCGCATCGAGAAGGTGCAGGAGAAATCCGGCTTCATTCCCAACGTCTTCCTCGTGCTGGCGCATCGCCCAGAGGAATTCCGCGCCTTCTTCGCCTACCACGATGCGCTGATGGACAAGCCCGGCAACCTCAGCAAGGCCGAGCGCGAGATGATCGTCGTGGCGACCTCGAACCTCAATCAGTGCCAGTATTGCGTGATCGCCCATGGCGCGATCCTGCGCATCCGCGCCAAGGACCCTCTGATCGCCGACCAGGTCGCGATCAACTACCGCAAGGCCGACATCTCGCCGCGCCAGAAAGCGATGCTCGACTTCGCGGTGAAGGTGAGCCAGTCCGCCCACCAGGTTGGCGACGACGACATCGAGACGCTGAAGAAGCACGGCTTCGATGAGGAAGACGTCTGGGACATCGCCGCCATCGCCGCCTTCTTCGGCCTGTCCAATCGCATGGCCAACGTCACCAGCATGCGCCCGAACCCGGAGTTCTACGCGATGGGCCGCGGCTGAAGGGCGCGTTCCTTCCGGTTGCAATTGTTGTCGGCCGGTTCGCCTCCTTGTAGAGTCGGCCGGCGTGCGTGCGGGGCGCACGAACTCGGGGAGATCGTCAGTCTATGCGTTACAGAGCAAATGCACCGAAGGCCGCGAGTGCCTTCTGCGCGGCCGTTTCCGTCATCTTCTTCGCGCCGACCGCGTCGGCGCAGTGGCACGAACAGCAGGTCGGCAAGGTCGGCACCTTCACCATCCTCAAGATCAGCCAGGGCGGCAAGTTCCACCGCTGTGCCGCGAGCAAGGGCAGCGGCGCCAGCCTGCTGCGCATCGCCTTCACTGCCGACCGCCAGCATTTCATGAGCGTGCCGGGCGTCGACGGCAGCGGCAAGACACCGTTACGGATCCGCTTCGACGGCAAGCCGCCCATCCAGATCGTCCCGAACGCTGCCGACAAGAATCGCGCTTCGGTGCCACTCGACTATGCGACCGTCGACCGCTTCATGGCGGCTAAGCGGCTCGAAGTCTCGTTGGCCGGCAATACCTACACCTGGGACCTGTCCCGCCAGTCGATGGAGGCCGTCCTCCAGGCCGTCTCCAACTGCACGAGCAACGCCTCGAGCTAGAGACGCGCTTTCAGTCGAACCCGACGTAGCGCACGAAAGCCTCGGCGGGCGTCCGCTCCGATTTCACGGCGTTGGCCGGAAACCTGTCGTCGGGATAGCCCAAGGCGACGCAGGTCATGATCGCCTCGTCGTCGGGGATGCTCGCCACCTCGCGCACGATGTCGGAGCGCGCGATGCCCTGCCCGTTCACCACGGCGCCAATGCCGCGGTCCCAGGCGGCCAGCACGATGCCGTAGCACAGCGCGCCGAGATCGAAATGGCAGGTGGCGCCAGGATCGAGCACGCGGTCGTAAGTGAGCACCAGCGAGACCGGCGCGTCGAACTGTCGGAAGCCGCGCAGCACCCAGTCCTGGCGCATCGCCTTGTCGTCGCGCGCGATGCCCATGGCGGCGAACAGCTGCTTGGCGACGCCGACCTGGCGCTCGCGATGGGCGCCCTCGTAGGGGCCATGGGTGAAGATGTCACGCTTCGACGGCTTGCCCGCCACCATCTCCTCCATGTTGCGGCGACGCACCTCGTCGAGCGGCGCGCCGGTCAGGACATGGACATGCCAAGGCTGGCTGTTCATCGAAGACGGCGCGCGCTTGGCGTCCTCGATGATCTCGGCGATCACCGCCTTCGGCACCGGCCTGTCCTTGAAGCCGCGCGTGCTGCGGCGGCTGTGCACCAGTTCCTGAAAATCCATTGTCCTTCACGCTCCCTGTCGCGGGCAGAGGATAGCAGCCGACGCGCACCGGGAAACCGCCAGCGCGGCGACGGTTCCGCAGTGAGCAACGTATGCCCTAGCGGGCAACCCCGGAGCCCGCTAACGTCAAGCCGGAACGATGATCGGGACAACCTGTCATGGGCTCTAAGCCGGTCGATGCCGTCCGACCTCTGCTGTTCCTGAGCGTCGTCCTCTATGCGGCATGCCTGACGCAAACCGCCCTCTGTCATTTCAACGACCGAATGACATGCGAATCGGCCTTCGCAGCCTTGTTGTTCGGCGCCCTCCTCTGGCCTGCCGAGATCAACACCGGCGGGGAATACGGCTTCTTCACCTGGTGGGCCAACGTCCTGCTCTTCATGGGATGGGCCACGCTCTGGTTCAGGAGAGCGCGGTCGGCGGGCCTGCTGTGGTGCGCCGCGAGTCTGGCGGTCGCGCCCTGGCACCTCCGCGTCGAGTTCCACTCGAACGGCTGGACAGGCGGTCGCATCGTGAGTCACGATTTGGGCTTCTGGTTGTGGTTGGGGAGCATGGGCGTCGCCCTCGTCGCGAGCCTCTTTCTGCCGCGCAGGGATCTGCTCCAGCCTGGGATGCAGCTGTTCTTTCCCTGGAAGCGCTCGAAGCCATAGCGTCCCTCAACGCCGACGCGACACCGCGGCGCCGGACTCGTACCAGCCCTTGCTGGCGTTCACGATCTTCACCACCGACAGCATGACCGGCACTTCGATGAGGACGCCGACCACGGTGGCCAGCGCCGCGCCTGAGGAGAAGCCGAACAGGCTGATGGCGGCCGCGACCGCGAGTTCGAAGAAGTTGCTGGCGCCAATCAGTGCCGAGGGCGCGGCGATCCGATGGTCCTCGCCGGCCGCGCGGTTGAGCAGATAGGCGAGGCCCGAGTTGAAATAGACCTGGATCAGGATCGGCACGGCCAGCAGGGCGATGATCAGCGGCTGCGCGATGATCTGCTCACCCTGGAAGCCGAACAGCAGGACGAGCGTCGCCAGCAACGCAACCAGCGAGGCGGGCTGCAGACGCGCCAGCAGCCGGTCGAGCCCCGCCTGGCCGCCCTTCGCCAGCGCCGCACGGCGCAGGAATTGGGCGAGCACCACGGGCACGAGGATGTAGAGCACGACCGACAGCAGCAGCGTCGGCCACGGTACGACGATCGCCGAGAGACCCAGCAGCAGCCCGACGATAGGCGCGAAGGCCACGAGCATGATCGTGTCGTTCAGCGCCACCTGGGTCAGCGTGAAGTCGGGCTCGCCGTCCGACAGGTTGCTCCACACGAACACCATCGCGGTGCAGGGCGCCGCAGCCAGCAGGATGAGCCCGGCGATGTAGCTCTCGATCTGGTCGGCCGGCAGCCAAGGCCTGAACAGATAGCCCACGAACAGCCAGCCCAGCAGGGCCATCGAGAACGGCTTCACCGCCCAGTTGATGAACAGCGTCACACCGATGCCCCGCCAATGCGTGCGCACCTCGGCCATGGCGGCGAAATCGACCTTGATCAGCATTGGGATGATCATCAGCCAGATCAGCGCCGCGACGGGCAGGTTGACGTGCGCCACCTCCGCCGTGCCGACGGCGTGGAACAGGGCGGGAAAGAAGTGTCCCAGCGCGATGCCGACGACGATGCACAGGGCGACCCACAGGGTCAGGTAACGCTCGAATAGGGACATGCGGGTCGTCTCCGGATCGATCTGCCGAGGTTCGCCATCGACTCCTAACGGCCAACTGAGTAATACGTATGTCACATTTTTGGATTATTCGAGAATTATGGAATCGTCCGACGCCGCTGCCGGATTCAGTGCCCTTTCGCAGGAAACCCGCCTCAACCTGATGCGGATTCTGGCGACCAAGGGCGCTTCCGGCATGGCGGCTGGCGAACTCGCCAGCGCCCTGGGGCAGGTGCCCTCGACGCTGTCGTTCCATCTGGCCGCTCTCGAACAGTCCGGCCTCGTCCAGTCCACCCGGCAGGGCCGCAACATCATCTACGCGGTCCGCTTCGCCGGTTTGCGCGCGCTCTTCAGCTTCCTGACGGAGACGTGCTGTGGCGGACGACCGGACCTCTGTGGCGACCTGGCGCGACTCCTGCCCGAGGATCAACCCGAGGTTCACATGACCCCCGCCTTCAACGTCCTGTTCCTGTGCACGCACAATTCCGCCCGATCGCTCATGGCCGAGGCGATCCTCGAGCAGGTAGGCAAGGGCAAGTTCAATGCCTACTCCGCCGGCTCCGATCCGGCGGGACAGCCGATGCCGGAGGTGCTGGCCAAGCTTCGCGCCCTCGGTCACGAGGTTGAGGGCTTGCGCTGCAAGTCGTGGGACGAGTTCACCGGACCGAACGCCCCGCGCATGGATTTCGTCATCACGCTCTGTGACGTCCTGCAGGGCCAGCAGTGCCCCGACTTCGGCGAGCGGCCGGTCACGGGCGCCTGGCCGCTGCCCGATCCCGCCAAGTTCATGGGATCGGAGGTGGAGCGCGCCACCATGATCAACGAACTCTACGGCATGATCCGCCGGCGCCTCGAGATCTTCGTCAACCTTCCCTATGCGTCGCTCGACCGGATGGCGCTCAAGAAGCGGCTCGACGAGATCGGCGACTCTGCAAAAGCACCGGCGTAAGTAGGCAGGACAGGCCATGAAAGTCGGAATCAACGGCATGGGTCGCATGGGACGCCTCGCACTGCGCGCTGCGTTCGGAGGCATACAGCGCCCGCTGGACGATCCTCGGCGCGGCAACCGCCTTGAGGTCATCCACGTAAACGAGATCAAGGGCGGTGCGGCCGCGACCGCGCATCTTCTCGAATTCGACAGCATGCACGGCCGCTGGCACACCTCCTTCGAACTCGATGGCGAGCGCGGTATGGGGGTGGGCGGCACCTATCTGGGCTTCAGCGCCGCCGCCTCGCCCGGAGACGTGGCCTGGGGTGACCTCGGCTGCGAGATGGTGCTCGAATGCACCGGCAAGTTCCTGAAGCCGGAGCAGCTGCAGGCCTACTTCGATCGTGGCGTGAAGAAGGTCATCGTCGCGGCGCCGGTCAAGGACGAGCGGGCGCTCAACCTCGTGCTGGGCGTCAACGACCATCTCTACGAGCCGGCCCGTCATCACCTGCTGACGGCGGCCTCCTGCACCACCAATTGCCTCGCACCCGTGGTCAAGGTCGTGCACGAATCGATCGGCATCCGGCATGGCCAGATCACGACGATCCATGCCCCGACCAACACCAACGTCGTCGTCGATGCGCCGCACAAGGACCTGCGCCGCGCGCGCTCGGCCATGCTGTCGCTGCAGCCGACGACCACCGGCAGCGCCACGGCGATCACGGTCATCTACCCCGAACTCAAGGGCAAGCTGAACGGCCACGCCGTCCGCGCGCCAGTGCTCAACGCCAGCCTGACCGACTGCGTGTTCGAGCTGAATCGCTCCACCACGGAGGCCGAGGTCAACGCGCTCTTCCAGGAAGCGGCCAAAGGACCGCTGGCCGGCATCCTGGGCTACGAGACGCGGCCCCTGGTGTCGGCGGATTATTGCAATGACACGCGCAGCTCGATCGTCGATGCCCCCAGCACCATGGTGACCGACGGCACGCTGCTCAAGGTCTACGCCTGGTACGACAACGAGATCGGCTATGTCTGCCGCATGGTCGATCTCGCCCGGATGGTGATTGAAGCAGGCGCCTGATGGGCACGTCGACGCGCGACTACCTGATCGTCACCGCGTCGTACTGGGGCTTCACCCTGGTCGACGGCGCGCTGCGCATGCTCGTGCTGCTGCATTTCTTCGGGCTCGGCTACTCGCCGTTCATGCTCGCCTTCCTGTTCCTGCTCTACGAGTTCGCCGGCATCGTCGCCAATCTGGCCGGCGGCTGGTTGGCGACACGCTTCGGCATCCCGCGCATGATGATGACCGGCCAGCTGCTGCAGATCGCGAGCCTGTTCCTGCTGTCGGCGCTCGATCCGGCGTGGAGCCCCCTTCTCTCCGTTGCGTGGGTCGTCGTCGCGCAGGGCCTGGCCGGGCTCGCCAAGGACTTCACCAAGACCGCCTCCAAGTCGGCCATCAAGGCGACGGCGGGCGACGGCGCGGGCCGTCTCTTCAAGTGGGTGGCGTGGTTCACCGGCTCGAAGAACGCGATGAAGGGCATTGGCTTCTTCGTGGGTGGCCTGCTGCTCGAGGCGGCAGGCTTCCGCGCGGCGCTCTGGCTGATGGCCGGGGCGCTGCTCCTCGTCCTCCTCGCCGGTCTGCTGCTGCTGCCGCGCGACCTCGGCAAGGCCAAGGCGTCGAAGACCATGCGCGAGCTGTTCGCCAAGTCGGCGGGCGTCAACCTGCTGGCGGCCGCGCGCGTCTTCATGTTCGGGGCGCGCGACGTCTGGTTCGTCGTCGGCCTGCCGGTGTTCCTCTACGCCTCGGGCTGGCGGTTCGTGGAGGTGGGCGCGTTCCTCGCCGCCTGGACGATCGCCTATGGCGGCCTGCAGGCCGTTGCCCCCGCCCTGGTCCCGCGCAGCGCCGACGGGCTCAGCCGCGAAGTGCCGGGGGCGCGCCTCTGGGCGGGCCTCCTGCTCGCCGTGCCGCTGGCGATCGCGCTCGTCCTGAACAGTGCGCTCGACCTGCGCCCCGATCTCGTCGTCGTGGTGGGATTGGCGCTGTTCGCCCTGCCCTTCGCCGTCAACTCCTCGCTGCACTCGTACCTGATCCTGGCCTATGCGGGGTCGGAGAAGGCGGCCGAGGATGTGGGCTTCTACTATGCCGCCAACGCCTGCGGGCGCCTCGCCGGCACGCTCCTCTCCGGACTCTTCTACCAATGGGGCGGCATCGGCTTCTGCCTCGGCGGCTCGGCGGCGATGCTGCTGGCCTGCTGGATCATCACCTTCCTGCTGCCGGCCCACCGGGGCGAAATCCGGACGGTCGGCCGCGCGGCCTGAGCCGGTCGAACAGGCGTCGGCCTTGCGCTGGCGCAAGGCGCGACAGGTGATCTTGTGTCTCCTTCACGACTCGCAGGGCGCCCATGCCCGGAGTGAAGACATGTCAGCCAGTATCCCGCTCGGACTCCTCGCGGCGCCCACGCGCCACCTGTTCTTCACCGGCAAGGGCGGTGTCGGGAAAACGACGCTCGCCTGCGCCACAGCCCTCGCGCTCGCCGATCGTGGGAGATCTGTTCTCCTGATCAGCACCGACCCGGCGTCGAATCTGGACGAGATGTTCGCCACGACGCTGTCGAACGCGCCGCGGCCGGTGCCCGGCGCGCCCGGCCTGTCGGCGATGAATATCGATCCCGAGGCCGCGGCGGAAGCCTACCGGCAACGCGTCCTGGAACAGCTCGGGAAGGATGCCACGGA
The DNA here is from genome assembly GCA_002281855.1 of Rhodospirillales bacterium 24-66-33. GTDB lineage: Bacteria > Pseudomonadota > Alphaproteobacteria > Reyranellales > Reyranellaceae > Reyranella. Next base: position 98,667 of record NCHQ01000010.1, on the reverse strand, counting down.
TGCCGACCGCGCCGCCGTGCGCGAACAACTTTCCGGCGCCTGCACGACCGAGATCGCCGCCTTCGACGAGTTCGTCGGTTTGCTGGCCACTCGCGCCGAGGCGTTCGATCACGTCGTGTTCGATACCGCGCCCACCGGGCACACGCTGCGCCTGCTCAGCCTGCCCCGGGCCTGGACCGGGTTCCTGAAAGGGAACGACCGAGGCGCCTCGTGCCTCGGCCCGCATTCCGGCCTCAAGATGCAGGAGGAGCGCTTCCAGGCGGCGCTGGCCACCCTGGGCGACGTGAAAAGCACGACCATCGTGCTGGTCAGTCGCCCCGACCGCGGCGCCATGCGCGAGGCCGCGCGGACCAGTGCCGAGCTCAGGGCGTTGGGGCTCGCCAACCAGTACCTCGCGATCAACGGAGTCTTTGCGGCGACCGATCCCGGCGATGCAGTGGCGCGATCGATCGAGACGCTCGGCCGCCAGGTCCTCGACAACCTGCCGGAGTCCCTGCAACCGCTGCCGCAGGACCGGATCCCGCTGCGGTCCTTCGACATGGTTGGACTGGACGCGCTTCGACAGGTGCTAGGCGGGGAGCCGGAACACCCGGCGAAAGCCGTCGCGGACGAGCCGCCGGCGGCGCCCGCGATGCCCGGGTTGGGTCGGCTGGTCGACGAACTCGCATCGGCAGGCCGCGGGCTGATCATGGTCATGGGCAAGGGCGGCGTTGGAAAGACCACAATCGCCGCTGCGCTGGCGGTGGGGCTGGTGAAGCGGGGACACGGCGTTCACCTCAGCACCACCGACCCCGCCGCTCATGTCGCGTCGACGCTTGGCGCGACGATGGATGGCCTCCGGGTCGACCGGATCAATCCTCGCGAGGAAACGCAGCGCTACATCGCCAAGGTCATGGCGTCCCGCGCCGCGGATCTCGACGAGGCGGGGCTCGCCCTGCTGCGCGAGGACCTCGCTTCGCCCTGCACAGAGGAAGTCGCGGTCTTCCATGCCTTCTCGCGCATCGTGATGGAGGCCCGCAGCGCCTTCGTCGTGCTCGATACCGCGCCGACTGGCCACACGCTGCTGCTGATGGATGCCGCCGGCGCCTACCATCGGGAAATGACACGGAGCATCGGGACCCACGCCCACGGCCGGGTCGTGACGCCCCTCATGCGGCTCCAGGATCCCGACTACTCGCGCATCATCCTGGTCTCACTCCCTGAGACCACGCCGGTGTCGGAGGCCGCCGCGCTGCAGGAGGATCTGCGTCGTGCGCACATCGAGCCGTATGCGTGGGTCATCAATCGAAGTCTGGTGGGGAGTGGCACGCACGATCCGCTGCTCGTCAGACGTCTGCGCGGCGAGCGCGCACAGATTGCAAGGGTCCAGCAGGGACTTGCCCGGCGACTCTACATGCTCCCCTGGCAGGCGAGCCCACCCGAAGGGCTCGCGGCACTGGCAAGCCTGGTGGTCTAGCGGCCTGTCGAAGACCTTCCCCACCGAAGGATGATCTGGATCAATGACGCCTGCCGCGCGATCGGATGTCATACCAATCATCGCCATCCCTTGCCCTCATGGAGTCTCCATGACGACAGTCGTTTTCCGCGTCCCGCTCGTGGCCTCGCATGATTACGACGCCCTTCGGGAACTCATCCGCGAGGCCCCCGCCACTCACCATGCATGGGCGGAGCTGCACCGAAGGCGTACCGCTGAAGCGCGCCACGCGGGCCTCGTCATCCGCGAAATGCACGTCGACCCGCACCGGTTCGCCGATCATGCCCGCCGGCACGGATACGAGACGAGCCTGGCGACACTGGGGCGCTTCCTCGACGACATCGACCTGCACGGAAACGATCCGGCACCCCCGAAGACAGAGTGAGATGTTCCCGGGAGACAGCTCTATTTCTATATTTCTGGAAATACAGTTGACTCGCGCCAACGGCACCCTATGTTCCGCTCATGAAGCTCGACGATGCCGCTGCCCGCCTCGAAGCGCTGGGCAATCCAACCCGGTTGAATATCTACAGGACCCTTGTGCGTGCCGGTGCCGAAGGCATGCCGGTCGGCCGGCTCCAGGCCAAGCTCGATGTGGCGGCTTCGACCTTGTCGCATCACATCAAGTCGCTGGTGATCGTCGGCCTCGTCACGCAGGTGAGGGAAGGCGCGACGCTGGTCTGTCACGCCAACTACGAGCTGATGCACGATCTGCTCGCCTACCTGGCCGAGGAATGCTGTGCCGACGGCGTGCGCCCCGCCGCGGAGAGGACATGCGTCGCCTAAATGACGATTTTGTTGCGTTTTGTCTTTCCAATATTCTAGAAGGATAGGAGGGTTAACATGCCTGCTTCATTCACCCCTCCGAAGAAGAAGGTCGCCGTGATCGGCGCCGGTCCCGTGGGCCTCGCCGCGGCGGCGCATCTGCTGGAACGTGGGCTAGAGCCCGTCGTGATCGAGGCTGGTCCCACGGTCGGCCATGCGGTGCGCCAGTGGAGCCATGTCCGCATGTTCTCGCCCTGGGAATACAATATCGACAAGGCCGCCGACCGGCTGCTCTCCCAAGCGGGCTGGAACCGGCCGCAGCCCGACCACTATCCGACGGGTGCCGAGCTGGCGGAGCAGTATCTCGAGCCGCTGGCGACCCGCACGCCGCTCAAGGACCACATCCGGACCCGGAGCGTGGTGACGGCGATCGGCCGCGTCGGCTTCGACAAGGTGAAGACGCGGGGCCGCGACGCCGCGCCGTTCGAGATCCGTTACCAGAACGGCAAGGGACCGGAGGTGCTGCGCGCCGACGCCGTCATCGATGCCACCGGCACCTGGTTCACGCCCAACCCGGCCGGCGCCAACGGCCTGCCTGCGATCGGCGAGCGCGAGACGCAGGACCGCGTCGCTTACGGCATGCCCGACGTGCTGGGCCGCGACCGGCCGCGCTATGCCGGCCGCTGCGTGGCCGTGCTGGGCGCCGGCCATTCCGCCGTCGGCACGCTGATCGACCTTGCGAAACTGAAGGACCAGGAGCCCGCCACCCAGATCGTCTGGCTGCTGCGCGGCGAGAGTCCGGAGAAGTCGTTCGGCGGCGGCGCGGCCGATCAGCTCTCGGCGCGCGGCGCGCTGGGCACCGCCTTCGCCGCGCTGGTGGCGAGCGGCCGCGTGACGATCGAGAGCGGCTTCCGGGTGAACCGCATCGCGCGCGAGGGCGACCGGATCGTCGTCGCGGGCGCGGGCTGCCCCGGCCGCCACGTTGCCGTCGACGAGTTGGTCGTCTCGACCGGCTTCCGGCCCGACCTCGACTTCCTGCGCGAGATCCGGCTGTCGCTCGATCCGGCGCTGGAATGTCCGCCTGCGCTGGCGCCGCTGATCGACCCCAACGAACATAGCTGCGGCTCCGTGCGGCCTCACGGCGCGCGCGAACTGGCGCAGCCCGAGGCGGGCTTCTACTTCGCCGGCATGAAGTCGTACGGCCGCGCGCCTACCTTCCTAATGATGACGGGCTACGAGCAGGTCCGTTCGATCGCCGCCGAACTGGCGGGCGACCATGACGCGGCCCGCCGGGTCGAGCTGGTGCTGCCGGAAACCGGTGTCTGCAACGGCGCGCCCGCATCGGCCACGCCTGCGACGGCGGCGGCGGGTTGCTGTGCGCCCGCCAAGCCGGCGCCCGCCGCCACCGTTTGCTGCGCCGGCTCCAAAGCCACCTGATGGATCGCCGCCGGCTTTCCACGATCATCGTCCTGGGGACGGCGCAGACGCTGGCCTGGGGCTCGACCTACTATCTGCCGGCGGTGTTGGCGGACGAGATCTCGCGCGACATCGGGATATCGACCAACCTGTTCTTCGGCACTTTCTCCGCCGCGCTGATCATCTCGGCGGTGATCGGTCCGAAGGTCGGCCGCATGATCGACCGCGCCGGCGGCAACGGCGTGCTGTCGGCCTCGAGCCTCCTGTTCGCGACGGCACTGGTGCTGCTGTCGCAGGCCCATTCGTTCCTGCCCTTCGCCGTCGCGTGGATGCTGCTTGGCATCGGCATGGGCCTCGGCCTCTACGACGCCGCATTCGGCGCACTGGGACGCCTCTACGGAAAGGACGCGCGCGGCGCGATCACCGGCATCACGCTTCTGGCGGGCTTCGCAAGCACCGTCGCCTGGCCACTCACCGCCTGGGGCGCCGCCGAAATCGGCTGGCGCGAGACCTGCCTGTTGTGGGCCGCCGCGCATATCGTTATCGGCCTGCCCTGCAATTTCCTGATGCTGCCGCGGCCGACCGATCTCGCGGCCACGCTGAAGGCGGTCGACGAGCCGGTGCCGTTCGACCGCACGATGGTGCTGCTGGCCATCGCCTTCTCGGCGGCGTGGATCGTCACGGCCGGGATGGCGGCCCACTTCCCGCGCATCATGGAAGCGGCAGGCGCCACACCCACCCAGGCCATCGCCGCGGGCGCCCTGATCGGGCCGGCCCAGGTGGCGGCGCGCATGCTGGAGGCCGGGCCGCTGCGGCGCCTGCATCCACTGACCTCCGGCCGCCTCGCCACCACGACGCATCCGGTGGGCAGCGCGATCCTGCTCAGCCTGGGCGGCGGCGTCGCGGCCAGCATTTTCGCGGTACTGCACGGGATGGGCAACGGCGTGCTCACCATTGCGCGCGGCACGGTGCCACTCGCGCTCTACGGCCCCAAGAGCTACGGCTATCGCCTGGGTCTGCTGGGCGCACCGTCGCGCTTCCTGTCGGCCGGAGCGCCCCTGGTGTTCGCCCTCCTGATCGACTGGCTCGGCGCCGGGGTCCTGCTCATATCCTCCGCGCTGTGCATCGCGGCGTTCGTGGGACTCTGGATGATCCCGCTGCCTGCGGTGCACGCGAGCCATGCCGACTAAGACGCTGTCCGGCGCACGCCTGGTCGCGATCGTCTGCGCGGCGCAGATCTTCGTACAGATCGGCGCCGGCTTCTGGCCCGCGCTGCTGCCGCAGATGATGCAGCGCTGGAGCCTGTCGAACAGCGAGGCGGGCTGGATCACGGCGATCTTCTTCGGCGCGTACATGGTGGCGGTGCCGGTGCTGGTCACGCTCACCGACCGGATCGACGGCAAGAGGGTTTATCTGTTCGGCGTCGCCTGCACGGTCGCGGGCCACCTGATGTTCGGTCTGTTCGCCGACGGCTTCTGGTCGGCCTTCGCCACCCGGGCGCTGGCGGGCATCGGCTGGGCGGGCACCTACATGACCGGTCTCAAGCTGCTGGCCGACCAGGTCGATTCCAAACTCATGTCGCGCGCCGTCACGGGGCATGCGGCGAGCATCGGGATATCGGGAGCCGTGTCGTACCTGCTGGGCGACGTGCTGGCCGACCAGCTCGGCTGGCGCTGGACCTTCGTCTTCGCCGCCGTCACCGCCGCGGTCGCCTGGACGATGGTGGCGCTGTCGGTCCCGTCGAAGCCGCCGGCGCCGCGCGCGAAAGCGCAGGGGGCACTGTTCGACTTCCGGCCGGTCGTGCGCAACAGGTCGGCTTTCGCCTATTCGGTCGTCTACTGCGTCCACACCCTCGAGATGAGCGCGCTGCGCGGCTGGGGCGTGGCGTTCCTGGCCTTCGTCGCGGGCAGCACCGGCGTCACCGAGGGCACGCTGTCGCCCGCGCTGGTGGTTACCGTAATGGCGCTGCTCGGCACCTTCGCCAGCGTGCTGGGCAACGAGGCCTCGATCCGCTTCGGCCGCCGCCGCCTCGTCGCCACCGCAATGATCCTGTCGATCGGGTTTGCCGCGATCCTGGGCTTCGCCGGATCGACCGGCTACTGGCTGGCGGTGTTCCTGGTGATCGCCTACGGCATCGTCGTGTGGCTGGATTCCTCGTCGGTCACGGCGGGCGCGGCCGGCAACGCCGAGCCGACGCGGCGCGGCGCCACTTTGGCGGTGCACTCGACCCTAGGCTACGCGGGCGGCTTCGTCGGCCCGCTGGTCGTCGGCTGGACGCTCGACCTCGCGGGCGGCATGTCGCCAATGGCCTGGGGCCTCGCCTTCCTCGCCGTCGCCGTCCTCATGCTGATCGCGCTCGCGGCTTTCCTGATCATGAGGCCCGCCAATCTGGCGGGGGAGCATGGTCGGTAGAGCACCCAGCTCGTTGACTCCCCGACCCTCCTCCCGGTAGCATCTCTATGCAGTATGCAACCGGCGGCGGCGTTCGGGGGAGTCCATGAATCGGAGATCGTTCTTCGCGCTCGGAGGCGCTTGCATGGTATGCGGCTGTGCCGGGGCGGTGCACCAGCTGCCGCGGGTCAGCGACAATCATCTCAGCCTGGCGCAGAGCGAGGTGCAGGGTGCCGGTGGCCCGCCGGCGCGTCGCGCGCTGACCGACGAACAGGTCGACGAGATCATGCGCTCGGCTCTGGACCGCATCCGTCCGACGGCCGAACAGACGTGCCGCGAGATGAACGTCGGCGTATGCAACTGGCAGGTGACCGCATCGGCGAACCGCTCGATCAACGCTGGTGCAGGCGCCAACGGGTCGATCTTCATCAACCGCGGGGTCGTCGAGTATGCCGCGAACGAGGAGGAGGTCTGCCTGGTCTTCGCGCATGAGATGGGCCACCAGGCGGCGAACCACATCGCCACGAACCAGCGCAACACTATGACCGGCGCCCTGATCGGCGCCATCCTGCTGGGCGCTGCCGGCGCCGCCGCCTCCTACAGGAGCCCCTATGCCGGCCAGGTCACGCGCTCGGCAATGGATACCGGTGCCAAAGTCGGCGGCGCGATCGGCCGCATCTCCTACTCCAAGGAGCAGGAGCGCGAGGCGGACTATCTCGCGGCCGTGGTTCTCTATCGCTCGAACGTAGACCTCGACCAGGCGCGCGGGCTGCTGGTCACCATGGCGCGTGCGTCGGGACGGAAGGACACCGGCCTGCTCGACACCCATCCGGCCGGCCCCGAACGGCTCGCCGCCTGGGACCGCGCCGTCGCCGAGATTCGCGCGGCCAAAGGCGCGCTGCCGGCGCGCGCGTAGACGCTCTTTCTCGAGAGAATCACGCCCCGGGAGCATTTGGCGGCTTCGCGCGTTGAAACCCGATGCGCGCATTTCTGTCCGTCACCCGGCTCGTCTCCATCTGGGAGCGCCTGCGGGGCAGCTTCTGGTTCCTGCCCAGCCTCATGGCCGCTGGCGCGGTGATCCTTTCGTTCGCGGCGGTCCAACTGGACGCGGCGATGGAGGCTGACGCCTACGGGCGCTTCGAGTTCATTTATCTCTTCGGGCCGGAGGGTGCGCGCGCCATCCTGTCGGCGGTGGCGACCTCCATGATCACGGTCGCAGGCCTCACTTTCTCGATCACCATGCTGACGCTGCAGCTCGCCTCCTCGCAGTTCGGTCCGCGCTTGTTGCGCAATTTCATGCGCGACCGTGGCAATCAGCTGGTGCTCGGCACTTTCATCAGCACCTTCGTCTATTGCCTGCTCGTGCTGCGCACCGTGAAAGGCGTCGAGGGGTCTAGCTTCGTGCCACATCTCGCCGTGGCAATCGGTGTCGTTCTCGCCGTGGCCGGTCTCGCCGTGCTGATCTACTTCATCCACCACACCGCCAGTTCGATCCGTATCGAGACGCTGCTCGCATCCCTGGCGGATGAAACCGCTGCAACGATCGATCGTCTGTTCCCGGAGAGGCTGGGGGATGAGGAACCCGCGACGGACGTCGAGCCGCCCGAATTCGATCAGGGGTACGTCATTCGCCCGAAGGCGAGTGGCTACGTTCAGTCCGTCGACAGCGCCGCGCTGCTTCGGCTGGCAACCGAAGAGGATTTGATCGTCAGCGTTGTGACGCGGCCCGGGAGCTTCGTGACCGAGCGCGATGTGTTGCTGCGCGTCCTCGCGGCGACTTCCCTCCCCGAGGATCAGACAGACGCGTTGCGCTCGACCCTCATCGTAGGGATCGAACGCACCCCCTATCAGGACCTCGATTTCTCCGTCCGCCGGATCGTGGAGATCGCCCAGCGAGCCCTCTCCCCCGGCATCAACGACCCGACGACCGCGCTCTACTGCATCGACCGGCTGCGCGAGGCCCTGGTCAGGCTGGCCGAACGCAGGACGCCCTCGAGCTACCGCCATGACGACGAGGGCCGGCTGCGCATTGTCGCGGAGCCGGTCTCCTTCGAAGCGGTCGCGGTTGGCGCGTTCGCTGCCGTTGCGCACTATGCCGGTTCCGACACCGATGTGCTGGAGGCGCTCGCCCCGGTACTCGACGCCGTGATCGCCGCCGCGGAAGGCAAGGACCGCGCGCGGCTTGTGGGGCTGCGACGTTCGCTTCGAGAACGGCTGAGCGACGCCAGGTGAGCGCGGTCGGGCCCTTCGACCTCGCAGCGGCGGTCGTCGTCTGCGCGGCCGTGTTCGGATACGTCAATCACCGCTTCATCGGACTGCGCCAGACGACCGGCCTGACCATCATGGGCGCCCTGGCCTCTCTGGCCATCGTCGCCGTGAACGCCCTGTGGCCCGGGCTATCGCACGCACGCGAACTCGTAGAGAGCATCAGGTCCATCGATTTCCACGCGACGGTCATGGACGGACTCCTGTCGTTCCTGCTGTTCGCCGGCGCCCTGCACATCGACCTCCAGACGATGCGGCGCTCGGCCTGGGCGATCGGCCTCATCACCGTTTGTGGCGTGCTCGCGTCGACCGCCCTGATCGGCGGCGCGGCCTGGCTGGCGCTCGGGCTGGCCGGCCTGGGCCTGCCGCTGATCTGGTGCCTGGTCTTCGGCGCGCTGATCAGCCCGACCGATCCCGTTGCCGTCCTGGGGATCCTGAAGTCGGCCAAAGTCCCGGCCACCCTGGAAGCGACGGTAGCCGGCGAGAGCCTGTTCAACGACGGTGTCGGTATCGTGGTGTTCACCCTGCTTCTGGGCATGGCGACGGGGGCGGAAGAAGTGAGCGTGGCGGGAGCGGGCCGGCTGTTTGCCGTCGAGGCCCTGGGCGGCGCGGCACTGGGCTTCATCGCCGGCTGGGCGGCCTTCCTGGCCTTGCGGTCAATCGACGACCACAATCTCGAGGTCCTCATCACCCTCGCCCTGGTGATGGGCGGCTATGCCCTGGCCCACAGTCTCGGAGTCAACGGCCCGATCGCCATGGCGGTCGCCGGGCTCATCATCGGCAATCACGGCCGGCGCCTCGCCATGAGCGACAATACGCGCGATCACGTGAACAAGTTCTGGTCGCTGATCGACGAGACCCTGAACGCCGTGCTGTTCCTTCTCATCGGCATCGAGGTCATCGTGATCCTGGAGGATTGGCGCCTCCTCTTCGTGGGCGTGGTGGCTGTGCCGCTGACCCTCGTCGCACGGGCAATCTCCGTGGGCCTTCCCATGCTGGCGTTGAGGCGCGGGAAAAGCCTGCCGCCCGGGTCCTATTCCATCCTGGTGGTCGGCGGCGTGCGCGGCGGCATCTCGATCGCGCTCGCGCTCGCATTGCCTGGCGGGCCTGAAAAACACGTTATCGTACTCGCCACCTATGTCGTCGTGATGTTCTCGGTGGTCATACAGGCCTCGATCGTCGGGGCAACCGCGCGCCGGCTCTTCGCACCCTAGATCGACGGGCCCCGCGAAGGCGACGCCACACCCTCCTGGCAACCGGATGGGTGCTCACTGCTGTAGATGCACGATTCCGGCGGCGTGCGCGGGGTCGTAACCAGCGCGACTCCGACATAGGCGACGACGACGAACGCCACTCCCAGGGGTGACCAGCGGAGGAGCCTGTTTCCGGCCGGAGACTCCCCCACGGCGCGCCCGAAGGCAGCGGCCATGACCAACGCCGCCCCGGCCGCTGCGATCAGCAACGCATTGCCCCACACGCTCGCCGTCAGCCACATTCGCTTACCTCCTGCCCTGTATTCGACCTGCGCTTTCACCAGGTTAACGACGCCGCCCGGCCCCGGTTCAACCGCCGCTATCGCGCTTCAGCCATCATTTCAGCGTCACTTCGCCCTCGTTCGACGACTCCGGAATGACGCTTAGCGAGCCGTCATTCTCCAGCACCAACGCTCGTATGCCTTGAATGTCGCCCTTGCCACTCGAGCGCACCGCCGATAGCACTTCGCTCTGTGTGATCCGTTGCCGACGCATTGCCTCGCTCAGGAACTCACCGCGATGAAACAGCAATGTCGGTTCGGATTTGACGGCCTTCTCGAACGGTCGCCATCGGACGGAACTCCAGGTCAGGATATATTGCAGCAGAATCAACAGGCCGAATGCCACCGCCCCCTCGGCTAAGGTGATCGACTTGTCGAGCAAAACCGACGACAGGGTCGAGCCGAGGGCCACCGTTACGACAAGATCGAACGCGTTCAATTTCGTCAGGGTTCGCTTACCCGACAGTCTCAGAAAAACAATCAGCGCCGCATAGGCGAGCGTTCCGACCGCAACGATTCGCCCCAGATCCGCCCAATCGGAAAAAAACACCGGACGGCCTCCGTTTCTGTCACAACCGCATTCAAGCGGGGGCGCCGCATGCGCCGTTTGGCGAGGTCACCGACCGCGGTTCGTCGTCTCCGGCTTCAGGAGATTGTCGCCGGAGCCGGTCGGGGACAGACCGCGCGCCTGCGCCCTCAGGGTCCCGGCATCGCTGGACAGGCCCGCTTCGGCTTGCGTGGACACCGCGTCGCTCGGCTCGACAGGGCGCGTGTCGCGCGAAACGGGCGCCTCCGCACCCGCCTCCTTCGAATCGAGGAGAACGACCGGAACATTTTGCGGAAATATCACCTCGCGGGCCTCGTCCGGCATGGTGACTCCCCTCATCTGGAAGGCGCGTTTGACGAGTCGAATGACCGACGAACGCACCTTGAGATTGTTGTGTTCGCTGCCGTTGAACCAGAAGTAGATCTTCATGTCGACGGTCGCTTTACCAAGAGCGTCGGCGAGGACGAGCGGTTCAGGCTCCTGCAGGATCGCCGGGTGCTGGGCCATGACCGCAAGAGCGATTTCCTGGACCTTGTCTATCGCGTCATCGTAGCCGACCCCTATCGTGAACTCTTCTCGCCTGTTCGGGCTGGCGGTGAAATTGCGAATGGACTCCTTATACATCGTGGCGTTGGGCACCTGCACGATGTTGCCGTCTAAAGTCATGAGGATCGTGGCCCGCACGTTCAGCTGCTGCACGTAGCCGGTCTCGCCCGCGACCTCGATCAGGTCGCCCGTCTCGAACGGGCGCTGCATGCTGAGGAATATGCTCGCGAGGAAATTCTCGGTGATGTTGCGAAAGGCTATGCCGAGCGCCAGACCAACGAGACCGGTTCCGCCGACGACGGTCAACGCGAGTTGAGTTAGGCCTGACACTCGAAGCACGATGTAAAGACCCGCCAGCAGGACGAACGTGCCGATCGTCCAAGCGAACACGCCGCGCATCAGCCGCGATCGCACGCGGTCTCTCAGGAGGCGGCGGGTCGCGCGAACCACCAGCCAGCTGGCCAGTACTGAGAAAGCCAATACGATGACGCCGAGGAAGAAGAACGGGAGAGCGAGGAGAAAGTCCTGGCGCAGCTGCGTCAGCCCATCGCTTGCAGATCCGAAATCCCAAGCCGACGGGGGCCGAATCGTCATGCGGTTGGCAACGGCGACGACGCCTTGCGTATTCCGGGCGAGGTTTCCGGCCCACTGCCGCCCCTCGGCCGTTTGGGCCTCACCACTCAGGAGGACGACCCCGTCCCTTACGGCAACCTCAAACGTCGGGAACCAGCCCGTAGCCTCCAGAATGTCGAGAAGACGTCGTCGAATCTCACCGTCCCGCGCCACAGGCAACACATCGACTTTCCCGGGTGCCCCGATGGTACCTTCAGGCGACACCGTTTCGGTTCGTCCAATCGGCTGCGCTGCAGCAGTATGCCCTGTGGCGAAAGCGACCCAAGTCACAGCTCCGAACAAAAGGATCGCGAGCCCGCTCCTCATACTCGCCTCCTCACTATCCGCCCGATCGTCGAAGCCGATCGGGCGTTGCGCTGTTCAGAGGAAGGACATCCACCTATGGTGAACGATCAGAAAAGGACCTCGCCGGCCATGAGGCCGAGAACGAGCAGGATCACGAAAATCACCACTGCGATTCCGAACAGCCATTTCGCGATCGTCGCGGTTCCGGCAGCAATGTTCGTGAAGCCAAAGAATCCCGCGACCAACGACACGAGAAGGAACACGAGCGCCAATTTGAGCATGAGCAGATCCTCGATTGGACGGAAACGCGCGCCGTCCCCGTGGCGTGGCAGCAAGGAGCGGCCGCGAAGCGCGAAGCACCAGCCTCGCGCTTCGCAGTTCGCTACTTCTTAAGGGATGCGGCGTCGCCCGACTTGCCGGCATTCGGGCCAGCCTTGTCGACGTCGCCCAGATTGAAGGGCGTTGCCTTCTTCAGGTCGTCCTTGGTCGTGTTCACGACAAGCCGGAACGAACCATCGCGCTGCTCGCTGAGCACGATCGAGGCCGGGGAGATGGCAACGTCACGTTCGCCCATGCCCAGAAAGCCGCCGACGCTGACGACCACGGCCTTGATCGTCTTGCCGTTGTCGATGACCAGGTCGCTGACTTCGCCGATATTCTCGTCCTTGAGATTGTAGACGTTCGTGCCCATCAGCTTGGAGGCACGGACATCGGCAGGATCGGCCGTGTACAAGGTCATGACGAGCGAGGAGCTGTCGACACGCTGCAACCCGGGCTTGGCACCCGCTTCGCTGGACGTGGTCGACGGTGTTGCCGAGGGCGTTGTCGCGGGCGCCGTCGTCTGGGCCGCGGCGAGTCCGGTCATGGCCACCAGGCTACAACCTGTCATTATCATCAGTCTCTTCATTTTCGCCTCCTTGTTGTTGCGTCCTTGAAGAATGCCGCGGGGACCGTATGGTTGCCTCGTCGACCGACTTCTGAAATACGCCGGTCAATAGCGGTACGTCGCGGCCAAGCCCGTCGGCAGCTCCATACGCTCGGCAGGCACCACCAGCACGGTTCCGCCCATCTTCGTGACCAGCTCGCCGAGATCGTCGAGCATGTCGTCGACGTCCGGAGCATCCAGCTCGGCCTTCTCGACTCGGCCCGTCGCGACGTCGAGACGGCCCGCAATCTCGCGGCCAGCCTCGACCATGAGGGTGGCGACGCGACCAGCTGCGGCCGCCTCCGCGACCTCGGCGAGCACGTCGCTGCCTGTGCCGCGCGCCTTGGCATGCTCGAACTCGCCGTGAAGCGTTTCGAGCCGCGCCTGATACTGCGGCTCGACGACCTGCCAGGCGTGCTCGCGCAGCTTGTCGGCCGACAGGGACTCGGGATTGAGGCGAATGCCCTCAGCGATCAGGAAAGGGTTCTGGCTGACCTCATGGAAGCGATGATGATGCTCCGGAAGTGCTGCCAGGATGAGTGGCAGGCCCGACGGCCGGGAGTAGTGCTCGAGCACCGCGCGATCGACGGCGCGGAAGTAGCGGTCCGCCTCGTTGTCGGCCTCGGTGCCCTTTCCGCCCAAGCCGTGCCGCAGCGGCATGCCCCCTCCGCTACCGTCGTCCTCCGCCGATGCTTCGGCACTCAATTCGTCGATCGTGCCGGGAACCGGCTTTGACATGTCGATCTCGTCGAGCGAACGCCGGTTGCCTTCGAAGAGCCGGATCCCGTGCAGGCTGAGGCTCAGCACATGATAGCGATCGGCGGTCTGAAGAAACCGTCGCAGGGGCTTGGTGTGAAAACTGTCTGCCACCACCACGAGTTGGTCGACGGGCTGCGAAAATCTCAGCGCCCGGAAAAAGCCCGGCGCGCCCAGGACGGCCAATCCCTCCAGCGCGTGATTCCAGAATTCGGCGTCCTGGGCGAGCGCATGGAACGGCTCCAGGAGTTCTTTGGACTCGGCGGCCGGATATTTCTGATGAAGGGACGATTCGAGTTCCTTCAGGAGATTGCGAAAGCGAATCGGGTCCTCCTGATTCTCAGGATGTCGGCGATGGGTTGGCTGATAGAGCGAGAGGCAGGGACCGTTCTCGACCGCTGAGAGTTCCTTGAGTACCTCACTCGTAAGCGCGGTGATTTCTCGCCCATCGGCTGGCATCGTTGTCATGTGAGTTCTTCCCTTGGGACAGAGGGCTTGATGTGCGGCGATTCCGGCCGCAACGTCATCGGAGGGAGAGGCGGGTCGTGCGAGCAAGCCACGAGGTCTTTGGCGCGCTTGACCCTGCTCCCCCGAACGCGTCGAGAGACGCAGGGTTGCACGATCACTGTCTCTCGTCCGAAGCGAAGAAATTCGGCAACCTTTGCTCCGCATCCACTTTGCATACCGACTGAAATGCAAGGTAGCGCCATGACGGATCAGCCGGAACACACCGATTACGACGGCAGCGCCGGCGGCTGGGGGTCGCTGCGGGGGATCGTGGAGACGGTCGGCCGCGAGATGTCGGCTGTGGGCGCGCTCGACACGCTGCGGCAGCAGAACAAGACCGGCGGCTTCATGTGCGTGAGCTGCGCCTGGGGCAAGCCCAAGCACCCGCATGCCTTCGAATTCTGCGAGAACGGCGCGAAAGCGACCCTGTGGGAATTGACCACCCATCGCTGCACGCCCGACTTCTTCGCCGGCCACACCGTGCGCGAGCTGCGGAGCTGGACGGACCACGACCTCGAACAGCAGGGCCGCCTCACCCATCCGCTGCGCTACGACGTCGCCAGCGATCGCTACGTGCCCTGCACCTGGCAGGACGCATTCTCCGCGATCGGCACGGCGCTGAAGGCCAGCGAACCGAAGAAGACGGTGTTCTACGCCTCCGGCCGCGCCTCGCTGGAGACCTCGTATCTCTACGCCCTGTTCGCGCGGCTGTATGGCCACAACAATCTGCCCGACAGCTCCAACATGTGCCACGAGACGACGTCGGTGGCCCTCAACGAGCTGATCGGCTCGCCGGTCGGCACCTGCGTGCTCGACGATTTCGAGAAGTGCGATGCGATGTTCTTCTTCGGCCAGAACACCGGCACCAACAGCCCGCGCTTCCTGCACCCGCTGCAGAAGGCGGTCGAACGCGGCTGCAGGGTCGTGACCTTCAATCCGATTCGCGAGAAGGGCCTAACCTCCTTCATCAATCCGCAGCGCCCGCTGCAGATGCTGACCGGCCAGGAAACGCCGATCAGCTGCCAGTATCTGCAGCCGCGCGCCGGCGGCGACATCGCCGCGATCATGGGACTCTGCAAGTTCGTCCTCGCCGAGGACGCGCGACAGGGCGGTACGGTGATCGACCATGCCTTCATCGCCCAGCACTGCACCGGCTTCGAGGCCTTCCACGCCAAGGCGGATGCGACCTCCTGGGAACGGATCGAACAGGAATCGGGCCTGAGCCGCGCCGACATCGAGGAAGCCGGCCGGGTCTATGTCGAGGCGGAGCGCGTGATCGGCGTCTACGGCATGGGCCTCACCCAGCATGTCCACGGCTTCGAGAACATCGCCATGCTGGTCAACCTGCTGCTGATGCGCGGCCATATCGGGCGCGACGGCGCGGGCATCTGCCCGGTGCGCGGCCATTCGAACGTGCAGGGCCAGCGGACCGTGGGCATTGCCGAAAAACCCGAGCTGGTGCCGCTCGACAAGCTGGCGGAGATGTTCGACTTCGACCCGCCGCGCACCGAGGGCATGAACACCGTCGCCGTCTGCGAGGGACTCCTCGCCGGCGAGGTGCAGGCCTTCATCGGGCTTGGCGGCAACTTCCTGCGCGCCATTCCCGATCAGACGCGCATCGAGCCGGCCTGGGAGAAGATGCAGCTTACGGTCCAGATCGCCACCAAGCTGAACCGCAGCCATCTCTTCAACGGCCGTGTCGCCTATCTTCTGCCCTGCCTCGGCCGCAGCGAGGAGGACATGCAGGCGAGCGGGCCACAGACGGTGACGATTGAGGACAGTTTCAGCCACATTCACGGCTCGCTCGGCCACCGGGAGCCCGCCAGCGAGCATCTCCTGTCCGAGACCGCGATCGTGGCCGGCATCGCCAAGGAAACGCTGGCGCCCAATTCCCGGGTCCGCTGGAACGACTGGACGGCCAACTACGCGGTGGTGCGCGACCTGATCGCCGAGACCTATCCCGAGCAGTTCCACGAAATGAACGAGCGCATGTTCGAACCGGGCGGTTTCTATCGCGGCAACCCGGCACGTGAGCGCGAGTGGAAGACCGAGAGCGGTCGGGCGCAGTTCACCGCGCCCAGTATGCTCGCTGCCACAGACGTCGAGGACGCCCCCGGCCGCTACCGTCTGATCACGCTGCGCTCGAACGACCAGTTCAATACCACCATCTATGGCTACAGCGACCGGCTGCGCGGCATCGAGGGCACACGCGACGTGGTTCTGATGAACGCCGCGGACATCGAGCGCGCGGGCCTCGTCGCAGGACAGCGCGTTTCGCTCGTGGGCGACGCCAACGATGACCATGTCCGCCGCATTGACGGGCTGGAGGTCGTCCCGTTCGACCTGCCGGACGGCAGCATCGCGGGCTACTATCCGGAACTCAATCCGCTGATTGCCCTGCAGCACCACGATCGCAAGTCGAAGACGCCCGCGGTCAAGGCCGTTCCCGTTCGCATCGAGGCCGCGTAGGCCGGTCCCTATCCCAGCGAAGGCGCTTCGATGGACGAAAAGGACAAGGATCCGGTTGGAGAGGCCATCGCCCGCTCGGCAGCGGAGACGCTGGCCGCCAAGGCGCAGCAGGAATGGCGGCGCATGGCGGTGCTGGCCGTCCTCGCCGGAGCCTTCATCGCTTTCGGGTCGGTGATCTCGCTGGTTGCCCAGTCGGGCCTGGGCGAGGGCCCGGCAACCGGTCCGGTGCGGCTCCTGTCGGGGCTGGCCTTCTCGGTCGGACTCATCCTCGTGATGATCGCGGGCGCCGAACTCTTCACGGGAAACACGATGATGGTGCTGCCGGCGGTCACCGGCGTGCTGCCCGTCAGCCGGATGCCCGCCGCGTGGACCGTCGTATGGCTCGGCAATCTCGCCGGCAGCGTTGTCGTCGCCCTGCTGTTCGCGGCCAGCGGCGGGCTGGAGGGAGACGTGGGCGACGCGGCGCGGAATGTCGTCGGGGACAAGCTCGACAAGTCGCCACAGGCCGTCTTCTGCTCGGGCATCCTCGCGAACGCCCTCGTCTGCCTCGCCGTGTGGATGTCGATGAACGCCAGCACCCTTCCGGCCAAGATCCTGGCGATCGTCGGCCCGATCATGCTGTTCGTCGCGGCCGGCCTCGAACATTCGGTCGCGAACATGTCGCTGATCCCGATGGGATGGCTGAGCGGCCTGCCGGGCGGCGTCGACTGGTCCTCGGGGCTCCTCAACCTCCTGTTCAGCACGGCGGGCAACATCGTCGGCGGCGCCCTGCTCGCGCTTGCTGTGGCCTACGGGCACGACGCGCTGAAGCGGGCGTCTCGTTAAGGAAGCGAAAGGCCCCTCTCTGCGCTTGGGATGACAATACCGCTTGGGTCGGCGCCGCACATCGAATGCAGGACTTGCTGTCATCCCAAGCGCAGCGAGGGGCCTTTGAATTGCAGGCGATGCGCTGGCGGGAACTCCGGCCCTCCATTTGCGTTCCCACTGAACTCCCTACTCATTGGCGGACGGCGTCGCAGAATCATGACCAGTTATTGCGGCGCCCCTCCTCACCCTTACGACTGGGCCGGTCACTGGAATTTCGACCCGGTGCTGCTGGTCGCGCTCGCCGTCGTGGCAGCGCTGGCGATGCGGTCGCGGCATCCGCACCTTGCGCTGGCAGCGGTCGCAGTCCTCGCGGTGGCGTTCGTGTCGCCGCTCTGCGCCCTCACCGTTGCGCTGTTCTCGGTGCGCGCCATGCATCACGTTCTGCTGGTCGCCATCGCCGCACCGCTGGCGGCGCTGGCCTTTCCCGGCCGTGGTTCGAAACATCTCGCGATCGCGTTCGTGATCTCGACCGCGACCCTGTGGGCCTGGCACCTGCCCTCGCTATACGACCGCGCGCTCGACGACACGGCGGTCTACTGGCTGATGCAGCTCAGCCTGCTCAGCACAGCGATCTGGTTCTGGCGGGAGCTTTTCGCCGCGCCGCCCGTGACGGCGTCTATGGCGTCGATCCTCGCCATGGCGCAGATGGGCATGCTGGGTGCACTGCTAACCTTCGCGCGCACGCCGCTCTATGCCAGCCATGCCGCGTCGACGCTCCCCTGGGGGCTGGAACAGGTTGCCGACCAGCAACTCGCGGGGCTGGTGATGTGGGTGCCGGGCGTGGTTCCCTATGCGCTGGCGACCGCCCTGATCGCGCGCCGGGTCTGGATTCGGGCCGCCGGCACGGCATGATCGCGGCGCTGAAATTCCTCCACATCGCCGCCCTGTCGATCTGGTGCGCCGGCCTCGTCGGGCTGCCACTGCTGCTCGCCCGGCACCGGCCGGCCGACGACCAGCACCGCTACTCGCGGCGCCGGCTGGTCACGCACGTGGCCTATGTCGGCGTGGTGACGCCGGCGGCCGTCATCGCGATCGCACTCGGCACGGCGCTGATCTTCCTGCGCGACGTCTTCGTGCCGTGGATGTTCGTCAAGCTGGTGCTGGTGGGCCTGCTGGTCCTGGCGCATGCCTGGCTCGGCCATGTCACCCTGCAGGTCGGCGAGCGGCAGGGCGCCTATACGACGCCGCACCCGGCGCCGCTGCTGATCGTGTCCGGGCTCACGATGCTGGTGATTCTGCTCCTGGTGCTCGGAAAGCCGCTTGTCGGGGACGAGATCGTGCCGGCGTGGCTCCTGTCGCCGCGAGGTCACCCCTTGCCCGTGGAAGAGGTGCCGAGGTGATAGTCGAAGACCAGCTTGCCGCCGTGCCATCCTGTGATGGCGGTGAAACCCGCCGCCAGCAGCGACAGCAGCACGCCCCACGGCAGCACAGCCTGCTCGTAGCCGGCGAGGCGGTAACCCCAGTTGGCGCCGAGGATGGAGAGCAGCATCACGGCGAGCACGAAGTGCGTCCAGCTGGCGGCGCGCGCGCGGATGCCCGGTACCAGCAGCAGTTCGACCGTGCCCGCCAGCCCGGCCGCAACGCCCAGCAGGAAGGCCATGCCGCTGGCCCACAAAGCGGCGCGCGCCCAGAAGGCATCGCCCGTCCACCAGTAGAAGCCGTCGGCGCCCAGGGTGCACATCGTCAGCGCGATGGGAAAGGCCACCAGCATGGCGTGGATCGGATGGCCGGCGACGGCGATGCGCGATTCGGTTCGGTGGAAATGGGACTGCGCCTCGATCGGATCGACCCGGCCCCCTGCCTCGCCCGGCGGGGACCCTTCGGAAACAATAGCCATCGGTCCCTCCTCCATCCGCTGAGTGCATCGCTGGTAACGATGGCTGTCGGCGGTTGTTCCGGACCGCTGTCGACGCTCGACGCAGCGGGACCGGCGGCGGCGCGGGTGGCCAGCTTCTGGTGGGCGATGCTGGCCGGCGCGACGGCGCTCAGCCTGCTGGTCTTCGTGCTGCTGCTGCTGGCCTTCCTGCGGCGCGGGCGCGAGGGCCGCACCAGCCCGACGCTGTGGATCGGCGGGCTCGGCGTCGCCATGCCGATCGTCGTGCTGCTGGCGCTGGTGGGATACGCGCTGATGCTGGGCGAACGCATCATCGCGCCCGGTCTCTCGGGTACGGTCGTCATCGATGCGACGGCCCGGCAATGGTCGTGGGAATTCAGCCATCGCACCGGCGAGGGCATGCAGGTGACGCACAACGAGCTGCACATGCCGGCCGGCCAGGCGGTCGTGCTGCGCATCGCCGCCGTCGACGTGATCCACAGTTTCTGGGTGCCGCGGCTTGCGGGAAAGATGGACGCCATCCCCGGCCACGTGAACGTGCTGCGCATCCAGGCCGAGCGGCCGGGCGTCTACGATGGCCAGTGCGCCGAGTTCTGCGGCAGCGGACATTCCGGCCATCTGTTCCGCGTGATCGCCCACGACGAGGCGGGCTGGGCCGCCTTCCAGCGCGGAGAGACGCGATGAACGCGCTGCGACGGCACCGCGCCCTCGAGGCGATCTGGGGCGCACCGAAGGGCTGGCGCGGCACCGCCGTGTCGGTCAACCATTCCGATATCGGCAAGCGCTTCGTGGTGGCGGCCTTCGTCTTCTTCGCGATTGGCGGCGTGCTGGCGATGATGATCCGCGCGCAGCTCGCGACGCCGGGCAGCGCCTTCGTCGGGCCCGACATCTACAATCAGCTGTTCACGATGCACGGCAGCATCATGATGTTCCTGTTCGCCATCCCGATGTTCGAAGGGCTGGCGCTCTACATGCTGCCGAAGATGCTGGGCAGCCGCGACATGGCCTTCCCCCGCCTCTCCGCCTATGGCTGGTGGTGCTACCTGTTCGGCGGAACGATCCTGATCGCCTCGATGATCTTCGGCGTGGCGCCCGACGGCGGTTGGTTCATGTACACGCCGCTCTCCTCCAAAGCCTTCACGCCGGGGATCAACGCCGACGTCTGGCTGCTCGGCATCACCTTCGTCGAGATTTCGGCGATCTCGGCCGCCATCGAGATCACCGTCTCGGTCCTGAAGCTGCGCGCGCCGGGCATGCGGCTGGACCGCATGCCGCTGTTCGCCTGGTATCTCCTGATCACCGCGCTGATGATGATCGTGGCCTTCCCGCCGCTGATCCTGGGCTCGATCCTGCTCGAGGTGGAACGCGCCTTCGACTGGCCGTTCTTCGATCCCTCGCGCGGCGGCAGTCCGCTGCTATGGCAGCACCTGTTCTGGCTGTTCGGCCACCCCGAGGTCTACATCATCTTCCTGCCAGCGGCGGGCGTGATCTCGACGGTCCTGCCGGTGCTCGCCCGCACCCGCATCCTGGGCTACGGCTGGATCGTGGCGGCGCTGCTGGCGCTCGCGTTCCTCAGTTTCGGCCTGTGGGTGCACCACATGTTCACCACCGGCATCCCGCACATGGCGCTCGGCTTCTTCTCGGCCGCCTCGGCGCTGGTGGCCCTGCCGACGGCGGTGCAGGTCTTCGCCTGGATCGGGACGTTGTGGAACGGCCGGCCTGAGCTGAAGCTTCCCATGCTCTACCTGCTGGGCTTCTTCGTGATCTTCGTGATCGGCGGGATGACCGGCGTGATGCTGGCGATGGTGCCCTTCGACCTGCAGGCGCACGACACGCATTTCGTGGTCGCGCATCTGCATTACGTGCTGATCGGCGGCTTCATCTTCCCGATGCTCGCCGGCGCCTATTACTGGCTCCCGCATTTCACCGGCCGCACGCGTGACGACCTGTTGGGCAAGGCGTCGTTCTGGATGATTTTTGTCGGCTTCAACGTGACCTTCTTCATGATGCACCTGACCGGCCTGCTCGGCATGCGGCGCCGCGTGCATACCTATCCCGAAGAAGCGGGATGGACGCTGCTGAACCTCGTCTCCTCGGTCGGCAGCTTCGTCATGGCCTTCGGCTTCGCCCTGTTCGCCATCGACGTCGCCTTGCACCTCTATTACGCCCGCCGCCGGAGCCGCAATCCGTGGACCGCCGGCACGCTCGAATGGGCGATGCCGATTCCGACGCCCGCCTACAATATCGCGAGCCTTCCCACTGTCGCCGATCGCGAGCCGCTGGCCGACGCCCCCGCTCTCGCGACGTCGCTGGCGCGCGGCGAGGGCTATCTCGGGCAGCCGCGCCACGGCTGGCGAGAGACGATGGCGGTGGAGACGACGAGCGGTGCGATCGATCATGTCGTGGTGCTGCCCGGCAACACGCGCCTGCCGATCGTCACGGCCGTGGTGACGGGATGCTTCTTCCTCTGCCTGCTGGCCGGCCAATACTGGCTGTCGCTGCTGCCGGTGGCAGGAGTCGTGGCGTTGGGCCTGCGCTGGGCCTGGGTGCTCGACTGGCGCCGCGACATCGGCCCGCTGCCGATCGGCCGCGGTGAGGTAGCGCCTATCCATCGCGAAGCCGCGGGCGCGCCCGGCTGGTGGGGCAGCGCCTTCCTGCTCGTGGCCGACGGCACGGCCCTGGCCTCACTGCTGTTCGGCTACGCCTTCCTTTGGGTCATCGCGCCGAACTGGCCGCCGCCGGAGCGCATCGACGGCGGTCTCATGCCCGGTCTCCTCGCGGCCGTGGCGGCGGCGGCAGGCAGCCTGTTCGCTCGCCGCAGCCTCGCCGCGAGCGCCGACGGTGCGCTGGGCCCGGCCGGACGCGCGGCGCTTGCCGGCGCTGCGGCGCAGCTGGGCACGATCGTCGCGCTGGGGACGCTCGGCGTCACGGCACTGCCCGCGCCGCAGGAGCACGCCTATGCCGCCTGTAGCTGGGCGCTGCTCGCCTATTCCCTGCTGCACGCCCTCATCGCTCTGCTCTGCATGGGCTTCGCCCGCGCCCGCGTCGCAGCCGGCCACGTGTCGCCCCGCCGCACGCTCGACCTCCGCGTGGCGCGCCTGTTCATCGACTATTCCGGGGCGACGCTGGCGATCGTGCTCGTCTGTCTTCTCGCCCCTGCGGTGGCGTCGTGACGCTGCTGGCACGGGTCAGCGCCGGCCTCATTCTCTGGGCCTTCGGCTTCTCGCTGCTCTATGCGCTGCAGGGCGCGGGATGCGCCTATGGCTGGCAGGAGATCCAACTGTTCGGGGCCGCGCTGTTACGCTGGTTCCTGGTCGTGACCTGGCTGCTCCTCGTCGCAGCAGGCCTCGCGCTCCTGCGGCTCACCCGGTCGGCATCGTCAGACTTCGAGCGACGCGTCACGCTCGCTACCGTACTCGCCGGTGCGGGCGCGATGCTGGTCACGGGCTCGCCCGTGGCACTCACATCGGCGTGCGCCTGACGCGGACAAGACGCGTGGCCGATGTGTGGCGTGAAGACCGGGATAGGGCAAATCGCGCGCGGCGCTTGCGACACCAGATGACGACGCCCCGTCACCGAGCCCCATGACCGAGATCAGGATGCGACCGGGCAAGCCGAGGATGCGGCCCGCGAGCGGAAAAAAGCGTCACGCGCACGCGCGGGTCGCGCGTTCCACCTGGCGTGCCACCTCCAGGGAAGGGATCGCGGCACCGCTTGCGGTCTCCTCATGAAGATGCGGATTGAGAATGTCGTCGAGTTCGTGATCCCACGAAATGACCGCCTCCGTCACCCCCAAGACATCTCCTAGAAATCCGCGGTGAGCGATAACATGAACGTCCGCGGCGCACCCTGCGTCAAGTAACCCGGCACGGCCATCCAGTAGTTGTTGTTGCCGACGTTGGTGACCTGTCCGCGAATGGCGATCGGCTTGCCGTCGGTGCGCTCGAAGACGTACTTCGCGCTCAGGTCGACACGCGTCCATGCCGGAACGGACTGCAGATTGGCAGGATCGAGAAATGCCTGGCCGGTGTAGATCAACCGGCCACCGACCGTCATGCCTTTGACCCAAGGCGTATCCCAATCGAGTCCAAGGTTCGCCTGGAATTGCGGGACACCGGGGGCGTAGTGGCCGTTATTGGTGCCGTTGAGCGTGCTCGTGAGCACGGGGCTCATCGCAAGGAAGCCGCCGACGGGCCTGAAGCCCTTGATGGGCTCGCCAAACATTGTGAACTCGATGCCGCTGTTTACCTGCTGGCCCTGAACGACAAGAGAATTCGTCGCCGCATTGACGTAGGAGCTCGGCTTGGTGATCTGGAAGAAGCTGAGAGTGGCCCCGAAGTCGCCCAGGTCCAGCTTTGCGCCCGCTTCGAACTGTGTGGACGTGAAGGGCGCGAAGGTCGTGCCAGCGTTCGCGAGGCCGGCTGCTGCTGTCGGGCCCTGTTCGAGGGCCTGGATGTAGTTGCCGTAGAAGGAAAGATGCTTCCACGGCCTGACAACGAGGCTGACCGTGGGCGTCACGGCACTTTGCGTATATCCGGGAGTCGGCAAGCCAGTAAGCGCATTCCAGTTGGAGACCTGGATCTGCTGCAGGCGCACGCCGGCGATGAGTTGCAGCTTGTCGCCAAAGGCGGAAATGGAGTCGATCAAGCCGATGCCGCCGAGTACGGTCTGAGAGGTCATCGGTGCCCCCTGTGCAAAACCAGTCAGGTTTGGCGCCGGTTGAACGATCGGGGCATAGATATTGGACGTGACGGCGGACGGAGCGTTCCTCGCAAGAGTTCCGGTCCAGTTGACGAGGTACGAGCCGCTCACGACCGCCTCGTGCTTCACTTCACCGGTCTGAAGTCTCCCGCGGGCACCCGCCTCGAATGAGGCGTTCTGATACCAAGAGACAATCTTGTTTGGGGTCGCCGCCGTGTCTCCCGAATTCGACTGGATCGTCGGATAGGCCCACAGCGCCGCGACGTTCTGATTGTTGCCACCGGCCTTGATGAAACCCGTGAGGTTGTCGACGAAGTCGTACTCAAGGCGCAGATCGCCGTAGCCGACGCTCGTCGTCTGAAACTCCCAGGGCTGATAGAAGTTGGCAGTCGTGTTCGGCGCCGGTGGCACCGCAAGGCCAGCCCGCAGCAAGACACCGGGCTGCCCACCGCTGAGCGTTCGCTGAAAATAGCCCAGATCGAAATCGAGGCGAGACTGCGGGCTGCGATAATCGACGCCTAGTGTCAGATTTATCAACTGATCCGCTTGGTAGTTCGAGACCGTTGGGCCGCCTGTGTAGTAGGCGTTGCCGCGAATGCCGAGTTCTTTGTCGGGACCGAAACGTCGCCCGACATCTATGTGTCCGCCAAAGTTTGCGTTCGACGCGTAGAGCGCTGTGGCCTGGCTTATACCGTCGTCGGGAGCTCGCTTGGGCACGAAGTTTATGGTTCCACCCACCGCACCTCGCGGCGCCATGCCGCTCAACATCGCCGAGGGGCCTCGAAAAACTTCCACCCGCTCGATGCCAGCCATGGGCATTGAAAGGAGTCCAGAGACGCCATAGAGGCCGTTGAAGGCCATGTCCTGCGAGCCCAAAGAGAAGCCACGAATGTACATTCGATCGTCGTCAGCTGACTGACCGTAAACCGCCCGCACTGAAGGATCATCCACCAGGACATCGATTACCGACCGGGCTTGGACATCCTTGATGAATTTTTCCGTGTAGGTCGTGGTGCTGAACGGCGTGTCCATGTAGTCGCGATTGCCTAGAACCCCGACGCGGCCGCCCCGCGCGACGTCTCCACCGGCGTACGCTGGGAGCAGGTTGCCGATCTCGGCTTGCGGCGGCACTGTATTGCCCTGCACCTGCACCGGATCGAGCTGCATCGCGTTCGATGTCGTTGGACCGATCCGCTGGACGGAGATGACCGCACCGGCGCCGACACTGTAGGTGGCGCCCGTTCCGGCGAGCAGCCGCTGGAGGGCTTCTTCCACCGTCAGGTTGCCCTGCACCCCCGGCGAGGAAAGGCCGCGGATCGTGTCGGTGTTGGCGGTGACCTGCCGGCCCGACTGCTGCCCGAAGAGTGGCAGCACACTCGCAAGCGGCCCGGCCGGGACATTGAAGGCGTGTCGCGGCGCTGCCTGGGCGGTCTCCCGATGCGCCTGCGCCCACACGGGTCCGGCCACCAGCGTCAATGCCGTTCCGGTCAAAAGGACCATGATGAATCCAGACGCGATCCCGCGCCTTGCCCCGCCGCACGCTGACATCACTGCACTCCATATGCCCGGGAAGCAGGTGCGATGAGCGGCGGCTCGCCCTGAACGGCGTCGCGTGGCTACTTCCTCGATCCTTCCGACGCCACAGGCCGGATGGATTCCAATCGCGATGAAGATTTTTTTCCACGCCCGGTTCAGGACGGGGAAATCACCAGCAGCCAGGGCGTGACGCGCCGCACGACAGCGCCATGGGCCTTCGCGATCGCCCGCAAGGCACTCTCGGGTTCCGACAGCGTGTACGCGCCCGTGATCGGCCGGTCGCCGAGTGACGTGTCGGTCAGCACGATCACGCCCTCGAAGTGTCGCCTGAGTTGCTCGACCGCATCCCGCAACGGGACCTCGGCCGTCAGCAGGCGCCCCTGCCGCCACGCTCCGACGAACGGGGGAGGCAAAGCGGCAAGCCGCGACGTTCCGTTCGCCGCGATGCTCAACGACTGCCCTGCCCCGAGACGCTCGCCGTCTATGGCCCCAACCCGCCCGACGGCAACGACGCCTTCGGCGACGTCGACCGTGACGTCGCCCGCAGCCATGCGAACGTCGAATTCCGTTCCCACCACGGTGGCCTGCACATGGCTGGCGATCACCTTGAACGGACGGCGAGTGTCGCTCGTGACCCGAAAGAACGCCTCGCCCTTCAGCAGCCGGACGCGCCGCTCCACGTCGGACAGGGACACGGCAATGGCGCTTTCCGCCGCCAGCGTGACGATGCTGCCGTCTTCGAGCGTGATGTTGCGAAGCTCAGCGGTCGAGGTGACATGGTCCGACTGCAGGTCGACCAGTACGACCGGCACCCAGACGAAGGCGAGCATGGCGGCGAGCGCGGCGGCGGCCCCAGCCGCGATCCATCGTGGCCGGGAGGATCGACTGCTTGCGCTCAGGGCCGGCCCCGAATGTCTGGCACGCGGTCCCTGGGTCGATTCACCCCTGCGCTCGGAAAGAAAGCGGCGCCAGTCCTGACCGGCGCCCTGTTCGGCGTGACCGGCCAACCGGTGCAACCGTTCGACCTCCCGCCAGGCTTCCTCATTCTCCGAACTTGCGCTGCGCCATAGATCGAGGCGGCGCCGAAGCACCTCGTCGCGAGGCTCCTCCTGCAGCAGGATCCACCATCGGTTGGCCTGCCGCGAGGGGGTCTGCCGTGCCGGTTCGGTAGGCGCTTCCATCCCTTCTCCTGAGCGTTTCCGGCTAGCCGGGCAACCGGCAGGTCATGGCTTCTGACTCTTCGACGTCCGAGGTGATGGGTTTTCCATGTCCTCTGCCCCGCTCCAGCCGAGTTCCCGCTTGCACTGCTCCATGGCGTCGTCGACCAGCACTTGCGCCATCGAGAGCGAGATGCCCAGGTACTCCGCAATCTCGCGCAGCCTGGCGCCGCCGAACTTGTGCATCTCGAAGGCGATCCGGCTGCGTTCGGGCAGGTTCGAGATCGCCAGCTGGAGCTGTCGCAACTCGTCGCGGAACAGCGCCTGCGTCTCCGGCGTCGCGGGACCGTCCGGAGACACGACGGCCGCCGAGTCGACGTCGATATGGGCGAATATCCCGGCTTCGCGCATCGTCCTGCGCCGCCGGTCCAGCGCCAGGTTCCGGACGATCCTGTAGAGGTAGTTGAGCGGCTCGCGGACGAATTGCTTCTCGGAGGCGTTGTCGAACCGCAGCCACGCCTCCTGGACCAGGTCCTCGGCGAGCGAGCGCGACCCCACGAGCCTGGCGGCATATTCCACCAGGGCGCGACGATGACCCATGAAGATGGCTGCGTTCCGAGACACCCGACGGGCCGCTCCCAATCCCGATTTCGCGGCCTGCTTACCTCAAATGCAAATCACTCGCAATTGCCTCGTCCGGACGGCCGATGACGCTCTGGCCCGGTCAATCCTCGTCCGGATCGCCTTCGGTTTCTTTCAAGGAAATGGCATCGGCGAAGCGTTTCGCGACGTCGTGCAGGCCCGCTTCCTCGGCGGCGCGCAGGCCCTCGCGGTTGGCATCGAGGCGGGCGAAGTCCTCGGGCGGAGCGGCGGCCAGCGCCTTCTCGATCAGGTCGATGGCGTCGCGGTACTTCTTCTGGCCGCGCAACGCGGCGGCGACCTTGGTGGCGTCCTGCAGGCTGCTCATGAACTCCAACTTCCTCCCGATGCGCGAGTCGATCAACGGGCAAGACCAAGCGAAGTTGCGCGCGCTCGCCGCCGGCCCAGGGCAAAGGCCGTCAACGCCGCCGTTGCGGCGCTGCCGAGCAGCAGGATATCCATGCCGGCAACGCTCCAGAGATGGGGCTGGCCGAGGCTGCGGCCGGGATGATCGCCAGTGGTCATCCAGTTGAGCAGCACCGCAGCGAGCGCCAGGACAGCGATCGCCCCACACTGTTCGATCCAGGCACGGCGCGGCCGCAGCGCGGCATGCGTGAAGCTCGCGAGCCAGACGAGATAGAAGACCCACATCTCGAGCGAGGCGCGATCCTCCCCGAGAAAGACCGTGCCCAGCGGCAGCAGCCGGTTGGCGACGAAGAAGGCAAGCGTTGCGACGAGGATGCCGCTCACCGAGCCGACGGTCAGCGCCTCGACGAGGCGCACGCCGCGCGAGCCCAGGCGTCCGCCCTTCTTCTTCCGCGACTCCAGCCAGAACAGGTAGCCGGTGGCGATCAGCGCACATCCGGCGAGGCCCAGGACGAAATAGACCCAGCGCAGGGTCCAGTGGCGGAACTGGATCAGGTGCAGCCCGGCGATGAAGCGTTGCGCCGACAGGACCGGCTGCGGCGTGATGCGCTGCTGCAGCAGCGCCCCGCTCGTCGCGTCGAAATAGGCGATGTCGGAACGCCCGGCGACGCGATCCTCGCCATGGCGGGCGACCTGCACCACGGCGGCGGCATCGCCGGGTTGGCGGACGAACAGGTATCGCGGCGTCTCCCCATCCCAGAGACGGCTCGCCTCCGTCGTGATGGCGTCGAGCGAGGCGAGCGCGGCGGGCCGACCGAGCCTCGGCCTGTCGTAATTGCCGTAGGCTTCTAGGGCGAAGGCCCGGACCTCGTCGCCATAGGCGAACTGGATCGTGCCGGGGAAATACACCCCAAAGAAGATGATCACGCCCGACAGGGTGATCATGAAGTGAAACGGCAGGCCGAGCACCCCGGTCACGTTGTGCAGGTCGAGCACCAGGCGGCGCGGCTGTTTGTCGGCCCGGAAGGTGAAGAAGTCGGCGAAGATCTTGCGGTGGATCACCACGCCCGAAACGCAGAGCAGCAGCATCGCCATCCCCGCCACGCCGACGATCCAGTAGCCCAGCCGGACATGCAGCATGTAGTGGAAAGGATAGAGGAAGCCCGTGCCCGCCCATGTGCCGGGATCGGGCAGCGCGGCGCCGGTGGCGGGATCGAACAGCCGCACGAGCTGGCGCGTCCCCTCGCGCCACGTGACCTGCAGCACCGGAGCCCGTTCCGTCGGAAGCTGCGCGAACCACGAGGTTGCCTTGGCCTCGGCCGCCGCCTCGTAGGATGCCCGCAGCGCCTCGACGGCAACGCTTCCATCGGTCGGCTCGAGGCGCGTCATCGGCGCCATCCAGCGATCGATCTCGCGATCGAACACCGACAGCGTTCCCATCCAGAAGATGGCGAACAGCAATCCGCCCAGCGCCACTCCGGCCCAGGTGTGCAGCCAATCCATCGAGGCGCGAAAGCCCGTGCCCATCACTGCCACCGCGCAATGACGCCCTAGAAGTCCGTCGTCAGGGCGAGGCGGAAGGTGCGCGGGGTGCCGACGTTGAGGCGCGTGGTGGACGACACCATCGACCAGTAATTGGTGTCGAGCAGGTTCTCGACGTTGAAGCGGATCGCCACCGGCTTGCCGGTCGGGCTCTGCGCATCGGCGATCACGTAACGCGCGCCGACGTCGAAGCGCACCCAGTCGGGGATGCTCTGCCGCGGGTTGGTGAGGCCGACATACTGCGTGCCGGTGTAGATCACCCTTCCGTCGAGAGTCAGGCCGCGGACGAACGGCGTGTCCCATTCGCCGGCGAGGTTCACCTGCACGTTGGGCGCGCCGGCGGCCTGCCAGCCATCGTTCACGCCGCCCGCCGTACTGACCAGGATCGCTTCCTGGAACATCGCGCCACCCAGCAGCCGCACGCCCTCGGTCGGCGTACCGAACACGTTGAGCTCGATGCCGCGATTGCGCTGCAGGCCGTTCTGCGTGAGCGTGTTGGTCGCGGCGTTGGCGATGGCGCTGGGCTGGCTGATCTGGAAGGCGCTGAGCGTCGTCGTGAACTTACCCCAGTCGACTTTGGTACCGAACTCGAACTGCGTCGACTGGTAGGGCGGGAAGACCTGGCCGGCATTGACGAAGGTCGGACCGACGACCGTGCCGGGCTGCAGGCCCTGGATGAAGTTGCCGTAGAACGAGACCTCCTTCCACGGGCGCACGACCAGCGCCACCGAGGGGCTGATCGCGTCCTGCAGGTAGGCCGAGGTGAGAGCGCCGTTCGCAAGATTGAAATTCTCGCCCATTATCTGCTGGTAGCGCGCGCCGACGGTGAGCTGAACACGCTTCTGCGCGAAGGAAAGCGTGTCGGCAACGGCGAAGCTGTTGAGCTGCAGCGTACTCGACTTCCGAGGCGACTGGGCCGTGATGTTGGGGCGCGCGACGACGTTCGGGGTGTAGATGTTCGAGGCGTAGGCGGTGCCGATGCCGCGACCGAAGCCGAACACCTGCTGATAGCGCGTCGCGCTGATGGCGAATGTGTGCCCGACCGGACCCGTCTGGGCCTCGCCGCGCAGGCCGATCTCGCTCGTCCATTTCGTCTCGTAGGACGTATTGTTGAGCGGCGTCTGCGTGCTGTTGCCGTTGAGCCCCGTGACGATCGGATCACCCGACCACAGCGAGTTCCAGCGATTGTCGTGCGCGCCAATGGCGCCATAGAGGGTCACGCCGGGCCAGACATCGACCTCGGCCCGCAGCGCGCCAAACAGATCCTGCGAATAGGTTTTGGTCCACGGCAGGATGAAGTTGTTGTTGAGATCGGGCACGCCGGGCACCGGCGCGCCGGCGGCCACGCTGACATAGCCGACACCGCCGCTGATGTACTGGGACTGGTAGCCGCCATCCAAGGACAGGCGGAAGCCGTCGCCGCGATAGTCGATGCCGATCGTCCCGAGCCCCAGCTCCTCGGCATTCCACATCACCGCCGTCTGGCCGGCGCGATAGGCGCCGTTAAGGCGCACGCCCAGTTCCTTCTCGGGGCCGAAGCGGCGGCCGACATCGACGGCGCCGCCGAACTGCGCGGCCGAACTGTAGGCGGCCGTCGCGCGGTTCATCGGCTCGTCGTGGGCGCGCTTCGGGACGACGTTGATCGTGCCGCCGATCGCGCCGCTGGGCGACATGCCGTTCAGCATCGCGCTCGGCCCTTTCAGCACCTCGATGCGCTCCGCCAGCTCGACGCCGATCGCGTAGGTGGGCAGCAGCCCGTAGAGCCCGCCATAGGCGATGTCCATGCTCTCGACCGTGAAGCCGCGGATCATCATGTTCTGCGCGCCGTTGTTGCCGGTCGGCCGCACGATGCGGACCGACGGATCGTCGATCAGGACGTCGCGAATGGTCTGCGCCTGCTGATCCTGCGCCTTCTGCGCGGTGTAGCTCGTCTGGTTGAACGGCGTTTCCATGACGTCGCGATTGCCGAGCAGGCCGAGCTGGCCGCCTGTCGCCACCTGCCCTCCGGCATAGGCCGGCGGGATGTTGTCGATCATCGCCTGTGATGGAACCGCAAAGACGCCCTGCACCTGAACGGGATCGAGTTGCAGCGTCGAGGGATCGAGCGGAGCCTGGCCGACGCGCTGGAGCGCGATGGTCGTGCCGCCGAGCAGACTGTAGGTGAGTCCGGTGCCCGCGAGCAGACGCTGCAGCGCCTCGTCGACGCTCATCGCCCCCTGCACTCCCTGGGTCGAGACACCGCGCACGAGCGCGGCATCGGCGGAGATCTGGCGCCCGGACTGCTGTCCGAACAGCGGCAGTGCGCTGGCGAGCGACTGCGGTCCGATGTTGAAGCTGCGTTGCGCCGGCGCCTGGACGGTCTGCACGTCGGGCGATTGCGCGACGGCCGGGGTAGCGCCCGCCGCGAGAACCATCGTGATCGCGGACGTGCCCAGCATCGCCCCGACGCCCAGAGAACCCAAACGCTTGTCCATCGCCACAACATCTCCCCGCAGAGCAGGAACATCGGACGCTGCCCATCGACGTGCGATGGAGGGCAGCGCATTCGTTCCTTCACTGGGGCAACGAGTGACTCGCGGACTTTTCTAAGAAATTCGTTCGAGCGCGTGATCGGACGTCACGAGGCGGAGACGACCAGCAGCCACGGCGTCACGCGGCGTACCTTGGCGCCATGTACGCGCGCCATGCCGCGCAACGCATCCTCGGGGTCAGCGAGATTGTAGGCGCCGGTGATGCGGCGCTCGGCGAGCCCGCCGTCGGTCAGCACGATCGTGCCGCCGAAGTAGCGACGCAGCTGGTCGATCGCGTCGCCGAGGCGAGTCTCCTGGGCATAGAGCTGACCCTGGCGCCAGGCGGCGACCAGCTCGGGCTGCTCGCTGCCCCGCATCGCGGCGCCGCCCGTGGTGACGCGCACGAACTGACCGGCGACGAGCTTCTCTGCACTCTCGATGGGCGCGCCGGCCGAGGCAACGGCGACGATCCCCTGCTCGACAGACACGGCGACATCGTCGCTGCCGAGGCGGACGTCGAAGCTCGTGCCCAGCACCGTCGCCTCAACGTCCCGCGCCGTCACCCGGAAGGGCCGCGCGGGATCGGGCCGCACCTGGAAGAAGGCCTCGCCCGAAAGAAGCTGCACGCGGCGCCCCGGCTGGTCGTCGGCCATCGCGACGGCGATCGCGCTGGCCGGCGCCAGGGTCACGCGGCTGCCGTCGGGCAGGTCGACCTGGCGCAGCTCAGCAGTCCCGGTCACGTGATCGGCGCGCCACTGCAGGAGCATCGCGGGCCCCGCCCACAGAGCGAGACAGGCCGCCGCCGCGAGAGCCAGCGCGGGCATCGCCCAGCGCCGGGCGGCGGTCCGCGGCCTCATTGACAGGACCTGCGCACCGGCTCGCGTCGTCGTCGCGACGACGCCGGCCTCGCGCGCAGCGGGCAGGAGGGCGGCCATCTCGGAGAAGCGACGCGTCGATGCCCAGGCGGATTCGTTTTCGGGCCGGGCCTTCAGCCATTCCTCGAAGCGGCGGCGCAGCTCGGCGTCGTCCGGCTCCTCCTCCAGGAGGATCAGCCAGTCGGTGGCTTCATTCGAGGCCCGTTCGGCGTCGGCATCCGTCACGCGCTCCATCCCCTCCTCATACGGAGACCCGCCCCGCATACTGCCAACGCCCGGTGTGTCCGGTTTTCTAATGATTTATGCGAAGCGGCGGAATTATTTCCAGCCCAGCCGCTTCTTGCAGTGCGCGATCGCGTCGGACACCAGCTTGTGCGCCAGCGGCAGGGATATGCCGAGACGCTCGGCGATCTCGCGGAGCTTGCAGCCCTCCAGCCGGTGCATCTCGAAGGCTCGGCGCGTGCGCTCCGGCAGTTCAGCCAGCGCCTGCTCCAGCAGACGAAGTTCGTCACGGTAGAGCGTCAGCATTTCCGGCGTGGCCGCGACACCGGGCGCCGTCACCGCCTCGGCGACGCCGTTGGCCAGGGCTTCGGTCTCGCGCGCGCTGCGGCGGCGGCCGTCGAGCGCCAGGTTGCGGACGATGCGATACAGGTAGCCCAACGGCTCGTCGAGGAAGCGCTGACGCGCCACCTCGTCGAAGCGCAGCCAGGCTTCCTGCACCAGTTCCTCGGCCTGGGTACGCGAGCCCACGATGCCGGTCGCATAATCGACCAGCGAGCCACGATGCTCGACATACAGGGTGGTGGTCTCGGACGGCACGCCCGCGACGATATTGAAACTGCGAATGCTTCGCAATTACAAAGAATGACGCATCAGGACAGAGGCTGCAGCTTGAACAGGCAGGCATAGTCGCGATTGTAGACCTGCAGGTCGCGGCCTCGGGCATTCCCGGTGAGATCGACCGTGAACGTCTTCTGGCCGACGGGGATCGAGATGGTGCGGGCGACGGAACCGTCGGCCGAGACAGGCACGAGGAACGGATCGCCCTCTCCGGCCTTCACCGACAGGTCACCGCCCATCTCCGCGAAGGCGAAGAAGAGCTTCGAGACGTCCGCTTGGCGGCAAAGCATGGGCGACCGCGATTCGAGGACCGGTTTCGCCCGCCAGGAATCGGCGAAGGCGGCGGTCGAAACCGCAACCATGACACCGGCAATCGCGGTCATTGAAAAAAAGTGCACGCCGACCTCCCGAACCTGACGGATACCCTCCGTCAACTGCTCGAAAGGGCCGACGTTGCGTGGAATGCGCCGGAACCTGCGGCGACGCGATGCGTAACTGCACGCGGTAGGGACCGCGCGAGAGGATCGTCGGGTTGGACGGCCCGACGCTCTTCGAATAGTCCTCTGCCACGCGTACAGAAATGAGTACCCCGATGTTGTTATCCCGCGCCGACGTGATCGAGGTCCTTCGACTCGCACGTGACGGCAAGCTCGTCGAAGCGATGCGCGCCCTGACGGATGGTCCAACCGAGCCCCCCGTCGCCGACCATCGCGAAGGCGCACCACCGTCCTTCGACTATCACACCGTGGCGAGCGCCGCGGGAGAGCGCCGCTTCAAGCTCTACATCCCCGCCGGACACGACGGACGGCCCCTGCCGCTGATCGTGATGCTGCACGGCTGCAGCCAGTCGCCGGATGATTTCGCGGCCGGCACGCGCATGAACGAGCTCGCCGACGAGCGGCGCTTCCTCGTCGCCTATCCCGAGCAGCCCAAGTCCGCGAACCCCAACAACTGCTGGAACTGGTTCAAGGTGGGCGACCAGATTCGCGACCTCGGCGAGCCGCACCTGATCGCCGAGGTCACACGGCAGATCCTGCGAGACCATGCCGCCGACGAAGACCGGGTCTATGTCGCGGGCCTCTCGGCCGGCGGCGCGGCAGCGGCCATCATGGGCACCACCTATCCCGACCTCTACGCCGCGGTCGGCATCCATTCGGGCCTCGCCTGCGGCGCCGCGCGCGACATGCATGCCGCCTTCTCGGCGATGCGGCAGGGCGCTCCCGCCGCCCGCCTTCCCGTGCGGACCGGCCCCGTGGTCCCGACCATCGTCTTCCACGGCGATCGCGACGAGACGGTCAATCCGGTGAACGGCGACCAGGCCAGCGAACAGGCGTCCGGCGGACCGGGCGTACGCACAAACGTCTCGCACGGTGAAACCGGGACCGGCATCGCCTTCACGCGCACGATTCGATTCGACGACCAGGAGCGCGCGATCGGGGAGCAGTGGGTGCTGCAAGGGCTGGGGCACGCCTGGTCCGGCGGCAGCGTGCTCGGGTCCTTCACCGATCCGCGCGGCCCCGACGCCAGCGGCGAGTTCGTGCGCTTCTTCCTCGAGCACCGCCTGTCCGCACGAAGCGCCTGAGGCTCGAGACTCTGCCTGGGCGGCGTCGCGCTAGCGGCGCCGGTCGCCCTTGTCGCCCTGGCCGGGCTTGGCAACGGTCTTGGCCTTGCGACGACGATCGGCCGTCAGCGAACGGCCCACATCCTCGACTTCCTTGAAGGAGGTGCCGCGTGCATTGCGCCGCACGAACAGCTTGTTGGTGCCGGTGTCGATCAGTTCGCGCTTGGCAGCGCTCTTGCGCGTGTTCTTCTTGACGACTTTCTTCTTGGCGACTTTCTTCTTGGCGACTTTCTTCTTCGCTACTTTCTTGGCGACCTTTTTCCTCGCGACCTTCTTCTTCGCAGCCATCGCATGCTCCTCAATGGACGTGCGGCGTTGAACGTTTCCGGACTGTGGAAGTTGCAAGCGGCGTATCCATGGCATCGGGATTGCTTTCGATGTCTGGGCGTGGTCTACGCACGCGCTCACTCGCATGGACCCGGTGAAACCCCGGGTGGCTATTCCGGCCGCCGATCCGCCGGGCAACCCTCACAGGGAACGCTCCACACGCCCTCTTCGCCCGCTGGCGAGGAAGCTCGCGGACTCCTGTGCCTGTTCAGCGATCTCCAATGTTCACCAGCTTCAAGTCTCAATGGTTCGGGAGCCTCGGCCAGGCGCGCCGCGATTTCCTCGCGGGCCTGGTCGTGGCCCTCGCCCTCATCCCGGAAGCCATCGGCTTCTCGATCATCGCCGGCGTCGATCCGAGGGTCGGCCTGTGGGCCTCGGTGGCAATCGCCATCGTCATCTCCCTGCTGGGCGGACGGCCGGGCATGATCTCCGCGGCCACCGCCGCGGTCGCTGTGCTCGTGACGCCGCTGGTGCGCGACCACGGTGTCGAATACCTGTTCGCCGCCACCATCCTGATGGGCCTGATCCAGATCGCGGCGGGTTTTTTGCGCCTCGACCTCCTGATGCAGTTCGTCTCGCGCTCGGTGATCACCGGCTTCGTCAATGCGCTCGCCATCCTGATCTTCATGGCGCAGATCCCGCAGTTGGTCGGCGTGTCGTGGCACACCTATGCGATGATCGCCGCCGGCCTCGCCATCATCTACCTGCTGCCGCGCCTCACCACCCTCGTCCCCTCGCCGCTCGTGGCCATCGTCGTGCTTGCGGCGGTCAGCATCGGCTTCGACCTGCCGGTTCATACGGTGGGCGACATGGGCAAGCTGCCGGAGGCGCTGCCGAGCCTCGCCCTGCCGCAGGTGCCGTTCACCTGGGAGACGCTGCAGATCATCCTGCCCTACTCGGCGACCATGGCGGCCGTCGGCCTGCTCGAATCGATGCTGACGGCGCAGATCGTCGACGACATGACCGATACCGACAGCGACAAGCGCCGCGAATGCCTGGGCCAGGGCGGCGCCAACATCGCCGCGGCCCTCGTGGGCGGCATGGGTGGCTGCGCGATGATCGGCCAGTCGGTGATCAACGTGACCTCGGGCGGGCGCACGCGCCTTTCGACTTTCGTCGCAGGCGCCGCACTGCTGTTCCTGCTCGCGGTGCTGGGGCCGCTGGTCGGGCGCATCCCGATGCCGGCGCTGGTCGCGGTCATGATCATGGTGTCGATCGGCACCTTCAGCTGGAACTCGATCCCGAACCTGCGCCGCCATCCGCCGACCTCGAGCGTGGTGATGATCGTGACCGTCTGTGTCGTCGTCTTTACCCACGACCTGGCGCAGGGCGTGCTGGCGGGCGTGCTGCTCTCCGGCATCTTCTTCGCGGGCAAGGTCCGCCGCATGTTCGCAGTCGAACGCAGCGAGAGCGGCGGCACGGTCACCTATCGCATCAGCGGCGAGATATTCTTCGCCTCGGTCGACCGCTTCACCCGTGCCTTTTTGCCAGAGCAGGGGCGCGCCGTGACCATCGACGTCTCGGTGGCGCATTTCTGGGACATTTCCGGGGTCGGTGCGCTCGACAAGATCGTTGCCCGCCTGCGCCGCGACGGCTCGGAGGTGAAGGTCATCGGCTACAACGAGGCCAGTGCCGACCTCGTCGACCGTTTCGCCCTGCACGACAAGACCGGCGTCGAACTCGGGGTCGTGCCGCACTGACTGCGGCGACCGGACAGTCTGTAACGACGCTGCGGTATGAAGTACCCTGCGCGCCTCGGAGCGAGGAGGCGCGATGTCGGGCAGTCACGACCATGAGCACGGGCACGAGGATCATCATGACCACGAGCACGGATCCGAGCTTTCGGAGATGCAGCTTCGCGTCCGCGCCCTCGAAACCATCCTGACCGAAAAGGGCTATGTCGATCCGGCCGCGCTCGATTCGATCATCGAGACCTACGAGACGAAGATCGGGCCGCATATCGGCGCGCAGGTCGTGGCTCGGGCCTGGGTCGACGCGGACTTCAAGACGGCCCTGATCGCCGATGCCAGCAAGGCGATCGCCCGGCTCGGCCTGCAGCAGAAGGTCGGCGACCACCTGATCGCCGTCGAGAACACGCCCGCAACGCA
This sequence comes from Rhodospirillales bacterium 24-66-33, assembly GCA_002281855.1. Lineage (GTDB taxonomy): Bacteria > Pseudomonadota > Alphaproteobacteria > Reyranellales > Reyranellaceae > Reyranella. Next base: position 61,231 of record NCHQ01000010.1, on the reverse strand, counting down.
CAACATGATCGTCTGCACCCTCTGCTCCTGCTACCCGTGGGACCTGCTGGGCCTGCCGCCGGCCTGGTACAAATCCACGCCCTACCGCGCGCGAACGGTCAAGGAGCCGCGCAAGGTGCTGGCCGATTTCGGCGTGACGCTACCCGACGAGACGAAGGTACGCGTGTGGGACTCGACGGCGGAAACGCGGTTCATCGTCCTGCCGATGCGGCCCGCGGCGACCGAGGGATGGTCCGAGGAGAAGCTCGCCTCTCTCGTCACCCGCGACTCGATGATCGGCACCGGCTTCCCGAAGGCAGCGAACGAGGTCGCGGCATGAACGGCGTGCACGACATGGGCGGCATGGACGGCTTCGGCAAGGTCGCGCCCGACCTGCACGAGGTGCCCTTTCACGCCGACTGGCAGGCCCGCTCCTTCGCGCTCAACCGGGTCATGGGCTCGGCCGGCGAATGGAACATCGATGTTGGCCGCTACTGGATCGAGACGCTGCCGCCCGCGGTCTATCTCTCCTCGTCCTACTACAGGAAATGGTTCCTGCGGCTCGAACGGCTCTGCCTCGACCGAGGGCTCGTGTCGGAAGCCGAGCTGGCGAGCGGCCATTCGAACGAACCGGGCCGGCCGCTGAAGCGCATGCCGCTGTCGGGGCCGCAGGCCGGCGTCGCCGTGAGCCGGCCCAATCACGACCAACCGCCCCCCGCACCCGCCCTGTTCGAGGTCGGACAGAAGGTGCGCGCGCGCAACATCCATCCCCGCTCCCACACACGCCTGCCGCGCTTCGCGCGCGGCCGCCTCGGCACGATCGAGCGCATCCAGGGCTGCCACACCTTTCCCGATGCGGTGGTCGAGTCCGGCGTCGTGCGCGGCGAATGGCTCTACACGGTGGTGTTCGACAGCCGCGAACTGTGGGGCCCCGATGCGGAAGACGGCGCCACGGTTTCCATAGAGGCGTTCGAGCCTTACCTGGAGCCGGCGCGATGACGCCGGACTCTGCGTCGGTCCGCGCGATCCTGGAGACGGTGCCCGGTATCCCCTGCGAAGGCGAGGCGCCGGTGTTCGCGGAGCCGTGGCAGGCGCAGGCTTTCGCCATGGCCCTCAGCCTCCAACAGCGCGGCGTCTTCACCTGGAACGAATGGGCCGACGAACTCGGCCTCCAGATAAAGGCCGCCCTCGAACAAGGCGATCCCGACGTCGGGCCGACTTATTACCGTCACTGGCTGGCAACGCTCGAACGGCTGGTCGCGCGCAAGGGGATCGCCTCGTCCGAGACCCTCGACCGCTACTATCGGGCGTGGGACCACGCAGCGGATCGCACCCCGCACGGTCAGACGATCGAACTCAGGCTCGACGATTTCGAGAAAGACTGAAGGCCGCTGTGCGCAAGGATTGGGCAATCGGTGATCAATATGGTCTCCGGCGGTGCTGGAAGGGACCGAGTGAATCCTGCGCATCTCGAAGACAGGACATGAGTGCAGAAACTACGGATACACTTGCACTGAAGGGCACCATCGAGCGCCGGGCTCTCTCGAGTAAACTGCACCATATTGGGAATGATCCAAAGGTCTTCCTAAGTCTTTAAGTAGTCAGGCTGGCATGAATTGCGCTAGACCACATCCGAGGCATCGCGCGATGGCGACACCCGTTCGGGCCCGCGAGATGCGGCCGATCGATGGCAGGGACCTGTCGGAAGGATTGCCCGTTGCTGCACCTGGTGCAGCTTCATAAGACTGTTATCGAATTGGGGGTATACGGTGAGCAAGGATGAACAGGTCGAACTCGGCAAGCAACTGATCGGAGAGCTCCGTCAGTCTTTTGCTCGCGGAGATTGGGACGAGACGACGCGAACCTATGAACAGATCGCGAGCATGAAGACCGACCGCGCGGTTCGGCTCGAGGCGACCTGCCTCGCGGTTCGGGCTCTCGTCGCGGTCCAGCAGCGTTCGGCGGCCCGCCACCTGCTGAGGATTGTCGCCAAGGGCGACTACAGGAAGCCAGCGCACTATGAATTCCTGGCGCGGGCCTATCTCGATCTCAAGCAATACAAGGGCGCAGCGGAAGCCTGTGCTCGTGCCGAAGAGCTGCGCGTCGCGGAAATGAAATGAAGAAGCCCCGACGTTTCCCGGTCGGACGACTGTTCAAGCGGAAGTCTGCCGACAATGCCCCCGCCAAGATTTCGTCCCAACCGGCGTCCGGCGAAAAATCTTTCGAGCCCGTTGAAAAGCATCAAGTGGAGATGAAGATGGCCGATCAGCCTGCGAAGAAGCCTGATACTGACGTTGCCGCGCTACGCGAGGAAGTCGAGCTGCTGGAGCTGCAAGTGCGCAAGCTGCAGGCGCGCGAATACCTGCAGAACTATAGAATCAAGCGGGCGGCAGCCAAGAAAGGCTGATCCGCCACCGAAGCACATCGCGCCGCCGGCATACGACCGGCGGCGCGATCATGACGGACACACTCTTCTCACCTCGACCATCCCGCTCAGCTTCACGGCGTCCATCGCACTCCCGCGGCACGCAACGCCCATCGCCGACGCTGCGTTCTCCTCCGATCAAGAGGATTGTCGCCGCAAGGCTCACCCGATCGATCGCGATTGTGGTCCTGATGCTCGCGGCGAACGGGCCTATCGCCGCCCGCCGAGCGATTCCAACAGTCCGCCGCGATAAAAAAGCCCCGCCGTTCGACGGGCGGGGCTTCGGGAGATTCTCCGCGCAGTTCCTTGCCTACAGCAATTCCTTGCGCGCCATTTCGGCGCGCGAGGCGCCGATGGCGGTCTTCACGTCCTTCTGCTCTTCCGGCGGCGGCAGCACCGCCTTCATGCCGAGCGAGGCGATCGCCAGTTCGCGGCACCATCCCTTCGAATGGTAGAGGTGCTCGTCCTCCTCGTCCTCGACCTCCTCGAGCGCCGCCTGGATCGCCTTCTTCTCGGCGCCGCGCGCCGCCTCGGCATAGAGGGTGAGCAGTTCCCAGTTCGAATGGTCCTTGGTTTCGGCGTGGACGACGCACTCGCAGGCCACGATCTCCGCCGCTTCCGGCGGCGCCGTGCCCTTGGCGAGCTTCATCGCGGCGACGAGCGAGCCGCCGATGTGCCGCACGACCTCGCGGCCGGGAGTCTCCGCCGGCGGGACATCCAGGTCCGACATCAGCGTCGTCACGATTTCGACGTGCCGCGTCGTCTGTTCGAGGTACTTCTCCCACTCCTCCTTCAGCTCGTCGTTGAGCACGCAGGTCAGGGCCGTTTCATAGACCTTGACCCCGCCCAACTCGGTTTCCAGCATTTGCTGCAGCAGTTCGTTGCGCTGTTCGATGTTCATCTGACGCCTCCATCCTGGCTTGTGGCGGCGTAATGGCTCAGGCGCCCCGACGTTGCATGGCGCCGGCGATGGACGTCATGACACGCGCGTCATCGACTTGAAGAGCACCGCGGCCTGCTCTTCCAGCGACATGCGCTGCAGCCGCGACTTCGCCTCGACGGCCGCGTCCTGTCGCGTCGCGCCCCCCTCGTTCGGGCGCGCGGGCTCGCGCGGGGCGGCGGCCCCCTGCTTCAGCAGTTGCCGCAACGCCCGCTCGTCGGCGACCAGTCTGCGCGCGCTCGCCCAGCCCGGTACCTCCTCCATCGGCTCGGCGCCGATCTCCTGCGCGAGCGCGTCCGCCACCGCAGAAGACTCGAACACGCAGTCGATGATCGTGGGCCCGGTCGCGAAGGAGCGTCGCAGGGCGAACCGCTCGGAGTCCAGCTTCGCACGGATGAGGCGGAGCACGCGTTTCTCCGCCGTCACTGCCGCCGGTGACGAGGCGTCGGCCGTCGCGAGACGGATGCGGACGCCGTGCGGCTCCGGCACGACCTGGAAGAAGGCCGACCAGTCGAGCCGCCGGCCGCGGGCGCCGCTCATAGAGTGCCCCCCGCGGAACGATCTGCGGATAGAGTTGATGATGTGCATGGTATGGGCCCGCGCATCCTTTCCCCCTTTTTGAGCCGACCGGGAAAACGCGGGGCCGCAAGATAAGGTTGCAGCCGAATCAGACCGCCCGCAGGTGACGCGCCACCCGCGCCGCGCGCAGGGCCTCTTCCAGCCGCACCCGCTCGCGCCGCCACCGCGCGGCTTCGCGATCGGCCTTCGCGTCCAGCGCCGCGCGCGCCTTATCGATCTCCGCGACGAGGGCCGCGTGGCACGCCTCGGCCTTTTCGAGCGAGGCCGTCGCGGCCGCAAGGGCGCGATCCCGCCGCGCCGCGTCCTTGCGGCGGGCGGCGGCCTCCTGCCGCTCCTGCCGTTCCCGCCGCTCGCGCTCCTTCTCGAAGGCGCGCGCGGCCGCGCGTTCTTCCTTGCGGCTCGGCGGCCTCTGCGCCGCGGGCTCGCGCTTCGGCTGCGCGGCTTTGGGTTTCAGGACTTCGGGCCTCTTCGCCACCGCGTCCTCAAATGGCGCTTCCGACGCTTCGGCCTCCTCCTGGAACGGCTGGTCGGTGCCGACCGGCCGCCGCAGCACGATTCCGGGCCGCGCCATCGTGGCCTTCACGATGACCGGATCACCGGTCTGCCGCGCAAAACCCTGGTGGAACAGATTGGCGCCGGCGCCCCAGGCCTCGAGCGCCGCCTTCATCGACGGCGCCGACACCGCGAGATCGAAGAAGCCCGCCGAGGTCGTGAAGGCCTTGAGCTTCCGCGCCACCGTTCCAGTCCCTCCTGAAGCCGCAGAACGATTTGGACGCCCGCCGGTTGCCGGCCGGCCTCAGCCCTGGGCCGGGGGCGGGCTCACGGCATAGATGGCGACGGGCCGGGTCTTGCCCTTCACGACCACGACATCGACCGGACGGATCGCGCTGGCCTCCGGCTGGGAGAGTTCGCGGTAGGTGAATTCCGAAATCAGCATCGGCGCGGCATAGTCCTTGGTCAGGCTCTCGATCCGCGCCGCCAGGTTCACGGCATCGGATATGACGGTCCCGTCCATGCGATGTTTCTCGCCGATCGTGCCCAGCATCAGTGAGCCGGTATTGATGCCAATGCCGATCTCGATCGGCGCGAGGCCGGCCGCGCGCCGATCGTCATTGAAGCCGTCGAGCGCGGCCAGCATGGCGAGCCCGGCCCGCAGCGCGTCGTCTGCATTGGCGAACAGCGCCATGATGGCGTCACCGATATACTTGTCGATGAAGCCATGGTGGTCGCGGATCACCGGCCCCATGCGTTCGAGATAGGTGTTGATGAACGCGAAGGTCTCGTCCGGACTCATCTGTTCCGACAATGTCGTGAAGCCGCGAATGTCGGAGAACAGGATGCTCATGGTGCGCCGCCGGTTGTCGCCCAGCTCGACATCGGCGACCGACGGCTTGCCGACGATCGACAGGAAGGCCTGTGGCACGAAGCGCTCGATCGACACGTTGGTATGCTTGAGGTCGAGGATCGTGCGTCGCACCGCATCGCGCATCGAGGCGAAACTGCTGGCGAGCTGGCCGATCTCGTCGATGCGGCCGGTGTTGGCGATGGCCTGATCGAGATCGCCGGCCGCGATGGCGCCGGCCTCGCCGCGCAGGCTGAACAGGGGATCGAGAAGCTGCCTCTGCAACAGGCGCGAGGCGATCCAGAACACCAGCGGCAGCATGACCGCGAGCACGACGATCGAACTCAGCAGCACCTGCAGGACGGCCTGCCGGGCGAGGCCCGTGTCGTAGGTGATCTTGCGGATGACGAACTTGGAAGAGACCGGATGACCGGCCTGGGTGCCGGCCGCGGTCTCCTCGCCGCTGTAGACGGTGAGATAGCGGCCGTCGCCGGCCGGGACTTCCTCGCGACGCTCCTTCATCAGGCGCTCGACCAGCGCCGGGTCGAGCTTCTGGCCGATATGCAGCAGCGACCAGGCGCCCGCCGGCGTCACCAGAAAGAGGTCGACTTCCTTCAGGTAGGGATTCGAGCGCAGCGCGTCGGCGAACAGATCCTGGAAGAAGTAGGTACCCATCCAGCCGAAATTTCCCTTGGCGAGGCTGGCGCGGATCTCCGTCGAGGTCTCGATGATGTAGTCCTTTCCCGCGGGCCCGAAGTAGCTGTAGGTGCGCAGGGTGCCGGTCAGGCTCGACAGGTCGATGCCGTCACTCATCACCTTGTTCGAGCCATAGACCGTATCGAGAAAGCGCGTGAAGCTGCTCTCGGGAAAGGTCAGGTTCATGTCGCTGGCGAGATTGGTCTGAAAGACCTTGTGCGAGCGGTCGACGAAGTAGATGTGCTGCACGCCGTACTTCAGGGTGAGCGCATCGAGCTCGGCGACGGTGAGCTCGCCGGGAGCGCGACCGGTCCGGTCGAACTCCGCCGCGATCTGCGGCAGCACCTTTTCCATGTGCGCGACGATTTCCGCGTGCTGCGAGCGCAGCAGCCTCTCGAAGACGGCGAAGCGATCGGACAGGCTCGCCTCCAGCCGGTGAATCTCGGCGTCCTGCTTCTCCGAGACGAGCCGGTACATGGCGATCGATGCCACCACCGTCGCGCCCAGGCTCACCGCCAGCATGACGGCGAACAGGAAGACGCTGACCTTGCGCTTCAATCCCATGCAACTCCCCCTGCCCAGGGCCCCGGAGAGCGGGTACGCGGACTCCTACTTCGATACGCCGAAGAACATGTTGGGGAAGTATAGCGCGATATCGGGGAAGGCGATGAGGATCAGCACGCCGACGAAGGTCACCAGCACGTAGGGGATGACCGACCAGTAGATGTCGCTCATCGTCACGCTCGGCGGCGCCACGGCCTTCAGATAGAACAGGTTGAAGCCGAACGGCGGCGTCATGTAGCCGATCTCCATCATGATGATGAAGATGACGCCGAACCAGATGGGATCCCAGCCGTACGCTTCCACCACGGGCAGGAACACCGGCAGCGTGATCAGCATGATGCCGACGGGATCGAGCACCATGCCGAGCAGCAGCAGCACGAGGAGCATGAAGGCCAGCGCCCCCCATTGGCCGCCCGGAATGAGCGACATCAGGTGGTTCATCAGCTCGTTCGCGCCCAGGGTCGTATAGGCGGTCGAAAAGGCATGGGCGGCGAACAGGATCCACATGATCAGCGCCGTGAGCCGCAGCGTCTGCATCGCGGCATCCGTCAGCACCGGGATCGACAGCTTGCGATGGACCGCCGAGGCGACCAGCGCGCCGAACACGCCGAGCGCCGCGGCTTCGGTCGGCGTCGCGAAGCCGCCGAAGATCGCGCCGAGCACCAGGAACACGATCAGCAGCGGCAGGAACACCGCCTTCAGCGAGCTGAACTTCAGCGCCCAGTCGCCGCGCTCCTCGACCGGCAGCGCCGGCGCGAGCGACGGCTGCAACCAGGCGCGCACCCCGATATAGATCGTCACCAGCACGAACAGCAGGATGCCGGGCCCGATCCCGGAAGCGAACAGCCGGCCCACGGAGACTTCGGTCAGCAGCGCGTAGAGCACCATCAGGATCGATGGCGGAATGAGAATGCCCCAGCCGCCGCCGCAGTTGATCGCGCCGACGGCGAGCCGCTTGTCGTAGCCGCGCTCCAGCATGCGCGGCAGGGCAATCGTGCCCATGGTCACGACCGCGGCGCCGCTGATCCCGCTCATCGCTGCGAAGATTGCGCAGATCGCCACCGTGCCGATCGCCAGGCCGCCGCGCATCGCCCCGAACCAGACGTGCATCATGCGGTAGAGGTCCTGCGCCACGCCGGATTTCTCCAGCAGCATCGCCATGTACACGTACATGGGAATCGCGATCAGCGTGAAGCTCATCATGGAGTCCCAGAACTTGGACGCCACGATGTAGAAGCCCACCGACCCCATGGTGAAATAGAGGAAGATGCAGGAGATGCCGCCGAGGGTGAAGACGAGCGGCGTTCCGATGAACAGGAACAGCAGCAGCGACCCGAAAAACAGCAGCGTGACGAGTTCGACAGACACGGGGCTCGTTCCGATCAGTGAGAGGGTTCGTCGGTGGCTTGCTTGCCGAAGATCGCGGGATCGTTCTCGAGCCCCATGACCGTGCGGATGTCGGACGCGATGCGCACCAGCCCCTGCAGCAGCAGCAAGATCCCCGCGATCGGGATCGCGAGCTTGACCGGCCAGATGTGCGGATTCCAGATGCTGCTCGACCGTTCGAGCTTCTCAGCCGACTCCCACGCCATGTCGGCGCTCTGCCAGATCAGGACGCCGAGGAACAGGAAGAACAGGAACGAGGTGGCGAGATCGACCTTGGCCTTGCCCGCGCGGCTGAACCGGCCGTAGAGGATGTCGACGTTGACGTGCGCGCGCTCGGCCAGCAGGTAGCCGCCGCAGATGACGGCATAGACGCCGAAGATCAGCTGCGCGAACTCGGCGGTCCAGATCTCCGCGCTGCCGACCACGTAGCGCATGATCACGTCGGCCATCAGCAGGACGAACATCGGGACGATCAGCCAGGCGGCGATACTTGCAATCCAGAGATTGAGGCGGGTGATCGCACCGGCGATCTTGAGCATCCTGTCACCTGTCGGTTGAGCGGCCGCGAAACGGCGGCCCCCCGCTGGAGTGCCGCCGCGAGACGAGCGTCGAGGCTCAGACGTAACCGAGGTCGGTCATCAGCTTGATCAGCGCCTTGGTGCCCTTGGCGGAAATCTCGCCCTTGGCCTCTTCCTTCTTGAGGATGCCGGTCGAGGCCTCGGCGAATTTCTTGAGCACGTCGTCAGGCCAGCGCACGACCTCGACGTTCATCTTCGCCTTGCCGGTGTTCAGGGCAATGGCCTCCTGCTGCAGGTATTCGACCGAGCGCAAGAAGTAACGCTCCTCGAGCAGCGAGAGGAACTGGAGCTTGAGGTCGGCCGGCAGCTTGTCCAGCGCCGCCTTGTTCATGATCCAGGCGTCGTTGGTGATGCCCAGCGCCGGCTTCATGTGGAAGCGCGCGACCTCCCAGAACTTCATCGAGAGGGCGCCGATCGCCGCGCCCCAATGGGCACCGTCGACGACGCCGGTCGAGATCGCCTGGTAGATTTCCGGGCCCGCGATCTGCTGCGGCGAGGCGCCTGCGGCGGCGAGATATTCGAGCATCGTGCCGGCCGAACGAATCTTGAGCGAGCCGAGGTCGGCTGCCGACGCGATCTTCCTCCGCAGCACCACTTCGGTCGGATAGGCCTTCTCGGCCTTCATCACCACGCCCTTCGGCGCCAGCTCGTCGTTGACCAGCTTCTCGATGCCGAGATTCTTGGTCAGCTGCAGCATCTCCCAGGTCTCGCGCAGCGTGCCGGGCACGCCGTAGAACAGGCCCATCGCCTGCGCTTCGCCGAGGATGTAGGCCGGCGAGATCGTGCCCATCGGCACGACACCGCGACGGACGATGTTGTAGATCTCGCGATCCTTCGCGATCTCGCCGGCGCCGAACGTCTCCAGCTTGAAGCGGCCGCCGGTGCGCGTATCGAGTTCCTTCGCAAGCGCGACGAGACTGTCGTTGAAGGAGCCGGACGCCTTGGGCCAGTGCGATTGCACCTTCCACGTCACCTTGTCCTGCGCGAGCGCCGTGCCGACGATCGCCGGCGCCGCGAGCACCGCAGCCGAACCCGCAAGCAGGTTTCGACGAAGGACCTTGCTGTCTTGGTTGGTCATTCTTGCCTCCACTGTTGCTCTCTTTTTTTTGATGAGACACGCCTCGCACCATCGAGTCAATCGATGTGAAGCGACGCGCGATGGCGAACCCGGCGAACGACCACTACCGCGACGGGTATGCCGCTTTCTCGCCACGTCCACCGGGACGTGTGTGTGTTCCCCGATGGCGGCTGTCAGCGATCGTCGACGGGCAACCCTCGGTCGCAGCATCGGACACGTGCGTGCGGGAACGCGCCATTGTCCCGAGCGCCGCAATGGACCTCCGGCCGGCTCGGGCTCCACGCTGTCGGCCTGGGACGGCCGGGCCTGATTCAGGGGGTGCGACCTCGGCTTCGTTTGTTTCGTTCATTTCGTTTGTTTCGTTTATCCGCCGGGTGTTTGAAGCCTTTTCACGGGCTTGGCCGTACGAAGGTCGCCGGGGCGGGCCCGATCGCCGACCTCCTTCGACGCCTTGACCGCCATCGCCTGCAGCTCGGCCCGCCGCGCCGAGAGCGAGCGTTTCTCGGCCTCTGGCTCCAGCGCGAGATGCTCCCCGACGCCGCGATTATCGCGGCCGTCCCTTCATTGGCAACGCTCAATCTCGCGGCCGGGAAAGGGCTTGAACTCGGAGACGACTCGCAACATATGATGTTGCATGAGAAGAGACAGCCGACTATCGGGCGTTCTGCACGTCCTGCTCCACATGGCGGAGCATCCGGGTCCGATGACGTCCGAGATGCTGGCGCGCGCCATGGGCACCAATCCGGTGGTGATCCGCCGGCTCATGGCGGGCCTGCGCGAGCGCGGGTTCGTTCAGTCCGAGAAGGGTCATGGCGGCGGCTGGACGATCGCGTGCGATCTCCGCGCCGTGACCCTGCTCGACGTCTACGAAGCGCTCGGCCGGCCCGCGTTGCTGGCCATGGGCAACCGCACCGAGGCGCCGGGCTGTCTCGTCGAGCAGGCAGTGAACGCCGCCCTCGGCGACGCCTTCGACGAAGCCGAAGCGCTGCTGCTCCGCCGCTTCGGCGCCTTCACCCTCGCGGCGCTGAGCGCCGACTTTCAAAAGCGCCTCGCCCGACGCGGCGGGTCGACCGACCTGGAGAAGAACCATGCAGCATGATGCCGTCATCGTCGGAGGCGCCTTCGCCGGCCTCGCCGCCGCCACCTACCTCGCCCGCGCGCGGCGGCGCGTGTGCGTGATCGATGCGGGCCAGCCGCGCAACCGCTTCGCCGCGGCGTCGCACGGATTCCTGGGGTCTGACGGCAGCGAGCCTTCGGCGATCCTCGCCCGGGCACGGGCGCAGCTCGCGGCCTATCCAGGCGTGACCTTCGTCGAGGGCGAAGCCTCGGGTGCCCGCGTGCGCGACGGAGGATTCACCGTCTCGCTGGCGAGCGGCGAGGAGATCGCCGCGCACAAGGCGATCCTCGCTTTCGGGCTGCGCGACACGCTGGCGCCGATCCCCGGCCTGCAGGAACGCTGGGGCCGCACGGTGCTGCATTGTCCCTACTGCCACGGCTTCGAATTCAGCGACCGCCCGCTCGGCGTGCTCTTTCGCACGCCCATGTCGGTGCACCAGGCCTGCCTGGTCGCCGAATGGGGGCCGACGACCCTGTTCCTGAACGGCGCGGACCTCGCGCCCGACAGTGCGGAGATGCTCGCGCGACACGGCGTGTCGGTCGAACGCGGCAGGATGCAGCGACTGGTCGGCGAAGGCAGCGCCCTGTCCGGCGTGGCGTTCGAGGATGGCCGCGTGCGTGAGCTCGCCGCGCTCTACGTCGCGCCGCAATCCTGCCTGGCCAGCCCGATCGCCGAACAGCTCGGTGTCGCGATCGACGACGGGCCGATGGGTCCGATCGTCCGGACGGACGGCGACAGGATGACGAGCGTGCCCGGCCTCTACGCCGCCGGAGACATTGCGCGCGCGCCGCACAGCGTGAGCTGGGCGGTGGCCGACGGCGTCACCGCCGGCACGTCCCTCCACCGCGCGCTCGTGTTCGGCGGATGAACGCGGCGCAACCCTTCACCGACCCAGCCATGATCGCGGCCTATGTCGCGAGCACGCCGCGCAAGGTGCCGGGCTTCGCCGACCTGCACCGCATGGCGATGCTCCTGCTGGCGGAGCGTGCGCCCGCGGCGGCAGACATCCTGGTCGTGGGCGCCGGTGGCGGCCTCGAACTGAAGGCCTTTGCCGAGGCGCAGCCGGACTGGCGTTTCGTCGGCGTCGATCCTTCGGCCGCAATGCTCGACCTGGCGCGCCGCGTGCTGGGACCGCTGGGCGCGCGCGTCGATCTCCGGCAGGGCCTGGTCGACAGCGTGCCGCCGGGGCCGTTCGACGGCGCGACCTGTCTGCTCACCCTGCACTTCCTGCAACGGGAAGAGCGCCTGCACACGCTGCGGGAAATCCACCGGCGCCTGAAGCCCCGCGCGCCGCTGGTCGTCGCGCATCACAGTGTCTCGAACGGCGGCGAGGCGACCACGTGGCTCGCGCGATCGGCGGCCTTCGCGGGCGGACCGGGCGCCGGCGTCGAACGGGCGCGGATCTCGGGCGCGAAGATGGCGGAGCACCTGCCGCTGCTGTCCGCCGACGAAGAGGTGGCGGTCCTGCGTGAAGCGGGCTTCGCCGACGCGGCTCTCTTCTACGCCGGCTTCTCGTTCCGAGGCTGGATCTCGCGCGCCTGATCCCCAGACTCACGACCCCGGCGTGTTGCTCGCGTTCAGGAGCTGCGAGACCGCGGTGATGACCTGCGACGCGGCGAAAGGCTTGGGAACCAGGATGCTGTTGGGCACGCCGAGCACGGGCCAGTCGTTGCTTTCCGAACCCGTCATGTAGACCACCGGCATCTCGGGCTTCAGCTCGCGCGCATGCCGCGCCACGTCCCAGCCGGTGGTACTCGATCCGAGCTTGATGTCGGTGACGAGGGCGCGCACCTCCTCGCCGCGTGCGTCGAGCGACGCCAGGGCCTCTGCGGCCGTCGCGACGAGCAGCACGGCGTAGCCGCCCTCCTCGAAAGAATCCTTCAACACCTCGCCGATATCCGTTTGATCCTCGGCGATCAGCACAAGCACAGATGTCTTTTCCACCACACACTCCCGAGGCCCGCTCCCAACATCCGGACGCCGCTGGCCTGCCCGACACGGGCACTACAACGACGGGAAGACTTCGTTAGTTCCCGTACGGAATCCGAACGGCCGAAACGCCGCATCCCGACGCGGTCTCGCAATCAGCTGATGATCGGAAACGTGACCGCCGTCGACGTTCCGCGCTTAGAACTCTCCGTCAGCACCTGGCCGCCGATCTGACGCGCCAGCGAGTCGATGAGCTTGAGACCCGAGCCGCTGGACGGCCGGTGCTCGAACCCATGGCCGTCGTCGGTGATGGTCAGCCGGCCCTCGCCGAAGCCGATGCCCGCCTGGAGCCTGACCACGATGCGGCCGCCCTTTTCGGCGAAGGCATGCTTGGCACTGTTGGTCGCCGCTTCGTTGAGGATCAGTCCGAGCGGCACCGCGCGCTCGATCGAGAGTTCGACCTCGTCCGCGTCGATCTCCATCGCCACGTTCTCCACCTGCTGTTCGATCGAGGCGCACAGCGCGCGGAGATAGCCGGCGACGTCGACGGCCTGGGCATCCTGGCGCGGCGCCAGCTGGTCGTGGGCCAGGGAAATGGCGTTGATGCGGTTGGCGATGTGATCGAGGGCGCGCAGACCCTCGCCCTCCTTGAAGCGCCGCTTCTGCAGGCTGATGGAGGCGAGGATGAGCTGGAAATTGTTCTTCACCCGATGCTGCAGTTCACGCAGCAGCACCTCCCGCCGCTGCGCCTCCGACGCCGCCTCCGCCAGAGCCGCCGCCTCGCCGCGCGCCGACGAATGGCTGCGCACGTTGGACGCGACGATCGCTGCCGCCGCGATCATGAACTCCACCGTGTCCGCGCTGAAGTCGCGCGGAATGGTGCTGTCGACTTCGAGCACGCCCCACGCGGCGCCGTCGGTGAGGATCGGCACGTTCGCCAGGGAGACGATGCCGTGCTCCTTCAGAACGTCGGAAACGACGAAGTCCGGCGTCTTCGTGAAATCGGCGATGCAGACCGGCTCGGCCGTCCGGTAGGAGCGGCCCGGCGGCGAGCGCAGATCGGACGAGAAGGTCGCCGAGCGCACCAGCCCTTCCTTCCACCCGGTGCCGGCGACCATCAACAGATCGGCCGTCGCCGGACGGTAGCGCAACACCTTGACGTGATGGATCTCGACCGCCCGCCCGACCTGGACGACCGCATGGTCGAGGAAGCGCTCCGGCGTGGAATCGTGGCCCGCGAGCCGGCCCAGCTCGACCAGGATGCGGACATGGCGGCGGAGCTTTTCGACGTCGGCCTCTGCCGTCGCCAGGGATGATTTGTCGGGCATGGCCAGAGAACGCCCGAAGCCTGCAAAGGTGCCGGGCGTCCAGGCGCTTCCGCGCGGCGGCGACCGCCCGGATCTTTTTTTTGGAAGGCCTCTTGAAGCCCGAACGGGCTTTTCTAAATCGATCCGTTGCCGGTTCCACAGAACCGGTCTCGCAGAATCGGCCGCCTTCCGGGGGCCGGGTCGCAACCATCGCTCAACGGAGGATGCTTCATGCGCAACACCATCGATTTCGCACCCTTCTATCGCGGCACCGTCGGCTTCGACCGGGTCTTCGACCTGCTCGACTCGGTGGCCAGCCGCTCGGGCGCCAACGGATACCCGCCCTACGACATCGAGAAGACCGGCGACGATTCGTATCGGATCGTGATGGCGGTGGCCGGCTTCACCGAGGCCGAACTCAACCTCGTGCAGAAGGAGAACGAGCTCCTGATCGGCGGCAGGTCGGCCGGTGGCGACGACACGTGCGAGTATCTCTATCGCGGCATCGCATCCCGCGACTTCGAGCGCACCTTCCAGCTCGCAGACCATGTCCGGGTCGTAGGGGCGCGGCTTGCCAACGGCCTGCTCACCGTCGACCTGCGCCGGGAGGTGCCCGAGGAGAAGAAGCCGCGCGTGATCGCCGTGGAAAAGGCGGAGCCCAGGGCCTCGATCGCCCGGCAATAGCGCCCGCCCCTTCCATCGTTTCGTTCAACAGGAGGACAGGCATGACTGGCTCAGCTGCTTCCACGAACACCCAGTGGAAGCCCGTTCATTCTCTCACCCAAGCCGCTCCACCGCCTCACCTCGCGGCCGAACCGCCTCGCGGGCGCATCCTCGTGGTCGAGGATCAGGCGGTGGTGGCGCTCGACCTGCAGCGGACCCTGCGCGAGGCCGGCTATCGCGTCCTCGGACCGGCAATCAGCCTGCCCGCCGTCGAGGGATTGCTGGCCCGCGGCAGGATCGATGGCGCCATCGTCGATGCCGATGCCGGACGGCTGGCCTTCGTTCTGGCCGACCGGCTGGCCGATGCAAGTGTGCCGGTGCTGTTCCTGGCCGACGGCGCCAACCCGCTGCCGGCCCGCCATGCCGGCGCGCCGATCCTGGAGAAGCCGTTCTCCCGGCCGCGCCTGCTCGAGGCGCTGGAGAACGTCCTGGCCGCGCCGCGACTCGCCGAGGAGGCGCAGCCTTACGCCGTCTCCCCGCCACCGCCGAGCTGGCCGCGCGTCTTTCCCCAGCTCTGACGGTCGAACCCCTACCAGCGGCGAAGGACGTCCGATCCTTCGCCGCGCCCCGCCCGTCAATCGCGCCCGAGGGGGAACCGATAGACAAAGCTCACATTGTCCCCCGTGGTCTCGATCTCCGGGTCCGCACGCATGCGGGAAGGTAACGATCGATGGATGCCAGGGAACTCGCGGAAAAATTCCAAGCCAAGATGGGCGCGGCGGCCAACGAGCGAAATCGCCAGTCGGGTCTTGCCTCCGAATTCATCGACAAGCGCAGCGCGGATGTCGAGTATTGCAAGACCGCCATGGAAAACAACGTCCTGCCGTTCCTCGCGGAGTTGCAGGAGCGTCTCGGGCCCGACCAGTTCGCCTACTCCCACCAGATCGACATGCAGGATCATCGCGCGGTAGGCGTGTCGTTCATCATCGGCGATGGCGGCACCACCAGCATCTCGACCGCGCTGGGCAACGTCGTCGTGACGCGCACCGGCGACGGCGGCACCGCGAAGGGCGTCGCCTATGTCTACCGCCCCGACGCCGAGCCCTTCATTTCGAACTCCGGCGACCTCACACGCGACAAGATCGCGAAGCTGATCGAAATGGTGATCGAGAACACATAGTTGCGTGTCCTTCGACCGCGCGATCACACGAATTCTTGCTCTCCTTGTGGGAAGCTCGACATTTCGAGGCTTGTCTAAACCAAGAAGTTCGTACCTATGATGCAGGGTCGATTACCCAGCCGCGTTACGAAGAGCTGGACTTCGATGCCGCCTGCCGACGCCTGCAGCGTCGAAGGACACATGGGAGGAACAAGGATGACCGACGAACGGACTCAATGTCTCGCCCACTCGCGTCACTACTGCGCCGACCGGCTCGTCGAAGTGAAGGACGAGATCGCCCGCTTCCAGGACGAAAGCCACGCCCTGAAGGCGAAGTTGGAAACCGCTGCCGACGAAGCCGCGCTGAGCCTGATTCGCCGCCGCCGGCGTTTCCTGGGCCGCCGTCTCGAAGAATTGAAGGCCGAACGGGCGGCGCTCGCCACGGAGCTGGAGGCGTCCACGCTGCAGTTGAGCACGCCAGCGAAATTACCCGAGGCAACGGGCGTGCGTCAGTAGCCGACTATCGAGGCCGCGGCGTACGCGGCTTCTTCGGCTCGGGCGCGGAGGTCCAGTTGACGCCCTCCATCGTCTTGAGCAGCGCCTTGGCCGACGCGGGCGGCGCGCTGTCCTCGCCGAGCCAGGTATGCCAGACCTCGTCGTCGAGGATCGCGGGCATGCGTGGATCCTCCTCGCCGTTCTTGATGGTTTGCCGGATGAGATCGTTCGCAGGCACGGTCGCCATCACGCAGAAGAGCAGCGGCGCCGGCTGGCCCTCGATCGCGTAGCGCCGCCACACGAAGGCGAAGCCGCGCGGCCGCCCGTCCTGCGGATCGATCGTCCATTGCCGCGTCTCGCTGCGGCCCGACGGCTTCACCACTTCTTCGCCCTCGTTGAAGGTGCGGAAGACGACGATGCCGCGCTGGCCGGCGTGGAAGGGCGTGCGGAACGGCTCCTTTGCGTCGATCGTCTCCGACCGCGCATGGATCGGCCGCGGCCGCCGCCAGTCCTTCGGGTCGGGAAAGCCCCAGCGCATGGGCACGACGCGCCGGGTGTGGGCCTCGGCGTCCCACACGATCACCGGCACCGCGGCGCCGACGCGGTAGGTGACGATGGCCTCCTCGCCGCTCTCGCTTCCGCAGCCCTCGCCGCCCTCGCCGCCCTCGCCGCCCTCGCTGTCGGAATTATCCGTCAGCAGCCGGGAGAAGGCGACGACCTCGCGCCAAGAGGCCTGGGCCGTGAACTTGCCGCACATGGGGCAAGGCTAGCACTGCCTGCCGCGATCGCGCCATTGCCCCTTCCGCAGGGGTATCCGCAGGATGCCGGACCATTCACCGGCCGTGCCGAATGGTCGAAAATCTTTATTAAACAATGGCTTAGGTGCCGTATTTTACTGTGGCAAAATTACAACATTTGTTGGACGGGCCGCCCTCCGTCGGCCATTATCCCTGAGGCCGCAGGCCGCCACCTTTGGTTCCACACGGAGAAAAGTTAATGGCGTTGAAAGCCGGTCACCCGCTCCCCTCGCGCATCCGTCTCCTCTCCCGGGCCACCGCCTGGTCGGTGGCGGTGCTGGCCACCGTGGCTCTCTTCGGAACGACTGCCGTCGTTTCGCCCGCGATGGCCCAGGCAAAGGTCCCGGCAAAGTCCAAGCTCAAGCCCGCCGCCAAGATCGTGAAGGCGGCGCCGACCGATCCGAGCGATCGCATGGCAGACGAGCTGAACGCCAAGTGGCAGCAGCAGAACGGCGCCTTCGCCGGCTTCAGTTCCGCGACGCCCGCCGCTGCCGCCGCGACGATGACTCCGGCTGCTTTCTCGACCGGCCCCGCCGCAGCCCCTGCCGCCACCAGCCCCGGCAACGGCGAATGGGGCGACCGCCTGGTGTCGCGCGCGATGAACTATCTCGGGACGCCCTATCGCTACGGCGGCACCTCGCCCAAGACCGGCTTCGACTGCAGCGGCTTCGTCTACTATCTCTACGGCGCGGTCTTTGGGCAGCGCATCCCGCGCATGCCGCACGACATGGTGCGCGAAGCGACGCCGGTGGCGCGCGGCGAGCTGCAGAAGGGCGACCTCGTGATGTTCGGCTATCGCGGCACCATCACCCATGTCGGCATCTACAGCGGCAACGGCCAGTTCGTGCATGCCACCCATCGCGGCTCGCCGGTCATGGTGACCTCGCTCGACGCCCACTACTACAACACACGCTACCTCAAGGCGGTCCGGCTCACGCCGCAGTAAAGCGAAACGCGTCGCCCGCGAGGGATTGTCGGGCAGGCGAACCGAGGGAGTAGTTTGCGGCGATATTCGATCACCCCGTCGGATCCGCCCTCTCGCATGCACATCGACCTCGAAGTCGATCACGACCGGCGACTGGTCATCGCCCGGGCGCAGGGCGCGCTGCAGCTTCCCGACATCACCGGCTATTTCACGCGGCTCGTCTTCGAGAAGCCCCCCCCGGCTACGCCAAGATCTTCGACGGACGCATGGCCTGGCTCGACCTCGCCGACCACCCTCTCGGGCTCTTGAAGGGCCATGTGCTGAGGGCGCCCGTCTCTTCATGCAGATCCCGGCCGCCAACCGTACGGCGCAGCTGTTCGATTCGATCGACGCGGCGCGGAACTGGCTCGGAAGGCGCGTCGGCTGGCCTGCAAAGATGCCGACGATCGAGGATCGCGACCGGATGCTCGATTATGCGCAGGAATTCGACGAGCAGGCGGCGCGGCTCGAGGCAAGCATCGCTAGGTCAGCATGAGCGCCTTGCGCACGCGCTCCGCGACCGCCGGCGAGAACTCGAATTCCTGCTGGGAGGCCCAGCCCACGTAGCGCCGGACCGGCTTCGCGCCCAGCACTTCGGTAAGGCGCAGCGCGTCGTTCTCCTCCTCGAAGGCGGCCTGCACCAGCAGGCGGCCGCGGTCGCGTGCGACGCGGATCGCCCAATCCCCTTTCATCCGCAGCGCCACGACGAGCCGCGCCAGCAGCTTCGGCCGCTCTATCCGGTCGGGCTCGTGCTCGCCGGTCACGAGATGGCAGCCGGGATGCCAGCGCATGAGCCGCTCCCACGGCACCGGCTTGCCGCCGGGCGATCCCCGGCCAACCGTTCGCGCCTTCGCCCTCGCCCTGACTGCCGCCATTCTCCGCTTCCCTCGCCGATCACGCCTTGACCGATGCTTTGTGGATCGCCGCGATCGAACGCTCAAGCGCTGCGTCGAACTCGGGATCGCTCATCGTGACCGAGAGCCCTTCGGTCAAGGCGCGCGAGAAGCTCGCGATCATGCCCGGCGTCGCGGCGAGACGGCGGCAGGCCTCGTCCCGCGAATAGCCGCCCGACAAAGCGAGCAGCCGCGCGACGCCCCGGTGCTCCAGCAGATCGACGTACAGGCCAGGATCGGTGGGCAGGGTCAGCTTGAGGATGACCTGCTCGTCTCCCGGAAGATCGTCGAGACGGCGCCGCAGTTCCGCGCGCAGCATCGTCTCGGCGGCCTGCTTGTCGGGACTGTCGATCAGCACCTCGGGCTCGACGATCGGCATCAGCCCGTGGCGCGCGATCTGCGCCGCGATTTCGAACTGCTGGTCGACCACCGCCGCAATGCCGCTGCGCGACGCCTGCCGGATGGTCGAGCGCATCTTGGTGCCGAACAAACCGAGCCGTACCGCCGCCGCGAGCCGCGGTTCGAGACCCGACATCTCCTTCATCAGGCTGACGCCGTCCTTCTCCGGCTGCAGCCCCTCGTCGACCTTGAGGAAGGGAACGATGCCGCGGCGCCACAGGAAGGCCGGCACCGGGGTGCCATCTGCCGCACCGTTCATCGTCCGCTCGAACAGGATGGCGCCCACCACGCGCTCGCCCGTGAACGACGGCGCGGTCATGATGCGCACACGCATTTCGTGCATCAGCGCGAACATCTGCGTCTCATTCGCGAAAGCATCCCCGGTAATGCCGTATTGGGCCAACGCCTTCGGCGTCGAGCCCCCGCTCTGGTCGAGCGCGGCGAAGAAGCCGGCGCCGCCGATGATCCGCTCGCGCATCTCCTCGCGCATGTTCGTGACGTCGTTGAGTTCACTGTTTTTCATCGCCGCGCAACGCACGCGCCGCCGACGGGCTTCATCGCGATGAAATTTTTCGAGCGATGGTTGCGCGGCCGTCACGAGATGGTCACTATTCGGTGAGGGAAGACACTAAGAGGAAACCGATAATAGCGCTTGGACGTAGCGATGGTTGCGGGGCTGTTCAGCAGCTCCGCGCTTCAACCCGGGGGGTGATACATGTTCAGTATCGGGTTCGATCATCTCAAGCAGCTCATGGTGGACAGCCTGCCCGATTGCGGGCTGGTCCTCCTCGACACCGAGGGGAAGGTGTTGAGCTGGAACGAAGGCGCGAAAGGACTGCTGGGCTACGAGGAGGCGGACGCTGTCGGCCAGCCCTTTGCCCGCATCGTCCCACCTGAAACCCTCGACCCGGCCGGCGCGCCACCGGCCCTGGCCAAGGCCCGACGGCATGGCCGCCACGAGGAGATCTGCCAGCGCACGCACAGCGACGGCACCGGTCTCGAATTGCGCGAGATCGTGATCCCGCTGCGCGACCCGCAGCATAATCTGGTGGCCTTCGGCCTCATGATGCAGTCGCTCGGCGGACGCGGCGCGCGCACGGGAGCGGCGCGTGCGACGCCGAACCCGCCCCACCGGAAGGCCCGCGTGCTGGTCGCGGATGACGACGACATCGTTCGCGCCGTCACCTCGAACATGCTGACCGACCTCGGCTACGAGGTGTTCGAGGCCGCGAGCGGCGCAGAGGCGCTCGATATCCTCTCCCGCGACGAAAGCATCGACCTGCTCTTCACCGACGTGATCATGCCCGGCATGGGCGGCCGCCAACTCGCCGACAAGGCGCAGGCGATCCGGCCCGATCTCAAGCTGGTCTTCGCCTCCGGCTATTTCCCGCACGCGCTCGTGGAGAAGGGCATCCTGGCTCCCGGCACCGACGTGCTGGTGAAGCCCTATCGCCGGCGCGACCTTGCCCGCGTGATGAGCCGAATCCTCGCCGAAGACGTGCCGGATCCGGAGGAACGCTCCTGGCCGCGCGCGCCCGTCCCGCCGTCCCGCGATTACGCCGGGGCCGGCCATGCGTGGCTCTGATCTTCTGCTCGCAGCCTGGCTCACCGTCTCGCTGCTGGTTGTCGCGGTCGTCCCACGCGCGGAGGCCATGACCTTCTCGACCGTGACGCGGGCCGACGGGTTGCGGATCGTGCTGGCCGAAGGATCGGTGGCCGACGGCGATGCGGAGCGGCTGAGGGTCGCGCTGCGATCAGCCGATCGCGATCATGCAGGCTTCAAGGTGATGGCCCTCGACAGTCCCGGCGGCGCGATTGTCGAGGCCTTCGCCATGGTCGACGTCATGGACCGGGAAAAGGTCGCCACGGTCGTGCGGCCGGGCGCGGCCTGCGCCTCGGCCTGCGCGCAGGTCCTCTTCCTGTCGGGCGGGCACCGCACGATCGAAGGAAACGGCCGGCTCGGCCTGCACGCCTGCCACACGGCCGGGGACCGCACGCGCTCTGTCGCCTGCAACGAGCTGATCGCGCGGAACGCGGTGGCCCGCGGCACGCCCTACGGCTCCATCATGGTGTTCCTGCATCTGACCGGTCCGACGCAGATGACGTGGATGGGGAGTGAAGAGGCCCACTATCTCGGCTTCACCCGCAAGGCTCCCGAGACCGATCCATCGCGCGGCTCGCAGGTCCGGGCCAGCCTATGAACCGCGGGCACCATCCTTTGCCGTCGTCACGCATGCGTCAGAATGGGATCACCTGTCGGTCACAACCGGGTGAAACCCCGTAGCGGCTGGAAACCACCGTCTCCCTCCATTCGTATAAGAAGCGCAAGGGCCGTACGTCGCCCTTGCCCTTCTCAACGTGTCGGAGCGACGAATTGGATACCCAGCCTCATGCCCACCTGAAGCAACTCCTGGTCGACCGCCTGCCGGATTGCGCGCTGGTCGTTCTCGACACCGACGGCAAGGTGCTGAGCTGGAACGCCGGCGCCGAGGGGCTCTTGGGTTACCTGGCAACCGAAGCGGTCGGTCAGCCTTTCTCGCGGATCGTCCCACCCGAGACCCTCGGCCCGGCCGGGGCGCCCCCGTCCCTCGAGATCGCGCGACGGAACGGCCGGCACGAGGAGATCTGTGAACGGATGCACAGCAACGGCACCGAGCTCGCGTTGCGCGAAGTCGTGATTCCGCTGCACGATTCGAAGCGGAATCTCGTGGCCTTCGGCCTGATGATGCAGTCGCTGGAGGCCGCGAGAGCCGCCGCGGCACCGCCCGCCGTGATCGAGAGGCGAAAGGCCGGCAAGGTCCTGCTGGTCGATGACGACGACACCGTCCGGGTGACAGCGACGCACCAGCTCGAAGATCTGGGCTTCGAGGTCGTGGCCGCCGCGAGCGGCGACGAAGCGCTCGACCTGCTGTCCTGCGACCGCACCATCGACGTGCTCTTCACCGACGTCATCATGCCCGGCATGGATGGCGGCGAACTGGCCGAGCAGGCGCGGCTGATCCAGCCCGACCTGAAAATAGTGTTCGCCTCCGGCTACCTGGGCGACGCGCTGGTGAACAAGGGCAACATCACCTCGACGTCCCACCTTCTTGCCAAGCCCTATCGTCGGCGCGATCTCGCTTTGATGATGAGAAGGATCCTGGCGGAGGATGTGAAGGGCGCTCACCCCTCCCGCTGAGCGAGAGGCTGCTCGACCAGGTCGAGCGGCCAGATCGGGCGGCGCAGCTTATCATAGGTGAAGCGCGAGGCGTCGGTCGAGCAGAGGCCGCCGGCATCGACCAGCATGACCTCGCGCGCGATCGGCTCGAAGGCGGCGCGGAAATGCTGCGAGCTCTTCACCACCAGCACGTTGCGGCCGAGCGGATCGATGCCCTGGCTGAGGAAGACCTGCGGGTCGATCGTGTGCATGCGCGTCGAGGTCGTCACGACGTCGATCCCGTCGCCGAGCCGCAGCACGGCGGTCGGTCCCAGCGCGACCTGCACGCCGGCATTCATCGGGCCGTCGTTGCGGAAGTTGCCGTCCGAGAGATGGCGCACTTCCGCCGTCGCCTGCACCGGCGCGCCGAGCGCCGGATCGGTATGGCCGCCCAGCGCCACCTCGATGCGCGCGCCGACGCCGGCCTTGAGTGCCTGCCGCACCGTCCCCGGATCGTAGATCGTGCCGACCGCGACGTTGGGGATGCCGGCGTCGAGCAACGCGCGCAGGAGATTGGGCGCATCGTTGTAGCCGCCGCCGCCGGGATTGTCGGTGCCCTCGGCCAGGACCAGCGGCCGGTCGCCATCGGCGCGCGCCGCCTCGACTGCATCGGCGATCGAGCGATAGGACGAGGAGAACTCGTTCCGGCGCGCCCACATCTCCGCGATCAGCGCCTCGGCCGCCTGTGCCGCGGCGGCTTCCGCCTCCGGCTCGTGGCTGACGGCGATCGATGGGCCGGCCCACGGAATGTCCGACCAGGTGAAGCCCACCTGGATCGAAACCACGTTCAGCCCCGGCTGCTTCTCGAAGGCTTCGGCGCGGGCCAGCAGGTCGCGCATGATGCCCGGCTGTGTCGTGCGGCCGTGATCGGCGCCCTTCAGCATCGCCGGCTGCACCAGCAGACAGCGCGGCCGCTTGCGACCCTGCAGCGCGTCCTCGACCAGTTGGGCCGCCTGCACCGCGCGCTCGTAGCCGTCGACATGCGGATAGGTGCGATAGCTCACCAGCGCGTTGGCATGGCGCGCCATCCGCACCGTGGCGTTGGCATGCAGGTCGAGCGTCGCCACCACCGGCACGTCGGGACCGACCACGCCGCGCACCGCCTCGAGCAGCGCACCCTCGGCATCGTC
Source organism: Rhodospirillales bacterium 24-66-33 (assembly GCA_002281855.1). Classification (GTDB taxonomy): domain Bacteria; phylum Pseudomonadota; class Alphaproteobacteria; order Reyranellales; family Reyranellaceae; genus Reyranella. Next base: position 37,615 of record NCHQ01000010.1, on the reverse strand, counting down.
CTCGGTCTCGCTCACCATGGCGCCGTGCAGCGACAGGCAGACGGCGTCGACCGGACCCTTGCCGTCCCGGCCGCCGCGCGCCGCGTCGAGGATCCGGTCGCGAATATGTTCCCAGGCTTCGCGCGTCAGCGGCCCAGAGGGAATGGAGTTGGCGGCCACGCCCCACACCGGCTCCCAGCCATGCGTCTTCGCGGCGTCGATGAAGCCGCCCAGCTCGTTCCGCGTGCCGGTGAAGTTGGGCACGATCGCCGCGCCCTCGACCAGGCGCTGGCGACGGTAATCCTCCAGCGTTGTCGGCAGTTTCGAGAAGGTGTTGGTCTCGTGCATGAACTGCGCGATCAGGACCCGGCTGGCCATATCGGAACTCCCCGCCCTACCGCTTTTCGACGTTCCAGAAGACCGTCACCGGCGAGGTGACGTTGCCGGTGACGCTCTTGCGGCGCGCCATCGCACTCGTGTACTGGCCGAGGAAGGCATGGGTCGGCACTTCGGCGGCGCGGAGCTGGATCTTCTCCACGATCTCCTTGCGCTTCGCTTCGTCGGGCTCGTCGGCGAAGGCGCTGCGCAGCCGCACGAGTTCTTCGTCGCACGGCCAGCCGAACGGCGCCTTGTCGCAGGTCGCCACGATGAAGCCCAGCGCCAACGGATCGAGCGCGTCCGGCGCCGAGGTCGAGGTGATCAGCACATTCCAGCCGCCTTTGTCCGGCGGATCCTTCTTGGCGCGGCGCGCGACCAGCGTCTGCCAGTCCATCGACTGCATGTCGACCTTCATGCCCGCCTTCTCCATCAGCGACTTGGCGATCGGCGCCATGTTCGCGAGCGCATAGAGGTCGGTCGAATGCAGCAGCACGACAGGCGTGTTGTCGTAGCCGCCTTCGGCCAGCAGCTGTTTCGCCTTGGCGAAGTTGCTCTCGTACTTGTCGGCGAAGCCCACCGTCGTCTCGTAGGGGCCACCGCAGATGAACATCGCCTTGCAGACCTGGTAGAATTGCGGGTCGCCGATCACGCCGTCGAGGAAGTCCTTCTGGTTCAGGGCATAGAGCATCGCCTGCCGGTTCCTGGCATTGTCGAACGGCTTGTGCAGCTGGTTGAAGCGATAGATGTACTGGTTGCCCCACTTGCTGGGATTGATCAGCTCGGCGTTGCGGTCCTTCTTGAGCAGCGGATAGAGATCGTGCTGCGGCGCCTCGATGATGTCGATCTCGCCGGCCTGCAGCGCGCTCACCGCGGTCTGCTGGTCGGGCATGGCGATCCACTCGACCCGGTCGACCTTCGCCACCTTGCCCCCGGCGAGGCCGGAAGCGGGCTCGGGCCGCGGCTTGTAGTTGGGATTCTTCAAATAGACGGTCTTGTCGCCGGGCTTCCATTCGTCGGCCTTGAAGATGAAGGGGCCGGAGCCGACGAACTCCTTGATCTGGTCGTTGGGCGAGGTCTCGGCGACCCGCTTGGGCATGATGAAGGGATTGCCCGAGGGCTTGGACAGAGCCTGCAGCACCACGCCCGTGGGCGCCTTCAGCACGAGCTGGAAGGTCTTCGCGTCCACCGCCTTGGCCTCGGCGAGCTTGGACCACAGGATCTGGCCCACCGAATCGCGCACCGCCCAGCGCTTGAGCGAGGCCAGCACATCCTCGGTCGTGACCGGATTTCCGTCATGGAACTCAAGCCCGTCGCGCAGGGTGAAGGTCCAGGTGAGATTGTCGGGCGTGACGCTCCAGGTCTCGACCATCTGCGGCTTTATCTTCAGGTCGCCGTCGAGTGCGAACAGCGTGTCGTAGACCATGTAGCCGTGGTTGCGCACGATGAAGGCCGAGGTCCAGATCGGGTCGAGGATCTTGAGGTCGGAATGCATCACGACCCGCAGCGTCTTCGGCTGCTGCGCCTCGACCGCCGCCGGCAGCATCAGCGCCGCCGCAGCCGCCAACCATCCCATCGTCCGACGTCTCGCCATTCCTGCCTCCGCTTTCATTCAAGGTGAAGGAGGCTAGGGCGCCGTCACGACGGCTGGAAATTCATTCGTCCCGAAGGTTCATTCCTTCACCTCATGGAGCGCGCGCCGCCGGCGGCGATTGCCACGAGCCCGGCGGACGAGGCATGGTGGCCCCGCGCCACGGGTGGCGAAGGGGAGAGCGTCGGTGCGGACCTTGGGCAACATTCTGTGGCACATCCCTTTCCTGGGCTTCCTCACCGCGGCCTTCTACTGGCTGCTCGGCCTGCTGCTCACCCTGCTGGTCGTCACCGCGCCGCTCGGGCTCGGGCTGATGGAGTTCGGCAAGTTCCTGCTGGCGCCGTTCGGCAACGAGATGGTGAGCAAGTCCGACCTCGACATGCCGCAGAACCCGCTGTGGCGCGCCTACTCGACCGTGGTGATGCTGGTCTATCTGCCGTTCGGCGTGGTGTTCGTGATCCTGAACGCGCTCCAGGTTTTCGCCCTGTGCTTCTCGATCGTCGGCATCCCCGTCGCCCTGGTGATCGCCAAGTCGCTGGGCACGGTGCTCAATCCCGTGAACAAGGTCTGCGTGCCCACCGAAGTGGCCGAAGAGATGGCGCGCCGCAACGCCCGCGCCGAGATCGACCGCCGGCGCGGCTGATGCCGATCCGAGACCAGGGCTCGTTCAGCAGGGAGCGGTGTCGGGCACGGGCGCCTGCGCCCGCGCGCTCGTGAGCTCGTCGGCCCGCTCGTTGGCAAGTTCCTCGGACAGCCGCTTCGCCGCATAGGCGCTCTGCGCCGCGTCGAGCCGGCCGCTCGCCAGCTGCTTCGTCAGGTTCTCGATGTTCTTCCGGCGGATGAAGTCCTGCATGGCCATGCGCCCCTCCGGGGTTGGACTACCGGCTCCATAGGGCGCTCATATCGACTGTATTGCAACCAGCGGACGACGCATCCAGATATGCGACACCGCGCGGATCAGGCGCCGAACGCCGCCCCCAGTGCACCGATGACGCCGCCCATGAACACGAGATAGGCGAATGTCGCGATGAGAAGCTGGCGAGAGCTGTCGTCCATGTCGTTATCCCTTGCGCGATGCGTCGATGGCGAGCGAACGGCAGTGGCCCGCGGCCAGTTCCGGCGTCCAGCCGCCGCGAACACACTTCTCGCGACGGCGTGTTCCCGTTGCCACAGTGGTGACGGATACTCCCTCGCAGGACGCCGAGATCGGCGCGCAGGGCTGGATTTGCAGCGACGCGTGAAGACCTGCCCTTGAATTGCCGCGCCGCACCGTTAGATTTCCGACGACATGTCTTTCCGCCGCTTCCTTGCGCCGCTCCTGGGCACCGTGATCCTCGCAATCACGGCGTTGTTGGGCGCCGGCGTGGCGAGCGCGCATCCGGGGCATGCCCACAGTGTCGCCAACGGTGCGGCCGCTCCGGTCGAAATTTCTCATGCCTTCGAGAAGGCCGCCGTTGCGGGGCCGTCCACGACGATGGGCCCTGAGGCGGTCTTCGAGGCCGACGCGGCAGCGCCGATGAGCTTCGACGTCGCCGTGAGCGACGCGCCCGCACGCGATCTGCCGTACGCCGGTTGCACCGGCATGTGCTGCGACAATACCCCCTGCGGCGGGTGCGTGAAGATGGCATTCGCCAAGTCCTCGCTGCCGGTGCCACTGTTGTGTGCCTGGTCGCCGGCCGCGATCGACGCCCGCAAGCTGACCGGCCGGCTGGCCGAAAGTCCGAACAAGCCGCCCAGAACCTTCATCTGATCTGCCTGCGCGCACTCCTGCGCGCCGGATCACGATGAAGGATTGTTTTCATGTTTGCCCGTTCCGCTGCCGCGCTCGCGGTGGCCCTGTCGTTCAGCATCTCTCCTGCCGGCGCGCATGAGGGGCACGATCACGGCGCCGCCGCTGTGCCCGCCGCTCCCACCGCTCTCGCCGCCGTTCCCTCTGCAGCGGCGCGCGCCGAGGTCGTCGGCACGGCGCTCGAGCTCGTGGCCGTCGCCGAGGGTGCCAGCCTCACCCTCTATCTCGACGCGTTCGCCACCAACGAACCGCTGGCCGGCGCCGACATCACGGTGGAAACGCCCAGCGGCCCGGTGAAGGCCACGGAAGACGGCGACCGCTACCGGCTGGATGCGCCGTTCCTGGCCGAGCCCGGCCGCTTCGACCTGATCGCCACGGTCGCCGTCGGCTCCGAGCTCGAGATCCTGCCGCTGACGCTGGTGACGACGGCTGCGGTCGCGCCGGTACGAACGGGCGGTGCGACCGCTTCGGGCTGGCTCGCCTCGTGGTGGCCCGCTCTTCCGGGCTGGGCGCCCTGGAGCATGGTCCTGCTGGCTGGGATCGGCGCCGGGCTCCTGCTCGGCATCGCCATGGGCCGACGCGGCCGGCGGGCAGCCGCACTTCTGCTGGCCCTGCCGCTGGCGGCCGCGTGGAGCGAGCGTGCCGAAGCCCATACCGGCCACGACCACGGCGACGAGCAGACCGCGGCGGTACCGGCCGCGGGCGAACGGGCGCAGCGGCTGGCCGACGGCACGCTCCACGTGCCCAAGGCGGTGCAGCGGATCTTCGGCGTGCGCACGGTGCTCACCGCCCAGGCCACCTTCCACCGGACGCTGGAACTGCCCGGCCGGGTGATCCCCGATCCCAATGCCAGCGGCGTCGTGCAGGCGTCGGTGGGAGGACGGCTGTCGGCGCCGCCGGGCGGCTTCCCGCGCCTCGGCGCCACGGTAGCGAAAGGCGACGTGCTGGCCTACGTCGCGCCGCCGATCCAGCAGATCGACGTCTCCGACATGCGCCAGCGGCAGGGCGAACTCGACCAGCAGATCAGCATCGTCGAGACGCGCCTGGCGCGTTACGCGCGGCTGGTGTCCAGCGGCGCGGTGGCGCGGCAGATGTACGAGGAGACTCAGCTCGAGCTGCAGGGTCTCAAGGATCGGCGCACCGCCCTCGACTTCAGCCGCCGCCAGCCGGAGGCGCTGGTCGCACCGGTCGACGGTATCGTGGCCGACGCCACACCGGTCGCCGGCCAGATGGCGCAGCCCAACGCCGTCATCTTCCACATCGTCGAGCCGACACGGCTCTGGGTGGAGGCATTGAGCTTCGCCGCGATCAACCCGGTGAGCGCCAGCGCCACGACCGCAGCCGGCCGCAGCCTGACGCTGGCCTTCCGCGGCTCGGGTTTCGCCGACCGCAGCCAGTCGATCCCGGTCCACTTCGCCATCGAGGGCGACACGAACGGGCTGCGGGCCGGCCAGTTCGTGACGGTGCAGGTCGCGACCGACGAACGGCGCGACGGTGTCGCCGTGCCGCGCAGCGCCGTCGTCCGCACCGCCAACGGCCAGGACTTCGTGTTCGAGCACACCGCGCCGGAGCGCTTCGTGCCGCGCCCGGTGCGCGTCGAGCCGCTCGACGGCGGGCGCGTGCTGATCGTCTCCGGCGCCGGCGCGGGACAGCGGATCGTGACGCAGGGCGCCGACCTGCTGGACCACGTGCGCTAGGGGCCGGCCATGTTCACGTTCCTCGTCACCCGCTCGGTCGCCAACCGGCTCCTGGTGCTGGCGCTGGCCGGCGCGCTGGTGGTGCTCGGCCTCTACACGGTGCCGCGCCTGCCGGTCGACGTCTTCCCCGACCTCAACCGTCCCACGGTGACGATCATGACCGAGGCCGAGGGGCTCGCCCCACCCGAGGTCGAGGTGTTGGTGAGCTTCCCGATCGAGACGCAGATGAACGGCGTGCCCGGCGTCACGCGCGTACGGTCGGTGTCGGGCGTCGGCCTGTCGATCGTCTATGTCGAGTTCGACTGGAAGACCGACATCTACCGCAACCGCCAGCTGGTGGCCGAGCGGCTGGCCTCAGTGCGCGACCAGCTGCCGGCCGGGACCGCGCCGCAGATGGGACCGATCAGCTCGATCATGGGCCAGATCCTGATGCTGGCGATGACCAGCGAGACGCTGTCGCCGATGGAGCTGCGTGAGGTCGCCGACTTCACGGTGCGGCCGCGGCTCCTGTCCATCCCCGGCGTGGCGCAGGTGATCCCGATGGGCGGCGAGGTGCGGCAGTTCCGCGTCGCGCCGCAGCCCTCGGCGTTGCGCGCGCTCGGCGTGACCTACGAGCAGGTCGAGAAGGCAGTGGCGCAGTTCGGCACCAACGGCGGCGGCGGCTTCACCGACCTGCATGCCCGCGAATACCTGATCCGCAACATCGGCCGCACCACCAGCCTCGACGACCTGCGCAACATCGCCGTCGCCAGCGTGAACGGCCGGCCGGTGCTGCTGCACCAGGTCGCCACCGTGGGCTTCGCACCGCGGGTCAAGCGCGGCGACGCCGGGCACATGGGCAGGCCGGCGGTCATCGTCTCGGTCGAGAAGCAGCCGAACGTCGACACGATCGCGCTGACCCGCGAGATCGAGACGGCGCTGGCGGAGCTGGAGCGCGGGCTTCCCGCCGGAACGAAGATCGACCAGGTCGTGTTCCGGCAGGCCAACTTCATCCAGACCTCGGTCGACAACGTCCAGCGCGTGCTGGTCGAGGCGGGCCTCGCGGTTGCGGTGGTGCTGTTCGCCTTCCTGCTGAACTGGCGCACGACGGCGATCTCGCTGACCGCGATCCCGCTGTCGATCCTGACCACGGCCATCGTGTTCGGCGTGCTGGGCCTGTCGATCAACACGATGACCTTGGGCGGCCTCGCCATCGCGATCGGCGAGCTGGTCGACGACGCCGTAGTCGACGTCGAGAACATCCACCGGCGGCTGCGCGAGAACCGGCTCGCCGAGCATCCGCGGCCGGTCTTCGACGTGGTCGTGGCGGCTTCGCAGGAGGTCCGCTCCGGCATCGTCTACGCCACCACGATCATCGTGCTGGTGTTCGTGCCGCTGTTCGCACTGGGCGGCATCGAGGGCCGCCTGTTTGCGCCGCTGGGCGAGGCCTACATCATCTCGATCCTGGCGAGCCTGCTGGTCTCGATCACCGTGACGCCGGTGCTGGCCTACTACCTGCTGCCCAACATGAAGCGCCTCACCGCGCCGGAAAGCCCGCTGGTGCGCGGGCTGAAGCGGCGCTACGCGGCGGCGCTGGCGCGGGCGCTCGACCGGCCGCTGCCGATCGCGGCGGCAACCGCCATGGCCGTGACCATCGCACTGGCCGGCGCCTTCATGCTGCCGCGCGCCTTCCTGCCGCCGTTCAACGAAGGCTCGTTCACGCTGACGCTGCAGTTCAACCCCGGCGTCTCGCTGGCCGAATCCAACCGCGTCGGCCTGATCGCCGAGCGGCTTCTGCTGGGCGTGCCGGAGGTGCGGCAGGTGGCGCGCCGCACCGGGCGGGCCGAGCTCGACGAGCATGCCGAGGGCGTCCACTCCTCCGACATCGAGGTCGACCTGAAGCCCGGCGGCCGGCCCAAGACCGAGATCGTCGCCGACATGCGGCAGCGCCTGGCCGTGCTGCCCCTGTCGACCAATGTCGGCCAGCCGATATCCCACCGGCTGGACCACATGCTGTAGGGCGTGCGCGCGGAAATCGCGCTCAAGATCTTCGGCGACGATCTCGACACGTTGCGCGGCACGGCCGAGGCGCTGCGCGCGAAGCTGGCGGCGATCCCCGGTCTCGCCGACCTGCAGGTCGAGAAGCAGGTGCGCATCCCGCAGCTCGAGATCCGCGTCGACTATGCGCGGGCGGCGCTCTACGGCCTGCAGCCCGCCGCCGTCGTCGACCATCTCAGCCGGCTGTCGAGCGGCCGCGTCGTGAGCCGCATCGTCGACGGCTATCGCCGCTTCGACGTCGTCCTGCGGCTCGACGATTCGACGCGCACGCCCGAGCGGCTGGGCGACCTGCTGATCGAGACGCCGTCGGGCTGGGTCCCCGCCCGGCAGATCGCCGACATCCGCGAGACCGACGGGCCGAACCAGATCCTGCGCGAGAACGGCAAGCGCCGCGTGGTGGTGCTGGCCAACGGCGACGGCAGCCGCGACATGGCGGCCATCGTCGCCGACATACGGCGCGTGCTGGCGGAGGAGCGGCTACCCGAGGGCTATTTCACCAGCCTCGAAGGCACGTTCCAGGCGCAGGAGGAGTCGGCGCGCACGATCGGCCTGCTGTCGCTGGCGTCGCTGTCGCTGATCTTCGCGATCCTCTACAGCCGCTACCGCTCGGCGGCGCTGGCGTCGATCATCATGGGCGGCATCCCGCTGGCCCTGATCGGCTCGGTGGCGGCGCTGGCGCTGGCCGGCCAGCCGCTGTCGGTCGCCAGCATGATCGGCTTCATCACGCTGACCGGCATCGCGGCGCGCAACGGCATCCTCAAGATCAGCCACTGGATCAACCTGTCGCTCGCGCCGGACGGGTTGCCGTTCGGCCGCGAGCTGGTCGTGCGCGGCAGCCTCGAACGCATGACGCCGGTGCTGATGACGGCGCTGTCGGCCGGGGTCGCGCTGGTGCCGCTGCTGATCGATGCGGCCACCCCGGGCAAGGAGATCCTGCACCCGGTCGCGGTGACGATCTTCGGCGGCCTGGTCAGCGCGACGCTGCTCGATGCGTTCCTGACGCCGATCCTGTTCCTGAAGTTCGGGGCGAAGCCGCTGGAGCGCCTGCGCGCCGCCCGCACCTCGTCGCCGGCGGCGCCCGCCGCTACGGCCGACGCCTACTGATCGACCACGCTTGAAAGAGAGGACACACCATGACGAGACGACAGATCATCCTCGGCGCGGCCGCGCTGGCCACGGCAGCTACCGGGGCCCTGTGGGGTGCGACCGTTCCCGCCCGCGCACACGATGCGACAGGCCCCAACGGCGGCCAGCTCATCGACGCCGGCAAGTATCATGTCGAACTGGTCGGCAAGGGGACGCGCCTGGAGGTCTTCGTCACCGACGCCAACGACGCGCCGCTGCCGGCCACCGGCTTCAAGGCCCTCGCGATCCTGGTGATCGAGGGCAAGCCGCAGCGCATCCCGCTGCAGCCCGAGGGCACCGACCGGCTGACCGGTACCGCGCCGGCGCCCCTGCCGTCGCCGCCCAAGGGCGTCGTCCAGCTCACGGCCCCGGATGGAACCGTCGTGCAGGCAAGGTTCAACTGAAGCAGCACCGGAGAAAGTCATGAGAACGATCGCGATCGCCATCCTGTTCTCCGCGCTGGCCGGTCCCGCCTTCGCCCAGGCGCACACTCACGGCGCCACGCCCGACGCGCCGGGCCTGTCGAAGACGATGGACGACATGATGCCCCAGCCTTCCGATCCGCCCTCCGTCAGGGCGCAGAAGGAAGCGCACATGGCGATGATGAAGGCCATGAACGTGCCGCTGACCGGCGATGCCGACGTCGATTTCGTGCGCGGGATGATCCCGCATCACCAGGGCGCCATCGACATGGCCCGGATCGAGCTGCAGTACGGCAAGGATCCCGAGGTCCGGAAGATGGCCGAGAAGATCATCGCCGACCAGGAAAGGGAAATCGCCGAGATGAAGGCCTGGCTGGCAAAGCGCGGCAAGTAGGCGCCGCCGCCTACCAGCCCGGCAGATAGGCGCGCAGGTACTGGACGAGGCGAATCTCGGGGAAGCCGACGAAGGCGCGGCGGCCGAGCGGGCATTCGGGAAGACCGGCGGTGTCCGTGATCTCGACGAGGGCCTGGGCGCTCCAGCTCTTGTGACCGCGGCTGAGGCTCGCGAGATCGTCGCCGCCGATGCGCGAGGAGGCGCCGCGGGTCAGCACGACCGTCCCGGCATGGCTGCGCGAATCGCCCTCCAGCAGCACGGTGGCCGGCATGCCTTCCTGCAGCAGCGCCGCCAGCGTCTCGGTCACCGGCACGTCGACCAGCAGCACCTTGCAGTCGATCCACGAGAACAGCTTCTCGCCCTGCCGCACGGTGGCGCCATCGCTCACCGGCGCCGACCACAGGGTCATGAACGGCGGAATGCGGATGCTCGCGGTCGACAGCGCCTCGAGGTTGCGGCGCTCGTCGACCAGGATGGCGCGCGCGGTATTGAGTTCCTCCTGCGCATCCGACAGCGCGCGGTTGGCTCGGGCGGCTTCGAGGTTGATCTCGTCGAGGCTGCGCCACGACCATTCCGGCTCCTTGGCATCGGCCTGCAGGTAGACGCCCTCGCCCGCCAGCCGGCGGCGCTCGCGCACGCGGGCCAGCGCATTCTCCATCTGGGTCATCGACACCTGCAGCTCGCGATGGAGGGAGGTCGCCACGTCCTCGTCGGCCTGCGACCCGGTCCCGGTCGCGCGCAGCGAGCGCCGGCGCTGCGCCGAGGCGTCGGCCAGCACCACCCGCTCCTTCAGGAGCGCCAGCCGCTTGTCGAGATCCTGGATGTCGATGTCGAGGTCGCGCCGGAAGCCCTCGGCATAGCGCGCGCGGCGCTCCGACCATTCCTTCGCAAGCAGGGTCACGCGCTCCTGGTAGAGCCGGAGCTGGACCAGCCGGGCCTCGGCGCGGCGTTCGTTGCCCTCGGCGCGGATCACGCCGCTGCGGTCGACGCTGCGATTGACGATGGTGGTGACGTCGCCCCGCGCGCCGACCTGCTGGCCGATGCGCGTGTCGAAGCCTTCGAGCGTGCCGCCGATCGGCGCGGTGGCGAGGCTGAGCCACGAGGTCACGGCGGCATCGCGATCGAGCATGATGTAGAGCGGCTGGAACACCGCGACGCAGATGGGGATGAGGCCCAGCCCGACCACCAGCGCGATCCGGCTCTTGCGCCCGAAGCGCTGCGCCAGCGGGCGGCGCGCCGCGCCCGGCCCGGCGACGGACGCAGTCGCGCGAGCATCCTCGACCGCCACCATCAGCTCATCGCGCAGGCCGGCGTTCTGCAGCATGCGGGCGGTGATGATGCGCAGCAGGTGGATGCCGAGCTGCGGGCTCTGCAGCAGGGCCGCCAGCACCGCCTTCTTGCTGAGCGCCATGACGATGCCGTTGGTCCGCGCGATGGCGGTGGCGGTGCGCCGGCCCGAGGCGGAGAACAGCGCGATTTCGCCGAAGAAGGCGCCGGGCCCCGCCGTCTGCTGGACCTCGGGCAGGAAGACCTCGCCTTCGAGCACGTAGAACAGCTCCTCCGCGAGGTCGCCCGACGAGAACAGGACCTCGTTGGCGCGCACCACCCGCTTCCTCATGAACGGCAGGATCGCCGCCGCCGAGAATTCGTGGCTGGAGGCGCGCTCGACCTGCGCGCCCAGTTCGCGGATCTGCATCAGGCGCAGCAAGTTCAGCGGCAGCAGCGCCGAATGCAGGATCAGGATGGGCGTCAGCCCGTCGATCGCGGCGTAGGTGATGAAGGCCAAGTTGCTGGCGACCGCCACGATGCGCAGCGGCAGCATGGTGCGCATGTAGAAGGTGGCGAAGACCAGGACGGAAGCGATGTAGCCGAAAATCTCGCCGGTGTTCATTTGCCCCGCTGCACCCTGCTCACGCCACGACCTCCTATGCCGCATCCGGCGAGGAGCAACAATTGCGAGGTGTGTTCGATGTCGAACACCGAGAATTTGCTCCGACTGGACTCCACGAAACAGGTAACGCGCGCGGCTGCAGGGCCGCTCGATCCGCATGCTGTAAGCCCTCATACCAAGGTAGGGACGGGCCATACAAAGTGCCGGTCCGGACCAAACGCCTGAGGAATGGCAGCGATAGCGGCACGGCGCGAGACTTCATCCCGTCGAAGTCACGCCGCTGGAGCCCGCCGGCCCCCGCGTCCCAACAGCCGGAGTCGATCGTCATGAGCACCTATCTCATCAACCATCTGCGTATCCCCGCCGACATGCCCAACGCCGAGGGGCTGGATTACCTGGAGCAGGTCGAGGCGACCGTGCAGCCCTATGGCGGCAAGTGGCTCGCCCAGGGACAGGGAGACGTCATCGAAGGTGCGTGGCCGGGCTCCGTCGTACTCATGGAGTTCCCCGACCGGGCCGCGGCGACGGCGTGGTATGACTCCGCCGCCTATCGTGCGATCCGGCCGCTGCGCATCCGCAATGCCATCTCCGACATCATCCTGATCGATCAGATCCCTGAGGGATTCACGATCAAGGGATTCGCCGCTGGACTACGCGACGTCATCCGAAAGGGCTGAGAGCGCGGACCTCTCTTTCTCCGCATTTCTTGCGGAGGAAATTGCCTTTGCGGCGAATGAGAGCGATAATCACCGCACAAAAAGCGGAGATTATGGCCGACTACATTCATCAGCGCCCGGACTGGCCCCGCTTCACCTGGCGGCAGGATGAACTTGCCACGCTGCTGGCGCGCGTCCGTCATCGCCAGGGCCGCCTCATCGGCCAGATGCTGGGGCTTGGCTTCCGGCTCCGGGAAGAGGCCGTCCTGCACACACTGACCGAGGACGTCCTCAAGTCGAGCGAGATCGAAGGCGAGGTGCTCGACAAGGACCAGGTCCGCTCCTCGATCGCGCGACGCCTCGGCCTCGAGATCGGGGCGCTCGCCCCCACCGACCGGCATGTCGAGGGCGTGGTCGAAATGATGCTCGACGCTACGCAAAATTTCGAAGGCCCGCTGACCGCCCCGCGCCTGTTCGGCTGGCACGCCTCTCTCTTCCCGACCGGCTATAGCGGCATCAGCCGGATCAATGTCGGCCGGTGGCGCGACGACAGCGGCGGCCCGATGCAGGTCGTCTCCGGTCCCCTGGGCCGGGAGCGCGTCCATTATGAGGCGCCGGCAGCCCCGCGCCTCGACGCCGAGATGCAGTCCTTCCTCGACTGGTTCGACGCGCCCCACGACGGCGACCCGGTCATCAAGGCGGCCGTCGCGCATCTGTGGTTCATCACGATCCACCCGTTCGACGACGGTAACGGCCGCATCGCGCGCGCCGTCGCCGACATGGCGCTGGCACGCTCCGAACAGAGCCCGCAGCGCTTCTACAGCATGTCCGCCCAGATCCGACTCGAACGGAACGCCTATTACGACCAGCTGGAAGCCACGCAGAAAGGCACGCTCGACATCACCGGCTGGATCCGATGGTTCCTCGAATGCCTCGAGCGCGCCTTCGAGGGCGCCGACCGGGTTCTCGCCAAGGTCCTCGCGAAGGCCGCGTTCTGGCGCAAACACGCCGACGCGTTCAACCCGCGCCAGCACGACATGCTCAACCGGCTCCTGGACGGCTTCACCGGCAAGCTGACGTCGAGCAAATGGGCCAAGATCGAAAAATGCTCGCCCGACACGGCGCTTCGCGACATCACCGATCTGGTGTCACGGGGAATCCTGGAGCGCGAAGATGCGGGTGGCAGGAGTACGAGTTACCGGCTGGCGAGCTGACAACGACGATGGTAGCGATGCGAGGCTATCACGCTCCTCCCCGCGACGCCGCCACATGCCAAACCGCTCGCCGCAGCGCCGGCCGCCTTCGGACGCAACGGCCACCGTTAGAATAAGGCGGTCACTCTAACTGAGGATGCGCTTATGGGATCAGCGCGATACCGGCGAGAATATTAGTCGAATAGTTGAACAAAAATTCGCTGACCATCTTGGTAGATTTCATGGGCATACCTCCTGACTTGCGAACGGCGAATTTGCCGAAGAGCTTGATGGAGAAGGCGCCTACAAAACCGATGCCGAAAACGAGCAGTGCCGTCCACGCTGCGCCCAAGACCGATGATCCCAAAAGCGCATCCTCACTAACCAGATAGCGTTCAAGACCAAAGTTTCAAGTTCGTCACTCACGCCTCCAAAATCGACGGCGGACCAGTTGCCAAAGGAACACAGTGGCGTGAGGACTACTTCATCTTTCCCAGGAAGTAGAAGCGGTGCCCACTTCGCTCTTTGCTTGAGACCTATCGCCTCGTCGAGGATGCGGTTCAGTTCGCAGGCGCGGGGCGATGACACCAGGTGCCGCAGTCGATCGATCGAAGCCGTCGTGGGTGTGGCGCACGACGGCGCCATGTTGATCTTCTCGGCGGGATTCGTGAGGCGGATGCCGATCCGGCCACGCACGCCCTCGATGTAGTCGGTAAGGCGATCAGACTCCTTCCGCTACGCCAAGAGGGCCTAATCGTCGCCTGACTTCCCCGACACCCCCATCCGTGTCGCCGACCGATCGCGTCCCCTCACCCCCGCCACGCCCACCGCCACCGTCGCCGCCACCATCACCCCCGTGATCGCGAGCAGCGCGGTCGGAAGCGATACCGCCGTCAGCAGGGCGCTGGCGAGGATGACGCCGCAGGCGTTGGCGGTGCGCATCAGGGCGAAGACTTCCGGGCGGCGGTGCGGCGGCGCCAGCGTGTCGAGGATCAGCGAGTAGTGGGTCGCCAGCGGCGCCAGCACGAGGCCGATCAGCACCGCGCCCGCGAGCGTCGCGGCCACCGAGAGGCCGGCCGCCGCCAGCGCCGAGCCGGCGCACATGACCACGAGCTGCGCCATCACGGTGCGGCGCGACGGCCGCCGGTTGCGCACGCTGACCCAGATGCCGCCCGCCACCGAGGCGAGGCAGAGCGGCACCGTGAACAGGATCGCCAGAGCCGGCTCGTAGCCGAAGGCCAGCGCCAGCGCGACGGCGCCGATCTCGACGGCCGCCACGGTCGCACCGCCGGCCATCGTGCAGGCGAGCCACAGCAGGATCGGCGGACTCAGGATCGAGGTTCGTTCACGCGGGATCTCTTCAGGCGCCGCGGCCGGGCCGAGGTTCGGGATCAGGAGGGCCGGGAGCGCGCCCACCGCCGCCATCGCCACGATGCCGAACACCGGTGAGATCGAGCCGAGGCCCGAGGCCATCACCGGCGCGGCGACGAAGGTGAGTTCGTTGAGCGTGGCCGCGATCCCCAGCGCCCGCGACATCCCCGAGACCGGCGCGAACTGGTTGAGGACGGCGCGCAGGGTGCCGGCGGCAGCGCCGTTCACCAGGCCGGCGGCGGCGGCGAGCGCGATCAGCCACGGCAGCGACAGGCCGAAGGCCGCGCCCAGCGCGATCGCCACAAGGGCCGCGGTGCGGGCCGCCAGCAGCAGCTTCAGGAAGGTGGCCATCGGCAGCGCCCGGCCGAGCCGCGTCAGCGGCAGCGCGCCCGCCACCTGCGCCAGGGTCATCGCGAGGATCATGGCGGCGCCGCCGCTCGCCGCGCCGCCCAGGCCGACGGCCAGCAGCGCGAACGCGACCGGGGCCGCGGCCTGCGGGAAGCCCAGCGTCGCCGACGAGGCCGCCCAGCGCACGAGCCGCCATCGGCCGGGATTGGGGCCGGAGCCGGGATCGCCGATCATCATGACGCGTGCTGTCTACACAGGGGATGTCGTGCCGCCAACGGCCTTGCCAACGCCACGCCCGCGGAAAACCATGCCCCGTCGCCGGCGGTCGCCTGTTGGCAGGACCCGCAGCTCTTCCGTGGAGGTTCGCATGTCGATGAAAGTGCCGTTCGTGGCGTTGTTCCTGGTCCTGGCCGGCTACAGCGGCAGCGCCGGCACAGCCAATACAGGCGGCAACGCCGGCGCCACCGAGGCAGCGTCGGAGCGCTACATGGGTACCCGGTCCAACGTCAACGCGACCTGGAGCGGCGCCACCAGCTCGTCGATCATGCTCGAGCCACGGCATGCCAGACTGCGAACCAAGGAAGAGCTCGGGCTTCCCAGATGGATGCCGGCGGTCGAAGGGTCGCTCGACGATCCGCCGATCGTGCTGCGGCAGGCTGAAACGTCGCTGTCTTGCGTGGCTCTGGGCGGTCCGGTCCCGCTGATCGAGAACGAGGCCCACGCGCGATGGACACCGTCAGCGTGAACCCGAAGATGCAGCGATGGGGGACGTGGATCCTCTCGGCGCTCTTCATCGTCTGGATCGCCCTGATGTGGCACGCGGCGGTGCCTTTGTTGACGATCGCGCTGTTCGCCCTCATCGCTTCGGCGTCCGGGGCGCCCGAGCTTCTGGCAACGATTATCTACTTCGGCATCCTGCCGCCGTGCATCGCCGCCCTGGGTTTGGACCTGTGGCGGAAGACACGCTTCCCATGGCTCGCTCTCGGCCCGGCGCTCGTCGCCCTCACCACGATGGTCTCGACCGACTCCGTCTCGAATCTCCTCTTCATGCGATCGTAGCCCGCTGGCTCCCGACACGGCGGCGCAGCGGACTCTGGGTGCGGTGACTGGGCCGCTCTTTCTCCGCTCATTCTGCGGAGAAAATGCCTTTGCGGCGAAGTGCGGCTGAACGATCTTAAGTTGCACAGGCGTTTCGCGTTAATGGCGAATTTCCATACATATCGTTCTTTTATGGTTGTATGGCCGCGCAGATTCCCCGTAGATGAACGCTCGGGGGGAGAAACTAATGAAAATTCAGCTACTGGGTGTCCTTGGGGCAGCCTTTGTTGTGTCCGCATGTGCCGGACGTGCGCCGGCTCCCGTTGCGGTCGTTCAGGCTCAGGACCGTTACATGGATTGCGCGGCGATCAATGCCGAGGTTCAGGCCAACAACAAGAAGGTGATCGAACTCGGCGGCGAAGAAGGCGCCAAGGTTGCGCAGAACGTGGCCGCCGGCGTTGCCGGTCTCATCATCTGGCCGCTCTGGTTTGCCATGGACTTCCAGGGGGCCGCTCCCAAGGAAGTCGCCGCGTTGCAGGCCCGTCAGCAGTATCTGGCCACGCTTGCCGAGCAACGGTGCGGCGCCGTCATGCCGCTGCCCATACAGAACGTTCCCCCGCCGGACGCGACGACAACGACTCCATCGGTGGCGCCTGTGCCCGTCGTACCCGCTTCGTCGACCCCGCCAGCCACCGAGCCCGCGACGCCGCCGGTTCGCGAGTTGAGCTGCATCAACCCGGATGGCTCCTTCCTGCGGACCACGGCCGAGAGCTGCCCTCCTCCGGCGCAGCCTCTACAACTGTAGGCATCGACGAGTCCCGCGGGGGCGGTTCGCGTCTCACCCGGCAGCCGGTCGGCCGGGCCTCGCCCTACCCCACCCCCAACAACCGCAGCAGCTTCGTCTGCCGCTTCAGCAGGTCCGCCAGCGTGTAGCGGTCGAGCACGGCCATGAAGGCGGCGAGCGCCTCGTCGAGGACGCGGGTCAGTTCGCAGGCCGGGGCGATGGCGCAGGTGTCGCAGTCGACCAGGTCGAAGCCGTCTTCCGTCTGGCGCACCACGGCGCCGACGTTGATCTTCTCGGGCGCCTTCGCGAGGCGGATGCCGCCGGCGCGGCCGCGCACGCCCTCGATGTAGCCCGCCTTCCCAAGGTCGTGCGCCACCTTCATCAGGTGGTTCTGCGAGATGCCGTAGCCCCGGGCGATCTCGGCGATCGAGCAGACGCGGTCGGGCTGGGCGCCGAGATAGGTGAGCACGCGCAGCGCGTAGTCGGTGTAACGGGTCAGGCGCATCTGGTCGTTGGTCCCTGCGACACGGTGGCGAACGGGCATTCATAATACATGTATCTTCTTTACATGTTTAGCCTCTCGCCATAGATGTATCCCAGATACATGATTGGAGCGAGGCGATGAGCGGCCTGGCGTTTGATGAGATCGACGGCGTCGACGAAGAGAGCCTGGCCCGGCTGGTCGACCGCTTCTATGCCGCCGTCCGCGCCGACGCGCTGATCGGCCCGGTCTTCAACGACGCGATCGACGACTGGCCCCTGCACCTCGACAAGCTCGCCGCCTTCTGGTCGTCGCTGATGCTGACCAGCGGCCGCTACAAGGGCTCGCCGATGGCGGCCCATCTCAAGCACCGCGCGCGGATCACGCCGGCGATGTTCGACCGCTGGCTCGTGCTGTGGCGCGAGGCCACCGAGGCGGAGATGCCGCCCGCCGCCGCGCGCTCGCTGCAGGTCAAGGCCGCGCGCATCGCGGAGAGTTTCAAGCTGGCGCTCGGCAGCCGCGCACTCCAGGGCATAGGTTGAGAAAGAGAAGTGTCATGACCGTCACCGTCCAGATCCCCGCCGTCGATCCCGGCCTGCACCACAAGGCGCACGGCGTCAGCGATCGCCTGGCGCTCGGCTTCACCAAGACCCTGCGCTTCTGCGCCGACACCTTCTTCGCCAGGCGCTACGGCCATCGCGCCATCGTGCTGGAGACGGTCGCGGCGGTGCCCGGCATGGTCGGCGCCACGCTCACCCATCTGCGCTGCCTGCGGAACATGTGCGACGACAAAGGCTGGATCCGCACACTGATGGAGGAAGCCGAGAACGAGCGCATGCACCTCATGACCTTCATCGAAGTGGCCAAGCCCACGCTGTTCGAGCGCCTGGTGGTGCTGGGCGTGCAGTGGGTGTTCTATCTCGCCTTCTTCGTGCTCTATCTCGTCAGCGCGCGCACGGCGCATCGCGTCGTCGGCTATTTCGAGGAGGAGGCGGTGATCAGCTACACCCACTTCCTGGCCGAACTGGACGAGGGCCGCACGCCCAACGTCCCGGCGCCCGCCATCGCGCGGCACTACTGGAAGCTGCCGGACGACGCCACCCTGCGCGACGTGGTGCTGATGGTGCGCGCCGACGAGGCCCATCACCGCGACGTCAACCACGGCTTCGCCAACGCGCTGGCCGGCCGCCCGGTCATCACGCCGGCCGCGCCCTATCCCGAGCATGCGGATGACATTCGGCTTGCGGCGTAGGTACGACATGCCCATCCCCTACAAATCCACCCCGGTGTTCGACGAGACGACGCTGCCCGCGGCGCTGCGGCGGGAGCACCGGACGAAGGACGGCGTGTGGGGGGTTATCCGCGTGCTCGAGGGCGAGGTCCGGCTGGTCCTCGACGACGGCAGCGACGCCGCGGGAACGGTCCTGACGCCTGACCGTCCCGGCCTCGTGCTGCCTGAGCAGCCGCACCATGTCGAGCCGCTCGGCCGGATGCGGATGCAGGTCGACTTCCACGACCACGCGCCGGAGGGTTTCAGCCGGGCGTGCGAGCCATGATGGACGGGGAGTCGAGCCAAGCGCGGGCCCTGTGCGCCTGCTTGAACACGCGCATCGGCCGTTTGGGGACGGCCAGGATCCCCAGCACCCGCGCCACCTGCCAGTAATTCTCGTCGCGCACGACGACGGCGAGCGGACCGAGCGCGGCACCGGCCTGCATGTGTAGCGTCCGGAGGCGGACGCCGACCGTCAGGTGCTCCTCCGCGTTCATCTGCGATATGCCCCCGGTGCCGTCGAACAACTTGCGGTAGCCCAGGATGTTCGAGCCTGTGACCACGTCCAGCAGGCGGTCGAGGTCGGCGAGCTGGATGAAGCCGTCGGCAACCACCGCGAGGAGCTTCACGCGAGAGTCGATGGTCCAGTGGAGGGGCATGCCTTCGGCAGTCTCTGCAAGTAATTCACAGTTCTTCTATCAGTATGTATGCAACGAAAGCAACGCGGGCGCGTGAAGGGAATGCAAAAGAACGGCGCGGGAATATTCGTTCCCTAGATCGACCGCCGGTTTCAACACGCTCCGCATCGGCGATGGCGTCCGCGCCGATCAATGATGATCGTCTGAGGTTGCCGGTGGGAGACGCTCTCCCGCCGGTCCATTCGGGGGAAGAGATGACGAACCAAGATGACGAACCTCAGCATCGCTCTGGTGATGCTCGACGGCGCCGAGGAACAGGACGTCGTGGGCCCGTGGGAGATGTTCTGGTGGGCCACAAGCTGAGGCTGCTCTCTTTCGTCTAACCGACGGCCGAGGGGCTGAGCCTGAGGGACGGCGCGCTGGTCGAGCACAACGTCTGAACCCGGGCGACGAGGCCACGACCTTCGGGTCGCGGCCGGTTTCAGAAGGCCCTCGCCGCGGTGCCGCCCGGGCGCGGGCTCATGAGCAGGACCAGGGTTCCCAGCACCGCCGAGACGAACGAGCCCAACAGGATGCCGATCTTCACACCGTCCTGCAGGGCCGGACTGTCGGGGAAGGCGAGCAGGCCGATGAACAGGCTCATGGTGAAGCCGATGCCGCAGAGCAGCGACACGCCCAGCACATGCAAGGGGGCTGCGTTGGTCGGGCCGTCCGCGAAGCCCAGCTTCACGGTCGCCATGGCGGTGCCGTAGACGCCGATCACCTTGCCCACGACCAGCCCGCCCGCGACGCCCAGCGTCAGCGGATCGGTGAAGGCGCCGAGGTCGAAGCCCGCGAACGACACGCCGGCATTGGCGAAGCCGAAGACCGGGATGATGAAGAACGGCACCACCTTGATCAGGGCATGCTCGAGCGTGTGCAGCGGCGACGTGGCCGCGGGCTCACGTCCGCCCGGTGCCGGCCGGCCGAGCGGGATGGTGAGCGCCAGCGCCACCCCCGCGACCGTGGCATGGACGCCCGACAGCAGCACCAGCAGCCACAGGACCGCGCCCAGCCCCAGATAGGGCCACAGCGCCCGCACGCCCAGCCGGTTGAGCGCCAGCAGCGCCACCAGGACGGCGGCCGCGCCCCCCAGCGCGGCGAGGTCGAGGTTGCCGGTGTAGAAGACGGCGATGATCAGCACCGCGCCCAGATCGTCGATGATCGCCAGCGCGGTCAGGAACACCTTCATCGAGGCCGGCACGCGGTTGCCGAACAGCGACAGCACACCCAGCGCGAAGGCGATGTCGGTGGCGGTGGGAATCGCCCAGCCGCGGATCACCTCTCCATTGTTCCAGTTGAGCCCGGCGAAGATCAGCGCCGGCACCGCCATGCCGCCGGCGGCACAGAGGCCGGGCAGGATGCGGCGCGACCAGGTCGAGAGCTGGCCGTCGACGATCTCGCGCTTGATCTCCAGCCCGACCAGCAGGAAGAACACCGCCATCAGCGCATCGTTGATCCAGTGCGAGACGCTGAGCGGCCCGACATAGGCCTTGAGCGCGGCGAAATAGGTGGGGGCGAGGGCCGAATTGGCGACGATCAGCGCCAGCGCCGCGGCCGCCATGAGCACGATGCCGCCCGAGGCTTCGCTGTCGATGAAGCGGCGCAGCAGGGTCGGACGCACGTGGGGATTACGGGTCATGGGTCTCGCACGGGAAGAGGACCGCTGGCGGCCCGACCAGCGCTAGTCCCTGCCCGTACCGATGTGCGGACACCCGCGTCTGTTCTGGCCGATGTGGCACGCGAGGGCAACAGGATCCGGCTGCAGCGGCGTGCAAATTCGTGGCATAGGAACGCTCTCGGGGGAGGTGGCGATGGTTGGATACACAAGGGTCGGACGCAGATCGGGACTCATCATCGCGCTGGCGGCCGCGCTCGGTCTGGCGACGTCGGCGACGGCGCAGACGAAGAAGATCGGCACGTTCGGCGGCTGGGAGATCAGCATCGTGCACGACAAGGGCAAGTTCGTGCACTGCATCGCCGACACGACCGGCCCGGACAATCAGGGTCTGCGCATGAGCTTCGGCGACGACGGACAGCGCCACCTGATCCTGCCGGGCCCCCGCACGGCCGGCGCCCGGGACGAGGCCGTGATCGTGCTCAGGCCCAGCGGCAAGCGCTTCACCTTCCCGATGGCCCAGCGCTCGCCCGACCGGCTGTGGAGCCCGGTGCTCGAGAACGGCTTCACCGACGTATTCTTCGAATCGAAGCGCATGGACGTGCAACTCCCCGCGCGCAACGTGACGCGCAGCTTCGACCTCGGCGATCCCGACACGATGAGCGCGCGGATCGACGGCTGCGTGACTTCCCACCAGTAAGCGACGACGGACCCGACGATGATGCGCAAAGACCTGCTTTCCACGGCGACGATGCTCGCCTTCCTCGCCCTTCCCGCCGGCGCGCAGGCCGAGCCGGGCGACGCCACGTTCTGCAAGCAGTATGCGGCGGCGGCCGCAACTGCGGCGAAGGACGCGATCGCCATCAACCCGGCCTGCCAGGATTTCAGCAAGGGCGTCCATGCCGTCACCAAGGCGCATGTCGACTGGTGCCTGAAGACCGACCGCACCGAGGTCGAGGGTGCCTCGGCGCACATCCGCCGACTCGCCAGCCGCTGCACCAACGGCCAGCTGGCGGCCCCCAACGGCTATGGTGGCTACGACATCGTCGCCAACGACCGGTTCGAGAAGCCCTGGGGCGAGGCCGGCCCGTGGCGGATCCGCGCCGCACGCAGCGGCCAGACCTTCATGTACTGCGTGGCCGATTCGAATGCCGGCGGCCGCCGGGTCCGCATCGGCGTCGACCTCGTGCAGCCGGGCGACTCACGGCAGTGGCAGGTGGCAGTGCCGATGAAGGGGCCGAAGGACTGGGAAGGCTCCTTCCAGGTCGACGGCAAGGGCTTCGGCAATGGCGGCGGCAATCAGATGAGCGGCGTCGGTGTCGGCGGCTGGAGTATCGCCTGGCTGGGCGAGGCGGAACTCTCGGGCCTGCGCAAGGGCGGACGCGAGGGACTGGTGGGCGTCGAGACGCAGGATTACGAATTCCCGCTCGAGGGCGTCGCCGCGGCGATCCATCAACTCGAGGAATGTCGCAGGAAGCGCGGCCTGGGCGGCTGATCCGCCCCCACTCAGGCGTGGCGCAGCGTGCCGCGCAGCTGCTCGACGGTCGATTGTGCCGCCACGATGCGGCCCATCAGGTTGACCCGCCGTATCACATGGCTGGTGTTGCGCGGATTGTCATTCAGCGCCTTCGACAGATCGTTGAGATCGTCGCGGAGCCGGTTGAGATTCGTCTCTAGCTCGGCAAGCTTCCTGTCGTCCCTGCGCACCGTTACCCTCGCAAAAACCGCCGGCCGCAGGATATCACGAGGCGCCGGGGCGCCGGCGGGGCAGCGGCACGCTCCTTTTGTATCAATGGTAGCGGACGGGACGGCTAGGGAGAGGTGAGCCAGTTCAGCCTCGCTTCGAACCCCCGGCTTCCGAGCGCCGCCAGGATGTTGTGATCCTCGACGCCCGGGATCGGATCGAGTTCGATACCGGCGATCCGCGCCATGTTCTCCGCTTCCTGCCGGTCGATCTCGTTCGCCTCGCCGTAGGTCATGCGGACCAGGGGCCGACGGTGCGCCCGGTCATAGAGCGCGGCCATGTCGAGGCTCTCGGGATCGATCGGGCCGGCCGCCGGCCGGCGCTGCTTCTGACGCTCCAGGACCCGTCGCTCCCAGCTTTCGCTCAGCGCATTCCAGCGCGGGGGGAGAAGCCATCGACCCGCCGTGACCGATGGGTCAGCGTACGAAGCCGACGTTCAGCGCGCGCACCGGGGAAAGAAGGACCTCGTAGGACGGGTGGGCCGTCACGACCTCCGAGAAGAGCCACTGTCTCGCCAGGGTCTCGTCGGTGAAGAGGCGCAACCGCCGGCGGCTTCCGATCCGGTCCTTCAGCAGGACCGCCATGTCGACCAGCAGCGGCGGCGGCGTCCGCCCCAGCACGATCGCAATGGGTCCCGCCGTCATGGCGGCGGTCAACCGGGTGCTGGCGACCATGGTCTGCATGTCTTCGTTGCTGAGGTCGATGTCGGCCCGGCTCAGGTCGAACAGCTTGCGATAGCCGACCGCGGCCCCGTGCGCGCGCATGGCCTCGCGGAACGAACTGATGAAAGCGAAATCGAACAGGCCGACGCCGCGAACGGCGACCAGCCGTTCCGGCTCGGAGATCCTCCAACCCAATGCCGCCATGACACCGCCCCTCTGACGTCCGCCCCCGCGGCCGTCCTCTTCTCCCCGTCTGCATCTTGCAGAAGAAGCGGGGAGAGAGTCTTCACGTTTCACTACGCCGGGGAGAATTGCGAATAATTGGCAGGTGCATCGACGAGAGGGGGCGGGGCGCCGGCGCAGGCGCCCTGATGGCGAAAACCCCTATTCGACCGGCCGGACGCGGCGCGAGGGCATGGCGACGGCGACGTTCAGCTCGCGGGTAAGCTCGTCCAGGGTGAGCATGCCGGGGCGCAGCAGCAGGCGGGCGACGCCGGAATTGCGGCGGTTCTCCTCGGGCCAGATGGCGCGGCGGGCCAGCGAGCGGGACTCGTCGTTCTTGCCGGCGCGCAGCGCGATGATCGCGGCGGCAAGGCAGCGCTGCTCCCATTCGCCGAACGGGCCGACCCCACGGCCGAGCGCGTCGATGATCGTCGTGATGGCGTCGACCGCCATCTTCTTCTTTTCTTCGGACGCCAGCCCCTCGGACGAGAGGGCCAGCGATTTGCGGAGCGCTTCGATATCAGACATCGACGCTTCTTACCGCGTCTTGCCCCCCGCGCCTATTCCCCCGCGACGATCGACCGTTTCGTTCACCGGCGCCGGTCGACCTTCACGGTTCTTGCACGCAGAGGGCTCGGACGACAAGGTTAGTGCGCGGGAACGTCCTCTCAGGCTTTGGGAATGCGGATCTTCTGGCCGGGGAAGATCAGGTTCGCATCCTTGATGACCTCGCGATTGGCCTCGAAGATCTTGGGATACGTGTTGGCATCGCCATAGAACTGCTTGGCGATGGCCGACAGCGTGTCGCCCGACTTGATGATGTAATACTGCGTGCCGTCGTCGATCGTGGCGACCTGGGCGCCGTCGACCTTGACCTCGCTCACGCCCATGATGTTGCCCGCCATCAGGATGGCCTTCTGCAGCGCTTCGGCCGGGCCGCTGCCCGTGAGCGAAACCGCGCCGTCCTTGAACGACACGCCCAGATCCTTGATGCCGGGATTGGCCTTTTCGATCTCGGCCTTGATCTTGGCCGAAGGATCGGCCTCGTCCTCGCCGAAGATCTTCCGGCCGATGGTCTTCACGAAATCGAACAAACCGCTCATGCGAGCTCCCGGGGTTAGGGGTGTGGCGCGTAACGAGCGCATCCCGGTTTCGTTGCGGCCGTGGGCGCCGATCGAGGACGCGGCTAGGCGGCCCGCACGCCCGCCGCCGGAAACTCGTCCCAGGTCCGGCCATCCAGGGTGCGGCCCTGCTTCTTCTTGTTCGTCCCGCCCCACTGCTTGAAGAAGAACGCCGTGCCCTGCGCGCGACAGGCGTCGCGGATCTCGCGCACCCAGGACGGATCGACAGGCCGCGCGCCGGGACCGGACTCGCCGCCCGCAATGGCCCAATCGATCCCCCTCAGATCGATTCCACCAAGATCGATGCCGCCCGCCCCCTCTGAAACCAGCGACGACAGAAGCGGCTCCAGCGACAGGAAGCGGACGGCCGCCCGCACGCGGCGAAGATGATCGATGCGGAAGAGATGGTCGGCATTCTCGACGCTCGTTCCCAGCCAGACGTTGGGCAGCAGCGGCAGGCGCGCCGTCAGCTCTTCCATGCGCTCGGGCCGCTTGGTGAGGATCTGGTAGGTGTGATGCCGCGTCCGGGCCATGACGTCCCAGACATCGGCAACGAAGGCTTCGGGCACGGCCTCCCAGAAGAGGTCCGACATCGAGTTGACGAAGATCATGCGCGGCTTCTTCCAGCCCTCGGGCACGCCGAGCGCCGCGCGATCGAGACGCACCGCGCCCGTCCACTTCGCCCGGCCGCCGGACAGGCGCGTCAGCCCGGCATATTTCGCCATGCCCATCGCCTCGAGACGCGCCGCCAGGCGCATCGCGTAGCAGTTGGTGCAGCCCGGCGACAGAACCGTGCAGCCCGCGACCGGATTCCAGGTCGCGTTCGTCCATTCGATCGAACTGGTGGCCATGACGAACGACCCTGGGCGCCCTTTCCGGCCTTTATATGTCAACCGCGATTTCCGCGGCCGGCCCGCCGATTTCGGCCCCCTCCCCAGCCTGCGACAGTCGTTTCGAATGTTTCGATTATTTCGACTATTTCGGTTATAGTGTCTGCCCCTATGCCGCGACACCGACCAGATGGAGATCCCGATGGCCCCCGACGACTCGCTTTCCGAACGCCTCCCGACACAAGCCGAAGCCGAGAAGGCCGCGAAGGCCGGCACCGTTCTGGCGAGCCACAGGGACAGGCGCGGCGGCCTGTCGCTTCACGTCAAGAAGGGAGCCAAGAGCGCCGACGTGGACCTTCCCCCGGCGGTCGCCCGCCTGATGCTCGATCTCCTGGAGGCCATCGGCAAGGGCGACGCCGTCACGCTCGTGCCATCCGGCGCGGACCTTTCCACCCAACAGGCCGCCGACATGCTCGAAGTCTCCCGGCCCTTCCTCGTGAAGCTGCTCGAGACCAGGGAGATCCCGCACCACAAGATCGGCACCCATCGGCGCATCCGGGCGGAAGACCTGCTCGCCTACAAGCAGCGTCGCGACAAGACTCGCACCGCCGCGCGGACCCGGCTCGGCCGGCTGGCGCAGGAGATCGATAGCTGAATGAGGCACGTGTCGGATCACTTCAACGCGCTGCTCGAGGCTGGCTGTGCCGTTTGTTCGTCTCGACCTCGAGCCGGCGCGCGCAGGCGGTGTCGCGCCAAGCGATCAGTCCGTCACGGCAGCGTCTCCTGCAATGGCGGGCTCGGCTGCGGCCTGACCGTGAGCCTCAAGATCGGCCCCGTCACCAAAGCCGTCAGGAACACGATCGCAACAAGCAGGGGCGACATGACCTCAGGCAGCGAAACCCTCCGGGACCAGGCCCAGCATGATCAATGCAAGTCCCGCTCGCGGAACCATGCCCGTGCCGATGATTACGCTTTCGCGGTTCGAATAGCCCATTATGCGCGCGCCCAGCCCGCAGCCGATCAGCTTTCCGGCGATGGCTGCGGCAAGCACGACGATCACCAGGGGAACGGCATCGACGAGCAGGAAGAGATCGGTCTGCAGTCCGATGACGCCAAAGAAGATCGGGACAAGGAATCCATCCGACAAGGCTTCCACCCGGTGAACCATCCCCGGCTCCGCCTCTTCGGTATAGTGCAGAAACGCTCCGGCCACGAAGGCGCCGAGGACATCCGCGAGCCCGAAAAACTCGGCCATCCAGCCGAAGCCGAGAACGAGCAGGACCGCGACGGTGAAATGCATCTCCCGGCTGCGCAGCCGATAGACCCAGCGCATGGCAGGCTTGAGGAGGAAGATGCCTATCACCGCCGTCGACGCCAGGAAGGCCGCCACCTTGCCCATCACGAGCCAGATCGGGTCATCGGCCGATTCGCCGCCAAAGAACGACACGACGAAAATGATGAGCAACATCGCCAGGATGTCGTCGACGGCGTGTGCCGCCATGGAGAGCAACCCGGCACGGGTGCGCATCAGCTTGAAATCCGTGAACACGCGCGCGGTGACGGCGATCGAACTGGTCGACAAGGCCGCGCCGAGGAACAGGCTCGCGGCGAGGCCGAAATCGAACAGCCAGCCAACCCCGAACCCCAGGCCGACCGAAAGGCCGATGCCGAGAGCCGATACCAGGACACTCGGCCCGACAACCTTCCGCAGCATCCGCAGATCGGTCTCCATCCCGGCCAGGAAGGTCATGAACAGGATGC
This sequence comes from Rhodospirillales bacterium 24-66-33, assembly GCA_002281855.1. Lineage (GTDB taxonomy): Bacteria > Pseudomonadota > Alphaproteobacteria > Reyranellales > Reyranellaceae > Reyranella. The sequence goes on along the minus strand of NCHQ01000010.1, from coordinate 10,539 downwards.
CCAGATGGCCCAGGAATTCGAGCGTCTCGTTCGGAGTGACGAGATCGAGCGCGGTCGGACCCAGGAGGAGCCCGGCGAGGATCTCGCCGAGCATCGGCGACTGGCGAAAACGGATCGCAAGCTCGCCGCCGATGCGCGCCGCGAGAATGAGGACGATGAGCGCAAGGAGCATGTTCATGCCGGGTCCTTCCCGAACAGGGCGACGAACACGTCGCGACCTCTCAGAAGGCCGATCAGGCGATTGGCGGCGTCCACGACCACCAACTGGGGTATCTGCAGGGTCGCCATCCGCTTGAGCGCGGCGCGGAGCGGTTCATCGACGCGGCAGGTCGACGGCCGGCGCGTCATCATGTCCTCGATATCCCGGATGAGACCTTCGCGGATGAGTTTCCCCGGACCGAACGACAGCGTCGGCTCGCTCGGAGAAAGCACCCGCAACAGATCGAGTTCGCCGATCGTGCCGACCACCAGATCCTTCTCGTCCAGGACTGGAAAGACCTCCTGAGACGTGCCCGATAGCGCCTGCAAGAGCGCCGCCGGCGTGTCTGACGCGCGCAAGGTCCGGATGTCGGACACGAGAATGTCCCGCACGGACGGTTCCGTCGCTTCCTTCATTGCGCACTCCTCATGTTCGTCGCACGCCAACGCCTTTCCGCCATGAGACGGCGTCGAATGCGAGGACGCCTATTCTCGGGCCGCCGGTGCGTCCTCCGCTTCGAGATAGTCCGTGACATAGGTCTCGCGGGTCAGGGTCACGAGAATCGCCGTCAGCGGGGTCGCAAGTGCGAGGCCCAGCAGGCCGAACAGAACCCCCATCAGAAGCTGCGTGCCGAGGACCAGGGCGGGAGGCAGCGAGATCTTCTCCTGCTGGATCAGCGGCACGATGACGTAGCTCTCGATGGTCTGGACCGCGAGATAAACGCTGATCACCAGCAGGACGACCGTCGTCCCCTGGGGCACGGCCAACAGCACGGCCGGCACCGCCGCGAGGACCGGTCCGATGTTGGGAATGAACGCGAGCAGCGCGGCGATGAGCCCGAGGAGAAGGGCGAGCGGGATGCCGAGCAACCAGAGACCCAGCGCGGTCAGCACCCCGACGACCGCCATCGCGAGAAGCTGCGCCGCCAGCCAGTCTCTCAGAGTTTGCGCCATCCGGCTCAGCACCTGGCGAGCTCGCGGACGCAGCGAGGGCGCCGTCAGCGCCACAAGGCCCGTTCGGTAGATGCCCGGCGATATCGCCCCATAAAGTCCGATGAACAGGATGATGACGAAGTTTCCGAGCGCCCCGAACGTCGACGATACCGCCGTCATCGCGGCGGTGCGCCCCGTGCTTGAGAACAGGCCTTCGGGCGAGGCTCGTTCGAGAAGCCGTTCTCCCCAGGAATAATCTCCAACCCGCTCCCGCAAGCTCTCCCAGGCTTGCGGCACCTGCCGGGTGAGCTGGTCGAACTGCTCGGCAATGGCCGGCGCAAAGGCCAGGATCGACCCCGTCAAGGCGGCCACGACGACGAGCAGGAACGCGCCGACGCCGATCCCGTGTGGAACGCCCGTCTTGCCCGCGATCCAGGCGCCACCGCTGTGAAGAAAAACGGCGAAGAGGATGCCCGCGAAGACGATCAGCAGCACGTCGGGTGCGAGAAAGAGAAGAACAAGGAAGGCAGCGGCCAGCACCGTCAGCGAGATAATGCGTCTGTTCATGGTTGCCCCTCGACGGGCGGAACGGGCGGGGCCGTGGCAGGTTGCAGTGCCCGACCACCGGCATCGCCTATGTCGCCGGCAATCTCTCGGCGGCCCGCCGATTTCGGCCCCTTCCCTGCCCCTGCGACATTCGCTTCGAATGTTTCGATTATTTCGATTATTTCGTTTATAGCGTCGATCACCCTATGCGGCGACGCCGACCAGTTGGAGATCCCGATGCCCCTCAATGACTCGCTTTCCGAACGCCTCCCGACACAAGCCGAAGCCGAGAAAGCCGCGAAGGCCGGCACGGTCCTGGCGAGTCACCGGGACAAGCGCGGCGGCCTCTCGCTTCACGTCAAGAAGGGAGCCAAGAGCGCCGACGTCGACCTTCCCCCGGCGGTCGCCCGCCTGATGCTCGATCTCCTGGAGGCCATCGGCAAGGGCGACGCGGTCACGCTCGTGCCATCCGGCGCGGATCTTTCCACCCAGCAGGCCGCCGACATGCTCGAGGTCTGCCGGCCCTTCCTCGTGAAACTGCTCGAGACCAGGGAGATCCCGCACCACAAGATCGGCACCCATCGCCGCATCCGGGCGGAAGACCTGCTCGCCTACAAGCACCGTCGCGACAGAACCCGCACCGCCGCGCGCACCCGGCTCGCCCGGCTGGGGCAGGAGAGCGATGACTGAAGGAGGCAGGCCTTGAAGCGGACCTTGGAGCCGCGATTATTTTCGCCCGGTCGTTGCCTCGAAGAAGCTAGAAGGTCGAATCGCCTTCGAGCGACAGTCGAACTGCAATCAAAAGTGGTGACACCCGGCTTCCTTCTCCCATAAGTATCAGCCACCGAACAACGAGAGGTTCAGGCGGGAATGCTTCGAGGCGTATCGGGTTTGTTTCGTGCCGCCGGTTCGGTCGCGGTCCTCGTGGCGATTGTTCCGGTTTCCTCCGGTCATGCGCAGCAGCCGCCGAAGCCGGCAGGCAATTATGACGGCAAGTACGCAGGCGCCATGAGGTGCGTCGGCATCGCGAATACGCGCGTGAACGGACTGACGGTCCGGCAGGGCCGCTTCATCTTCAACTTCAAGACGACCCGAGGCGCCGGCACACGGAGCTGCGCCGTGCAGATCAAGAGCGATGGCACGTTCGACAATCAATCCTGCGACTTGCCCATGAGCGGCAAGGTGACTGGCGATACACTTCAGGCCAGCTTCAAATCGCCGGACGCGCTCTGCGACCTCACCGTCACCCGCGAGAAGAATTAAGCCATCAGGGCGGGTGACCTCCTTCACCCCTCCCGCAACCGCCGCATCCGCTCCCGCCCCTTCTCGATCGCACCGCCGATCGAGGCGTTCACGGTCGCGTCGGGCACCGCCATCTCGCCGTAGCGCCTCCGGGCGGTCTTCGCGGTGAGCCATTTGATCGTATCGATCTGGATTGATCCGGCCAGACACGAGCGACCCAACTCGAAACGCAAAGGCGCGCACAATCGGTGCCGGCCGGTTGGCCGCCGTCTCTTTCGGATCGCGGTTCCACGTTTCGAGGGGCGGATACACACCTCTGGCCAACCGCGGTCGCGATGCTCTAACAATCCTGCGACCCACTCACGAAATCATATCCCCGGGGGAATCTTCGCTCATGCAACTCGACAAGACAGTGGCCGCGGTCGTTACGGGCGGCGCGTCCGGCCTCGGCGCCGCCACCTCGCGCATGCTGGCCTCGCACGGCGTGAAGGTCGCGATCTTCGACCTCAACGCGGAACAGGGCGAGACGCTCGCCAAGGAAATCGGCGGCGTCTTCTGCAAGGTCAACGTGACGTCGACCGAAGAGGTCGAGGCCGGGTTCGCGAAGGCGCGGGCGGCCCACGGGCAGGAGCGCATTCTGGTGAACTGCGCCGGTGTCGGCGGCGGGGCCCAGAAGACCGCATCGCTCGACCGGACGACCGGCGCGCCCAAGGAATATCCGCTGGAGAACTTCGAGCGCATCATCAACGTCAATCTCATCGGCACGTTTCGCTGCATCACCAAGTCGGCCGCGGGCATGCTGACGCTGGCCCCGCAGGCCGACGGCGATCGCGGCGTGATCCTCAACACCGCGTCGGTCGCGGCCGAGGACGGCCAGATCGGCCAGGTCGCCTATACGGCCTCGAAGGCCGGCGTCGTCGGCATCACGCTGGTCGTGGCGCGCGACCTCTCCAACGAGGGCATTCGCTGCAACACGATCCTGCCCGGCATCTTCGACACGCCGCTGCTCGCGCGCGCACCGGACAACGTCAAGGCGGCGCTGGCCGCCTCGGTGCCGTTCCCCAAGCGTCTGGGACGCCCCGAGGAATATGCCCAGGTCGCCCATACGATGATCACCTGCGGCTACCTCAATGGCGAAGACGTCCGCGTCGACGGCGCCATCCGCATGGCGCCGCGCTGAACCGGGACCGGGAAAGGACAGAACAATGACCGAAGCATGGATCATCGATGCCTGCCGCACGCCGCGCGGCGTCGGCAAGGCGGGCAAGGGCGCGCTGTGGGAGGTTCATCCGCAGCAGCTCGGCGCGACCGTCCTCAAGGCGATCGCCGACCGCAACAAGATCGACACCAAGGAGGTCGGCGATGTGATCTGGGGGACGGCCGCCCAAGTCTCGAAGCAAAGCGGCGATCTCGGTCGCATGTCTGCCCTCGATGCCGGCTATGACGTCAAGGCGAGCGGCATCACGATCGACCGCTTCTGCGGGTCGGGCATCAGCGCCGTGAGCCTCGCCGCCGCCTGCATCAAGTCGGGCATGGAAGACCTGGTGGTCGCCGGCGGTACGGAGATGATGTCCATGGACCGCAGCCGCGGCAGCGGGCCGTCGGTCATGGACAACGGCAATCTGCGCCTGCGCCTGCATCATCCCCAGACGCACCAGGGCATCTGCGCCGACGCCATCGCCACGCTGGAGAAGATCCCGCGCCAGGCGCTGGACGAGGCGGGCTATATCAGCCAGCAGCGCGCGGCGATCGCCATCGCCGAGGGCCGCTTCGCCAAGTCCCTGATCCCCGTCTACAAGGAAGACGGCACGCTGGCCCTCGATCGCGATGAATATCCGCGTCCGCAGACCACTCGCGAGGGGCTGGCCAACCTCAAGGCCGCCTTCGCGGCAATGGCCGACGTCCCGCTCGACGACAAGGGCATGACCTATCGCTCGCTGATCCTGCAGGCCTATCCCGGCCTCGAGATCGAGCATGTCCATCATGCCGGCAATTCCTCCGGCGTCGTCGACGGCTCGGCCGCCGTGCTGCTCGCGTCGCCCGACTACGCCAAGGCCCATGGCCTCAAGCCGCGCGCCCGCGTCGTGGCCATGGCGAACATGGGCGACAGCCCCGAGCTGATGCTCAACGCGCCGGTGCCGGCGGCCCGGAAGGTCCTGGAGAAGGCCGGTCTCAAGACGAGCGACATCGACCTCTGGGAGATCAACGAGGCTTTCGCCGTCGTCTCCGAGAAGTTCGTGCGCGATCTCGACCTCGATCGCGACAAGGTCAACGTCAACGGCGGCTCGATCGCGCTCGGCCACCCGATCGGGGCGACCGGCGCCATGCTGATCGGCACCGTCCTCGACGAGCTCGAGCGGCAGAACAAGCAGTTCGGTCTCGTCACGATGTGCGCCGCCGGCGGTATGGCCCCGGCGATCATCATCGAGCGCATCTGAGAGAACTCTCGACGATCCTGCGGGCGACGGGACATTCCCCCGTCGCCGCAGGGCTATCGCATCGGCCCAAACCACCCGTCGTCTTTCCACTCCGCTGCGCTCCGGTCGAGACGACGGATATGCGATTGCCCTGCGTCGCAGGATGGCACGCTACATCCGTCGCCCTCACCCCGCCCGCAACCGCGCCACCCGTTCCCGCCCCTTCTCGATCGCGTCGCCGATCGACACTCTCACGGTCGCGTCGGGCAGCACCTTGTCGCCGTAGCGCCGCGGCGCGATCTTGGCGATCAGCCATTTGATCGTGTCGATCTGGAGCCGGCACACGGCCACGCTGTCGGCATCGGCGTTGCGGGCGATCTGGATCGCTTCCTCGGCCAGCGCGTCGGCCTGCTGGTCGCGGGCTGCGGCGTAGCGGTCGCGGAACGGGCCGTGCTCGCTCTGCCAGCCGCGCACCGTGTCACGGCTGGGCATGCGGGCCGGGCGGCAGATGTCGCACAGCAGTTCGCCGTCGGCGAGGCGGCGACAGATCTCGGCGGCCAGCGCCTCGCTGAAGTGCGTCGGTCGCGCGGCCATCACGGGCTCTCCGTGTCGTACTTGCCGGCGACCTTCTTGCCGAGCCGCCGCCGGTTCACGCGCATCATCATGACCGTGGCGGCGCGCGACTGGCCGGGCGCCAGGCCAGCCGCGCGGCGCTGACGGCGGATCATGTCGGGATGCCGCTCCATCGCCTCGGCGATCCGCGCATCGGTCTCACCGGCGGCGACCAGGCGGCGGAGCTGCGCCGCATCGTCGGCGCTCCAGGGACGGCCGCGGCTCATCGCGTCACTCCCTCGCGAATGTACGGGGGAAGCTCGAGCTTGATCGTTCTGTTGCGTGCCATCGGCCTTTACCTCGCCTCAAACGGAAGTCACGGTCGGCGCATGAAGAGACTTGTCCTCGCCGCCCTTTCGCTTGCGCTGCTGGCGCCCGCCGCTCTCGCGCAAAACGCCAAGCCGCCGGCCGCGGCGGCCGCGGCGGCGCCCAAGCCGCAGGGCTGCACCGCCACCCACGGCGCGCTGCCGCAGAACTGGTCCGGCCAGGCCTTCGCCCTCGACGGCGAGACCTTGGGCGGCAGCGGGCTCAAGACGCCGCTGCGGATCTGGGGCGTGCAGGCGCCGGCGCTGCGCGACGCCCAGCGGGTCGAGACCGTGCCCGGCATGCGCGCGCGGGCCACGCTCGAGGACCTGCTCGCGCGCGCCGACCACAAGGTGAAGTGCCGCATCGCGCGCTACGATTCGGAATGCAGACTCGTGGCGCAATGCGCACTCGACGAGGCCCAGCCGATCGATCTCGGCGGCGCGATGCTGGCTTCGGGCGTCGTCTACGGCCACGAGCTCGACGAGCCGCTGTCGTGGGAGCCGCGCGCCGCCCAGCGCTACGCCGACGCCGAGTTCGAAGCCCGCAAGGCGCGCAAGGGCAGCTGGCCGTACTGGCTGGGCGAGCAGTAACGCCCGCCCCCTGGGCTCGTCGTCGAGACGACGGGCGCCACTCATTGTTGCGACACCGCCGCCAGCGCCGCATCGATCACTCCCTCGATCTCGCGATCGGGATAGCCCAGCGCGCGGGCGCGGTCGGCCAGCATGTCCCGGGTCGCCATCCGGGCAGCGCGGGCCGAGTAGCCGCCGGCCCGTTCGAAGCCCAGGCAGTCGGCGGCGTCCTCGACCAGGAACGGGTGGAGGACGGGCGGGGAAAGCTTCGGAGAGGCGGCCATCCCGGAAAGGTATCCGGATTATTGTCCGACTTCAAGACGGATTCCGGAAAATTCCCCTCTCGGAAATCAGTCCGGAAAATGCCAGACTGACGGCATGGCCTTCGACGCCAACCAGCGCCGCCAGGCCCTGCGTGCCTTCATGGCCGGGGCCGGCCTCAACGTTGCCCAATGGGAATCGCTCTCAGGCCTGGGCGACGGAACGCTGCGCAAGTTCCTGGACGACCCGACCGGCGCCAAGACGCTGACCGACAAGACCTATGCGCGGCTCGCCGCGGGTGCGGCCAAGAAGACCGGCCGACCGGTCGGCGTCGCCGAGCTGCAGGGCGAGTTCCCCGCGACGGCCGACGGCACGGCCTCCTCCTTCCTGACCGATCTCGCCGGCAACGTCGTGCCCGCCTTCGACGCGCCCGGCCGGCCGATGCTCGGCCACATGGCCAACGACGTGCCGCTCTATGGCACGGCGATGGGCGGCGACGGCAACGGCGAGTTCGAGATGAACGGCACGGTGATCGACCATGTCGCCCGCCCGCCGGGCATCCATGGCCGCGGCGACGTGTTCGCGCTGAACGTGGTGGGCGATTCGATGTGGCCGTGGCGCAAGCCCAACAGCCTGATCTACGTCGAGCGCGACCGCGCGCCCAGCGTCAATGACCATGTCGTGGTCGAGTTCAGGCCGATCGCCGGCTCCAGCGTGCGCCAGACCGTGGTCAAGCTCCTGGTCGGCATCTCGGCCAAGACCCTGAAGCTCGCGCAATACCGCCCGGCCAAGGAATTCGAGGTCGACCGCAAGATGGTGTTCCGCGTCTACCGCGTGCTGGAGTGGGATGAACTCATGAAAGGTGGGCGTTAGCCGAGCGAAGCTCGGCCTGCCTATCGCCGGAGGGGCGTAGAAGGAAGAACGAGCCGTTCGCGCCACCCTTCTTGTCATCGCGGGCGGGGTACCCTCCGCCCTGGAGCGCAGCGAAGGATCTAGCGCCCGCCAAGGAGTGCCCTGACCGCCCCGTTAGGTCCTTCGCTTCGCTCGGGACGACAGGTTCGAGTCCGGATTTTTATCCGCATATGACTTGAAAAATCCGGACCTCGCTCCGATACTGTTCCCATGCCCGACAGTCTCTCCCTTCGCCCCCAGGAGACCGTCGCCGAGCTGATCCGCCGCCATCGCCGCCCCTTGCCCACACCCGTCATCGACATCGAGACCTTCCGCGCCCGCGCCGTCGTAATCTGCAGCGCCGAAGTCGCCCACCGCAGCCGCGACTTCCAGCGGATCGAACGCGCCCTCGGCCTCAGCTTCGACCGCTGGCTCGAGCCCGACTGCGAACAGCTCGGCCAGTTCCCGCACGAAGCCCACGCCGCCGCCGCCCTCCTCTGGCTCTCCCACCTGCAGACCCACGAAAACCAGAAGCGCACGCCATGGAGTGGCGTCCCGTTCCGATCCTGGCGCGAGGATGAGCGCACGGCCTGGTTCACCAAGCGTCGCGCGTTGTGGAGCGGCTTCCTCCGCCAGGTCGAGCGGTATCGGACGGCTCGGCGATGGCCTGTCGCTTGACAGAAGGAGCGGCCGCGGACGTCACTTTCGGCTGCTTGCGCATGCGTCGATGCGCAGGACATGCTGCGGCGTCAACGGAGAGTCCAGGCAATGGCGCTGTCGGAACGGGAAGAGAAGCTGCTGCAGGCGCTGGTCTGCATGGTCGATCAGTATCTTCTCACCTACGACGGGGAGAGACCGCAGGACCGCGACGAGCCTCTGGACAGCATGGCCATGAGCGCGGGCGAGAGTGCCATCCTCGCGTTGGTCGACTACGGCCTGATGGAAGACGTCACCCAGAATCGGGTCATGGGCCGCTGGACCGACGCCGGAAAGAAGAGGCTGCTGCCGACGTCCGAACCGACAGCAGCTCACACAGTCACAAGCGCGAATGGCGCAGTCACCTGGACGCCCGTCCCGTCGGCCCGCGCCCTTCCCCTGAAGTGGCAGGAGTTCGTGGACTCCGGGCCGATCCGTGACTTCGCAGGCCGCTTGATGGACGAAGTCTGGCGGCCTTTCGACCATACCGCCGTCCCGCGCTTCTATCATGCCGATGCGGTGGGGCATCACCGGGCGCAGGTCCTGACCGTGGAAGACGTCGTCGAGCGACTGAAATGGGACCGGCTCAATTTCAAGGATCCCCGCTACGACATCCGCGACACCATCGTCGACGCCGACACAGACAGGTTCGCGATCCGCTTCCTGTATTCCTGCACGCTCGTCGCCACTGGCGAGCGCTTCACCAGCGAGGTGAACTATTTCTACCGGCTTCAGGGCGGCCGGATTTCCGAGTTCTGGCTGTTGAGCGACAGGGACTTCGACTACAGGGCGCCGAAGCCGGTCAGTCTCCCCTCCGACACTTAGCCATTTGTGAAACTTTTTCTTGACCGCGCCTCCGTGTCGGCCAATAGTTTCCGTCATGGCTAACTATTCTCCTGACCTCGACCGAACCTTCGCCGCCCTTTCCGATCCGATCCGGCGGGCGATCGTCACCCGTCTGTGCGAGGGGCCGAGATCGGTCAGCGAGTTGTCCGAGCCGTTCGAGATCGCCCTGCCGTCGCTCCTGAAGCATGTGCGGGTGCTCGAAGAGAGCGGACTGATCAGTTCCGAGAAGACCGGGCGCGTGCGGACCTGCCGGATCGAGCGGCGCGCGCTGCAGCAGACCGAGGCCTGGATCCACCGGCACGTCGCCACGTGGGAGCGGCGCCTCGATCGCCTCGAGGCCCACGTCCAACGCATGAAGAGGAAGCACTAGGACCATGAGCGCGACTTTCACACCGCCGCCGTCCGCGTGGCAGGACTGGCCCCTCGACCGCGAGATCGTGCTGACCCGCGTGATCGATGCGCCGCGCGCCCTCGTCTATGCCGCCTGGACCGACCCGGAGCAGATCCAGCTCTGGTTCGGGCCCGAAGGCTTCGAGATCGAGAGCCGCGAGATCGATCTGCGGCCCGGCGGGCTGTGGCGCTTCGACATGGTGGCACCCGACGGCACGCGCTACGACAACCGCATGCGCTTCCTGCGCCTCGAGGCGCCGTCGCTGATCGAGGTCGAGCACGGCTCGGACCGCGACGACGACCCCGGCCGCTTCCGCATGCTCGTCACCTTCGACGAGCAGAGCGACGGCAAGACCGTCCTCACCCTGCGCCAGATGCATCCTTCGAAGGCGCAGCGCGACGGCGCGATGGGCTTCGGCGCCGTCGAATATGGCGGCCAGACGCTGGCGAAACTGGCGCGCCACGTGGCAAAGATCCGCGGCGCTTGAGCGCCGCAGGTCACACGAGATCGTCGCAGCTCGACCTTCAGCAATGCCCTCACCCTTGTAAGTCGGCGTCTGCCGGATCGGCTAGACTAGCCGGCGCGGTGGCGGCGGGTAGACCGACTCACCCAGGGGCGTCGAAGCTCGTTC
>NCHQ01000009.1 GCA_002281855.1 Rhodospirillales bacterium 24-66-33 | reverse complement strand
CAAGCTCGGCTGGGGCCACGAATATGCCGACACGGCGCGGCCCGTCACCGCCTCCTTCGTCGGCGCGCCCGCCTTCGCCTTCACCACCTACGGCGCCGCTCCGCAACGCGACAGCGTCGTTCTGGGCCTCTCCGCCAGCACCGCCATCGCCGACGCCACCTCCCTCTACTTCCGGTACGAAGGCAACGTCTCCAGCCAGGATTCCAACCAGGCCCTGACCGCCGGATTCCGCATGACCTGGTAGCTTCGAGCTCTTCGACCTCGCGCCTGCCCCGCCTTTGCCATTAAAATCGGCGCAATGAGCCCGCCGCGAGCGCCGTACCAGACTGTCGCGCCAGACTATTTCGCGCGCCGTGGCCTGCGTCGCTACGCTGGCGTGTTCTCGCTCTGGGCCCTGGGTGTCGGAGGCGTGATCTCCGGTCACTATTCCGGCTGGAACCTCGGCCTGATGGCCGGCGGCTGGGGCGGCTATGCGCTGGCTGCTTGCATCATCGCCGTCATGTACCTCGGCCTGGTCTTCAGCATCGCCGAGATGGCAGCCGCTCTGCCCCACACCGGCGGGGCCTATTCCTTCGCGCGTACCGCCATGGGTCCATGGGGCGGCTTCGTCACGGGTCTTTGCGAGAATGTCGAGTATGTGCTGACACCAGCGGTGATCGTGTCCTTCCTCGCGACCTATCTGGCCGCCGTGTTCGAGACAGCACCCGAATGGCTGCCGGCCTACTGGGTCGCCGGCTACGCCGTGTTCGTGGCGCTCAACGTCCGCGGCGTCGAACTCTCGTTCAAGGTCACAGTCGTCGTCACGCTCGCTGCGCTCGCTTGTCTCGCGCTGTTCTGGATCTCGGCGCTCCCGGTCGCGGCGTTTGGCCGATATGCGCTCGACATCGGCGCCGGCGCCGACGGCAGCCCGGTCGAACTCGGGCGGGGCGGCGGCCCGTTGCTGCCGTTCGGTCTGCACGGCGCACTGGCTGCGCTCCCTTTTGCCGTCTGGTTGTTCCTCGCCATCGAGCAACTGCCGCTTGCGGCCGAGGAGTCGCTGGAGCCATCGCGCGACGTTCCTCGCGGTATCGTGGCCGGCTTGTTGACCCTCTTCATCTCCGCCGGCCTGACCGTCTGGCTCAACCCGTCGGTCGCGCCGGGCAGCTTCCAGCTCGCGGGCTCGGGCGAGCCGCTGCTGGACGGATTCCGCGCCACGTTCGGAAGCGGGCTGGCGAGTCTGCTCGCGCTGATCGCCTGCATCGGGCTGGTCGCCAGCTTCCACACCATCCTCTTTGCCCAAGGACGACAGATCTATTCCCTGTCCCGTGCCGGCTACTTCCCGCGCTTCCTGTCGATCACCCATGCTCGCCACAAGACGCCCCATATTGCGCTGCTCGCCGGCTCGGCCGTGGCACTGACGATCATGTTCGCGCTGTGGTTCGGAATGGGCGCCGAGGGGGGCGTTGCGGTGATCCAGGGCATGCTGCTCAACATGGCTGTCGCCGGCGCAATGCTGTCCTACCTGCTGCAGGCGGTGAGCTTCCTCGTGATGCGCGCGCGGCTGCCCGGGCTCGCGCGGCCCTATCGCTCACCCCTGGGCGCAGCGGGCGCGGCGGTCACCATCGTCATCGCCTCCGTCACGTTGATCTACCAATTGCTCGACCCGGTGTTCGTGTCAGGCGTGCTCGGCGTCGGTGCGTGGTTCGCGCTGGGCGTTACGTGGTTCGCGCTCGTCGGCCGGCACCGGCTGGTCCTGTCGCCCGAGGAGGCTTTCGCGACGAAAGCCCGCGCAGCGGGCGAAGGCTCAGTCGTCGACTGAAACGGCGGCTGGCAGCACCTCGAGGGCGCGCTCGGTAAGGCTCGCCGCCACTTGCTTGCGGAACCGCTCGAGGTCGGCACCCCGCAGCTGGGCGCGCTTCAGCTCGGGATGAGTGATGGGATTGACAGGCTTGCCGTCGACCTGGAGTTCGAAATGGAGATGCGCGCCGGTCGAACGCCCGGTGCTGCCGACGTACCCGATCACGTCGCCACGCGACACCACCATGCCGGGCTGCAGGCCGCTCGCGAAGCCGGAGAGATGGCCGTAGACGGTCGCCAACTTGCCGCCATGCTCGAGGCGGATCCAATTGCCATAACGGCCGTTCGGCGCCGCCCCGACGACGATACCATCGGCGGCCGCCACGACGGGCGTACCTGTCGACGCCACCAGATCGACGCCCTCATGCATGAACAGCGACCGGGACGAAGGCCGCGCGGACAAGGCATAGGCCGGCGGCGCCCGGAACCCGCCATATGAAGACCCTCCGTACGAGGAGCTGCCCGACTGCCCGGAGGACGAGGCGCCGCCCACGCCGACGCCTGCCCGCGGCATATCGGTGGCGCCTCCCGTCGGCAGTCCCGGCGGCAGCGGCTTCGCGAGCTTCGGACCGCCGGCGCCTTGCGGCTTGCCGCCGTAGGAAGGCGGCTGGTCGAACGGATCCGCGCGCAGGCCGAAGCCCGATGAGATCGATACGGTGTCGAGGGGCAACCGGAACGACGGCGGGGTGGCCGCCTGCCCGCTCGCCATCCAGAAGCGTTCGCTATTGTCGCGTGTCCGGAAACGGTGGATCGCCATCACGCCCTTGGGCGTGCGCAACTCCATCCAGAGAATACGGCCGACATCCAGCGGCGCACCCGCCTGGGTAAAGGTCTGCTCGTAGCGGACGTAGAACCGGTCGCCGTCGCGCATCTCCTTCTTGAGGTTCACCGACGTCTCGAGCGCCTCCAGGGCCTCGATCATGGCCGGCGCCGGCACCCCTGCCGCCGCTGCGGACGCTTCGAGCGAACCGCCGGAGATCACGCCGGAAACGCCGATGCGACGCTGGTACGGGAGATAGGCTTGCCGCCGCGCATCGTCCTCGCCATCGCCCAGCAGGCGATCGGCCTCGGCACGCCCATAGGCAACGACCGCTTCCGGCACAGGGCCCGTGCTCACCGGCGGCGGCACGGGATCCGCCAGAGGAATGATCGGCTGGACCTTCTCCAGGTCGACTTCGATGGTCAGGTTGCGCGTGAGCAGGCCGTTCACCGAGGCCAGCTGCACGAAGGACAGATGATCCCGCAGGCCGGACTCCGCCACAGCCCACGGCAGATCGCGCGCCACGCCCTGGGACGTCCCGACGAAAAGCAATGAGGCGGCGAAAGCCGCGGCGACCGAGGGTCGGTTCATTCAGTCCTTTCTTAGGGCCGACGTCGGGGCATCGCTCGTGACCACCGCGTGGTCGCGGACCCTACCTCATTTGCGGGACCGGTTTCCATGCCCGGACTCGCCTTTCTGCCTCGGTAATTTGCGCAGGGGTCATGCGCGCAGAAAGCGTCGCGAGGTCCTTTCTCGCTTGGTCGAGACGGTCCTGGTTCTTCGCCGTATAGCGCCCGATCGAAAGCTTGATCCATTTGTAGGCCTCGACATCGTCCCGGGGCGGGATCCCCTCGCCGAAGCCCAGCATGAAGCCGATGTTGTTCTGAGCGCGCGCATATCCCTGCTTGGCAGCGGCAAGATAGAGGCGCGCAGCCTCGTGCAGATTGCGCGGCACGCCATCGCCGCTCCAGTACATCGCGCCGAGCAGCGTCTGCGCTTCGGCATCGCCCTTGGCCGCCCAGACCTTCCAGATGCGCACGGCGGTGGCCATGTCCTTGCGCTCATAGGCCCCCGCCGCCTGGCGCATCTGCTCCTCGAAGGACTGCGCCATCGACGGTGCCGCCAAGGGCGAGACGAGGAGGACGAAAAGGGCCGTCAAAAGCGTTTTCATGGACGCATGATATGCCGATGCCGCTCCGCTTCGACAAGTCCGCCTGGGCCACCCCAAAAACGACGGTGCCCCCCCTGGCAACGCCCTGTATCGCGCCGCGTTGGCGGGCGAGCTTCACCTCGGAGTTTCGCCATGGCCAGCACCGCCAATTTGAAGATCGTCGCATCCGACAGCGCCCCCTCAGAGGAATTGCAGGCGCATGAGCAGACTTATCAGGGCTTCAGCAAGCTGGTCCTCTTCTCGGCCCTTCACATCGTGCTGATCTTGGTGTGCATGGCGCTGGGTTTCGTCGGCCATATGCCGACACTTGGCGTCATCCTGGGCTTGGGCGGCACGGTGGCCCTCGTGGTTGGATTTGCGATCTCGAGCTAGCGCCGCTTCCCGCCCTGCTCGACAACACCAGCCGGCGCGTCGTGGCAACGCGCGCCGTAGACATGCGTCCAGGCACGCGTGAACTCGGCGCCCAAGAGGAAAATCTGGGCCGAATAGAAGATCCACAGCAGCAGCACGATCAGCGCGCCGGCCGCGCCGAAGCTCGAGGCGACGTTGGATTGCCCGATATAAAGGGCGATCAGATACTTGCCGCCCTCGAAAAGGCCGGTCGCGGCGAGAGCCCCGACCGCGACGTCACGCCAGCGGATGAGCGTTTCCGGAAGCACCTTGTACATGATCGCGAACAGGCCGGAGATGAGCAGGACCGATATCAGCAGATCGGCGGCCTGCACCGCGACCTCGGCGGCGGGGAAGGTGTACCTCAGAAACTTGCCCAGGGCGGTCAGTGCGGCGCTCAGCGCCAGCGACACTATCAGGACGAAACCCAGCGTGATGACCAGGCCGAAGCTGGCGAGCCGGGCACGCAGCAGCCGCGACATGGTGGAGTCCCTGGGTTTCGCCTTCCAGATGGCATTCAGCGCCGACTGAACTTCGCCGAACACGCCACTGGCCGCCAGCAGGATGGTGAAGAGACCGATCACCGTGGCGACGAGGCCCGTCATCCGATCGCTGGCGCTGCGGATCATCGCCTGCATCGCTTCCGCCGTTTCACGTCCCATCAGCCCGCTCAGCTGCTCGACGACGGCGCCCTCAGCGGCCTCCTGTCCGAAGACCAAACCGGCAACGGCGATGACGAGCAAGAGCACGGGCGCCAGTGAAAACAGCGTGAAATAGGCAATCGCGGCGCCCCGGCTGAAGGCATCGTCGCCGATGTACCCTTCGATGGTCTCGGTCAGTAGCCGCCGCATGCGACCGGAGGGTGGGGGAGTTTCGACAGGGAGCGTTTCCACGGGCAGAAAACGCAGCCGGAGCGAATTCGCTCCCACGGCGGTACATGGGGTATGAGATGCTTCCTCCCGCCCGACGCCGATTCAGGATGCCGACATGACCCGTGCCAGCCGTCGATTGGTCCTCGCCGCCGCACTGACCCTTCTGCCTTCCCTTTCTTCTCTCGCGCAGACCCCGCCCGACCTCCCCCAGAAAGTCGAGATCCTGCTCGACTGGAAGGCCTTGCCGACCTACGCGGGCTTCTATCTCGCCCGAGAGATGGGCGCGTTCGAGCGGCGCGGCCTGGAAGTGACCTTCGCCGAAACGCAGGGCGCGATCTCCTCGGCGGAGATGATCGGTTCCGGCAAGCAATACTGGATCGGTTCATCGAGCGGCATTGCCACCGCCATCGCTTGCTCGAAGGGGCAGCCGATCAAGAGCCTCGCGGTCTACTACGCCAAGACACCGACGGTGATCTACACGCGCGGCGAAGACCGCATCGCCCACCCGCGCGACCTCTACGGCAAGACACTGGGGATCGTCCCCGGCAGCATCACCAACGAGGAATTCCGCGCCCTGGTGGCCGCCAACAAGCTCGACCGCAGCAAGATCCAGGAAAAGGCGGTCAATTGGAATGCCTACGACCTGATCGAGAAGAAGGTCGACGCGCTGATAGACTATGACGAAATGGCGCCCTCGGAATTGATCGCCGAAGGGCGCCACATCATGATGGTCCGCCTGGCCGATTTCGGCGTGAGAGCCTACAGCCTGAACCTCATCGTCAACGATGCGGCCTGGGCCGATCCGGCCCGGCGAGAGATCGCGCAGAAGGTCGCGGAGGCGGTCCAGGAAGGCTACAACATGGTCCGGGAGCGACCGGGCGATGCCGCGCTGCACTTCTCGCGCATGTTCCCGCGGCTGGCGCCGCGCTACGTCGACCGCAGCATCGCCACGGTCTCGCAGCAGCTCTCCGGCCCGCCCACCGGCATACAGACGCGCGCGGGCTGGGAAGCCACGATCAAGACGCTCGCACAGCTCGGCCTGCTCGCCAAACCGATCACGGTCGACGAGGTGGCGATCCTCAATTGAGGACGACCGCCAACCTGGGCACTTTCTACCAACCCCAGAGCAATTTCCGAGAAATCCAGCCGCGGATTCCGCCGTCACGCTGAACCTTGACCCAGCCCGTCCTTCGCTCGAGGGTCTTCAGCGTGTCGCCATAGGAGACCTTGCCGACGATGCGGCTCGAGGTGCTCGGCTGGCTGCGCACGTTGGCGGTCTTGACCTTCACGATGTGATAGGCGGTCTTGCCGGTCAGCGTGCGGAGAACCCAGCCTTTGTCATTCTCGAAATCCTGCACCTGCAACCAGTTGCCGCGTCGTCCGACGACCTTCAGGGGAAAGCCCCTGCCCAGCACCCACTCCGCGGAATGGCGGGTTCCCGGACCGGAGCGCAGGTTCACTTCCTCGCGCGCCACGCTGACCATTTGCTGGGCAACGGCCTGCGGCATATCCAGCGCGAAGGTGCCAGCGACGAGGACAATCAGGAAATAGCGAGCGAAGAACATTCGTGGGCTTTCCTTCCCGGAGTTGTTCAGGGAACACCCACCCCGGTCAGGACCTCCGGGGGCGGGTGCGCGTCGATCCCGCCATTGTCGCCCGATTACGGCGGCACGTCACCCGCTTGACAGTCCATCTGCGGCCACTCCTACCGGGTCACTCCTTCTTCAAATCGGCCGACGCAGGCTATATTCGCGGCCTCATTGGAAGGATTGCCGGCATGCAGGAACAGAAAATCATCGGTCGCCGCGAGGGCGCCGTGGGCCACGTCGTCTTCAACAACCCGGCGAAGCTCAATGCGGTCTCGCTCGACATGTGGGACGGCTTCGTCGGCATCCTGAAGGACTTCGCCCTGGATCCGGACATCCGCTGCCTCGTGGTGAGCGGCTCCGGCGGCAAGGCCTTCGTCTCCGGCGCCGACATCTCCAAGTTCGAGAGCGAGCGCGCCAACGCCGAGGCGCAAGTGCGCTACGACGCCATCTCGAAGGAAGGCTACGAGGCGCTCTACGATTTCCCCAAGCCGACGATCGCCAAGATCACCGGCTATTGCATCGGCGGCGGCATGAACCTCGCGGCCTGCTGCGACCTGCGCTACTGCAACGAAGGCGCCCGCTTCGGCGTGCCGGCCGCCAAGCTCGGCCTCGGCTACGGCTTCCTGCGCATCGAGCGCTTCTCGCGCATCGTGGGCCTCCCGCGCGCCATGGAGTTCCTGTTCACCGCCAAGCAGTATTCCTCGAAGGAGGCCTACGACATGGGCCTGGTGCACGGCGTCGCCGCCGATGCCGAGCTCGACGCCCTGGTCGACGGCATCACTGGCGCCATCGCGCAGAACGCGCCGCTCACGATCGCGCTCGCCAAGGCCGCGGCGCGCGAGATCGCCAAGCCCGAATCGAAGCAGGACCACGCGAAGCTCGACAGGATGGCCGAGGCCTGCTTCGACAGCGAGGATTTCAAGGAAGGCCGCCGGGCGTTCATGGAGAAGCGCAAGCCGGCCTTCAAGGGCCGCTAGGCAACGAGAGGAAACCCCGATGACCGCCCTGCCCCTCTCCCACCTCACCGTCCTCGACCTCACGGCGCATCGCGCCGGCCCGACCGCCGTGCGCCAGCTCGCCGACTGGGGCGCGCACGTGATCAAGATCGAGCCGCCGCCACCGCCTCCCGAAGGCGGCAAGAACAACGACTCGATGGGGGGCGCGCGCCACGGGTTCGACTTCCAGAACCTGCACCGCAACAAGAAGTCGATGACGCTCAACCTCAAGAGCGCCGAGGGCCATGCGATCTTCATGAAGCTCGCGGCCAAGGCCGACGTCATCGTCGAGAACTACCGCTCCGACGTGAAGCACCGCCTCAAGGTCGACTACGACACGGTGGCGAAGATCAACCCGCGCATCATCTACGGCTCGATCGCGGGCTTCGGCCAGAGCGGCCCGGATGCCGCGCGTCCCGGCGTCGACCAGATCGCCCAGGGCATGGGCGGCCTCATGTCGATCACCGGCGAGCCCGGCCGCGGCCCCATGAGGGTCGGCATTCCCATCGCCGATCTCACTTCTGGTCTCCTGCTCGCCCAAGCAATCATGCTGGCGCTCTACACGCGTGAGCGCACCGGCAAGGGGCAGTGGGTCCATACCTCGCTGATCGAGGCGCAGATCTTCATGCTCGACTTCCAGGCCTCGCGCTGGCTGATGAAGGGTGAGGTCGCGAAGCAGGCCGGCAACGACCATCCGACCAGCATCCCGACCGGCGTCTTCCCGACCAGCGACGGCCACATCAACATCGCCGCCGCCGGCGACAAGATGTGGAAGCGCGCGGCGCTGGCGCTGGGCGCCCAGGCGCTGATCGACCATCCCGAGCACGTCACCCCGGCGCTGCGCTCGCAGAACCGCAAGGCGCTGAACGAGCGGCTGGCCGAGGTGACGAAGAGCAACACCAGCGCCCACTGGATCGAGTCGTTGAACAAGGCCGGCGTCCCCTGCGGACCGATCAACACGATCGACATGACCTTCGCCGAACCGCAGGTCCAGCACCTCGGCATCGCCCGCCCGGTCAACCATCCGGCCCTCGGCGAGATCAAGGTAGTCGGCCAGCCAATCAATCTCTCCGACTACCCGCAGCCCAAGTCCCTCAACCCGACGCCGGATCTCGGCCAGCATACGGACGAAGTACTGACCGGTCTGGGCTACGACGCGAAGGCGATTGCGAACCTCAAGTCGGACGGCGCGGTCTAAGCTACCGCTTCAGGAACCCACGCAGCGCCCGGAGGAATTCGGCCGGGCGCTCGATCTGCGGCAGGTGTCCTGCCTCCGGGATCGTCACCAACCGTGATTGCTCCAGCGACAGC
Organism: Rhodospirillales bacterium 24-66-33; assembly: GCA_002281855.1. GTDB lineage: Bacteria > Pseudomonadota > Alphaproteobacteria > Reyranellales > Reyranellaceae > Reyranella. Next base: position 161,140 of record NCHQ01000009.1, on the reverse strand, counting down.
CGCATCTTTCGCGCGCCGTGCTTGTCGAGGACCGGCGAGCGGTCGGCTTCGCCAAAGATCAGCAGGACCGATCCCTTTGGCGGTGGCGCGGCTTCCTCGCCGGACAGCAAGACGTCGAGGACGCGATCGGCGTCGGCGGTGGTGAAGGTGTCGAGCGTCCGGGCGATCTCCGCCGGCACTTTCGAACGATCATGGAAGGCGAGCGGCAGGACCTCACGACCGAAATGCAGGCGCTGCAGGTTGCCACGGGCCAACCGACGAATCGGCGTTTCGCCCGCAAGCCAGCGCAGCATCTTCGAGTAGCCCGGCGGCTGGTAGCCGTTCACCAGCACGAGGCCAGCCGAGCGTTCGGGATACTGGCCGGCGAAGCGCCAGGCGATCGTCGCGCCGAGCGAGTTGCCGACCAGGGTGGCGCGTTCGATGCCGAGCGCCATCAGCAGCTCGGCGAGCCAGGCAGCGTAGGCGCCGAAGCTCGGCAGACCCTCCGGCGAATGAATCAGCGGCAGCTCGGGCGCGACGATGAGATGCGTGCGTTCCAGGTCGTCGGTCACGGTCGACCAGTAGGCTTCCGCGCCCGCCCAGCCACCATGCAGCAGCACGATTGCCTCACCGGTGCCGCCGGTCCAGACTCGCGCCGGGCGCTGTCCGAGCAAAATTGTCTTCAGCTCCACGTCACGCCCTCTGAACATATGAAGCGGGAGATATAGAATGGCCATGACGCGTAGAACAGCTTTGGTGACCGGCGCAGGCCGAAACATCGGCCGGGCCTGTGTCCTGGAGCTTGCCCGGATGGGCTACGACGTCGTGATCAACGGCTCGTCCGACCGCAAGGCCTGCGAGTCCGTGGCGAAGGAAGCCGCGGCGCTCGGTGTCGAGGCGCTGGTCATCATGGCCGATGTTGGAAGCCCCGAGGAATGCCGCCGCATGGCGCAGGAGGCGATCGCCAGGTTCGGTTCGGTCGACGTGCTGGTGAACAACGCGGCGCTGCGGCCGGCCAAGCCCTTCCTTGAGATGAGCGAGGCCGACTGGCGGCGCGTCATCTCGGTCGATCTCGACGCCGCGGTCTGGCTGTCGCAGGCCTGCCTGCCCGGCATGGTGAAGAAGGGCTGGGGTCGGATCGTCAACTTCACCGGCATGAATGCGATGCACGGCTATGCCGGACGCGCCCCGGTCTCGGTCGCCAAGCACGGCGTCTGGGGACTCACCAAAGCGCTGGGGAAGGAGTTCGGACCGAAGGGCATCACCGTGAACGCGATCTCACCCGGCCCGATCTCGGCCGATGTCGAGGACGATGACGAGTCCAATCACCACCGTCTCGAGACGATGGCCAAGGTCCCGCTCGGCCGCATGGGCACGCCCGCCGAGATCGGCTCGGTGCTCGGCCTGCTGGTCTCCGACGGCGGCGCCTACGTGAACTGCCAGATGATCCAGGTGAACGGCGGCGGCCAGACCTGAGGCCTACTCCATCGGCAGGCCGGTGGTGCGAGCGATGGCGCTCCAGCGCTCGACCTCGGCTTTCACGAAGTCGCCAAAGGCCTGGCGGCTTTCGAGGTCGATGCGGGCGCCCTGCTCGGCCCAGATGCGCTTGATCTCGGGCTCGGCCAGCGCCGCCTGGACGGCGGCGTGCAGCGCGTCGAGCGCCGCCGCTTGTGTCTTCACGGGCGCGAACAGGCCGTACCAGGTGCTGACCTCGAAATCCTTCACGCCAGCCTCGGCGAAGGTCGGCACCTCGGGCAGCACGCTTTCGCGCTTCGCGGTCGCGACGGCGAGCGCCCGCAACTTGCCGGACTGGACGTAGGAGGCGATCGTGCTGAGCGGTTGGAAGGTGGCGTCGAGCTGGCCCGACAGCAGATCCTGCAGCGCCGGGCCGCCGCCGCGATAGGGCACGTGCGTCAGCCTAATGCCGGTGCGCCGCTGCAGCAGCTCGATGGCGAGATGCGGCATGGTGCCGAGGCCCGATGACCCGATGTTGATCGTGTCGGGCGCCTTGCGGGCCGCGGCGAGAAAGGCCGCGAGGTCCTTGACGTCGAGCTTGGCCGGATTGACCACCAGCCCGACCGGCACCTTGGCGATGTTGCTGACGGGGGCGAACTCGCGCAGCAGGTCGAAACCCGAGTCGGGGTAGACGACCGTCGCAAAGGACTGCGCACTGTTGGCGACCAGCAGGGTGCAACCGTCGGGTCGCGCCCGCGCCACGATCATGCCGCCCAGCGTGCCGCCGGCGCCGCTGCGGTTCTCGACCACCACGGGCTTCTCGAAGCGCTGGCCGACACTGGCCGCGACGGGACGCGCGAAGGTGTCGTTCGAGCCGCCGGGCGGAAACGGCACGATCCAGTTCATGGATCGCGGTGGGCGCCATTGCTGAGCATTGGCGATGCCTGCCGCGCCTGCTACCAGCAAGCCGCCCAAGGCGGCCCGGCGAGACAGAGACCACGTAGACTTCATCGACGTCACTCCATCTGGACGTTGGCGGCCTTGGCGATTCGGGTCCACCGCTCGGCCTCTCGGCCGATGAAGTTCGCGAAGTCGGCGCGGCTCTCGAGTTCGACCTTCGCCCCGTGCTCGGCCCACAGCCGCTTCACCTCTTCCGAGCCCAGGGCTCGCTGCACGGCGGCATGGATGCGGTCGAGGACGATGTCGGGCGTGCGGATCGGCGCGAACAGGCCGAACCAGGTTGTCATCCGGAAGTCGGCCAGCCCAGCCTCGTGTGCCGTCGGCACGTCCGGCAGCTGCGCATCGCGGCGCCGGTTTATGACCGCGAGTGCGCGCAGCTTGCCCGACCGCACAGCGCCCGCCGCCGCGCTGACCAGCACGAAGGCGGCGCCGATCTGACCGGCCAGCAGGTCCTGCAGCATCGGCGCGCCACCGCGATAGGGAACATGGGTTAGCTTGATGCCGGCGCGCCCCTCGAAGAGGCCGATGGCGAGATGGGTCACCGTGCCGAGGCCGGCCGAGCCGATGTCGATGCTGCCCGGCGCCTTCTTCGCCATCTCGATGAACGCTTCCAGATTGGCAGCGTCGACGCGTGCCGGATTGATCACCAGCGCATAGGGCACGCGGCCGAAGGCGGCGATCGGCGCGAAGTCGCGCACGAAGTCGAAACCGGCCCGCGGGTAGATCGTCGGCGCATAGACGAGGCCGGTGTCGCCCACCAGCATCGTGTAGCCGTCCGGCGCGGCCCGGGCGGCGACGGCAGTGCCGACCGTGCCGCCGGCGCCGCTGCGGTTGTCGATCACCACCGATTCGCCGATCGTTTCGGCAACCCGCGCCGCGATGGGGCGCGAAAACATGTCGGAGCCACCGCCGGCCGGGAACGGCACGATCCAGGATACGCTGCGCGTCGGCCAGTCGCTGGCGCGCGCCGGGGCCATCGGCCCGGCGCCGGCCGCCATCAATCCCCCCAGCAAGCTCCGTCGTGCGATCCCGCTCATGCGGCCGGGAGCTTAGCGTCCGGCCGCGGCAGCGCAATACCGCGTGTTACTGCGGCTCGATCTTCGCGAGCTTGATGTACTTCGTCCAATCCGCACGCTCCTTGGCCACGAAGGCATCGCATTGCTCGATGGTCCAGTCCTTCGGCGGCGGCAGGAACCCGAGCTGCTTCACCCTTTCCATCACCGACGGCTCATAAAGCGCATCCATGATCAGGCGGTTCAGTTTCTTCTTGATGTCGTCCGGGGTCTCCTTGCGCACGGAGAAGCACGAATAGGAGATGATCACATACTCCGGATAGGTCTCGGCGACGGCCGGGATATCCGGGAAGAGCGCAGACCGCTCCTTCGACGTCACGGCCAGCGCGCGCACGTAACCCGACCGGACATAGCTCTCGCCCACCACCTGGTCGGGGAACACGCAGTCGACGCGGCCGGCATTGAGATCCTGGATCGAAGCGACGGCGTCGCGATAGGCGACTTCCTCGAACTTCACGCCGGTCGTGACCTCGAACAGGGCCGCCGGCACGCGCGAGGAGGCGTTGCCGTAGCCCGAGAAGAGCGGCTTGGGCTGCTTCTTCGCGTACTCGACGAACTCCTTGACCGTCTTGTACGGCGCATCGGGCTTCACCAGCATGAAGTTGCCGATCGTGCCGTTGACGGCCACTGTCGTGAAGTCCGACGGCTGGTAGGTCATCGACTTGTAGAGGCTGAAATTGGCGGCCAGCGTGCTGGTCGAGCCCAGCAGGATCGTATAGCCGTCGGCCGGCGCGTTCTTGACCTGCGTCGTGCCGATCATGCCGGTGGCGCCGGGCTTGTTCTCGATGACGAACGCCTTGCCCGTCACCGTCTCGAGCTGCTTGCCGACCAGGCGCGAGATGATGTCCGTCGATCCGCCCGGACCGAATGGCACCACGATCTTCACCAGCCGCGACGGATAGGCTTCCTGCGCCTGCGCACCGGAACCCAGCGCGGCGGCGACCGGAAGGCCGCCCAGGGCGGCCAGAACATTTCTACGCTTCATCAATACGCTCCTCGATCGAGACGGGACCCGTATAAGTCGGCGCGGCCAAAAGGCGAGCCCGTGTTTGCTCTCCGTTCCGAGGGGCGACAGGTTTCGCATATGAAAAAGCCCTCCCCCGACGAATCGGAGGAGGGCCGGATTGTTCGACGTGCGACAGCTACATGCCGAGCTGGCTGATGAACTTGGTGTTCAGGTAGGCCTCGAGCGCCTCGATGCCGCCCTCCGAGCCGTAGCCCGAGTCCTTCATGCCGCCGAACGGGACTTCCGGCAGCGCGAGACCATGGTGGTTGATCGACACCATGCCGCTTTCGAAGGCGGCACCGACCTGGGTCATGGTCTTGCTGTTCGTAGTGTAGGCGTAGGCCGCGAGGCCCCACGGCAGGCGATTGGCTTCCTTCATCACGCCGTCGAAGTCCTTGAACGACGAGATCGGGGCCAGCGGGCCGAACGGCTCCTCGTTCATTATGCGGGCGTCGAGCGGCACGTCGGTGAGGACGGTCGGCTCATAGAAGTAGCCCTTGTTGCCCTTGCGCTGGCCGCCGGTCTGGATCTTGGCGCCCTTGCCGATGGCATCGCTCACGAAACCGTCGATCGCGTGCAGGCGGCGCTCGGCGACGAGCGGGCCCATGCGGGTGTCCTTGTCGAGACCGTTGCCGACCTTGAGGTTCTTGGCGTAGGCGGTGAACTTCTCGACGAACTCCGAATAGACCTTCTCGTGCACCAGGAAGCGGGTCGGTGCGACGCAGACCTGTCCGGCATTGCGGAACTTGTTGGCGCCCAGGATGTTCACCGCCTGGTCGACATCGGCATCCTCGAACACGATCGCCGGCGAATGGCCGCCCAATTCCATGGTGACGCGCTTCATGTGCGCGCCGGCCAGGGCCGCGAGCTGCTTGCCGACCGGCGTCGAGCCGGTGAACGTCACCTTCTTGATGATCGGATGCGGGATCAGGTACTCGCTGATCTCCGACGGCACGCCGTAGACGAGCTGGATGACGCCCGCCGGGACGCCGGCATCGACGAAGGCCTTGATGAGCTGGGCGCAGGAGCCGGGCGTGTCCTCCGGACCCTTGACGATGATCGAGCAGCCCGTGGCCAGCGCCGCCGAAGCCTTGCGCACCACCTGGTTGATCGGGAAGTTCCACGGCGTGAAGGCGGCGACCGGGCCGACCGGCTCCTTCGTCACCAGCTGATAGACATTCTCGAAGCGCGCCGGGACGATGCGGCCATAGGTGCGGCGGCCTTCCTCGGCCATCCAGTCGATGATGTCGGCGGCGAGCAGGGTCTCGCCCTTGGCCTCCATCACCGGCTTGCCCTGCTCCATCGTCATGATGGTCGCGATCTCGTCGGCGCGCTGGCGCATCAACTCGGCGGCCTTGCGCATGATCTTGTAACGGTCGAACGGCGAGACCTTGCGCCACTGCTGGAAGCCCTTCTCGGCGGCATCGAGCGCGCGGTCGAGGTCGGCTTTCTCGGCGTGGGCCACCTGCCCGATCACCTCTTCCGTGGCCGGATTGATGACCGGGAGCGTCCGGCCGTTGGCGCCCTTGGTCCAGGCACCGTCGATCATCAGGGATACGTCGCTGTAGTTCATTTTTCCTCCTCCTACTTCTAGCTTCCGCGATAAGTCGAATAGCTCCAGGGCGTACAGAGCAGCGGGACGTGATAATGCCCCTCCGGCTCGGCAATGGAAAACCGTAAAGGCACGATGTCGAGAAAAGGCGGATCGCCCTGCTCGATGCCCCTGCTGCGAAAATGGTCACCCACGGCGAAGCGCAGCTCGTAGCGGCCGATGGGTAGCGGCCGGCCGCCGATCAGGGGCGCATCGGTGCGGCCATCGGCGTTGGTCGTGGCGGTTGCAATGCGATGGGCGCGCTCGCCGGCGAATTCATAGAGCTCGATCGCGATGCCGACCGCCGGCCGTCCCGCATGCGTGTCGAGCACATGTGTACTGAGGCGGCCGTTTACGCGGGGCATTCCCTCGCCCGTCACCTTGGCCGCCAGCCGCAGCCGCGTGATAAAGAAGATTTCCTGCAGGGCCGTGGCGAATTCGGTGGCCGCGTCGTGGCGCAGCCGGCGCTCGAACTGGGCCAAAATCGAATCGCGCGTGTGCCGGCGGACGCAGACGATGAAGGGAAAGCCGAACTTCGCCTTGTAGGCGTCATTCAGACGATGGAAGCGTGCGAATTCCTCTTCGGAGAGCGCGTCGAGACCGACGCTCGCCTGCTCATGCTGCGAGTCCTCGGTCAGGACTCCCGCCCGCGCTGCCTTGCCGGCGAGATCGGGATGGCCGCACACGAAAGCAAGCTGGCGCTCGCGTGGTGCCGCGCGTACCGCGCCCATCATCGCGTCATGCAGAGCGGTGACCGTCGCGAAGGGCCGCCTGGCGGCCGCGGCCTCGGCGACCCACGGCGCCAGTTCGAAGGTGTCGCCGACGGCGGCCGCGAAGTCGCCCGCGGTCACGCGATTGAGGTTGTCGAGGCTGTGGATCATGCCGGCCGACCTAGCACGCACAGAAGTCAGCCTCTATAGTCCCGGCCAGCAAAAACCCTTGGGAGGAGCCGCAATGACCGGCCGCAACACCTTCACCCGCCGTCGCCTGGGCCAGTCGGCTCTCGCCGGCGCCGCCCTGCTGGGCGCTCCGCTGCCGCTGCGCGAGGCCTTCGCCCAAGGCGCGCCGGCCAACCTCAAGGTCGGCCTGCTGCTGCCGACGTCCGGCCTCCAGGCGCAGATCGGCCAGGCCTGCCGCCGCGGCGCCGACGTGGCCAATGACGTGTTCGCCGACATGAAGCTGCCGGTGAAGCTCGAGATCGTAAATTACGATACCGAGACCAAGCCGGACGTGGCCCGCACCCAGGCCGAGAAGGCGATCGACGCGGGCTGCCATATCCTGGTCGGCGCCTTCGATTCGGGCCAGACCATCGCCATCGCCCAGGTCTGCGAGCAGCGCGGCGTGCCGCTGGTCGTGAACATCGCGGCCGCCCCGCAGATTACCGAGCAGGGCTACAAGTTCGTCGTGCGCAACTTCCCGACGGCGCCGATGCTCATCACCGGCGCGCTGTCGCTGCACAAGGAGATCTTCAAGATCTCGGGCAAGACGCCCAAGACCGCCGTGCTGATGAGCGTGAACGACACGTTCGGCACCGCGATGATCAACGGCATCAAGGCGCTCTTCCCCAAGCTCGACATGCCCTACGAGCTGGTCGACACGATCAGCTACGACGTCGCCGCCAAGGATCTCTCGGTCGAGGTCGCCAAGGCCAAGGCCACCAAGGCCGAGCTGCTGCTGCCGGTCAGCCGCCTGAACGACGCCAAGCTGCTGGTGCAGGAGATGGTGAAGCAGCGCTGGGAGCCGATGGGGGTCCTCAATCCCGGGGCGCCCGGCCTCTACGAGCAGGACTTCCTCAAGACCATGGGCAAGTACGGCGAGTACATGATCTCGAACGTGCCGTGGCTCGACCCGAAATCGGCGATGACCCAGGCGCTCGAGAAGCGCCACGCTGCCAAGTTCCCGAACGACCAGCTCGACCTCAACGGCGGGTTCACCTTCGAGGGCATCCTGATCGCCGCCCAGGCCTGGCTCGCCGCCAAGTCGACCAAGCCCGGCGATCTCATGGAGGCGCTGCGCAAGATCAAGATCGACCAGCATGTCATGGTCGGCGGCCCGATCCAGTTCGACTCCAAGGGCCAGAACGTCAACATCAAGGCCACGGCCGTCGAGAACCTCAAGCGCAAGCCCACCGTCGTGCTGCCGCTCGAATCGGCCGCCGCCCCGCTCGTCTTCCCGATGCCGCCGTGGAACGACAAGCGCCGCACCTGATGGCCGACTAGCGCGTTGACCGCCGACTTCCTCCTCTCGCTCGCCCAGGCGATCACCAAGGGCCTGTTGACCGGCATGGTCTACGGGCTGATGGCGCTTGGCCTCTCGGTGATCTTCGGCGTGATGCGCGTCGTCAACTTCGCGCATGGCGAGATGATGGTCGTCGGCATGTATCTCGCCTGGATGGGCTTCGAGTACCTGCAGGTCTCGCCGATGCTGAGCCTGCCGGTGATCGCCGTGATCTTCTTCGGCGCGGGCTATGCGCTGCAGCGCGCGGTGATCTCCCCGTTCATCGGCCGGCCCGAGCATCAGCAGTTCCTGCTGCTGCTGGCCATCGCCATCCTGCTGGTCAATGTCTCGCTGGTCATCGCCGGTCCCGACTCGCGCGGCGTGCAGATGGACTCACAGTTCGAATCCTATGAACTCGGTCCCTTCGTGTTCGATGCCGTGCGCGTTCACGCGGCCCTGACCGCCGTGGTGATCGCGGGCCTGCTCTGGCTCTTCTTCACCCGCACCCGCATAGGCAAGTCGATCCGTGCCGCCGCCGACAACAATCTAGGGGCGCTGGTCGTGGGCCTCGACGTCCGCCGGCTCTATGCCTTCACCTTCGGCGTGGGCGCGGCCTGCGTCGGCGCCGCTGGTGCGCTGATGATCACGATCATTCCGGTGACGCCCTTCCTGGCCGCCGAATACACGCTGCTTGCCTTCGTGATCGTGATCGTGGGCGGTCTCGGCAGCATGACCGGCGCGCTGGCCGGCGGCCTGCTGATCGGGGTCAGCGAGGCCGTTGCCGGTCTCCTGCTGCAGCCGTCGCTGAAGAGCATGGTGAGCTTCGGCATCCTCATCCTCGTGCTGCTGCTGCGGCCGCAGGGATTGTTCGGCAAGAGCGGCCCATGACATTGCTCGCGCGTCTGACCGGGGGCGTGCCCGCCCGCTCCCTGTGGGGCCTCGGCCTGCTGCTCGTACTCCTGCTCGCGGCGCCGGCACTGCTCGGGAAGTACGGCCTCTCCGTGCTGATCCTGGTCCTCTACTTCGCCTTCGTCGGCCAGGCCTGGAACATCATGATGGGCTTCGCCGGCCAGCTTTCACTCGGCCACGCGCTTTATGCCGGCGTGGGCGGCTATATCGCCGCCGGCCTCTTCTTCCACTACGGCATCGGCCCGTGGGCCGGCGTCTTCGTCGCGGTCGCGGCAGCCGTCGCCGCGGGCTCGATCGTCGGCTATCTCGGCTTTCGCTTCTCGCTGGCCGGAGTCTACTTCGCGCTGCTCACCATCGCCTTCAGCGAGTTCACACGCATCGCCTTCGACCACTGGGGCTGGGCCGGCGGGTCGGGCGGGCTGTTCCTCAAGGTCGATGCCACCTCCGACATCCTGAACCTGCGCGGCGGGCCGCTGCTCTTCTATTACGTGATCCTGGCGCTGGCCGCCGGCACCTTCATCCTCTGCCGCCTCCTCCTGGAAAGCCGGCTCGGGCGCTACTGGCTGGCCATCCGCGAAGACCCGGAAGCGGCCCAGGCGGTGGGCGTCCCGGTCCTGCGCTGCAAGATGATCGCGATCATGATCTCGGCGGCTCTGACGGCGCTGGCCGGCGTCTGGAACGCCTTCTACTACAACAACCTCTTCCCCGAGACGGCCTTCGCCATGGGCCGCTCCATCGAGTTCACCCTGGCGCCGATCATCGGCGGGCTGGGCACCTTGTTCGGGCCGATCGTCGGCGCCGTGGTGCTGACCGGCCTGGGCGAGATCTTCACCGACTTGAGCGAGGTCTTCCACATCTCCGGCCTGAAGCAGATCTTCTACGGTCTCGCCCTGCTGGTGATCGTGATGTACCGCCCGGCCGGCGTCTGGCCGTGGATCGCCGAGCGCTTCGGCTTCGGGGAAAAGCGGCGATGAGCGGCGCCCGCCTCGAACTCGACGGGATCGGCAAGAGCTTCCGCGGCCTCCGTGCGGTGCACGATGTCTCGTTCGACGTGCCGGCCGGCGCCATCAACGCGCTCATCGGGCCCAACGGCGCGGGCAAGACCACGATCTTCAACATGATCGCCGGCGTCTATCGCCCCGACGCCGGCAGCGTGCGTCTCGACGGGCGGCAGATCTCCGGCCTGCGGCCCGACCTCGTCTGCGACGCGGGCGTCGGCCGCACCTTCCAGATCGTGAAGCCGTTCAAGGGACTGAGCGTCCTGGAGAACGTCACGGTGGGCGCCCTGCACCGTCGGCCGGCGCTTCCCGACGCCCGTGCCTATGCCGCCGACATTCTGCTTCAGCTCGGCCTGCACGATCGCCGGCACCAGGCGGCCGAGAGCCTCACCCTGCCCGACCGCAAGCGCCTGGAAGTCGCGCGCGCGCTCGCCACCGAGCCGAAGCTGCTGCTGCTCGACGAGGTGATGGCGGGACTGCGGCCGACCGAGATAGACGTCATGGTGACGTTCCTGCAGGAGCTGAACCAGCGCACCGGCCTCACCATCCTGCTGATCGAGCATGTCATGCGGGCCGTCATGGCGCTGGCGTCCAACATCGTCGTGGTGAGCTACGGCGAGAAGATCGCCGAGGGCACACCGGCCGAGATCGCCCGCCACCAGGCCGTGCTCGACGTCTATCTCGGCGAGGCGGAGCCCGCATGAGTGCGCCTCTTCTGAAAGTCGAGAACCTCGACCTCTTCTATGGCGACGCCCAGGCGCTGGCCGGCGTGTCGCTCGAAATCGCCCAAGGCGAAATCGTCGCCATCGTCGGCGCCAATGGTGCAGGCAAGAGTTCGCTGATCCGCTCGATCCACGGGATCGAAAAGCCGGCACGTGGCCATGTGCGCTTGGACGGCAGCGACATCACCGGCTGGCCCTCCTACCGGGTGTGCGAGGCCGGGGTCGGCCATGTCGCCGAGGGCCGCCAGGTCTTCCCCAATCTCTCGGTGCTGGAGAACCTCGAGATGGGTGCGACGCCCAAACGCGCGCGGGCGCTGGAGAAGCAGACCCTGGAGCGGGTCTTCGCGATGTTCCCGAGGCTGGCCGAGCGGCGGCGGCAGGCCGCCGGGACGCTTTCGGGCGGCGAGCAGCAGATGGTGGCGATCGGCCGCTGCCTGATGGGCCAGCCGCGCCTCATCATGTTCGACGAGCCCTCGCTCGGACTGGCCCCCACCATCGTGCAGGAAGTCTTCCGCATCGTGCGCCGGCTGAACGAGGAGGGCCTCACCATCCTGCTGGTCGAGCAGAACGTGATGGCGTCCTTGCGCATCGCCGATCGCGGCTATGTGCTGGAGAACGGCCGCATCGAATTGGAGGGCCGGGGCGCCGACCTGCTGACCAACGACCGCGTCCGGCAGGCCTATCTCGGCCTCTAGCGGGGCGCTGGCATCCGAGACCGGCGGGCGATATCGAACCGGCAGCGGTATCAGGATACCTGATTCGGCGGTGCGACTCTCGTTTCGAATGATTCGTTTATTTCTTTTATTTCGATTATTCGCCCGGCCCGACTTTTTCCAGCGGCCGGGGGGTGAGGTCTGTGAGGCGTTGACGCACGGCTCCACCCGCTGCAATTCTAGCCGCTTCCGGTACTGACGCTGTCGCGTGCGACGCGGATCGGTCCGGGATGGCGCCGGCTCCTCCCGACGACGGGACGACCGCCCTCCCCGGCAGACTTTGCCATGGGAGAAACACCAGGATGAATCGTCGTGACATGCTCAAGGCCGGCATTGCCGCCGGTGCCCTCGGCCTCACGCCACGCCTCGCATCGGCCCAGGCCGCCACCTATGCGCCTGCGCCGAAGGGCTGGCGCACCTACGTGCTGACGACCCGGGTCGAGCCGACGGCCGGCGCCACGAAGGCGTGGATCCCGCTGCCGACCTTTGAGGTGCCGGACTGGCAGCGCCCCGGTGCCGTGACCTGGACCGGCAATGCCCGCGTCGCCGAACGCGTCCGCGATCCCAAATATGGCGCGGAGATGCTCCGGGTCGAATGGGCGGCCGACCAGCAGGCGCCGGTCATCGAGATCGTGGCCCAGGTCCAGGCGCAGAACAGATCGGTCGTGCCGGGCCAGGGCAACGCCGCGCCGCTCAGCGAGGCCGAGCGGAAACTGAACCTGATGCCGACCACCTTCCTGCCGACCGACGGCATCGTGAAGGAAACGGCCGACGGGATCGTGCGCGGCAGGCAGGGCGACGTCGCCAAGGCGCGCGCGATCTACGACTGGGTCGTCGAGAACACCTTCCGCAACGCCAGGACGCTGGGCTGCGGGGTCGGCGACATCACCACGATGATCCGGACCGGCAATCTGAACGGCAAGTGCGCCGACCTGAATGCGCTCTATGTCGGCCTCGCCCGCTCGGCCGGGCTGCCGGCGCGCGACGTCTACGGCATTCGCGTCATGCCCTCGGAATTCGGCTTCAAAGCGCTGGGCGCCGGTTCGGAGGTCGTCTCCAAGGCGCAGCACTGCCGCGCCGAAGTCTGGCTCGCCGGCTCGGGCTGGACGCCGGTCGACCCGGCCGACGTGCGCAAGGTCGTGCTCGAAGAGCCGCCGACCAACCTGGCCATGTCCGATCCGAAGGTGCTTGCAGCCCGCCGCGCTCTGTTCGGCGCCTGGGAGGGCAACTGGCTCGCCTACAATGTGGCGCACGATGTGAAGCTGCCGGGCTCGAAGGAGGAGCCGATCGCCTTCCTTATGTATCCGCAGGCCGAGAACCGGTCCGGCTTCCTCGATTCGCTCGACCCGGACAGGTTCAAGTATCGGATCACGGCGCGCGAATTGACGGCCTAAGCCGTTTCGACACGACGGACGGGGCATTCCGCTCCGTCCCGATCCGCTTTATATCCGGCGGATGAACGGACCCACCGACGCGGCGCCGCCTCTGTCGCCCGCCAGACTCGTGCATCGCTACTATCTTGCGATGTCGGTGCCGTTCCTGATCGACGTCGTTTCGGTGTTCGTCTATTCGGCGCTCAACCGCGCCCCGGAGGTCGTGCTCCCCTCGCTGGCGGTCACGACCTTGTTCCTCGCCGTCGGCGTCGGACTCGGCGCCTGGCTCCTGATCCGGCCGATCCGGCATTTCATCGACGGCCGTGCGGCCTTCGGCGACATCGAACTCTCGCTGGCGCGGCTGCCGCGCCACTCCGCGACCGTCATCGGGGTGATGTACGCCCCGATGGTGGGGGTGCGCCTGCTGTCGCATCGCCTCGACATCACTTTCGGCGCCACGCTGCAGCAGGTCGCCTGGCCGGACGTCATCGCCAACCTCACGGTCGGGACCGGCTTCAACGTCGTCCTCACCTTCTTCGTCGTCGCAGCGTACCTCGATCACCTGTGCCAGGAACTGTTCCGCACGAGGGGTGTGAACATCGCAACGTTTGGTGGCCGATTCCGCCGGAAGGTGGCCCTCGCCCTCCTGTTCGTGTCGTTCGCAACCATGATTCTGATCGTCGCCGACATGCTGAGCTACAGCGGCGACCGCCTGGTGCGCGAAGCCTCGGCCGACATCACGACCTCGGCCATCGGCACTGCGTTCATGTACTACTGGATATCGAACGCGCTGACTCGGCCGATCACGCGGCTGGACGGCGGCCTGCGCCTGGTCGCCGACAGCGACTATACGGTGCGCCTTCCCGTGACCTCCGACGACGAGCTGGGCCATGCTGCAAGCCGCTTCAACGAGATGGTCGAGGGCCTCGCCGAGAAGGCCTATCTTCGCGACACGTTCGGCAAGTATGTGAGCGAGACGGTTGCCGCCTCGATCCTGTCCAACCGCGGCAATACCGGCCGCAGCATCGACACCACGGCCGAAGCGACCCTGATGTTCACGGACATCGAGGGCTTCACGGGCCTGTCCGAGAGCACGACGCCCGCGGAAGTCGCGGCCCTCCTGAATGCCTATCTCCACACCGTCGTCCCCGTCATTCAGCGCCACGGAGGCATCGTGAACAGCTTCATCGGAGACGGCCTCTTCGCGAGCTTCGGCTTGCCGCGGCCACTGCAGGATCACGCCAGCGCCGCCATCGCCGCCGCGATGGAAATCCAGCAGGCTCTTTCAACGGCCCGTTTCGCGCGCGGCTTCACCCTCCCGACCCGCATCGGCCTCAACACCGGCCCCGTGATCGGCGTCACCATCGGCACCGACAACCGGCTGAGCTACACGCTGCTGGGTGACGCCGTGAACGTCGCCTCCCGAATCGAGCAGCTCAACAAGAAGTTCCGGACCCGCATCCTGGCTACCGAGAGCACCGTGGTGGCAGCGAGTGCGCAGGCCTTCTGCGAACGGCTGGGCACGACCGACGTGCGCGGGCATCACGACGGCGTCGTCGTCTATCGCGTGGGCCGGCCCCTGTGACCCCGGCGGGAGGTGAGCAACCCGTCGCCACGGCGGCGGAAATCGGTGGCCTGCGGCGGCGCTATTTGCTGCGAGCCATCTCCGCGGCCGGGGTCGACGTCGCCTTCACCAGTATTTTCGTCGCTTTCGCGGATGCCTGGGCCTATGCGCCACGGTCGATCGCCGTCGGGCTGTTCCTGCTGCTGGGCGTCAACGCGCTGGTCTCTTGGCGGCTTTTCCGGCCCATCGAAGAGTATCTGGGGGGACGGCGCCCGTTCGAGGATGCGGAGCGCCGGATCACGCAACTTCCAGTCCTGACGGCCTCGCGTGTAGCGCTGCTCGCGCTGGCGATGGTCGGATTCCGGGTGACGGCTCCCTATCTCTGGCCGAATGAAACCGTGCCTGCCCTGCCCAGCCAGACGCTGGCCGATACCGTGGCGCTCTTGCTTATGCTGCCACTCTTCTACTTCACCTATATCTACTTCGTCATAAGCGACTATCTGGGCGACCTCTGCGGCTTCATCTTCGAGCGCACCGGCCGGAACCTGTCGCTGTTCTTCGGCCGCTACCGCCTGAAGCTAGGCATCGCCCTGCTCGTCATCTCGCTCGCGCCAATGACGGGTGTCGTCATCGACCTCCTGAGTTATGACGGCGTGAAGCTGCAGTACGAAATCGCGACCGACGTCGCCATCGCGCTGATGGGCGTCGCCGTCTCGGTCTATTTCATTTGGCGATCTCTGCTGCGTCCCATCCGCATCCTGTCCCGTGCCATGTCGACCGTGGCCAGCGGAGACATGTCCGTAAGAGTTCCCGTGACCTCGAACGACGAAGTCGGCGAGTTGACCGGCCAGTTCAACACGATGGTCGAGGGGCTGCGCGAACGCGAGCAGATCCGCGAAACGTTCGGCCGTTATGTCGACGAGAGCGTGGCCTCGACCATCCTGCAGCGCGGCGGCAACGGCGTGCTGGCCGGCGAGACCCGCGAGGCAACGATCCTGTTCACGGACGTGTCGGGCTTCACGACGATCGCCGAAAAAATACCGCCGGACCAACTCTTCGGGGCCCTCAACGAGTATCTCGAGACGGTGCTTGCTCCCATTCGCGCCCATGGCGGCGTGGTGAACACCTTCATCGGCGACGGTCTGTTCGCCTCCTTCAACATGCCGCTCGCCTGTCCGGGCCACGCTTCGGCCGGCATTCGGGCGGCCATCGACATCCAGCGCGCCGTCGCAGGCCGCAGCTTCGGCGAAGCCAGGGTGCCGTTCGTCACGCGCATCGGCATCAGCACCGGCGCGGTCATTGGCGGCTCCATCGGCGCCGGACAGCGGCTGAGCTTCACCTTGCTAGGCGACACGGTGAACCTCGCGGCGCGGCTGGAGAAGTTGAACAAGGATCACGGCACGAGCATTCTCGTGGCGGAGACGACGCGCGCCGGCTGCGGCACGGAATTCGTGTTCAAGCCGCTCGGCAGCACGGCCGTCCGCGGCCGCAGCGGGTCGGTCGCCATCTTCACCGTTGATACTCTCTGAGGTCCGTCGTCCATGAACCCGTCCGCCCTGTCACCGGATCAGCTCGAACTGCAGGCCCGCGCCCGCGAACTGGCGGCCGGCCCCGTCGCCGAACGCGCCGCCGAGGTCGACCGCACCGAGCAGTATCCCTGGGACAATGTCGAACTGCTGAAGGACGCGAAGCTGATCGGCATGACGATCCCCAAACAATATGGCGGCCAGGGCAAAGGCTGGCTCGACGCCGTCCTCGCCATCGAGGCGCTCTCGTCGGCCTGCGCGGTCACCGGCCGCATCGCCGTCGAGACCAACATGGGCGCGATCAGCGCGGTCATGGCCTATGGCTCGGAAGACCAGAAGAAGATGGCGGCCGACATGGTGCTGGCCGGCGACAAGCCCGCCATCTGCATCACCGAGCCCGATGCCGGCTCCGACGCCAACGGCATGACCACGCGTGCCGACAAGAGGGGCAACCGCTACGTCCTGAACGGCCGCAAGCACTGGATCACCGGCGGCGGCGTTTCGCGCCTGCACCTGATCTTCGCCAAGGTCTACGACGAGAAGGGCACCTTCGAAGGCATCGGCGGCTTCCTCGCCGTCCGCGACGAGACCAAGGGCCTCAAGATCACCAAGCGCGAGCCGACCATGGGCCTGCGCGGCATTCCCGAGGCGGTGATCGACCTCGAGGACATGGATGTCCCACCCTCGTCCCTCGTGATCCCGCCGCGCGGCCTGAAGAAGGGCTTCGCCGACCTGATGACGGCCTACAACAGCCAGCGGGTCGGCGCCGCCACCGTGGCCCTCGGCATCGCCGACGGCGCCTACCGGCTGGCGCTCGACTGGTCGGAGACCCGCCACCAGTTCGGCCGGCCGATCAACGAGTTCCAGGGCCTGCAATGGAAGCTCGCGGACATGTCGATCAAGCTCTCGGCGTCCCGCGCCCTCGTCTACAACGCCGCGCGCTCGGGCGAAGGAGGCTTCCCCGACATGCTGATGGCCGCCCAGGCCAAGGTCTTCACCTCCGAGAGCGCCATCCAGATCGTCAACGAGGCGCTGCAGTTCTTCGGCGCCCGCGGCTACAGCCGCGAACTGCCGCTCGAACGCATGGCCCGCGACGTCCGCATGTTCACCATCGGCGGCGGCACGGCGGAAGTGCTGCGCAACGTCGTGGCGGGTGCGCTGCTCAAGAAGAAGCTGCCACAGACGCGCGACGGATGGGACAAGGCCTAACGCCCGAACCGGTTCCACTTGCCGTCGCTGCCGCGCATCAGGACGAACTCCTTGCCCTCCTTCGAAGGATCGTCGCGCGGCGTACAGGCGATCGAGATCCAGGACTGGAAGTCCCAGCGCGCCGAGCAGCTCTCGGTCGCGCAGGGCAACTCGAACTCAGCCTCGGTCGTGAGCCCATCGCCCGACGGCGCAAAGATCGAGAGCGTGCCGCGCGACGGTTGAAGCGAGCAGGCCACCGTCAGGAACCGCGTCTTGTCCGACGCCCAGACCGGTGCGCCCTGGACCGTGAACAACCGGCCTGTGCGCCTCATCACCAGCGTCCAGGCGAAATCGTCGAGCCCCGGCGTGCGCACGACATAGAAGCGGCCGGGATCGTCATAGCGCTCGTAGAGATATTGGTAGCCCGCGTCGCCATAGGGGCAGTCCTGCAACTCGACCGCCGTGCCGCCATCGATCGCGAGCCGCAGCCGGTCGCCTTCGCGCGAGACGTTGGGCACATCGGCCCTGAGCCGCCGCGCCTCCTGCGGCCATTCGATCGTCCGGCTGTCTCGATCGTAGGCTGGATCGACCGACCCGGCCCGTGTGCAGGCTTTCGTCTCCTCGCCTGCGGCCTGGGCATGCGCGAGGCCCGCAAGCAGAAGGACGGAGAAGCAAACCAGACCGGCGGAACATGCCATGGCCTGGTTTGCCCTCATCGTGTTCCGGCGTACGCTCAGGTCGGGGTGTCGGCCGCAGCAGCCGGCAGCGGGTGCGGACCTCCCGAGGTACCTTCCATCAAGGCTTCCACCGGATTGCCCGGCGCCGAGAAGCCGGCCTCCTTGAGAAGCTGGTCGATCACCGGCGAGTTCGCACGGTAGGCCAGAAGGCTGTCCACAAGGGAGTCCATCCGCCCGCTCTTGCCGCCGCCCCCACCCGATCCGCCCGGCATGCCGCCGCCGAGGTCGACGATCTTCACGTCACCGATATTCTGCAGGGGCTTCACGGCCTCCGCGAGTGCCATCGGGATGATCCGCAGACGCTCCCGCGCGACCTCGAGGTCGATGACCTTGTCCGACATGGCGTTACGGGCCTCGTTCAGCTTCCGCTGGCCATCGGCGTCGACCTCGTAGGTAACGGCCTGGCCCTCGGCCTTGATCTTCGCGGCGTCGGCCTCCGCCTGGGCGATGGTCCGGATGGCGCTGGCGCGGTTCTCGGCGGCCGACCGTTCGGCCTCCGCCGCGACGGTGATACGCGTCGCATCCTGCTCCGCGGTCATGCGCGCGGCAATGACCGCCGTCTGCTTATCGCGCTCGGCGATGGCGACATCCCGTGCGGTCTGCACCGACTCGGTGGCCGATGTTGCCAGCGCCCGCGCCGCTTCCGCCTCGGCGCGCGCCTCGGATTCCGACCGGCTTTGATTGGCAACCGCGATGGCACGCGCCTGGTCCGCAAGCTCGACGTCGCGCTGCTTGGCGATTCGCAGCGTCTCCGACGCGCGCTCCGACTCGATCTGCTTCTGCTGAATCGCAAGATTGGCGGCGATGGCTGCGGATTCCTGAACCTGCTTGGCGGCCGCCTGCCGCTCGGCAATGGACTGCTGGGCCATGATCTTGGCTTCGGCCTCCGCTCGGCTGGCCTCCGCCTCCTTGAGCGCCGCGGCGGCGCGCGTCTCGGCGGTCTTGTTGGCGATATCGCGCTGCTGCGACAGCTCGGCGTCCTTCTTCAGGCGCAGGATTTCCAGCGTCTTCTGGGTTGCGTCGAGGTCCTGTTGGGCAATGGTGACTTCTGCGTTCCGGATGGTCTGGTTGCGCTCCTGACGCCTGGCTTCCACGATCTTCGTCAGGGCGGTGAGACCTTCGGCATCGAACGCATTGTTCGGATTGAAGAACTTCGTGTCGGTCTGGTCCAGCTTGGTCAGCGACGCACTTTCCAGCTCGAGACCGTTGAGCTCGAGATCGGTGGCGACGGCGGCCTGCACGGCCTTGACGAAGTCGGACCGCTTCTCCTGGAGGTCCGCGAGCAGCATGGTGGCCGCGACCGAGCGCAAGGCGTCGACGAACTTCGCTTCGACGAGTTCGCGCAACTGCACCACGTCATTGGTGCGATTGCCGAGCGTCTGTGCCGCCAGCGCAATGGACGAGCTGTCCGGCTTCACACGCACATAGAACTCCACGCCGATGTCGACGCGCATGCGGTCCTTCGTGATCATCGCATCCTGCGAATCGCGGCGCACGTCGAGGCGAAGCGTCTGCAGGTTGACCCAGGCGATGCTCTGGAAGATCGGCAGGACGATCGAGCCACCGTCGAGCACGACCTTCTGGCCGCCGAAGCCGGTCCGCACATACGAGCGATCCTTCTCGGCTCGGTGATAGAGCCGGCCGATGATCAGACCAATCGCGACGATCGCGACGAGAATGAGCACCGCGGGAATGGCGAGCTGGAAAAACATGTCCATTGAGAGATTCCCCCGATTGTCGGACGCCTATACGCATGCAATGCGTCCGGAACTGACTACCAATTACGCAGGCCTCGATGGCTGGCCGTTGTTGACCAGGCGACCTTCGGCGACGATCACGGCATATTCGTCACCGACCTTGTCCACGATCAGGATGCTCGCCCCTTGCGGGATCGACAGGCCCGCCGCCCCCGGCCTGATGCGCGGGAAATGCCAGTTCCCGAACTTGTCCTGGATCTTGGCCCGCGCCGCAGACCCCTCCACCACCGGGCCGAGCGTGACGATTCCGACGCGCCCGATGAGATCCTGTGCACCGAGCACATAAGTCTCGTCGCGCGGGATCAACCACGAGACCACTCGGCTGACCCATCGGGTGACGGGGATCGTTGCAGCGACCGCGATGACGGCGGCGACAACGACGGGCAACGGCGCCAGCAGGTTCATGGCGACGATCTGGATGACCATGCCGGTCACGGCAAAGCAGGCGATCGCCGCGATGATCAGAACCAGCATCGGCACACGGCCGGCATTGAGCCAGTCGAAGGCGGTCGCGAAGGGTCCGTCCGCGGCGTGGGTCACGCCGTGATCTGCACCATCCAGCCCGAGGGCACCGTCCAGCAGCGAAGACGCCGCGGCGCCAAACAGGCTGCTGACGATCTCGACCGTCAGCAGCCCCAGCATGACCAGCGCGGCAATGGTAAAGAGCTGAAACGCTGGCGCGATTAGAAACGACCACATGACGTGCCTCTGCTCAGGCGTCCCGGCCGGACTTCAGTCTTTCCAGGCGCGATCTGACTTCGCGCTGACGCTGCAGTTCGGCGAGCTCGTCGAGCGCCCGGGCGTCGTTGTTGGGCGCGGCCGCCGGAACGCCGGTGACGCGGGCGGTCGCCGCCTGCGCCCGCGCAACTTTCGTCATCGCCCCGCTCACTCTGTCTCCGGATGATCCGACCGCGGCGGCGCCTTCGCCGCCGACGCTGGCACGCGAGGCCTGAAAGTCCTTGCGGGTCTGTTCGGCCTCGCGGCGGCTCGCCGAAATGGCATCGATGGTCTGGCCAAGTTGGACGATCTTCTCGTCCGCGTCGCCCATGAGACGATCCAGCACGCCGACCTGCGCTTCGATATCGACCTGGCGCGCAATACCCGCTTCGGCAAGGTCATCGCGCTTCTCGTCGATCGCGATGCGCACCTTGGCGACCAAATCGTCCTTCTCCCGCAGCAGTTGCTGACGGCGAACATCCAGGCGGTGCCGTTCGGCAGTCGCCTTGCCCAGTTCGGCCCGCACTTCATCGGCGGCGGCGTCGATTTCCCGGATGGCCTGGACGAGCACCGCTTCAGGGTTCACGCCTTCCGCGGCATCGACTGCCAGATTGGTCATACCGGCGATGACGCGGCCGATTCGCTTCACTGCGCTTTCCGTGGCCAACATTGCCTCCTCCTGACTTTTGACGGTTACGTTAGGCGTATCAAGTTCGATCGACACGATCAGTTGGAAGCCGTTTGCCCGCTTCACCAACCTGGCGGGCGCAGGATCGGTCCAGCCCTGACCGTAATCTTCTACCTGGAAGGGAATGGTCATTCTGCCACTCAAGGTCGCAATTGAAACAGATTCAATTCCCTTGATTGAATAGAGCTTCTCGTCGAGGGGCAGACCTTCGATCGCCTCGCCCCGCCGGCGGCGCACCCAGTCTTTGAAAGCCAGCGTGACCGACCGCGCCGGCAGCCCGCTGGTGACGCGGGCGGCTTCGTAGAACGAGCGATGCAGGGCGACCAGGTCGGCGGCATGGCCCGCCGGCACCGAGGCATCGAGCCAGTCGAGCAGCCGAGTATGGGCCTCCAGGATCCGATCGAACGCAAGCGCGGCCGATGCGTCGGGGCGAAGATTGAGGCGGCAGAACTTGGAGGTCGCAGACGAAGACATCGAAAGCACCCGATTGGTGCTTTAATATAAAAGCACCGGATAGGTGACTGTCAAGAGGCGTGCGAATTCTTGTTCGTATATGTCCTCCGCATCGTCTGCCGGCTGACCAATCGCAGCGTTTCCTCGGCGATTTCTTCGATCTTGGTGAGGACTCGTTCACGCGGCGCCGCAGCACCTCGAACGGCGCGCTGCCGTCCAGCGTCGTGGTCGACAGCCTTACTTGGCGACCAATTGACGAGAGCTATGCCACCTATCGTTCAGATAGGTGAGCCGGTAGTCGAATTTGCCGTCTTCCGGCCACGCTCCGGGGCATAACGCCTTCACTTCGGTCGGACCAAGCCACTCAATGGAACACGGCGCGCTGTGACCTATGTCGTAGACACCTTCAGCGACGGGCTTGTTCCCATCGAAGCGGTAGATGGCAACGCCCATCGGATGCCCCATGCCCTCGATTCCAACACTCAGGAGGCGCTTCTGATCCCGAGAATAGATCGGCTCGCCTGCGCCAAATCCCTGATAGACCAAGCCGGTTTTGGCGGAGATGAACAACAGTCGAGGCATGTCATGTCCGCCCTCGCCAACGATATGGAAATGGGCGAGGTCGTCATAGGCGAGATAGGCATAGAGCGCCGCAGGCTCGACGCCCCAGATGTTCCTGAAAGCAAACGGACGCCCGCCTGAAGCATCGTTGATGTAAAGATAGTCATCGTCGCGAATGACATTATGGTTCTGCCCATACCGCGCGATGCGGCCCGCCTCATCGGCCCATTGCGACTTACGATATTCTTCTCGCAATGCCGCAAAATCTTTCACCTGTTCCGGACTTAGTCCGTAATAGGGCGAGCGCGAATAGGGCAAATCCGAAGCATCGATCCGATCGATGGGCTTGAGTTCGACGGACTGCGCCATGCCAACTGGCATCAACACTCCGACGAAGGACACAATCATTGCGAGAGAGAAGATAGACCGAGTCAACATCAGGACCTCAGCCTCAGCATAGTCTCCAGACTGACGGAACGCAGCGTCGCCTCGGCGATTTCGTCGATTTCGGTCAGCACACGCTGCAAGGCGGCGCCGATTGCGGTGTCCTCGCCGGGCTCGGGGGCGTGGCTGCCCGGCGCGGGTTCGAACAGCGCCACGATGTCCATCAGGGTGATGCGGCGGCGGTTGCCAGTGAAACGATAGCCGCCCGACGCGCCGCGCCCACCTTGGACGAAGCCGGCGGCGGACAGCGTGCGCAGGACCTTGGCCAGCGAATGGGTCGAGACACCAAATCGCTTGGCCAGGTCGCCCGCGGACAAGGTCTGCGACGGGTCACGCGCCAGCTCGAGGACGGCATAGAGGCCGAGCCGTGTCGCCGTCTGCAGCTTCACGCCCCGCTCCTCATGGGAGTTCCTTATCGAGCTGCAGCGACGGTCCCGCCACCATGCCCTGGGCGCGGAAGAACGACAGGATCAGATGGTCCTTGCGATCGACCAGCGTGCGCACACTGGTCACGCCCTGTTGCTTGAAGCGCATGGCCAGCGCCTCGAACAGCGCACTGCCGACACCCTTGAGACGTGTCTTCGGATCGACCTGGATCGCGAAGACCCAGCCGGCGGCCGGCTGGCCGAATTCCCAGGCCCGAACCTCGCCCGCGATGAAGCCGGCCAGCCCGCCCTTTGCCGTCTCTGCGACCAGGAAATGGCGATCGGGGGCCAGCATCTCCTGCCAGTATTGCGGCTTGTCGGAGCCGGTCAGACGCGCATCCAGCGCCGAAATCGCTTTCAGATCAGTGGCTTGCGCGGGGCGAATGTCGACCATGTCCACGGAGCAGAATGACCTTGCGGCCGGGAAAGTAAATAGGTAATTCAGTACCGAATTACAGAAATAGGGAATGCCATGGACCCCGCCGTCGCGCCCATCGACTTCCGCACCGACCCTTCGCGCTACAAGCACTGGAAGCTCAGCACCGAGAACGGCGTCGCGTACCTCACGATGGACGTGAACGAGGATGGCGGGCTCAAGCCCGGCTACAAGCTCAAGCTCAATTCCTACGACCTCGGCGTCGACATCGAGCTGGCCGATGCCGTGCACCGGCTGCGCTTCGAACATCCCGAGATCGGCGCCGTGGTCATCCGCAGCCAGCGTGACCGCATCTTCTGCTCCGGCGCCAACATCAACATGCTTGGCCTCTCGACCCACGACCACAAGGTCAACTTCTGCAAGTTCACCAACGAGACGCGGCTGGCCATCGAAGACGCCAGCTCGCAGTCCGGCCAGACCTACATCTGCTCGATCAACGGCATCGCCGCCGGCGGCGGTTACGAGCTGGCGCTGGCCTGCGAGCAGATCCTGCTGGCCGACGACGGATCGAGCGCGGTGTCGCTGCCCGAGCTGCCGCTGCTGGCGGTGCTGCCGGGCACCGGCGGGCTGACGCGCCTGGTCGACAAGCGCATGGTGCGCCGCGACCATGCCGACTTCTTCTGCACCACGGCCGAGGGCCTGCGCGGCAAGCGGGCGCGCGAGTGGCGGCTGGTCGACCAGCTCATTCCACCTTCCAAGCTGGTGGAGCAGACGCAGAAGATTGCCGAGGAGGTCGCGGCGAAGTCGTCGCGCCCGAAGGATGCCAAGGGCATCGCCCTGCCGACGGTTGAACGCCAGATCGATGGCGACACGCTGCGCTACGCCAACCTCACCGTCGAGATCGACCGCGAAGGCCGTTCGGCGAAGTTCCGCCTCAACGGCCCCTCCTCCGCACCGCCCGACGACGTGCACGCGGCCGGCGCCGCCTTCTGGCCGCTGGCACTGGCACGAGAGTTCGACGATGCGATGATGCATCTGCGCCTTAACGAGACCGAGATCGGCACCTGGGTGCTGACCAGCCAGGGCGATGCGGCTTTGGTCGAGGCGTATGACGCCGTGCTTGCGCAGAATGCCGACGACTGGCTGATCCGCGAGATCGTGCTCTACTGGAAGCGCACCCTGAAGCGGCTCGACGTCAGTTCGCGCAGCCTGATCGCGCTGGTCGAGCCCGGGTCCTGCTTCACCGGCACCCTGCTCGAGATCGCGCTGGCGGCCGACCGTTCCTACATGCTGGACGGCGTGTTCGAGGGGTCGAACCTGCCGGCCGCCACGGTGCGGCTCACCGACATGAATTTCGGCCCCTACCCGATGGGCAACGGGCTGACGCGGCTCTCGACGCGCTTTCTCAACGATCCCGGTCACGTCGAGACACTGAGGGACCAGGCCCGCGAACCGCTCGACGCCGGCGCAGCCGACGAGGCCGGTCTCGTCACCTTCACCCCCGACGACATCGACTGGGAGGACGAGGTGCGCCTCGCCATCGAGGAACGCGCCGGCTTCTCGCCCGATGGGCTGATCGGCATGGAGGCGAACCTGCGCTTCCCCGGCCCCGAGACGATGGAGACCAAGATCTTCGCGCGCCTGTCGGCCTGGCAGAACTGGATCTTCCAGCGGCCCAACGCGACCGGCCCGGAAGGCGCGCTGAAACTCTACGGGACCGGCAAGCAGAGCAAGTACGACCGCAAGCGGGCGTGAAGCGATGAACTACCCCAACCTCATCCTGAGGAGCGCTTCGCAGAAGCGCGTCTCGAAGGATGGGCAACAGACAAGGTGCTCGTTCCCACCCTTCGAGACGGCGCTTCGCGCCTCCTCAGGGTGAGGTGATCTCCGGCAAGCAGAACCGAAGGAGGCAGACATGGCCATCGACTACAGCCAGCTCATTCCCAACAACGTCGATCTCTCCTCGGACCGCCGGCTGCAGCGCGCGCTGGAGAACTGGCAGCCGCGCTTCCTCGACTGGTGGAAGGACATGGGCCCCGACGGCACCTCGGCCTTCGACGTCTATCTGCGCACGGCCATCTCGACCGACTCCAACGGCTGGGCCAACTTCGGCTACGTGAAGATGCCGGAATATCGCTGGGGCATCTTCCTGGCCGACCGCGATCCCGAGCGCCAGATCGCCTTCGGCGACAACAAGGGCAAGCCCGCCTGGCAGGACGTGCCCGGCGAAATGCGCTCGACGCTGCGGCGCCTGATCGTCACCCAGGGCGACACCGAGCCGGCCTCGGTCGAGCAGCAGCGCCTGCTCGGCAGGACCGCGCCGTCGCTCTACGACCTGCGCAACCTGTTCCAGATCAACGTCGAGGAAGGCCGGCACCTGTGGGCGATGGTCTATCTGCTGCACGCCTATTTCGGCCGCGACGGCCGCGAGGAGGCGGAGGCGATGCTGGAGCGCCACTCAGGCGATCCCGACAAGCCGCGCATCCTGGGCGCCTTCAACGAGGCGACGCCGGACTGGCTCTCCTTCTTCATGTTCACCTACTTCACCGACCGCGACGGCAAGTACCAGCTCGCGTCGCTGGCCGAATCGGGCTTCGACCCGCTGGCCCGCTCCTGCCGCTTCATGCTGACCGAGGAAGCCCACCACATGTTCGTGGGCGAGACCGGTGTCGGCCGCATCCTCCAGCGTACCTGCGAGCTGATGAAGGAGCACAGGACCGACGACGTGCGCAGCCTGGGCGCCATCGACCTGCCGACCATCCAGAAGTATCTCAACTTCCACTTCTCGGTGTCGCTCGACCTGTTCGGCCAGGAAGCCTCGACCAACGCGGCCAACTACTACACGCAAGGCGTGAAGGGCCGCTTCCTCGAGACGCGCATCGATGACGACCATCTGCTCACCAACGCGACCTACGAGATCGAGACGGTCGAGGATGGCCGCATCGTGAAGAAGGCGGTCCCCGCCCTGCAGGCGCTGAACGAGCGGCTGCGCCAGGACTATATCGACGACTGCGCCAAGGGCGTGCTGCGCTGGAACAAGGCGATCGAGCGGGCCGGCATCGCCTTCGAGATGACCCTGCCGCACCGTGCGTTCGACCGCCAGATCGGCGCCTTCGCCGGCCTGCGCGTCTCCCCCGAGGGCAAGGTCCTCTCCGAGGCCGAGTGGAATGCAAACAAGGACAGGTGGCTGCCGACCGACGAGGACCGCGCCTACGTCACCTCGCTGATGGGCGCCGCGGTCACCCAGCCCGGCAAGTTCGCCCACTGGATCGCCCCGCCGGCCCGCGGCATCAACAACCAGCCGGGCGACTTCGAGTACGTGCGGTTCAACTAGGTTCGGCGCCGCCGCCCTGGACTCTCCCGTGAGTTGCGCGGGGCGGACCCAGCGAAATATCTGATACCGCTCAAGATTTCGCTGTTTCTTCATAGGAACAGCAAATACAGTCGGCCTGCCACTCAACCGTGGATCGTCCACACTTGAGATTGGCGAATGCTGCTGACTGCCGAGGGCGCATGGATCACGTTGGTTTCGATCGATCGAGCGGACGCTTGATCGCCTGGCCGGCGGCCGCCCTCCTGTCGGTGGCCTTGCTGGCATCGCCCGCCTCGGCCCAACAGAGCTGCGAAAGCCTGGATCTGACGGGTGCGGCTTGTGCCCGCTACCAAGGCCAGTACGGCGTGATCAGCCTGTTCGGGACGCCCGCCTATTCGGCACCGAACAATGCCATATTGAGCAACAATCTCGCGATCGAGCAGGGCATTTACCTGAACGCGACCCCCGCCCAGCGCAATCAGGCCATCGCCAACAGCCAGGCCGGCGGCCAGGCACCGCAGCTCGCGCAGTACACCATTTGGAAGCAGATCTCTCCCTCGAGCGAGATCCAGGCGACACTGCGGATTTACCCTCAACTCCAGGCGTCCGCTCCATTGGCCACTGCGCTCACGGCGGCACTGTCGCCGCAGAGCCCGATACAGGAGGGTGTCTATCGACAGATCACCGAAACGCTGGGCTCTTCCGACGACGCGGGTTCGATCCAGAGCTTTGCGGGCCCCGGGCTCAAGGCCAGCTTCACGTCGTACGTGACCGCCTATCAGGGCATGACGACCCCCTACTACTATCCTCCACCGGGGCAAAGCGATCCCCGCCCGTTCCAGATCAGCAACGTCATCGCCTCTGCGCCCTGGACGACGGGTCAGGCAACCGAGGCTTCCATCCAGGCCCAGGCCGCGATCTGGGGCCAGCCAGGAGACGGCAGCAGGTATCAGAGGTCTGAATCCTTCCCGAGCGGGCATACGCGACGCGCCGAACTGACGGCGCTCCTCTATGCCATGATGATGCCGCAGGCCTATCAGGGCATGATGGTATCCGCCCAGCAGGCGGGTCTCAGCCGGAACATTCTGGGCGTGCACTATCCACTGGATGTCATCGGCTCCCGCATCGTCAGCTATTACGCGATGACGCAGATACTGGCGAGGTCTCCGGACTATGCGCCGACCGTGTGGGCGCCTTCGACCCTCCCGGAGCATATCTCCGCACTCTCGCGCGACCTGACGGCGAACCTCAACGAGACCTACGGCAGCGCCGTCACGGCCGTTCCCTACGCGTCGTGCGCCTCCAACGTCGCCGGCTGCATCGCCAACGGTACCCTGCCTTCCGCCGCGCAGTTCGCGGCGGCCAACCAGGCCTTCGCGTTGCAGGCGACCTATGGGTTCCAGCCGGTCGGCCCGACCGACCTGGCCGCCGTCGTTCCGGCCAATGCGGAGCTGCTGATCGCGTCGCGCTTTCCCTATCTCACCGGTGCCCAACGGACCGACATCCTGGCGTCGACCGAGCTGCCGTCCGGCGGCGTGCTCGACGACGGCAGCGGCTGGGTGCGCCTGAACCTGTTCAAGGCCGCAGGGGGCTACGGCGCATTTGCTTCCGATGTGAGCGTGACGCTCGATGCTTCATTGGGCGGTTTCAACGCCGTCGATATGTGGAGCAACGACATTTCCGGCCCCGGCGGACTGACCAAGGCCGGCACGGGCCTGCTCATCCTGGGTGGCAACAACAGTTATACGGGAGGAACCACGGTCGCCGAGGGCACGGTCGCGCTCTCGGGCACCCTCGTGGGCGACCTCGCAATCCGGGCCGGTGCCGCGTTCGTCAGCGGCGGCGGCTACTCGGTTGCGCCCGGCGCCACGCTGGACAATGCCGGCACATTCCAATCGGTCAATGCCAGCCTGGTCAACTTCGGCACCTTCGACAATAGCGGGACCCTGCTCAGCGACCTCGTCAATTCGGGCACGACGACGAACACCGGAACCATAAACGGCAGCGTCTACAACACCGGCAACTTCATCCAGGCCGCAGGCACCTTTGCCAACAGCCTGACCCTGATCAACAACGGGACCTTCACCGGCGATGTGAACAACACCGGGCTGCTCGGCGGCAATGGTACCTTCGTCGGCACGGTCACCAACAATGGCATCGCCGCGCCGGGCAATTCGATCGGCACGCTGACCGTGAACGGCGCCTACACCCAGGCGGCCGGCAGCAGCTACCAGGTCGAGACCAATGCCACGGGCTTGGCCGACCGCATCAACGTCACCGGCGCGCCCGGTACCGCCGCTCTGGCGGGCGGAAACGTGCTCGTGACCGCTGCCTCGGGCGTATATGCGCCCCGTACGACCTACACGATCCTCAATGCCAGCGGCGGCGTCACCGGCAGCTATGCCGGCACCAGCAGCCTCTATCCCTTCCTCCTGCCCTCGCTCGCCTACGACGCCAACAACGTCTATCTCACCCTCAAGCCCGGCGGCTTCGGCGCCGGCGGCGCCACGCCCAACCAGTCTGCCGTCGGCCGCGTCCTCGACCAGAGCGTCGCCGGATTGAGCGGCGACTTCGCCACCGTGATCGGCACCATGGCCACCTACACCCTGGGCCAGGGCCAGGCTGCTCTCGATTCTCTCAGTGGCCAGAACTACTCGGGCTTCGGCACCGCCAATCTGGGCAGCGGGCTGCTGTTCATGAACATGATGGGCCAGCAGATGAGCCTCGCCCGCGGCGGCTTCGCCAGCGGTACCCGCGTGGCCGTCGCCCAGGCCTGTGACACGGCTCCCGCAGAGGCCTGCGACGGCGCGGCCGCCACCCCGTGGAGCCTGTGGGGCGCCGCGCTGGGCGGCACCGGCAGCGTTGCGGGCAATGCCAATGCCGGCACCCTGACCTACAACGCCGGCGGCTTCGCCGCCGGCGCCGACTATCGCTTCGATCCACGCATCCTGGCCGGATTCGCCCTCGGCTATGTCAGCGGCAACCAGTGGGCGAGCGGCTTCAGCGGCCAGGGCACCACCAACAGCTACCAGGCCAGTCTCTACGCCTCCTTCACCCAGGGCGCCTTCTATCTCGATGGGCTGGCGGGCTACGGCTACAATGAAAACCAGATGACGCGCCAGATCGTGCTGCCCAACCTGGGCGCGCGCCTGGCGCAGGGCCGCACCGGCGCCAACCAGTTCCTGGGCCAGCTCGAAGCGGGCTATCGCATCGGGCTCCACGAGCCGACCGCCGCGTCGATCACCCCCTTTGCCCGCTTGCAGGGAACGACCAACAGCCAGTTCGGCTTCACCGAGAGCGGCGCGGGGTCGCTCAATCTCACCGTCGCATCCCAGACCACCGGGTCGGCGCGCAGCGTGCTCGGCGCCGAGTTCGCCGGCGCCTTCGGCCCCGAGGACCGCGAGAAGCTGGCAGTACAGCTTCGCCTGGGCTGGGCGCATGAATACGCCGACACGACCCGCCCGGTGACGGCCAGCTTCGCCGGCGCGCCGGGCACCAACTTCACCGTCTTCGGCGCCGCGCCCACGCGCGATGCCGCCACCTTCAGCCTCGCCGCAAACACCGCCGTCGCGCCGGGAACCACGCTCTATGTCCGCTATGACGGCGAGACCGGCAGCGGCACGACCAACCACGTCCTCAATGGCGGTCTCAGGGTGACGTGGTGAGGCGAGGTCCGCAGGCGTTCGGCGGCCTGATGTAGTTCTCCAGCGAACCGCTGCGAAACGCACTGAGGTAGAAGCAGCTCGGGATTTGCGGCCTATGGGACCGCCTCGGCCTTGATCCGCTCGATCATCGCCTTGAGGCGCGCATCGGAGACCGCGGTCGCATGAAACGGGACGAGGGTTGCGGCAAAGCCTTCGTAATCGATGTCACTCACGGTCACCACGCCGGCGGCTTCGGCCACCCGGCGGGCAGAAGCTTCGCTTTCGTCCCACAGCTGCCGATAGTAGGCGACCGAATCGCGAGCGGCAGTGCGGACGATCCTCCTGTCCTCGGGCGATAGTGTCTCCCATATCAGCCGCGAGAAAAGCAGAGCGCTTGGCGGCCGTGCATGCTCCGTCAGACTGAAGTTCTTCGCCACATGATGATGTTGCATCGCAACGAATGACGACCAGTTTCCGTCAGCTGCCTCGACGACGCCCGCGCGCATGGCAGCCGCGACCCGCGACTGAGGCATCGGAACCGGCTGTGCTCCGAAGGCGCGCAACATCGGCCCCCAGCTGGAGGATGGCTGGATGCGGTACTTCACACCGCGCAAGTCGGCTGGCGAGCGGATCGGCTTGGTGCCGTAAGTTGATTTCGCGCCCTCATCGTAGAAGCAGAGGCCGATGACGCCGGTGCTTTCCAAAGACGCGAGAATTTCCTCGCCGACCGGTCCGTCGAGGACCTTGCGCTCGTGCTCGGTCGAACGGAAGAGATAGGGAAGCGTCAGGACGATCGTGTCCGGCACCGTGCTGTTCAATGCGCTGAGATTGATCCGCGCCATGTCGAGAGTGCCGTTGCGGAGCTGCCCCAGCGTGTAGTTCTCGGTATCCCGGTCGCCCGCGCCGAGATTGGACAGAATGAGTCGCCCGCCGCTGCGCTCGCGAATCAGATCGCCCATGTACGCGGTGGCTCGCACGGTCGGATAATTCGACGGATATATGTCCGACGACATGATGTCCCGAGCGATGGCCGACGGCCCGAACATCAGGAGGGCGAGAATGGCGACAAGTTCGACGACACGCATGATGCAGTCCGTCTTCTAACCTCTAAGTCAGAAACCGTACAGGCCGGCCAGGGTTTCACAAGGAGCGATTTGTCAGACAACCCGACGAGCCCGGAGAACCGCGGCGGCGTCTGGCTGCCCAAGCCGGGCAGCTCCAGAGGAATCCGCTCGGGATTCAACGGAACCCGCCGGCCCTCCGCCTTGTTTCATCCGAACTGCCACAGGAGAGCACGATGAAGACGATAAGCCGGTCCTATGACAGTTACGCTCAGGCCCAGGCAGCCGTGGGAGCGATTGAGAAGGCCGGAATTCCTTCATCGAACGTGAGCATCATCGCGAACAAGCATGTGAGCCCCGGGCATGAGCCGGTCTCAGACACCGCGGCAGGGGCCGGCATCGGCGGCGTCGTTGGAGGAGGTGTCGGGCTCCTCGCAGGTCTCGGTCTTTTGGCAATCCCCGGCATCGGCCCTGTCGTTGCGGCGGGCTGGTTGGCGGCGATGGCGGTGGGCACCGCCGCCGGTCTCGCCACCGGCGGCCTGATGGGCGCCCTGATCGGCGCAGGTGTCGACGAGGAAGAAGCGGCGGTTCTGTCGGAAACCGTCCGCCGCGGCGGCACCCTGGTTTCCGTGCGCGTACCCGAGGACGAAGTGGGACGCGTCGAAGGCCTGTTGTCCATCCATCGGCCGATGGACGTCGCCGCACGCGCGGCGACCTGGCGTGACGAGGGCTGGAAAACGTTCGACCCGGACGCACCGGCCTACCGGCCGGGTGAAACCGAGGTCGAACGCATGCGCCGCGAATGGCGCGACGACGGAATAGGCAAACAGGTCTGACGCCCTTTCGGGTTACAACAGCCCGCCCGCAAGCATGTCGAACCGGTTCCGGATGTCGGACGCGCTCGGAGGCCTGTCAGCGTCCATTTCCGGAAACTCCTTGGCGAGGTCGGCGCGGTCGAACTCGTCGAGATGAAGGTCGGCTGCAAGGTGATCGTCGGGCAATGCGTTCAGCGCGTTGTGCAGATGGAACAGGTGCCAGTGCGACGGGCCTGAGATCGCACCAGATTCCAGGTGCGCAAGCCGCTCCTTGAAGCGCTGCATCACCTTCTTCCGTTCTTCCGACATGATCGACCTCCTCGACTTCTGCATTAGGTATGTCCCAGCATACTGCAGGACGGGCGAGCGACGCAGCCGCAAATCACCGGCCAACCCAATGGGACGCGACCGCCGCCCTTCGTTCTGCTGATTTTGCAGGAAACTTCCACTGGGGCTTTTGCGTTGATCAGGTACAAACAAAGGAGCCTTGATCATGCAAAAGCTCAGCACAGCCCTCGTGATTGGTGGCCTCGCCCTGATGCCGCTGTCTGCCATGGCTCAGGACCTCGCGTCAGCTCCCGCGGCGACGCCGGTGGTGAGGTCCAGCCACATGGTGTTCATGGAAAGCGATTCGACCCGCGTTCCGGCCTCCGCTCTGGAAACTGTTCGGTCCGCTGCCGATGCGGCCAGGCAGGCTCCCATCCGGATCGAAGGGCGCGCGGACTATGCAAACGCCGTGAAGCAGGAGTTGGTCCGTCAGGGCGCACCCGCCAGCGCCGTCAGCATCCGGGCGATGCCCGCTCAGCCGCTGCCCAAGGCGGGCGATGGACTCGCCGTCACAACGGATCGCGGCGTGGTGCTCTCCTTCTGACCTGTCGCAGCACAGAAAAAGAAGCCCGCCTGACTATCCTGGCGGGCTTTTCGCTTTTGACTGCTGAATGCGACCTTCAAAAGGAAAGCCCGTCCTGACGGTCGCCAGGACGGGCTTCTGCAGCCCCTCGGGGGAGAGGGACGGTCCGTGGAACCGCCAAGGCTGCCACACGATAACGCCCCGGGACGCCGGGGGTTGCGAAAAATTCAGTCGGCGGAAACCCGCCCCTCCCGGTCAACGGTCAGAATGACTTCAGTCCCTCCCCTCAACGCCCTTGCCCGCCAGGTGCCATCCGGCCCCGCTACGATCATCTTGACGGTCTTGTACCCGTCCGCCTCGATGGCGGACCTGGCAAAGCTGCGACCCTCGACATCTTCCGGGGGGACCGGCGGGGGCGTCGTAACCGAGGCCGTTTCGAACCCGGGAGGCAGTACCACCGGCGGCCGTTCGCGCATCTGCAGCGGTACCGGCGCGTGGCGTACCTCGATCAGAGGCTTGGATCCCGTCATATCGGCGACCGGTTTGGAAGCAGCCGATGCAGCTGCCGTGGCCGTCGCCGCCTTGGCGGACGCGCGAAGCGGCCCGCCATCGGGCATCGGAGCCGTCATATGGGCCGCGCCCACCGCTGCCAGCAGTGCCGCGGAAGCGAGAACAAAGACGACGCCTTGCTTCATGGGAAATCCGTAGTGGTTTTGCGGCCTGACAACGCCGGACGGGCCGCAAGCGTTGCGATCCGCTCAGGCGATCAGTATCGAAGGGGCTCCTGAATCCTTCCGGGTCCCGATATGGCGCTTCCCTCAGGCATTTCCTTTTCGTCGACGCATTCCGTCCACCTGCCGCCGCTCTTCAACGTCGCGGTGCCGTTCATCGACCGTCATCTGGCGGAAGGCCGAGGCGAGAAGGCCGCCATCCTGACGCGCGAGGAAACGGTGACCTATGTGGAGCTCGCGGCGCGCGTGAACCGGGCGGGCAATGCGCTGCTCGCGCTCGGCCTCGAACCCGGCGACCGGCTGCTGATGGTGGTGAAGGACTGCCCGGCCTTCTTCTATCTCTTCTGGGGAGCCATCAAGGCGGGCATCGTACCGGTGCCGCCCAACACCCTGCTGCGGGCCCCCGACTATGCCTACATGATCGAGGATTCCGGATGTGGGCTCGTCGCCTATTCTTCAGAGTTCACCGCTGAGATCGAGCCCGGCCTAAGGCAGCTCGGGGCCAGGGCACCGAAGGCGATGACGGTCGATGCTTTCCTGGCCGAGATGGCGACGGCCCCGTCCACGCTCGAGGCCCGGCTCGCCGCTCCGGACGACGATTGCTTCTGGCTCTATTCGTCGGGCTCGACCGGGAGGCCCAAGGGCGCGGTCCACGCCCAGCGCGACATGGTGGTCACCAGCGAGCTCTACGGCGTGCGCGTGCTGGGCGTCACCGAGCGGGACATCTGCTACTCCGCCGCCAAGCTCTTCTTCGCCTATGGCCTGGGCAACGGCATGACTTTTCCGCTGTGGGTCGGTGGCACCGCCGTCCTCGACGACCGTCGCCCGACGCCGGAGACGACCTTCTCCACCATCGAGACCTTCAGGCCGACGATCTTCTACGGCGTGCCGACACTCTATGCCGCGCAGCTTGCGGCCCTCGAAACCGGCACGCGGGACCTTTCCAGCCTGCGCGCCTGCGTCTCGGCGGGCGAGGCGCTCCCCGGCGACATGTTCCGCCGCTGGAAGGAGCAGACCGGGACGGTCATCCTGGACGGCATCGGCTCGACCGAGGCGCTGCACATTTTCATCGGCAACCGGCTCGACGATTTCCGGGCGGGCACCAGCGGCAAGCCGGTGCCGGGCTACGAGGTCCGCATCCTCGACGAGAACGGAGATCCGGTCGCGAAGGGCGAAAGCGGTCGCCTGTGGATCAAGGCGGAGTCGGCCGCGAAGTACTACTGGAACAAGCCCGAGAAGACCGCCGAGACGATGGTCAACGGCTGGCTGAACACCGGCGACACCTATCGCGAGGACGAGGACGGTTACTTCATCTACGAGGGCCGCAGCGACGACATGCTGAAGGTCGGCGGCATCTGGTGCTCGCCGGTCGAAATCGAGAACTGTCTGGTGGGGCACCCCGCCATCCTCGAAGCCGCCGTCATCGGCCATGCCGATGAACAGGGACTGACCAAGCCCCGGGCGATCGTCGTCCTCAAACAGCCGGGCGATGCCGGCGCCCCCCTCACCGACGCGCTGATGGCGCACTGCAAGAAGACCCTGGCGCCGTACAAATATCCGCGCTGGGTCGAATACGTGCCCGAGCTGCCCAAGACCGCGACCGGCAAGATCCAGCGCTTCAAGCTGCGGGGTTAAACGAATGCCCCGTCGTCTCAACCGGAGCGCCCCTCGAATGCCTCGGGGCAGGCTCCACTCCGCCTCGCTGCGCTCGGCTCCGGTCGAGACGACGGAATTCTGTAGCGCCGCTTCAGTGGGCGACACTCTGCAGATCCGACCCTTCAACGAAGGCGACCTCGACGCCTGCTACGCGATCTCGTTGGCGACGGGTCATGCCGGTGGCGATGCCTCTCATCTCTATCGCGATCCGAAGATGATGGGGCAGATCTACATCGCGCCCTATGCCTTGCTCGAACCCAGCCTCACCTTGATCCTGGAGGATCGTGACGGCGTTGCGGGCTTCGTAGCCGGTGCCGTCGACACCGCCGCCTGGGAAGATAGGCTAGAGCGCGACTGGTGGCCCTCGCTGCGCCAGCAATATGCCGATCCGGTCGGTGTTCCTCCCGACAAGCAAACCGCCGACCAGCGCCGTGCGGCGATGATCCACCATCCCCCCGCGACACCGGCCGAGATCGCAGAGCGCTATCCCGCGCATCTGCATATGAACCTGCTGCCCCGGTTGCAGCGCCGTGGTGCCGGATCGCTGCTCCTGGAAACGTGGCTGGCCGCGGCTCGGACGCGAGGCGCGCGATCGTTTCATGTCGGCGTCAATCGCACGAATGTCGGCGCTCTGCGGTTCTGGGAGGCCGGAGGATTTACGGCTCTGATTTTCGACAGGGCGACGGAAAGCCGGACTTGCTGGATGGGGCGCGATCCAGGTGAACCACAAGATCAAGACCTGGTATAGCCAGCCGCCAGGGCAAACCTGCCCCTCGCCTACCTCAAGCCGTCGGCTACGATCCATTAAGCGATTGTTGGTCCCTGCATTTTCCGCTTTTATAGCCGCCAAGAGAAAACAGGGAGCGACGGCTCATGAAGAACAAATTGTTTGGGACCGCAACTATTGCGGCGGCGATGGCGTTCGGCCTGCCGGCGATGGCCCAGAGCCCGATCAAGATCGGCTTCGTCAGCACCTTTTCCGGGCCGCAGGCCGCGATCGGCGAGGACATGCGCCGCTCCGTCGAACTCGCCAAGGAACATCTCGGCGGCAAGATGGGCGGCAAGCCCTTCGAGATCATCTACGAGGACGACCAGTTCAAGCCCGACGTCGGCAAGGCGCGCTCCGAGAAGCTGGTCCAGCAGGACAAGGTGAATTTCATCGGCGGCTACATCTGGTCGAACGTGCTGCTGGCTTCCTACAAG
The DNA here is from genome assembly GCA_002281855.1 of Rhodospirillales bacterium 24-66-33. Taxonomy (GTDB): domain Bacteria; phylum Pseudomonadota; class Alphaproteobacteria; order Reyranellales; family Reyranellaceae; genus Reyranella. The sequence goes on along the minus strand of NCHQ01000009.1, from coordinate 124,435 downwards.
ACCGTAGTCGACGAGGGCGACACGATCCTGATCTCGGCCAATGCCGGCCCGTCGCAGATCGCGGGCGACCTCTGCAACAAGAACTTCTTCTCGACCTCCTGGCAGAACGACCAGACGCCGATGGCGATGGGCGAGTATCTCAACACCAAGGGCGTGAAGAGCCTCTATCTGGTCGGCCCCAATTACGCCGCCGGCAAGGACATGCTCGCGGGCGTCAAGCGCACCTACAAGGGCAAGATCGTCAGCGAGGACTACACCAAGTGGCCCGACCAGCTCGACTTCTCGGCCGAGATGACCAAGATCGCCGCCGCCAAGCCGGACGGCATCTTCATCTTCTATCCCGGCGCGCACGGCGTTCAGTTCGTGAAGCAGTGGGCGCAGTCGGGCCTCAACAAGACGGTGCCGCTCTACCAGGTGTTCTCGATCGATGCGATCACCCTGCCGCAGCAGGGCGACCTCGCGCTGGGCACCCTGGGCGCCCAGGAATGGGTCAACGACCTGCCGAACGAGGCCAACAAGAAGTACGTCGCCGACTTCAAGAAGAAGCACGGCACCTATCCGTCCTACTACGGCGCCCAGAGCTACGACGCGATCATGCTGATGGCCTCGGCCGCCGAGGCGCTGAAGGGTGACCTGTCGAACAAGGACAAGGTCCGCGCCGAGATGAAGAAGGCGAACTTCAAGTCGGTTCGCGGCGACTTCAAGTTCGGCAACAACAACTTCCCGATCGAGAACTTCTACATCCAGGAAACGGTCAAGGACCCGCAGGGCATGGTGACGGTGAAGACCATCGCCACCGCCGTGAAGGACGCGGTCGATCCCTTCGCCGCCAAGTGCCCGATGAAGTGAGAATCATATTCCTCCCCAGTCACCTGGGGAGGTGTCAGCGTCTTCGCTGACGGAGGGGTCAGAGGTCTTGACCCCTCCGTCGCCGTAAGACGGCGACACCTCCCCATTTGAACGGGGAGGAAGACTATTGGGAGCGCGGTAACGCGCTCCCGTTTTGTTTGAGAGCGTGACGGAATAGATGGAATATCTGCTGCTCCAGGTGCTGAACGGCGTGCAGCTCGGCCTGCTGATGTTCCTGCTCGCCGCCGGCCTGACCCTGACGCTGGGCATCATGGACCTGGTCAACCTGGCGCACGGCTCGCTCTATATGATGGGCGCCTACATCGCCTGGACCCTGATCGGCGTCACCGATTCGTTCGTGCTGGGCGCACTGCTGGCGCTGCCCGCAACTTTCCTGCTGGGCGTGGTCGTCGAGGCCGTGGTGATCCGAAAGCTCTACGCACGCGACCACCTCACCCAGGTGCTGGCGACCTTCGGCCTGATCCTGTTCTTCAACGAGCTGGTGCGTGCGCTCTGGGGCCCGGCCGGCAAGAGCATCGCGGTGCCGGGCTTCCTGAACCGCACCATCGAGATCCTGCCGGGCGTGCCCTACCCCGCTTACCGCTTCGCCATCATCCTCGTGGGCGCGCTGGTAGCGATCCTCCTGGCCTGGCTGGTGGCGCGCACGCGCCTCGGCATGCTGATCCGGGCCGGCGCCTCCAACCGTCGCATGATCGGCGCGCTCGGGGTCAACATCGAGCTGCTGTTCAGCCTGGTCTTCGGCCTGGGCGCGGTGTTCGCCGGTCTCGCCGGCCTGATGTCCGCCCCCATCGCTTCGGTGCGGATCGGCATGGGCGACGACATCCTGATCCTGGCGCTCGTGATCATCGTCATCGGCGGGATCGGCTCGATCAAGGGCGCCTTCATCGCCGCCATGGTGGTGGGCCAGATCGACATCGTGGGCCGGGCCTTCCTGCCCGACATCCTCAAGACCTTCATGAGTTCCAGCGCCGCCTCGAGCGCCGCGCCCGCCATCTCCCAGGTGATGGTCTACGTGCTGATGGCCGTGGTGCTGGTTTGGCGGCCGACCGGCCTGTTCGGCCAGCGCACATGATCGCGGCCCTCCGTACGCCGCGCGGGCTCGCGACGGCCCTGATCCTGCTGGTGCTGGCGGCCCTGCCGCTGCTCACCCAGGCATTCGACCAGCGCTATCTCCTGTCGATCGGCACGCGCATCGTCATCTGGTCGATCGCCGCGGTCAGCCTCAACATGATCCTGGGCTATGGCGGGCTGGTGAGCTTCGGCCACGCGATGTTCTTCGGCATCGGCGGCTATGCAATCGGCATCCTGTCGGCGGAAGGCATCTCCAGCGGCTGGATCCAGTGGCCCGTTGCCCTGCTCGCGGCCACGGCCTGGGCCGTCGTGATCGGCGCGCTATCGCTCAGGACGCGCGGCCTCTACTTCATCATGATCACCCTGGCTTTCGCCCAGCTCGTCTACTATGTGGGCAGCGGCCTGGAAGCCTATGGCGGCGACGACGGGCTCAATATCAGCCGCAGCCGCTTCCCCGGACTGATCGACCTGCGCGACAAAGCGAGCTTCTACTGGCTGTGCTTCGCCCTGCTCTGCGCCAGCCTGTGGTTCTGCGGCCGCTACGCCAACTCCCGCTTCGGCCTGGTGATTCGCGGCGCGAAGTCCAACGAGCTGCGCATGACGGCGCTGGGCTTCCCGGTGTTCCGCTACCGGCTCGCGGCCTTCACCATCGCCGGTGCGCTGGGCGGGCTGTCGGGCATCCTGCTCGCCAACGAGGGCGCCTATGTCTCGCCCGCGATGATGTCGTGGATGAAGTCGGGCGACCTGATCGTCATCGTCGTGCTGGGTGGCATGGGCACGCTGTTCGGCCCGCTCTATGGCACCATCGCCTTCTTCGTGCTGGAGGAGGCGCTGCCGCCGATCCTCAACCTCGCCCACAAGGGCTGGGGCGAATACTGGATGATCGTGTTCGGGCCGCTGCTGGTCCTGATCGCGCTCTACGCGCGCGGCGGCATCGACTCCCTGTTGGGACGCCGTCATGACTGAGCCCCTGCTGCGCACCGAGGGGCTGGTGAAGCGCTACGGCGGCCTGCTGGCGACCGACAACGTGTCGATCGACGTCCGGCCGGGCGAAATCCACGCGCTGATCGGCCCGAACGGCGCCGGCAAGACCACCCTGATCCATCAGCTCACCGGCGTCGTCGCCCCGGATTCGGGCGCCATCCATTTCGCCGGCCGCGACGTCACCCGTCTGCCGACCCATGCGCGCGTGCGGCTGGGGCTGGGCCGCTCCTTCCAGATCACCTCGGTGCTGCGCGAGTTCACGGCGCTGGAGAACGTGGCCCTCGCGGTGCAGGGCCATGCCGGCCACTCCTTCCGCTTCCTGGCCGATGCGCGGCGCGACGAAAGCCTGCGCGGCCCCGCCCGCCGCCTGCTCGAAGAGGTCGGGCTGGGCGAGCGCGCCGACACCCTCGCCGCGTCCCTCAGCCACGGCGAGCAACGCCAGCTCGAGATCGCCATGGCGCTGGCCGGCGATCCGCGCCTGCTGCTGCTCGACGAGCCGATGGCCGGCATGGGCGCCGAGGAGAGCCAGCGCCTGATCGGCTTCCTCCAGGCGCTGAAGCAGAACCACGCCATGCTGCTGATCGAGCACGACATGGACGCCGTGTTCCAGCTCGCCGACCGCATCACCGTGCTGGTCTATGGCCGCGCCATCGCCAGCGGCACACCCGATCAGATCCGGGCGAACCCGGACGTACGTCAGGCCTATCTCGGCGAGGAGGCACCCTGATGCTGCGGGTCCTGGAGCTCGACGCCTTCTACGGTCCCAGCCAGGCGCTGTTCGGCATGGAACTGCGCGTCGATGCCGGCGAGGTCGTGACCCTGATGGGCCGCAACGGCATGGGCAAGACCACCACCGTGCACACGATCATGGGCCTGCTGCCGGCGCGCCGCGGCACGGTCGAATTCGAGGACAAAAGGGTCGAGGGCCTGCCCGCCTTCCGCATCGCCCGCCTCGGTCTCGGGCTGGTGCCCGAGGGCCGCCAGATCTTCCCCAACCTGTCGGTGCGCGAAAACCTATTGGCCGCCAGCGCCAATCGCACGGCGCGGCCGAACCCGTGGACCATCGCGCGGGTCTTCGAGTTCTTCCCGCGCTTGGCCGAGCGCCAGCGCAACATGGGCAACCAGCTCTCCGGCGGCGAGCAGCAGATGCTGGCGATCGGCCGCGCGCTGATGACCAACCCCAAGCTCCTGATCCTCGACGAAGCCACCGAGGGGCTGGCGCCGCTGATCCGGCAGGAGATCTGGGCCTGCCTCGGCCGGCTGAAGAAAGAGGGTCAGGCGATCCTGGTCATCGACAAAAACGTCTCGGCCCTGATCCCGCTGGCCGACCGCCACCACATCGTCGAGAAGGGCCGCGTCGTCTGGGTCGGCTCGTCCCGGGACCTGGCCGGGGACAAGGACCTGCAGCACAGGTATCTTGGCGTCTGATCCTGCGGAGTTGCCGATGCGTCTGCTTGCCGTTGCCTCTTTGCTCTTTCTCGCCGCTGCCGGTCCCGTCGCCGCGCAGGGCTCCGTCAACGTCTACAACTGGTCGGATTACATCGCCGAAGACCAGGTCAAGGACTTCGCCAAAGATACCGGCATCAAGGTCAACTACACGACCTACGACAGCAACGAGATCCTCGACGCCAAGCTGCGCACGGGCCGGTCGGGCTACGACATCGTCGTGCCGACGGCCTCGCCGTTCTTCGTGCGCCAGCTCCAGGCCAACATCTTCCTGCCCCTCGACAAGGCGAAGCTGAAGAACTGGAAGAACCTCGATCCCGAGATCATGACGGCGCTGGCCAAGTACGATCCCGGCAACGCCCATGGCGTGCCCTGGATGTGGGGCACGACCGGCATCGGCTACAACGTCGCCGAGATCAGGAAGCGACTGCCCGACGCGCCGGTCGATTCGCTGCGCATGATCTTCGATCCGGCGGTCGTCTCGAAATTCCAGGATTGCGGCGTGATGCTGCTCGACAGCGCCACCGACGTGCTGCCGGCCGCGCTCAAGTATCTCGGCCTCGATCCCGATTCGAAGAAGCCCGAGGATCTCGCCAAGGCCGCCGACGTGGTGAAGACGGTGCGGCCCTACGTCCGCAAGTTCCATTCCTCGGAGTACATCAACGCGCTGGCCGGCGGGAACATCTGCCTGGCCTTCGGCTACTCCGGCGACGTCTTCCAGGCGCGCGACCGCGGCGCCAAGGCCGCCAGCAAGGTCGATATCGAATACGCGATTCCGAAGGAAGGCTCGCAGCTCTGGATCGACGTCGTGGCGATTCCGAAGGATGCGCCCAACCAGGCCAACGCCTACCGCTTTCTCGACTTCATGCTGGAGGCCAAGGTCGCCGCGGCGTCGACCGAGCTCACCGGCTACGCCGACGGCAACAAGGCCGCGTTCGCGCTGCTGCCCAAGGACATCTCGGAGAACCCGCTCATCTATCCGCCCGCCGACGTGCGCGCCAAGTTCTACACCATCACCGCCGGAACGGCCGAGCAGGTCCGCGAGCGCACGCGGCTGTGGACGACCATCAAGACGGGCCGTTGAATTGAATTCAGGACCGATCGTCCGCATCGAGGGACTGACCAGGCGGTTCGGGCCGATCGTCGCCGTCGATCGCGTCGATCTGGAAATCGCGCGCGGTGAGCTGTTCGCGCTGCTGGGCGGCTCCGGGTGCGGCAAGACCACCCTGCTGCGCATGCTGGCGGGCTTCGAGACGCCCGACGAAGGCCGGCTGTTCATCGACGGCCAGGACATGACCGACGTGCCGCCCTACCGGCGGCCGGTGAACATGATGTTCCAGTCCTATGCCCTGTTCCCGCACATGGATGTGGCGGCCAACGTGGGCTACGGGCTGCGCCGCGACGGGGTGAAGGCACCCGAGATCGCCGCGCGGGTCGCGGAGATCCTGAAGCTCGTGCATCTGCAGGACCATGCGAGGCGCAAGCCGTCGCAGCTCTCCGGCGGCCAGCGCCAGCGGGTGGCCTTGGCGCGGGCGCTGGTGAAACGGCCCAAGCTCCTGCTGCTGGACGAGCCGCTGGCGGCGCTCGACCGCAAGCTGCGCGAGAGCACGCGCTTCGAGATGGTGCGCCTGCAGGAGCAGCTCGGTCTCACCTTCGTCATGGTGACGCACGACCAGGAAGAGGCCATGTCCATGGCGACGCGGCTCGCCGTGATGGACGCCGGCCGCATCGCCCAGATCGGCACGCCGCACGAGGTCTACGAGCATCCGGCCTCGCGCTTCGTGGCCGACTTCATCGGCATCGCCAACATCATCGCCCTGGAAGGCGGTGGCTGGATGGCGCTGCGGCCGGAGAAGATCACACTCTCGGCCGCGCGGCCCGCCCTGCCGCAGACCGTCGCCGGCCGGATCGTCGACGTCGCCTATGAGGGCGACCGCTCGCTCTATCATGTCGAAACCGACGCCCACGGCACGATGACCGTTTCGACGACCAACACCAGCCGCGCCGCCGGAGACGCCTTCGCACGCGACCAGCCCGTCTGGCTGGGCTGGTCGGACGAGGCCGGCCAGCGGCTGGAGGCGTAAGCGATGCGCTTCGTCATCGGGCTTCCGTTCCTGTGGCTCGGGATCTTCTTCCTGCTGCCGTGCCTGCTGGTGCTGGCCATCTCGCTGGGAACCTATGCGCCCGACTCGGTGCCGCCGGTCGAGCTGGGCTTCAGCTTCAAGAGCTTCGCGCTGCTCTTCTCCGACGATCTCTATCTGGCGGCCTGGCTTTCCTCGCTGCGCATCGCCGCGACGTCGACGCTGGTGGCGCTGCTGCTGGGCTATCCCATGGCCTATGCCATCGCCCGCGCCGCGCCCAACCGGCGTCCGCTGCTGCTGATGCTGGTCGTCCTGCCCTTCTGGACCTCGTTCCTGATCCGCATCTATGCCTGGATGGGTCTGCTGGCCGACAACGGCCTGATCGAACAGTTCCTGCGCTGGTCCGGGCTCGCGTCGAATCCCGGCACGATCCTCGGGACCGAATGGGCGGTGCATCTCGGCATCGTCTACGCCTACCTGCCCTTCATGGTGCTGCCGCTCTACGCCACCCTCGAGAAGCTCGACGACAGCCTGCTCGAGGCCGCGGCCGATCTTGGTGCAAAGCCGTTCGCCGCTTTCCTCACCGTGACCCTGCCGCTGTCTCTGCCCGGCATCGTCGCCGGCTGCCTGCTGGTGTTCATCCCGGCGGTCGGCGAATTCGTGATCCCGGACCTGCTGGGCGGCACCGAGACGCTGATGATCGGCAAGGTGCTCTGGGACGAGTTCTTCACCAACGGCGACTGGCCGCTCGCCTCGGCCGTCGCGGTCTGCCTGCTGGTGCTGCTGGTTGGACCGATCGCGCTCTTCCAGCGCAACCAGGCGCGCAGCCTGGAGCGGCGCACATGAGGGCTCCCGCATGACAGGTCGCGCATGAGGGGCCGCGCGCGCTTCGCCTTCGGCATGCTGGCCTTCGGCTACGCCTTCCTCTACCTGCCGATCGCGCTGGTGATTGTCTATTCGTTCAACGAGTCGCGCCTCGTCACCGTCTGGTCGGGCTTCTCCCTGAAATGGTGGCACGCCCTGTTCGCCAACGAGGCGATGCTGGAGGCCGCGTGGCTGTCGCTGCGCATCGCCCTGGTGAGCGCCACCGGCGCGGCGCTGCTCGGTCTTGCCGCGGGCTACGCGCTGGTGCGCGCGCCGCGCTTTCCCGGCCGCACGCTGTTCGGCAGCCTCGTGGTCGCCCCCATGGTGATGCCGGAAGTCGTCATGGGCATCTCGATGCTGCTGCTGTTCGTCGGCTCGGAGAGGCTCTTCGGCGGGCCGGACCGCGGCTTCCTCACCATCGCCATCGCCCACACGACCTTTTCGATCGCCTTCGTGGCCATCGTCGTGCAGTCCCGGCTCGCCGACTTCGACCGCGCGCTGGAAGAAGCGGCGATGGATCTCGGCGCCACGCCCTGGGTGACCTTCCGCACCATCACCCTGCCGCTGATCGCGCCGGCCGTCGGCTCGGGCTGGCTGCTCGCCTTCACCTTGTCGCTGGACGATCTGATCCTGACGCAGTTCGTGGCGGGCGCGCAGTCGCAGACCCTGCCGATGCGCGTCTATTCCAGCGTCCGGCTGGGCGTCGACCCCCAGATCAACGTGCTCGCCACCATCGTGGTGACCATCGCGGCCTGTGCCCTGATCCTGTCCGGCTGGCTGACGCGGCGGAAGGCATAGAAAGGACAATCATGTCTTTGTCACGGATCGCCAGGTTGCTTGGCCTTGCACGGAAGCCGGCCCCAGACCCGGCCCACGACGCGTTCTGGGCGACGATGCTGGACTGCGAGGCACGGATTCGTGAAATCGAGAACTCAGCCCAAGGTATTGAGGCTGTTTTCCACGCTCTGCAGATCCTCAAGCCAAAACTGGACATGGAAATCGAGCCCGAGGGCGATCCGCTCACTTCAGTGCAAGTCCGTATTCCCAACAGAGGATCGCAAGATATTTCCTACCGGGACGGTCTGTATGAGGTCTTCTGGGCGCAGTTCCCCGAAACAGATTTGTTCCGGTACGAAAGCCTTGAGAATCTTATCTGGGACGTCACAGGCGTGACGATTCCCAGGATTTATCTGAGGGCCTATCGTTGGGCCGAGCGCCACGGGCGGCTGGGAATAAATCCGAAGACGGGCAAAGTTATCGGCGTGCCGATCAACGCCATCTCACCGGAAATCTCGAAAGAGTTCGAGAAGATCGACGGGGTATGGCGGCGAAAACACTGACGTTCCGACTATTGCTGCCTGTGCATTGATCCTGTCCGGCTGGCTGACGCGGCGGCGCGCTTGAGCTAATAAGGCCTCCTAAGGGAGGAATAAAAATGCTGCGTTCCGGAACGTCCAAGGCGTCGCGTCGTAACGTACTGAAGGGGGTCAGTATGGCCACTGTCGGTGCAACGTTGGGGGCTTCTTTGCCGTTGGGTGGCGCGGCTCAGGCGCAGGGCGCGCCGGCGGCCGCCAAGGGACCAAAGCTGCTGGAAATGGACGGCAAGGCGAAGCTTGCCGTTCTGGGCGACAAGCCGCTCGTCGCCGAGACCCAGGCCGAACTGCTCGACGACAATGTCACGCCGACCAACAAGCTTTTCATCCGCAACAACGGACAGGTGCCCGACATCACGGGCGATCCCAAGGCGTGGAAGGTCAAGATCGACGGCGAGGTCAACACGCCGCTGGAGATCACGGTCGGCGACCTGATGACCAAGTTTCCCGCCGTCACCTACCAGCTGATGCTGGAATGCGGCGGCAACGGCCGCTCCTTCTTCACGCCGGAAGCGCGCGGCAACCAGTGGACCAACGGCGGCGCGGGCTGCCCGATGTGGACCGGCGTGCGCCTGGCCGACGTGCTGAAGGCCGCCGGCCTCAAGCCCTCCGCCGTCTATACCGGCGCCTATGGCGCCGACCCGACCCTGGCCGGCGAAACCAACAAGCCGACCATCTCGCGCGGTGTGCCGATCGCCAAGGCGATGGAGGAACACTCGTTGATCGCCTTCAAGCTGAACGGTCAGGATCTGCCGCTGATTCACGGCGCGCCGGTCCGCCTCGTCATCCCGGGCTGGCCCGCCTCGGCGTCAACCAAGTGGCTGAACCGCATCTGGATCCGCGACAAGGAGCATGACGGCCCCGGCATGGGCGGTTTCTCCTATCGGGTGCCGAAGACGCCGATCGTGCCCGGCAGCAAGGGCAACGACAAGGACATGGCGATCCTGGAATCGATGCCGGTCCGCTCGATCATCACCTTCCCGGCCGACGGCAGCCGCCTCACCTCGCGCAAGCTCGACCTGCGCGGTCATGCCTGGGCCGGCGACTTCGACATCAAGACCGTCGACATCTCGACCGACTACGGCGTCACCTGGAAGCCGGCCAAGGTCGACGCGCCGGCCAACAAGTATGCTTGGCAGAACTTTACCGCCTCGATCGAACTGCCGACCGCGGGCTACTACGAAGTCTGGGTCAAGGCGACCGACAGCAAGGGCGTGACCCAGCCCTTCCAGGCCGCCAACTGGAACCCGCAGGGCTACGGGGCCAATCCGGTCAACCGCATCCGCGTGCTCGTCGAATCTTGACCCGAATCAATGTGATACACGCCGCCGTCATCGGCTTGGCGGCGACGTTCGTGCTGCTCGCCTTCGATCGTGCCGGCGAGCTGCACAGGGACAAGTATGTCCACGTGCCGCCGGCGCCCAAGGTCGCGGCGGCACCGCCCGCCGTCGATCCCGACAAGGGCAAGCCGCCGCCGCACAACGACACGGTCGAGGACCTGCCCGAGGGCAAGAACCGCGAGCTCACCTTCTACACGTGCACGGCCTGCCACGGCGTCGCGCTGATCAAGGCCCAGGGCCTCACACGCGACCTCTGGGACTCGACCATCGACCTGATGCTGGAGAAGCATCGCATGCCACCGATCAAGGCCGAGGAGCGCGCGGAGATCGTCGACTATCTCGCCGAGAGCTTCCCGCCCCGTCGCAAGGGCCGTGGCAGCGACAATCCGTTCCTGAAATGAGGCGGGCGGCGGCTATGCCGTCGCCTTCGCCCACTTCTCCGACCAGACATGCAGCGGCAGGAACAGCCGCAGCAGCTCGTTACCCAGCGCCGTGAGCCGGTAGCCCACCGCCTCGTCGAGTTCGACCAGCTTCGCCTCGCGCAGTTCGGCCAGTCGCGTGTTCACGATGGTCGGGCTGGCGCCGATCAGGTCCTGCAGCTCGCGGAAGCGCTTGGGCTCCTCGCGCAGCTCCCAGACGATGCGCAGGGTCCAGCGCCGGCCCAGCAGGTCGAGCAGCGCCATGATCGGGCGGCCCGTCGTCGAGCCGCGCACCCGCTTCACCATCTATTACACTCCGTTACTACATTTTCTGTAGCGAACTGTATCGCTCGTTGCTACGGAATATGTAGCAAACCGATTGGAGACATTCCATGCCCCGCATCGCTCCCGCCGACGCGCCTTACCCGCCGGAGATCGCAACGGCCCTGGCGCGCACGATGCCCCCGGGCGTCGCACCGCTGGTCCTGTTCCGGACCATGGCGCGCAACCCCCGCGTCTTCGGGAAGATGTTTGCCGGCGGCCTGCTCGACAAGGGCACCCTCTCGCTGCGTCAGCGCGAGGTCGTGATCGACCGCACGACGGCAAGGCTGGGCGCCGAATACGAATGGGGCGTCCATATCGCCTTCTTCGCGGAGAAGGTCGGCTTCGATGCAGAGGAGATTGCCGCCACGGTCCACGGGCCGGCCCGTGCACCCTGCTGGTCGGCCGAGGAACAGGCGCTGCTGGCCGCCGTCGACGATCTGGTCGACCGCCGTACGATCGGCAACGAAACATGGATCCGGCTCGCCGCCCATTTCGACGAGGCACAGATTCTCGAAGTGATCGCGCTGGCCGGCTACTATCACACGATCAGCTTCCTCTGCCGCGCCCTCGACCTGCCACTCGAAGCCTACGGAGCGCGCTTTCCGGCACCGCCTCTGTTAGGCTGATCGCACCATGATGCCCGCCCGCCCCTCATGATCGACAAGCTGGAGTTTCTTCTAGCGCTGGCGCGGGAGCGCAACTTCGGCAAGGCCGCAGAGATCTGCGGCGTCACGCAACCGACCTTCTCCGCCGGGATCAAGCATCTGGAAGAAATGCTGGGCGTGATGCTGGTGCAGCGCTCCTCGCGCTTCCTCGGATTCACGCCTGAGGGCGACCGCGTGCTCGAATGGGCCCGCACCATCGTCGCCGACACCCGCGCCATGCGGCAGGAGGTCCAGGCGCTGCGCAAAGGCCTCACCGGCCGCCTGCGGATCGCCGCCATCCCGACGGCCCTCGCCATGGTGTCGGCCCTGACGACGCCCTTTCGCGCGAAGCATCCCAACGTGCAGTTCACCGTCCTGTCACGGACCTCGACCCAGATTCTCTCGATGCTCGAGAATCTCGAGGTCGATGCCGGCCTGACCTACATCGACAACGAGCCGCTGGGGCGCCTGCGCGCGGTGCCGCTCTATCTCGAGCAGTATCGGCTGCTCACCTCGGAGAACAGCCCGCTCGGCGACCGCGCGCGCGTGACATGGGCGGAAGTCGGCCGCATCCCGCTCTGCCTGCTGACGCCCGACATGCAGAACCGGCGAATCATCGACCAGCTCCTGGGCGCCGTCGGCGAACGCTCCGATCCGACGCTCGAATCCAATTCGATGATCGTGCTGTTCTCGCATGTGCGCACCGGGCGCTGGGCGAGCGTGATGCCGGAAAAGCTGGCCGATACGTTGGGATTGACCGAGCACCTGCGCTCGATCCCCATCGTCGAGCCCGAGGCGGTGCACGGGATCGGCCTCGTGGTGCCGCCGCGTGAGCCCATGACGCCGCTGGCCGCGGCCCTTGTCGCCGAAGCCGAACAGGTGGCCAGGTCCTTGGCCTGAGCGTCACGCGATAGAGGGTCTCTATCGCCCCACGGGTCTGCTTTGTTGAAGCGACGCGCGCGACGGCAGATCATGGGCCGGAACGGGAGCGAAACGATGCCAGTGGCCTGGAATGAGCCGCAAGCCGCAGAAATCGTCCGGCGCCATGCCGGCCAGGAAGGTGCCCTGCTGCCGATCCTGCATGACCTGCAGGCAACCTTCCGCTGCATTCCGCCACCCGCGGTGTCCTTCGTCGCCCACGCGCTCAATCTCACGCGCGCCGAGGTGCATGGCGTCGTCACCTTTTATCACGATTTCCGCAGCGCGCCGGCCGGCCGCCGGGTGCTCAAGCTCTGCCGGGCGGAAGCCTGCCAGGCGATGGACGGCGAACGCATTGCACGGCGGATCCTCGACAGGTTCGACCTCGAGTGGGGCGACACGACGCCGGACGGCCGCCTGACCGTCGAGGCGGTCTACTGTCTCGGCCTGTGCGCCTGCGCGCCCGCCGCCCTTCTCGACGAGGTGCCGATCGGGCGCCTGAACGAGGCCTCGCCGGACGAGCTGGCGAACGAGGTCGGCGCATGACGCTCAGGATCTTCGTGCCGCGCGACGCCGCGGCCCGCGCGGTCGGTGCCGATCGCGTGGCGACGGCCATCGCCACCGAAGCGCGGCGGCTCGATCTCCCTATCGAGCTGGTGCGCACGGGCTCGCGCGGCCTGTTCTGGCTCGAACCGATGGTGGAGCTGGAAACCCGAGAGGGGCGTCTTGCCTTCGGGCCCGTGGCGCCGGCCGACGTGCCGGGCCTGCTCGCCCTTGGCCCGCAGGCAGCGAATGCCCACCCGCTCTGCCTCGGCCGGCCCGACGACATCCCCTTCCTGAAGCGCCAGACTCGCATCACCTTTGCGCGCTGCGGTGTCATCGACCCGCTGTCGCTCTCGGACTATCGCGCCCATGGCGGCTATCGCGGTCTCGCCCGCGCCCTCTCCCTCGGGCCTGCCGCCACGATCGAGGAAGTGGTCCGGTCGGGCCTGCGCGGGCGCGGCGGCGCGGGCTTCCCGACCGGCATCAAGTGGCGGACGGTCGCCGACACTGACGCCGACCGCCGGTACATCGTCTGCAACGCCGACGAGGGCGATTCGGGCACCTATGCCGACCGCATGCTCATGGAAGGCGATCCGTTCGCCGTGATCGAAGGCATGACGATCGCGGGCTTCGCCGTCGGCGCTGCCAAGGGCTTCGTCTACATCCGGTCCGAATACCCCGACGCCATCCGCGTCATGAGGGAGGCGGTCGACATCGCTCGCGCAAGCGGCTGCCTCGGCGCGGACGCCGCCGCGAGCGGCTTCGCCTTCGACATCGAGATCAGGGTCGGCGCCGGCGCCTATGTCTGCGGCGAGGAGACGTCGCTGCTCGAAAGCCTCGAGGGACGGCGCGGCCAGGTCCGCGCCAAGCCGCCGCTCCCGGCGCACAAGGGCCTATTCGGCCGTCCGACGGTGATCAACAATCTCCTTACCCTGGCCTGCGTGCCGGCCATCCTGGCCGACGGTGCCGAGCGCTACGCCTCTCTTGGCAGCGGCCGGTCGCGCGGCACCATGGCGATACAGCTCGCCGGCAACGTCCGGCACGGCGGCCTGTTCGAGGCGCCCTTCGGCCTCACCCTGGGCGAGATCGTCGACGAGATCGGCGGCGGGACGGCCAATGGGCGGCCGGTGCGCGCCGTGCAGATCGGCGGCCCGCTCGGCGCCTATTTCCCGCGCGCGCTGTTCGACACGCCGTTCGACTACGAGGCCTTCGCGGCCCGCGACGGCCTGCTCGGGCACGGCGGCATCGTGCTGTTCGACGATCGCGTCGACATGGCCCGGCAGGCCCGTTTCGCGCTCGACTTCTGCGCCATCGAATCCTGCGGCAAGTGCACGCCCTGCCGCATCGGCTCGGTGCGCGGCACCGAGACCATGGACCGGATCCTGCGAGGCGAGCGCGTCGCGGCCAACCTCGCCCTGATCGAGGACCTCTGCCAGACACTCAAGTTCGGCTCGCTCTGCGCGCTCGGAAGCTTCACGCCCTATCCGGTGATGAGCGCGATCCGGCATTTCCCCGAAGACTTCGATCGTGCGCGCCTCGTCGCGGCGGCGGACTAGAGGACAGGCTCATGTCGTTCGTTCACGAGATCGACCATGGCACGCCCGCCAGCAAGGCGGCCGCGACGGTCAAGCTCACCATCGACGGCCACGAGGTGACGGTGTCGGCCGGCACCTCGATCATGCGGGCCGCCGTCGAAGCCGGCATCCAGGTGCCCAAGCTCTGTGCCACCGATTCGATCGAGGCGTTCGGCTCCTGCCGGCTGTGCCTGGTCGAGATCGAAGGCCGCAACGGAACGCCCGCCTCCTGCACGACGCCGGTCGCGCCCGGCATGGTTGTGTCGACCCAGACCGAGCGGCTGAAGCAGGTTCGCCGGGGCGTGATGGAACTCTACATCTCCGACCATCCGCTCGACTGCCTGACCTGCGCTGCCAACGGCGACTGCGAGCTGCAGGACATGGCGGGCGCCGTCGGCCTGCGGGAGGTCCGCTACGGAGACCAGGGCGAGAACCATCTCGCCCAGGAGAAGGACGACTCCAACCCCTATTTCACTTTCGATCCCTCCAAGTGCATCGTCTGCTCGCGCTGCGTGCGCGCCTGCGAGGAGGTGCAGGGAACCTTTGCGCTCACCATCCAGGGGCGCGGCTTCGAATCCAAAGTCTCGGCTGGGATGGCCGAGAGCTTCATCGCCTCTGAGTGCGTTTCGTGCGGCGCCTGCGTACAGGCCTGCCCGACGGCCACGCTGATCGAGAAGTCGGTGATCGAGATCGGCCAGCCGGAGCACTCGGTGACGACGACCTGCGCCTATTGCGGCGTCGGCTGCAGCTTCAAGGCGGAGATGCGCGGCGAGGAGCTGGTGCGCATGGTGCCGTTCAAGGACGGCAAGGCCAACCACGGCCATTCCTGCGTGAAGGGCCGGTTCGCCTGGGGGTATGCTCACCACCGCGAGCGCGTCCTGAAGCCGATGATTCGCGAGGCCATCGACCAGCCCTGGCGGGAGGTAAGCTGGGACGAGGCCATCGGCCGCGTCGCGTCAGAATTCAGGCGGCTGCAGCAGGCGCATGGCAAGCGCGCCATCGGCGGCATCACCTCGTCGCGCTGCACCAACGAGGAGACCTATCTCGTCCAGAAGCTGGTGCGCGGCGGCTTCGGCAATAACAACGTCGACACCTGCGCGCGGGTCTGCCACTCGCCGACCGGCTACGGCCTGAAGGCGACATTCGGCACATCGGCCGGCACCCAGGATTTCGATTCGGTCGAACAGGCCGACATCGTGCTGGTGATCGGCGCCAACCCCACCGACGCCCATCCGGTCTTCGCCTCTCGCCTCAAGAAGCGCCTGCGCCAGGGCGCGAAGCTGATCGTGATCGACCCGCGCCGCATCGATCTGGTGCGCACGCCGCATGTCGAGGCCGCCTTCCATCTGGCGCTGCGGCCCGGCACCAATGCCGCGATCCTCAACGCCCTCGCCCACACCATCGTCACCGAAGGGCTGGTCGACGAGGCCTTCGTCCGGGAGCGCTGCGACCTCTCGACCTTCGAGGACTGGGCGGCCTTCGTTGCCGAGCCGCGCAACAGTCCGGAGACGGTCGGACCGCTCGCCGGGGTTCCGCCCGAGACGATCCGGGCCGCCGCCCGCCTCTACGCCTCCGGCGGCAACGGAGCGATCTACTACGGGCTGGGCGTCACCGAGCACAGCCAGGGTTCGACCGTGGTCATGGCGATCGCCAACCTGGCGATGGCCACCGGCAACATCGGGCGGCCCGGCGTCGGCGTGACCCCCCTGCGCGGCCAGAACAACGTCCAGGGCTCATGCGACATGGGCTCCTTCCCGCATGAATTCTCCGGCTACCGCCATGTTTCCGACGACGGCGTGCGCGGCACCTTCGAGGCGCTGTGGGGCCGGCCGCTCGATGCCGAGCCGGGCCTGCGCATCGGCAACATGCTGGATGCGGCGCTCGACGGCAGCTTCAAGGGCCTCTACGTCCAGGGCGAGGACATCCTGCAGTCCGACCCCGACACGCATCATGTGGCCGAGGCGCTGGCCGCCATGGAATGCGTCGTCGTGCAGGACCTGTTCCTGAACGAGACGGCGGCCTATGCCCATGTCTTCCTGCCCGGCTCGACCTTTCTCGAGAAGGACGGCACCTTCACCAATGCCGAGCGGCGCATCAACCGCGTGCGCAAGGTCATGACGCCGAAGAACGGCCTGGCCGACTGGGAGATCACCCTGGCGATCGCCGGCGCGATGGGCTTCGACATGCACTACGACCATCCCTCGCAGGTGATGGACGAGATCGCGCGTACCACGCCCACCTTCGCCGGCGTCTCCTACGAGTTGCTCGACCGCGAGGGCTCGGTCCAGTGGCCATGCAACGAGCGCGCTCCCACCGGCACGCCGGTGATGCATGCCGATGGCTTCGTGCGCGGCAAGGGATGCTTCATCGTCACCGAATACGTGCCGACCGACGAGAAGGTCGGTCCTCGCTTTCCGCTGCTGCTGACGACCGGCCGCATCCTGTCGCAGTACAATGTCGGCGCCCAGACGCGGCGCACGGCCAACATCGTGTGGCACGACGAGGACGTGCTGGAGATCCACCCGCACGACGCCGAGGACCGGGGCGTGCGCGAGGGCGACTGGGTGAGGCTCGACAGCCGCGCCGGCGGCACGACGCTGCGCGCCCGCGTCACCGACCGCGTGGCGCCGGGCGTCGTCTACACGACCTTCCATCACCCCGGTACGCAGGCCAACGTCGTCACCACCGACAATTCCGACTGGGCGACCAACTGCCCCGAGTACAAGGTGACCGCGGTCCAGGTGGCGCCGTCGAACGGCCCGAGCGACTGGCAGCGCACCTACGATGCCCAGGCTCTCGCCCACCGGCGCATCGCGGCCGCACCGGCGGCGGAATAGAAGCGATGGAAGCCGCCAAGCTGGTGCGCATGGCCAACCAGATCGGCCAGTTCTTCGTCTCGCAGCGCGGCGCCGACCCGTCCATCGCCATCGCCGATCATCTGCGCAAGTTCTGGGAGCCGCGCATGCGGGCAGCCATCGTGGCGCATCTGGAGGCGGGCGGCACAGGGCTTGAGGTGCCGGTGCGCGAGGCCGTCGCGCGTCTGAAGGCCGAGGCGTCCGGCCCTACCGCCTGAACAGACGCTCCAGGCCCAGGATCAGCAGACCGAAGCACAGCCCCCAGAAGGCCGAACCGACGCCCATCAAGGTGACGCCCGAAACGGTGACGGCCAAGGTGCCCGTCGCCGCAAGACGGTCCTGCTCGCCGACCAGCGCGATGCCGAGAGCGCCCGCCGTCGAGCCCAGCAGCGCGGTGCCCGCGACCGTCGCAAGCAGGGCCGGCGGCAGTGCGCCGAACAGACCGACCAGCGATGCGCCGAACAGGGCGATCAGGATCCAGAACAGCGCGTAGAACGGTCCCGCCTTCCAGCGCTGCGCCGGATCGGGATGGGCGTCGGGGCCGGTGCATAGCGCGGCCGAGATCGCGGCGAGGTTCGACGTGTGCGCACCCAGGAACGCCGTGCCGAGCGATGCGGCTCCCGTGACCGCAAGGATGGGCTGCGTCGGCGGCTGGTAGCCCGAGCCGCGCAGCACCGCGAAGCCCGGCAGATTCTGCGACGCCATCGTAACCAGATAGAGCGGCACGCCGAGACCGATGAGCGTGGCTACGTCCCACGCGGGCGCGGTGACGACCAGGGTCGAGAGACCGAGCGACGGCAACGGCTTCACGAGGCCGAGCGACCAGGCGAGCAGCGCGCCGGCGACCAGCACGATCAGCGAGGAAAGGGCGGGGAAGCGGATGCGCGCCACCAGGAACAGGGCGATCAGCGGAAGCACCAGCAGCGGCGCGGACGGCACATGCTCGACCATCGCCATGACGAGGCGCAGCAGGATGCCCGCCAGCATGGCGGCGGCAATGCTGGGCGGGATCTTTCCGATCAGCCGGCCGAGCGGCTTCACCGCGGCCGTCAGCAGGATCAGAAGCGCGGCCAGCACGAAGGCGCCGACCGCCGCCGCGAAACTCGGCACGCCGGATGTCGAGGCGATCAGCGCCGCGCCCGGCGTCGACCAGGCGGTGATGATCGGCATGCGGTAACGCACACTGAGCAGCAGCGCGCTGGCCGCCGTGGCGAGGCCGAGCCCCGACACCCAGGAACTCGCCTGATCGGGCGTCGCGCCGACGGCCTGCGCGGCGGCCAGCACGACGGGCAAGGTGCCGCCCACGCCCGCGATCGTCGCGACCAGCGCAGCGGCCGCGACGGAAACAAGACCACCGGATTTCACGGGCGCACGCTTGCGGGGTTCAACCTCGGTGTCATCCCGAGCGACGCGAGGGACCTTTCGCGACAGCGATCAAAGGTCCCTCGCCTGCGGCTCGGGATGACAAATTTCGTCGATCGATCGCCGTACGACACGTCAAGCATTCGCGCGCTCGACCATTGCCTGAAGCAGGATCTGGGCGCCGGCGCCGACGTCGCTCTTGCTGGCGTCCTCGATCTCGTTGTGGCTGACGCCGTCCTTGCAGGGCACGAACACCATCGCGGTCGGGGCGACGCGGCTGACATAGCAGGCGTCGTGGCCGGCGCCGCTCACGATGTCCATGTGCGGATATCCTGCCTGTTCGGCGCCGCGGCGTACCGCATCGACCAGCTCCTTCGCGAAGGGCGACGGCGGGAAGTACCAGATCTGCTCGATGTTCACGTCGAGGCGATGGCGCTTGATGATGTCAGCCACAGCGGCGCGCATCTCGGCATCCATCTTCGTCAGCTCGCCGTCCTCGGGATGACGGAAATCGACCGTCATGAAGACGCGGCCCGGGATGGTGTTGCGCGCCTGCGGCTGGCTCTCGATCACGCCGATCGTCGAGCGGCCGTTGGGCCGGTTGCCGATACGGCGGCACTCCACGATCAGCTCGGCGGCACCGACCAGCGCGTCCCGCCGGCCTTCCATCGGCGTGGTGCCGGCATGGCTCTCCATGCCCGTCCAGTTGATCTCGTACCAGCGCTGGCCCTGCGCGCCCGTCACGACGCCGATCGTCTTCTTCTCGCGCTCCAGGATCGGACCCTGCTCGATATGCGCCTCGAAGAAGGCGCCGACCGGCCGGCCGCCGACCGGTTCCTTGCCATCGTAGCCGATCTGCTTCAGCGCCTCCCCGAAAGTCACGCCGTCGCGATCCTTGATCGACAGGGCGTGCTCCAGCGTGAAGGCGCCGCCGAACACGCCCGACGCCACCATCGCCGGCGCGAAGCGACAGCCTTCCTCGTTGGTCCACACCGCGACCTCGATCGGCGCCTCGGTGACATAGTTCGAATCGTGCAGCACGCGCAGAACTTCGAGTCCCGCCATCACGCCATAGGCGCCGTCGAATTTGCCGCCGGTCGGCTGGGTGTCGAGATGGGAGCCGGTCATCACCGGCGGCCTGGCCGGATCGCGACCCTCGCGGCGGGCGAAGACGTTGCCGAGCTGGTCGACCTTGATGGTGCAGCCCGCCTCCTTCGCCCAGCGCACGAACAGATCGCGCCCCTGGCGGTCGAGATCTGTCAGCGCGATGCGGCAGACGCCGCCCTTCTCCGTGCCGCCGATCTGGCCCAGCTCCATCAGGCTCGACCACAGCCGGTCATGATCTACACGAAGATTGGGGCGGTCGCTGGCGGTCATTGGCTATGGACTCCGGATCGGGACAAGCCGCGACCATAGCAAATGCCAGCCAGCGAAACGAAGTGCTTGAGCAGGTGTGCGTCGTCTTGCATGGGTGAGGTCCAGGAGGATTTTCATCGCATGCTTCCGCTGTCCGATACGCTCGTTCTCGACCTGACGCAGGTCATCGCCGGTCCCACGGCGGGCCAGATGCTGGGCGACATGGGCGCCGACGTGATCAAGGTCGAGCCACTGAACGGCGAGCATTTCCGGCCGCATTTCGGCGGCGCCTGGGTGCCGTCGATGAATCGCAACAAGCGTGGCCTGGCGATCGACCTGCGCACCGACGGCGGCAAGGACGTGCTCATGCGCCTGGTGAAGAAAGCCGACGTGTTCATGGAGGCCTTCACGCCGGGCGTGATCGACAAGCTGGGATTCGGCTGGGATGTCGTGTCGAAGGTCAATCCGCAGACGATCTATGCCTCGATCTCGGGCTACGGCCAGACCGGCCCCTACTCGCCGCGCGCCGGTTACGATCCCTGCATCCAGGCCGAGATCGGCCTGATGGATGCCACCGGCCCCTACCAGGGCGAGATGTGCCGCGTCGGCACGGCGCCGATCGACTATTCGACCGGCCTCGCCTGCGCCGGCGGCATCGCCTTTGCGCTGCTGCAGCGGATCAAGACGGGCAAGGGCCAGCGCCTCGACCTCTCGCTGTTCGACGTCGGCATGCACATGATGAGTCACTGGATCACAAACCATGGGCTGACCGGCGAGAATCCGGAGCGCATGGGCACTTCGAACACGATCCTCTGCCCGCTGCGCGTCTTCCCGACGAAGACGCAGCCGGTGTTCGTGGCCGGCACCAACGACGCCTTCTGGCGCCTGCTCTGCACGGCGCTGGGCCGGAAGGACTGGCTCGACGACGAGCGTTTCAAGACCAATGCCGGCCGTGTCGCCCATCGGGCGCTCCTCGAAGGGATGATCGAGGACTATTTCCTGGATCACACCGCCGACGAGCTTCTCGAAAAGCTGATCCCCGCCGGCATGCCCTGCTCCGCCGCCTACAAGGTGAGCGACGTGATCGCGAGCGAGCATGCCAGGGCGCGCGGCAGCGTGCTGGAGATCGACTATCCCGGCATCGGCCCGGTGAAGTCGGCCGCCAACCCGATCAAGCTCTCGTCCGCGCCGGTCGAGACGCGGCAGAAGTCGCCCGGCATCGGCGAGCACACGGTCGAGATCATGCGCGAGGTGGGCTATAGCGATGACGAGATCGCCGTGCTGAAGTCGGCGAAGGCCATCGCGACCAGTTGAGGTCCCATCGTGAAGATCGTCTATTCCGAGAAGCACGCCCAGCACGACCCGCAGCACTTCGTGGTGCGGGGCACCAAACTGCGCAGCGCCGAGCAGCCCGAACGCGCCACCCGCCTGCTGGGCGCCGCCACCGAAGCGGGTCATACGATCCTGCCGCCGAAATCATACGGACCGGCGCCGGCCGCCACCGTGCATACGCCGGAATACCTCGACTTCCTGCAGACCGCCGCCCGCGAATGGGCGAAGCTGCCGGGTGCGGGTCCGGAGGTGGTGCCCAACGTCCATCCGGCCCGCGCCCATGCTTCCTACCCGAAGGCACTGGCCGGCCGCGCCGGGTGGCACCAGGTCGACACGGGCTGCCCGATCGGGCCGCACACCTGGGACGCGGCCCTCGCCGCCACCGAAGTTGCCGCTACCGTCGCCGACATGGTGCTGGCGGGCGAGAACCATGCCTACGCGCTCTGCCGGCCGCCGGGCCATCACGCCTACGCCGACATGGCGGGCGGCTTCTGCTTCCTGAACAACACCGCCGTGGCCGCGCAGAGACTGCGGGGCAAGCATGAGCGCGTGGCGATCCTCGATGTCGACGTGCATCACGGTAACGGCACTCAAGGGATCTTCTACGAGCGCGACGACGTACTCACCGTCTCGATCCACGCCGATCCCGACCATTACTACCCCTTCTTCTGGGGCCACGCGCACGAGCGCGGTGCCGGCAAGGGTGAGGGCTTCAACCTCAACCTGCCGCTGCCGCTGGGCTCACCCGACGCGCCGTGGCTCGAGGCGGGCGACAAGGCCCTCGCACGCATCCACGACTTCCAGCCCACCGCGCTGGTCGTGGCGCTGGGTCTCGACGCCAGCGAGAGCGATCCATTGCAGGGCCTCAAGGTCACTGGCGCAGGCTTCCATGCCATGGCCGAGAAGATCGCACGGCTTGGTCTTCCGACCGTGCTGGTCCAGGAAGGCGGCTATCTCGGCGACGATCTCGGCCGCAACCTCGTCCAGTTCCTCGCGGGCTTCGAGAAGGGACGCGGCGCCTAGCGCTTCACGTCAGTCGCCTCCATTCCCGCCCACGACGTAGACGGTGAGCTTCTCGGGGAGCGCGTCGTGTGCCACTTCGATGGTGCGGCGGTCGGGCCAGATGAAGACGGCGTCCTGGTCGGCCATCAGTTCCTCGAAGCGCGCGACCTGGCCACGTCCCCAATAGTGCATCGGCAGCACGATGCGCGGCTGGATCTGGCGGATGACCTCGACCATCACCGGCAGGCCGACCGTGTAGGCGCCGTCGATCGGCACCATCAGCACGTCGATGCGGCCGAGTTCGTCGAGATGGTCCCGGGTCAGTCGGTGATGCAGGTGGCCGAGATGGGCGATGCAGAGATCGCCGATGGTGAAGGTGAAGATCGAGTTGCCGTTGATGCGCGCCGAGCCGCCACCCCAGTCGCGCGCATTGGTCGGCAGGTTCGCGACCTTGAGGTCCTTGATCGAGACGTCGTGGCGCGCCTCGGTCTGACCGGCCTCATCCGGCCAGCCGCGCAGAACGTAGGTGATCCCGTCCTCGGGCGTGTCGGTGTAGTGCGTGGAGTGCGCGTTATTCATCGTCACGATGTCGGGCTTGCGGCCGAAGCCGTTCAGCCCGTTGTAGTCGGTGATGGCGCGCACACCCTGCGGCGTGTCGATCTCGAAGCTGGCATGGCCGAGGAAAGTGATGATGGCGCGGCTCGCGGTGTCGGCCGCCATCTGCGCCCCGTCGAGCGAGGCCATCTGCACGCCGCGCCCCTGCAGGGTGGGACCGAGCTCGACCAGGTTCTTGGAACAGCGGGCCAGCGCCGGTCCGGCCAGCAGGGCGAAAGCGGTGGCGCACAGGGCGACGAGGGACAGACGAAGAGTCATGGAGCCTCCGGGTCGGGACGGCAGCTTCTCCCCGGATGCACTCGATATGCCAGTCCTGAGTCCCGTTGACTCACGATTGTGAAGCAACTAGAACAAAATACGAACATTTAACCCACAGCCCATCCATCAGACCGACGAGGGGGCGATGCCGGTCATTTCCCCGAGTGCCTTTGCTCCTCCCGCTTCCGGAGCCGCCAACGACAGGGTCGTTCCGCTGCCTGCCTCCTTGCGGGAAAAGGTGCGCCGGCTGGAAAGGTCCAACAGTGTCCGGCGCCGCGGCCGGGCCGCCTCGGTTCCGCTCGGGATCCCCGCCATCGACGCCCTGCTGCCCGAGAGCGGGCTGCTGACGGGTGCCCTGCATGAGATCGAGGCGGGACCTGCCCCCTCCGGCCGCGTGGCGCCGCACGACGGTGCCGCGCTCGGCTTCGCCGCCCATCTGCTCGGTCACTTCGGGCCCGGCACGATCCTGTGGTGCCGCCGCCCTACCGGCACGTTCGACGCAGCGCCCTATGCGCCGGCCCTGTCGGCGTGGTTCGACCCGGCGCGCCTGCTGATGGTCACGGCGCGGCGAGACGAGGATCTCTTCTGGGCGATGGAAGAAGGTCTGCGCTGCCCCGGCATCTCGGCCGTCGTGGGCGAGACGCGGGCCGCCGATCCCACGGCCGGCCGCCGCCTCTCTCTCGCCGCCGAGAAGAACGGCGTCCCCGCCCTGCTGCTGCGCGCCCAGCCGGCGCCGCCGCAGAGCGTATGCGCGACCCGCTGGCGGATCGCCTCTGCCCCCTCCTGCTCGACGCCGGGCCTCAAGGATGTCGGCGCCCCGCGCTGGCGCCTCGAACTCAAGCGCAACCGTTTCGGCACGCCGTCTGCCGCGGAAACACCGTCCTGGCTCCTGGAGTGGAACGATGAAACGCATTGTCTCGCTGTGGTTCCCGAAGCTCTCCACGGATCGCCTGGCACGCGCTTCGAAGAAAGACTGGTCGGATAGGGCAGCCGCCACCGTCGTCTGGCGCGAGGGCTGCCCGCGCCTCGCCGCCGTCAATCCGCACGCCCGCGCCGCAGGCCTGCGCCCGCACATGCGGCTGGCCGATGCCCGCGCCCTGCTGCCCGACCTCGTCACGGTCGCAGGCGAGCCGCAGGCCGACCTCCGCCTGGTCGAGGCGATCGCGGCCTGGTGCGATCGCTACACGCCCTGGGTGGCGATCGACCCGATGGGCGGGGCGGTCGCCGATGACATCGCACGGGCCTGCAGCACCGGCGGCTTCGGCGGCGATGCCGGCCTGCTGCTCGACGTGACGGGCTGCACGCATCTCTTCGGCGAGGGCGAGGGCGAGAGCGGCGAGCGCGCGCTGCTGGCCGATCTCGTTACGCGCCTCGCCCGGCGCGATCTTTCCTGTCGCGCCGCGATGGCCGACACGGCGGGCGCGGCCTGGGCGCTGGCGCGTTTCGCCGAGCGCCAGGCCGATCTCTTCTGTCCGGCGCGCGGCCAGCGCGATGCGCTCGCGCCGCTGCCGGTCGAGGGGCTGCGTCTCGAGGCGCCGATCCTCGAAACCTTCCTGAAGCTCGGCCTGCGCCGCATCGGTGATCTCTATCCCATGCCGCGTGCACCGCTGGTCCGACGCTTCGGTGAGCAGCCGGTGCGCCGCATCGACCAGGCGCTGGGCCGGCTCGACGAGCCGATCGAGCCGCGTCGCCTGCCCCCCGCCTTCCGCACGCGCCTCGCCTTCGCCGAACCGATCGGCCGGAGCGAGGACGTCGCCGCCGCGACCAGCCGCCTGCTGGCCGCCCTCTGCCGCCAGTTCGAACAGGCGGGCGTCGGTGCTCGCCTGCTCGAGATTGCACTCTACCGCGTCGACGGCTCGGTCGATCGCGCCTCGATCGGCACCAGCCGGCCCAACCGCGACAACCCGAAGCTGATGAAGCTCTTCGAGGAGAAGCTCGGCGAACTCGATCCCGGCTTCGGCGTCGAACTGATGATCCTGTCCGCCCCCGAGGTCGAAACCTGGAGCGGCACGCAGGATGCACTGCCCCATCAGGATTCGCCCACGGTCGCCTCGGGCATGGACGGCACGATCGACCTCGCCGACCGGCTGGCGCTGCGGCTGGGCCCGGAGAACGTCGTGCGGCTTCTGTCGCGCGACAGCCATCTGCCCGAGCGTGTCCAGGTCGCCGCCACCGTTGCGACGAAGCCGGCCGCGGCGGGCGCCTGGCGCCGCGTCGCCAGCCTCAAGGGCGCACGGCCGACCCGCCTGCTGCAGCGGCCCGAGCCCGTCGAGGTCACCGCCTTCGTGCCCGACGATCCGCCCTCGGTCTTCCGCTGGCGCCGGCATGCCCATCGCATCGTGCGCGCCGACGGACCGGAGCGGATCGCCGACGAGTGGTGGCGTCCGCGGCCCGACGGCAGCCGCCCGCCGGCCGGCACCCTGCCGCCGGTGCGTGATTACTACCGCGTCGAGGACGATGACGGTGGCCGCTTCTGGCTGTTCCGCGACGGGCCCTACAGGCTCGCCGCCAATGGCCAGCCGACGGCCCGCTGGTTCGTCCACGGATTCTGCGCCTGAGGGGAAAGAAATGGAAACGACGAGCAAACGGGGCACCACGCTCACCATCCGCGGCCTCGATGTCGCGATCATCGAGCGGCTGAAGAACCATGCGCGCGCCAGGGGCCGCTCGCTCGAGGCCGATCTGCGCGACCTGCTGACCTATGCGTCGGGCCAACCGCTGGTGGTCGATCCGCTGGAGGAAGCCGATCGCATCGCCGCCATGACGCCACAGGTGAGCGTCGCGCACAGCGGAGCGGACGCGTGATCGTCGTCGTCGATCCCGGCGTCGCCATCAAGTGGTTCGTCGAGGAGCCGCTGCGGCCGCAGGCACGCTCGTTGCTGGCCAACCGCCACGAGGTGATCGCGCCCGACATCCTGATCGCGGGCGTGGCCGAGCTGGCGTGGCAGAAGGCGACGCGCGGCGAGATCACGATCGAGCAGGCCGAGCCCATCGTGCGCAACATCGCGCTGCCGTCGTTCATCTCGGCCTTCGTCGAATCGCCGCAGCTGCGCAATCGCGCCCTGGCCATCGCCCTGCAATGCGGCCGGCCCGTGCACGCGTGCTTCTATGCGGCCTGCGCCGAGGGGGCGAAGGCACCGCTTGTCAGCGCCGACGAAGAATTCCTGCAGGCCCTGAAGAGCAAGGGCATCCCGGTGCGCGGCGTGCCGCTCGCCCAGGCCGGCGAACTCATCGCTCCCTGATGCCATGGATTACGCCGAGCTCCAGGTCACGACCAACTACAGCTTCCTGCGCGGTGGTTCGCATCCGCAGGAGCTGGTCGAACGGGCGATCGAGCTTGGCCATAGCGCCATCGGCATCACCGACCGCAACACCCTGGCCGGCGTCGTTCGCGCCTTCGCGGCGTCACGAGACGAGGAGAACCCGAAGGACCCTGCGAAGGACAGGATCAAGCTGCTGGTCGGAAGCCGCCTCGAGACGCGCGACGGCTATTCGCTGCTCGCCTATCCGACCGACCTCGATGCCTACAAGCGCCTCTGCCGGCTGTTGACCCTGGGCAACCGGCGCACCGAGAAGGGGCAGTGCGACATCGGCTTCGACGATCTCGCCAAACATGCCGAAGGCCTGTTGGCGATCGCGCTGCCGCCACGCAAGCCGGAGGACCCGGCCTTCCGCGACCGTCTGCGACGCCTCGCGGAGTTGTTCGGCGACCGCTGTTACCTGGCCGGTACCATGCTGTTCCGGGGCGACGATGCGCGGCGTCTGGCCCAGCTCGACGATCTCGCCAGCGAGATGAGGATGAAGTTCGTCGCCACCAACGACGTGCACTATCACGTGCCCGAGCGGCGCGCGCTGCAGGATGTGGTGACGGCGATTCGGGTGGGCTGCACCGTCGAGGCGCTGGGCTTCCGCCGCTTTGCCAGTGCCGAGCGCCATCTCAAGGAGCCGGTCGAGATGGCACGCCTGTTCCGCCGCCATCCGCACGCCATTGCCGCCACGCAGGAGATCGCAGACCGCTGCACCTTTTCGCTGCGGCAGCTCACCTATCAGTATCCGATCGTCTACGAAGGCGGCGAGACGCCCATGGGCCAGCTCACGCGCCTCACCTGGGAGGGAGCGGCGTGGCGCTATCCCGACGGTGTTCCCCCGGAGGTGGCCGGCACGATCCGTAAGGAATTCGCGCTCATCGATCTCAAGAATATCGCGCCCTACTTCCTGACGGTGCATGAGATCGTGGCGGAGGCGCGCAGGCGCGGCATCCTGTGCCAGGGCCGCGGCTCGGCCGCCAATTCGGCCGTCTGCTATTGCCTCGGCATCACGTCGGTCAATCCGGCCGAGACGGACG
Source organism: Rhodospirillales bacterium 24-66-33 (assembly GCA_002281855.1). Classification (GTDB taxonomy): domain Bacteria; phylum Pseudomonadota; class Alphaproteobacteria; order Reyranellales; family Reyranellaceae; genus Reyranella. The sequence continues at coordinate 96,859 of NCHQ01000009.1, read as the reverse complement.
TTCTGTTCGAGCGCTTCCTGTCCAATTCCCGCGACGAGCCGCCCGACATCGACGTCGATTTCGAGCATGAGCGTCGCGAGGAGATCATCCAGTGGATCTATGAGGAAAAGCACCGCTCCAAGGCCGCCCTGGCCGCCACGGTGATCTCGTTCCGCAGCCGCAGCGCCATCCGCGAGGTCGGCAAGGTGCTGGGCCTCTCGCCCGATACGGTGGGGGTGATGGCCGACACGGTGTGGGGCATGGGCTCGGGCGGCGTGCGGATCGAGCATGTGCGGGAAGCCGGCCTCGATCCGGTCGATCCGCGCATCATGCTGGCGCTCGAACTCTCGTCGGCCCTGTGCGGCTTCCCGCGCCACCTCTCCCAGCATGTCGGCGGGTTTATTCTCACTCAGGACCGGCTCGACGAGCTGGTGCCGATCCAGAACGCGGCGATGAAGGATCGCACCGTCGTCGAATGGGACAAGGACGATCTCGATGTGCTGGGCATCTACAAGGTCGACGTGCTGGCGCTCGGCATGCTGACGGCCTTGCGCAAGAGCTTCACGATGATCGAGGAACATTTCGGCAAGAAGCTGGATCTCAGCATGCGTCCGGACGATCCCAGTGTCTACGAGATGCTGTGCCGCGCCGATTCGGTCGGCGTCTTCCAGGTCGAGAGCCGGGCACAGATGTCGATGCTGCCGCGTCTCAAGCCCCGCGAGTATTACGACCTGGTCGTCGAGGTGGCGATCGTGCGGCCGGGGCCCATCCAGGGCGGCATGGTGCATCCCTATCTGAAGAACCGCGCAAACCCCGAGGCCGTCGTCTATCCGAAGACCGACCTGGAAGCGGTCCTGAAAAGAACCCTGGGGGTCCCGCTCTTCCAGGAACAGGCGATGCAGATCGCCATCGTCGGCGCCGGCTTCTCGCCGGAGCAGGCCGACAGGCTGCGCCGCGCCATGGCGACCTTCCGCCACAACGGCACCATCCACAAGTTCGAGAAGCCCTTCATCGAAGGGATGGTGGAGAACGGATACGACCGGGACTTCGCCGAGCGCTGCTTCAAGCAGATCCAGGGGTTCGGCGAATACGGCTTTCCGGAGAGTCATGCCGCGAGCTTCGCGATCCTGGTCTACGCCTCGTCCTACGTGAAGCACTACTATCCCGAGGTCTTCGCCGCGGCGCTGATCAATTCCCAGCCGATGGGTTTCTATGCGCCCGCCCAGCTCGTGCGGGACGCACGGGATCATGGCGTCGAGATACTGCCGCCCGACATCAATGCCAGCGACCGGGACTGCACCCTGGAATCGGGGAAGAACAATCGCTGCGCCCTACGCCTCGGCCTGCGCCAGGTGACGGGCCTTTCCGAAGAGGCGGCTGACAGGATGGTCGAACGCCGTGGCGCGACCCCCTATGGCGATCCTGCCGACCTGTGGCGGCGTAGCGGTCTCAGTAAAAAGCAGATCATCGCCCTGGCCCGCGCCGATGCCTTCGCCTCGCTCAGCCTCACACGCCGCGACGTGTTGTGGGCCGTGCGCGGCTTTGCGGAGGGGCAGCTGCCCCTGCTCGACACCCAACCGCGGGTGCGCGACCTGGAACCCGCCGTCATCCTGCCCGGTCTCACCCTGGGCGAGCAGGTGGTGGACGATTACAGCAGCTTCTCCCTGTCGCTGCGCTCCCATCCGATGCAGCTGCTGCGGCAGACCTTCGCGCAGCAGGGGATTTCCAGTACCGAGGCGCTGGGATCCGCCAGGAACGGCGATGTCCTGACCCTGGCCGGCCTGGTGCTGGTCCGCCAGAGACCGGGGACCGCCTCCGGCGTGGTGTTCGTCACCCTCGAAGACGAGTTCGGCATCGCCAACCTCGTGGTCTGGCCCACCGTGTTCGAAGCGTATCGCCGGGTCGTGATGGGCGCGCGCATGGTTGGCGTGCGAGGACGCATCCAGTGCGAGGGAGAGAAGCAGTACAAGGTGATCCACCTCGTCGCCGAGGAGATCTGGGACCTTTCGGCCGAACTCGATTCGATCTCCGAACTCGACCTGTTTCACCTGACCCATCCTCGCGGCGATGACGTCCGCAGCGATCCGGGAGAGAACCGCGTGAAGGTTGCGGAGGCCAATGCCACGCGCCACCGTTCCAGCAGGACTGTCCCGGCCAAGCCAAGCGCCAAGCCCGACTACGACCGCAGCCGCATCGTCCTCGATCGGCCGAAGATCCGCATCCAGAGCCGGGACTTCCACTGAAGCTGCTCCGACGTTCGTCAGAGACGCGTCGCCTCGTCGATCAGCTCCTGCGCGGCGATGTCCAGCAGCTCGTCCTCGGCGGTGCCGTCGAGCACGCGCTCCTTGCCGATTTCGAGAAGCACCGGCACGGCGAGCGGCGAGATGCGGTCGAGGCGACGATAGACGATGCGGCCCTTGGCGCGCTTCAGCAAGTCGCCCAGCCGCTTGAGGTCGGCGAGCTGCCAGGCCGCGTCCTGGCGCGTCGCGCGCAGCAGGATATGGTTGGGCTCGTGCTGGCGCAGCGTGTCGTAGATCAGGTCCGAGCTGAACGTGACCTGGCGGCGCGACTTCTCCTCGCCGGGAAAGCGGCGTTCGATCAGGCCGGCGATCACCGCGACGTTGCGGAACGAGCGCCGCAGCATGCTCGATTCGTCCATCCAGGCTTCGAGATCGTCGCCCAGCATGTCCTCGTCGAACAGCTCGTCGAGCTGCTTCGGCGAAGCCGGCCGCAAGCCCCACAGGCCCAGCACATAGTCGGTGGCGACGAAGCCCAGCGGCCGCAGGCCCATGCGTTCCATGCGCCGCGTCAGCAGCATGCCCAGGGTCTGGTGCGCGTTGCGGCCCTCGAAGCAGTAGGCGACCAGGAACTGCTTGCCGCCCCTCGGGAAGCCCTCGACCAGCAATTTGTCGGCCGGCGGCAGCATCGAGCGGAAGACCTGTATGCGCAGCCACTCCTGCACCTCGGCCGGCAGCTTGGGATGCTTCAGCGGGTCCTGCAGAATGCCGCGCACCCTGGCGGCCAGGAACGTCGAGAGCGGCAGCCGGCCGCCGCCATAGGCCGGCACCTTGGGATCACCGCTGGTCGCCGGCGAGCAGATCGCCGCCAGTTCCTTGACGCCCTCGAAGCGCAGCAGACGGCCCGCGAACACGAACGTATCGCCCGGCACCAGCCCCTGCACGAAGCCCTCCTCGACCTCGCCCAGCACCGCGCCGCGGCGCAGCCGTACCTTCATCAGGGGCAACTCGACGATGGTGCCGACATTCATGCGGAATTGCTTGGCCACCAGCGGCGAGGCCAGCATCCAGCGTCCGTCGGGAAGCTGCTTCAGCCGGTGCCAGCGATCGTAGGCCGCCAATGCGTAGCCGCCGGTCGCCACGAAGTCGAACGTGTCGTCGAAATCCTGGCGTGGCAGGTCGCGATAGGGCTGCGCCCGCCGCACCTCGGCGAAGAAGGCCTCGCGGTCGATCGGCTGGGCGCAGGCGGAGCCCACGATGTGCTGGGCCAGCACGTCGAGACACGGTGGCCGCGGTGGATCGCCGTCCAGTTCGCGCGCCTCGACGGCTTCGAGCGCGGCCAGCGATTCCAGCACCTCGAAGCGATTGGCCGGCGCGATCATGGCGCGGCTGGGCTCGTCGAGCCGGTGGTTGGCGCGGCCGATGCGCTGCATCAGGCGGCTGACGCCCTTGGGCGCGCCCATCTGGATGACGAGGTCGACATCGCCCCAGTCGATGCCGAGATCGAGCGACGAGGTCGCGACCACCGCGCGCAATTTGCCCGCCGCCATCGCCGCCTCGACCTTGCGCCGCTGCTCGACCGCCAGCGAACCGTGATGCAGGCCGATCGACAGATTGTCGTCGTTGATCCGCCACAGCGCGTCGAAGGCCAGCTCCGCCTGGGCGCGCGTGTTGACGAAGATGATCGAGGTCTTGTGCTGCCGGATGATGTTGTAGATCTCGGGCACCGCATGGCGTCCCATGTGCCCGCCCCACGGCAACCGCTCGTGCGCGTCGATGATCGACACGACCGGCGGCGCGCCGGGCTCGCCCATGACGATCTCAACCGGCTCGTCTCGCAGATTGAGGAACCCGGCGAGTTCCGGCGGATCGGCGACCGTGGCCGACAGGCCGACGAAACGCGCCTGCGGCGCGAGCGTCGCCAGCCGCGACAGGCAGAGCGCCAGGTGATGCCCGCGCTTGCTGGTGGCGAAGGCGTGCAACTCGTCGATGATCACGCATTTCAGGCTGGCGAAGAACTTCGCCGCATCGAGATAGGACAGCAGCAGCGCCAGCGACTCCGGTGTCGTCATCAGCAGGTCGGGCGGCCGCTCTCGCTGGCGCAAGCGCCGGCTCTGGGGCGTGTCCCCGGTCCGGCTCTCGGCGCGCACCGGCAGCTGCATCTCGGCCAGCGGCTGTTCGAGGTTGCGGCGGATGTCGGTGGCGAGCGCCTTCAGCGGCGAGATGTAGAGCGTGTGCAGCTCCCCCTGCCCCTTCTTGTAGGCAAGGTCCTGGCCGGCCTGCCGCCGCTCCGTGAGTTCGATCAGTGACGGAAGGAACCCCGCCAGCGTCTTGCCGCCGCCGGTCGGCGCGATCAGCAGCGCGCTCTTGCCCCGCCGCGCCAGATCGACCAGCGCGAGCTGATGCGGCCGCGGCGCCCAGCCGCGACTTTCGAACCAGCGTGCAAACAGGTCGGGAAGCAACTGTGCCGCAACCAACCTCAAGCCGCTCTGGCAATCTCAAAGTCGACGTGAATCAGGTCGAACGGACACGAGACGCCCGAGGCCTCTCGCTCAAAGATGCCCAATTCGACCAGAGTAGCCACATCCTCATGCACACGCTTAACATCGCGCTTGGATTGGCGTGCCAGCTCTCTAATCGAGATCGCGCCCTTTCCTTGCAAAGCACCGATGAGCTCCCATCGCCGCTCAGTGAGCTTTGAAAAGAAAACAGCAGCCGTCTGAAAATGGAGTTCCTCGCCCTGGTAACTCTTGCTGGCCGCCTTGCGTGCTGCGGCTCTCAGGCTGGATTTCCAATCTTGCTTTAGCCGGATGGTTAAGGTGCGCTTCGTCATCTTTGCCTCCGAATGGCATCGACCTCACTGATGAAATCCTCGATCATCTGCTCGACCGACGTGAACCGGTAAACCGTCTCGTGGCCCATGACGTGCTTATGGTCTCCCTTGCCACGTTCGTTGTCGAAGCCGACGACCCGTTTCCCCTCGACGACATAAGCCGCACGATACTTGAAATCATGCCGGCTTGGCGGCACAGGGACTGGAACACGCCACACAACGAATTCGATAATGTCTCCTTCAGCGGTAACCGTCTTGGAGCGAACGATCAGCGTGGCGTTCATTGTGTTGGCAAAAATGCCAACACCAAGGAATGTTGTCAAACTCGCCAACACCCCATGCATAACACGCGTTAAGCCCCATATCTGTGGGGTAGGATTCATCAGGAGCCATGGCAATCACGACGGCAACCGAGACCCTGAATCCCCGTACGTGGCTCTACCCGACGCCGCGCGGCCTCTACTGCGAACCGGGCGATTTCTATATCGATCCGGCCTTTGCCGTACCGCGCGCGGTGATCACGCACGGGCATGGCGACCATGCGCGGCCGGGTCATCGCAAGGCGCTGGCGACACCGGAAACGCTCGCGATCATGCGCACGCGTTTCCAGGACATGCCCGACACCGAGCAGCAGGCGCTGAAATACCGCGAGAGCGTGCGAATCGGCGACGTCGAGGTCGGCTTCGCCCCGGCCGGCCACATTCTCGGTTCGGCGCAGGCAGTGCTGGCATACAAGGGCCAGCGCATCGTCGTGTCGGGCGACTACAAGCGCCGGCCGGACCCGACCTGCCCGCCGTTCGAGCCCGTACCGTGCGACGTGTTCATCACCGAGGCGACCTTCGCGCTGCCGGTCTTCCATCATCCCTCCGATGCCGGCGAGATCGGCAAGCTGCTGCGCTCCGTCGACACGTTCCCCGAGCGCACTCATCTGGTGGGTGTCTATGCGCTCGGCAAGTGCCAGAGGGTCATCCGCCTGCTGCGGGAAGCGGGCTACGACAAGCGCATCTGGCTGCATGGCGGCCTGATGTCCCTGTGCAAGCTCTACCAGGATCATGGCGTCGATCTCGGTGATGTCGCGCCCGTCTCCGAGGCGATCCTCGAGACCTTCAAGGGCGCCATCGTGCTCTGCCCGCCCTCGGCCCTCGCCGACCGTTGGTCGCGGCGCTTCGCCGAGCCGATCGCCGCGGTGTGTTCGGGCTGGATGAACGTCCGCGCCCGCGCCCGGCAACGCGGCGCCGAACTGCCGCTGGTGATCTCCGATCACGCCGACTGGCCGGAACTCACGCAAACCCTGAAGGATGTCGGCGCGCCGAAAATTTGGGTGACGCACGGCCGCGAGGAGGCGCTCGTCCACTATGCACGCGGTCTCGGCATCGACGCCGAGGCGCTGCACCTCGCCGGCCGCGAGGACGAGGAGTCCTGAACCGTGCAGGCCTTCGCCCGCCTTCTCGACTCCCTCTCCTTCCAACCGGCCCGTAACGCCAAGCTGCGGTTGATCGAGACCTACCTGCTCGAGACGCCCGATCCCGATCGCGGCTGGGCGCTGGCGGCGCTGACCGGCGGCCTCGATTTTCCCTCGGCCAAGCCCGCGCTGCTGCGCGGCTTCGGCCAGGAGAAGATCGGCGAGGTGTTGTTCGCCCTCTCCTACGACTATGTCGGCGACCTCGCCGAGACGCTCGCCCTGATCTGGGAGACCGACCCCGCCGCCGGGCCGCCCCCGACGCTCGCCGACGTCGTCGAGACGCTGCAGCGGGCCACGCGCACGCAGACGCCGGCGATCCTGAAGCGCTGGCTGGATGCGCTCGATTCGACGGGCCGCTGGGCCTTGCTGAAACTCCTCACGGGCGCGTTGCGGGTCGGCGTCTCGGCGCGGCTCGCCAAGCAGGCGGTCGCCAACATCGGCAGCCAGCCGGTCGATGCCGTAGAGGAGATCTGGCACGGGCTGGAAGCGCCCTACCGGCCGCTGTTCGACTGGCTGCTGCAGGGCGCGCCGCGGCCCAGCAGCAATGCGGGTGCGGCGTTCCTGCCGGCGATGCTGGCCAATCCCATAGACCGCAGCGAACTCGACGCGCTCGACCCCGCGCATTTCCGGGCCGAATGGAAATGGGACGGAATCCGCGTGCAGGTGGCGGCCTCCGGAGGCTTGAAGCGGCTCTATAGCCGCGCCGGCGAGGATGTGTCCGGGGCCTTTCCCGACATCATCGAGGCCATCGACTTCGAGGGTGTGTTCGACGGCGAACTGCTGGTGCGTCGCGACACGGCGGTTGCGCCGTTCAACGACCTGCAGCAGCGGCTGAACCGCAAGACGGTGACCCCGAAGATACTGAAGGAGCATCCGGCGCATGTCCGCCTCTACGACGTGCTGTGGCTGGAGGGCGAGGACCTGCGCGGCCTCTCCTTCGACGAGCGTCGCATCCGCCTCGAAGCCTGGATCGCCCTGAAGGAGCGTCCGCGCTTCGACCTTTCGCCGCTGGTGACCTTCGCCGACTGGGCGGAGCTCGCCGCCAAGCGCGAGGAGATGCGGGCCGACGGCATCGAGGGGCTGATGCTGAAGCGCGGCGACAGCGCCTATCTGTCCGGCCGGCCCAAGGGCCCGTGGTTCAAGTGGAAGCGCGATCCCATGCTCGCGGACTGCGTGATGATGTATGCCCAGCGCGGCCACGGCAAACGCAGCTCCTTCTACTCCGATTTCACCTTCGGCTGCTGGCGCGACAGCGCGGCGGGCGGACGCGAGCTGGCCCCCGTGGGCAAGGCCTATTTCGGCTTCACAGACGAGGAGCTGCGCTGGCTGGACAAATGGGTGCGCGACCACACGACCAACCGCTACGGTCCGGTCCGCGAGGTCGAGCAGAAGCTGGTGCTGGAAATCGCCTTCGACGGCATCGCCCGCTCGACCCGCCACAAATCGGGGGTGGCCATGCGTTTCCCGCGCATCAACCGCATCCGGACCGACAAGCCGGCCGGCGAGGCCGACACGGTCGACAATCTCCTGCGGCTGCTGACCAATTCGGCCTCGGAATCGCCCCTTGCAGGGGGTATGTCGCATGCCCATTATCCGGGCGTCATCGTAACGGAAGAGCCATGATCGACCCGTTCGGCCGCCATATCTCGTATCTCCGCGTCTCCGTGACGGATCGCTGCGATTTCCGCTGCGTCTACTGCATGGCCGAGGACATGACCTTCCTGCCCAAGGCGGAAGTCCTGTCGCTCGAGGAGCTGGAGCGGCTGTGCACGGCCTTCATCCGTCGCGGCGTCAAGAAGCTGCGGCTGACGGGCGGCGAGCCGCTGGTGCGCAAGAACGTGATGTCGCTGTTCCGCGGTCTCGGAAAACATCTCGACAGCGGCGCGTTGGAAGAACTCACCCTCACCACCAACGGCAGCCAGCTCGCCAAATACGCCCAGGAGCTGGCCGACATCGGCGTGCGCCGGGTCAACGTCTCGATGGACACGCTCGATCGCGACAAGTTCCGCCAGCTCACGCGCTGGGGCGACCTCGACCAGGTGATGCGCGGCCTCGACGCCGCCCAGCGCGCCGGGCTTGCCATCAAGATCAATGCGGTGGCGCTGCGCGGGGTCAACGACGGCGAGTTCGAGGAGATGATCCGCTGGAGCCATGGGCGCGGCATGGACCTCGTGCTGATCGAGGTCATGCCGATGGGCGAGATCGGCGACGCAGCGCGGCTCGACCAGTATCTGCCGCTGTCGCTGGCACGCACCGAGATCGCCCGCCACTTCACGCTCACCGAGACGGATTATCGGACCGGCGGCCCCGCGCGTTACTTCCGGGTCGAGGAGACCGGCGGACGTCTGGGCTTCATCACGCCACTGACCCACAATTTTTGCGAAAGCTGCAACCGCGTGCGCCTCACCTGCACCGGCACGCTCTATATGTGCCTGGGCCAGGAGGATGCGGCCGACCTGCGCGCGCCGCTGCGCGCGTCGGAGAGCGACGAGGTGCTGGACCGCGCCATCACCGAGGCGATCGCGCGCAAACCCAAGGGCCACGATTTCATCATCGACCGCCGCCACAGCGGCCCCGCCGTCCCCCGCCACATGAGCGTGACCGGCGGCTGAGCCTTCGGGCTTTCTTCTTCTCCAAAGACCAGCCCTGACCTCATCGTGAGGAGCATCGCGTAGCGATGCGTCTCGCAGGGTGGGAACGCGCACCTTGCCTGTTGCCCATCCTTCGAGACGCCGCGCAAGGCGCGGCTCCTCAGGATGAGGTAAGTGCTTGAATCGATTCAATTCATTTCTGGCCAGACTCTCAGGATGAGGTCGTGGTGCGTGATCTGAAGGACTTCAAGCCTCCGGAGTGGCTTGTGAAGCCGCCGTCTTGATCTGCGCGCGCCGCACCGCCTCGCGATGGGAGATGTAGAGGGCGCTCGCGAAGATCACGGCCGCGCCGACGAAGGTCCAGACGTCGGGCTTCTGGAAGAACAGGAAATAGCCCAGCATCGTGTTCCAGATCAGCGACAGGAAGCCGATCGGCTGCAGCAGCGTGATGTCGGCGAGCTGGTAGCCGCGCTGCTGGCAGATATGGCCGAGCGTACCGGCCGCGCCTGCGAGCAGGAACCAGATGATGTCGCCCCACTGCGGCGTCTGCCAGAACCACAGCGCGAACGGCAGGGCGCAGGCGACGATCACGATGTTCTGCCAGATCACGATCGTGGTCGCCGAATCGGTACGGGCCAGCGCCTTGGAGATCAGGTTCGAGGCCGAGAAAATCGGCGTCGAGATCAGGATGCAGATGACGCCGATATGGATGTCGCCGAAGCCCGGCCGGATGATGATCATGGCGCCGATGAAGCCGACGATGACGGCCATCCAGCGCCGCAGACGTACCTTCTCGGCGAGGAACAGCGCGGCGCCGATCGTGACGAAGATCGGACCGGTGAAGCCCAGCGCCGTGATCTCGGCCAGGGTGGTGAGCGGCAGCGCCACGAACCACAGCATCATGCCCGCGGTATGGATGGCGCCGCGCGAGATGTGCAGCGGCAGCCGCCTCGTGTGCAACGAACGGTAGAGGCCAAGCCGCATCACGATCGGCACGAGGAATAGCGCGCCGAAGAAATAGCGCAGGAACGCCATCACATAGGGATTGAGATGCTGCGCCGGGATCAGCGTGAAGACGTTCAGCAGCGCGAACAGGACGCCCGAGAAAGCGACCCAGAGAATCCCGCGCAAATTCGGCGGCAGCGCGAGCCAGCGGGCTACGAGAGCGGACACGCCGCGACTATGTCACAGGCCCTGCTACCACGCACCCTCTGCAGTACAGCGGCTTCCGAGAGGCGAGGTGCGGCCGGTTCAGGCCACGGCCGTACCGGGTGCCTGCTCTTCCCGCAACCGGACGACGCGCTCCACCAGCTCCTCGAGATAGGGGTCGTGGATGCCCAGCGACCGCGCATGCTCCGCCGTGTTCAGCAGGTACTCGCGGCAAGCACCGCGACGGCCCTCGGCAAAGGCGATGTGATAGGCCGCGCGCTCGATCGGCAGGTCGCCGCAATACTGGCAATGCCCGGTCTCGACGACGAAGGTCATGGCGCTGACGGTGCGACCGTCCCGCAGCCTGGTCGGGACCCAGAGCGGCTTGTAGACGCCCGCCAGCATCTCGCGATTCCACAGGAGGCCCAGCTCCTGACGTTCCAGTCCCGGCGACAGACGGTAGGCGATGCCCTCGCACGCGCCGCCGTCGGCCAGCGCCAGCATCAGGCCCGGCAGTTCGGGCGTGCCCCGCCCCATCGGCGTCCAGAAGCAGAAGGACCGGCGCCAGCCCTCCACCCGGCACGGCTGGACCTCGGCATAGTCGAGAGCCGGATTCCACATCAGCGAGCCGTAGGCGAAGATCCAGGTCTCCTCGCCCGGCGGATGATCGAGCAGCGCGGCGTTGAGGCTGGCCTCGCGCTCCGGCGACGACAGGAAAAAGTCGTACCCGGCGGCTCGGGCGTCGGCGACGATCTGGTCGATCCGCTCCGACGTGAGGTCCTCGCGTGTCAGCAACCGCGGTGCCTCAGGTGCCGTAGACGATGGCCATGGTCTCGGCGACGCAGGCCGGACGCTCCTGGCCCTCGATCTCGATGGTGACCTGGTTGGTCAGGCGGACACCGCCCTTGTCCATTGGATCCGCGGCGATCAGTTTGGCGCGCGCCCGCACCTTCGAGCCGGCCGGCACCGGGCTGGTGAAGCGCACCTTGTTGCAGCCGTAGTTGATGCCGTTGCGCACGTTGTTGATGTGCGAAATCTGTTGGCTGAGCATCGGGATCAGCGACAGGGTCAGGAACCCGTGGGCGATGGTCTTGCCGCCCGGCATGTCCTTCTTGGCGCGCTCGACGTCGACATGGATCCATTGATGGTCGCCGGTCGCATCGGCGAAGAGGTTGATCCGCTCCTGCGTGATCTCGACCCAGTCGCTCACGCCGATTTCCTCTCCCACGTGCTTCTGCATCTCGCTGGGATGGGCGAACTCTCGCTTTGCCATTTACCGCCTCTTCTTCATTAATCTCGTACAGACTGCAAGATTACCGGGCGCGCGCGCGTGCCGGGTCCGGCACTCTCCTCCGCGTTTGTATCGTCGCGGCCTTTTGCCCATCATGCCACTCACAAGAATGCACAGGAGGAGACCCCCATATGGCGTACGAGACCGTCCTCTATGACGTCGCCGATCGCGTCTGCACGATCACGCTCAACCGCCCCGAGAAGCTCAATGCCTGGACCCGGCAGATGCACTTCGACCTCAAGGACGCCATGCACAAGGCGGGTGCCGATTCGGAAGTGCGGGCCATCATCCTGACCGGCGCCGGCCGCGGCTTCTGCGCCGGGGCCGACATGGGCGGCCTCCAGGCGATCGGCTCGGGCGCCTCGGCCGACCGCTCGACCAGGGTCCAGGAGGGACTGCCCGGCGGCAGCACGTTGCCCGAATTCAGGATGAACTACTCCTACTTCCCGGCGATCCCGAAGTTCATCATCGCGGCGATCAACGGCCCGGCCGCCGGGCTCGGCATGGTGATCCCGCTCTATGCCGACCTGCGTTTCGCAGGCGAATCGGCCGTCTTCACCACCGCCTTCGCCCAGCGTGGCCTGATCGCGGAGCACGGGATCAGCTGGCTACTGCCACGGCTGGTCGGCCTGCCGGCGGCGCTCGATCTGCTCTGCTCGGCCCGCAAGTTCCGCGCACCCGAGGCGCTGGCGATGGGCCTCGTGAACCGGGTCATCCCCGACGACAAGCTGCTGGCCGAGGCCCGGGCCTACGCCACCCTTCTCGCCAACACCGTCTCGCCGCGCTCGGTGGCGGTGATGAAGCGCCAGCTGTGGGAGGCCGAGTTCCAGACGCTGGCCGAGGCCACGCTCCAGGCAAATCACGAAATGGAACTGTCCTTCCAGACCTCGGACTTCAAGGAAGGCGTGGCCCACTATCTCGAGAAGCGGGCCGCGCGGTTTACCGGCAGGTAGCTAAACTTTCTCCGTCTGCCCCGCCTTCGGCTGCCAGGTCATCAGCCGGCGCTCGACGACACCGACCAGGCTGTCGAGCACGAGGGCGCAGGCGGTCAGCACAAGGATGCCGGCAAACACCGTGTTGATGTCGAACGTGCCCTCGGCCTGGAGGATCAGGTAGCCCACGCCCATCGACGAGCCGAGATATTCGCCGACCACGGCGCCCACGAAGGCCAGGCCCACTGCGTTGTGCAGGCTGGCGAACACCCAGCTCATGGCGCTCGGCAGGTAGATCGAGCGCAGGAGCTGGCGTTGCGAGGCGCCCAGCATGCGGGCGTTGGCGATCAGGTTGGGGCTGACCTCGCGCACGCCCTGGTAGACATTGAAGAACACCACGAAGAAGACGAGCGTCACACCGAGCGCCACCTTCGACCAGATGCCGAGGCCGAACCAGACCGCGAAGATCGGCGCCAGCACGACGCGCGGCATCGAATTGAAGCCCTTGATGTAGGGATCGGTGATCGCCGAGGCGGTGGGTGACAGCGCCAGCCACAGGCCGATGCCCAGCCCGGAGGCCGCGCCGATCGTGAAGCCCAGCGCCGTCTCGAGCAGGGTGATGCCGAGATGAGGGAAGATCTCACCGCTCGCGAACCAGTCGACGATCACCCAGAAAACCTTCTGCGGCTCGCCGAAGAAGAAGGCGGCCCGGTTGGCCTTGTCGAAATAGAAGGGTGGGATCAGCCCCGGCGCTGTCATCGCGTACCAGGCCACGATCAACAGGCCGAGGAGAAGCAGTTGCAGGATCCTGAGCCGCATCTCAGATCGCCTTCTGCTGTTCGTAGGCCTTCAGCACCTCTTCCTTCATCGCCGCCCAGATCTCGCGATGCAGGTCGAGGAAGGCCGGCGTCATGCGTATTTCCGAGACGTCGCGCGGCCGCGGCAGATCGACCCTGAAATCGCCGATCGGCCGCGTCGCCGGGCCGGCCGACAGGACCACGACCCTGTCGGAGAGCGCGATGGCTTCCTCGAGATCGTGGGTGATGAACAGCACCGACTTGCGGTCCTCGGCCCACAGCGCCAGCAGCTCGTTCTCCATGAGCTGGCGCGTCTGCACGTCGAGCGCCGAGAAGGGCTCGTCCATCAACAGGATGTCCGGGCTGAGGATCAGCGTCTGGGCCAACGCCAGGCGCTTGCGCATGCCGCCCGACATCTGGTGCGGATAGCGGTCGCCAAACCCCGCGAGGCCGACACGGCGCAACCAGGCCTGCCCCTGCGACACCGCCTCGGCCCGCGGCACGCCGCGGAATTCGAGACCGGCGACCACATTGTCGATACCCGTGCGCCACGGCATCAGCGCATCGGCCTGGAACATGTAGCCCGCGCGCCGGTTCACGCCACTGGCCGCCATCAGCCGCTCGCCGAACACCTCGACCGTGCCGGACGACGGCTCCAGCAGCCCCGCCGCCACGTTGAGCAGGGTGGACTTGCCGCAGCCGGTCGGTCCGACCACCGAAACGAACTCGCCGCGCGCGACGTTCAGCGTGGCGTTCGCCACCGCCGTGTAGGCCTTGCTCGCATCGTCGCGGGCGGCGAAGCGACAGGTGATGTCGGCCAGCGCGAGCGCCGGCACTTCCTGCGTCATCGTCACGTCGAATTAGCTGCGCTTGGCGGCGCGCTGGGCGAACTCGTTGTTCCAGGTGTCGGCGAGCTTGACCGACCCGGCCTTGATGCCGGGATCGCTCTCCGCCAGGAACTTGAGACAATTCTCCATCGCACCGGCGGGCATGGTGCCGTCCGGCGAGATCGTCTCGCGAACGCCCGCGAACGACTTCTCGTAGACCGCACGGTCGCCCAGCAGGTAGCCCTCCGGCACCGCATTGGCGACATCGGCCGGGGAAGCGGTCTGCAGCCACTGGTTCGCGCGCACGATACCCGTGGCCAGCGCCTGGGTCGTTCCCGGGTTCTTCTTGATGAAGTCGGATTGCGAATAGAGGCTGGCCGCCGGAAAGGGACCGCCGAACACTTCCTGATTGCCCTTGGTCGTGCGCGTATCGACGACCACCTTCACCAGGTTCTTGTCGGTCAGGATGGTCAGCGCGGGATCGGTCTGGGAGACACCGTCGACTTCGCCCTTCTCGACCGCGGCGATGACCGAAGCGCCGGCGCCGACGCCAATCGCCACCACGTCGCTGGCCTTCAGCCCGCCCTTGGCCGCCCAGAAGTTCAGCAGCATGTTGGTCGAGGAGCCGGGCGCCGTGACACCGAACTTCATGCCCTTGATGTCGGCCGGGCCCTTCACCCTGGCGGCCACGTCGTTGCGCAAGGCGATGCAGATTTGCATGCCGCGGCCGATCAGGGCGAAGCCCGTTACGTCCTGGCCGCGCTGCTGCATGCGGATCGTGTGCTCGTAGGCGCCGGCGACGACATCGGCACTGCCGCCCATCAGCGCCTGCAACGACTTGGCGCCGCCCTGGAAGTCGTTGATCTCGACGTCGATGCCGGCTTCCTTGAAGAAGCCCTTGCGCTCGGCAATCGTCAGCGAAAGATAATAGAGTGCCGACTTGCCGCCCACGGCCAGGATGACCTTGCTCTTTTCGGGCTTGGCCTGCGCCCGCACGACATGGGGGGCCACCAGCATCATCGGGGCGGCCGCCAGCAAGGTCCGGCGCCGCATCTGCAGCTTGGTCATTCGTTTCCTCCGCAACAGGCTTGTTTTCCGGCAGCTTGCCGCAAGGCGCGCGGTACGGCAACCGCCGCCCGTCACGGATAGAGGCCGGCTAGTTGAACTTACGCTCCGGCCACCACGGGAAATAGGACGGCATGCCGTCGCTCACCTTCATGGGGAAGCGCGCCGGACGCTTCTCGAGGAAGGCGGTCACGCCCTCCTTCACGTCGTCCGACTTGCCGCGCGAGTAGATGCCCTTCGAATCGACCTTGTGGGCTTCCATCGGATGGTCGGCGCCCAGCATCTTCCAGATCATCTGGCGATTGAGCGCGACCGAGACCGGCGCAGTGTTGTCGGCAATCTCGCGCGCCAGCGCATAGGCGGCCGGCAGGAGATCGTCGGGCTTGTGGAGGGAGCGCACCAGACGCCCGTTCAGCGCCTCCTCGGCGGAGAAGACGCGACCGGTCATCACCCATTCCAGCGCCTGCTGCGGTCCAACGAGGCGCGGCAGGAACCAGCTGGAGCAGGCTTCCATGACGATGGCGCGGCGCGTGAAGACGAAGCCGTAGCGCGCCGCCTCGGAGGCGAGGCGGATGTCCATGGCCAGCTGCATCGTGATGCCGACGCCGACCGCCGGTCCGTTGCAGGCGGCGATGGTGGGCTTCAGCGATTCATAGAGACGCAGCGTGAAGAGACCACCGCCGTCGCGATGTCCATCGAGCCCGGGATCGACCGGCCCGCGATTCTCGGCATTGAAGGTGTTGGCGCCGCCCGAAAGGTCGGCACCGGCGCAGAAGCCGCGGCCCGCACCGGTGAACACGACGGCGCGCACGTCGTCGTCGCGGTCGGCGCGGTCCATCGCGTCGAGCAGTTCCGAGAGCATCTTGCCGGTGAAGGCGTTGAGCTTGTCGGGACGGTTGAGGGTGATGGTGAGGATACCGTCCTTGGTCTCGTACTTGATCTGCTCGTAGTTCACGGGAAGGCTCCTCAGCTCTGGTTGATGAGGACGACACCACCCACGATTAGAGCAATGCCGCCGATCTGCTTGATGCCGAACGGCTCACCGAAAAGGAAGTGGCCGGCCACTGCGACGATCGCATAGGAAAGCGACACGCTGGGAAAAGCCACCGAAACCGGAATCTTCCGCAGAGCGACGATGTAGAGGAAGGCCGCCGAGCCGTAGAGCGCCAGGCCCGCGATGGTCGAGGGGCGCAGCAGCTGGCTCACGAAATCAGGCGCGTCCGCTCCCGCCTTGAGCAGGATCTGGCCGCCGATTCCGGCCAGAATGCCGATCCCGAGCGCCACGTAGTAGATCGTCATGCTTCAGCTCTCCCTGTGGCGCGGCCCGTGTGGTGGCTCATGCGAAGGCTCGCGATGCGGCTGGCCAGCCGCCCGCGTATCGACCTTCGGGTGCTCGATGTCGAGCCCTTCCGTGCCGCGCCTGACGACTTCCCGCACGAGGTATTGCGGCTTGCGGTTCACGGCCAGGAACATGCTGCCGAGATATTCGCCGATCATGCCGATCACGAGCAACTGCACGCCCGCGAGCACCAGCACCGCGACCATCAGCGACGCCCAGCCCTGAGGCGCCCTGTCGGAGATGATCGCCTCGATGATCGTGATGCCGGCGGCGACGGCACCCAAGGCGCCGAACACCAGGCCGAGAATCGTCGCAAGCCGGAGCGGCATCACCGAGAAGTTCAGGAACATCGCCAGCCACAGTCGCAGCAGGCGGCGCAACGTGTAGTTCGAGCGCCCCTCGGCACGCGGCAGATGGTTGACCTGCAGGCGACTGACGTTCTGGGTGATCTGGAAGATCAGGCCGTCGACATAGGGCGCCGGCCCCTCGTAGCTCGATACGACCCGCTCGCGCAGAAAGCGCGAAACGCAGCGAAAGCTCGAGAGATAGAGGCCCGGCGGCTTGTCGATGAGCTTGTCGGCGCACCAGTTGGTGAAGCGGCTGCCGAGATTGCGCCAGGCCGCGTGCTTCTTCTCTTCGTAGTAGGTGTAGACCGCATCGTAGTTGCCGTCGCGCGCATGCTCGAACAGGCGGCGGACTTCCTCGGGGGGGTTCTGCAGGTCGTCGTCCATGGTGATCGCATAGGCGCCGCGCGCCCGCGCGAAGCCCGCCATGACGGCGTTGTGCTCGCCGAAATTGCGGCTGAGGCTGAGCACGGTCACCGGCGCACCGGGCTCGGTCGCGAGCTGCTTGCAGACGTCGAGACTGTTGTCCGGACTGCCGTCGACCACCAGGACGATTTCCAGCCCGCCCTCGATCTCGAGGGCGCGCAGCGCCTTCACCAGCTCGCCCACGGTCGCCGCGCCGTTGTAAACGGGCACGACGATGGAGAGGGCCGGACCCTCGTCTGAAGTCTCAAGCATCACGCACCGCCACGATCATGAGGGAACCGCCGAACGGCAGGCTGAGGCCGGCGCCGAGGGCGGCGCGCTCGATGGCGAGCGCAGTGGAGAAGATTGCGTCGAGCCAGCGCGGATAGTCGCGCACGTCGCTCTGCGCGTCGCCGCGCTCGACCAGCCGGTGGATGAGCATCAAGGGAAACAGGAGCGTGTTCCAATAGCTCGCCCGCAAGATACGGAAGCCCGGCGCGACGATCAGTGCGCGTGCTTCACCACGTGTGAAGCGGCGGGCGTTGTGCACGCGCCTGTCGTGGGCCGACAGCATCCAGGAATAGGCCGGCAGATTGAAGACCGCGATCGCGCCCGGTGCAAGGCAGCGATACGCCTCTTTCAGGGCACGCGCCGGGTCGACGTTGGCGTGGCAGAGCACGTCGAGCGATACATAGGCGCCGAGGGTTCCATTGCCGAGGGGCAGTTCATTGACCGACCCCGAGACGACCGGACGATCCGCCTTGGCCTTCGCCAGGCCCGCGGCCACGGGATCGTATTCGAGACCGATGGTCGGCCGGCTGGCGACGGCCGGGCCCAGAACCCGCAGCATGCCGCCGGTGCCGCACCCGGCATCGAGGACCGGCCCACCGGCCCGCGATGGCTGCAGCGCCCGGGCGAGCTGGTCCAAAACCAGGCGGCGCAGGCCGCGATACCACCACATGCGGTCTTCCACCGCATGCATATGCTCGTACTCGGCCCGTTCCACGAAGTGGCCTCTCCCGGGAAGTCTCCTCTTCCCGTCCGCTTATGATATCTTCGCCCCGCCTTGCCAACCGTTCACACCAAACCTCCGACCATTCCGCCGCGCGTCGAGCGGCTCCTGCTGGTCCCCCTGTTCGCCCTGCCGATCCTCTGGCTCGCGGGCTATTTCTTCCCGCCCATCAACCACGACGTCGCCGCGATCCTCGATGTGTCGACTCGTTGGATCGGTGGCGAGAAACTCTATGTCGAGGTGCTGGACGAAAACCTGCCCCTGACCTTCATCGTCCACGGACTGCCGGTGCTGACCGCCAGGCTCCTGCCCGGCACGGTGGCCTTCTGGTTCACCGCCTGGGTGGTGGCCGGTATCTTCGCCTCATTCTGGGCCTGCCGGCGGCTCATCCGTCTCGTTCCGTCGGCCGACCATGCGCTCACCGAGGCGCTGCTGCCGCCGGTTCTGCTTTTCCTGTTTTCCGTGCTGCCCAACGAGCATTTCGGTCAGCGCGAGCACATCATGTTCGTGGCCTGCGCGCCCTACCTGATCGCCTCGATGGCACGCGCCGAAGGCGTGAGCCCGTCGCGCTTCGCCTCGATCCTGGTGGGCCTCGTGGCCGGCGTCGCGCTCGCCATGAAGCCGCACTATCTCGCCATCCCGGCGGCGGTCGAACTCTACCTGCTGTTCCGGCGCGGCGTGCGCCCGACTTTCACCGACCCGATCCCGTGGGCAATCGGCCTGATGGCTGTGGCTCACCTGGCGATCATGTATCTGCTCTTCCCCGAATTCGGGCATTTCGTGCTGCCGCTGGCGATCGAGGCCTATGCGCCGATCGGCGAGGCAGGCTGGCGCGAGGTGCTGACCAGCAACGTGCTGGGCCCCACCCTCCTGGCGCTCGGCATTTTCGGCCTGCTCGCCATTGTCTTCACCAAGACCATCGCCGCGCGCGTGCTCGTGGTGTTCGGCGTGGGCGCGGCCCTCTCGGCCATCGGCCAGGCCAAGGGTTGGCCCTATCACGTGCTGCCGGCACTTTCGGCCGCCATTCTCCTCGCAGCCCTCACCGTCTCCCAGACCGTCGACCGCTACCTGCCGATCAGCCGCAACGCCCACCGCCTGCCGGTGGCGGTGATCTGCGCCACCTTCATGGTCCTGCTCTATTTCCAGGCCGCCCTCTACACGCCGCCCTTCTACAAACAGCGCCAGTTCGAGGACTCGATCGGCGGCCGGCTCCAGCACATCATCGAACAGAACGCACCGAATCGGACCATCCTGGTCCTGTCTCCGGGCATCTATCCGTTCTGGCCAATGGTGAACTATATCGGCGGCCGCATGACCACCCGGTTCCTGACCATGTGGGTGCTTCAGGGCGTTTACGCGCGGTGCGACGACTTCCCCGCGCTCTACAATCCGCCCGACACGATGGGCGACTCCGAGAAGTTCGTGTTCGACACGGTGAGCGAGGATTTCGCCCGCGAGCACCCCGACCTGCTGATCGTCGATCGCATCGCCGGCGTGCCGCGCTGCCAGGGCAAGGAGTTCGATTACCTCGAATACTTCCTGCAAAATCGGGTGTTCGCCGATGCCTTCGAGAATTACGAACACCTGATGGACTTCGACCGCTACGGGATCTACCGCCGGAAGAAGGTAAAAAAATAGAGTTGTCCTGAGCGAAGCGAAGGACCTGACGGAACGACCGAAGTACTCCCTGGCGGACGTGAGATCGTTCGCTTCGCTCAGGATGACAGGAGGCTCAAGCCTTCCAAGGCGGCGACAGCGCGACGGCACGCGCGGCTTCGGGGATCTTTTCGGGATCGGGCACCTTGAACACGCCCGAGGCCACCAGCACGATCTCACCGCCGCAGACGAGATCGCAGCTGGCGAAGCAGAAGTTGATCGTGCGCCGCGCAATGCGCGCCTTGCCCTCGAGCCACTGTCCGAGCTTCGCGCCGCGCACGAACTCGCTGGTCAGCGAGATCGTGGGATGCGGCCAGAACATGCCGGTCGAGAAGCCGGAGCCCACGCCCATCACCATGTCGGCGACCGTGACCAGCAGCCCGCCATGGGCCCAGCCCATCGGATTGCCGTGCCGCTTCTCCAACGGCAGGCCGATCCTGAGACCGTCCTCCTCCGGCTTGAACCAGAGCGGCCCCACGAGCCCCACGAAGTCGTCGGTGACGTCGAGCTTGCGGAAGCCTTCCGGTATGGCGGTCATGGATCGAGCCCGTCCTTCGAGGCCGCGAGACGGTCGAGCATGGCACGCACCACGGGATCGAACGGGGTGGCGCGGTGCGTCTCCTCGTTCAACGAGACCATGATCACCTTCTGCACGGCGGTGCAGTTTCCCTCGCCGTCGAACAGCCCCTGGCCGACAACGCACTTGCGGTCGTGCGCCTCGACGAGGCGGCAGCAGGCCACGGCCGTGCCGGGATAGAACATCTGGCGCTTGAAGTCGGCCTCGATGCGGCCGACGACCAGGCGGAAGCGCGGCAGGCCCGTCCGCACGATCTGGCGCAGATAGGCGACGCGCACATTCTCCAGCAGCTCGAGAAAGGCGCCGTTGTTGATGTGCCCGTTGGCGTCGACGTCCGCGAAGCGCAGGTTTTCGGTGGTCGAGAAGCCGTAGATGCCGCGGTCGGCAAGATCGAACGCCATGAAGACTAGAGCTCCGAGAATTCCAGGGTGAGATGCGCGGCTTCGGACGGCGGGACGACCAGCCGCCCGGAATCGGGCTTCGTGTACTTGACGCCGTTCTTCTTCAGCAGGTCCTCGCAGGCCGCGAGGTTCTCGACGCGAATCGTGAGCAGCGCCGGATGGTCGCCGGCGCGCACCGGCGTGATGCCGGGATAGCGGACGGCATAGTCCTTGGGCATCATGTAGCGGATCGGCTGGGTGCCGGTGTCGACCACCAGCCCCTCGCCTTCGCGCTTGACCGAGCCCGGTCCGAAATACTTCTCAAGCTCGGGAATCCACTTGGCTGGCTGCTCGGCGATGACCGTGACACCGAGGATGCCGCGCGCGCCGTTGGGATGCGCGGCCCATTCCGGCCGGTAGACGAATTCAGGCGTCTGGTGCTCGCACACGAAGAAGCCGACGACCGGCATGTTGTCCTTGGGGATGCGCACCGTGCGGAACTTGGCGAGTTCCATCTTTCCCGCCACCTCGACCGCGCGGTCGAAGAAGAGCGGGGCATCGGGATTGAGGCCGGCCGCCTTGAAGGCGTCGTAGGCCACGTCGGCGCCGTCTGTGGCCAGGGCGACGTTGGCGAGACCGCCGCCGCCCTTCAGCCATTCGCGGCGCTCGGCATTGAACTCGGTGTCCTCGACGATTCCCAGGATCTCGAAGTAGTCGGTGTCGAAGATCATGAGGTGGTTGGCGGTGCCGAGCTTTTTGTGGAAGCCGCGCGGCTGGACCTGGAAGCCGAGCTTCCTGTAGGTCGCCTCGGCCGCGTCGATGCCGTCGACCATGACGACCACATGGTCGAGCCCCTTCACCGCACGCTTCATACCGGCCTCCTACGCACCATGTTGACCCCCTTGGAGGTCATGACCAACTCGCCGTTCTGATTGACCGCCGTCCAGTGTTCGTGGATCACGCCCAGCGTCGGGCGGCTCTTCGACGGGACCTTGTCGGCGCATTCGACCCAGGCCGTGAGCGTGTCGCCCGGCCGCACCGGCTTCAACCAGCGCAGCTCGTCGATACCCGGAGAGCCCAGCGCCGTGCGCTTGTCGACATAGTTGTCGACGAACAGCCTCATCAGCTTGGCGGCGACATGCCAGCCCGAGGCGCAAAGACCTCCGAAGAGCGAGGATTTCGCGGCCTCGGCATCGACGTGAAAGGTCTGTGGATCGAACTTCTCGGCGAACTCGATGATTTCCTCGGCCGTGAAGCTGGTCGAGCCGAGAGGGTATTTCCTCCCGACTTCGTAGTCTTCCCAGTAGCGGGGCTCTTCGGATTGCATGATTCGGTCTTCGCAGAGCATGGCCGATCACGCAAGCATGTCCTCCGGCGTGGTCTATGGTAGCTTCGGCCGGGAAACCAGCGCGAAATGACCGACACAAATCTCGTTCGACGGCTCACGACGATCCTCGCCCTCGACGTGGTGGCATTCAGCACCATGTCGGCGCGCGACGAGGAGCATGCGCTGGCCTTGCTCGCCGCCCGACTCGATTCGGCCGGCACGCTCGTGCGCCAGCATCGCGGCCGCGTCTTCAAGATGACCGGCGACGGGTTGCTGGCCGAATTCGCGAGCCCGGTCGAGGCGGTGCGCGCCGCCCTGGAAATCCAGGAAGCCATGCGCTCGGCCAATGCGACGGCTCAGGCCGACGATCAGCTGACCCTGAGAATCGGCATCAACCTGGGCGACGTGGTCGAAAGCGGCGACGACCTGATGGGCGATGCCGTGAACGTGGCGGTGCGGCTGGAGTCGATCTCGGAGGTCGGCGGCATCTGCATCTCGTCCTCGGTCCACGAACAGATCGTCGGCAAGCTGATGCTGGGCACCGAGGACTTGGGCGAACAGCACCTCAAGAACATTCCGCGCGCTATCCACGCCTATCGCCTGACCATCGACGGCGCGCGGCCAGCCGCCGCCCATCCCGCCCATAGGGTCGCCCGGTCGATGCCGCGGACGCGCCTCATCCTGCTGGGGGGCGCCACGGCCGTCCTGGTCCTGGGAGCGCTCGCCGGGACCTTCTACCTTCGTCATCCCACGCTTCCGCCGTCGCTGCAGATCGCCGAGCCTACGGGTGCCCTGGCGACGGATCGAGCGGTGGCACTAACAGCCGTCCCCCCAGTCGCTCCTCACGCAGCAGCGCCGGCAGCATCACCGGCCGCCGCGCCGCCTGCGCAGCCCCCACCCGCCCCTTCGGCCGCGCCCCGCCGATTCGTGGCGAAGGAGGTTCCCTTCACCCCCGACTTCCGTTGGCGCGCCGTCCAGAACTATGCGGATGCGTCCGGCGCCAAGGCCTTCGCCTTGAACGTGCGGGGCATCTTTGCGACGGCCACCGACCGGGTCGACGAGGCGGCCGCGCGCCGGGACGCCCTGGACGACTGCAACAAGAAGGTCGAACGGGAAGTCCCGATCGTCCGCGATTACGACCGCTGCATGCTCTACGCGGTCGAGAACGACGTGGTCTGGTCGTTCCGGGCGCCGCCCATGCCTCCGCCGCCCTATATCCCCTCGGCCAAGCCGGTGCCGCCGATCGTCTTCGACCCGGCGACCGCCCCTCTGCTTCGCGAGTCCGCCCGGGAACGGCTGGCGGCCCACTACCTCACCAGCCGGCATACCCGGGCCTTGGTGTTGGGGCACAACCGCTTCGACTGGTGGACGCCGAGCGAGACCGACACCGACGTTATCCGTCGAAACCTGCAGATCTGTGGCCACCTCACGGGACGGCCGTGCGTCGTCTACGCCGTGAACAAGGAGGTTCTCGTGCGCACCCCCCAGACAATGCGGGTGACCGACATCTTCGCGCCGCAGGATATCGGCGCGGGCCTTGATGATGCCCAGGCCAAGGCGCTCGACGACTATCTGATCGCCAACGACTGGCGCGCCGTGGCGCTGGCGGCAAATGGCCGAATCGGCATCGCGAGCGGCCGAGCGAGCGAGCAGGACGCCACTTCCATGGCGCTTCAGGCCTGCCGCGATGCCGGGGGCCCCGACTGTGCCATCACGGCCATCGGGCCGTTCATGGTCGCGCCGCAGTAGGCCTGCCCGGCAGGCGGCCGCGGCTGTCCCCGGACCCGACTCTGGGCCCTTGACCAGCGGCAGGGACCGCCCCTATCCTGCTTATGCGAGTAAGTCGCAACAGCGGGAAGAAACGGCCGTCAGAGCATGTTCATCTGTATCTGCAAAGCCATTCGCGAGCGCGAGGTCGACGCCGCCGTCCGGGCGGGAGCCCGTCGCCCGGCCGACGTATTCCGCGCCTGTGGCAAAAGCCCCCAGTGCGGGACCTGTGCCTGCGACATGCGCGATCGCATCGCGCACGCGATCGCCCGTGAGCGGGCCGTGGAGCCGACGCTCCTCGCGGCCGACTGACTGATCCGGTTGCCGAGCCTCAGCTCGGCCCCTTCCCTTCGCCCATCTGGCTTTGCAGATAATTCTGCACGCCCACCTTCTCGATCAGGCCGATCTCGGTTTCGAGGAAGTCGATGTGCTCCTCGGCGTCCTCGAGGATGCTGACCGCGATCTCGCGGCTGACATAGTCCTTGGCTGCCTCACAGGCGGTCACCGCCTCGACCAGAGCGGTGCGCGCGGCGGTCTCGAGCTTGAGGTCGGCGTCGAGCGCCTCGGGCACGTTCTCGCCGATCGCGAGCCGGCCCAGATCCTGCAGGTTGGGCAGGCCGTCCAGCATGAGGATGCGCTCGATGAGCTTGTCGGCGTGCTTCATCTCGCCGATCGACTCCTCGTAAATCTTCTTGCCGAGGCGATCGAAACCCCAGTGCTTCATCATGCGAGCGTGGAGAAAGTACTGATTGATCGCCGTCAGCTCGTTCTTCAGGAGCTTGTTGAGTTCGGCGATGATCTGCGGGCTGCCCTTCATGGCGAACCTCCTCTTTGAATAGGTCGGTTCTCACAAATACTCGCCGATTTGGGGCACGCAACCACAGAGTGAGCGACTGAGAAACGTTCGCTGAAAAAAACGTGCGCCACGCTCAGAAGCTCAGCGAGTGAGAACAACTTGCCGGATTTCCAGCGCTTTCACGTGAGTGCGTGGGCGATTCGCGAACCCACACGGCGAATCAGGGCTTTGTGATTCTACAGGAAAAAACGTAGCGCCATCGCAACGCGCAACGTCATAAGGTGAGGTGCGTTCATGTCGGACGCCGCCCGCCCGGGACGATCCGGGCCAGCCATCTAAGGATAGCGTTATGTCCAATTTTACTCTTCCGAAACTCCCCTATGCCGATGACGCGCTTGCGCCGGTGATTTCTGCCAACACCATCTCCTTCCACTACGGCAAGCATCACAAGGCCTATGTCGACAAGCTGAACGAGCTCGTCCCCGGCACGCCGTACGAAGGCCTGTCGCTCGAGGACATCATCAAGAAGTCGGCCAAGGACGAGAAGGGCAAGGCGATCTTCAACAACGCCGGCCAGATCTGGAACCACACCTTCTACTGGAACAGCATGGCGCCCAAGGGCGGCGAGCCGACCG
Source organism: Rhodospirillales bacterium 24-66-33 (assembly GCA_002281855.1). GTDB lineage: Bacteria > Pseudomonadota > Alphaproteobacteria > Reyranellales > Reyranellaceae > Reyranella. The sequence goes on along the minus strand of NCHQ01000009.1, from coordinate 71,458 downwards.
GCAAGATCAAGAGCGCGCTCGATGACAGCTTCGGCGGCCTCGACGCCTTCAAGGCGGCCTTCAAGGCGGCAGCCGTGGGTCAGTTCGGCAGCGGCTGGGCGTGGCTCGTGAAGGGCGCCGACGGCAAGCTCAAGATCGAGACCACCGCCAATGCGGACACCCCGATCGCCCATGGCGGCACCCCGCTCCTCGTCGCCGACGTTTGGGAGCACGCCTACTACCTCGACTTCCAGAACCGCCGGCCGGACCACGTCCAGGCCTGGCTCGACAAGCTCGCGAACTGGTCGTTCGCCGAGGCAAACCTAGGCTAAGGAGCAATCGATGTTGGGCACCATTCTACTGATCGTCCTGATTCTCATACTGATCGGGGCGCTGCCGACCTGGCCGCACAGCAGCGGCTGGGGATACTACCCGAGCGGCGGTATCGGATTGGTGCTCATCATCGTCATCGTGTTGCTGTTGATGGGACGCATATAGCGGGCCCATCCACGGTTCAGGGGGCGCCTTCGGGCGCCCCTTTTATTTGGGGCGTCAGTATCTGAAGGTGAGATTGATCGAGCCGAACTGGGTGATGCGGTCGCGCTCGAAGAATTCGGGCGTGCGCAGAATCTGGGTATAGGAGATTCGTACACCGCCCCAAAGCACGGCCAATCCCGCCTGCACCTCGCCGACGAAGGGACGATGCGAGACGCGCTGGCTGAAGCCGTCGGTGTTGCCATCCAGGAAGATGTTGCGGGCGACCGCCTGCCCGTCGATCCCGGCAAACAGATACCAGCCGAAGCTACCATCGCCGATGAAGGCGTCCGATCCCGGCAAAGCAGGACGGGCCCGCGTCGGGCCGAAGTCGTCCCGCAGGTTCTTGCCGATACGCGCCGTGCCGCCGACGCTGCCATAGGTCGCGACGTTGCCGATCGCCAGCGCCGCGCGCGGGATGAAATCCACCTCCAGCTTGGGATTGTCGATCAGCACGGCGCGCCCCGTCCGCCAGCGCCGCTCGAAAGAGAGGCCGACCGTGGGTTCATTGTGGAGCTGGTTGCCCCAACCATAGGCGGGCTCCACGCCAATCAGCTTGTGGAAGTTGTTCTGAACGAACTCGCCGCCCGCGGCCGGGCCGATGACGCCGAGATCGAGCTGCAGCGTATCGAGGCGGGTCGGCTCGTCGCGGCCCGTCGCCGGGTCATGACGCTTGTAGGTGTACTGCAACGCGAAGCTCGCATAAAGCCACGCCGCGTACGGCCGGTCGTCGTAGATCGGATAAGACACGTAAGTGTCTTCCGGAGTGTAGATATTCTGGCCAACGGAGACCGCGACCCGGCGAATGACCGAATCCGCAGGGGCTTCGCCCAGGAAGGTCGGGATGGTCGTCATCGCCACGAGCCCGTGCGGCATCTCGGTGATGGCGGGCGAGAGCCAACCGATCCTCAGCCCGCTCGTATAGTCACGGTCCGACCGCCCGAACCGGTTGAACACGTCGTTCTCGACCTGGAACGTGTAGATGCTGCGCCGTTCGTCCTCGGTGGCCGAAGGCGGCGGCGGCCGGCTTGCGTCGGGGGACGTCTGCGTCCACGCCGCAGGGGCCGCGGTACAAAGGGCTGCCATCGCCAGAGCGATGGTCTTGGCGAGGCGGAGATGCATTCACGCTGGAACGCCCTTCCCGCCGCAGGGTTGCAGCTACCGGACGTTTACCGGCGCGGCACGGTCCCACAGCTCGGCCCGCCACCACAGCCCGATCACCAAGGTGAACACGATGCCGAGCACGCTGTAGAGGGTCCCCGTGGCCGCGAAGCCGGTCCATTCGACCAGCGGGCCCGAAAGCAGCAGCCCGAGCGGCATGCCGTAAACGGCGAGCATGCGCACGCCCATGACGCAGCCCCGCAAAGCGGGATTTGTGACGCGGAGCAGGATCACCGACATCGGGATCATGCAGAAGCTCTGGAAGAGCCCCGAACCGAACAGGACGATCTCGCCCATCAAGGGCGTCGTGAGCCACGAAAAGACGAGATTGAGCGACAGCCAGACCAGCGTGCAGACGATCATGGTGCGCGCTGGCCGGATATGGGCGCCATAGAGGGAGACGAGGATCGAGCCGGTGAGCGCGCCGCCGGCAAAGCTGGCGATCAACCAACCCAAGCCGGTCTGATCCATCCGGTATATGTCCTTCGCCACATAGGCGAGCAGCGAGCCGGTGAGCGGGTAGGCCGCGAAGTTCACGAGAAACGCGAGCAGCATCACCGCGCGCACGACGGGCGTCGACCACACATAGGCGAAGCCCTGCCGCAATGCGCCGAGCGCCGACGGCGTCACCTCCCCTTCCCCCAGGATCCGCACGCGACGTATTCCCACGCCCAGGGTCAGCGCGAGGCACACCGCGTAGACGCCGCAGACCGCGATATAGGCCAGCCCTGAGCCCAGGGCCGCGACCAGCGCGGCGCCTGACAGGGCGCCGACGATGCGCGCGGAATCGGCGGTCGTCCGCGACACGCCCATCGCCCGCATCAGATAGTCGGCCGGCATGGTCTCGCCGACCAGCAGGTTGCGCATCGTGATGTCCGACGGGCGCACCAGCCCCATGATCGTTGCCAGGATGAAAACCGGCACCGGCGCCGCAAGACCGCTCAGGAACAGGACGGCGAGACATGACGCGAGGACGAGATAGGCCGTCCGCATGAGCAGCAGGACGTTGCGGTTTCCGATCCGGTCCCCCGCCATGCCGAACAGCGGCGAGATCAGCGTGCCGAGGAACTGCAGCGAACCAAAAACCGCCAGCGCCAGGACCGAGCCGGTCGACACCAGCACGAACCAGCCGAGGATGACGGTCTCCATCTCGAACGCCCACGAGGCGAGGAGGTCGGCCGGCCACTGGAACCGGAAGCTGCTAATCTGAAAGGGCGCCAGGGCCGGCGCACGGGCGATGAGGCTCAATTCCGGTTCGTTCCCTCACCCTGCGCGTTTGTCGGGGCGCTTGGGCATAGTGACGCTGCGCCTTCGAGCCCAAAACCACAATCGTCGCCTCGTCATGGCGTGTGCGCACTAATGGCTGGGCTTGGCCTCACAAAACCCTAATTCTAGTGGTTCTATTCCGCATTCATTCTGAGAATTTTCGGCAGCGCCCCGTTGCGTCGGGAACCGGCTCAGAGCATTGTGACAACAGATGCCGTCAAGCGGTAATTTGGCTCGAGCCGCGTGCGGGTAATGTCTTGGAGAAGTCCGCTATGGGCGGTGCCGTGAAGCGTACGAAGTTTCATCTCATTCTGATCAAGCCTACTCATTACGATGACGACGGCTACCCGATCACTTGGCTTCGGTCACATATCCCCTCGAACACCCTCGCCGCGCTGTATGGGCTGGGCGAGGATTGCCGCCGGCGCGAAGTGCTGGGTCCCGACGTCGATATCGTGATCCACCCGATCGACGAGACCAATACGCGTGTCAGGCCGGACCATCTCATGGCCAAGATCGAGCGCAGCGGCGGCAAGGGCTTGATTTGCCTGGTCGGCGTCCAGACCAACCAGTATCCCCACGCGGTCGATCTCGCCCGCAAGTTCCTGAAGGGCCGCTTCCCGGTGGCGATCGGCGGCTTCCACGTGTCCGGCTGCCTGTCGATGCTGCCGGTCATCCCGCCCGAGATCCAGGAAGCCATGGACATGGGCGTCTCGATCTTCGCCGGCGAGGCCGAGGAAGGCCGCTTCGACCTCGTGATGCGCGACGCGATGAACGGCACCATGAAGCCGCTCTACAACTACATGGACGACCTGCCGGGCCTCGAGGGCGCTCCCACCCCGCACCTGCCGCCGTCGGCGCTGGCGCGCAACGAGGGCGGGATGTCGAGCTTCGACCTGGGCCGCGGCTGCCCGTTCCAGTGCTCGTTCTGCACCATCATCAACGTGCAGGGCCGCAAGAGCCGCTTCCGCACCGCCGACGATCTCGAAGCGATTGTCCGCGAAAACTACAAGCAGGGCATCACGTCGTTCTTCATCACCGACGACAACATGGCCCGCAACAAGCACTGGGAAGACTTCTTCGACCGGCTCATCGAGCTGAAGGAGAACGAGGGGATCCAGCTGTCCCTGATCATCCAGGTCGACACCCAGTGCCACCGCATTCCGAACTTCATCAACAAGGCGCGCTGGGCCGGCGTCTATCGCGTCTTCATCGGCCTCGAGAACGTCAACCCGGACAATCTGCTGGCCGCCAAGAAGCGCCAGAACAAGATCACCGAGTACCGCAAGATGCTGCAGGCGTGGCACACCAGCGGTGCCTCGACCTGGGCCGGCTACATCCTGGGCTTCCCCGGTGACACGCGCGCCTCGATCCTGCGCGACATGGAGATCATCAAGAAGGAGCTGCCGCTCGACATCCTCGAGCTGTTCATGCTCACGCCGCTCCCCGGTTCGGAGGATCACCAGACCCTGTGGAAGCAGGGGGTCTGGATGGACCCCGACCTCAACAAGTACGACGTCCATCATCGCTGCGTGCATCATCCGAAGATGAGCGATGCGGAGTTCGAGCAGGTCTATCGCGAAGCCTGGAAGTCCTACTACACGCCCGAGCACATCGAGACGGTGGCACGCCGCCACGGCGCGATCCCCGGCCGCGACCCGGCCGAGCCGGCGCGCTTCATGACCATGTTCAAGATCATGTTCGAGGCCGAGGGCGTGCATCCGCTGGAAGGCGGCGCGGTCCGCATGAAGTACCGCCTCGACCGCCGCCATGGCATGCCGATCGAGCCGATCGGCGTGTTCCACTACAAGGTGGCGGCGGATTTCTGGCGCAAGCTCAAGATCTACGCGCGCCTGACGCTGCAGGGCATCGCCATCGGCCGCAAGGTCAAGAACGACCCCAAGCGCCTCGAATACACCGACCTCGCGCTGCAGCCGGTGGTCGACGAGGATATGGACAAGCTGTCGCTGTTCGCCGAGACCTCGGGCGGCGGTGCGGCCGTCAACAAGCGCCGCGGCGAGGATCTTGCCCGCGCCAAGGTCGCGGCCCAGCAGAACCAGCAGCGCCTCGCCGCCGCGGAATAACGTCCCGCCTCGAGCTGGCGGCGCGTGCTCCGCGCCGGGCCGCCAGTCTCCCTCGAATTTCTAGTGAACGACGGGCGGCGTGACTTCGCCGAGCCCGTCCGCGTCGGTCGCCGAGATCGTCGTGCGCACCATCGAGCGCTCGCGCGTGTAGTCCCACGGGCGGCCGCGGTGGAGCATGGCGCGGTTGTCCCACATCACCGCGTCGCCCTGGCGCCATTTGTGGCTGTAGACGAATTCCGGCCGCGTCGCCTCGTCGAGCAGCTGCGCGAGCAGCTGGCGCGCGTCGCGGTCGTCCATGCCTTCGATCGCATAGGCATGGCTGGCGACATAGAGCGCGCGACGGCCGTTAGCCGGATTGCGCCAGTTCAGCCGCCAGCGCACCGGCGGCAGCGCCTTGCGTTCCTCGGCATTGGCGAGGTCGGGATGGATCTGGTCGCGGCTGTTGGCATAGGAATGGGTTGCCACGGCGTTCTTCAGCTTTTCCTGCATGTCTGACGGCAGACGTTCCCAGGCGAGCCGCGTGGAGGTGTACTCGGTCTCGCCGCCCTCGCCCGGCAGCACGCGCGCGGTAAGCACGGAGGCAAGCGCCGGCGTCTTCTTGAAGGACGAGTCGGTGTGCCAGAGCGCATTGGCCTTGGCGATCAGCACCTGGCGATGATCCGGCGGCACGATCTCGCCCTGCTGGCCGACATTGGTGAGGCGCGAATAGAAGCTGTTGGCACCGAGCGACGCGACCTTGGTGAGTTCCAGCGGCCCGAAGGCGCGGCTGTAGGCGACCTGGATGTCGTCGGCGATCTGCTGGTCGCGGAACACGAGCAGCGAATGGGCTTCGAAGGCGTCACGGACGGCCTTGTAGGCCTCGGCATCCGTTGCGACGTCGAGCAGGGACACGCCCTTCACTTCGACACCGAAGCCATCGGCCAGCGGGACCAGTTCCATTGCGTTCCTCCTCGCAGTTTCTTTTGTGACCGGGATTTTATCGCACCGCCGCGGCGGGCGGCTATAGTGCGATTCCTGCACCCGAGGCATTGCTGTATCCCGTATGGCCGTCCAGTCCCCGCCCGCTCCCCGCCTCGCCTTCGTCTCCGCCAGCACGGCCACGGCCCGCGAGGCCAAGGCCCGCCTCGAACAGATCTACGGCGCGGCAACCTCGGCCGAAGCCGACATCATCGTCGCGCTGGGTGGCGACGGGCTTATGCTGCAGACGCTGCATCGCAACATGCGGCGGCTCAAGCCGATCTACGGCATGAACCTCGGCACGGTCGGCTTCCTGCTCAACACCTACAGGGAAACCAACCTGTTGAAGCGCCTCAAGAAGGCCCGCCAGGTGACGCTGACGCCGCTGCGCATGGTGGCCACCAACACCCGCGGCAAGGCCTCGGAAGTGCTCGCCATCAACGAGGTGTCGCTGCTGCGCTCGAGCCGCCAGACGGCGCGGATCGAGGTCGCGGTCGACGGCCAGAAGCGCCTGCCCGAGCTGCATTGCGACGGCGTGCTGGTGGCCACGCCCGCCGGCTCGACCGCCTACAATCTCTCGGCCCACGGACCGATCCTGCCGCTGGGCGCCGGCCTGCTGGCGCTGACGCCGATCAACGCCTTCCGGCCGCGGCGTTGGCGCGGCGCGTTGCTGCCGCGCACCTCCAAGGTCGAATTCACGATCCTCGATCCAAAGAAGCGTCCCGTCGCAGCGGCGGCCGACTCGGTGGAGATCCCCAACGTCGCCCATGTCGCCGTTACCGAGGCCAGCGACACCAAGCTCACCCTGCTGTTCGACCCCGAGCACGATCTCGAGGAACGGATCCTCAAGGAGCAGTTCGCTCCTTGAGCGGCAAGGACGCCCCCTCCAAGCCCGGGAAGAAGAGGATCATCGGCCACGAGGGCTGGCAGCCTCTTGCGCTGGCGCTCGCCATCGGCACGGCGGGCGGCTTCGTGTTCGACTGGCTGCGCATGCCGCTCGCGTGGATGCTGGGCGCTTGCGTCTTCTCGACCGTGGCCGCCTTCCTCGGCCTGCGCGTCGGCATGCGGGTGCGGCTGCGCCAGGGCATGATCATCATCCTGGGCGTGCTGCTGGGCTCGGGCTTCACGCCGGAGCTCGTGCAGCGGCTGGGCGAATGGGCGGTCAGCCTCTGTGTCCTCACCGGCATGACCATGACCGGCGCCACGCTCTGCTACGCCTGGCTGCGGCGGGTCACCGACTGGGACAAGGTCACCTGCTACTTCGCCGCCATGCCGGGCGGGCTGAACGACATGACCATCATGGGCGGCGCCATGGGCGGCCAGGAGCGCGCGATCGCACTCGCCCACGCGCTGCGCATCCTGACCGTCGTGCTCACCATCCCGGTCTGGTACCGGCTGGTGAACGGCGCGCAGACCAGCGTCCTCACCATGGTCCACGGTCCGACCGGCAACGACTGGAAGGACTATGCCATCCTGATCGCCTGCGGCGTGATCGGCGCGGTCCTCGGCCGCCTGCTGCGCCTGCCTGCCAGCTTCATGATGGGCCCGATGATCGTGAGCGCCATCGCTCATCTCGGCGGTTTCACCAGCTCGCAGCCACCGGGGTTCCTGGTCGCGGCTGCGCAGGTCGTGGTCGGCACCGGCATCGGCTGCCGCTTCGTCGGCACCAACTTCGACCGGCTGCACAAGGAGATGGCGGCGTCGGTCGGCGCCGCCTTCATCCTCATCGCCTGCGCGGTCGGCTTTGCCGAGATCACCCACGCGCTGACCGGCCTCAACCTCGACGCCACCGTGCTGAGCTACGCCCCCGGCGGCTTCGCCGAGATGAGCCTGATCGGCCTCGCGCTCGGCGTCGAGGTCGCAATGGTGGCGACCCACCATCTGTTCCGGCTGTTCCTGATCATCATCACCGGACCGATCGTCTTCCGTACGATCCTGAGACGCGCGCGCCGCTGATCTCGCCTCCCCGCGGTATCCGGGTACCTGCCGGTGAATACCCCCAAGGTCATTTCATTTATTTCGTTTATTTCGTTTATTTCGACTGCGCCCTCTGGCTATGCCACCACGGCGCCCCTCAACAAAGGGGCCCGCTCCAAACCCGGACGCGCTAGGCCCGCACGGTGATGCCGCCGTCGACCACCAGAAGGTGGCCATTCACATAGGCCGACATGTCCGACGCGAGGAACAGGGCGGCGTTGGCGGTGTCCCAGCCGGTGCCCATCTTGCCGGTCGGCGAGGCGTGGTCGCGGATGGCGATCATCTTCTCGTAGGCCTGGTTATGGTCCTTCTCGCTCTTGGCATACTGCTCGGCCAGGAAATCGATCATCGGCGTGTGCATCAGCCCGGGCAGGATCGCGTTGCAGCGGATGCCCTTCTCCGCATACTGCGAGGCGATCGCCATGGTGAGCGAGTTCACCGCGCCCTTGCTGGCATTGTAGGCCAGATAGTAAATCCCCTTGGGGCTACGGATCGAGGCGATCGAACTCACGTTCACGATCGCGCCCTTGCCCTGCTTCTCCATGATCGGCAGCACATGCTTGGCCGTCAGGAAGAAGCTCTTTACGTTGACGTCGAACACGCGATGCCACTCGTCCTCGCTCAACTCGACCGGGCCACCCTGGGAGCCGATGCCGACATTGTTGTCGAGGATGTCGACCCGACCCCACTTCGCCATGCAGGCGCCGACCATGGCCTTCACGTCGGCATTGTTCGAGGCGTTGGCCTCGTAGGCGACCGCGAAGCCGGGACCGACTTCCTTCTCGATCAGCCCCACGGTCTCCTCGGCGGCCGCCCGCTTCAGGTCGACGCAAAACACCCTGGCGCCTTCACGCGCGAAGGTGATGGCCGTGCACTTGCCATTGCCCCAGCCCGGTCCGCTCGAGCCCGCCCCGACGACGATCGCCACCCTGTCCTTCAACTTGCCGCTCATGCCGCTCCGCTCCCGCTTCATCTTCCTCTCCCGTCTTTTGGGGACGGAAGGATTGAGATCGAGCCTAGCACGAACGGCCGGTTTGGAATCATGGTGACGATGCGACACGCCCTGTCCATGATCGTGGCCATGGACACGAACCATCACGAGACGATGATGCGGCAGGCGCTCGAACTCGCCGCCGTCGCGGACAAGGAAGGCGATATGGGCGTTGGCGCGGTGATCGTGCGGGAGGGCGAAATCGTCGGCCGTGGACGCAACCGCATCCACACCGGCAACTCGCTGATCCATGCGGAGACCGACGCCATTTCCGATGCATGCCGCACGCTTGGCACGGACGATTTGTCGGGCACAACGCTCTACACCACGGTAGAGCCTTGCCCGATGTGCGCCGGCGCCTTGTTGAACGCCAAGGTCGGCCACTGGGTGCTGGGCCTTCGCTTCAAGACGGTGGGACGCACCTTCGGCCGCTACTCCGTCGAGACGTTTGCCGAGTTCGTGGGCGCCGACATCAAATTCACGACCGGCATCCTCGAGGAGGAGTGCCTCTCTCTGCGCAGCCGCTACTTCGCGCGCAAGTGATGGGTGAGCGCGAGGGCCAAGCAGTGCCTTAGCGCACCCAAGGGCGGCCGGTCCTCGGGCCCGAACGTGATAGCCCGCTTGCCGTCATACGCGAAGGTGTCCGGATAGAGCGCACGGAACTGGCCGCTCGTCCCGCCCCGACGACGGTCGCCACCCTGTCCGTCAACTTGCCGGTCCTGAATATCTTCCTGCTTGTTATTGCGGAAACTCGCAGATGCCGCGGATGACGTAGAAATTCCCGCCTAGCCGCCGCACCTCCTGGAACTTCGTGCAATAGTCTGCGGCGGCACGGCTCGGGAAAAAGCGTGCCCGAAACTCCGCCGCCTCGTCGGGAGTCGGCCCGGCCACCCGGCCACTCTCGTCATAGACGAAGCTTCTTTCGATCGGTCCTGTCAGCGCCGAGCCGAGAGGCTCGCTCTCCAGGCCCAGGAAGCGCGGCTCGCTTCGTGTCGGCAACTCGGCCACACGCGCCTGAAAGGCTTCGCGCTTCGACCGGAAATGGGCCAAGTCGCCGGCAAGAATACCCCCGTCGATGAAGGACCAGAAAAGCAGCAACGGAAAAGGCAACAACGCGCCAAAGACCGCAGAAAGCCAGCGCCGCTCCGAGCAGTGATATGTCAACTGGACGATGCCCACCGGGATCGCTGCGAGACCTGCGATCAGCAGGCCGACAAGATAAACGCCGAACGGCAGAATGCCGGACCCGAGTCCCAGAAGCAGGATCGCGACCGAGCCCCAGACGACTAACCACCATGTCCAAGGCGACCTTTGCGCCGCGAGCATCACGGTCGATCGCTCCTCATCAACTCGCCGGGGAGACGATCACTCCCTCACGCTTCCGCTTCTTTCGCAGATGATGGGTCAAGGCCAGCGCAATGCAATGGCGTAGTTCTCTGGCCGGAGCCTGCGTCCCGAGATCGAACAGGATGGCGCGCTCGCCCTCGTAGGCGAAAGTCTCGGGATAGAGTTCGCGGAACTGGCCGATCAAGCCGCTCTGGCAGTGGAAGTAGACGGCGTAGCCGCCGCTGTCGCCCTTCAACCGGTCGATACGCACGGTGGTGCCGCTGCCCGTCTCCTCGGTGAGATAGCTTGGCTGGCCCCATTTCAGTGTCTCTGTCAGCACGCCGACGCCGTCGGTCGTGGCCGCCACATCGACGATGGTCTCGCGCAGCGCCATCAGCCGGGCGCGCACCTCCGGCGGATAGGCCTTGAACGTCGCGGCCACCCTGGGATCGTCAAACCGTTTCATGGGAGGAGCCTAGCACGAAGCTGCTGGGCCGGGCTGGCGAGCCGGGCGCTCGTGTGGGAGGCTCTCTCCAAGCAAGAATGAATCGGAGGAGCGTCCATGCGTCGTCGTGCGTTCACCGCCTCGGCTTTTGCAACCGCGCTCGCATCGCCCGCGATCGCACAGGCGCCCTGGCCCGCCAAGCCGCTTCGCCTCGTCATCCCCTATCCGCCCGGCGGACCGTCGGACGTCTCGAGCCGCATCGTCATGGAGCGTGCCGCCCAGCTGCTGGGCCAGGGCGTGCTGTTCGACAACAAGGCCGGCGCCTCGGGCATGATCGGGGCGGAGTTCGTGAAGAACCAGCCGGTCGACCACCACACGTTCCTCACGACGACGACGGCCATGGTCTGCATCACGCGGCACCTGCAGGCGATCCCCTTCGACCCCGATCGCGACATCGTCCCGGTATCGCGCATGTCGACCTCGTGGGGCGCCTTCGCCGTCCATCCGTCGGTACCGGCCAACACGGTCGCGGAGTTCGTGGCCTATGCGAAGGCCAATCCGGGCAAACTGAACTACGGCTCGGCCGGCTTGGCCACCATCACCCACCTGTTCGGCGAGATGCTGTGCCTCGAAGCCGGCATCCGGATGACCCATGTGCCCTATCGCGGCAGCGCACCCGCCACCAACGCGCTGCTGGCCGGCGAGATCCAGGCGCAGTTCGACCAGACGACCCTGCCGCACATCAAGGCGGGCAAGCTGCGGGCCCTCGCGATGCTCGCCGAGGTGCGGCATCCGGATTTCCCCGATGTTCCCACCCTGCAGGAGACCGGCTACGGCAAGGAAGGCGGCGATTCCTGGTTCGGTATCCTGGCCCCTGCCGGCACCTCGTCCGAGGCGGTCGCGCGCCTCGACCAGGCGATTGCTGACGCCCTGCGCGCACCCGACATCATGACCAAGGTCCACAATGGCGGCATGCGCGTGACCTATCTCAACCCCGCGGATTTCAGGACACAGATCGGCGCCGAGAGCGCCATGTTCGGTGCGATCATCAAGAAGGGCGACATCAAGCTGCCATGAGGACGGGAGACTTCACCCCGTCACGATTTGCGACCGGAGCGAGGCTTAGCGGACCAGACACCCGGCCAGAGGAGCGACAGCAGCAGCACGACCAGGAGGCCGCCGCCTGCCGCCATGAAGGCGAAGCGGTAGCCGGCGAGGAACCCGGCCATGTTCATGAAACCCTGCGCGCCGTGGGCCTGCAGCGCCGTCAGCACCGAGGCGCCGGCCACGATGCCGATCGTGCGGGTCAGGAGCGACAGGCTTCCGGCGACGCCGCGGTCGCGCGCCGGCAAGGTGGCCGTGACGATGTCGGTATAGGCGACCGTCAGCAGGCCCTGCCCCATGCCTTCGAGGACCAGCAACGCCGCCACGACGAGCACCGGCGTGTCGATCCCGGTGAAGCCCAGCGGCAGCAGACCGAGGCCGACGCAGGCGACGCCCGCAAAGACGGTCGGCCGCTGGCCGATGCGGCGCACCAGGAAGGCCGAGAGCGGCGCTCCGGTCAGGCTGCCGCCATAGGCCATCGCCAGCACGATGCCGACGCCCAGCGGCGTCAGCTTCAGCACGTTCACGAGGTAATAGGGCGTCAGCAGCAGGATCGCGAAGCCCGCGAGGTTGGCGAGCGCATTGAGCACGTTGGGGATCGTGAAGCGCGGATCGGCGAACAGCGACGGCCGGATGATCGGCTCCGGCACCCGGTTGGCGCGGCGGACATAGGCCACGATCAGGCCCAGCGCGACGAGGGCCATCGCCAGCGCCCACGGGCCCGGAATCTCCCTGCGCTGCGAGAAGGTGAGCGACAGGAGCAGCGTGCTCATGCAGGCCGCCAGCAGCACCGCCCCAACGGCATCGAACGGCCGCGAATCGGGCTTGGGCGAGGGCAGCAGGCCTGACAGAGCGAGCGTGGCGAGCGCAAGCGGCACGCGCACCCAGTAGACGGCGGGCCAGCCCCAGAGTTCGACCAGTGCGCCGCCCAGGAACGGGCCGATGGCGGCCGCAATCGCCATGGTACTCGCGAACCCCGCCAGCGCCTTGGTGCGGTCGCTCTCGGGAAACAGCGAGGTGGCGAGTGCGGGCGTGCAGGACAGCGCCAGCGCCGTGCCGATCCCCTGTGCGCCGCGCGCCCACAGGAACAGCGGCCAGTCCGGCGCCGCCGCGCAGGCAGCGCATCCGACGGCGGAGATCGCGAGGCCGATGCGGAAGATCAGCCGGTGCCCGAACAGGTCGCCCAGCTTGCCGCAGACCAGCATCAGCGAGCCGTAGACCAGCACGTAGCAGATCACGAGCCACTGAACGTCGCCCAGCGGCACCTTGAAGTGCGCCGTGATCGCCGGCAGCGCCACGTTGACGGCGATGTCGAGCGGGGCGAGCGACGCGCCCAGCCCGACGATCGCAAGGCCGAAGGCGGGCTTCATGCCCGCAGCCGGCTCAGAGGTGCTTCTTCAGGAATTCGAGCATCCTCTCCCACGCCGCGTTGGCCGACTTCACATCGTAGGCCTCGCTGCGCTCATTGGAGAAGGCATGCGCGGCGTCGTAGCGGAAGATCTCGGGGCTGTGGCCGGCGCCCTTCATCGTCTTCTCGAGCGCATCGACGGCGGCCGGCGTGCACCAGTCGTCCTTGTTCGCGAAGTGGCCCTGCAGCGGCACGGTGATCTTGGCCGGGTCGGCAAGCTGGCCCGGCGGGATGCCGTAGAAGGGCACGCCGCAGGAAATGCCGCCCACGCGGGCGCAGGCTGCGATGGTGAGCGCGCCGCCCATGCAGAAGCCCATCACGCCGACCTTCCCACCCATTCCAGCGAGGTGCTTCACCGCCCCGGCGATGTCCTGGTCGGCGGCGCCGACGAAGTCGAGGCCGCTCATCATGTGATTGGCCTCGTCCGGCTTCTGGGTCACGCGGCCCTTGTAGAGGTCGGGCGCCAGCGCGTTGTAGCCCTGCCGCGCGAAACGGTCGGCGACGCCGCAGATCTGGTCGTTGAGACCCCACCATTCCTGGATCACGACGATCCCCGGCTTGCCCTTGCCCGCTTCGGCCAGATAGCCCTTGCAGGTCGATCCGTCGGGACGCTTGAAGTCGATCAGACTGCCCATGTCATTGTCCTCCGCAATATGTCCTGAACTCTACACCGACCTCACCCTGAGGAGCACGCCGAAGGCGTGCGTCTCGAAGGATGAGGGAAATCGCTAGAGGAGTTTTCTGAGCTCCGTCTTCAGGATCTTGCCGTAGTTGTTCTTCGGCAGCGCCTCGATGAACCGGTAGTCCTTGGGGCGCTTGAAGCGGGCGATGTTGTCGAGGCAGAGCTGGTCGAGCTCGGCGGGCGAGAGGGTTCGCCCAGCGCGGGCGACGATGAACGCCACCACCTCCTCGCCCCATTCCGGATGCGGGCGGCCGACCACCGAACATTCGGCGACGCCGGCATGGAGGTTCAGCACGTCCTCGATCTCGCGCGGATAGATGTTGGACCCGCCCGAGATGATCATATCCTTCGAGCGGTCCTTGAGCGTGAGCAGCCCCTCCTCGTCGAAGGCGCCGACATCGCCGGTCCACAGCCAGCCGTCGCGCAGCGAGCGCGCCGTGGCCTCGGGATTGTTCCAGTAGCCGGCCATCACGGGATCGCCCTTGCAGATGATCTCGCCGACCTCGCCCACGGGCAGCGGACGCCCCGCCTCGTCGACGATCCGAACCTCCATGCAGCTGTCGGCGCGGCCGGCCGAGGCCAGGCGCTGCTCCCAGCGCGGGTGGGTGCGGTCCCCGTGATACTCGCGGCTGAGATGCGTGATGGTCATCGGGCTCTCGCCCTGGCCATAGAGCTGCGCCAGCTTGTTGCCCAGCACCTCGAGCGCGCGCTTGAGGTCCGAGACGTACATCGGCGCGCCGCCATAGGTGATCAGCCGCAGCGCATCCGGCTTCAGCTCCGACACGCTGCCATGCTCGATCAGCCGCTTCACCATGGTGGGCGCGAGGAAGATCGAGCATTGCGGCCAGCGGTTCATCAGCTCGACCGTCTCGGGTACCTCGTACTTGCCGCTCTCCGGGAAGACCTGCACCGAGCCGCGCGCCAGCATCGGGAAGTTCCACAGGCCCGAGCCGTGGCTGATCGGGGCGGCATGCACGATCGAGCCGCCGGGCGGCGGACGGTCGACGTCGGCATAGTAGTTGAGCGTCATTGCCAGCAGATTACGGTGCGTCAGCATGGCGCCCTTGGGCCGGCCGGTGGTGCCGGATGTATAGAACAGCCAAGCCAGGTCGGTGGGTTGGGCATCGGCGATCGGGCTCGGATCGCCCACCGCCATGAAGCTGTACGAGCGGGTCGTGACGTCGACGATCTCCTTCAGCTCCGGCGCCTCCTTCGCGGCCTCGGCGATCGTGCCGGCGAGGTCGGGTGTCACGAAACACAGCTTCGCACCCGAATTCTCCAGGATGAACGCGAATTCCCGGGCGTGCAGCTTGGCGTTCATCGGCACGGCGCACAGGCCGGCGTGCCAGATCGCGTACATGACCTCGATCGATTCGACGCAATTGGCCATGGCGAAGGCCACGCGGTCGCCGCGCGCGAGGCCGAAGCGGGCGACGAGATGCGTGCTCATCACCGAGACCTTGCGCCACAGCTCACGATAGTTGAGGTGCGTCGACATCCCGCGGGCCAGCGCGGGCAGGTCGCGGAACTCCTGCGCGGAGCCCAGCAGCAGATGGGCGATGTTCATGGGCGTCGTTTCCTCGCGCGCCGACTATTGCAGGCGTGGCATCGACCTTGCAATGTGCCGCCCATGCAGGATTTCGATTTCGCCATTGTCGGCGCCGGCATCGCCGGCGTCTCCGTCGCCTATCACCTCGCGCCCCATGCGAAAGTGATCATCCTCGAGCGCGAGAACGTGCCCGCCTATCACACGACGGGACGCTCGGCAGCGCTGCACTCCGAGACCTACGGCAGCGCCCAGATCCGCGCCATCACGGTCGCCTCGGGCCGCTTCTACCGCAATCCCCCGCCGGGTTTTGCCGACCATCCCCTGCTGACGCCGCGCGGCGCGCTGGTCGCCGGCCATGCCGGACAGGAAGCGGCCGTGAAGGCGGCCGCGGCGGATTATGCACGCCTCGTGCCCTCGGTCCGCTGGCTGGAGCCCGCCGAAGTGCTGCGCCGCCTCCCCATCCTCAAGCCCGAGATGGCGGGCGGCGGCGCCGTGTTCGAACCCGAAGCCGACGACATGGATGTGGCCGCGATCCACGGCGGCTTCCTGAAGGGTGCGCGCGCCGCCGGCGCGGTGCTTCGCCTCGATGCCGAGGTCCTCGGCCTCGTCCGCCTCGACGGGCTGTGGAATGTGACCTTGCGCGATGGCGACCTCGTGCGGGCGACCAACATCATCGACGCGGCGGGCGCCTGGGCCGACGTGCTGGGCGGCCTCGCCGGCTGCGTGCCGATCGGGCTGGTGCCGAAGCGGCGCACCGCCTTCACCTTCGACGCGCCCCAGGGGCTCGATCTCGGACCATTGCCGATGCTGATCGACTTCGACGAGAGCTTCTATTTCAAACCCGAGGTCGGTCAGTTCCTGGGCTCGCTCGCCGACGAGACGCCCTCGCAGCCCTGCGACGCCCAACCCGAGGAAATCGACGTCGCCACCGCCGTCGAGCGCATCGAGACCGCGAGCACGCTGCAGATCCGCCGCATCAAGAACAAGTGGGCCGGCCTGCGCTCCTTCGTGCACGACAAGAACCTGGTCGCGGGCTACGACCCCAAGGTCGAGGGCTTCTTCTGGCTGGCCGGCCAGGGCGGCTATGGCATCCAGACCGGCTACGCCGCCGGCCAGCTCGCCGCCGCGCTGGCGCTGGGCAAGGCCTTGCCCGCCGAGGTCGCCGATCTCGGGGTCACGGAAGAGGGATTGTCGCCGGCGCGATTTGCGGCCGGCTGAGATGTTCTGAAGAGATGGTGCGGACGGAGGGAATCGAACCCTCACGAGGTTGCCCTCAACGGATTTTCGTACCACTTCGGCTTTTGCCGCCGATCCATCCGGCTGCGGCCGAAGGGTCGTTCGTGGTCTGGACTATCCCTTCACCTTGGCGCCTGCTTTAGGTGCTGCCCGTCTAGTCTCTACACCTTCCCGTCACCGGGCTTGGCTCGGGATTGCCAGTAAAGGTTTCCCCGAATTTGAGCAGTTCTGCATCGCCGGTTTCCCGGCGAGCACTCAAACGTCGCGTCTAAGTCCGGTGCGTCTACCAGTTCCGCCACGTCCGCACGGGAGGATGTATAGCGATTGGAGCGATTCAGGCCAAGCCGAGACGGGTGCCGAGGTGAATTCCAGCGGTCGTTCGCAGGGGCTGCCCGGAGCGGGCGTCGAATACCCGACCACCCTGCATCCAAAGAGCTATCAACTGCAACCATCTGCCCCTAATTTTCAAGTCCCGTCCCAAATGCAATGCCCAGCCATGATGCCAACCACCTTCGACGAACCGACCCGCGCATGAAGCGCGGTCCCGTAGATCTGATCCTGCAGCCGCCGGCGAGCCTTCGGCGTACTGCCGGTGGTCGACTTCAACTCGATTTCGGGAAGGTGGCGTTCGGCAATCTGCGGGTTCACTGGCCTCCCGGCTTTGCGGGCGAGGCTGTCTTCCATTTCGGCGAGGCAACGGCAAACGGCCTGGTCGACACCTCGCCCCCGGGAGCGGTGCGCTATGCGCGGGTCGTGGCGACAGCCGAGCGTGGCAACGTCGTAGCGCCCCCGCCGAATGCAAAGAACACGCTCCCAGCCGCCGTCGCCACGCCGGCGGAATGGGGGACCGTCATGCCCTTCCGGTGGGTCGAAGTCGAAGGCTGGCCCGAGACGGCCCTGGCTTATCTTGCGAGCGCCCAGCGACAGGCTGCCTTCGCTCGTGGCTGGAGGGACGACGCGGCCGCCTTCGCCAGTTCCAATCCCCTGCTCAACGATATCTGGGAGCTGTCGCGCTATTCGATCAAGGCGACGACATTCGCCGGAATATATGTGGATGGCGACCGGGAACGCATCGCCTACGAGGCGGATGCCTATCTCAATCAGATCGGCCATCAGGCCTGCGACCCAGATCCCGCGATCGCACGCGCCACGTTCGATCATCTCCTCGACCATCCGACCTGGCCGACCGAATGGGCGCTCCACATGCCGTTCATGGCGCACGCGGACTGGATGTATACCAAGGACCGGTCCTGGCTGGCGGCACGCTACGACGCCTTGCTTCCGAAGCTGCTGCCCGAGCGGCTGCGCGCGGACGGGCTCCTGGGGACACCTCCTGAACTGCGGCGGCGAGACATCGTCGACTGGCCCAAGTCCGAGCGCGACGGCTACGTGTTCACCGACGCGAATACCGTGGTCAACGCCTTCTATATCGAGGCGCTCATGGAACTCCGTAGCCGCTCGTCTGTGGGGCCAACTGACAGTACCGGAGCAGAACCCTAGGCTATAGAATGGAAGCCATTCTATGATTTAGCCAGTACTAGTATTCTGGGCGAAATTCTCACACTGACGAGAAAGCCGCAACTCTCATGAGTCCGCGCGAAGCTCCGCCTGCATCCGCGCGCCGGCCCTCGCTACCCGCTGTAATGGCACGCCGCCCATTGGCCCCGGGCGCTTCTGCTCGCGAACGGGTGCACGCTGGCTGCAGTCCGGCCGGGCGATCGGGCAGCGGGTGTGGAAATGGCAGCCCGAGGACGGGCGGATCGGGCTGGGGACGTCGCCCTGCAGCATGTTGCGCTTGCGCTTCACCGTCGGGCCGGGAATTGGCACGGCCGACAGCAGCGCCTCCGAACAAGGATGCAGCGGCGTGTCGTAGAGTTCCGCCGCCGGCGCGATCTCGACGACGCGGCCGAGATACATCACCGCGATGCGGGTCGAGATGTGCTCCACCACGCTGAGATCGTGGGCGATGAACAGGTAGGTGAGACCGAACTGTTCCTGCAGGCCCTCCAGCAGGTTGATGACCTGTGCCTGGATCGACACGTCGAGCGCCGAGACCGGCTCGTCGCAGATGAGCAGCTTGGGCTCTTTCTCGAGCCTGCTACCCCTCGCTACCGGGCGGTCGCATCTCCGTGGCCCCCAGGGGTAACCGCCCGTGGAAGCGGGAGTACTCGAGTCTTTCCGAGTACGATCGAATCACCAACACCTAGCGGGTCGACTTGAAACGGAAGCCCTAAGCCCTTCCCTTCGGGCTTCCCCGCAAGCCTGCCAGACGAGCGGCATCGCGGCTCGAGGCAAATGCCGCGATCCGGATCGACTCCGCCATGATCGCCGCCTTCTTCTTCCCGTTCGAATAAAAGGCGTTCTTCAGATAGGTGAGTTGCTCGTCCAGCTGCTTGCCCTTGACCGCGTCGCCCGCCGCAATGGTCGCAATGACGATCTTCATGATTTGAAAGAGCGCTTCCTCGTTCTCGGTGAGGATCGCATTCTCTCTCTTCTTGCCATCCTCTGACATGGGAACCTCGGCTGTGGGGGCGCACTTCTAGCCGTCGCCCCCTCGAGGGTCCAGAGACCCGAGCGGGTTGCCCCCAGCGCTACTCCCTGTAGTGACAGGCCGCCCAGTGACCCGGGCGCTTCTCTTCGAGAACCGGAGACCGCTGGCTGCAGTCGGGCCGGGCGATCGGGCAGCGGGTGTGGAAGTGGCAGCCTGACGGCGGGCGGATCGGGTTGGGGACGTCGCCCTGCAGCATGATGCGCTTGCGCTTCACCGTCGGGTCGGGGATCGGCACGGCCGACAGCAGCGCCTCCGAATAGGGATGCAGCGGCGTGTCGTAGAGTTCCGCCGCCGGCGCAATCTCCACGACGCGGCCGAGATACATCACCGCGATGCGCGTCGAGATGTGCTCCACCACGCTGAGATCGTGCGCGATGAACAGGTAGGTGAGACCGAACTGCTCCTGCAGGTCCTCCAGCAGGTTGATGACCTGCGCCTGGATCGACACGTCGAGCGCCGAGACCGGCTCGTCGCAGATCAGCAGCTTGGGCTCGACCGCAAGCGCGCGGGCGATGCCGATGCGCTGGCGCTGGCCGCCCGAGAATTCGTGCGGGAAGCGCCGCATGTGGTCGGGCCGCAGCCCCACCGTCTCGAGCAGCTGCACGACCCGGTCCTCGTGAGCCTGTCGCGAGGGTGCGAGCTTGTGGATCGTGAGCGCCTCGCCGATGATCGCGCCGATCGTGAGTCGCGGGTTCAGCGACGCGTAGGGATCCTGGAAGATGATCTGCATGTCGCGCCGCAGCGACTGCAGTTTCTCCGGGCCCATCTTGGTGACGTCGGTGCCCTGGAACCAGACCTCGCCCGAGCTCGGCTCGATCAGGCGCAGGATGCAGCGGCCGGTCGTCGACTTGCCGCAGCCCGACTCGCCCACCAGGCCCAGCGTCTCGCCGGGAGCAATGTCGAAGCTGACGCCATCGACGGCATGCACCTTGTCGATTACGCGCGAGAGGATGCCCCCCCGAATGGCGAAATGCTTGCGCAGCTCGCGCACCGACAGGAGCGGTTCGGCGGCGTCGGACGCCGGCACGGCGGCGGGTACCGTCATGGATGTATTGCTCACAGCACGCACCGCACGAAATGGCCCGTTCCGACTTCCTTGAGCGGCGGGATGCCCTGGTTGCAGATGTCCATCGCGAACTTGCAGCGCGCGGCGAAGCGGCATCCGGGTGGCGGTTCGAGCATGTTGGGCACGGTGCCGGCGATCGCTTCCAGCCGTTGCTTCTTGGCGGCGCTGCGATCGACCCTCGGGATCGAGCGGATCAGACCCTGCGTATAGGGATGCCGCGGATTGCCGAACAGCGCCTCGACGGGCGCCTCCTCGACCACCAGGCCGGCATACATGACCGTCACCCTCTGGCAGGTCTCGGCGACCACGCCCATCGCATGGGTAATCAGCATGATCGCCATGCCGAAGCGATCCTTCATCTCCTGCATCAGCTCGAGGATCTGCGCCTGGATGGTGACGTCGAGTGCCGTGGTCGGCTCGTCGGCGATCAGAAGCTTGGGCTGGCAGGAGAGCGCCATGGCGATCATGACCCGCTGGCGCATGCCGCCGGAGAACTGGTGTGGATAGTCGTGCACACGGCGCTGCGGATTGGGGATGTTGACCAGCCGCAGCATCTCCGCGGCGGCGACCAGCGCCTGCTTGCGCGACAGCTTCTGGTGCAGCTCGATCACCTCGGCGATCTGGTCTCCCACCGTGTAGACCGGATTGAGCGAGGTCATCGGCTCCTGGAAGATAATCGCGATCTCCTTGGCACGGATCGAGTTCATCTCCGAGGCTTCGAGCGGGATCAGGTCCCTGCCCTTCCACAGGATCTGGCCGGCCTCGAAGCGGCCGGGCGGCATGTCGATCAGCTTCAGCACCGAGCGCGCGGTGACGGTCTTGCCGCAGCCCGACTCGCCCACCACGCCCAGCGTTTCGCCGCTGTCGATGTGCAGGTCGACCCCGTCGACGGCACGCACCATGCCGTCCTCGGTCTTGAACCAGGTTTTCAGTCCGCGAATGTCGAGCAGAGGTTCGGCCACGCTACACCAGCACTAGAGGACACGTCGCGGATCGAGCGCGTCGCGCAGCCCGTCGCCGATGAAGTTGATGGCCAGCACGGTGATGAAGATCAGCGAGCCGGGGAACAGCGCCCAATGCGGCGCGATATCGAGATAGTCCTTGGCGTCGCGCAGCACGCTGCCCCAGGTCGGAACATCCGACGGGAAGCCCAAGCCGAGGAACGACAGCGTCGATTCCGCGATGATGGCGGCGGCGATGTCGATGGTCGCGACCACGATCACCGGGCCGAGTGCGTTGGGCAGGATGTGCTGCGTGACCTGGCGCAACCGCGAGGCGCCCAGAGCCCGGGCCGCTTCGACGAACTCCTTCTCGCGCAGGGACAGGAACTGCGCGCGCACCAGGCGGGCCGCCGACATCCAGCGCGTGCCGCCGATGACGGCCACGATCAGCACGAAGGCTCCGCCCTCGACCCCCAGCACGCCCTTCACCGGTTCGCGAAACAGGTAGATCACCAGCAAGAGGAGCGGCAGCTGCGGCAGCGACAGGAACAGGTCGGTGACCCACATCAGCGCCGCATCGACCCGTCCGCTCGCCATGCCGGCAACGGAACCGACCAGCAGCCCGAAGAAGATGGCGACGACCATCGCCGCGACGCCGACCGCGATCGAGATGCGGCCGCCGTAGATCAGGCGGGCCAGCAGGTCCTGGCCGAGATCGTCGGTGCCCAGCGGATGGCTCCAGGAAGGTCCCTGCAGCTTGGCGGCGAAGTCGATCTCGTTGATCGGCACGCGCCAGATGAACGGCCCGAACAGCACGGCGAACAGGATCACGGCGAGCGCGATGGCGGAGAACAGCGCCATCTTGTGGCGCCGGAAGCGCCGCCAGGCTTCCTGCCAGGGCGAGAAGTTCTGCCGCTTGGCCGCGGGCGCGGTCCCCGCCGTTGCGGGCGCCTCAGCGGTAAGCGATGCGGGGGTCGAGCCAGCCATAAAGGATATCTGCAATGAGGTTGAAGATGACGACCAGACAGGCCGAGACGAAAGTGACGCCCATGACGACCGGCGTGTCGTTGGAGAGCATCGAGGTGATCAGCAGCGAGCCGATGCCGGGGACGCGGAAGATCTGCTCGGTGACGACCGCGCCGCTGAAGACGATGGGCATCTGCAGCGCGACCAGCGTCACGACCGGGATCAGCGCGTTGCGCACCACGTGCCGGGTGATGACCTTGCGCTCGCCGATGCCCTTCGACCGCGCCGTGGTGACGTAGTCGAGGCGGATGACGTCGAGCACCGAGGAGCGCACGAAGCGCACCAGCGCCGCGCCCTGGAAAAGGCCGAGCACCGTTACCGGCATGATCGACTGCTTTATGTGCTCCCAGTAGAATTCCCAGCCGGTGGCACTGATGTCGGCCCGGTAGACGAAGGGCAGCCAGTCGAGCTGGATCGAAAAGACCAGAATCAGCACCAGGCCGGTGAAGAAGGTCGGCAGCGAAAAGCCGATGAAGGCAAAGGTGTTGGCAATCTGGTCGAACAGCGAATAGGGCCGGGTCGCGGCCAGGACGCCGACCGGAATGGCGACGGCGATGGCCAGGATCTGCGAGGCCCCGATGACCACCAGGGTCACCGGCAGACGCTGCATGATCAGCGTGCTGACATCCATGCGGCTGACGAAGGAAAAGCCCCAGTCGCCCTGCAGCAGGGCGATCAGCCAATGCCAGTAACGCATCCAGACCGGATCATCGAGCCCGAACTTGGCACGCAGTGCGGCGCGCACCTCGGGCGGAACCGCCGGGTTTGTCGCCAATTCGTCGAAGGGATCTCCGGGCGCCATGGCCAGGAGGCTGAAGAGCACGATGCTGATCCCGAGCAGACTCGGGATCATGATCAGGAGCTTCCGGATTACGTACTGCCTGCTCACGCGATGGACCTGCAAAGAGAGGACCCTCCCCGCTCGAGGCGGGGAGGGCGAAGCGCACCTAGGCGTCCTTGAACCAGTCGCTGAGGTCCGAGGTGTTGTTGTCCCACCCGCTGATCCGAGCGTTGAGCTTCGCCGTCATCGCCGAGACCGTCGGCCGCTGCACGATGCCCAGCACGATCTGGTTCTGGATGGCGAGGTCGTTCATCTTGATGAACAACGCGGCCCGTTTGACGGGATCGAGTTCCACCTCGGTTTCGCGGTAGAGCTTGTCGGCCTCCGGGCTCTGCCAACGCGTGATGTTGCGACCCTGCCACTTGTTTGCCTTCGTGGCCGCTTCCCATGAAACGAACTGCAGCATGTGCGTTCCCGGATCGGGCTGGCCCATGGTGGTCGTGTACATCTCGAGGTCGCTGTAGAACTTCGTGTACGTGTCCGGGTTGGCCACGTCCGACGAGAAGAACACCGAGGCCGTCACCGACTTGAGCTCGATGTCGATACCGGCCTTCTGTGCCGCCTGCTTGATGATGGCCTGCGTCTTC
The DNA here is from genome assembly GCA_002281855.1 of Rhodospirillales bacterium 24-66-33. Classification (GTDB taxonomy): domain Bacteria; phylum Pseudomonadota; class Alphaproteobacteria; order Reyranellales; family Reyranellaceae; genus Reyranella. The sequence continues at coordinate 47,747 of NCHQ01000009.1, read as the reverse complement.
TGGCGCGGCTGGTTGATCGAGGTCTGGTAGACGAACTTGAGCTTCTTGCCATCCTTGGCTCGGATGCCGTCGGAGCCCTTCTTCCAGCCGGCCTTCTCGAGGATGTCGTTGGCCTTGTCGATGTTGAACTCGATCGGGTTGTTCTTGGAATCGAAGCGCGGCGGGCCGTACAGGAAGTTGCGCGTCGCCGGGCCGGTGCGGCCGTAGATGTGGTCCTGGATCGACTTGTTGTCGACCAGCAGCGCCATCGCCTTGCGCACTTCTGGATCGCTCAGCGTCGGATGCTTGGTCTTCAGACTGGACCGCTCGCCATCGACTTCGGTCCACGGGTCGGTCGTGTTCATCAGGAAGAACTCGATGTTGCCGCCCGGCGTGACGGAGACACGACCCTTGCCGCCCTTCTCCAGGCGCGAGAGGATTTCATCCTCGACCTGCAGATTCCAGGCGAAGTCGAACTCGCCGGTCTGCAGCACCGCGCGCGCCGCCGAGACGGCATCGCCGCCGCCCTTCATCTCGACCGAGTCGAAATACGGCTTGTTGGCCTGGTGGTAGTTCGGGTTCATGACGCCCGTCACCAGATCGCCCGGCTTGAAGTCCTTGAACATGTAGGGGCCGGTGCCGACCGGCTTGAGGTTGGTGGGTGCGTCGCGCGACTTGGCGCCGATGAAGTCGGCGAACAGGTGCTTTGGAATCAGCATGCCGCGCGTTCCCACGAAGGCATCCGCCCAGAACGGGGTCGCCTTCTTGAACTTCACCCTGACGGTGTACTGGTCGACCTTCTCGACCATGACGTCCTGGTAGGACGCGATCGTGTAGGCGGCCGTCGCCGGGTCCTTCGCATACTCCCAGTTGAACACGACGTCGTCGGCCGTGAACGGCTTGCCGTCATGCCAGGTCACGCCCTGCTTCAGCTTCCAGGTCACGGACATGCCGTCGGCGGAAAGGCCGCCATTCTCCTTGGTCGGGATCTCGGCCGCGAGCTTCGGCTTGAGGTTGCCCTCGGGATCCCACGCCGCCAGCGGCTCGTAGAACAGGCGCGAACCGTCCTGGTCCTTGGTGCCGACCGCAAAATGCGGGTTGAGCAGGGTCGGCCCCTGCCACCACAGCAGCTTGAGCGGACCGCCGCCGCCGCGCTTGGTCGGCTTGTAGGTCGAGGCGGGCTGCGCCATCGCCACGCCCGACGACAAGAGGATCTGGCCGGCCGCCGGCGCGCCGATGCCAACCGCCATCATCGCCTGCACGAAACCACGTCGCGAGAGTTTGCCGGCCTTCACCTTGCCGATGAGGCCGCGCAGTTCACGTTCCTTCATTTCAACACTCCCAAGATCAATGCCCTTCCCGGTGCCGCCCTCGCTATGCTGCAAGATGCGTGCAATCCTTGATCGTTACAGGCTGTAACGTTGCCGTCAATGACAGCACTTGCTGTGGGGAGACACTGAATGGCTTGGATTTCACTTTTCCTGGCGGGACTCTGCGAAATCGGCTGGCCCGTGGGCCTGAAACTCGGCTGGACGGACCAGGGCGTCCGGCCGGGGTGGCTGCTTTTCGCCGGCGTTGCCATCGTGGTGAGCGGGGCGCTTCTTATGTGGGCACAACGAACCATCCCGATGGGCACCGCCTATGCAATCTGGACTGGCATCGGCGCCGTCGGTGCCTTCGTCGTCGGCATCGTGGCCTTCGGCGATGCAGCCTCGACCCTCCGTATCGTCTCGATCGCTCTCATCGTGGCCGGAATCGTCGGCCTTAAACTCGCGTGAAGGCTGCGCATTTCCAATGAAGGACAAGGTCGCTCCCTGGAAGGTGCTGGACTCGAGATACAACTACCGCGACCGCTGGCTGGCGCTGCGCTCCGACACGGTCGAGCTGCCCAACGGCCGCGTGCTGACGCCCTTCCACGTGATCGAGCAGCCCGACTGGGTCACCGCCGTGGCGATCACGCGCGAGGGCAAGATCGTCCTGGTTGAGGAATACCGGCACGGGGCGAGACAGGCAGTGATCGAACTGCCGAGCGGCATCCAGGAGGGGTCAGCCGACCCGGTCGACCAAATGAAGCGCGAGTTGCGGGAAGAAACCGGCTTCGCGAGCGAGGAATGGTACCCGCTGGGGGCCTTCTTCGCCAATGCGCCGCGGCTCAGCAACCGCGTGCACTGCTTCCTGGCCCTCGACGCCCGCAAGGTGGCCGAGCCCGCGCTCGAAGACGGCGAGGTCATCGTGACCCACGAAGTTCCGCTTCCGCAATTCCTCGAGGAGCTTCGCGCCGGGCGACGCACCTTCCACGGCTTCCAGGGGGGCGCCCTGTGGCTGCTCGACGCCTACGCCCGCAAGACCAGGGACGAGCGTCTCGCGGCGGTGCTGGCCTGAGGGGCGCCTAGCGCTTCCGCCCGCGTAACCGGCCGGCGACGGCGCAGACCATGAATCCGCCGATCAGCGAGATATGCTCCATCGCGACGCGAAAGTGCGGCGTGCGCGCCGGCTCCTGCATCGTCCAGAATGGATGAGCGAGCACGATGGCGACGATCAGGAAGCCGCTCAGGATGCCGCACCCCAGCCATAGCCAGCGATCCAGCAGGATCAGCAACGAGCCGATCAGAAGCGTCGCTATCAGCACGACATTGAGCAAGTCCGCCGGCCGGAGTCCAAGGGACGCCAGTTCGGCGGCACTGCCCTCGAACTCGGCGAGATGACCGAGCCCCGCGCTCCAGAAGACGAAGGTCAGCACCAGCCTGGCCAAAAACCAGCCCACCCCGCTGTCCAGGAAAGCCGCGATGACCCGCGGCATGTCGTTCCGGCCCATGTAGATTTTCCCCCTCCGAGACTGCTTTTTGCGGACCATAAGGCGACAAGCTGCCCTCTTCCACCTCTCTCGTTTTCGTGCGTAATTCGGCCATGATTCGCAAACGACCCGACCGGGGCTGGCGTGCGTCGGCATTCGCCGCGGCGCTGTTTGCGATCACGCTCAACTTCTTCCAGCCATTGGCCCACGCCGTCTTGATGCGCGACGGCGGCCCCGAGGCAGCCGCCCGAACATGGGGCGTCTTCTGTCTGCCCACCGCCGACGAAGACGGTTCGCAGGCGCCCGGCCAACAAGCGGGCAATGCTCACGAATGTTGCCTTGGCCTCGCGCACGCGCCGGTACTGGCCGAGCCCTCCACCACCGCCTTTATGATCGTGGTGCCGATCGACGACACGATTGTCTTTGCGGCAAGCGACGAAGCCCTCGCTCCCGTCGGCATTCGCGACGGGCCTCACCGACCACGCGGTCCACCCTCCTCCGTCTGACGCCTGAAGCCGCCACGCGCATCGCCGCGCCTGGCGTTCATTTGTCATTCGTGGGGAGATTTTCATGTTGTCCATCCGCGTGGCCACGGCCACCGCCTTCGCAGCCCTCGGGCTGATCCCGATGCTTGCCCGTGCGCAGGACGCGCCGCCAGCCTCCGATCCATCCCCGACCGGCCAGCAGCAGCCCGTGTCGCTGCCGCCGATCACGGTCAGTGCCGGCCGCGGCTCCGATCTGCAGAAGCTCGACGTCAGCACCACCGTGATGACCCGCGAGCAGATCCAGGCGACGCCCGAGACCGGCGTCGATCAGCTGGTGAACCGCATCCCGGGCGTCTGGCTGCCGACCATCCCGACCGGCCAGCTGCATCCGACCGCCCAGCCGGTGAACATCCGCGGCTTCGGCACCAGCACGACGATCAACACCTTGATCATGGTCGACGGCGTGCCGGTCAACGATCCCTACTTCCGGACCATGAACTGGAGCACCATCCCGAAGAATTCGGTGGAGCGCATCGAGGTCATCCGCGGCGGCGGCGCCACCAGCCTGTGGGGCAACATGGCCATGGGCGGCGTGATCAACATCATCACCCGCGAACCGACGAGCACCGGCGCCTCGGCCGACACGAGCTACGGCAGCTACAACAGCTCGACCGCCGAAGCGGCCGGCAGCTACGTCATCAACGACAAGGTAAAGGTCGGGGCGAGCTACAATCATGGCCAGAGCTCGGGCTACAACCTCACCCCCGCCCAGTACCGAAACGCCAACCTCGTCGCGACGGCGTCCAAGGCCGACAACATCGCCGCCAGCGTGTTCCTCACGCCGAACGACAAGCTGAAGCTCTTCGCCAAGGGTTACTGGAACCAGACATACGAGGACGGGCTGGTCTGGACCTATGCCCACAACAACTGGTCGACCTATCGACTGCTCGCCGGCGGCAGCTACAAGTTCGACGACAACCAGTCGCTGAACTTCAGCGGCTGGGCGAGCGGCGGCTCGTTCGGCACCATCAACGTCGCGAGCGGCGCCTACAACCTGAACAACACCACCGCCACCAACCAGTATGTCAGCCAGATCGAGGCGGCGCCCAATTCGGACATCGGCGGCTCGGTCTTCTACGAAGCCAATTTCGGCCCGCTGCGCGACGTCAAGGTCGGCGTCGATGCCCGCCGCACGATGGTGACCGACTACAACAATCTCTATGCCAGCGTGTCCGCCAACCCGACGACGTTCATCGTCAATGGCGAGCATCGATTCCAGGGCATCTTCGGGCAGGGCACTTACCGGTTCACCGGCATTCCGGTCGATGTGACGGTCGGCGTGCGCGGCGACTTCTGGCAGGCGATGAACGCCAGTGTGCTGACGACGAACTCCAGCAATCTCAATGTCGTGCCGAACGCCAGCGCGGCGAGCTTCGATCCGCGCATCGGCATGAAGTTCTATGCCAGCGACGAGCTGACCCTGCGGGCCGCGGTCTACCGCAACTTCTCGGCACCCGGCATGAACCAGATGTACCGGGTGTTCGCGAGCGGCACGAGCTACTCGACGATCAATCCCAACCTGCAGCCCATGAACAATTTCGGCCAGGAAGTCGGCTTCGACTTCGAGTGGAAGGGCTTCACCCTGTCGGGCACCTACTTCAACAACAACCTGAACAACTTCATCGACTACATCACGGTCTGCAACACCAGCCCGGCGTGCGCCGCGCCCTATGTCAGCGCCGCCGGGCTCGGGCCCGCCTTCACGACGGTCCGCCAGTACCAGAACGTGGGCAACGCCACCTTCCAGGGCCTCGAGCTGATCGCCACCTGGCAGCCTTTCGAGCAGTTGCGGCTGACCGGCGGCTTCACCCAGACGAACGCCTACCTCACCAGCTCGGTTAATCCCACGCTGGTGCGGACCGGCGTGCAGCTCGGGCAGGTGCCGGGCTACATGTTCACGGCCGGCGTCGAATGGCGGCCGATCGAGACCCTCGTCCTGAGCGCTGCGATGAAGTCGTTCCCGCAATATTGGAACGACACCAACCATACGCAGTTGAACGACGGCGCCACCCTGATCGACCTCGGCCTGCGCTGGACCCCCGTGAAGGACGTCGACATCTATGGCAGTATCCAGAACCTGACCAACGTCCAGTACCTGGCGCAGGGCTACACGCGGACTTCGTTCGAGGGCTCGACTGTCAGCGCGTCCGCCATCCCGCAGCTCGGCATGCCGCTGACTGCCACCGCCGGCCTGAGGGTGAAATTCTGATGCGTGCACTCCTCGCCTTCGCAGCCATCCTGTTGTTCGCCGGCCCCGCCGCCGCCCAGCACCAGCACGGCAAGCCGGGCGCCGCCGCACCAGAGGCGTTCACCGCCACGCCGGCCTTCGGTCCCGACGGCACGCTATGGCTGGTCCGGGCCATGGCCGATAAGATCGTCGTCGTGCGCTCCAGCGACCTCGGCAAGACCTTCTCCGAGCCGGTCGCGGTCACGCCGGAGCCGATGAACCTCGACTGGGGGCCCGACGCACGGGCCCGCATCGTCGTCGATCCCAAGGGCGGACTGGTTGTCACCTTTGCGATCTTCCAGGACCGCAACTTCAACGGCCGCGCCTTCTTCGCGCGCTCCAACGACAACGGCGCGAGCTTCAGCAAGCCGCGACCGATCACGGCGGACACGACCAGCCAGCGCTTCGAGACGGCGGCGGTCGATCCCGCCACCGGCCGGGTGTTCGCCGTCTGGCTCGACAAGCGCAACGTCGCCAAGGCGCGCGCCGCCGGGAAGCCCTATCCCGGCGCTGCGCTCGCCTATGCCTGGGAGGATGGCGACGCGGGCTTCGGCCCGACCTCCATCGCCCTCGACAATACCTGCGAATGCTGCCGCCTCGGCGTGGCCTTCGCCGGTCCCGGCAAGCCCGCCGTGGTGTTCCGCAACATCTTCCCCGGCTCGATCCGCGACCACGGCGTCATCACCTTCAAGGACGAAAAGACGCCGGGGCCCGTACGCCGCGTCAGCGCCGACGACTGGAAGATCGAGGCCTGCCCCCATCACGGGCCGAGCATCGCCATCCTGCCGGACGGCTCCTATCACGTCGCCTGGTTCACCGCCGGCTCGGCGCGCAAGGGCCTGTTCTATGCCCGCGCCGACACGGGCGACACGCCGTTCGGCGCACCGCGCGCCCTGTCGACATCCAGGCGCCAGCCGGCGCGGCCGTATCTCCTGGCCAACGGCACCGCGCTCCACCTCGTGTGGAAGGAATTCGACGGCACCAGGTCGACCGTGCGCTGGCAGGTAAGCCACGATAGCGGCCGCACCTGGAGCGATCCGCGCACCGTGGCCGACACGTCGGACGCCTCCGACCATCCCCTGCTCGTTGCCAATGCCGGCCGTGCCTATCTGTCGTGGCTCACCAAGGCCGACGGCTATCGCTTGATCCCCCTCGAGGACCAGCCATGACGTTTCGCCCCCTCCTCCTCGCCCTCCTGCTGGCGGTCGCTTCGGCCGGCGCCCAGGCGGCCGACCTGCAGTCCTTCGGCCGGGGAAGCTGGTCCAAGCTGCGCGCCGCCCATGACGACCAGCCGACCGTCGTGCATTTCTGGGGCCTGACCTGTGCGCCCTGCCTCGTCGAGATGCCGGAATGGGGCAAGCTGCAGGCCGAGCGGCCCGACATGCGCCTCGTGATGGTCGCCGCCGATCCCGTGCCGCAGGATCCGGCGCGGGTCTCCGACATGCTGGCGCGGGCCAATCTCGCGAAGGCCGAGAACTGGGCCTTCGCAGACCGTTTCAACGAGCGGCTGCGCTATGAAATCGATCCCGACTGGCCGGGCGAGCTGCCACGCACGATGCTGATCGACCGTGACGGCAAGGAAACCGTCCTCACGGGCGTCGCCGATCTCGGCGAGGTCCGCGCCTGGCTCGACGCGCAGAAAAAGCGCTGACGCCCCAACCTCTTCCTTCGCCCATTCTCACCAGGAGTTCCTTCGATGCTCGTCCGTCGCCTCTTCCTCACGGCTGCTGCCACCATCCTCGCCCTGCCCGCAATGGCCCAGGACTACAAGATCGGTTCGATCGAGATCACCACGCCGTGGACCCGTGCCACGCCTCCGTCGGCGCGCACCGGCGGCGGCTTCATGACCATCACCAATATGGGGACCGTCGCAGACCGGCTGGTCTCCGCGCGCAGCAACGCCTCGGACAAGGTCGAAATCCACGAGGTTCAGATGGACGGTAGCGTGATGCGGATGCGCGAGCTGGCGAAGGGCCTCGAGATCCCGCCCGGCGCCACCGTGATGCTGAAGCCCGGCAGCTATCACATCATGTTCATGGAACTGAAGGCGCCGCTCGCCAAGGACGCCAAGGTGCCGCTGACGCTGGTCTTCGAGAAAGCCGGCAGCATCGACGTCCAGCTCAACGTCGAAGCCATGGGCGCCATGCCGCAGGGGCACGGGAAGAACTAGACGCCAGCCTTCCTCCCCCGTGTGACGGGGGAGGAGATGAGGGATTACATCGCCTTCAGCAGTTCGACCGCGATGAGCACCATGCCGATGACCGAGACGAACCAGGCCGCCGTGCGCAGCCAGGCGATGCCGGCGATGTAGATCACGGCGTAGGCGACGCGGCCCCAGAAGAAGATCGCGGCGCCCATCGCGGTCATGGCATTGGCCTTGCCGGCGACCGCCGCGATCAAGACCAGCGCCGCGAACAGCACCATGTTCTCGACCATGTTGAGATGGGCTCGCTTGGCGCGCCCGGCCCACCCCTTGATCTCGGGCAGGCCTTCGCGATTGCCTGCCAGCGTGGGCAGGCCGACCGCCCGGTTTGCGCCCGTGGCCGCCACCAGCATCTGGGCGAAGGTAAGGATCACGGAGAAAAGCAGGTACTTCAGGTCCGGCGACATCGGCGTTTCTCCCGTTGTTGTTATTTGGTCCCGAAGAGACGGTCGCCCGCATCGCCGAGCCCGGGAACAATATACCCGTGATCGTTGAGTTTCGCATCGATCGCTGCCGCGAAGACCGGCACGTCGGGATGGACCTCGGCGAAGGTCCGCGCCCCCTGCTCCGAGCCCAGCACGCAGATGAACTTGATGCGCCGTGCGCCCGACTCCTTCAGCCGGTCGACCGCCGCGATGGCCGAATGGGCGGTGGCCAGCATCGGATCGCAGACGATGACGTCGCGGTCGGAAATGTCCTGCGGGATCTTCAGGTAGTATTCGACCGCCTGCAGGGTGCGCGGGTCACGATAGAGCCCGACATGGCCGACCCTTGCCAGCGGCACGAGGTCGGTGACGCCCTCGGCGAGGCCGAGCCCGGCGCGCAGGATCGGCACGACCACCAGCTTCTTGCCGTCGAGCAGCGGCGCGTCCATCGCCTCGATCGGCGTCTCGATTCGCGTCTGCACCGTCGGCAGGTCGCGCGTGGCGTCGTAGCCCAGCAGCAGCCCGATCTCGCGCAGCAGACGGCGGAAGTTGGTGCTCGACGTCTCCTTGTCGCGCAGCTTGGTCAGCTTGTGCTGGACCAGCGGGTGCGTCACGACATGGATCGAGTGTGGCAATGACATCGTCTCGTTCTCCCCAAATTCTCTAGAACACCGTGCCGTCGCTTTCGACGGTGATGGGCGGGCCACCGCCGGGCCGGCGCTCCGCCGCCAGTCGACGTCCCCCAAACCACGTGCCGGCTTCCAGCACCTTCACCAGCGGCAGGCGCGCCGCATCCATACCCAGGTGCAGGCGGACATGCTCAGCGATCCGGTCGAGCAGCGCCACGGTGAGCGCCCGCCATTCCACGATCGCCTCGTCACCCGGCGCGAAGGCCTTCTCCAGCAGCACGCGCTGCTTGGGCCGGAGCGCGCCGGCATCGACCAGAAGGCCGCCGTTGCGATACTCCGGCAGGCCGGTCAGCGCATCGAGCGCCACGACCTCGAGGCCGGCTCCTTGGATGGGTTCGACCAGCGAGTAGCTCATCCACTGGGAAAGCTTGTGGAAGGGCACCAGCCCGACCACCGGATGCTCCCACACGTCGCCGCGCGGCGACGGCCAGATCGGCGAGAGCTTGTCGAGCACAGCGGCCAGGATCGCCTCCGCCTTCACCTCGCCGCCGGTGGCCACGATGTCGAACAGCGCGCCTGGCCGCTCCAACCCGACATTGCCCAGCTTGCGCAGCAGCTCGGCGCGGCCCTCGAGGCCCAGAAGCGGATTGTGCGCCTTCACCTGGAAGCCCATGGCGATGTCCATTGGCGTCAGCTGCGCGAGGCGCTCGGCGTCGACCCGCAGGGGATCGCCCTTGGCATCGCGGCTGAAGGCACCGTTGGCGAACATATGGAAGCTGGCCACGCCCAGCCCCTCGGAACGCGCGTAGGTTTCGTCCGTGCCCGGCTCGCGAAAACTCCAGGCCGCGCCCGCGCCGGCGTCGAGCAGCACGGACACGACCGCAAGGTCCATGCGCCGACGCGCGATCTCCTCGGGCTGCAGATGCTTCAGCCGCTCGGCCATCGCGCTCCAGCGGTCACGGCCGCCCGATTCGAAATGCCGCCAGCGCGAATGGAACGGGATCGCCGCCGGATTGGGGAAGCGCTCGCGGGTTACGGCCAGCGTCGCCTGCACGGCCGCCTCCAGCCCGTTCGGATCGAGCTGGAACCACTGGGATTGCCCATCCTCGACATACTTCAGGACCTTCGCCGCCCGTTCGCGGATGGCGACGGGTGTGCGCAGGTACGCCAGCGAATCATTCATCGAGGCCACGTCCCTTGGCGCGCGCCAGCTCGTTCGATCCCGGCTTGGTCGGGCTGAAATAGCCCGCCGCCTTCTTGGCATCCATCTCGACCAGCGCGTCGGCGGGGATCAGGTGCTCGGGGATCGGGACCTGCTCGACGATCTCGATGCCCTGCTCGCGCAACGCGTCGGACTTCATGTTGCTCATCGACGCGAAGCGGTCGATGCGGCTGATGCCCAGCCAGTGGAAGATGTCGGGCATCAGTTCCTGGAAGCGCATGTCCTGCACGCCCGCCACGCATTCGGTGCGGTTGAAGTACTGCGCCGCCGAATCGCCGCCGGGCTGGCGCTTGCGCGCATTGTAGACGAGGAACTTCGTCACTTCGCCCAGCGCGCGGCCTTCCTTGCGATTGTAGATGACGACGCCGACGCCGCCCTTCTGGGCCATGTCGATGCAGATCTCGATACCGTGCGCCAGATAGGGCCGGCAGGTGCAGATGTCGGAGCCGAACACGTCGGAGCCGTTGCACTCGTCATGGAGGCGGCAGGCGATCTTCGTCTCCGCCTTGCCGAGCTTCGACACGTCACCGAAGAAATAGATCGTGGCGCCCCCGATCGGCGGCAGGAACAGTTCGAGGTCGGGCCGCGTCACCAGCTCGGTGTACATGCCGCCGGTCTCCTCGAAGAGCGTGCGGCGCAGGTCGACTTCCTTGACGCCGAAACGCTCGGCGATGCCGGGCAGCCACCAGACCGGCTCGATCGCCGCCTTGGTGACCTTCACGTCGCCCGAGCCGCTCAGAATGTCGTTGTCGGGCTTCAGCCGGCCGGCGGCCATCGCCTCCATGATCTCCGGCATGTTCACATGCGCCTTGGTGATGGCGATGGTCGGCCGGATATCCCACCCCGCCGCCAGCTTGTCGGCGAAGACCTCGGAGACCAGGTGTCCCCAGGGATCGAGCGACACGATCTTCTTCGGATCGAACCAGCTCTCGAACGGCCCGATGATCTCGGCCGGCGAGGTGTTGGTGAGGTCGGGCCGGTGATCGGCCTTGAGTTCCTTCGCGGCAATGGCCAGCGCACGATAGATGCCGTAGCTGCCGGAATGGACGCCGATGACGTTGCGGTGGGACGTGAGGCCGACCGTACCGACGACCGGTCCGCGGACCGCAGGATCGCGCGCCCCCCACACCACCGGAGGGGCCGGCTGGCCGCCCTGGCTGGGATGGGTATTTAGTCTGATATGCGCCATGTGCTTTCCGGTCCTCTGGGAGCTGGAAAGCGATGAAGTGTACAGCGGCCGGATGACCAAAGGAAGACGCTGCGCCCTTGCGTCTTTGGCGGGGGACCCTTCACGCACCATGATGAAGATCTCGTCAGCCGCAGCCTCTCTTCTCGCTCTTATCGCCCTTCCAGGCGGACCCACGGCAGCCGCGCCGGTTCCGGTGCCGGGGCGAACCTAGTTCGCCTTCGGCGCCAAGAGCGGGACGGTGGACGGCCGCGACGGCGGCGGCGGCCTACTTCGAGCCCTTCGTGGTCGCAAGATAATCGACGATCGCCGTCATCTCGCCATCGTCGACCGGCGCCTTGTAGGCATGGATCATCTTGTCGACGATGCCGTGCCAGGCAGCCTTCGGCAGGTTTGGCTGGGTCAACACCATGCCGGCCGAATGGCACGACAGGCAGTTCGCGTTGATCGTCTCGGCGGTCGCGCCCCCGGGAAAGACCTCGGTGCTGGTCGGCAGATCGACCGACACCGATTTCAGGACGAAGGCCGTCGCGCCGGACGAGGCCACGGCGGCTGGCGCCGGCGGCGGCGGAAGTTGCACCGCGGGATGGCCGATGAACGCCAGCGTCAGCCCGGCAATGGCTGCGACGGCAAAACCCAGGGCAGCACCGTTGATCTGCATCGCTCAGGCCGCCTTCAGGTGCACGGTCTCGATGCCGTTGTGCATGAAGCCGCTGGGGTTCCAGTTGTTTGCCATTGGCTGCACCAGCCCGCCGTCGTTGGTGCAGCGGACCATCAGCGCGACGTCGCCGGCAGAGGGCGTCACCTCGGCCTGCCATTGCCGGAAGCTGTACTTGCCCTCGTCGCGGCCCAGCACCGTGGGCAGCCAGCTCTTGCCGCCATCCACCGAAAGCTCGACCGACTTCACGCCGGTGTCGCCGCCGAAGGCGATGCCGCGCACCAGGGTCTTCGTGCCGGCCTTCAGGGTCGCGCCGTCTTTCAGGTTTGTCACGAACGAGCGCGGCACCATGCGGGTGATCGGCACCATGGTGAGGCCGGTCTGGCCGGGCTTCATGTCGGCGCCCGGCGTGTCGGGAATCAGATAGGCGTTCCTGGTCCAGAAATTCTCGTCGGGCGCGGCCAGCACTTCGATACGGGCCAGCATCTTCACCCAGTAGGTCGAATACCAGCCCGGCACGACAAGGCGCAGCGGGAAGCCATTGAGCAGCGGAAGCTGCTCGCCATTCATGGCGTAGGCGATCATGACCTCGCCATCGCTTGCATGGTCGAGCGCCAGCGACTTCATGAACTTCGGCGCCTCGGGCACCACCGGATCGTCGAGCCCGGCAAAGCGCACCGCCGTCGCGCCGGCCTTCACACCCGCCCGGTCGAGCACGTCCTTCAGCCGCACCCCCATCCACTTCGCGTTGCCCATCGCACCGTTGGCCCATTGCGCGCCGGGAACCCGGGGCTCGGTGAAGCCACGCGAGTTGCCCGAGCACTGGTTGACCGCCGCCAGCTCGACCCGCGGCAACCCGTCGACGATCTCCTTCAACGTAAGGGACAGCTCCTTGTCGACATGGCCGCGCACCGAAAGCCGGAACGTCCCGACATCGATCTCGGTCGGGATGACCGCCCAGTGCCAGCGCACATAAAATGAATCGTTGTGCGTAAAGACGCCACGGTCGAAGACCTCGAACGGCGTCTCGAGCAGCGGCGGCCGTGTCCGCTGCAGGATCATCGGCCCCTTCTGCGGGAAGCCCTTCGTCAGGGCACGCTCGGACGGTGCGAACGGCAGGTCGACCGCCGCCTGCCCCCAGGCCGAGCCGGACACCACCATGAGGCCGCCGGCACTGGCCTGCCCCAGAAACGATCGCCGCGTCGTTCTCGTCATTGCGTTACGCCCGTTCATCCACGCTGGCCGCTACACTACGCACAACAGATTGCGTGGAACCAACGCCTTTCTGTCGCGCCCATCGCATACGAAGGATGCAGCTTCCCGCTTCGCTATCGGAACGCTCGCGTTCACGCCATTGCAACATTTCCCGCAGCCGTTGCCAGCAATTGATCGGTTGTGAAAGCGGCGCGGAGCAAGCGTTGGCAACGCGCGTGACCGCGGCGCGCGTGTCACCCCAGTCGGCCATCGCAGCGGGCGGCCAGGTGCGCGTGAGTGTCCAGCCCGGCCGCCTGCATTTCTTCGATCCCGACACCGAGAACGCGATTACGGCGTAGACCATCCCTTCGCGGCCAGGTCGATGGCGCGGCGGTACATGGTCATGGCGGCTTCGGGGGTGTTGTACCCCGCATGGGCGGTGAGGGTGACGTTGTCGAGCGTCAGCAGCGGCTCCTCCGGCGAAGGCGGCTCCTTGCCGAAGACATCGGTCGCGTAGTGGCCGATCCGGCCCGCGCGCAGCAGCTCGACCAGCGCCGGCTCGTCGACGATGCCGGCCCGTGCCGTGTTCACGATGACGACGCCCGGCTTCGTTCTCTCGAGCCTGGCGCGGTCTAGGAAGCCGCGCGTGCCCTCGTTCAGCGCCAGATGCAGGCTCACGATGTCGGACTGCGCCAGCAGTTCGTCGATGGTCGCGATGGGTACGCCGCCGCCCGAGACGGGCGAGCGGTTGTAGCCAATCACCTTCAGGCCGACGCCCCCGGCGATGCGCGCCATCTCGCGGCCGATGCCGCCCAGCCCGACCACGCCCAAGGTCTTGCCCCGGAGTTCCATGCCCTGCATCGGCCGCCAGCCGCCGCCCCGCACGATGCCGTGCATGGTCGCGATGTGGCGGGCCGCGGCAAACACGAGGCCCATCGCATGCTCGGCAACCGTGGTGTCGCCGTAGCCGCCGATGGTCGAGACCTTGATCCCGAGCCGTTCCGCCGCCGCGAGGTCGACGAAGCTGGCGGCTCCCGTGCCCAGGAACACGATGTGCTTCAGGCCGGTGCAGCGCTTCAGCGTCGGCTCGCTGAAATAGGTCGCGTCGTTGATGACCGTGTCGTAGCCCGCGACCTTGCCCGGCACTTCCTCTTCGGAGACGGGGCCCATGGCGACCGTGATCGGGATGTCCGCCGGCCCGTGGACCCGCTTCCAGACGCGGTCGATGTCGGGTGTCGAATCGATGAACAGTGTTCTGGGCATGGTCGCCTTTCCCCCGTTTTTCCCGACGATAGTCCGCACAGGGCGAACTGTCTGCTAGGGTGGCGGGATGAACAGACGCTACCTCCTCGGCACCCTGCCGCTCCTCGCTGCCGCGCCCGTCCTCGCCCAGCAGCTTCCCGCCATCCGCACCCTCTCCGTGACGCCCGGCGCGGGCGGCACGAACGTCACCGGCAGCCTGGCCGACACCAAGGCGCGCGGCCTCTACTACGTGCCGGGACAGGCCGGCCAGACCATGAACGTCTCGGTCGCCTCGCCCGGGAACACTGTCGTATTCCAGGTCTGGGAGCCGGGTACCGGCGTCCGCACCAACGCCGATGGCACGCTCGCTCTGAACGGCAAGCCGATGCGCGATGCCGGGCCGAGCGAGGAGCCCGCCGCCTGGATCGGCGCCCTGCCCAAGACCGGACCTTATCTGCTGATCGTCTACAGCCGCCGCGAGGCGGCCAGCTACACGCTCACCGTGTCCGTGACCGGCTCGTAACCTTGCCGGACAGAGGGAGGATGGCATGACCGACCTGTTTTCGACGACCGGCGAGGCCGAGGAGGAGAAGCTCAAGGATGAGACGGCGACAGGCGCCGGCATCGTGAGCCATCTCGGTCCCGACTCCTTCCAGAAGGACGGGCTGCGGCCCTTCTTCGAATACCGTGCGCTCGGCCTGAAGGAGCTCACCGGCGGCAAGGTCGGCGCGCACGTGATCCGCGCCGTGCCCGGCCAGCATCCCGACGCCCCGCGCCACAGCCACGCGCTCGATTTCCAGTTCGTCTACGTGCTGAAGGGCTGGGCGATCTTCGAGTACGAGGGCTACGGCCAGCACAAGCTCGTCGCGGGCTCGACCGTCTATCAACCGCCCGGCGTGAAGCACAAGGAGATCGACCACAGCGACGATCTCGAACTGATCGAGATCACCATGCCGGCCGACTTCGAGACGACGGTGGTGGAGTGATCTCCTGAGCGACGCTGACGCAAAGTCAGCCGTCCGCGCCGTCGTCCTGGCTGGATCGCAGCGGGCACTGTACCGGCCCTCGCTTCACCACCATGTTGGAGCTGACTGAATCTGCGAAGGAAGGCCGAAATGCTGCCATCCGGTGCTGCCGACATCGTCCGCATTCTGCGCTCCCGGCGCATCGAAGAGGAATTGGCCGCGCGCCAGAACCCCTTCCTGGTCGAGGCCCTGCGCAAGGAAAAGCTCGAAGGGCAGCGCATCGCTGCCTGGGCGCGAACGGTGGCGCTGGCGGCAAGCGGCGTCCTGATCGCCTTCCAGAACCCGAGCTGGAGCGTTCTCTACTTTCATGGATTTCTGCTGGTCTTCATCGCCTTGGGCTGGGCGCAGCTGCGTTATGCGACGGTGGGCCACTCCCGCATCGAGCTCACGCTCATCATGGCCGACCTGGTGCTTCTGGCGGCTATCCTCACTGTTCCGAATCCCTTCGCGCCGGGCGCTTTTCCAACGGCCATGATCTATCGGTTCGAAACGTTTCCCTACTTCTTCATCATCCTGGCGCTGGCGACGCTCGCCTATTCCTGGCGCACCCTCCTCACCATGGGCGTTGCCACCGCGTTGATCTGGTTCCTGTCGGTGGTGGGCGTCGCCGTGTTCGGCACGACCGACCCGGAACTGGGGAGCAGGGTCGCCGCGGCTTTCGCCGCCATGCCCGGCGTGCGCGACCTCGTCGATCCAAACTCCGTGATCTGGTCGCTCCGAGCACAGGAGATCGTCATCTTCTTCCTCGTTTCGGCGATTCTCGCTCTCCGGGGCCAGCGGTCGAACGCCCTGTTGATTCGCCAGGCCAGTATCGCGGCAGAACGCGCCAACCTCTCGCGTTACTTTCCTCCCTCGCTGGTGGAAGAATTGGCATCCGCCAGCGGTGACGTCGGGTCGGTCCGTTCGCAGGAGGTTGCGGTGCTGTTCGCAGACATCGTGGGATTCACCCAGCTCGCCGAGCGCGAGAAGCCCGAAACGGTGATACAGATCCTCAGAAGCTGCCACGCCGTTATCGAGGAGGCGATCTTCTCGAACGGCGGTACTCTCGACAAGTATCTGGGGGACGGCGTGATGGCGACCTTCGGCACACCGCGGGTCTCGCCCGCCGACTGCGCCAACGCGCTCGCCGCCGCCAGGGACATCGTCGACGGCATTGCATCCGGCAATGCCCTTTTGGCGACGTCCGGTCTTCCACAACTGCGCATCTCGGTCGGCGTGCATTTCGGGCCGGCCATCATCGGCAATATCGGGTCGGAGCGACGACTTGAATTCGCGACGCTCGGCGACACCGTGAACGTGGCCAGCCGCCTGGAGGCGGCGACCCGCAATCTCGGATGCCAGATCGTCGCCAGCGATGCGGTGGTGTCTCGTGGTGAGGGCGGTATGAGAGGCGATTTCCGACGCGTTCCGGCCCTCAGCCTGCGCGGTCGCGAGGCCCCCATCGATGTCTGGGTTGCCTAACCGCAGCCAAGCCGCCCTCAAGCTCCATGGCGCAGCAGCCGCCCCGAATAGGTGTTGGTCGGGCGGTCGTCGCGCATCGTCACCTCGCCGTTGACCAGGATGTACTTGTAGCCTGACGCCCGTTGCACGCGGCGCCACTCGCCGCCCGGCAGATCGTGCGCGATCTCGTCGGGCAGGACCTTCAGCCCGTCATAGTCGTAGATCACGATGTCGGCTGGGGCGCCCTTTTTCAGCATGCCGCGGCCGCGGAAGCCCGCCACCTCGGCCGGCAGCGCCGACAGCCGCCAGTGCACGTCCTCGAGGCTCAGCATGCCGTGCTGGCGCACCACCTTGCAGATCGTTTCGGTGGGATAGCGGCCGGCCGTCAGGAACTTGGTGTGGGCGCCGCCGTCGGACACGCCGAACAGGATGTAGGGATCGTCGACCAGTTCCTTGAGGTACTCGATGCTGCCGTTGGGCGGGGCGGCGAAGAATTCGGTCTCGAGATTCTCCTCGACCGCCATGTCGAGCATGACGTCGACCGGATGCTTGCCCATCTTCTCGCCGGCATGGGCCAGCGTGTGATCGAGCCACTTCTTGTTACGCTCGGTCTTGGGACCGACGATGGCGATCTGCGGCAGCGGGCCCGTGGCGGTGATCGGCAGGTTCTCGCGCAACTTCGCGCGGCGCGCCGGATCGGCGAGCTTGGCCAGCCGCTCCTCGCGCGTGCCGGTCGTCGCGTCGCACCAGTCCTGTGAATCGTCGAACAGGTTCCAGTCCTCGAAGGTGAAGGTGAAGCCTGCATCGGTGGTGAGGCCCTGCCCCACGACCCTGATGCCGCGCTCGCGGCAGCTCTTCAGCCAGGCCAGTCCGCGACGATGGATCTCGGGCCGGTGATCGAAGGCCTGGATCACGTTCATGATCATGGGCCGGCCGCTCAGTGTCGACAGCTCCTCGTAGAAGGCGCGGTCGGCCGCATTGTCACCCGAGATCAGCAGCATCTGCATGAAGCCTTCGTTGCGCTCGGCGAGCACCCGCGCGAATTCCCGGCAGGTCTCGTCGTGCATCACGTCGGTCGGCATCGGGGTGCCATCATAGTCGCGCTGCACGGCCGCCGGGCCGGTGGGCTTCATGCGTTGCGCCGACCAGCCGCAGGCGCCGGCATCCATCGCCTCGCCGAGCAGGCGCTTCATTTCGGCGTGCTGCTCCGGCGTCGGCATCTGGCCGGCCTTGGCCGCCTCGAAGCCCATCACCCAGATGAGCAGCGGCGACACCGGCACATAGGGCAGGACGTTCACGGCCTTGGGCGCGGTATCGACGCTGTCGAGGAATTCCGGAAAGGTCACCCAGTTCCACGGCATGCCCTCCTTCATCGAAGCCATGGGGATCGCCTCGACCCGCGTCATCGACATCATGGCGCGCTCGCGCTCGGCCGGCCTCACCGGCGCGAAGCCGAAGCCGCAATTGCCGATCACCACGGAGGTGATGCCGTGCCACGAGGAGAGCGTGCAGTAGGGATCCCAGAAGAGCTGGGCGTCGTAGTGCGTGTGCAGGTCGACGAAACCCGGCGCCACGATCAGGCCGCCGGCGTCGATGACCTCGTCGGCATCACTGGCGGCGATCTGGCCGATCTCGGCGATGCGACCATCCTTGATGCCGATGTCGCCGCGAAAGCGCGGCAGCCGGCTGCCGTCGACGATCATCCCGCCGCGGATCACGCGATCATAGCGCGCCATTCGTTTCCTCCGGTGTTTTGCCGGAAGCGTGCGGGCCTGCTGTCGACCTGTCAACGCGAGCGGGTCGCGCCGCAGAACTCAGTTGCGCTTCGTCACCTGGATGAACGTGTTGTTGGTGTTGGGCCGGTAGCTGACATTGTAGTGGCCGCCCTTGCCTACGGCGTCACAGCTGGCGCCCACTGTCTGGACGCGCCCAATGGTGTAGGTCGTCCAGGCGCTGCCCTTCGACATGTCGACGTCGAGCTGGAACAGCAGGTTCGGCGAGCTCTTCTGGGCGTTCTGGTACTGCCAGCAGATCCAGTTCTGGTAGCCCGGCTTGAGCTGCATGGTCTTCCACTCGCCCTCGCCCCACTTGTAGCGATAGCTGATCTGCGCCTGCGTCTGATTGTGCAGACAGGCACAGCCATGAGTGGTCTGTTGCGCTGCCGCGGGGCTGGCGCCCGCAGAGGCCAGGGCGATCAGGGCGATCCCCATTAGTCCCAGTTTCATTTTGCTCCCCCCGAGTGACGGCAGAATCTAGGATTATCTCGTTGCGACTGCAACGTTCATGCCGGGCTGATTACCCCGCCTTGCGCTCGCACTGGAAGGTGACCACGCGTGGCTCGAACGGAGCCGGCGGCGGCACGGCCGGGAAGCTCTTCTTCGGCCAGGTGCCGTCGGCCAGGTGCCGGTCGACCACAGGCACGAGGAGCTGCAGCATGACCCAGCCGCGCAACCGAATCCCCTCGGGAGTGCCGTGGATCGCATCGATGTAAAGGTCCGGGTCGGACGGCATCAACCGGGCGAGATCGAGGAAATCGATCCGGTGTTCCTTCGCATACTTCTCCAGCACGCGGTTCTGGAACACCGCCAGCCGCTCAAGATCCCGGTAGCGGAACGGCGCATAGCCGAAGTTCAGATACTCCAGGATGAAGCGGTGACGCGCCGGATCGAGCACCATCCCGTCCGCGACGAGCCACTTGAAGGAGGCCAGCGCCAGTTCGCCCCCGACCGCTTCGGTCGTCGCATCGATGCGGCCCAGATCGGCCAGGATCTCCGACAGGCTGACCGGGAGGTCCTTTCGCGCCAGGTCCGGATCCGTCTCGTCGACGCCGGTCGGCCAAACCAGCGTGTACTCGGGCTTCGGCCACTCGCGACCGTCGGCCCCCGGCGCGCCACCGCCGGCGGCCGAAGGGGTCGGGTCTTTGGGCGAAGCGTACTCGGCAATCAGATTCTGCAGGCGCTTGGCGAGCACGGAGCTGTAGCTGAGATCCTCCAGGACTCGAGCGAACAGGCCGGGAGGCGGCGGAGTCGCGACCGGCAGTCTGGCGGGGCGCGGAGGAAGATCGGGTACGAGCGGCCCCAGATAAAACTGATTGGCTCCCTCGTAGTAGACCACCAGATCGGGCGCGAGCGGCGCCACCTCGTTCCTCATGATGGCCGCGATGTCGGGGGACCCGATGCTTTCGCGCCCCGCGTTCAGGACCTCGAAGCGAACGTCCAGCTTCTTCTCGGCGGCCCATCGATTGAGCCAGTAGCCGACATGCTCGGGATAGGAATAGGGAAAGTGGTGAGACGACACCGTCGTCGACGCGCCGAGGAAGGCGATGCGAATCGTCTTCGGTTGACGCGCGAGCGGGACGGGCCCGCCACGGAATCCATAGGCGTTGGTCACCAGCCCGATCGGTGTCGTCGTGTCGGGCAGGAAGCGGAAGCGCGGCCACGGGCTGCCATCGGGTGGATCGTAGACGTAGATCTGACCCGGCGCGTCCTTGAGGTAGGGATGCGCGCAGGGATCTGGACCGACGAAAACGCTGTTCCAGACCTTGAACATGTCGGCGCGCCGCGTGCCGTCGGTCACCCCGCTCGCCTCGACCCGCCGCACCAGTTCGGCATCGCTCGCCGAAAACGTCCGCCGGTTCGGCAACGGCGGCGGATCATCGGCGAACCATGCCCGCTGCACCCCCTCGGCCAAAGGGATCCCATCGAGATACCTGAGCGCGGCACTCGGTTCCTGGGCATCGAGCCAGCGCACCATTCCCTCGGCGAGCGCCGTGCAGAGCACGACAGACAGGAGGATCAAAAGAGCATTCTTCAGGACGGTCGCCACGCCATGGTTGTTAGTACGTCCGACCGGACCAATCCAGACGCGAGGATCGAGTGAGCGCGGCCTCGGCAAGCTGAGACGGTGCGGGACACCGTACAGACGCCCCCGCGCCCGGACGGCTAATTGGCGGCGCGGACGGAACCGGAACCCCGCGCCTGCGTTTAGTTTGGACGGCCTGAGCCCGCGTGCGCGTGGACGAAGCCGGAGTCGAGGGGGGATATTTTGGCCGATTCCGACAAGGATCAGGCGCTCGTGCGCCTTTTTACCCAACGCGAGAGCGAAATTCTCGCGGAATGGGTGTCGACCCTGAATCTCGGGGAAACCAAGATGACGTTGCAGGAGGCGGAGAGCCAGGGCCGCGCGGTGCTTCACGCCTTGGGGAAGGCCGTTGCGCATGGCAACCATGGTGACATGCGCAGCGCCGAGTATGCCGACGTGCGCGACGTGCTGCATGCTTTCTCCCGCAATCGCGCCCTGCAGGGCTTCTCCCCGACCGAAACGGCCACCTTCATATTATCCCTGAAGCGGGGGTTGTTGGGGCAGATCCGCAAGGCGGCGCAATCGGAGGACGCCTTCGACCTGCTCTGGCGCGTGAACCAGCTGATCGATCAACTCGGCCTGTTCACTGTCGAGACCTACCAGAAGACCCGCGAGGAGCTGATTGCCAGGCAGAGCAAGGAGATCGAAGAGCTTTCCACCCCGGTCGTGAAACTCTGGGATGGGATCGTGGCGCTTCCTCTGATCGGCACCCTGGACAGTGGGCGCACGCAGGTCGTCATGCAGAACCTGCTGGAAACCATCGTCCAGACCGAAGCCGAGATCGCCATCATCGACATCACAGGCGTGCCCATGGTCGATACGCTGACCGCCCAGCATTTGCTCAAGACCGTGTCGGCGGCCAGGCTGATGGGTGCAGATTGCATCATCAGCGGCATCCGGCCTCAGATCGCACAGACGATCGTGCAGCTGGGCGTCGAGCTCAATGTCGTTTCCAAGGCCACCCTCGCCGATGCCCTGGCGCTGGCGCTGAAGCGCACCGGCCGCGTCGTGAGCAAGCTGAAGGCCAAATCCCTCCCTGCCCTCCAGGAGCCAGCAGCCGAGGCACGCGGCTGAGCGCGGCACCATGGACAGCATCCCCATCCTGAAAATCGGATCAGCACTGCTCGTGACGATCCAGGTCGACATGCATGACCAACTCGCGACGCGTCTACAGGACGATCTCACCGAGAAGATCGTCCAGCACCGCGCCCGTGGCGTCCTGATCGACATCTCGGCGCTCGAGATCGTCGACAGCTTCATCGGCCGCATGCTGGCCAACATCGCCAACGTCTCTCGCCTGCTCGATGCCGACACGGTTGTCGTCGGGATGCGTCCGGAGGTCGCGATCACGCTGGTCGAGCTGGGCCTCGGCCTGCCCGGGGTGAAGACCGCACTCAATGCCGAGCGCGGACTTGCCCTCATCGGCGGCGTGTCGGCCGCGGGCGAAGCGGCGGACGATGCCGACGACGACTGACACCCTGCCGATCACCTCGGGCGACGACGTCGTACGGGTCCGTCAGAAGGTTCGCGTTCGCGCGACAGAGATCGGCCTGTCGCTGGTCGACCAGACCAAGCTCATCACCGCGGCGAGCGAGCTTGCGCGCAATACGCTCGACTACGGCAAGGGCGGCCACGCCGATATCGAGACCGTCCTCGGCGACCGGCGCGGCGTGCGGGTCATCTTCCGCGATCGCGGCCCCGGCATCCCGGACATCCCGCAGGCCCTGACCGACGGATTCACCTCAGGCAACGGGCTCGGTCACGGGCTTGGCGGCGCCCGCCGTCTGGTCGACGACTTCGATATCCAGAGCATTGTCGGTGCCGGCACGACGGTCACGATCGCCCGATGGAAGCGATGAACCGCCTGGTGCCTGTCCCGGACACGAGTCATGCCAATGCCGCGCGCCGCGAAGTGGAAAGCGTGGCGCGGGCCTGTGGCTTCAGTGACGAGGATGTCGGCCGCGCGGCCCTGGTCGCCCTGGAGATGGCGACCAACGTGGCACGGCATGCCGGCGGCGGTCATTTGCTGTTGCGCGCGGTGACGGCCGAGGATCGCAAGGGACTCGAGCTCATCTCAATCGATCGCGGTCCCGGCATGGCCGACGTCGCACATAGCATGAGCGATGGAGTCTCGACCTACGGCTCGGCCGGTGCGGGCCTCGGCGCGATCCGCCGGCAGGCCGACGAGTTCGACATTCATTCCCAGACCGGACCGGCGCCGGGCCATGGCACCGCGATCTATGTTCGGCTCTGGCCGGGCCGACGGGCGCCGGTCGAGAAGCACGCGCTCATCGGCTCCGTCTCCGTGCCGAAGCCCGAGGAGCTGGTTTGCGGTGACGGTGTGGCGGTGGTCCACGCAGGAAGCGTCGTCTCCCTGCTGGTGGTGGATGGGCTCGGTCACGGCGTCGCCGCGCAACAGGCCGCCAATGCAGCCTGCGAGGTGTTCAAGAAGGGGGTCGTCTCGTCCCCCGTCATGGCCGCCCAGAGGATCCATGCCGGCCTGCGGGGAACGCGCGGCGCGGCCATCGGCGTTGCCAACGTCGATCTCGCCGCTTCCTCCCTCACCTTCAGCGGCATCGGAAACATCGCCGGCCTCGCCGCAGCGGGCGGTCAGGTCCGGCGCTTCGTCTCGATGAACGGCATCGCGGGCCACACCGCCGGGCAGGTCAGGGAGTTCGTCTATCCCTGCGACGGTCCGGGGCTGGTGGTGATCCTGCACTCCGACGGCATCGGGACCAATTGGTCCCTCGACCGCTATCCCAGGCTGGCGGCGCGGCATCCGGCGCTGATCGCGGCGATCCTCTACCGGGACGGCACGCGCGGGCGGGACGACGCCACGGTCCTGGTCCTGAGGCGGCTACCATGAGCGAGGCGACGCTCTTCAGCATGCGCCTCGACACCGAGCAGGACATCGTGCGAGCACGCCAGCGCGCGCGCCATATCGCGCGTCTCGTGGGGTTCGACCGGCAGGCCCAGACGTCGATCGCCACCGCGGTTTCCGAGGTGGCGCGCAATACGGTGACCTACGGCGGCGGCGGCGGTCTGTCCTTCGCCCTCCTGGGCGATCCGCCCGCGCAGGCGCTCACAATGACGTTCCGCGACCAGGGCCCCGGAATTTCGGAGCTGGAGAGCATTCTGGGCGGTACCTATGTGTCGCCGACCGGCATGGGCATCGGCCTGGTCGGCACGCGCCGATTGATGGACCAGTTCGAAATCGACAGCAATTCGACCGGCACCCTCGTGCGCTTCGGCAAGTGCCTTCCGCGCGGCGCTGTGGCCAACGACATGTCGGTCGGACGGGTGGCGACGGATCTCGCACGGTTGGGCCCGGAGGTGCTGGTCGAGGAAGTTCTCGCGCAGAACCGCGACCTGCTCACGACCATGGCGGACCTCGAAACCGCCCGGGCGGAGCTCGCGGAACTCAACGCCGAACTCGACAGCACCAACCGAGGCGTCCTCGCGCTCTATGCCGAGCTTGAGCAGCGCGCCGACGAGCTGAAGCGCGCGAGCGAGGTCAAGAGCCAGTTCCTGTCGGCCGTCAGCCACGAGCTGCGCACGCCGCTCAACTCCATCACGGCGCTGACCCGCATGCTGGCGGACCAGACCGACGGGCCGCTGAACGAAGAGCAGCAGCGCCAGCTCTCCTATGTCCGCCAGTCGGCGGACACGCTGACCCGCCTCGTAAACGACCTGCTCGACCTCGCGAAGGTCGAGGCCGGCCGCGTCGACCTGCATCCGGTGAAGATCGAAGTGGCCGAGCTTCTCTCGGCGCTGCGCGGCATCATGAAGCCCCTGCAGACCGGCGCGGACGTCGAACTGATCTTCCGGGACCTCACCGGCGGCCTCCTCCTCTATACCGACGAGGGCAAGCTCCAGCAGATCCTGCGCAATCTCGTCTCGAACGCACTCAAGTACACCGAACGCGGCGAAGTCAGCGTGACCGTCGCCACGCCGGTGCCGGGCCGCATCGAGTTCGTGGTCCGAGACAGCGGCATCGGCATTCCCGACCAGGAGCGCGAGCGGATCTTCGACGAGTTCATCCAGATCCGGAACCCGCTCCAGACCCGGACCAAGGGTTCCGGCCTCGGACTGCCGCTGTCGCGCAAGCTGGCCGGCATCATGGGCGGCGTCATCACGGTCGAGAGCGAGGCCGGCAAGGGCTCGGCTTTCACCCTCGATCTTCCCGCCGTCCTGCCGGGCGCCTCGCTCGAGAGCGCCGCGGCCGCCGAGGACATGGGCAAGGTCCTGATCGTCGACGACGAGGAGAGCACCCGCTACGTGCTCACCCACATGCTGCGCAGTGAAGGGCCCTGGGCCCTGATCGAGGCGGCAGACGGCACGGAGGGGCTGCGCCTGGCGCAGGCCGAGATGCCCGACTTCATCCTGCTCGACCTCCATCTGCCGGGCCTGACCGGCTTCGAGGTCTTCCGTTCCCTGAAGGGCGATCCCGCTACCGCACACATTCCGGTGCTGATCCTCACCTCGTCGCTGCTCGGACCGGAGCACCATGAGCGGCTGCGCGGCGCCGTGGGGATCCTCTCCAAGTCGAACCTGTCGCGCGCCATCCTTGCCGGCCACGTGGTCCAGGCCATGAAGAAGGGCGGTGAGTCATGAAGCCGCTGATCCTCAACGTCGACGACAACGAATCCGGCCGATACATAAAGACTCGCTTGCTGCGCCAGGGCGGGTACGAAGTCATCGAGGCGCGCACAGGTATGGAAGCGCTGGAGGTCGCGCGACGAGAGCGACCCGACCTCGTGCTACTCGACGTCAAACTTCC
This sequence comes from Rhodospirillales bacterium 24-66-33, assembly GCA_002281855.1. Classification (GTDB taxonomy): domain Bacteria; phylum Pseudomonadota; class Alphaproteobacteria; order Reyranellales; family Reyranellaceae; genus Reyranella. Next base: position 22,337 of record NCHQ01000009.1, on the reverse strand, counting down.
CGACATCAACGGCTTCGAGGTCTGTCGCCTCATCAAGAAGCAGGACATCCAGCTCCTCGTCCTGCAGATCTCGGCGTCCTTCGTAGCGCCCCAGGACCGCGCGGTCGGGCTCGACAGCGGCGCCGACGCCTATCTCAGCCAGCCGGTCGAGCCCTCGGAACTGCTTGCCACCATCCGCGCCCTGCTTCGGCTGAAGCGTGCGGAGCAGGCGGCGGAACAGAGCAACGAACTCTATCGCATGATCGTCCAGAGCGTGGTCGACCACGCCATCATCACGGTCGACCAGAACGGCCTGATCCAGAGCTGGAGCGAGGGTGCCCAGCGCGTGCTCGGCTGGGCGGAAGTGGAGGTGCTCGGCCAGTCGGCGGATTGCATCTACACACGCGAGGACGTGGCGGGCGGCGTGCCGCATACCGAACGTCAGCGGGCCGCGACGGAGGCCAGCGTGACCTCGAACCGGTGGCATCTTCGCAAGGACGGACGACCGATCTGGGCCAGCTGCGTGATGGCGCCGATGCGCGCGCGCGGCGGACTGGCCCAGGGGTTCATCCTGGTGCTTCGCGATCTCACCATCGAGAAGACGCAGCAGGACGCCATGGAGCGCACCAATGCCTGGCTCGAGCGCGAAGTCGCGGTGCGCACCGGCGCGTTGACGGAGGCCAACCGCCGACTGCGCGCCGAGATCGAGGAGCGGCAGCAGGCCGAGGCCGCCCTGCGGCAGGTCCAGAAGATGGAGGCGATCGGTCAACTCACCGGCGGCATCGCCCACGATTTCAACAACATGCTGACGGTCGTGCTGGGTTCCACGGAGTCCCTGAAGAAGGCGCTGCCAGCGACCGAGGCGGCACAACACCGGCGGGCCGACCTGGTCATGCAGGCAGCCACCCAGGCCGCGGCGCTCACCCACCGCCTGCTGGCTTTCGCCCGCCGCCAGCCCAGCGATTCCAAGCCGGCCAGTCTGAACGTCCTGGTCGACGGCCTGATCGACATGCTCCACCGCACGATCGGCGAGAGCATCCAGCTCGAGATCGATCTTGAGCAGGACCTGCCGCTGGTCACGATCGATTCCAACCAGCTGGAAATTGCGCTGCTGAACCTCGCGGTGAACGCGCGCGACGCGATGCCGGGCGGCGGCAAGCTGGTCATACGCACCCTGTCGCGCGGCGAGCGCGTTCTGCTCACCGTGTCGGACACCGGCATCGGCATGTCGGAGGAGACGCAGCGGCGAGCCATGGAGCCGTTCTTCACGACCAAGCGTCACGGCGAGGGCACCGGTCTCGGCCTCGCCCAGGTGGCGGGCTTCATGGCGCAGTCGGAAGGCTCGCTCGACCTGGTTTCCACCGAGGGCAAGGGTACGACCGTCCGCCTCTCCTTCCCGCGCCTGCCGGAAGGCACCGCCATCGTGCGCGAGTTCGTGCCGGACGAAGGTCTGTTCGACGGCAAGGGCCGCCATGCGCTGGTGGTCGAAGACCAGCAGGGCGTGCGCGAGCATGTCGCCGAATCGCTGCGACAGCTCGGCTTCGAGGTCGCGACCGCGTCCGATGCCATGGCGGCCCGCAGCCATGTCGATGTCGGCCATCCGGTCGACCTGCTCATGACGGATATCGGCCTGCCGGGCGGCACCGATGGCTGGCAGGTCGCCGACTACATGCGCAAGGCGCGTCCCGACGTGCGGATCGTCCTGATGACGGGGTATGCCCAGTCCAACGCAACGCCGCTGGGTCCGGGAACGGAACTGCTGATGAAGCCGTTCGTGCGCAGCACGCTCGAGCTGCGCCTGTCGCGTCTCTTCAGTCGCAACCGCGCCTGAGGCGGACCGCCGCTACTTCGGGCAGTCGCCGAGGCGCTTGCCGCTCAACTCGCTCTTGCCCTTCAGCGTCGTGCCGGACTTGTCGGCCGCCTCGAGCTGACCAAGGCCCTGGTAGCTCGTCTGGGTGTAGGTGATCTCGGCCTTGGCCGTCACGCCGGGAGTCTGGTCGTTCGGCGGGCAGGTCAGCGTCGCGGTGAGCATGCCGGCCTTCCGGGCACCGGGCTCGTACTTGCAACCATGCTGCTTGATTTCGTCCGGCGTCGGGAACAGCAGCCGCTCGAGCTGGGCCTCGTCGGCCTTGAGACAGACCTTCTTCGACGAGGGGGGCATCGGCTGCACGCCTTCCATCGTGGTCTTCTCCGTCGTCTCCCATTCGCCCGCCTGGATGGCCGTCTGCGCACCGGCGGTACCGGCAATCAGTGACGAAAAGAGAGAGACGGCGGCGAGAGCCGGCAGTCCGAACAGCTTCATGAATACTCCTGAGGGCTCGTAGGCGCCGACCATAGCCGATTGCGGTGCCCGGCGCCGCCCCCTCAAGCGAGATCGGGCCACTTCGCAACGAGTGCATCGAACAGAGCCTCGACCTCGGCCGCCATCCCGCGCTCGCCGGCGAAGGCCTGGGAGCTCGAACCGGCCGGCAGCAGCGGCATACGCACGCTCCTCGGGTCGAGGGCCATCAGACAGGAGGTGAGATACTCGCCATCGCCGATGCGATCGCCGACACGCAGCACCAGCGCTTCCCCGGGGACCTCCAGTGTCCGGAGCGGAGAAGCCGAGATTTCGAGCACCGCTATCCGTCGCGCGCCGAGCGCCCTCACCCCGGCGAGCCGATCGCCGAGAACCTGTCCCAGCGTCTCCTGCCGCGAAAAGGAGTCTGCGTCGATGACGGGCGCCACCGCGACGGCCAGCCGCTCCATCAGCTTGTGGCAGAGCGCGCGGGCGATCAGCCCTGCCGTCTTCAGCGGTAGATGAGGCGCCGGAGGTCCGGCCGAGATGACGGGGACGAGGGCGACGGCTTTGCCATCGAAACGGGAAGCGACTTCCTGTCGGGTGAGATCGTCGAGCCAGACGCCGGGCAGAGTGTTCATCGGCGGCAGGCTAGCACGTGCTACGCTGGCTTCAATGAATCCGCTCCTCGTGGTCCTGCAGCGCATGGGAGGTCGCGCCACCACCCTCCTGCCCTTCTCCCTCCTGCTGGGCCTGCTGTTCCAGGACCTTGCGGCCGCGGCGCGGCCGCTGCTGCTGCCGCTGGTCGTGATCCTGCTGATGCTGGCCCTGGCGCGGATGGACTGGGACCGCCTCTCCGCACTGCTGCGCCGGCCCGGTCCTGCGTTGCTGCTGGCCGTCCTCAACCTCGTTGCGGTGCCGCTCGTCGTCTGGCCGGTCTGGCAGGGGCTGGGCCTGTGGCCAAGCCTCGTCACCGCGCTCTGCCTCAGCGCCATGGCCCCCGGCATCATCTCGGCGGCGACGACGGCCACCTTCCTGCGCCTCGATTCCTCGCTCGCCCTGCTGCTCTCGCTGTTCACGAACTTCCTGGTGCCTTTCACCCTGCCGCCGCTGGCGCTGTGGCTGCTGGGCTTCGACCTCAAGATCGGCCTGTTCGAGCTGAGCATGAGGCTGGCGATGATCGTCGCCCTGGCGGTGGCCGGAGCGATCGTCATCCGCCGCTGGCTGGGGCCCCGCCTCGTCGAGGCCGGCCCGACCCTCGATGGAGTCTCGGTGGTCGTTCTGATGGTGTTCGCCATCCCGCTGATGGATGGCGTCGTCGCCCGCGCGATCACCGAGCCGGTGAAGCTCGCGGGCTTCATCACCGGCTCCTTCGCAGGAATGCTCCTGTGCAATCTGGTGATGGTGGTCGTGAGCTGGCCGTTCCTCGATCGGCGCAGCGCGCTCACCGTGGGCTACTGCTCGGGCGGGCGCCACAACGCACTGCTCATGGCGGTGCTGCCGGCGACGGCCGATCCCGACATCTTCCTGTTCATCGCCGCCGTGCAGTTCCCGATCTACATCATCCCGGCCCTGCTGCAGCCGCTCTACCGCCGCTTGCTGCCCCGTTGAGCTCGGTATGAAAGTCCTTCAGGAGATCGAGCACATCGAGGACCGGGAGACCGAGCGCCCTCTCCAGCGCGCGCTTGTAGGGCGGCAGGTTGGTGCATTCGAGCACCACTGTGTCGACCGCCGGATGCTTCGCCACCAACTCTAGCCCGGCCGCGACGACCTCGCGCTCGACCGCTTCGCGATCGAGCGTCAGCCCGTTGCGCAGGAAGGTCGCGGCAAAGGAACTGTCCTCGGGCAGTCCGACCACCGGCGTATCGCCGGGCGCCCCCACCGCCACAAAATGCGCCGGCGTCAGGTTCTTCGCCGAGGCGGTGATCACGCCGACCTTGCGATCCTTCAGGTCCCTGATGTGCAGCAGCGCCGAGGTCGCCACCGGCACCGGCGACACCGCGGCGAGATCGTCCTGATAGAGCGCCAGAAACCCGCAACTCGTTCCAAGCCCGACCGCGCCTGCCGCCGCCAGCGCCTCGGCATTCGCCTTCAGCGCCGCCAGCACGCGGCGCCGGTCCGGATGCGCCGCCACGGCATCGGCCGATCCGATCCCTTCCATGCGCCGGAAGATCACCGGGAAATCGTACGACGCCGCATTCCCGACATCCCCCACGATCCGCGGAAACCGCGTATCGAGCATCAGGATGCCGAGGGGCTTTTGGATCACGATCAAACACCCTCGCCCTCATCCTGAGCAGCATCGCAAAGCGATGCGTCTCGAAGGATGGGCAACAAGCATGGTGCGGGTCCCCACCCTTCGAGACGCGGTCCGGAGTTTAACCCCGAGGTATTCGAGGGGGCCGCTCCTCAGGGTGAGGTGGTTGTTGTTGCGGGGAATCACGAGGTCGGCGGATCCGGCCACTTCTTCTGTTCGCCGCGCGCGGACTCGAACCAGCGCGACAGGCGCATCACGCCCGAATCGTCGAAGCGGCGGCCCGAGATCTGCAGGCCGATCGGCTTGCCTTCCTTGGTGTAGGCGCAGTTGATCGAGGCGGCCGGCTGTTCGCTCATGTTGTAGGGCATAGTGAAGCCGATGTGGTCCATCGCCCGGTTGACGTCATTGGAGGGCATCTCCCATTCGGCCGGGAAGGTGGGCACCGGCGAGGTCGGCGACAGCACGTAGTCGAACGGCTGCGTCGCCTTCACGGTGGCGGCGCGGATGGCCATGTAGTTGTTCACGCCGCGGATCACCATCGGCCCCGAAACATCGGCGCCGGCGCGGCACCAGTCGGCGATGAAGGGCAGCACCTTCGCCTGGCGTGCATGGCTCAGCGCCGAGAAATCGACCCAGCTGCGCACCCGCCAGAAGATGTCCTGGAGGTCGAGCATGGCGGGGGTCATGAACGGCGCGACGGGTTCGACCTGCGCACCGGCCGCCGCGAACAGCTTCGCCGCCGCCTCAATCGCTGCCTTGGTTTCCGGCTCGACCGGCATGCCGCAGCCCGCGTCCATGTGCAGCCCGATCTTCAGCCCCTTGGGCGACAGAGGTCCGGCGGCCCAGTCGATGTCGGCCGGCGGCAGGTTCATGTGGTCGCGGACGTCGGGCTTCGACAGCTCGGCCATAAGCAGGGCCGCATCCCCGACGCTGCGCGTCATCGGCCCGATGGCGCGGCCGAAGAACGGCGGATCGACGGCGATCCGGCCGAGGCTGGGCTTCAGGGTGAAGATGCCGTTCCAGCTCGCCGGCAGGCGGACCGAGCCGCCGATGTCGGTGCCGAGATGCAGCGGGCCGTAGCCGGCCGCCGCGGCAGCGCCCGCGCCGGCGCTGGAGCCGCCGGGATTCCAGGCGAGGTTCCACGGGTTGCGCGTCAGCGGATGGAAGGAGCTGCGGCCCGAGGACAGCATGCCGTAGTCGGGCATGGTGGTCTTGGAGAGGATGATCGCCCCCGCCTCGCGCACGCGCGCCGAGGCGGGCGCATCGTCGGCGGCGGGCACCAGCTCGGTCGCCGCCGTTCCGAGCGGCACCGGCACGCCCTTGGTGGCGATGTTCTCCTTGATGGTGATGGGCACGCCGTCGAGCGCGCCCTGCGGCGTGCCCTTCTGCCATCGCGCCTCGGAGACCTTCGCGGCCTTGCGCGCGCCCTCGAAATCGGGCGCGTAGAGCGCCTTCAGCCTGGGCTCCCAGGCCTCGATGCGGGCGATCACGGCGTCGGTGGCCTCGACGGGCGATAGCGACTTGGATTTGTAGGCGGCGAGCAACTCGCCGGCGGTCATGTCATGCAAAGCGGTCATGGAACGAACGTACACGATTTCGAGTGAGGGGTTTTGGGACGATTTCCCGCACACGGCCTTGCAAAACCCGCGCCCCGCGCCGCCTTCGTTCCGACCCGAAACGCAGATAGACTGAAGCGATGGTTTATATCGAACTGCTGATCGCCCTCGTACTCATCCTGATCAACGGTGTCCTCGCGATGTCCGAACTGGCGGTCGTCTCGGCGCGCCGGAGCCGGCTGAAGGCCATGGCCGAGGGCGGCTCTCGCGGCGCCACCGCGGCGCTGCGGCTGGCCGACGATCCGGGTCGCTTCCTCTCGACGGTGCAGATCGGCATCACCCTGGTCGGCATCCTGGCCGGCGCCTTCTCCGGGGCCACGCTGGGCGGCCGCCTGACCACGGTGCTGGTCGATTCCGGCATGCCCCTGCGCTTCGCCGAACCGCTGGCCTATGGCGGCGTGGTCGCCCTCATCACCTACCTATCGCTGATCGTCGGCGAACTGGTGCCGAAGCAGATCGCGCTGCGCAACGCCGAAGCCGTCGCCGCGACGGTGGCGCCCGGCATGACGATGCTGGCGCGCATCTCCGCCCCGGTCGTGTGGCTGCTCGACATCTCGGGGAAGGCGATCCTGCGTCTGCTGGGCGGGCGACAGAGCGCAGACGCCGCGGTGACGGCCGAGGAGATCAAGGCGCTGATCGCCGACGGCGAATCCTCGGGCGTCATCGAGCCGCGCGAGCGCGGCATGATCAGCGCCGTCATGCGCCTCGGAGACCGGCCCGCCCGGGCCATCATGACGCCGCGACACGATCTCGACATCGTCGACCTGTCGCTCGAGCCGCAGGCCCTGCTGCAGACCGTCCAGTCGAGCGTCCACTCCCGCCTGCTGGCCTGGGACCCGGCCGCGAACCACGCCGCCGGCGTCGTCCGCAAGAACGATCTGCTCGACGCCTTCATCCGCGACGGTACTGCCGATCCGCGTGCCCTCGTCAGGCCCGCGCCCATCGTCCCCGATACGATGGACGGGTTCGATGTGCTCGACACACTGAAGAACTCACCCGCTCACATGGTCCTGGTACAGGACGAGTATGGCGAGTTGCTGGGCATCGTCACGACCGCCGACATCCTGGAAGCGATCGTCGGGGCCTTCCAGACCGACGAGGGACCCGCCGAGCCCGAGGCGACTGAACGCGACGACGGGTCGTGGCTGGTGGCGGGCAGCATGCCGGCCGACGAGCTCATCGAACTCCTGGGCATCCCCATCAAACGCACCGCCGATTTCCACACCGTCGCCGGCATGGTGCTGGCCGCCATGCGCCGCCTGCCCAAGGAGGGCGATTCCGTCGTCGTGGGCGGCTGGCGCTTCGAGGTCCTCGACATGGACGGCCGCCGCATCGACAAGCTTCTGGCGACCCGCACGAAGACGGTGCATCGGGCGGCGAATACATGAGGGGCCGGGCCGGTCGCTCGGGAGCGCGAGGCTGCTCGAGCGGTACAGTTGGAGCCATGATCTCTCGATCACTGTGTCTTGGCCTCCTGTTCTCTCCGGGCATCGCCCAGGCAGCCGATTGCAACACGAGAGTGAGTCTCCCGTGGGAGACCGCCGGTCCGGGCTATTCCGGGGACGCCCTCGTGCGCGGCCCGAGCTGCGCCGATGCGGTCGTGTTGTTCGTTGCGCGCCGTCCGGGAGGTGAGCCGAAGTTCGATGAGGCACCGGACAAGGTCTTACCGGGCAATGCCCCCATTGCACTGGAGATCACGCCGGTCGCGAGTGTTCCCGCGCTTGCCAGGGCGGGCGATGGGACCGCGATGACGAAGGCTCTGCCCGCCGCGCTCGGCGCGTGGTTGCGGGCGCAGGCGATGCCACAGAAGCTGACGAACAGGGCCGCCCTGATCGCGGCGGGGCCAACGACGGGTGACTGCAGCGTGTCAGACACGCTGCCATGGACGGCGGCAGGGCGCGGTTATCACATCGACGCCTTCTCCGATGGCACCGACTGCATCAATGCCGCGACCGCGCTGGTGATCCGGGCGCCGGACGGCCGTCCGCTCTACAGCGCCGCGACGCCGGGCTTCATCGTCGAGATCTACCATTCCGCTCTCAGGACGCGGGCGGACATGAAGAAGGCGTTGGCCGGTATCGAGACGATGACGGAGGACACGACCGGCAAACTGCCGGAATGGCCGGATGGCCTGGCCGAACGCGAAATCACCCAGGGCGACTTCACGACGACCGTCGCCGAGTCCTTCGACCGAACCTCCTGGAACGCGCTGCGCGAAGCCCAGCGGCCGATGCTGGCGGTCGATCCCGGGATCGAATCCGTGAGCTTGGTGGTTCTGATGCCGGATGGCCGGGTCGTCGAGGTCGGACGCAGCCGGCAGAACTGACGCCGTCAGCCCTTGCCGAGGTCGCCGATCCGATCGGCGATGATCTTGGTCAGGTAAGGCGCCACGAACAGCACGACGAGCAGGCGGACCGTCTGCATGGCCATGACGAAGGAAACGTCGACGTCGGTCGAGGCCGCGATGATGGCGATGGAATCGGCGCCGCCGGGGCTGGTGGCGAGATAGGCGGTGAGCGGATCGATGCCGGCCGCGAACACCATGAAGGCCGCGACGCCGCCGCACAGCGTCAGCATGGCGAAAATGCACAGAAGAATGCCGGGAAGCTGGCGCAGCACGTGGACCAGCAGCGCGCGTGTGAAGCGCAGGCCGACGTTCCAGCCGACCAGCGCGTAGCAGCCAGCGAGCAGCCAGGTCGGCAGCTCGAGCCGCAGCCAGCCCATATGCGTGAGCACGATGCCGCCGACCAACGGCACCAGGAAGGCGCCGGCCGGGATGCTCAGCCGCCGCGCCAGCCATGAGCCCACGCCGGCCAGCGCCAGGGTCTCGAGCAGCGGCACCCAGGCGACCTCGGGGAACCACACGATGGCGTCCGGCGCGTGCTGGGAGGCCCCGCCGAAGTAACGCGCCACCCCGGCCGCGACAGCCGCCACCATGACGACGCGCAGATACTGCATGAAGGCCACCATGCGCATGTCCGCGCCATAGGCCTCCGCCATGTAGGTCATCACTGAGGCGGCGCCGGGGCTCACGCCCCACAGCGCCGTCGTGCCGGGCAACATCTGCCAGCGCGTCATCTGCCAGCCCACCCAGGTGCTGGCGGCGACGACCGAGACGACACCGACCGTGAACAGCGCCCAGTGCCCGAGGATGTCGCCCACGATCGTGAGCGGCACCATCTTGGCGATCATGCTGCCGACGATGCCCTGCGCCACCGCGAAGACCGGCACGGGATAGGTCACCTTGCCGCCCCACGAGGCGAAGGCGACACCGGCGAGCAGCGGACCCAGCATCAGGGCGGCCGGCGCGTGCAGCCACAGCATCAACGCCGTCACCGGCACGGTCAGCGCGATCAGCGCCGACCATGAGGTGAGGTGTCGGCCGACGCGTTTCACGCGCTGGGCCGTGATTTGGACGAAAGCGAAGGCCTTGCTCGTCCGGTCACTCGCGTCAGGTCAGGAACTCCTCGGCCTCGCCGTTCATGTCGCGGATGGTCGCCATCAGCTCGACCACCGCCACGGCGAGCCTTGCATCATCCGTGCCGCGCAGGACCAGCGAGACGCTGGGCTTGCCGTCCCGGAAGGCCGGGTAGGAGCCGATGTCGAGGTCCTCGTAACGCTTCTGCAGCGCGCCCAGCGGTTCGGCGATGATGCCTTCGGCGAGGTTGGTGCGCACGGTGCGTGAGAGGACGGGAGTTCCGCCGACCAGCCGGTGCTTCATCGACTGGAACATCGCCTCGGCGACCTTGGGGATGCCGGCGAAGGTGAAAACGTTCTCCATCTGGAAGCCGGACGCCACGGACACGGGGTTATCGACCAGCACGCCGCCATGGGGGACCCGCGCCATGCGCCGCCGCGCCGGCGTGAACAGCGCCGGATCGCCGTAGTGCCGGGTCATGCGGGCGACCGCCTCGGGATGCTCGGAGATGCCGACGCCGAACGCCTTGGCGATGCAGTCGGCCGTGATGTCGTCATGGGTCGGGCCGATGCCGCCGGTGGTGAAGACGTAGTCGAATTTGGCGCGTACCTCGTTCAGGGTCGCCACCACGGTCGCCTCGACGTCGGGGACGATCCGGGCCTCCATGACCCGGACGCCGAGCTTGCCCAGTTCGGTGGCGAGATACTGGATGTTGGAATCGCGGGTGCGGCCGCTCAGAATCTCGTTGCCGATCACGAGGATGCAGGCGGTGACGATTTTTGCCGGGTCTGACATGCAATGCCTGCGTAATTATCGTTTGGTTTCAGGACCCTATCGGACCCCGGCCGGCGGGCCAAGCCGCGGTCCCGCCCTTGTTACCGCCGGTATCGCATGCCAAATAAGGCGGATGACCAATTCACGCGAAATCGTCGACGACAGCGCCGACTATTGGCGCCGCGACGAGCGCACCATCAAGCTGCATGGACCCGAAGGGTTCACCGGCATGCGCAAAGCCGGCCGGCTGGCCGCCGAGACCCTCGACTTCATCACGCCCCACGTCCAGCCGGGCGTCACGACGGACGAGCTCGACCGGCTCTGCCACGAGTACATCCTGGACCACAAGGCGATCCCCGCCCCGCTGAACTATCGCGGCTTCCCGAAGTCGATCTGCACCTCGATCAACCATGTCGTCTGCCACGGCATCCCGTCGGATAAGCGGCTGCAGAACGGCGACATCGTCAATATCGACGTCACCGTGATCCTCGACGGCTGGTACGGCGACACCAGCCGCATGTATTACGCGGGCGATGTCGGCGTGAAGGCCAAGCGGCTGTGCGACGTCACCTACGAGGCGATGATGCGCGGCATTGCGGCGGCCAAGCCCGGCGGCCATGTCGGCGACATCGGCTTTGCCATCCAGTCCTATGTCGAGGCGCAGCGCTTCTCGGTCGTGCGCGATTTCTCGGGCCATGGGCTCGGCCGCATCTTCCACGACGCGCCGAACATCCTGCATTACGGCAAGAAGGGCACCGGTCCCGTGCTGAAGCCCGGCATGTTCTTCACCGTCGAGCCGATGGTGAATGCCGGGACCTGGCAGGTGAAGGTGCTGAGCGACGGCTGGACCGCGGTGACCCGCGACAAGCAGCTCTCCGCCCAGTTCGAGCACTCGGTCGGGATCACCGAGACCGGCGTCGAGTTCTTCACCCTGTCGCCCAGGGAATTGGCCAAGCCGCCCTACGATCTGGCGGAGACCAAGCCCCTGCAGGCGACGCCGGCATAATCAGACGGGTTCCACCATCAGGCGTCAGGCGCCAGCCACCGACAGGACCAGCTTCTGGATGCCGCTGTCGGCTTCGGGCGACAGCGTGACGGTGCCGTTCAGCCGGCCCCTCGCACAGGCCAGGACGAAGCGGCCGGCGAGCGCATGGATCGGCTCGATGCGCTCAAGACGCCCCTCACCCAACTGCTGCTTCAGCGACGCGAGTTCGGCGTCACGCAGCGGCGCCGGCGTATCCAGCAGGAAATTCACCGCGAACGGCCGGTCGCCGCCCTCGATGCGTCCCGAGCCGTAGGCCGCCACGATCGCCTGCACGGCGCGCACGAGTGCGGACGACGGGTCCGCGAGAACGGATGGCGGCGAGGCGGCGTGCAGCTTCTCCGCGACGTCCAGCGTGAGCCGCGACATCGGCGCATAGGTGCGGTTGCCGAAGGCGAAGACGCCCCAGCCGCGCTCCGGCAGCATCAACACGTGCGAGCCATAGCCCGGCAGGCCACCGGCATGATGGATGCGCATGCCGAGCAGCGCGTCGGTCGAATGGGTGAGGCCGTAACCATAGGCGCTGGGCTGTCCCGCGCGGGCGCCGGGTGCGGAATCAGGCGCGAAGGGCGGCGCGTGCCACAGCACCATCTCGCGCACGCTCGACCGGCGAACCGGGCCGGACTCCGGCTCGTCACGTGCCGGCCAGGCACTCAGCAGGAAGGACACATAACGCGCATAGTCCGGGACGGTGGTCGCGAGGCCGCCCATGGCGCCGACCTCGCCGTCCGGCTCGATGCGCTCGCGCGACCAGGTCTCGCCGTCCAGCCGGTAGCCGAAGGCATAGTCCCCGCGCGAAGCGGCGGCGGGAGCATCGAACGTCGTGTGCGCCATGCCCAGCGGCTGGAGGAAGGTGCGGCGCATATAGGCCTGGTAGGGCTCGCCGCTCACGTTGGTCAGCACGCGCCCCAGCAACGCGTAGCCCAGGTTGCTGTATTCGAAGGCGAGGCCCGGCGGGCGGGCGAACAAGTGGCCCGTCGCAATCACCGTGTCGAGCTCCGCCGGTGTCATGCCCAGCACGCGGTCGCCCCACGGATCGTCGGTGACGAAGCCCGCGGTGTGCGTGAGCAGGTGGCGCACCGTGACGGGCGCGCTGTCGCGCGTCGCCTGTTTCACCGCCGCGAACTGCGGCACGTAGTGGGCCAGCGGCGCGTCGAGCTGCAGCCATCCCCGGTCGCGCAACGACAGGATGGCCAACGCCGTCATGTTCTTGGTCATCGACGCGATGCGGAAGCCGGTCCCCACCTCCACCCGCCGTCCGGCCTCCCGGTCGGCGAGGCCGACCGTCGTCGCATGGACGAGGCGCCCCTCCTGCACGATCCCCAGGGCAAGCCCCGGAATTCGTTCCTGTTCGGCGAAGGCGGCGGAGGCCGCGTCGATCTCGGCGCGGACGGTCGCCGGGTACTCTGGGTCGGACATGGGGGCATCGTATCACAACGACCAACCGCCGCGATTTTGCCTTGCTCACCCGGCAAGGTTGCGCGGCATGGCAAAGAGTCGCCCTCACCTCAAGCCCGCGGAGCCGCCCCCTCCCGCAACGGCTCCCGACGATGCGGCTTTGTTGACGCTGCTGGCCCAGGGTCTCCGCCTGCAATCGTCCGAAGGCCTGTGGCGCGTGAGCGGCAACACCCTGCCCCACCGCATCCTGCTGCGCGAGGCCGGCGGGACCTGGAACCGGCTCGACCAGTGCTGGGACTTCGCCGGCGAGGACCCCACGACCCGGCTGGCCGCGGCACTGGAGGCAGCGCCCGCGGCCACGACCGGCCACAACAGCGGCGAGCCGGCCCCGCCCAAGCCGCACTATCACGGCCATCGCAGCCGGGTACGCGAGCGCGTGCTGAAGGCCGGCGTCGAGCCGCTGGCCGACTACGAGCTGCTGGAGCTGCTGCTCTTCTATTCGATCGAGCGGATCGACACCAAGCCGATGGCCAAGGCGCTGCTGGAACGCTTCGGCACACTGGGCGACGTCTTCGCCGCCGAACCGGCGCAGCTGCGCGAATTCGAGATCGACCAGCGCACGCTCGTGCACTTCAAGGCGATGCGCGAGGTCGGGCGGCGGCTGGCCGAGCGCAAGGTCAAGGACATGCCGGTGCTGACCAACTGGCAGCAGCTCATCGACTATTGCCACGCAGCCCTTGCCCACGAGAAGACCGAGCAGTTCCGCATCCTCTTCCTCGACCGCAAGAACGTGCTGATCGCCGACGAGGTCCAGCAGCGCGGCACCATCGACCACACGCCGGTCTACCCGCGCGAGGTGGTGAAGCGGGCGCTGGCATTGAATGCAGCCGCCCTGATCCTCGTCCACAACCACCCTACTCAAACCGGCTGATCACGCTCAATCACGCTAGAAACCGCTTAAACACGACACTTATCCCTTGTTCACTGGGATCGGTTAGAGTCATAAATGGGAGCGGTTTTTCGCGGGATGCGAGGGCCTGCCGCCCCCAGTAGCCGACCCCTGCACCCTCGTTACCGCCCCCAATTTGGTGAGGGTGGTGAGAAGGATGGCAAGTCTTACAGATGCAGCGATCCGGCAGGCCATGAAGCGGGTCGAACTACAAAGCTCTCAGGAGAGCCTCGTTGATGGCGAGGGCCGCGGCACCGGCCGGCTTGTGCTGGTGTTGAAACCCATGCCGACGCGCGTGACGGCCGACTGGATGGCGCAGCAGTGGCGCGATGGCAAACGGACCAAGAAGAAGCTTGGTTCGTACCCGTCCATTTCGCTCGCCCAGGCACGCGAAATTTTCCAGCGTGACTACGCCAACGTCATTCAGAAGGGGCGCAGCATCAAGATCGCCGGAGACACCCGGCCAGGCAGCGTGGGTGACCTCTTCGATGCCTATGTGAAGGCACTCAAGGATGCGGGGAAACCCTCGTGGGAAGACGCGGAGAAGGGCCTCAACAAGATCGCTGACACGCTTGGCCGTCATCGGCAGGCGCGCGAGATCGAGCCCGATGAGGTTATCGAATTGCTCCGTCCGATCTACGAACGCGGCAAGCGCTCCATGGCCGATCACGTCCGCTCATACATCCGCTCCGCATTCAGCTGGGGCATGAAGTCCGAGCACGACTACCGCACTGCCTCGCCCCGTCGCTTTCGCCTCGCGTACAACCCCGCCGCAAGCATCCCGACCGAGCCAAAGGTGCGCGGCACGCGCTGGCTTGACGAGGACGAGTTCTCGCAACTCTACAAGTGGCTCGAGTGCCCAGACGTGCCGGTACACCCTCCCTACCTCCGCGCCGTTCGGATCCTGATGCTCACCGGCCAACGCGTCGAGGAGATGGCTCGACTCCATGTCGATCAGTGGGATGCCGAAGAGCGCATCCTCGACTGGTCGAAGACAAAGAATGGCAAGCCCCACTCACTTCCCGTTCCCGACCTCGCGGCCGACCTACTGGACTCTATCAAACCAAACGAGCACGGGTGGTTTTTCCCGTCGGCGATGGACCCGACGAGGCCCGTCTCGGCCGGCACTCTCTATGCATTCATGTGGCGGCAGCGCGGCCGCGGCGTGATCCCGGTCGTCACCAACCGAGACTTACGGCGGACGTGGAAAACGCTCGCGGGCAAGGCAGGCGTACCGAAGGAAATCCGCGACCGCTTGCAGAACCACACGTTACAAGACGTATCCTCGAAGCACTACGATCGGTGGCAGTACATGCCCGAGAAGCGCGAGGGCATGAAGAAGTGGAACGCCTTTGTCACAGCGTTGCTGGTGAGCAAGGAACGCAGGATGGCTGCTTAGCTCTTATGCAGTGCAGGCGGCAGCAGACGCGCACCCAGCCCAGTAGGTTCAAATCGGGGGAGCGCAACCAGCTTAACTTGCTTCTCCGAGCCGCCGCTTAGGTTCAAGGCACGAACCCACAGCCACCGAGACCGACATTCGTTGGTGGTGACCATTTGACCCGAGGATACGCGATTCCTAGCGTGTTTCCGCGTTGCCCGGCCGTCCTATTTCTTCGCTAGATGTTTGATCCCGGGATTTGATGGTGCACCCTTGTCGGGCGATTTGATGGATGCGCTATGGGACAAGTTCTTCACGGCTGCGCCACAACGACAGAGGCGATCCGTCGAGCGATACAGCATAGTCAAGAGAGCCTGAGGAGCCTTTCCAAACGATACGGCATCAATCCCAAGACTGTTGCCAAGTGGAAGAAGCGCGGCTCTGTCGCTGATCTGAAGACGGGGCCGAAGGAAGCGAAGTCGACAGTGCTTTCGATCGAGGACGAGGCGATCATCGTCGCCTTCCGCAAGCACACGCTCTTGCCGCTCGACGATTGCCTCTACACCCTTCAGGCCACGATACCGCACCTGACCCGTTCGTCCTTGCACCGCTGTCTCCAGCGCCACGGCATCTCGCGGCTGCCGGACGTCGAAGACGGCAAGGTCAAGAAGCGCAAGTTCAAGGCCTATCCCATCGGCTACTTCCACGTCGATATCGCCGAAGTTCGCACCCAGGAGGGGCGGCTCTATCTCTTCGTGGCCATCGACCGGACTTCAAAGTTCGCCTTCACCGAACTGCACGAGAAGGCCACCACGGCCGTCTCGAGAGAGTTCCTGCTACACCTGATCGCCGCTGTTCCCTACAAGATCCATACCATGCTCACCGACAACGGTCTGCACTTCACCGATCCCCGTGGCACGAGTTGGACGGCGGCCGAGATCAAGGAGTTGATCGCTCGTAAGGAGCCCTTCCGAGCTCACGCCTTCGAATATACCTGCGCCAAGGCCGACATCGACCATCGCCTTACCAAGCCCAAGCATTCCTGGACCAACGGCCAAGTCGAGCGCATGAACCGAACGATCAAGGATGCGACGGTCAAACGCTTCTATTACGAAACCCACGATCAGCTTCGAAGCCATCTCGCCGACTTCGTCACAGCCTACAACTTCGCCAAGCGCCTCAAGACCCTCAAAGGCCTCACGCCGTACGAGTACATCTGCAAGCCCTGGACAAAGGAGCCGGACCGCTTCACCCTCGATCCGCTCCAGCAAATGCCGGGACTAAACATCTAGAGTCACCTATTTCCGTTCAGTCAGATCTGTAGACCGCCTCGATCGGCAGCCCGGCGGCGCGCCATTCTGGATAGCCATCCTCGAGCCGGCGTACCTTGAAGCCGCGTGCCCGCAGTTGCGCGACCGCTTCGTAGGACAGCACGCAGTAGGGGCCGCGGCAGTAGGCGACGATCTCATGCCCGGAATCGAGATCCGCAAGACGCCGCTCGAGCTCGCCAAGCGGGACGTTGATGGCGCCAGGCAGGTGGCCGAGGGCGAACTCGTCCTCGGGCCTGACATCGAGCACGGTCACGAGTCCGGCCTGGAGCCGGTCCATGAGCTCCGCCCGCGAAACGGGCTCCAGCGCGTCGCGGTCCTGAAAATAGCTGCGCACGACGCGCTCGACGTCGGCCGATTGGGCTTCCGCCACGCGCCGCAGCGATGCGAGCAGGTTGAGCACGGCATCGTCGGCCAGCCGGTAGAATACGAACTTGCCTTCCCGCCGGGCGGCCACGAGCCCGCCGCGGCGCATATGCTGTAGATGCTGCGACGCGTTGGCGACCGACAGCCGGATGCGGTCGGCCAGCACTTCGACGCTGCGCTCACCCTGGGCGAGCTGCTCCAGAAGCTCAAGACGATGCGGATGGGCCACCGCCTTCGCTACCGCAGCGAACTGATTGAACAATACCCGCTTGGGGCTCTCGCTTGACATTCGCCTCACCACCATTACATCATTCAAGTGATTAATTGAGTGATGTAATGGCGAGCCTAGCTCGTCAAGTCCACTTTAGCAGAGAGTTCATCTTGTCCGACATCCTGCTCGCCCACGAGCCCATGATCCGGCTCGGCGCCTTCGCTGGCATCCTCGCCTTGATGGCGCTCTGGGAGCTTTGGGCGCCACGGCGACACCAGGTCATCGGCCGACTTCGGCGCTGGCCAAGCAACCTCGGCATTGTCGTGTTGAACACACTGCTCGTCCGCCTCGCCTTCCCGTCGGCGGCCGTGGGCCTGGCGCTGCTGGCCGAATCGCGCGGCTGGGGCCTGCTTCCCGCGCTGGGTGCGCCTCCGTGGCTGGCCATCGCCACCGCCGTGGTCCTGCTCGACCTCGCCATCTACCTGCAGCACGTCCTGTTCCACGCCGTGCCGGTGCTCTGGCGGCTGCACCGCATGCATCACGCCGACCTCGAGTTCGATGTGACCACCGGCGCACGCTTTCATCCGATCGAGATCCTTCTCTCCATGGCGATCAAGCTCGGCGTCGTGGCCGCGCTCGGTGCGCCGGCGGCGGCCGTGCTGATCTTCGAGGTGCTGCTCAACGCCACCTCGATGTTCAACCACGGCAACGTCCGCCTTCCGGCGGGGCTCGACCGCATGCTGCGCTGGCTCGTCGTCACGCCCGACATGCACCGCGTCCACCATTCGATCCTGCCGCGCGAGACCAACAGCAATTTCGGGTTCAATCTCCCGTGGTGGGACCGGTTGTTCGGCACCTACCGGGCACAGCCGCAAGCGGGCCACCAGGCAATGACGATCGGCATCGAGCAGTTTCGCGACCCGCGCGAGCTGCGCCTCGACCGCATGCTGTGGCAGCCGTTCCGCGACGACGATCACAGCTATCCGCTCGGCCGGCGGGAGCCTGCCACATGACGGCATGGCGCATGCTTCCTCGGCTCGCGCTCGCCGCCACGATCGCGGGTGCCGCGATCTGGCTGGCGCTCCATCGCGACAGCCTCGATCCGGCGCTCATCGAGAGCTCGATACGCGATCTCGGGCCATGGGGGCCGGTCGGCTACGTGGTGCTCTTTGCGGTCGCGACGGTCCTTTTCCTTCCCGGTGCGGTCTTCGGCCTGGCCGGCGGCCTGCTCTTTGGCCCGCTGTGGGGGACGATCTTCAACCTTATCGGCGCAACGCTCGGAGCGACCGCCGCTTTCCTGGTCGGACGCTACCTGGCCGGAGACTGGGTGCGACGCCGGGCCGGCCCGCGCCTTGAGCGACTAGTGGCCGGCGTGGAAGCGGAGGGATGGCGGTTCGTCGCCTTCGTGCGGCTCGTGCCGCTCTTCCCGTTCAACCTCAGCAACTACGCGTTCGGCCTTACGCGCATATCCTTGACACACTACGTACTTGCGACGCTCGTCTGCATGCTGCCGGGCACGCTGACCTTTACCTGGCTCGGCCACGCCGGCCGCGAGGCCGCGGCCGGCAATGCCACCGCAATCCGCTACGCCCTCATCGCTCTCGCGCTGCTCGCTGCAATCGCCTTTCTGCCGCGACTGATACGACGCCTGCGCGGCGGCGAGGAGACTCGATGGATCGAGGTGGATGAGCTCGCGAACCGGCTCGAGGAGGCTGGCTGCATTGCCGTGATCGACGTGCGCGGGCCGGACGAGTTCACCGGTCCGCTCGGCCACATCGCGGCCGCGTCGAACATGCCAATCGGCGAGCTTCTGGAGCGCTTGACGCAGATCAAGGCGCTCAAGTACAGGCCTGTGATTCTTGTATGCAGAACGGACAAGCGATCGGCCAGCGCAGCGGCCTTGCTGCGGGGTGCGGGATTTCGCGATGTGCGGGTGTTGCACGGCGGCATGGAGCAGTGGAACCGGAGCGGCCGGCCGGTCAACGACCGTGCCGCCGTCGGATCGGCATGATGGGCGCCTGAACGTTGAGCGGTACGGCTGTCGTATGAGTCACCGGCGAGGAGAGCAGGCGATGAAACTCTCGAATGCCATCTACGCTGCGGCAGGTACAGCTGCCGCCACGTTGCCGACGTGGGTGTGGGCGCAGGCGCCGTCGGACGCCGAAAAATACGGATACGGGCCGCACATGATGTGGTCGGGCGGAGGGTGGTACGGGATGATTTTCGGTCCACTATTCATGATCCTCGTGCTGGCGGTGATCATTGCCGTCGCTGTGCTTCTCGTACGCTGGCTCGGCGGACCGTGGCACGGCGGCGCATGGCATCAGGCGCCGCCGTGCCGCATGCCGCTCGACATCCTCAAGGAGCGGTTCGCCCGCGGTGAGATCGACAAGCAAGAGTTCGAAGAGCGCCGGCGCGTGCTTGGTGACTGATCGACACGCTGCTGCAGGAGCGAGGGCCAATGAAGACGCTGTTCATCCTCAACGACCCGCCGTACGGCAGGGAGCGCTGCTACAATGCGCTTCGCCTTGCCCACGCTCTCCTCAAGAAGGATCCGCAGACCATGGTCTCGGTCTTTCTGATGGCCGATGCCGTCATTGCCGCCAAGGCTGCCCAGAAGACACCGGATGGCTACTACAACGTCGAACGCATGCTGAAGCGGGTGCTTGTCGGCAAGGGGCAGGTCCTTTTGTGCGGCACATGCATGGATGCGCGCGGCCTGGCCGAGGCCGAGCTGATGGCGGGCGCGCGGCGCAGCACCATGGACGAACTGGCCGCCGCCACGGCGGAGGCCGACAAGGTGCTGGTGTTCTGACCCATCCTAGACGGAGCCCTTCCATGGCTACTACAGCGCCAGCACGCCGATCGATCCCGCGGTTTCGGCGGCCATGCAGCCGTAACGCCCGCCTGCGCTCGTGATTTGCAACACCAGCTTACCGGACAAGCGCGCAACCGACGAATGCCTGGTCGAGGCGCTTCCTGAATCCTACGAGCGCTGGCGGCGCAGCCGGCTGGGCCGCATCACGGACGCGCTGGAGGAACGCCTCATCCTTGACCTCCTGGGCCCTGTCGATGGCCTGGACGTGCTCGACCTCGGCTGTGGCGACGGCGACATGGCGTCGCGGTTTGAGCGCCTTGGCGCTCGGGTCACGGGACTCGACGCCGACCCGCGCATGTTGACCGCGGCGCGGCGCCGTGCGGAGATCGAGTCGATGGAGTTCGCGCTCGTTCTCGGCCGCGTCGAGGCTCTGCCTTTTCCAGACGCATCGTTCGATCGTGTTGTCGCCGTAACGGTCCTTTGTTTTGTCCGCGATGTTGATCGCGCCATCGCCGAGATGGCGCGCGTTCTCCGGCCCGGTGGCCGCGTTCTCATCGGCGAGTTCGGCCGCTGGAGTCTGTGGGCTGCAATCCGGCGCATCCGCGGCTGGCTCGGCGCCACGACGTGGAAGTCTGTGCGCTTTCGCACGGCCAGGGAACTGCGCGCACTTCCGGAGGCGCACGGCCTTGTGGTCCATCGGTTGCGGGGATCGATCTACTATCCGCCGTGGGAAAGGGCGGCGAGCCTGCTCGCCCGATTCGATCCCCGGATCGCCCAGTGGACGACTTTTGGCGCGGCGTTCATCGCCGTGACAGCGAGCAAGCCAGCGAAATGAATCAACGATAAGACCTTTGCGTCATGCCCGAAAGCCGCACCACGAAGCCGCCGATCCTGGCCGACAAGCGCTACACCGCTCCGTCGGCTTTCACGCCGGAGAACCTCTTGCGCGAGGCGCGGCGCCAGAAGGGCCTGCACCCCTCGGCCGTGCCGCCGGTCTGCATCCTCGATCCGGACGGCGACTTGGTGCGTCGGCTGATCGCCGACGGAGCGGCATGGCGCGACCCGACCTGGGCCTGCTACCACACAGAGCTCTACCGGAGCATTCATGACGACATCGAACTCGGCCTCGTCGGCTGTGCCGTCGGCGCGTCGTTCGCGGTGCTGGTCGCTGAACAGCTCTTCGCCTCGGGCTGCCGCTTCCTGGTGAGCATGACCTCAGCGGGCCAACTGAAGCCGCTGCGGCCACCGCCTTACTTCGTGCTGATCGAGCGCGCGCTGCGCGACGAGGGCACGAGCTATCACTATCAGCCGTCCGCAGAGTTCAGCACGGCGCCGATTGACATGCTCTCCGTCGTAGCCGGCGCCTTCGATACGCTGCGTGTGCCGGTCGAACGCGGCGCAACCTGGACCACAGACGCGCCTTTCCGCGAAACCGCGGAAACGGTCGAGGCGATGCGCTCGCGCGGGCTGCTTGCCGTCGAGATGGAGGCCGCCGCTCTTTATGCCTTTGCTGCGGCGCGCGAGAAGCCGGTGCTCTGCTTCGCGCATGTCACGAATCAGATGGCCCAGGCCCACGGCGACTTCGAGAAGGGTGAAGCCGACGGCACCGTCGATGCGCTTGTCGTGATCCTTGCGGCGGCAAAGCGGTTTGCCGCGAAGGGCGGCGAAACGAGCTGAAGTCGGCGTGATGCAGTCAGTGCATCGCAGTTGGTTGCGCGTGATCGGCCACCAAATGGCTCGTGAGACCTTGGACCGCGACCTACGTCGAACGGGGCCCGAAAAGGATGATGGCGGCCCCGACGAACACTACGGTGGCTCCAACAATGTCCCATCGATCGGGCCGCGCTCCCTCGAGAAACCAGAGCCAAGCGATAGAGGCCGCTACGTAGATGCCGCCGTAGGCAGCATAGACACGGCCAGCATAGTCAGAGTCGATCAACGTCAGTAGCCAGGCGAACGCGACCAGACTGACGATTCCCGGCAAGACCCAGACTGGCGACTTACCGTTCCGCAGCCAAACCCAGAAAGCAAAGCAACCAGCAACTTCCGCCAGTGCCGCACGCGTATAGATCAAGAGAGCTTTGGCCATGCGATCTTTCCAGAAGTCATGGGATGCGGTGCCGTGACCGCGCGCCGCGTGTGGAGGTCCGGTTCTTAGCCGGACCTACGCCCGTCCTGCGACTTGTTCTGGGCACAGCTGCCTTCATCCTCGTGGAACGAATCTAACACTTGGTACCCTCTTCTGACGGCGGCAATGATCTTCTTTGGATCGGCGGTCCAGACAAAAGGCTTTGGGTCGTTGTTGGTTTCGGCGACGAAGCGATTGATGGCGGCCTGAAGGTCGGTGAGCGATCGGAAGACGCCGCGTTTGAGCCGGCGCCGTGAGAGCTTTGCGAAGAAGCCTTCGACGGCGTTGAGCCAGGACACCGATGTGGGGGTGAAGTGGAAGGTCCACCGGGGATGGCGGGCGAGCCATTGCTGCACTTTCGGATGCTTGTGGGTGGCATAGTTGTCGACGATGGCAT
>NCHQ01000054.1 GCA_002281855.1 Rhodospirillales bacterium 24-66-33 | reverse complement strand
CGCGGGGCGATTGAACAACGCCCTGCGTCGGCTTGGATCGGGCTGGGCCCTCTTCGTCGAAGCGCAGCGGTTGCCTGCCAGCGTTTACCCGGCGGGAAGGCTTCCGGACGCGGCCTCAGCGCTGGTCGACGCCGAGCGCAAGGCCGCGTTCGAGGAAGAGGGGGCGCATTACGAGTCGGCCTATTACCTGACCTTTCTCTATCTGCCGCCGGCTTGGGAGTCTGGCGGAGCCGAGCGCTTTCTCTACGAGGGCCGCAATCGCTCCGCGGGAGCGGACGCTCGTGAGATCCTGGCCGGGTTCACCGATCGTACCGAACGGGTGCTCCAACTCCTTGATGGCTTCATGCCCGAGTGCCACTGGCTAGACGACGGCGAGACACTCACCTATCTCCATTCCTGCATCTCCACCCGGCGCCAGCGCGTGCGGGTGCCGGAGGTGCCCATGTATCTCGACGGCCTCCTGTCGGATCAGCCCTTAACCGGTGGCCTGGAGCCGAAGCTCGGCGACTGCCATCTGCGGGTGCTCACGATCGTCGGTTTCCCGGGAACCACCACGCCGGGACTGCTCGACGAACTCAATCCGCATCCGCCGTCAGTGGTTCGCCAAGAGGAAGTCCATCGCGGCCATCCTCAAGGAGGTCATGACCAACGAGGCATCGACGCTCGTCGACACCGATGCGCACAACAAGGCCATCGACGCCGATGTGGCGCTCCAGGAGCTTGGTTCGGACGCGGTCGGCGCGGCCTACTGCACGGTGACCGTCACGGTCTGGGACGAGGATCCGCGCGTAGCCGACGAACGGCTGCGCCTCGTCGAGAAGGTGATCCAGGGCCGCGACTTCACCTGCATGGTCGAGAAGGTCAACGCCGTCGATGCGTGGCTGGGCTCCCTTCCCGGGCATGCCTACGCGAATGTGCGCCAGCCGCCGGTCTCGACGCTCAACCTGGCGCACATGATCCCGCTGTCGGCGGTCTGGGCCGGTCCCGCGACCGACGAGCATTTCGGTGCGCCGCCGCTGTTCTTCGGCAGGACCGAGGGGGCGACGCCGTTCCGGTTTTCCCTGCATGTCGGCGATGTCGGCCATTCGCTCGTGGTCGGCCCCACGGGCTCGGGAAAGTCCGTGCTGCTGGCGCTCATGGCTTTGCAGTTCCGGCGCTACGACAAGGCGCAGGTGTTCGCCTTCGACTTCGGCGGTTCCATCCGCGCCGCTGCGCTTGCGATGGGTGGGGATTGGCACGACCTCGGAAGCGCGCTCGGCGAAGAGGAGAGGGAGCCCGTCGCCCTCCAGCCGCTGGCGGGCATCGACGATGTCGCGGAGCGGGGCTGGGCCACAGACTGGATTGCCACTCTCCTGGCCCGTGAGAAGATCGTCCTCACCCCCGAGGTGAAGGACCATCTGTGGTCGGCTCTCGGGTCGCTGGCCTCCGCACCGCTGGAAGAGCGCACCCTGACGGGCCTGTCGGTCCTGTTGCAGTCGGCCGCCCTCAAGCGGGCCCTCCAGCCCTACTGCCTGGGAGGCGCCTATGGCCGTTTGCTGGACGCCGAGGCCGAACGGCTCGGCAGCACGTCGGTGCAGGTCTTCGAGACCGAGGGGCTGATCGGCACCGGCGCCGCGGCTGCCGTGCTCGCCTATCTCTTCCATCGGATCGAGGCCCGTCTCGATGGCAGCCCGACCCTGCTGATCGTCGACGAGGGCTGGCTCGCCCTGGACGACGAGAGCTTTGCCGGGCAGCTGCGCGAATGGCTGAAGACCTTGCGCAAGAAGAACGCCTCTGTCGTCTTCGCGACCCAGTCGCTGTCAGATATCGACGGCTCCGCCATCGCGCCGGCCATCATCGAGAGCTGTCCGACCCGTCTCTTCCTGCCCAACGAGCGGGCGATCGAGCCGCAGATCACCGAGATCTATCGCCGCTTCGGTCTCAATGACCGTCAGATCGAGATTCTCGCCCGGGCGACTCCGAAGCGTGACTACTACTGCCAGTCCCGCCGCGGCAATCGCCTGTTCGAGCTCGGCCTCGGCGCGGTGACGCTTGCCCTCACGGCGGCTTCGTCGAAGGCCGACCAGGCCCTGATCGAACGGATTCTCGCCGAGCATGGCCGCGAGGGATTCCTTGCCAGCTGGCTTCAGGCGCGCGGCGTGCCGTGGGCTGCAGATCTCATCCCCGACCTCAGCACAGGAGAACCATCATGATCTCTATCCGTCGTTGCGGTGTCACGCTTGCGACCATCCTGGCCCTCTCCGGCGGTGCGTTGCCGGCTTCAGCGCAGATGAACGAAGCGCAGATGCTGATCAACCAGGCGCGCCATCTGACGAGCCTGCCATACTCCTCCCTGCAGCAGCTCCAGCAGTCGATCGGGCGGACCCGGCAATTGCTCGGCCAGGCGCAGAACATCGCCTACGACGTCCAGCAGATCGATCGGGCGTTCTCGACGACCTATGCGCCGGCGTCGGCGAACCAGTCGGCCCAGTCGTTGATCGCCAATGCCAGGACACGTTGGGAGAACTCCGTCGCGGGCCTGCAGGATGCGCTGCGCATCCAGGCGACCGTTGTCGGTAACCTCGACACCAACCGTTCAGAACTGTCCGCGCTCGTCGATGCCAGCCAGGGCGCTGCAGGGGCACTGGAGGCGGCCCAGGCCGGTAACCAGCTCGTCGCCCTTCAGGCGCAGCAGCTTGCCGATCTCACAGCGACGGTCGCTGCGCAGGGGCGGGCCCAGAGCCTCGAGGCGGCCGCGCGCGTGGCCGCCCAGGACCAGGCGCGGGAGCAGCTCCGACGCTTCCTCGCGCCCAACACAGGCTATCAGCCGTCGACCGTCCGCATGTTCCACGAATGAGCCTGCCGTGTGGGCAGAAGGCACGGAGTGAAAGCCGATGGGCGGCACTGGCGTTATCGACCGGTTCCTCGAAGTCTTTACCAGCTACATCGACAGCGGCTTCGGGGTGCTGGGCAGCGAAGTGGGCTTTCTGGCCGCCACGCTGGCCGCCATCGACCTGACGCTGGCCGCGCTGTTCTGGGCCTGGGGCCGGGACGAGGATGTCATCGCCCGGCTCGTCAAGAAGACCCTGTTCATCGGTGTCTTCGCCTATCTGATCGGTAACTGGAATAGCCTTGCCCGCATCGTCTTCGAGAGCTTCGCCGGCCTTGGCCTGAAGGCCTCCGGCACTGGCCTGTCGGCGGCGGATTTTCTGCGGCCCGGGCGGGTCGCTCAGGTCGGCCTCGATGCCGGACGGCCCCTCCTGGAGTCGATTTCGGGACTGATGGGCTACATCAGCTTCTTCGAGAACTTCATCCAGATCGTGGTGCTGCTATTTGCCTGGATCGTGGTGCTGCTCGCCTTCTTCATTCTCGCCGTTCAGCTCTTCATCACCCTGATCGAGTTCAAGCTGACGACGCTCGCCGGCTTCGTGTTGATCCCCTTCGGACTCTTCAGCAAGACGGCCTTTCTGGCCGAGCGGGTGCTGGGCAATGTCGTGTCCTCCGGCGTGAAGGTCCTGGTGCTGGCGGTCATCGTCGGGATCGGCTCGACGCTCTTCTCTCAGTTCACCTCGGGCACCGGTGCCCAGTCTTCCATCGAGGAGGCCATGGCGCTGGTGCTGGCCTCCCTGGCCCTGCTGGGCCTCGGCATCTTCGGGCCCGGCATCGCCAACGGCATCGTATCGGGCGGACCCCAGCTGGGAGCCGGCGCGGCGGTCGGGACCGGGCTGGCGGCCGGTGGGCTTGCTGCCGCAGGTGGAGCCCTCGCGACCGGTGGTGCGAGCGCGCTGGCCGGTGCCGCAGGCGCGGCCGCCCGGGGAACTGCCGCCTTGGCAGGTGGTGCTGCGACTGCCTACCGCGCCGGTGGTCTCTCCGGCGTGACCGGGGCGGGCGCGTCTGCCGCGGCCAGCCCGCTCCGCCGGGCGGCCGCAAGCGTTTCGAGCAGCTTTGCAGCCGGCGGGCGCGCCGCTGCCGGCGGTGCCGAGCCCGGCGCTGCGGCTTCTCCGCCGGACGCGCCGCCCGCCTGGGCGCGGCGCATGAGGCGGAGCCAGACCGCCAGTCACGGCGCCTCCGCCGCAACACACGCCATCCGGTCCAGCGATCACGGTGGTGGCGGCTCCTCCATCGACCTTTCTGAAGGGAACCATTGATGTTCAAGCGTTCGTCCGTCCGCTACGGCCGCACACCCGTGCCGGAGACGCCCTACCAGAAGGCCGCACAAGTCTGGGACGACCCACGCCCTGGGTCGTCCAGGTCGACAGGCTGGGCCAGGCGCAGGCGATCGCCCCGGCCGACGCCTCCTATCGGCCGACCGACCCGCAGATCGCCTTTCACCTCGCGCGCTTCATCGAGGATGTGCGCGGGCTGCCGTCCGACGCGGTCGTGCTGCGCCAGGGGTGGCTACGGGCCTACGAGTTCACGACCGATCGCGGCGCCGCAGCCTTGAACGACCATGCCCGCCGTGCCGATCCTTTCGCCAGGCTCGGCAAGATGCAGGTCTCCGTCGAGGTCTCGAGCGTCATCAGGGCATCGCCGGACAGTTTCCGGGTGGCATGGTCCGAGCGTCGCTATGAAAGCGGCCAGCTCGCCGCTACCGAGCGCTGGACCGCCATCCTGACCATCGTGATCGAGACGCCGCGCGACGCCGATCGCCTGCGCAAGAACCCCCTCGGGGTCTTCGTCAACGCCATCAACTGGTCGAAGGAGCTCGCACAATGAGGTACCGCACTATACGGCCAGTCCTCTTCGTTTCCCTGCTGGCGATCACCGGATGCGCGTCCACCAAGCCGCCGCAGATCAGCTACGACGAGAGCGTGCCCCCGCTTCCGGCGTCCTCGGTGCCTGCCGAGGATCCGCCTCCGCGGCCTCTGCATGTTCCGCCGGCCTGGACGCCGGCGCGGGGAGGATCCGGCGATGCGAGGGATCCGGTGGCGCGCGTCGAGGCCGCCAATGGCGCCGCGCGGGTGGAGCCGCGCCGCGAGGGCTACTTCAACGCCGTGCAGGTGTTTCCCTACAGCCCGGGCGCCCTCTACCAGGTCTACGTTGCCCCGGGACAGGTCACCGACATTGCTCTGGAGCCTGGCGAGCAACTCACCGGCTCAGGCCCGGTGGCGGCCGGCGACACGGTACGCTGGATCATCGGCGACACGGAGAGCGGTAACGGCGATACGCGTCGGGTCCATATCCTGGTCAAGCCAACCCGGCCGGCCATCGAGACCAACCTCGTGGTCAACACCGACCGCCGTACATACCTCATTGAGCTGCGAGCCCACGAGCGACCCTATATGCCCTCGGTCGCGTGGTTCTACCCGGAGAGCCGAGGCAAGAGCCTTCGCACTCTGCCCCCGGTGCCGGTTCTCCCCGAGATTGCCCAGCGCCGTTACCGCTATTCGATCGAGGGCGACAAGCCGCCCTGGCGTCCGGTCAACGTCTACGACGATGGGCGCAAGGTCTATGTCGAGTTCTCGCCCGGCATCGTGCAGGGCGAGATGCCGCCTCTCTTCGTCGTCGGCGCGGATGGCAAGCCAGAGCTCGTCAACTCCCGTGCATACGGCAACGTCCTGATCGTCGACCGGCTGTTTGCCGCTGCCGAATTGCGGCTGGGCGGCGAGAGCCAGCAGATCGTCCGGATCGTTCGCACGGACGGAAGGCCGCAACGATGACCGATCAATCTCAGTCGGATTCCACACAATCGACGACCGCTCAGCCCTTCCGGCTGCGATCGGAGGGGCCTCGCGTCACCCGTCTGTCGCGCACTGTGCTGATCGGTGGAACGGCGCTGGGCCTGATCCTGCTCTGCGGCGCCGTGCTGTGGGCATTACAGGGCGACCGGCTGCGTGGCGTCACGCCGCAAGACCTCTACACGACCGACCGGCCGCGCCTGGCCGATGGTCTGGCGGCGCTGCCGCGGGATTACACCGGGGTTCCCCGAGATGTCCCGCCGCTCGGGCCGCCGTTGCCGGGCGACCTCGGCCGGCCGATCGTGGCAGCCCAGAGTCAGGCCGCGCCATTGGCGCCCGACGCCGACCAGCAGCGTCGGGCCCAGGAGACGGAAGCGGCGCGCGTCAGCCGCCTGTTCGCTCCCGGCAATCGCCAGACACCGTCTGGTGCCGGAAGTATTCCCCCGTCTCAGCCATCAATGTCGGCAGCGGCGTCGGCCGATGAAGTCTCGATCCAGAATGGACAGGACCGCAAGCTCGCCTTCATGAATGCGCCTGTCGATCGGAGTACAATCAGTTCCGATCGTCTCGCGCGGCCCGTATCGCCGTTTGTGCTGCAGGCTGGCGCTGTCATCCCTGCAGCTCTCATCACCGGCCTACGATCCGATCTTCCGGGGCAGCTTACTGCCCAGGTGACAGAGAACGTCTATGACACGCCGACTGGCGGTGCGTTGCTGATTCCTCAGGGGGCACGGCTGATTGGCGTCTACGACAGCCAGGTTAGCTTCGGGCAGTCACGTCTTCTTCTGGTCTGGACGCGGCTGCTTCTGCCGAACGGCTATTCGATCGTGCTCGAACGACAACCCGGGGCGGATGCCAGCGGTCAGGCCGGTTTGGAAGACGGTGTCGATCATCATTGGGGCTCGCTGTTCAAGGCCGCACTTCTCTCGACCATCCTCGCGGTCGGCACCGAACTCGGGTCGGACCAGAACGATAGCGATATCGTCCGTGCCCTGCGCCGTGGTGCGGGCGACACGCTGAATCAGGCTGGACAGCAAGTGGTGCGGCGCAACCTTAACATCCAGCCCACTCTGACCATCCGGCCGGGCCATCCGGTGCGGGTCATCGTGACGCGCGATCTCGTGCTGCAGCCTTACCGAGGATAGGAGAAACCCGATGTCCAAGCTCAAACTTGGTGCCATCTTGGACGAGAAGCCGGTGAAGCTTACGGTGGAGTTGCCGGCGGCGATCCACCGCGATCTCACTGTCTACGCGGAGGCGCTTGGTCGCGAAACAGATCAAACGATTGATCCGGCAAAGCTCGTCGGGCCGATGTTGGCCCGGTTCATGTCGGCTGATCGAGCCTTTGCCAAAGCGCGGCGTTCGGCAAAAGTTTCGGCGCAGAAAGTGGACGCTAGGTGAGGGTGGTTGGATGGTGTGCTTGTCGGAGCGTGTCCAGGAACCGGGCGAGCGCAGGGTTTCGGTTCTGCTCCTCCCAGCACGCCGTGAACGTGATGTGGCTCGGACCCGATGCGTCGCGAATTTCGCGAAAGCGGACGCCGGTATAGGCAAGACTGGTCCATGACTCGAAATGAACGCTGACATGAAGTCCTGCTTCCACCATCCCGAGAACCTTCTCATTGCTGGCGTCCCAGGTCTCGATCCTGGGGGTATCACCCGGCGCTGCGAGTTTCCTGAGGATCAGGTTGCGAAGATCAAGACCCGGATCCCATTGGCTTAGAAGAAATGTCTCGTCTTTGAGATCACTCCAATCGATGACCTCGCTGTTGGAGAGCGGGTGCCGCGAAGACAGGGCCGCAACAATGCGCTCTGACCACAAAGACATCGAAGGTCCGCTATGTTGCCGTGCCTCGCCGACAATGATGGCGATGTCCACATCTCCCGATCCGAGTGCCGTTATGAGCTGAGCCGGAGATCGTTCGGTAACCTGCATGGCGACTTCGGGAAATAGCTTGATGTGATCGGCTATGATGGTACGAACCTTGTTGGTCGATGCGGCCGTCCCGAAGCCTACTTTGAGCACACCGGCTTCCCCACGATCGGCCAACTGCGAAGCCTTGATCATGTCGTCTATTTCTTCGAACAGACGGCGTGCCGCATGGGCGCCGATTGTTTGAGGTTGAGAGCCGCCGCAGCTTGTCGGAAGCTCCCGTGCTCGGCGGCAGCGATAACGCTGCGGAGCGAACCAAGATCGAGATTCATAATCCGACCATGTGTGTAGTTGCAGGATTTGAGTAGGAGGCTGCCAGTGCGTATCGCTAGCTCCTCTTACTCGGTGAATCCTGTCTCGGTGATTTCCATCAGCACACATTTTTGCAATCTCGGCAGATTCGCCGCTGGCATGCGTCCGCAGCGTTCGGCAACTACGGACATGAGCACGGTCATCTTCTGCGTGCACGTGGCTGTTCACTTTTGGAGCCATCGTTTGATTGCAACTCCACTTACCTTGCTCGGACGGCAGAATTAATCGCGTCAGTCATCGGCGGGTCCGCAGGCTTCGGCACGCTATCGGGAGTGGTCCTGGCGGGACCTCTACCCCGCACGACAGCGGCGCCGATGAGCGAAGGAGCAACACGGCACAGCGCGACCGGTGAGGGCGCGAATCACCTCGGGTGACGTCGGCTACACGGAATCGGCAATGGCGAATATGCGCCTGATTGGAGGCTCGATGCGCTAGAAACGACAGGTTGATCCTCGCCGAGATCGCAGCATGGAGGCGAGGTACACTTAGGTGCTCCACCAAAGTCAGGCCGTCGAATGCCCGTCGGCTTGGGAAAGGAAGGCGATCCGCAATTTCTCGTGCCTGCCGTCGAGCGCCGCGTCTTTCCATCGCCAATCGATTCCATCCCGAAAACTCGGGGCC
>NCHQ01000053.1 GCA_002281855.1 Rhodospirillales bacterium 24-66-33 | reverse complement strand
GCACATGTCGATGTCGTGCTGCAGGCGGTCGTTCGACGAGTGCACGATCTGGTTGACCGCGAAGGGCGCCACCTTCTTGTCCGGATGCTTGGCCTTGTACTCGGCCAGCTCGCCGGTGATGCGCTTCAGCCACTCCTCGAGCATCTCCTTCGGCCGCGCGTTCAGCGCCGGGAAGGAGCCGACGACGCCGGCCTTGCACTGCTCGATGACGAGGTCGGGATTGGAAACGATGAACAGCGGCGCGCCCACCACGGGGATCGAGAGGTTGTCGCGCAGCAGGGCGGGAAGGGACATCGTTTCGTTCCTTGGATTTGTCGTTCGTCGTTTCGGCCTGGTGTTCGTCAGCGGACCCAGCCTGTCTGAGTAGTGTCCGGCAAGGCAGCAAAGAATCTGATTTCTTGTGTAGCGATGAGCAAGGAATTTCGCACTTGGAATATCGACGAGGTTCAGCTTCTTCCGGCAATCGTCGGCAGCTATAAGGAGCGGTCTGAGCCAGTCCCTTTCAATTCTCAGTTCATGATGCGCTTCTGCTGCTCCTGTAGTGCTTATGACAGTGGCCTGTACTCGTTGCGTCGCTTGGCGCGGGCTTCGATCGAGCGTGCAGACTTCGATGATGACTACTGCGGAGATCTACCCTATTGGCGCCGCCTTGCAAGAAGAGCGAGCGTATCATCCAAATTCCGCTTAGAATTCGCCCACTCCAGCGGCGCGCGTTCGCGAGTATATTCCTCCAGCGCCGCACGGTAGGCCGTCGCGGCCTCTTCCAAGCGTGCCGTCCCACCCTCCCGTTCGACCAGCGTGCTCAACGCGATGCCGACATTATTCTGCGTCTCTGCCCATTCCAGCGGCACTCGCTCGCGGGTGCGTTCTTCCAGCGCCGCACGGTACATCGTCACAGCCTCTTCCAAGAGTGCCGTCCCGCCCTCGCGTTCGCCCAGCGCGCTCAGAACGTTGCCGACATTGTGCTGCATCGCCGCCCAATCCAGCGGACCTCGCTCGCGGGTGTATTGCTCCAGCGCCCCGCGGTAGGCCGTCATGGCCTCTTTCAGGCGTGCCGTCCCGCTCTCCTGGTTGCCCAGCATATACAGCGCATTGCCGAGATTGCTCTGCGTCAGTGCCCAAAGCAGCGGCTCGCGCTCGCGAGCATATTCCTCCAGCGCCGCGCGGAAGGCCGTCGCGGCCTCTTCAAGGTGTGCCGTCCCGCTCTCCCGGTTGCTCAGCATGTAAAGCGCATTGCCGAGATTGTACTGCGTCGCGGACCACTCCAGCGGGACGCGCTCGCGGGTGCGTTCCTCCAGCGCGGCGCGGAAGGCGCCCACGGACTCTTCCAGTCGTGCCGTCCCGCCCTCCCGTTCGCCCAGCCTGCTCAACGCAATGCCGAGATCGTACTGTGTCGCCGCCCACTCCAGTGGCACGCGCTTGCGGGTGCGTTCCTCCAGCGCCGTGCGATAGGCCGTCACGGCCTCTTTCAGTCGCGCCGTCCCGCTCTCCCGTTCGCCCAGCGTGCTCAGCGCCGTGCCGAGATTATTCTGCGTCTCCGCCCAAAGCAGCGGCACGCGCTTGCGGGTGCGTTCCTCCAGCGCCGCGCGGTAGGCCATCACGGCCTCTTCCAGGCGTGTCGTCCCGCTCCCCCGTTCACCCAGCGTCGTCAGAGCGTTGCCGAGATTGTTCTGCGTCATTGCCCACTCCAGCGGCAAACGCTCGCGGGTGTATTCGTCCAGTGCCGCGCGGTAAGCGATCACGGCCTCCTCCAGGCGTACCGTCCCGCTCTCCCGTGTGCCCAGCGTGTATAGCGCGTTGCCGAGATTGCTCTGCGTGTTCGCCCAATGCAGCGGCACGCGCTCGCGGGTGCGCTCCTCCAGCGCCGCGCGGAAGGCCGTCACGGCCTCTTCCAGCCGTGCCGTCCCGCTCTGCCGTTCGCCCAGCGCGTACAGCGCGTAGCCGAGATCGCTCTGCGTGATCGCCCAATCCATCGGCATGCGCTCGCGAGTGCGTTCCTGCAGCGCTGCGAGGTAGGCCGCCACAGCCTCTTCCAGGCGTGCCGTCCCGCTCTCCAGGCTGCCCAGCACGTATAGCGCGTTTCCAAGATCGTTCTGCGTTTCCGCCCAATCCAGCGGCGTGCGCTCGCGGGTGCGTTCCTGCAGCGCTGCGAGGTAGGCCGCCACAGCCTCTTCCAGGCGTGCGGTCCGACTCTCCCGTTCGCCCAGCCTGTTCAGCGCGTTGCCAAGATTGTTCTGCGTCCCCGCCCAATCCAGTGGCACGCGCTCCCGGGTGCGTTCCTGCAGCGCTGCGCGGTAGGCCGTCACGGCCTCTTCCAAGTGTACTGTTCCGCTCTCCCGGTTGCCCAGCGTGTACAGAGCGTTGCCGAGATTGTTCTGCGCCGCCGCCCAACGCAGTGGCACGCGCTCGCGAGTGCGTTCCTCAAGCACCGCACGGTAGGCTATCACGGCCTCTTCCAAGCGTGCGGTCCCGTTCTCCCGCTTGCGCAGCGCGTACAGGGTGTTGCCGAGATTGCTTTGCGCCATTGCCCACTCCAGCGGCATGCGCTCGCGGGTGTGTTCCTCCAGCGCCGCGCGGTAGGCTGCCGCGGCCTCTACCAAGCGTGCCGTTCCGCTCTCCCGTCTGCCCAGCGTGTACAACGCGCTGCCGAGATCGTTCTGAATCATCGCCCAATCCAGTGGCACGCGCTCGCGGGTGTATTCCTCCAGCGCCGCACGGTAGGCCGTGACGGCCTCTTCCAGGCGCGCCGTCCCGCTTTCCAGTTTGCCCAGTGTGTGCAGCGCGTTGCCGAGATTGTACTGCGTCGCTGCCCAATCCATCGGCACGCGCTCACGGGTGCGTTCCTGCAGCGCTGCGCGGAAGGCCGTCACGGCCTCTACCAGGCGCGCCGTCCCGTTCTCCCGTTCGCCCAGCGTGCTCAATGCGGCGCCAAGATCGTTCTGCGTCATCGCCCATTCTAGCGGCACGCGCTCGCGGGTGCGTTCCTGCAGCGCCGCGCGGTAGGCCGCCACGGCCTCTTCCAGGCGTGCCGTTCCGCTCTCCCGTTCGCCCAGCCTGCTCAGCGCGGTGCCGAGATTGTTCTGCGTCATCGCCCAATCCGGCGGCATACGCTTGCGGGTGCGTTCCTCCAGCGCCGCGCGGAAGGCTGTCACGGCCTCTACCAGGTGTGCCGTCCCGTTCTCCCGTTCACCCAGCCTGCTCAACGCGGTGCCGAGATTGTTCTGCGCCGCCGCCCACTCCAGCGGCACGCGCTCGCGGGTGAGTTCCTCCAGCGCTGCGCGGAAGGCCGCCACGGCCTCGACCAGGCGTGCCGTCCCGCCTTCCCGGTTGCCCAGCTTGTACAGCGCGTTGCCGAGATTGTACTGCGCTGCCGCCCAACGCAGCGGCTCGCGCTCGCGGATGCGTTCCTCAAGCGCCGCGCGGGAAGCTGTCACGGCCTCTTCCAGGCGTGCCGTCCGGCTCTCCTGGTTGCCCAGCGTACTCAGCGTGCTGCCGGGACTGATCTGCGCCGAAGTGATGTCGGGCACCAGGAGCAGGGCCAATCCGACGGCGGTGTGGGCGGCGGGGCGGAGCATTCGCACGGGCTGCTCATTATTCTGCAGCCTGCTTGAGGCGGGTCGGGACCGTCTCGCCGGCGAACAGCGCCGCACGCGCGGCGTCGTACTCGGCCTTGAGGCGGGCCACGATCTCGGCGGCCGGCGGGGCGTCATGGATCTGGCCGACGCCCTGTCCGGCGCCCCAGATGTCGCGCCACGCCTTGACCTTCATGTTGCCGCCCGAACCGAAGTTCATCTTGCTCTTGTCGGCT
>NCHQ01000008.1 GCA_002281855.1 Rhodospirillales bacterium 24-66-33 | reverse complement strand
GCAGTCGAGGGTCGCGGCGGCGCCGATGCCGGGCACCTCGGTCGAGCCGCCGTCGAACACGCTGCCGACCTGGAAGGGGCTGCTGCTGCGGCACCTGGAATGGCACAAGCGCTACCCGTCGGAGGCGCAGCGGTCGCGCCACGAGGGCGTGACCTATGTGCGGTTCACGATGAGCCGTGACGGCCGCATCCTCGCCGCGCGCATCGAGCGGCCGTCGGGGCATGCCGCACTCGACCAGGAAGGACTCGAACTGCTGCAGCGGGCGCAGCCGCTGCCGCCGCTACCTCACGATCAGCCGGGCGAGAGCCTGGAGATCGTCGTGCCCGTACAGTTCTTCCTCAGAAGGTGAGGAAGGTCCGCGATCAGCCGACGACGAAACTCTGATACATGAACTGGAGGTCGGCGCTTTCCTGCGGCGTGATATCGCCGTCGAGGACGCGGCCTTCCCAAGAACGCAGCTTGCGCTTGATATCGACCGGTGTGCGCGGGCTCAGCAGCACCATGAAGAACTGCTCATGCGGCGAGAGTTCGCGCTCGCGGCGGTAGCCGAACGGACCGGCGCCGGGCGTACGGGCCTGGGCGGTCTCCTGGGCCGGCGAGGAGGGGGCGGCGACGCGCGGCAGGATGGCGTCGTCGATGATCTGGTCCCAGGTGAGGCCGGCTTCCCGCACCATGGCCGAGGCGAGCTTGGCGGCTGCCAGCGCCTCCTGGGCGTGGCTGCTGTCGAGGATCTCGAGGACCTTGACCAGAGTGTTGCGATTGAAGGTGGACACTTGCGTTCGGCGCCTTTGACTATCGCGTGAGCAACGGGCACTAAGTGCCTACAACATATAGATGGATGTGCCTTGGATCAAGGCAAGCTCCCCGCCAACGCTTTCCCGGTCTATCTTGCGGGTCTCGCCACCTGGTTTGTGCCGCTCGGCATTCAGATGGTGCTGTTCCCGTGGCTGGTCGCAGTGGTCCTGCACATGGACGCCTTCGCCGTGGGCGTCGCGCAGGCGGCGGTCATGGCGCCATCGCTGCTCTTCCTGCCGCTCGGCGGCCTGGTCGCCGACCGGGGCAACGCCCGCCGGCTCCTGCTGCGCTACCACCTGATCTACGCACTGCCGCCGCTCGCCCTGGCGCTCGTCCTGTGGTCCGACGGACTGAGCTATCCGCTGCTGATCGCCTACGGTATCGCTGCCGGTGCGATCGGGGCCTTCGCCATCCCGACCCGCGATGCCCTGCTGCCGGTCGTGGCGCCCAAGGGCGGCCTGCCCAAGGCCGTGGCGCTGGCGACGGCGCTGCAGTTCGGCGGCCAGCTGCTGGGCATCGCCTGCGCCTCGACCGCCGATCGGTTCGGTGCCCTGCCGCTCCTGTTGCTGCATTCCGGCATGGTGCTGGCCGGCTGCATCTTCGTGCGCCGGTTGCCCGACCCGCCGCCGCATCCGAAGACCGAGCACCCCGGATTCTGGCGCAGCATCGGCGAGGGCGTCTCGGCCGCCGCGAAGTCGGACCAGATCTGGCCGGTCCTGCTGCTCAACTTCGGGGTCGGCATCTTCTATGTCGGGCCTTTCATGGCGGTGTTGCCGCTGGCGATTCGCGACCATTATGCCGGCGGTGCGGCCGAGCTCTCCTACATGAACCTGGCCTTCTGGGCCGCGACCATCGTGGCCAGCATGGCGCTGGTCGGTCTCGCGCGCCGCCTGACGCTACGCGGCCGTCTGATCGGGGGCGCGGTTCTCGTAGGGGCTATGGTCCTGCTGTCCCTCGCGACGCTGCCGCCGTTCCCGGTCTTCCTCGCGCTGATCTTCGTCTGGGGGCTGGGGGCGGGCATCACCATGACGCAGAGCCGGACGGTGGTGCAGATCGTAGCGCCGGCCACGCACCGCGCGCGGTTGATGTCGCTGTTCCAGCTGGGCCTGAGCGGGGGCGGCCCGATCGGCGCCTTCCTCACCGGCACGATCTGCTCGGTCTGGGGCCTCAAGGCCGCGCTGCTGATCCCCGCGATCGCAATGCTGCTGATGATCGCGATCGTCCTGTTGAAGTCGCGCCTCTGGTCGATGCGGACGGTGGAGTAGGGCAGCAAATGCCAGCCTTGCCACCACGAATGGACGCTTCGGATGGGGCGTATCGCTGTCTCGCCATGCGTTGGCTGGAATTGGCGGCAATGTTGGGTAGTCTGCTGCTTTGCTCGGTTGCATCGGCAACTGCGCAACCATCAAGCCCGCTGGAGCCAGTAGACTGCGTAGAGATGCAGTTGGGGAAGCGTACCTATTGCTTCCCAAAGGCGGCGCTCGAAATCTACCGGCGAGGCAAGCTGCGGCAGGACGTCGTTGTGATGTCGTTCATGATGCCGGACTTGAGATTGCCGACGCCGGAAGATAACCGTCGCTTCTTTCTCGGTGAGACGTCTCGAGGAAAAGAGACGACTACCATTGGTCTGACAGCGCACGGTCCACCAATCTCCTGGGATCAGGCGGTTCGCAATCTGACCAAAGGAGGCAGCCCTGTTCCCTCTGAGGTGCCAGGTCCTTTTGGTTTGGTGGAACTACTGGGGGGATACCCGCGGGCGAACCCTTATGCGAATGACTTCGTGGCAGAGCGTGACGGGTTTCGCTTTACAATAACCTGTGGGTTTGGAGGAGTTGATGGACGTCCTCACAGCCCGGGGCTTGTGCCGACGTGTCGATCGGAAGTTCCTTTTCGTGATCTCAAGATGACCCTGTATTTTCCCGCAGGTCACCTCGATCAATGGAAGGCGCTCCATGATGACGCGATCAGCATGATCACGTCCTGGACCCGAGACTAGCACCTACTCAGCGGCGGCCCGTGAACCCAGGCCCAGTGTCTGCCACACGTCCTGCAGGGCTGAGACCAGTCGGGTCATGTCGTCGTCGCCGTGCAGCGGCGTCGGCGTGAGGCGCAGGCGTTCGGTGCCGCGCGGCACGGTGGGATAGTTGATCGGCTGGACGTAGATCGCGTGACGCTCGAGCAGCAGGTCGCTGGCCTGCTTGCACAGGGCGGCATCGCCTACGAAGACCGGCACGATGTGCGTGGTCGAGGGCATCACCGGCAGGCCGGCAGCGGCGAGGCGGCGCTTCAGGGTGGCGGCGCGCTCCTGGTGGCGGACGCGCAGCTCGGGCTGGCTGCTGACGAGGCGCACGCTGGCCAAGGCTGCCGCGGCGATTGCCGGCGGCAGGGAGGTCGTGAAGATGAAGCCCGAGCCGCAGGAGCGCACGAAGTCGACCGTGGCCGCGGTCGAGGCGATGTAGCCGCCGACCACGCCGAACGCCTTGGCGAGCGTCGCCTGGACGATGTCGACCTTGTCGAGCACGCCGTCGCGCTCCGCCACGCCGGCGCCGCGCGGGCCGTACATGCCGACGGCGTGGACCTCGTCGAGATAGGTGAGCGCGCCATAGCGGTGGGCGACGTCGCAGATCTCGCCGATTGGCGACACGTCGCCGTCCATCGAATAGACCGACTCGAAGGCCACGATCTTCGGCGTCGCGGGGTCGGCGGCGCTGAGAAGCTCCTCGAGATGGCGCGGATCGTTGTGCCGGAAGATGCGGCGGGTGGCGCCGGAGTGGCGGATGCCCGCAATCATCGAGGCGTGATTGAAGGCATCTGAATAGAGCTCACAGCCCGGCAGCAAGGCGCCCAGCGTCTGCAGGGTCGTCTCATTGGCGACATAGCCCGAGGTGAAGACGAGGGCGGCTTCCTTGCCGTGCAGAGCCGCCAGTTCACGCTCCAGCGCGGCATGCAGCGTGTTGGTGCCCGAGATGTTGCGCGTGCCGCCGGCGCCGGAACCCTGCGCGCCGATCGCGGCCTGCATGGCCTCGACCACGGCGGGATGCTGGCCCATGGCGAGATAGTCGTTGCTGCACCAGACCGTGACGTCGCGCGGCGCTTCGCCTTCGCGATGCAGGCGGGCACGGGGAAAGGCACCGACGATGCGCTCCAGTTCGGCGAAGACGCGATAGCGCCCCTCGTCACGCAGCCGGCAAAGATGGCCGTTGAAGAATGCTTCGTAGTCCATGGGCTGGTGTCTCCCGCGCGATCATTCTAGGCGCAAGGAGCTTTTACCCGCAGTCACAATTGGTCGCGGTGATGCGTCGCCAACTAATAATCGTTCGCAGAGCTCGTCAGCGCAGCAGCGGAAGGAAGAGCGCGACGCTGAGGAAAAGCGAGACCGAGAGAAGAGGGAGGGCGCCCAGCCAGCGCGTCTGCGCCGGCAGGCCGTCCCAGTGGCGCAGCGTCGGTACGGCAGCCCACAGGGCAAACAAAAACCCCAGCACCCAGAACAGCAGGGCGAGGGGCATTGCCACGTTCACTTGATCGTCGGTGGCCGTCGAGATGCCGAAGCCCACGACGGCCGGCGGCATCGCGGCGGTGAACAGGGACACCGCCCAGATCGCGCGGGTACGGATGCGCTGGCCCGTTCCGAAGGGCGGCGGGCGAACGGCCGTCGCGCCGCCGCCTTCGGAACCGGTGCTCACGATCAGCCCTTGAACAGGCCTTCCGACGTGAGGTCGGCCAGGGTGGCGTCGAACGCCTGGCGCAGGCGGCCGAACAGGTCGCCGAGTTCGGTCTCGTTGATGACCAGCGGCGGGCAGATGGCGACGCGGTCGCCCATGTTGCGGATGAACAGGCCGCGCGCCACGGCGTGGTTGTAGACGCGCAGGCCGGCGCCGACCGCGACGAGGTCGAACGGCGTCTTGGTCTTCTTGTCGGCGACGATCTCGATCGCGCCCATCATGCCGATGCTCATCGCCTCACCGACCAGCGGGTGATCGGCGAACGACTGCACGTGCTTCGTGAAGGCCGGGCTCATGCGCTTGGCGTGACCGAACAGGTCGGTCTCCTCGTAGATCTTCTGCGCCTCGAGCGCGACGGCGGCGGCGACCGGATGGCCGGAGTAGGTGAAGCCGTGGCCCCAGGTGCCGATCTTGTCGCTTTCGCTCATCAGCGCCTGGTAAACCTTCTCGCTCACCATCACCGCCGAGATCGGCAGGAACGACGCCGACAGCGCCTTGGCACAGGTCAGGATGTCTGGCTTGATGTTCATCGTCTGGCTGCCCCAGACATTGCCGGTGCGCCCGAAGCCGCAGATCACCTCGTCGGCGACGAACAGCATGTCGTACTTGGTGCAGACCGCCTGGATCTTCTCGTAGTAGCCCTTGGGCGGCACGATGACGCCGCCGGCGCCCATCACCGGTTCGCAGATCATCGCAGCCACCTGCTCGGCGCCGCCTTCCTTGATGATCAGCGCCTCGAGTTCCTCGGCGCAGCGCGTGGCGAACTGCTCCTCGGTCTCGCCCTCGACGCCGAAGCGGTAGAAGTGCGGGCAGGTCGTGTGCAGCACACCCTGGATCGGCAGGTCGAACGAACGATGGTTGGCCGGCAGGCCGGTGAGGCTCGCGGAGGCCACGGTGACGCCGTGATATCCCTTGGTGCGCGAGATGATCTTCTTCTTCTGCGGACGGCCCAGCGCATTGTTCATGTACCACACCATCTTCACGACGGTGTCGTTGGCCTCGGAGCCGGAGTTGGCGAAGAACACCTTCGACATCTCGACGGGCGCCATCGACTTGAGCTTCTCCGCGAGGTTGATCGCGGGCTCGTGGGAGCGCTGGTTGAAGGCGTGATAGAACGGCAGCTGCTTCATCTGCTCGTAGGCGACCGTCGCCAGCCGCTCGTTGCTGAAGCCCAGCGCCGCCGACCACAGGCCGGCCATGCCCTCGATATATTCCTTGCCGTCGTCGTCCATGACGTAGACGCCGCGGCCGCGCACGATGGTCAGGGGACCTGTCTGCTCGTGCTTCTTGAAGTTGGTGTAGGGGTGGAGATGGTGGGCGATGTCCCGCGAGGCGTTGGAATTGCCGCGGAAGCTTCGAGAAACGTCATTCATGCCGGTACCCCTGAAACTGTGGTGGCGCGCACGATAGCCCGGCCGAGGCCGAAGTACACTGTATCTGACCATGCAAATTTTTTGTGCAATTGACGGCCTCCGGGCCGCGGTGCAATTTGACTGAAATATTCGCGTATGCAGGGTCGGCAGCCGGGGAGGCTCACCTGCGAACGCGGACGGGGACCATCGAAGGGATTGTATTCATGCACTTCAAACTGCGGCATTCAGTGGCGCTGGCGGCGCTCGCCTGCGCCGGTTTTGCGTTCGCGCCGGCGGCCGACGCCAAGACGTTCAAGTGGGCCAATTCGGGCGACGTCAGCTCGATGGATCCCTACGCCCGTCAGGAGACGTTCCTCCTGACCTTCACCGCGAACATCTACGACCCGCTGGTCCGCCGCGACAAGGACCTGAAGCTCGAGCCGGCGCTGGCCACCAAGTGGGGCCAGACCAGCCCGACCGAGTGGTTCTTCGACCTGCGTCCGGGCGTCAAGTTCAGCGACGGCACGCCGTTCACCGCCGACGACGTCATCTTCTCGATCAACCGCGCCAACGGGCCGGGCTCGAACGTCAACGGCAACTTCTCCTCGATGAAGGAGATCCGCAAGGTCAACGACCATCGCGTCGAGGTCACGACCAACGTTCCCGATCCGCTGCTCGCGGACAAGTGGGCGTCGATCTCGATCATGTCGAAGGCCTGGGCTGAGAAGAACAACGCCATGCAGCCGGCGGACATGATCAAGAACGAAGAGAACTTCGCGACCCGCAACGCCATGGGCACCGGCCCCTTCATGCTGAAGGAGCGCCGCGCCGGCGAGAAGACGGTGCTCGTCCCGAACCCGACCTGGTGGGACAAGCCGGTCCATAACCTGACCGAAGTGGTGTTCACGCCGGTTCCGAACGCCGCGACCCGCATCGCCGCGCTCAAGGCGGGCGACATCGACATGACCTACGAGGTGCCGCCGGCCGACACCGACAACCTCAAGAAGGACGCCAACATCAAGGTCCTGGAAGGGCCAGAGACGCGCGTCGTGTTCCTGGGCTTCGACCAGGAGCGCGACGAGCTGGTCGAGTCCAACGTCAAGGGCAAGAACCCCTTCAAGGACAAGCGCGTCCGTGAGGCGATGCACCGCTCGATCGACGTCGACGCGATCAAGCGTACCGTCATGCGCGGCCAGTCCTTCCCGACCAACCTGATGGTCGCGCCGGGCATCAACGGCTACACCAAGGCCCTCGACAAGCGCCCGCCGCTGCTGAAGCCCGAGGAAGCCAAGAAGATGCTGGCCGATGCCGGCTATCCAAACGGCTTCGAGACGGGCATGGACTGCCCCAACGACCGTTACGTCAACGACGAGAAGATCTGCCAGGCCGTCGTGGCAATGCTCGCCAAGATCGGCATCAAGGTGAATCTGCGCGCCCAGACGCGCAATCTCTACTTCGCCAAGATCCTGCGCAGCACCGCCGACGGCAAGCCGAGCAACACCAGCTTCTACATGCTGGGCTGGTCGCCGGCGACGACCTACGACGTGCACAACGTCTTCGAGCAGATCATCCAGACGCCGGACGTGAAGGCCAAGAAGGGCCTCTATAACGCCGGCGGCTACTCGAACAAGAAGTTCGACGAGCTGTCGAACAAGGTCGAGGTCGAGACGGACAAGGCCAAGCGCGATGCGATGATCGCCGAGGCCACCAAGATCTACGTCGACGACTTCGCGTACATCCCGCTGCACCAGCAGGCGCTGGTCTGGGCGACCCGCAAGAACGTCGATCTGGTCCAGCCGGCCGACAACAGCTTCCCGCTGCGCTTCGTCAACCTGAAGTAGCCACGGCAACCGACGATCGGCCCCGGCGCAGGTACCCTGCGACCGGGGCCGGTTCCGTTATGGCGTCATTCCTGCTAGGGGTGCGCCAGGCCAAGAACAGCATATGCTCGCCTTCATCCTCAGACGACTTCTTCAATCGATCGCCGTCCTGCTGACGGTCGGTCTGGTGTCCTTTTCACTCTTTCGCTACGTCGGCGATCCGATCAATTCGATGGTCGGGCAGGACACGCCGGCGAGCGAGCGCGAGGCGCTGCGTGAGCGGCTCGGCCTGAACGACGCGGCGCCGATCCAGTTCCTGCGCTTCATCGGCAATGCAGCGCAGGGCAAGTTCGGCCTCAGCTACCGCACGTCGGAGCCGGTCGGCCGGATGATCCTGGAGCGCCTGCCGGCCACCCTGGAACTCTCGTTCTGCGCCGCCGTCTTCGCCCTGTTCGTGGGCGTGCCGATGGGCGTCTATACCGGCCTCTATCCCAAACACTGGTCGAGCCGGCTGATGCAGGCCGTCTCGCTCATAGGCATATCGCTGCCGACTTTCGTGATCGGCATCCTGCTGATTCTGGTCTTTGCGGTCTGGCTGCACTGGCTGCCGTCCTTCGGCCGCGGCGAGACGGTGATGCTGTTCGGCTGGTGGCCCACCAACTTCCTGACGATCAAGGGCCTGCAGGCGCTGATCCTGCCCTCGATCACACTGGGCCTGTTCCAGCTCACGCTGCTGATGCGGCTGGTGCGCTCGGAGATGCTGGAAGTGATGCGCACCGACTACATCAAGTTCGCGCGGGCGAGGGGCCTCACCAACCGGGCGATCAATTTCGGCCATGCGCTGAAGAACACGCTGGTGCCCGTGATCACCGTCACCGGCCTGCAGCTGGGCGCCCTGATCGCCTTCGCGATCGTGACGGAGACGGTGTTCGCCTGGCCGGGCGTCGGCCAGCTGTTCATCCAGTCCGTGCAGTTCTCCGACATTCCCGTGATGGCCGCCTATCTGATGCTGATCGGTCTCCTGTTCGTGCTGATCAACCTCACGGTCGATCTTCTCTATTTCGTCGTCGATCCGCGCCTGCGCAGCCAGGGCGGCGCGGCGCGCGTGGCAGGGCATTGAGATGAGCGACCATTCCTCGACCTCTCCCGGCTGGCTGCACCGTTTCACCGACAGCGACATCTGGTGGAGCTTCAAGTCCTCGTCGCTGACGGTCGTGGCGGCGATCGGCACGATCCTGATCGTGATGATCGCGTTCCTCTCGCCGGTGCTGGCCCCGCACACGCCGTTCGACCCGGCGACGATCAGCCTCAGCGACGGGCTGAAGCCGCCGGTCCTGCTGTCGCCGGACGGCGACTGGGCCTTTCCCCTGGGCACCGACGACCAGGGCAGGGATATTCTCTCCTCGATCATGTACGGCACGCGGCTCTCGCTGATCGTCGGCTTCGCGTCGGTGGTCGTCGCCATGTCGATCGGCATCGCACTCGGCCTGCTCAGCGGCTATTTCGGCGGCGCCGTCGACGCGCTGATCATGCGCATCGCCGACGTGCAGCTCACCTTCCCGGCGATCCTGGTGGCGCTGCTGATCGACGGCATCGTGCGCAGCGTGATCTCGGTGCAGCGGCACGACGAGATCGCGGTCTTCGTGATCGTCGGCGCCATCGGCCTCAGTTTCTGGGTTCAGTACGCGCGCACCGTCCGTGGCTCCGTGATGGTCGAGAAGAACAAGGAATACGTCCAGGCGGCCCGGGTGATCGGCCTGTCGCCGCTGCTGATCATGGTGCGCCACGTCCTGCCCAACGTGACCGGCCCGGTGCTCGT
This sequence comes from Rhodospirillales bacterium 24-66-33, assembly GCA_002281855.1. Taxonomy (GTDB): domain Bacteria; phylum Pseudomonadota; class Alphaproteobacteria; order Reyranellales; family Reyranellaceae; genus Reyranella. The sequence goes on along the minus strand of NCHQ01000008.1, from coordinate 172,334 downwards.
GATCGCCACCATCAACCTCGGCCTCGCCATCATCACCGAGGCGACGCTGTCGTTCCTGGGCGTCGGCCTGCCATCGACCGAGCCCTCGCTCGGAACGCTGATCCGGCTCGGCAACGACGTGCTGCAATCGGGCGACTGGTGGATCACCGTCTTCCCGGCCGCCACGCTCGCGGCGCTGGTCCTGGCCGTCAACCTGCTGGGCGACTGGCTGCGCGACGCCCTCAATCCCAAACTGCGATAGTCACGACAGATGGCCGCCGCATCGAACAACCAGCCGCTACTCGAAGTCCGCAACCTGCGGGTCGAGTTTCCGACGCGCCGCGGCACCTTGCTCGCCGTCGACGACGTCTCCTTCGACATCGCGCCCGGCGAAGTGCTGGGCGTGGTGGGCGAATCCGGCGCCGGCAAGTCGCTGACCGGTAATGCCATCATCGGCCTGCTGGAGCCGCCGGGCCGCGTTGCCGGCGGCGAGATCCGGCTGGAAGGCCGGCGTATCGACAATCTGCCCTACGAGGAGATGCGCAAGATCCGCGGCGCGCGCATCGGCGCGATCTTCCAGGATCCGCTGACCAGCCTCAATCCGCTCTATTCGGTGGGCCGCCAGCTCATCGAGACGATCCAGACCCACATGCCGCTCTCGGCCAGCCAGGCCAAGGCGCGGGCGATCGAGCTGCTGAAGGAAGTGGGCATTCCCGGCGCCGAGATGCGGATCGACCACTATCCGCATCAGTTCTCGGGCGGCATGCGCCAGAGGGTCGTGATCGCGCTGGCGCTGTGCGCGGGCCCGCGGCTGATCGTGGCTGACGAACCCACGACCGCGCTCGACGTCTCGATCCAGGCGCAGATCATCGCGCTGCTGAAGCGGCTGTGCCGCGAGCACGGCACGGCGGTGATGCTGGTGACGCACGACATGGGCGTGATCGCCGAGACCGCCGACCGGGTCGCCGTGATGTATGCCGGCCGGGTGGCCGAGATCGGTCCGGTGCGCGAGGTCGTGAAGCACGCCAAGCATCCCTATACGAAGGGCCTCATGGGCTCGATCCCGAGCCTCGGCGTGCGCACCGACCGGCTGACGCAGATCGACGGCGCCATGCCGCGTCTCACGGAAATTCCGCCGGGCTGCGCCTTCAATCCGCGCTGCACCTTCAAGGGCCAGCGCTGTCTGGTCGAACGACCGAACCTGATGCCGGCTGGCGCCACACGCGCGGCCTGCTGGCTGCACGACAGCGGCGGTGTCGGCGCCCCCATCCTCAAGGAGACGGTCGATGCCTGACGGCGGCGCCGATTTTGTCCGCATCGAAGGGCTGAAGCGTCACTTCGATGTCTCCGCACCGTGGCTGGTGCGCAAGCTGGAAGGCCGGCCACGCCAGATCGTGCAGGCGGTCGACGGGATCGACATCGAGATCGCCAAGGGCGAGACCTTCTCGCTGGTGGGCGAGTCGGGTTGCGGCAAGTCGACGGTCGCCCGCCTCGTCGTCGGCCTCTATCCGCCGACGGCCGGCCGCATCCAGATCGACGGCAACGATATGGCGGCCCGCCACAGCCGGTCCGACATGGCGGCGCTGCGACGGCGCATGCAGATGATCTTCCAGGATCCGTTCGCCAGCCTGAATCCACGTTGGCGCGTGTTCGACATCATCGCCGAGCCGATCCGCGCCTTCGGCCTCTCCAGCGGCAAGGCCGACCTCGAGGCCCGCGTTGGCGCGCTGCTGCGGCAGGTGAAGCTGAACCCGGCCGACGGCCGCAAGTATCCGCATGAGTTCTCGGGCGGCCAGCGTCAGCGCATCTCGATCGCCCGCGCGCTGGCCAGCGAGCCGGAATTCCTAGTGTGCGACGAGCCGACCTCGGCGCTCGACGTCTCGGTGCAGGCGCAGATCCTGAACCTGATGGTCGACCTGCAGCGACGGCTGCAGCTCACCTACCTGTTCATCAGCCACAATCTCGCGGTCGTCTATCACATCTCCACGCGCGTCGGCGTGATGTACCTCGGCCGCCTGGTCGAGGTGGCGCCGACCGACACGCTGTTCCGGCGGCCCAAGCACCCCTACACGCGGATGCTGCTCGACACGATCCCCGACCTCGAGATGACGGGCCGCCAGCGCAGCCCGGTCGGCGGCGAGGTGCCGAGCCCGATCAACCCGCCCTCGGGCTGCACCTTCCACCCGCGCTGTCCCTTCGCCAACGACCGCTGCAAGGCCGAGCGGCCCAAGGCGTTGCCGATCGAGGGCGGCACGGTGGCCTGCCACGCCATCGAGGAAGGCCGGCTGCCGATCGAGGACCGGACCTACGCGCTGAACACCTGAAGCCGCCTGGGTCGCGCTTCCACCATCAGACCTGATGTGCGTCGGCGGACGCCGAGCGTGCTTGATCTGTGGCGGGGGTCGCTTACGATCCGGCGCAACATTTTCAACGGAGATTTCAGGATGCCGGTCATCAACCGCATTGCCTCGTTCCACAAGGACATGACCGCGTGGCGTCATGACATTCACAGCCACCCGGAGACGGCCTTCGAGGAGGTGCGGACGGCCGACGTGGTTGCCGAGAAGCTGGAAAGCTTCGGCATCGAGGTCCATCGCGGCCTGGCCAAGACCGGCGTCGTGGGCGTGCTGCGTTCCGGCAAGTCGGGCCGCGCTATCGGCCTGCGCGCCGACATGGATGCGCTCGACGTCCACGAGACCAACCAGTTCGATCACAAGTCGACGATCCCCGGCAAGATGCACGCCTGCGGCCATGATGGTCATACAGTGATGCTGCTGGGGGCCGCCAAGTACCTCGCCGAGACCAAGAATTTCGACGGCACGGTCTACTTCATCTTCCAGCCGGCCGAGGAGAACGAGGGCGGCGGTCGCGTGATGGTGGAAGAGGGGCTGTTCGAGAAGTTCCCGGTCGAGGGCGTCTACGGCATGCACAACATCCCGGGCATCCCGGTCGGCAAGTTCGCCGTCCGTCCCGGCCCGATGATGGCCGCCTACGACATCTTCGAGGTCGTGCTGAAGGGCGTCGGCGGCCACGGCGCGATGCCGCAATACACGATCGACCCGGTGGTGGTCGGCGCCCATATCGTGACGGCGCTGCAGTCGATCGTGGCCCGCAACGTCGATCCGATGGACACCGCCGTGGTTTCGACCACCCAGATCCATGCCGGCGACGCCTGGAACGTGATTCCGCAGGAATGCGTGCTGCGCGGCACGGTCCGCACCTTCAAGAAGCCGGTGCAGGACCTGATCGAGAAGAACATCGAGAAGATCTCGCGCAACGTTGCCGCGGGCTTCGGTGCCGAAGTCGTGAAGTGGCGCTACGAGAAGCGCTATCCCGCGACCGTGAACAGCGAGCAGGAGACCGAGTTCGCCGCCCAGGCCGCCGCCTCGCTGGTCGGGCTGGAGAACGTGAACCGCAATCCGACGCCGGCCATGGGCTCCGAGGACTTCGCCTGGATGCTGCTCAAGAAGCCGGGTTGCTACATCTGGGTCGGCAACGGCGACGGCGTCGGCAGCTGCATGGTCCACAACCCGGGCTACGACTTCAACGACGAGATCCTGCCGCTCGGCGCGTCGTACTGGGCCACGCTGGTCGAGCAGCAGCTCGCGCGCGAGGCCCTGTCGCAGGCGGCGGAGTAAAACCGCAGCCCCCCAACTGCGACGCCGTCGTGTCAGATCCGCATCCCTACGCCAGCGCCCGCATCGCGCTGGCGACGATGCACGAGAAGGAGCGGGCGCTGGGGCCCGCCTTCCGGCGCGTGCTCGGGGCAGAAATTGTTGCCGTGCCGGAACTCGACACCGACACGCTCGGGACGTTTTCCGGTGAGGTGCCAAGGCCCGACGCGCTGGTCGAGACATCCCTGCTCAAGGCGGAACTGGCCTTCCGGACGATGGACGTCGACTGCGCGGTCGCGAGCGAAGGCAGCTACGGGCCGATCGACCGGGTGCCGCTGGTTTCGAGCGGTGTCGAGATCCTGGCCTTCATCGACCGCAAGCGGGGCATCCGGCTGGTCGACACGTTCCCGACGCATCATACGACGTGGAGGCTGTCGCGCTTCCGCGCCGGCGATCCCGCAAGGCTCGCCGTGCTGCGCGCCATGGGCTTCCCGCGTTACGGCGTGTTCGTCGCGTGCAGCAGCGACATGGATCATCCGGTCAAGGGCCTCGCCACCGAAGAGGAGGTGATCGCCACCATGGACCGCGAGGCGGAGCGCTCCACGGAAGGGCTCGCCGTGCTCTATTCGGACATGCGCGCGCATCGCAATCCGACCCGCATGAAGGTGCTGCGCGCGGCCGGCTGGCAGCTCGCCAGGCGTCTGCAGTGTCTTTGCCCCAAGTGTCACGCGCCGGGCTTCGGTCGCATCCAGTCGCGCCGCGGCCTGCCCTGCGAGGCCTGCGGCGATCCCACCCACTGGATCGACTTCGAGATCGACGGCTGCAATGCCTGCGGCTACGCCGAGGCCCGGCCGCGCAGGGACGGGCGACGCACCGCGCCGAAGCTCTCCTGCAAGAGCTGTCGCACGGCGTAGCAATGGAGCGCGCCACTCCAGTGGCGCTTCAAGCTCTCAAGCTATGAGCGCCACAGGAGTGGCGCGCTCCAATGAAACTAAACCGCCAGATCCGTCGCGAGGTGGAACAGGCAGTCGCCGCGTTCGCAGCGCGCCGGGACGCGCTTGCACAGGACGAGGCCGGCGCGCTTGAACGTCACCACCTCGGGTTCGCGCCACGGCGTGTGGTGGAAATGGATGCGGCCGGCCGGCTGGTCGGCCTTCACCTCGTCGCCCAGCTCGACCAGCGGCTCGAACAGGCCGCCGTCCGTCGCATAGACGTAGTAGTCGTCGCCGCCGATCTCGGTGAAGCGGGTCATTGTCGGCGCCGGCACCGGACCCTGCAGCAGGCCGACATGGGCCAGCACGCGACGCATGCCGTCCTCGGCGACCTTGAGCGAGCCCGGCGTCACGAGACCGCCGCCGCCCAGCTCGGTGCCCATCCCGACCACGCCCTGACGATAGGTGGCCGACGTGAAAGTCCGGCCGCCACCCTGCGGCGCCGCAGAGATATAGCTGACCGGGGCGCCGAAGGCCTTGAGCAGGCCCATGACCTTGTCCATGCGCTCAGCATCCTGATGCCGCGGTGCCAGCGCACTCGGGATGTAGGTGAGCGAGCTGCCGCCGGAATGGAAGTCGAAGGCGTAGTCGAAGCCCGGCAGCAGCGCATGCTCGATCCAGTAGGCGATCTGCTGCGTGATCGTGCCCTCGGCGTCGCCGGGGAAGGAGCGGTTGAGATTGCCCTCGTCGATCGGCGAGGTGCGACGGCCTTCCATCGCGGCCGGGAAGTTGGCCGAGGGCAGGATCACCAGCCGGCCCTTGATGTCCTTCGGTGAGAGGGCGCGGATCAGGTTGCCCAGCCCGATCTGGCCTTCCCACTCGTCGCCATGGTTGCCGGCCTGCATCAGTACGTTTGGCCCCTCGCCATTCTTGATGCGCACGATGGGGATCGGGATCCAGCCATAGGCCGAGCGATGCACCGAATGCGGCACGCGCACGAAGCCCGTGGCCTTGCCCTCGGCGTTGAGGTCGATGTCCGGCGTCAGCCGGCTCATCGCGGTGAATTCGGTGGACTTCAATGTTGTGTCGGTCATCAGCGTCTCTCGCTTCTGGGATCGAGGGCATCCTGCAGTCCATCGCCCAGGAAGTTGAAGGCGATCACGGTCAGGAAGATCAGCAGGCCCGGCCACAGGGCCAGCACGGGGGCCTCCTGCAGCAGTTCCTGGGCACCGGTCAGCATGTTGCCCCAGCTGGCGGCCGGCGGCTGGATGCCAAGGCCGAGGAACGACAGGGTCGATTCGAACAGGATCAGCGTGCCGACCGACATGGTGGTGGCGACGACCAGGGTGCCGGCCGTATTGGGCAGGATGTGGCGGAACATGATTCGGCCGGGCCGGGCGCCGAGCGCCACGGCCGCCCGGGTGAAGTCCCGCGCCTTGAGCGACAGCGTCTCGGCCCGAACCAGGCGGGCCACGGTCGTCCAGCCGGTCAGCGCCACGATCACCACGATGCGATAGAGCGAGAACATCTCCGACTGGGCGATCTCCGCCGGCACGCCCAGCTTCCGGGGATCGACGGCGGCCAGCACGATCAGGAGCGGCAGCAGCGGCAGGGAGATGACACCGTCGGTGAGGCGCATCAGGAAGGCGTCGAGACGCCCGCCGAGATAGCCCGCCAGCACGCCGATGAAGGCGCCCAGGATCGCCGACAGGACGGCGCCTGAAATGCCGACCAGCAGCGAGACCCGGCCGCCGTCGAGCAGGCGCTGGAAGAGATCGCGGCCGAGATCGTCGGTGCCCAGCCAGTGCCGGGCTGAGGGGCCCTCGAAGCGGCGGAAGAGGTCGGTCTCGGTCGGATCGATGCCCCGCAGTTCGGCAATCAGGGGCGCGGCCACGGCCAGCACCAGCATGACCCCGAGGAAGGCCAGCGAGATCCAGGCGAGCCGGTGGCGCAGCATGCGACGCCAGGCGGTCGGCTGGAGGGTCGCGGCCGTCATGGCGTGGTATCCGCCAGCGAGACGCGCGGGTCGACCCAGGCATAGGCCAGGTCGGCCAGCAGGTTGCCGGCGATGGTGGCAGCCGTCGCCACCAGCAGGCCGACGAGGGCGAGGTTGTAGTCGTTCTCGAGAATGGCCTGGTAGATCGCCTTGCCCATGCCGGGCCAGGCGAACATCGTTTCGGTGATCAGCGCCCCGGAGACGAGGCCGCCGAACGAGAGGGCGAGGATCGTCAGCACTGGCGACAGCGCATTGGCGAAGGCGTGGCGCCACAGCACGATGCGCTCGGACGCGCCCTTTGCTCGGGCCGTGCGCACATAGTCCTGGCGCAGCGCCTCGATCATCGCGCCGCGCATGAAGCGGGTGTAGCCGCCCAGCTGGACGAGCGTCAGCGTCAGCACAGGCAGGGCCAGATGGCGCGACTGCTCGGCCAGGGCGGTCGTCCACGGCGTGCCGGCCCGGATGTCGGCCATGCCGCCGGCCGGCAGCCAGCCCAGCTTCACCGCGAACAGGGTGATCAGCAGCAGCGCCAGCCAGAAGGGCGGGGCGGAGATGCCGCCGAAGCACAGAAGGTTGATCAGGTAGTCGGCCCGGCTGCGCGGATGGGCGGCCGCCCACATGCCAAGCGGCAGGGCGATCGTCACCGAGATGACGAAGGCGGTGACGGCCAGCAGCAGCGTGTTGAGAAGGCGTGGCCACAGCACGGTCAGCACGGGCTGGCCGAAGGAGCGCGAGTAGCCGAAATTGCCCTGCAGCGCCTGCAGCAGCCAAGCCAGGTATCGCTCGAACAGCGGCTTGTCGAGACCGTAGGCCGCCCGCAGGCGGGCGGCATCAGCGCTGGTCATGGTCGGGTCGCCGGAGATCATCATGTCGATCGGATCGCCCGGCATCAGCCCGATCAGCAGATAGACGACCAGGCTCATCAGCAGCAGGGTGACGACGGTCTGGGCGGCGCGCGCGACGAAATAGCGGCTCATGTCCGCGTCCCGCCGGGAGGAGAAGCGAAAGGTCCTTCGCTGCGCTCAGGATGACAATTTTGTTGTGGTTGGCGCAGTGCGTCGGTGCAGAAACCGCTGTCATCCTGAGTGCAGCGAAGGACCCTTCCTTTGCGCGCGATCAGCCTATTCATCTGGGCAGAGCGCCATCTTAGTTCTCCCAGCGCCATTGCTCGACCCACAGGGTCGAGCTGTTGAGCGTGCCGGTCGGCGTCACGCCCTTGAGCGGCTTGGGGATCACGAAGGGGTCGACCCGGAAGAACAGCGGCAGGGACGGCAGGTCGTCGGCCGCGAGTTTCTGGATTTCGGCGAACAGGGCACGTCGTTTGACGACGTCAAGTTCGCGTTCGGCCGCGTCGAGCGCCTTGTCCATCTCAGGGTTCGCGTATCCCGGATAGTTCTGCCCGCTCCAGCCGTTGGCGGCCGAAGGGATCTCCTTGGAATGCAGCGACGAGCGCGGCACGCCTTCCGGCCGCTGCACCCAGGCATACATGCCGAGGCCGCTGAAGGTGCGCTTGCCCATAGCATCGAAGAAGATGCGCGGCGGCTCGGCCTTGAGCCGGACCTCGATGCCGACCTGGCGGAGCTGGCTCTGGATCACCTGCGCCACCAGCTCACGCACGCGATTGCCGGCGGTCGTGCCGAGTTCGATGGAGAGACGTTCGCCCGCTGCGTTCTGCCGGACATTGTTGCGGAGGGTCGAGAAGCCGGCCTCATCCAGCAGCTTGCGGGCGGCGGCGGGGTCGTAGCCGTACTGGCGGGCCGCCGGGCTGAACATCGGGTCGAGGTCGCTGATGCCACCATGGGCGATCGGCTGCTTGCCCTCGAACAGTTTCTCCGAGATGGCCTTGCGGTCGATCGCCAGCAGCATGGCCTGCCGGACGCGCCGGTCGGCCAGCAGCTTGTTGTCGAGATTGACGTCGATATGTTCCCAGATCAGCGCCGGCTTGTAGACGACGTTGTACTTGTCCTTATGGCGCTTCTCGAAGGCGATGGCCTGGTCGAGCGACAGGCCCAGTTCGCCCAGGACATAGTCGACGCTGCCCGACAGGAGGTTGGCTTCCAGCGCGGCGGTGTTCTCGATGATGCGCACCGTGATGCGCTTGAAATGCGGCTTCTCGCCCGTCCAGGTCGGGTTCTGCTCGAGGACGACGCGGCTGCCGGGAACGATCTCGGTGAGGCGGAAGGGGCCGAAGGCGAGGCCGGGATTGGTCGATTGCGTGTCGTAGGCCGTCTTGTTGCGATACTCGGCCGGATTGGCGTCGAAGATCGGCTTCTCGATGTGCGCCGGGAGCAGCTGCAGCCCGATGCTGTTGTAGTCGAAGGTGACGCGGTCGATCGTCATGGTGAAGCGACGGTCGTCCTTCACGTCGAGCTTGATAATCCGCTTGTAACCCTCTGAAGAAGCGACGCCGGACAGCGGGTGCTGGCCGACCTCCAGGGTGAAGGCGACGTCCTTGGCCGAGACAGGCGTGCCGTCGCCCCAACGCATGTCGCGCAACTCGACGTCGATCTCCATGCCTTTCTTGCCATCGGCAAGATCAACCACGCGAGCCTTGCCGTTCTCGATCGTCGGCAGTTCGGTGCAGACCAGGCAGACCAGCTTCCAGTCGGCGTCGTAGGCCGTGACCGGCCGCGCCGTCATGTTGGCGATCAGCGACTTGGCCAGCATGGAGCTGATGATCGGGTTCCAGGTACCCGGCATCTGCGTCATGGCTACGACGAGTTCGTCCTTGGCCTGCGCCTTGACGGCTGCAGGCGAGGCGAGGGCGCCGAGCGCCAGGAGGGTCGAGAGGAGGCGGCGGATCATGTCCGCCGCACCGTAGCAAAGAGCCGGCTAGCGGCCCAGCGCGCGCGACGGCGGTCGGCCGCCATGGCTGGCCGACCACTTTTCGGGCGCTTCGAGGAAGGCGCGCGTTTCGGTGAGGCCCATCTCGTCGAAGTATTTGTGCTTTTCGGCGGCTTCGAGGGCGTCCCACCAGGTGGCCAGCGCATGCAGCTTCACGCCGGCCGCGGCCAGCATCTCGATGCTCTGCGGGAAGATTCCGTAGTGGAAGACCACGAAGCAGTCCGTGACCTTGGCCTCGGCCTTCTTCAGCGCCTCGATGAAGACCAGCTTGCTGCCGCCGTCGGTGGCGAGGTCCTCGACCAGCAGGACGCGCTTGCCGGGCTTCAGCTCACCCTCGATCTGCGCCATGCGTCCGAAGCCCTTGGGCTGCTTGCGCACGTAGATCATCGGCTTCTTGGAGAGGGCCGCCAGGAAGGCGGCGAACGGGATGCCCGCGGTCTCGCCGCCGGCCACCACGTCGATCTTGTTCCAACCGATGGCCTTTTCGATCGCCTTATGGGCGTGGGCCATGATCTTGGCGCGCGCTTCCGGGAAGGAAATGATCTTGCGGCAGTCAATATAGACCGGGCTCGCCCGCCCCGACGTGAAGATGTACGGGTTCTCGGGCCGGCAATGGATGGCCTCGATCTCCAGCAAGAGACGGGCGGTGTCCCGCGCTTCCGGCGTGCCGCTGGCACGGTCCGAATTCGCCTTTGGAGTCAATTTCTTGGCGGCCTTGGCTGCGGGCGCAGTTTCAGTCGACTTGAGCTTCTTCTTCGTCGCCATGCTGCTCTTTCCCCCACGCCGCTTGCGACAAAATGACGGCCGTGTGTTTAGCGTCCATGCACCGGACCGGCAAGGGCGCGGCGAGCATTCTGGCGATAAGAAGGCGAAAAATTAGTCAGTTTCCGGGTAAAACTTATGCCGCGTGACGGCCACGGGCAGACGCCATCCCCGGTAGATCGACATCAGCCGGAGGAACAGGCAGATCCCCGCACCCGCCACGGCCGTCGGAAGCATCGGCCAGCCGGCCCAGAAGCCCAGCGAGATCGTGCCGGCCCCCGCAAGGGCGGCCACGGCGTAGAGCTCGGAGCGAAGGACCGTCGGGACCTGGAGGGTGAGGAGGTCCCGCGCCACGCCGCCCCCGATGCAGGTGACCGTCCCCAGCATGGCCGCCATCAGGGGGCTGAGCCCGTAGAGCAGCGCCTTCTCGGTGCCGGTGACGGCGAACAGGCAGAGGCCGGCGGCGTCGAACAGCAGGACGGGCGTGCGCAACCGCTCGATGATGTCCGACGCGAAGAAGCCCAGCAATCCGGCCGCGGCCGTCGCCGCGAGGTAGCGCCAGTCGACGATTGCCGCGGGCGGGACGGCCCCGATCAGGAGGTCGCGCGCCAGGCCGCCGGCGACCCCGGCCAGCCAGGCGACGACCAGCACGCCGAACAGATCCAGCTGCTTGCGCACGCCCCGCGTGGCGCCACTGATGGCGAACACGAACGTAGCGGCCAGGTCCATGGCGTCGAAAAACATGCCGCCACTTTACAGAGAATACCGTCCGCCGCCGAGATGCCACAGTGGTACACGAGAGCCCGCATGACCCAGTCCACCGTCCCCTCCAGCGCCATTCGCCGCTTCGTCCATGCCCGCACGCGGCTGCTGATCGCGCTGGCGGCAGGCCTCGTCCTGTTCGTCGTGCTGCCGCAGGACATGCGGTTCGCGACCAGGGGCCTGCTCGCCTGGGACCTGATGGCCCTGTCCTACATCGTGATGACGCTGACCATGATCGCCAGGTCCACGGTGGAAACCTGCTATGCCCGGGCGGCTTACTATGACGAGGGGGACTGGATCATCCTCCTGGTGGTCGTCGTGAGCGCGAGTGCGAGCTTCGCCACGATCTTCTCCGAACTCGCGGCCCTGAAGACGCCGCACGGCTCCCTCTGGCACGCGCTCGTCCTCACCGGGGCAACCGTGGCGCTGTCCTGGACGTTCACGCACCTCGTGTTCACCCTGCATTACGCCAATGTCTATTACCGGCCCGACGATGACGGGCCGGGCGGCCTGGAATTCCCGGGCGACCGTCCGCCGGACTATTGGGACTTCGTCTACTATTCCTTCGTGATCGGCTGCGCGGCTCAAACCGGCGACGTCGGCACGGTTTCGTCCGCCATGCGGCGCGTGACACTCGTCCACGGCATCGTTTCCTTCGTATTCAATACGGCGATCCTCGCCCTCACCATCAATGTCGGAGCGAGCCTGCTGTCATGAGCACCAAACGATCTGATCTCGGCACCGGCAGGGACCTGCTGGCCCTCGCCTTGTTCGTCGGCATCTGCCTCGCCATAGGAGGGCTGGGGGGTGCCGTGACGGCCTCCAGCGTGACCGAGTGGTATCCGACGCTGAACAAGCCGTCGTTCAATCCGCCGAACTGGGTGTTCGGGCCGGTCTGGACCACCCTCTACGCGATGATGGGCATTGCGGCCTGGCGGGTCTGGCGGGCGGCCGATCGGGACACCGCCCGGGGCCCGCTCGCCCTGTTCGCGCTCCAGCTCGCGGTCAACCTGGGCTGGAGCATCGCCTTCTTCGGGCTTCGCGACCCCGGGCTCGCCGTTGCGGTGATCCTCGTGCTCGACCTGCTGGTGCTGGCGACGGTGCTGATGTTCAGGCGGATCGACGGTCTCGCGGCGTTGCTCCTGGTGCCGTACCTGGCGTGGATCGCCTTCGCGACGATCCTGAACATCGCTGTCTGGCGCTTGAACTAGCAGGCCGCTCCCGAAGCCGGACACCTGGCGGATAAACGAAACAAACGAAACAAACGAAATAAGTGAAATCGATGCCGCACCCCCCGAATCGTGTGCCACGGGTGACCGTCGACGGAGCGGTGTTGCTCGCTGGTCCTTCTGAAAAACCTGTCTGGAGACCCTAGTGCTCGTGCGGATGGTCGGCGGACTTGTCGTGCTTGCTGATGTCGCCGCCATCGTCGGACTTCAGCTCCATGAACACGACGGATGATGCGATCGTCATGACGCCCAGGATCAGGAACGCCCGCTGGACTCCATAGATCATCGCGCCGGCATGGGAGTGCATTTCGGCCGGCACGAACATCGCGGCGATCAGGGAGGCGCCGGCCACACCGAAACTGATCGAGAGCTGCTGGCCGGTGGACGCGATCGTACTGGCGCCGCTGGTCTGCGGTCCGGAAACGTCGGCATAAACCAGCGTGTTCATGCTGGTGTACTGCATCGAGGTAAACAGGCCGAGCACGAAGGCCTGCACCACGATGCGCCAGATCGGGGTCTCGGCGCCCACGGTGGCGAAGGACATGATGAGCAGTCCGACCACGATCGTGTTGAAGACCAGTACGTTGCGATAGCCGAAGCGGGCCAGGATCGCCGGCATGAAGCTCTTGAGCCCGATCGAGGCGATGGCCTGCGGCAGCACCAGCAGGCCGGACTGGATCGGCGAGAAGCCGAGCCCGATCTGGTACAGCAACGGGAACAGGAACGGGATGCCGCCCAGACCCAGCCGGGTGAAGAAGCCGCCGTTCACGGCCGCCCGGAAGGTGCGGATCCTGAACAGGCCGAGATTGAGCAGCGGGAAGTCCGTCAGCATGGCGCGGATGCCGTAGCCCGCGAGCAGCGCGGCCGAGACCGCCAGAAGAACGATCATCTCCTGGCCCGAGAGGGTGTTGTCGCCGAACACCTCGAGGACATAGGAAAGCAGGGCGATGCCGCCGCCGAACAGGACCAGCCCCAGCATGTCGAGCGGATGGGTCTTCGGCTCGCGATAGTCGGGCAGGTAGCGGCCGACGAAGTAGAGGCCGACGATTCCGACCGGAATGTTGACGAAGAAAACGATGCTCCAATGGAGCCAGTGGACGATCGCGCCGCCCGCCACCGGACCGATCATCGGGCCGATCAGGCTGGGAATGGCGACGAAGCTCATGGCTCTCACCAGATCGGCCTTGCCGTAGGTGCGGGCGAGCGTCATGCGGCCTACCGGCATCATCATGGCACCGCCCACGCCCTGCAGGACACGGCAGGCCACCAGCATCTCGATGCTGGTCGAGACGCCGCACAGCAACGATCCGAGGCAGAAGACGGCGATTGCCGCCACGAAGACCCGCCGCGTACCGAAGCGGTCGGCCATCCAGCCGCTCACAGGAATGAAGACCGCGAGGCTCAACGTGTAGCTTGCCAGGACCGACTTCACGTTGAGCGGGGTCACGTCCATCGCCTGGGCAATGGCGGGCACGGCGGTGTTCAGGATGGTCGTGTCGAGCGACTGCATGAAGAACGCCACGGCGACCAGCCACGGTAGCAGCCGCTTGATTCTGTCGTCGGGCAAAGGGGAGGGAGGGGCGCTCATGTTCCGTTCTTTCCGCAGTCTGGCCCCGGACCGGCTGCGGACGCAATGCACCGATTCGTATAGGGTTGGCCAGGAGGCCTCCATGTATCGGTTCTTGGTTTCAGTCGTCATACTGCTGTGGACGGCGTGCGCCGGGGCGCAGCCGCAGCTGGCAAATCCGGCGTCGGTCAATTGCACGCGGCAGGGCGGCACGCTGACGATCGACCGAAGGCCCGACGGCGGCGAGTTCGGAGTCTGCGTCTTCGCGGACAACTATCAGTGCGAGGAATGGGCGCTGCTCCGAGGCGAATGTCCGAAGGCGGGTCTGCGGGTCACCGGCTTCGCCACCCCGGCGGGGCGCTACTGCGCCATCACCGGCGGGCGCTATTCGGTCACGACCCCTCCCGGCGTGGGGCCGGAACTCGGAAATTGTGCCCTTCCAGACGGCAAGGTCTGCGAGGCCGACGCCTATTACGCCGGAACCTGCTCCAGGCGTTAGGGCAGCCGCTGGTGGCGCAACGCGGCCACCGCCGAGAGCGTTGGGGTCCGTCATGCGCATCCAGGTCATTCACTGCCATCCACTCGAAGACAGCTTCAACCACGCGCTTTTCCGGGCGACCGTGGATACACTGGAGAAGAACGGTCACGAGGTAGTCGCAACGGACCTCTATCGCGAGGACTTCCAGCCAGCGATGACGGAGACCGAACGCCGGACCTACATGGGCAACGGGTACGACGATTCCGCCGTCGCCCCCTACGTCGAAATCCTGACGAACGTCGACGGGGTCGTCTTCTGCTTTCCGCACTGGTGGTACTCGATGCCCGCCATGCTCAAGGGCTATGTCGATCGCGTCTGGGGGCCGGGCACCGCGTTTGTCTACGATGCCAGGGACAACCACCTCGAGCCGAACCTCCGAAACATCACGATGCTGGGGGTTGTCACGACCTTCGGCTCGCCCTGGTGGATTGTCCGGCTGTTCGCCGGCGATCCGGGACGCAAGGTGTTCATGCGCGGGCTGAAGCAGATGTGCGCCAAGGGCGTGTCGACGTTCTGGCTCGCCCATTACGACATGGATCATTCCACCCAGAGGTCGCGCGAAATCTATCTGGACAAGGTAAAGGCGCGGCTGTCCCGAATCCGGTGAAGCCGCGCCCTTTTACGCCTCTCGGAAAGACTAGCGGGTAGGGGTCGAGTAGGTGGTGGTGGTGGTCGTCGGGGTATAGGGATCGGACGAGACAGTCGTGGTGCGCTGGGTCGTGGTCTGGGCCGGAACCTCCACCACGCGTTCGCTGCGGACCGAGCAGCCCGCGACGACCGTGCCGACCAGCGCAACGAGAACGATTGACTTGATCATGGGTGTTTCCTTTGCCTGCAATTGATCCAGCGCAACGGGAGCCGTCCGCATGGGTTGCGTCCGGGGGCAGGGGATCGCTATGCGGTGGTGATGCGTTGCAGACGGGCCACGCGGGCCGCTAGGGTGGCGCATGTCTTCCGCCCAAAGTCCCGAGTTCGACGCAATCATCGTCGGTGCCGGCATGTCCGGCCTCTTCCAGCTCTACCGCCTGCGCGAACTCGGCCTGAAAGTCCGAGTGTTCGAGTCTGGTACGGGCGTCGGCGGGACCTGGTACTGGAACCGCTATCCCGGGGCGCGGTTCGACTCGGAGAGTTATTCCTACGGCTACTCCTTCTCCCAGGAGCTGCTGGAAGAGTGGGACTGGACCGAGCATTTCGCGCCCCAGCCCGAGACCTTGCGCTACCTCAACCATGTCGCCGACAAGTTCGACCTGCGACGCGACATCCAGTTCCGCAGCAAGGTGACGTCCGCCCACTGGCGCGAGGAAACGCGGAGCTGGGAGGTGACGCTGGAGGATGGAAGCCGCAGCACCGCCCGCTTCCTGATCACGGCCGTCGGGCCTTTGTCGGCCTTCACGATGCCGCGCATCGAGGGCATCGACAGTTTCGCGGGCCAGAGCTGCCATACCGCCCGGTGGCCGCACGAGCCGGTGAGTTTCGAGGGCAAGAGGGTCGCGGTGATCGGCACCGGCGCGACCGGCGTGCAGACCATCCAGGAAGTGGCGAAGACGGCCAAGACCCTCACCGTCTTCCAACGCACGCCCAACTGGTGCGCGCCGCTGCACAACCGCAAGATCGATGCCGCCGAGATGGCACGCATCCGGTCCGACTATCCGGACATTTTCCGGCGTTGCCAGGAGACCTTCGCCTGCTTCCTGCATACCGCCGAACCGCGCGGCACCTTCGAGGTGACGCCGGCGGAGCGCGAGGCCTTCTTCGAGAAGCTCTATGGCGAACCCGGGTTCGGGATCTGGGTCGGCAATTTCAACGACATCCTCACCAGCAAGGATGCCAACGCCCTGATCTCAGACTTCGTCGCCCGCAAGATCAGGAGCCGGGTGAGGGATCCCAGGGTCGCCGAGAAGCTCATTCCTAAGAACCACGGCTTCGGCACCCGTCGCGTGCCGCTCGAGACCCGCTACTACGAGGTCTACAACCAGCCGAACGTCGAGCTGGTCGATCTCACCGAGACGCCGATCGAACGGGTGACGCCGACCGGCATCCGCACCAGCGCCCGCGACTACGACTTCGACATGATCATCTACGCCACGGGGTTCGACGCCCTGACGGGCGCCTTCGATCGCGTGGACATCCGCGGCGTCGGCGGTGAGAGGCTCAAGGACAAGTGGGCTGAGGGCGCGGAGACCTTCGTCGGCATGTCGGTCGAGGGCTTCCCCAACATGCTCATGCTGCTCGGACCGCACACGGCGCTGGGCAATATCCCGCGGAGCATCGAATACAACGTCGAATGGGTCACCGACCTGCTGCGTTTCATGCGCGATCGCGGGCTGACCAGGATCGATGCGCGGCCGGAAGGGGTGAAGGCCTGGATGAAGACGGTGCAAGAGGTGTCGGCCGGCCTGCTGTCGAATGACGTCAATTCGTGGTTCACCGGCGTGAATACGAATGTTGAGGGCAAGCAGACCCGGCGCATCTCGCGCTACAGCGGCAGCGCTCCGGCCTATCGTGCCCGCTGCGACGAGGTCGCCGCCGCCGGTTACCGCGAAATGGAGCTGGGATAGTCAGCGCCCGAACCAGCATGCGCCCCTGGCCCTCACCCGCGGCGAGGTGAAGGGCGGCACAAGCCGCGCCAGTGGCCGACCTGCCGGTGCTGCGTTTCCCCGTGCCTCCCAACCGTGAACACGGTTCGAAAACTTACAGAAGTAGTGTAAAACCCGGAAATTACTGCCTGCATGCCGCCTGGCTTACGGAAGGATATGGGATCGTGAACGCTCTTCGGACGCTCGCATTGGCGTTGACGCTTGCCCTGGGGTGGGGCGTGTCGGCACAGGCTCAGGCGCCGGCCTCTCCGCCCGCCGGGCTCTCGCAGGACCAGTTCGACTCGTTGGTCGATGCGATCAGCAATTCAGTCTCCGAGAAGCTGAAGGCCGAAGGTGCGCAGGCACCCGCCGCGGCCTCTCCGGCGCCCGCCGCGTCCGACTCCAAGGCGAAGTCGAAGGCGGCGCCGCCACCCAAGATCGTAAGGGTCGAGCCCAAGGCGGGGCCCGATCCGTTCGCGGCCCTCATCGACGGCACGGTCAAGGTGGTCAACGCGCTGCCCATGCTCGGCACCGAGCTCGCCCGAATTCCTCACCTTCTCGACCAGCAGACGGCGGGTGGACGGGGGGCGTCGGCCTTCCTGCTGCTTCTCTGCGCTGTGTTTGTGGTCGCCGTCGCGGCCGAGGCCCTTCTGCGTCTCCTGCTTCACCGGTTCAGGGCGCGGCTGGCGGCGAGCGCCGGAGCCGAATATGGCGGGCGTTCGATCGCCCACCTGGTGGGGCTCGCCATACTGGACGGGTTGGGCGTGCTGGCCGTCTGGCTGATCTGCAATGCAGCCACCGGGGCCTGGTTCACGGGTACGACGGGCCAGGACAGGCTGGCTGCCGCCGTGCTGGCGGGCATCTTCTCCTGGCGACTGTATATCCTGCTGTTCCGCGTCATCCTCCAGCCCGAGCTGCCGACCGCGCGCCTCTGTGCGGTCGACGATCGGGAGGCGAAGGCCATGTACCTGCGCATCTCCGTGGTGATGCTGGTCATCGTCCTCATGCGTATCCTGGGCCAGGTCCTCGTCGCCATTCGCACGCCGGCGGATGCCCTTGCGGCCTTCCAGGTGCTCGGTGGCTTCCTTTATCTCGCGGCGTTCCTCTGGCTGGCCTTCCGGTCGCGTGTCGCCGCGCAGCAGTGGTTCGGCGGCCTGCGAGAGCTCGCGCCGGTGATCGGCGGGCTGGGCCGCAGGTGGATTCCCATCGCTCCGCTGTTCTTCATCGCGCTGGGCGTGACGCTCATCTACGGAGCCGTCTCCGGGTCCATGCATGTCGGCTCGGCAATGGTTCTGACGCTCAACCTGGTCGTCGGCGTCCTGATCTTCGAGACGCTGATGCAGGCCTTCGTGCGCCGTCTCGACTCCCAACTCGCCGGGCGGACACCGGCCAGCTCGACGCCGAAGCTGCCGGATGTGGTGGCGCGCTGCATCCGCGTGGCGGTGCTGATCGGTGTGACCGTGCTGATCGCCGAGAGCTGGGTCGTCAAGGTCCTGCATCTCGTCAGCGGGAATGAGTGGGAGCAGCTCACCAGTTCCTCCCGGACCGCCGGTGTCACCCTGTTCGTCGCGTTCGTCGCCTGGGAGCTCTTCAAGTACATGACGGACCCCTATATGGGGCCCAGGACGAAAGACGCCGCGCAGGCGATCGCCGACGGCGACGCGGCGGCTGGACCGGCTTCGCGGCTCAGCACCATGATGCCGCTGATCCGGCGCACCGCGGCCGTTCTGATCATCCTGGTCGCGGTGATGATCGCGTTGCAGGATTTCGGCATCAACATCACGCCGCTGATCGCCGGTGCCTCGGTGTTCGGCATCGCCATCTCGTTCGGCAGCCAGACCCTGGTGAAGGATATCGTGTCGGGCCTTTTCTACCTGTCCGACGATGCGTTCCGGGTCGGCGAATATATCGACTGCGGCAAGGCCAAGGGCACGGTCGAGGGCTTCACCCTGCGATCGATCAAGCTGCGGCACCAGAACGGCCAGGTCCATACGATCCCGTTCGGTCAGCTCGGCCAGATCACCAACTTCAGCCGCGACTGGATCACCACGAAGTTCAACCTGCGCTTCGCCCGCGACACGGACATCGAGAAGCTGCGCAAGGCCTCGAAGAAGATCGGTGCCGATATGATGGAGATGCCGGCCCTCGCCGATCAGATCCTGGCGCCCTTCAAGATGCAGGGTGTCGCCGACATCACCGGCAATGCCATCCTCGTGCGGTTCAAGTTCACGGCCCGGCCGGGCAATCCGGCGGCGATCCAGCGCGAGGCCATGAAGCGCATGTTCAGCACCTTCCCGGCGCTCGGTTTCGAGTTCGCGAAAGATGGCGCCAATGTCGTGGTGCACACCAGCTCGGCGTCCAACGACTCGGGAACCGAGGGGCTGCCCCCGGTACCGACGCCCGCGAAGGTGCCTGCTGCGGCAGCAGGCTGACACGGTCGATTAATCGGCCCCTGCTCCTGACAATCCCGAGCCGTCGCCCCATATGAGGAGGGGCGGCTGCGCAGCGTCCCGCGAAGTCTTGCGCCTGGGGAGATCATGTCCACGCGCACGACGCTCACGTCCGTAACGTTCACCCGTCCGTTCACGCTCTCGGCGGTGGAGGGGGTGCAGCCCGCCGGCACCTATCGCGTCGTGACCGAGGAGGAGCCCCTGGAGGGTCTGAGCTTCGGGGCCTATCTGCGGACGGCGACGATGCTCTACCTCCCGGCGGCCCCGGCGCCCGGCCAGACCCGCCAGGTCGTGCCTGTCGACCCGGACGAACTCTCCGCCTTGCTGGCTGCCGACAAGGATGAGGCTGCGTTGGGAATGTAATCGCAGGCCGGTTGCGGCGCCCGCTGAGATCGGGCAAATGCGCCTCCCGAAACTCTGGAGAGTGCATATATGGCGACCGAAGAAGCGCGTCCCGAACCCTTACGTGACCCCCGCAGCCTGCGGCCGATCCCCCGATTCATCTTCGCGTCACGATGGCTTCAGCTTCCCCTCTATCTGGGCCTGATCGTGGCGCAGGTCGTCTACGTCTTCCTGTTCCTGAAGGAGCTGCTGCACCTCGTCGTCGAAAGCCCCAGCGTGACCGAACTGCAGGCCATGCTGATCGTGCTGGGCCTGATCGACGTGGTCATGATCTCCAATCTACTGATCATGGTGATCGTGGGCGGTTACGAAACCTTCGTGTCGCGCATGGAGTTGAACCGCCATCCCGACCAGCCGGAGTGGCTGAGCCACGTCAATGCGAGCGTCCTCAAGATCAAGCTGGCGATGGCCATCATCGGGATTTCGTCGATCCACCTGCTTCGGACCTTCATCGAGGCCGGCAGCCTCGGCAAGCCGGACGCCGCCTATACCGAAGCCGCCATCATGTGGCAGTCGATCATTCACGGTCTGTTCATCCTGTCGGCCGTGGGCATTGCCATCGTCGACCGCATCTCCCAGCCGCCCGCCCGCCATCACTGACGGCCGGCAGTGGTCTGCCGGATATCCTCCCGCCGACGTGATGTCGGCGGGAGGAAGTCTGCGATTACTGCGCCGCGCCGCCGGCCCAGGGTGACATGACCTCGTTCATGCCGGTCAGCTCACCCGTCTTGGGATCGCGAACGATGCAGGAGGGATTGGCAAATCCCAGCGGCGAAACCGGATTGTCGACCTCGACCATCGGCAGCCTGGCGGCGATCGCCTTCTTCACGTCGTCGGGCAGGTCGCGGTTCACCCGGATCGGGCCGACGCCGGAAATGTCGACCCGCGGCTGA
Source organism: Rhodospirillales bacterium 24-66-33 (assembly GCA_002281855.1). Taxonomy (GTDB): domain Bacteria; phylum Pseudomonadota; class Alphaproteobacteria; order Reyranellales; family Reyranellaceae; genus Reyranella. The sequence goes on along the minus strand of NCHQ01000008.1, from coordinate 151,790 downwards.
TGGAAGGCCGCTTCCACATCCATGCCGCGGTCGATCATCATCAGCGAAAGCTGGGAGACGGCCGGCACGATGCGCCGCCCGCCCGAGGCGCCGATGCAGAACCACGGCTGGCCGTCCTTGACCACGACCACCGGGCAGATGTTGCAAAGCGGCTTCTTGCCCGGGGCGATCGAGTTCGGGCGGTTGGGCTCGGGGTCGAACCACAGCATGCCGTTGTTCATCGTGATGCCGGTCTTCGGCAGCATCACGCAGGAGCCGAACAGGCTCATCAGGGTCTGGGTCAGCGCCACCATGTTGCCTTCGGAGTCGGCGGCGCAGAAATGGGTGGTGCAGGTGTCGGTCGGCTTGTCGCCCAGTGTCTTCAGCCGCTCGTCATAGGCCTTGTGCATGCCCTCGGCGATGGCGGCGAAGAAGTCGGCGCCGGGCGCCCCTGTGCCCTGGGTCGCGGCGCCCGCAAGTTCGATGGCGCGGCGCAGGGTCGGACCGGCCGTGAGGCCGCCCGCGACGTTGATGGTGACGCCGTTGTGCTCGAAGGCGAGGGGATCGACGATCTTCGCTTCGTAGCTGGCGAGATCGTCGTAGGAGATGGCCGAGCCGCCGGCCTGCAGATCGGCGGCGATGTCGCGGGCCAGGCTGCCTTCGTAGAATTCCCGCGGGCCGGCCTCGGCCAGCCGGCGCATCGTTTCGCCGAGGTTGCCGAGCTTGATGTAGCGGCGGGTGCCGGCCCAGTCGCTCGCCGGCACGCGGCCGTCGTCGCACAGGTAGCTGGCCTTGGAGGCGGGGAACTTCTCGAGATGCCTGGCGCCGTTGGCGATCATCACCTGCATGTACCAGTCGAGTTCCATGCCGCGCTGGGCAATCTCCACGCCGGGTTGCAGCACGTCCTTCCAGGCGACCGTTCCGAACCGCTCCAGTGCCTTGGCGAGACCCGCGACCATGCCGGGCACGGCGATCGAGTGATAGCCGACCTCGTTGCGCTGTTCCTTGATGTCGGGCCAGGCAAACGGATTGGCGGGACCGGGGCCGACGATCTCGTAGACCGATGGATCGAGCTTCTTGGCCGAAACGGGACCGTAGTCGACCGTCCAGGCGCGGCGCTCCTTGGCGCTCCAGATCGTCAGGAAGCCGACGCCGCCGATGCCGCTCATCCAGGGCTCGAGGGCGCCGATGGCCATGCCGGTGGCGACCGCCGCGTCGATCGCATTGCCGCCCTTGCGCAGGATCGAGGCGCCGACTTCCGCAGCCTTGGCATTTTGGGCGACGACGACGCCCTTGCCGCGAACCGCATGCTTTGTGAATTTCAGTTGCCGTGTCAGCGACTCGCTCATCAATACTCCTCAAGTGGGGGAGGGACTGTAGCGGGACCCTTTTTCGCCACAAAGCCTGTTAAACTGCAGGGCGGACAGGCAGAAAGATCGTGGCGTGGCTGAACTGAACCAGATCGATCTGCAGGCGCTCACCAGAGGCGACAAGCGCACATGGGATGCGTTCGTCCTTGCGGCCGCCCCGTTGATCAATGCCGTCGTTCGCCGGACCCTCACTTCCTACCGCGTGGGTGAGGACGACGTAATGGATGCCGCCCAGGACGTGTTTGTGCGCCTGTGCGCACAGGATTTCAGATTGTTGAAAACCTACGATCCGGCCCGGGCCGGCCTCCCGACCTGGCTGTCGGTGGTGGCCCGCTCGTGCGCCATCGATCATATGCGAAGGCGTCGGCAGGCGACGGAACCGATCGACGACGTCCCGGAGGCATTCCTGGGCGTCGAGGACCGGCATGTCGAAAAGCTGAAGATCCCGGAGGGGCTTCTCACGGCCCGACAGGTCTTGATCCTGAAGTACCTGTACGACGAGGAGCGGGACGTGGTGGAAGTCGCACGATTGCTGTCGGTGGATGCCCAGACCATTCGCAGCACCCATCACAAGGCCCTGCTGCGGCTGCGGGCGCATTTTCGCGAGGATGATCCCGGTGACGGGGGATGAAGCGCGATGTTTTGGCGTAGTATGAGCAGGAGCGACCCATGAGCACCGAGCGGCGGACCCCGAGGAGCGACAAGGAGCTGTGGCGAAGCCTCGCCAGCCGGCCCGAAGGCGTGCCTGCCGCGGTGAGCGAAATGGACCTCGCCGCCTGGCTCGATGGCCGGCTCTCGGAAGAGGCGGCGGCCCCGATCGAGGCGGCGGTGGCCGCGGACCCGGTGCTGCGCCGGGCCGCGCTCGACCTCGCCGATATTCTGGGCAAACCCCTGCCGCCTGCGCCGGGGCGGATGGTCGTGCGGGCGCGCGCGCTGGTGGATTTCGAGGTTGCGCGGGAGGCGTCCGGCGGCGGCCCGTTTGGCAAGTGGTTGTCCGGGCTGAGACTCTTCGCCGGTCCACGTCCTGCGCTCCGGCAGGGCGTGATGGCGGTGGCGGCCGTCGTAGTCGCGACGGGCGGCTTCATGGTGGGCGGCGGCCTGGGCGAATCGCTGGCGCAGCAGCGCGATGACTATTCGGCAACTGAGTCGGCCTATGTGAAGACGACGGCCTCGAACGAGGTCAGCGCGTTCTTCGCGGGCGACGGTATCTGACATGAACTCGCGTCTGCTTCAGACCCTGCTGGCGCTGTCGCTGCTTCTGAACACCTTCGTGCTGGTCGGCTTCGTCTACCGGAGCTGGATCGAGCCGCCGTTCGGGATGTACCCGCCGCCACCGCCCCGCGGCGGACCTGGTCAGCCCGGACAGCCGGGCGGGCCACGTTTCAATCCGGTCGAAATGGTCGTCCGCGATCTTGGTCTCGATGGCGAACAGCGCCAGAGGATGAAGGACCTGTTCGATCGCTACGCCAACGAGCGCCGCGAGCGGCTTCAGGAAATCCAGCGCGTCCGCGAGCAGACGGGCGTCGAGTTGGGACGTACACCCATGGACATGTCCAGGGTCGACGGTCTCATCGATCAGGTAAGCCGCCTGCGCGCCGAGCAGCAGAAGGAAACGCTGCGCACCCTGTTGGAGCTCCAGCCGTCGCTGCGGCCCGATCAGCGCGAGCGCCTGCAGGATCTGCTGGTCGACCGCGTGGCTCCGCCTCCGCCGCCGCCTCGTCCGCCGGCGGGCGGGCCGCCGCGACCGCCGCAATAGGAGGGTCGCCATGAGCGCACGCCTTGGTCGCCGCCGCTTCGTGAGAGGCGGTGCGGCGTTGTCGGCGGGGCTCGCCTCCGGCCTGTGGTCCGCCCGTCCGTCACACGCCGCCACGGCGATCGGCTTCGACGAGGCGCGGCACCTCCTGTCCCGGGCCTCGTTCGGCGTGACGCCGGCCGAAATCCACGCGCTCGAAGCGCTCGACTACACGCAAGCGGTCGATCGGCTGCTTGCGGACCCCCGGCGGGAGGCTGTGACGCCTGCGCCCGAGTGGATCGGCATGGGCCCGGCGGAGCTGAAGGGTCGTCAACGGGCGGCCGAGGCCGAGCGTAAAAAGGGCATCGATGGCAAGAAACTGGAGGTCGTGCTGCCGGTACGGGAGCAGGGCCGCGAGTTGAAGAACTGGTGGGTCGAGGAGATGATCGCGACCGATCAGCCGCTCGTCGAGCGCATGACCCTGTTCTGGCACGGCCACTTCACCTCCTCCCTGGCGAAGGTGCGTTATCCGTCGTCCCTGTTTCGCCAGAACGCGCTGTTCCGGCAAGAGGCGCTCGGCAACTATGCGACCCTGCTCAGGGCCGTGGCGCGCGATCCGGCCATGCTCATCTATCTCGACGGCAGGGGATCGGTGGCGCGCCAGCCCAACGAGAACTTCGCCCGCGAGTTGCTCGAGCTCTTCACGCTGGGCGAGGGCAACTACGGCGAGGCCGACATCAAGGCGGCGGCGCGCGCTTTCACCGGCTGGAGCGTCGATCGCGAGTCGGGGCAGTTCGTGGACCATCCCGGCCGGCACGACGACGGCCAGAAAACCTTCCTCGGCAAGTCCGGCCGCTTCGGCGGCGAGGAGATCCTGACGATTCTGCTCGCCCATCCGCGCACGGCCGAGATGATCGTCGAGAAGCTGTGGCGCGAATTCGTGTCGTTGCGGCCCGACCCTGTCGAAGTGAGGCGCCTCGCATCAGGGTTTCGCCAGGACAGCTACGAGATCAGGCCGCTGATGCGTGAGCTCTTCCTCTCAGCCGCTTTTCGCGACCGTGCCAACCGCGGCGCCCTCATCAAGTCGCCGATCGACCTGATCGTCGGATCGGTTCATGTGCTCGGCCTGCCGGTGCCGGAGAAGACGGGGCTGGTGCGTATGCTGCAGGGCCTGGGGCAGGTGCCGTTCGATCCGCCGAACGTGAAGGGATGGGCGGGCGGCGAGAGCTGGATCTCGACCTATACGCTGCTGCTGCGCCAGCAGTTCCTGCGCCGCATGATCGAGGCGACCACCGTGGCGCCGATGGAGGGGGGCATGCGGATGGCCGACCGCCCCAACCGCCGTGCCGACCGCCGCCAGCAGCTTCCTGCCGTCGACACCAGGATGGCGATGGAACCGCCGCGTCCGGTCGAAGGCCGCAGCCTGCGCAATGCCGGCAACGAGGTCCGCCTCGGCCCGTCCCTGGCCGGTATCGACAGTGCCACCCTGCTGCGCACGCTGCTGCCGGTCGAACCGGTCGACAGCGTGGCTACGAACGGGTCGGCCGGCGCGGTCGTGGCGTCGGCGCTGCTCGACACGTCCTACCAGCTGAAATGAGGAGGGGACGATGACTCGTACTCTCCTGCTGATCGAGCTGAAGGGCGGCAATGACGGGCTGAACACGCTCGTGCCCTATGCCGATGCGAAGTACCGCGAACTGCGCGGCGGGATCGGCGTGCCCCGCGAGCGGGTCCTGCAGCTCGACGAAAAAGTTGGCGTGCATGAGAAGCTCTTGCCCCTGATGGAGGCGTGGAAGGCGGGCGATCTCGCGATCGTGCAGGGCGTCGGCTATCCCTATCCGAACCGCTCGCACTTTCGCTCGATCGAGATCTGGGACACGGCCTCGGCGTCCTCCCAGACGCTGAGCGAGGGCTGGGTTGCCCAGGCCTTCAACGGTGCCAGTCTGGCCAAAGGTGTCGGCGTCGACTGCATCGTGGCGGACACCAATGCGTTGCCCGCGACCGGACCGTCGTTGCGCACCATCGTGATGCAGGATGCCGAGAATTTCCTGCGTCAGGCCAACGCGGTCCGTCCCGCTTCTGTGCCCGGCGATGGCGGCAATCCGGCCCTCCATCACCTGCTTTCGGTGCGGCGGGAGATCAATGCCGCAGCGGCCGGCCTGCGCGACCGGCTGCACGACGTTCCGGCGCCGGCGGAGGCCTATGGGCAGGAGTTTCCGCTCGGCCGGCAGCTCGACCTCGCGACGCGGATCCTTGCGGCCAAGGTGCCGGTCGTGGCCATCAAGGTGGCGTTGGGCGGCTTCGACACCCACGCCAACCAGGCACCGACGCACGAACGCCTCCTGGCTTTTCTTGCCGCAAACCTCGCGACGCTGCGGCGGAATCTGATCGCGGCCGACCTGTGGAAGGACGTGGTCGTGGTGACCTATTCGGAGTTCGGCCGGCGCGCCCGGCAGAACGCCAGCGGCGGCACCGATCATGGCACGTCCGCGCCGCAATTCGTCATGGGGGGCGGCGTGAAGGGCGGCCTCCACGGTGCCTACCCGTCGCTGTCCGATCTCCAGGACGGCGACCTCAGGCACACGGTCGACTTCCGCGACGTCTTCGCGACGCTGGCCCGGGGCTGCTGGGGCCAGTCGTTCGATTTCGGGGTGCGCCAGCCGCAGAGGCTGGGCTTCCTCGCCTAGCGGAGGGTGGCCGTGCGCCGCCCGAGCAGTTCGTCGCGTACCGAGCCGCGGTCGGCCTCAATGCGGATGTACCAGATCAGCAGCGCCGCGATGATCTTGATGATCACGGGAACGACGATATAGACGAAGATCAACGCCGTCCCGCCGTACAGGCCCTGAGAAGGATTGAACCCGAGGACCGCCGCCACCGGCAAGGAGCCCGCGGCGCCGATCGCCGTCGCAAGCTTGGTCGACAGCGCCCACAGGCCGAAGTAGGCGCCGGTATCGCCCTTCGTGTCCTTGCCCTCATCGGAGTTGATGATGTCGGCGAGGACCGACGGCGGCAGGCCATAGTCGGCCCCGATGCCCAGGCCGGTGATGATGGCGATCGGCATGAACCAGACGAAGTCGCCGGCGCCAAGGAAGACGCCGAACGACATCGCGACGGCCGTCAGGACCATGGCGATGAACCAGGCGGCCGTCTTGCTGAAGCGGCGTGACAACAGCATCCAGAGCGGCACGCTGGCGGCAGCGGCGCCGAAATAGACCAGCAGGATGATGCCGGCCTGCAGCTTGTTCCCCTTCAGCACATGCTCGACGTAGAAGAGCATCACCGAGACCGCGACGCCGAGTGCCGCGCCATTGACGATGAAGACGAGCAGCAGGCGCCGAAACAGCCTGTTCTTCAGCGGCGCGAAGAACGGGATCAGTGTCTTGATCGTGGCGCTTCGCTCCATGTTTCGGGTCGGTCGGGCGAGCGACGGCATCAGGCCGATCAACCAGTCGCGGAAGTACCGGACGTGGATTTCCGGATTCTCACGCACGACCGGCGGATGGACCGAGGGGGGCGACCAGAGCAGGGTCGGCAGGGAGAACAGCACGGCGATGGGGATGAAGATCAGCCCCATGTAGACGTAGCCGGCATGCTCGCCCATCTGGGCGGTGAAGTAGGTCGGGAGCACCACCGCGAGGGTCATGCCGATCAGGCCGAAGACCTCGCGGCCGACCGTGACCCTGGTTCGCTCATTATAGTCGTCGGTCAGCTCCGCCCCGTGGGCGTGATAGCTGATCGAGACGCCAGCATAGCCCAGGTGGACCACCAGGAGGGCTGCGAACAGCCAGGTCGCCAGCAACGCGGGCTGGGTGAACAGGGACACCGGCGGATGGAACAGCATGTAGAAGCCGCCGACCAGCAGCGGCAGCATAAGGGCCACGAAGGTGAGGCGCCCGCGCGGGCCGCGATGGGTGAACTTGTCGCTGATCAGGCCGATCACCGGATCCTGGATCGCGTCGATCACGCGCGTCGCGATGAAGATCAGGCCCATGATGCCGAGCGGCACCTTGAGCACCTCTCCATAGAAATGGCTGACGTTCAGAACCACCGGCAGGGCCGCCATGTTGAGCGGGAGCTGATTGGTCGAGTAGGCGACGAGACGGTCGAAACGCAGCCTTATGGACGTCGTCGAGCCGAGGCCGGACTTGGGCGCATGCACGCGGATTTTGCCTTCCTGTTCGGCTCACCTTTGACCGGCGGCCTCTTGATTGCCGACAGTTATATATGCCTGAAGTGTGCCTGCAAAACGTCCGTCCGGCGCGTAGAGAAGCCTGCGGCACAATAGGCGAGGTAATATCGCCACATCCGGCGGAAGCGCTCGTCGAAGCCCATGCGGCCGACCTGGTCGGCCACCCCGTCGAAGCGGCCCAGCCAGGTCTCCAGGGTCCGCGCATAGTCCAGTCCAAAACTGTAGAGTTCGGCCACCTTCAGGCCGGCCTGTCGGCACTGCTCGCGCAGGCTTGCAGGAGACAGGAGCATGCCGCCGGGGAAAACGTAGGTCTGGATGAAGTCGGGGTGCTTTCTGTAGCGCTCGAAGAAATCATCGGCGATCACGATGGCCTGCACGATGGCCGACCCGCCGGGCACCACATGCCGCTTCAGCGTCGCGAAATAGTCGGGCCAATAGCGCTCGCCGACGGCCTCGATCATCTCGATCGAGACGATATGGTCGTAGCGGCCCTCGATGTCGCGATAGTCGCGGAACTGCAGGTCGACCCTGTCGGCCAACCCGGCCCGCTCCAGGCGTGCGCGGGCATACTCGAGCTGCTCCTTCGAGATGGTCACGCCTGTGACCCGCATGCCGCGCCGGGCCGCCACTTCGGCAAAGCCGCCCCAGCCGCAGCCGATCTCGAGGATGCTGTCGCCCTGCCGGGCGCCGAGTTGCGACAGGATGCGCTCGTACTTGGCGATCTGGGCGACCTCCAGCGGCTTCTCCGCCTCGCCCTCATACAAGGCGGATGAGTAGGTCATCGAAGGGTCGAGCCAAAGGCCGTAGAATTCGTTGCCCAGGTCATAGTGGGCATGGATGTTCTTCTTCGATCCCTCGCGGGTGTTCGCGCGCCGGCGGTGGAGAAGCTTCAGGAGCATGCCGTGGAAGACGTTCGTCCGGGTCATCTTGCCGAGCGCCTGCTCGTTGGCCAGTAACAGGCCGATCAGGCTTGGCAGGTCGGGCGACTCGCAGAAGCCCTCCATGTAGGCTTCGGCGAACCCCATGTCGCCGTCCAGCAGCACGCGGCGAAAGAAGCGCCAGTCCCGCACGTCGATCTCGGCATGGGGCATGGCGTCGGCCTTGCCGAAGACACGCCTGTCGCCGTCGGGAAGTCGCACGCTCAGGCGACCGACGGACAGACGTTCCAGGGAATTCAGGACAAACCGGGCGGCGAGGGGCATGCGGTCCGAGGGTAAGTCAACGGGTCACGAGCTCCGACGGCGGTGCTGGCTTGGCGTAAAATCTCGCCCGCTTCCGCCACAGATGCAAGGCCTGCCAGTGGATCCGGACCACGACGCCAAGGGTCATGGTCGGGTTTGCGAGAAAGCGCCGCAAGACACCGCGGTCGTCCAGCGGCTCGCGCCGGCCGCCGACCGAGGTGGCGAGCATGAGCCCCTGATCGTCATGGTAGTTCACGTCGACATGGGCGCGTTCGGCGTCGAGGCGAAAGCGGAAGCGATAGCCGCCCTCGATCGGCAGGAACGGGGAGACGTGAAACACCTTGCGGCCTTCGAACCACTGGTCTGGCTCGATCGGCGCGCCGTCGTCGTGATGGACGAAGTAGCAATGGCTCTCGCCGAACGTGTTGTTGACCTCGCACAGGACCGCCCGGAGCGCGCCGGTTCGATCGCGGCAGAACCAGAAGCTCACCGGATTGAACACGTAGCCCAGCATGCGGGGCATGGTCATCAGCACGACCTCGCCGTCGCAGAAATCCGCCACGCCGTGCTGACGCAGGATTTCCTCGAGCCAGAGCTTGAGGTCCGACCCATCCCTGGCGCCGTGGTCGGCGCGGCGAAAGGAGACGGCGCCGCGGCGATCGACCTTCAGCCAGCGGCCGGCGGCGCTTTCGAGCGCATCGAGGCCGAGGCAGAGATAGCCCACCTTGTAGCGGAACGCGTTCTCGCGCGGCCTCAGCCGCCGATGGACGATCGTGGCGTCGACGATCGAATGAGGAGATGCGGGGCTCATGGGCTCTCGGCCGCGGTACGGGCAGCCACGGGAACCGGCAGCGGCGGGATCGCCGGCCGGTCGGCCACGACCCGTGGCGGATCGCCGATCCGGCGGTGCTCGTCGGGACGCGGCCAGGGGCGATGCACGCCCAGTTGCTCGGCGACGTCCAGGCCGGCCGACAAGGCGTCCTCATGGAAGCCGTAGCCGCAATAGCTGCCGCAGAAATAGGTGCCCCGCACACCCTGGATGCGATGCAGGTCGCGCTGTGCGCGGATGGCCGCAGCGTCGTACATCGGATGCTCGAACGAGAAGCGGGAATGTGCCGTCGCCGGCGCCGGAACGCGGCCCGGATTCACCGACACGAACAGCGGGGCGCTGTCGGGCAGGTTCTGCAGGCGGTTCATCCAGTAGGTCACGCTGACGTTGGTGTCGCGGCTGCGGCTGTCGGTAACGTAGTTCCAACTCGCCCAGGCGCTGCGGCGCTTCGGCATCAGGCTCTCGTCGCCGTGGAGCCATACCTCGTTGGTCGAGTAGGCGAAGCGGCCGAGCAGGTCGCGCTCCGTCTGGTCGGCGTCGGTGAGAAGCGAAAGAGCCTGGTCGGCATGGCAGGCGAGCACGACCTGGTCGAAGCGATCCCAGTGTCCGCCGGCGTCGCGGACTTCCACGCCTTCGCCGAGACGCCGGATCGCACTGGCCGGCGTCGACAGGCGCGCGCGGGCGCGCAGCGGCGCAACGATCCGCTCGACATAGGTGCGGCTGCCGCCACTCACGGTACGCCATTGCAGCTGAGGGCCGATCGTCAGGAGTCCGTGATTGTTGAAGAAGCGCGCGAACGTCTGCGCCGGATAGTCGAGCATGCGTCCAAGCGGCGTCGACCAGATGCAGGCCGCCATCGGCACGAGATAGCGGTCGCGGAAGGCCGCGCCGAAACCCGCCTGCTCGACGAAGTCGCCGATGGTGAAGTCGAGGTTCTCCGCCTGGTCGAGAAGCTGCGGGGCCATCCGGTTGAACCGCAGGATGTCATGCGTCATGCGCAGGAACGAGGGGCGGGCGAGGTTGCGGCGCTGGGCGAAGTAGCCGGCGAACGAACTCGCATATTCGAAGCCGCCATCGTCCAAGCTGACGGCGAACGACATGTCGGACGGCTCGGTCGGCACGCCGAGATGATCGAACAGGGCGATCAGATTGGGATAGTTGCGCTCGTTGAAGACGATGAAGCCGACATCGACCGGCAGTCGCCCGTGCATCGTCGGGGCGTCGACCGTGCAGGAGTGTCCGCCGAAACGGTTCTCGCGCTCGTAGACCACCACATCGTGGCTGCGGCTGAGGAGCCAGGCGGCTCCGAGACCGGACACGCCGGCGCCGATGACGGCGATTTTCATTTTCGTACGCTCCCCGGGATGCTTCTACGCTGATTTCTTGATGGTTTGGAAGGCGGCCAGCGCCCGATCCCGGGCGGCGCCGTGCTCGACGATCCGCGCCGGATAGACACTCGCCGGCACGGCGGCCTCCCACGGACGATGGATCGTATTGCTGGGCAGGTGGGCGAGTTCGGGCACCCAGCGCCGGACGTAATCTCCGTCGGGATCGAATTTCTCGCCCTGGAGAACCGGGTTGAACACACGGAAGTAGGGAGCCGCATCGGCGCCGCAGCCGGCGACCCATTGCCAGCCGGTCGCATTGTTCGCGACGTCGGCGTCGACGAGCGTGTCCCAGAACCAGCGCTCGCCCCTGCGCCAGTCGATCAGCAGGTCCTTCGTCAGGAAGGATGCCGCGATCATCCGCACGCGATTGTGCATCCAACCGGTCGTCCAGAGTTCGCGCATCCCGGCATCGACGATGGGATAACCCGTCCGACCGCGTTGCCAGGCCGTGAGCGCTTCGGTCTGATCGGCCCACGGGAACGCATCGAACTCGCGCCGGAAGTTTCGCTCCGCCAGATCGCCGTTATGGAAGATCAGGTGATAGGCGAATTCGCGCCAGCCGACTTCCGACAGAAATTTGTCGGTTGCGGCGGAGGCGCCCCGGGCCGTGGCGGCGTGCCAGACCTGACGGGGCGATATCTCGCCGAAGGCGAGATGGGGAGAGAGGCGGGACGTGCCCTTCACCGCCGGCAGGTCGCGCGCCTCGCGATAATCCCCGAGAGCCTCGTCGAGGAAATGTGCGAGACGCTGCCGGGCACCGTCCTCGCCCGGTGTCCAGGCGGCGCGCAATCCGGCGGCCCAATCCGGCGCGCTGGGCAGCAGGCCCCACGAGGCGAGCGCTTCGCCGGCCGGCCACGAAGGGGGCGGCGGCATACTGGTCGGGGCAGACGGCGACGCGGCGGGAGGCGGCAGCGCGCGGCAGGCGCGCCAGAAAGGCGTGAACACCTTGAAGGCGTCGCCGCCCTGCGTCGTCACCTCCCAGGGCTCGAAGAGCAGGTTGGCCTTGCAGCTCTCGACGGCGATGCCGCTGTCGGAGAGAGACTTCTTCAGGCGCGCGTCCCGCTCGCGCGAGCCTTGGTCGTAAACGCGGTTCCAGAAGACCGATTCAGCCCTGCATTCGACCGCAAGTTCGGCGATGACCTTCTCGGCGGGGCCCCGTCGCAGCACCAGGCGCGACCCGAGCCGGCGCAGCGATGCGTCGAGCGCGTGGAGACTGTAGTGCAGCCACCAACGCGAGGCGGCACCGAGCCGCCGCAGACCCTTGGTTCCCTCGTCGAGGACGAACACCGGCACGACCGTACGCCCGGCCTCCAGCGCCTTGATCAGCGCGGGATTGTCCGAGAGGCGAAGGTCGCTGCGGAACCAGACGATCGAAACCGACATGTGCGAGATACGCACATGGCGGACGAACGGATGATCGCCCGTGAGTTAGGTCAGGAGCGGGGGCAGTTGGGCGCCGGTCGCATCTCCAGGCTCTGGAGATCTGCGGTCACCGTGAGCAGACCGGTATCGACGGTGAGCCGGTCGAGCACGCCATTCTCGAACACCTGCGCCGTCACGGAGAAAAGCGGGCGTTGGGCCTGGTCGCGACCGCGGGTGAAGCTCATGGAAACCGGCCAGGACTTGCCCTTCGGCGTGGCCACCGGCTTGTCCATCGGCCGGGACGACCGCAGGCGGCCATCTTCCAGCTGTGTCACGTCGATCAGGAACCCGTCGCTCACCACTTCGGGATCGAACATCAGAGCCGGAAACGAAGTGGCGTTGGCGCGGAGCCGTTCGGTGAGATGGTCGATCGCCGCCACCGGCATCAATGTGGCGAAGGGCAGGAAGAACTGGGAGGGCTGGGCGCCGGCCGTCGCGATCTCGGCGCGCAGTTCGCCCTGCCCGCGCTGGATGCGCCCCTTAGTCTCGCGCTTGTTGCCGTTCTGAACCTGCGTGGTCTGGTACCGCAGGCTGTTGCCGCTGCGGGGCTCCTCGGCGTCCAGCCTGGAGGACAGGCTCATCTTCCAGGAGGCGGTCAGCGCGATCTCGGACGTGATGTCGCGCTTGAGGTGCCAGCCCGCGCAATCCTGCGAAAGATCGTGGATCGCCGTCCCGATCCGCGGTGCATTGGCGGCGGCCCCGAGACGCAGCACATACTCGGCACGATGCGGCTGCATCTGCGCGAAAGCGAGCTGCGGTCCGCAGAGGACGGCAGCGACGACGAAACACACCAGGCGACGCATTGCGCCAGCTTGCGCATGCTCTCCGATCAGGTCAATCGTGCGTCGCATGAAATTCCGAGACATCGTGGCAGCATTCTGGCGAAGCCCGAAGCCGTTCCAGAACATGCATGGCGCGGCACTCAAGGGAGCGGCCGCCCGCCGGTGATGCTCGATCCATGAAAGGGCTGGAATTCATCTGCGCGGGCGAGCGCCTGGAGGCGCTGCCGATGGGCGCGCTGTACTGGCCGGCCGAGCGATGGCTGGCCGTGGCCGACCTGCATCTGGAGAAAGGGTCGTCCTACGCCGTCAATGCCCGCAAGCTGTTGCCGCGCTACGATACCAAGCAGACGCTGGCCATGCTCTCGGCTCTGATCGACGCCGTGCAGCCACGCACAGTCGTCTGCCTGGGCGACTCATTTCACGACCGTGCCGCCGTGGATCGCCTTCCGGACGCCGAGCGCGGCGAAATCGAGCGGCTGACGAGGAAGGCGCGCTTCGTCTGGATTGCCGGCAACCATGATCCGGCACCGCCACCGGCGGACTGGGGCGAGATTGCCGAAGAGGTCAAGGCGGGTTCGCTGATCTTCCGGCACGAGGCGCTGTTCGGGCCGGCCGATGGCGAGGTTTCGGGCCACTATCATCCGGTGGCGGCGCTCACGGTGCGGGGTCGCGGCTTGCGACGGCGTTGCTTCCTCACGGACGGGAGGCGTCTCATCCTCCCGGCGTTCGGCGCCTATGCCGGGGGTCTCAACGCACTCGACCCGGCGATCGCGCAGCTCTTTCCCGACGACTACGATGCGCTGGTGGTCGGGCGGGAGGCGGTGCGCCGCCTGTCGTGGCGGCAGCTCCGGCCCGACGCGACCTTCAGATGAGCGTCCCTACTTTGGCAGCTCGTATTTCAGCGTGACTTCGCCCAGCCCCTCGATCCTGCCGGTCGCGGTGCTGCCCGGCGGCACGAACTGACAGGCGACCATGCTGCCCGACGACACGATCATGCCCTTCTTCAGGCGCTTGCCGTGATCGCCGAGCTTGTTCGCCAGCCACGCCAGCGCATTGTAGCAGTGGCCCAGAACGTCACCCGAATGGCCCTCCCGCACGACCTTGCCGTCGAAGGAGACGGAGCCGTTCAGGTTGCCGAGATCGAGTTTCGCCCAATCCTTGTTTGGCCTGGCGAGCAGGGAACCGCCGTTCCAGCCGGCATCCATGATCAGCGGATTGACCGCGAGGCGGCTGTAGTCGGCACCACGGTCCTCGATCAGTTCGAAACCGGCGCGGGCTTCGCCAACATACTGCGCGATCGAGTCCCTGTCGTATGGCTTGGCCTTCGGCGCCGGCACGTCGGCGTTCAAGATCAGGATGATCTCGAGTTCGGCGCCCAGTCGCGTCCAGCGATCGGCGCGAACCGTCGCCTTGTGTTCGAACACGCGCTTCTTGCGGATCGGCCCGTAGGCGGGCCCTTTCAGCCCGGTCTGCGCCAGGATCTGCGGCGAGGTCAGCGCGATCTTGTAGCCGACGAGCGGACCCTGCTTGACGATCTGCTTCTTCAGAAAGGCATCCTGGACCTTGTAGGCGAGGCGTTCGTCGTCGGTCGCGAACCGTTCCGGCCACCATCCGACCACGGCCCGCGCTCTGTCGACCTGATGCAGCCACGTTGCCGCCTTGGCGATGCTGAACGTCATTGGAGGCTCCCCCTTGCTTGATTTCTTCATCGTCGCATAGTGCCACCATGTCGACGAAAGCGTTGCAGAAATTCGGGCCCGTGCGCAGCGGTGCCGTCGTGGGCGTGGTGTTGGCCGGCGGCGAGGGGCGACGGATGGGACCGGGCGCGCTGAAGCCGCTACGCCTGCTGGCGGGCCGGCCGATGGTGGCGCACGTCGTGGACCGGCTGCGTCCGCAGGTCATGGATCTCGTCATCGTGGCCAACGACCCGGCGCCGGAATTCCGCGGGCTGGGAGTGCCGGTGATCGCCGACCCGCCCGATATCCAGGAGATGGCGATGCGCGACGGACGGCGGCTCGGTCCCCTGGCCGGTATCCTGGCCGGGATGGAATGGGCGCGGGACCATCACCCTCATTGCGGCTGGATCCTCACGGCGCCCGCCGACGTGCCGTTCCTGCCGCTCGATCTCACCGTCCGGCTGTGCGGCCTGATGCACGTGCCGGAGCCGGACGTGCTGATGGTGCGTCATGGCAAGCGCCGCGAACATACATTGGCCATCTGGTCGGTGAAGCTTGCCCGCGATCTGCGCCGCGCCATCCTCGAGGAGGGCATGCGACGGGTCGAGACCTTCGCCCAGCGCTACGCCTTCGAGGAACTCGTCTGGCCGGGCAACGCCGCGCCGTTCCTGAACGTCAACACGCCCGCCGAGCTCAGCGAGGCGATGCGTCGTCTGGAGCGAGTTCGATGACGTTGCCGTCGATAACGACCTTGCCGGCATTCTCGAAATTGACGGTGATGCGATGACCGATCATCGACTGGATCTGCCCGAGGCCCCAGTCCGGTTGCCCGGGATGACGCACGAAGTCGCCGGGGCTCAGCAGTCCATTGCCGGGCTTGTCGAACAAGTTATCGTTACTCCGCCTCTGCAGGTACGTTGGCGGCTGCCTGACGCCCTGCCGCCTTAATCTGCAGTATAGACTGGGCGTCGTCATGTCATGGAGGACACAATGAACAGCACCCGCGTCGCCATCGCCTCGGCTCTCGCCGCCGCTCTCGTGCTGCCGGCTGCCACCAGCCAGGCGCAGGGCAACATGGAGAAGTGCTACGGCATCGCGAAGGCCGGCAAGAACGACTGCCAGACGGCGAAGTCGTCGTGTGCCGGGACGTCGAAGAAGGATGCGCAGGCCGACGCCTGGGTATCCGTGCCCAAGGGCGCCTGCGAGAAGATCGTCGGCGGCAAGCTCACAGCCAGCTGAGCATGAAGCCGGTCGTGGGCATCGGGCTGCGGTCGCCGCATCTTGCGGAGATCGCGCGCGACCGGCCGGCGACCGGCTTTCTCGAAATCCATGCCGAGAATTACCTCGCGCCCTCGCCGGCGCGTGGGACCCTCGAGCGCCTGCGCGAGGACTATGAAGTCTCTGTCCACGCGGTCGGCCTCTCGCTCGGTTCGGTCGATGGGCTGGACGAGGTGCATCTCGATCGTGTCGCGACGCTGATCCGCCGGCTCGAACCTGCACTCGTATCGGACCATCTCGCCTGGAGCGTTTTGACCGGCCGCTACTTCAACGATCTGCTGCCCTTGCCCTATACCGAAGAGGCGCTCGGGGTGGTCGAGCGCAACGTCCAAAGGCTGCAGGAGCGGCTCGGGCGGCAGGTTCTGGTCGAGAACCCGTCCTGCTATTTGGCGTTCGCGCACTCGACCTTGTCCGAACCGGCGTTCCTGGCCGAGCTTGCCCGTCGGACCGGCTGCGGGCTGTTGCTCGACGCCAACAACATCGTCGTCACGGCGCACAATCTGCGGCTCGATCCCGGCGCCTGGCTCGACGGGCTGCCGGTCACGGCCGTCGGCCAGTATCATCTCGCCGGCCATGCCGTGAACGACGCCGACGGCGAGCCGCTCCTGATCGACGATCATGGCAGCCGGGTGGGCGAGGGCGTATGGGCGCTGTTCGACGAGATCGTGCGACGCTACGGGCCTCGGCCGACGCTGGTCGAATGGGACACCGATCTTCCGGCTCTCGACGTACTGCTCGGCGAAGCGCGGCGGGCGGAGCAAGCGCTCGGCATCGAGGCCAATGCTCGCGCTGCGTGACCTGCAGGCCGCTTTCGCCGCCTTGCTGGAAGGGGAGGATCAGCCCGGTCTGTTCGACGCCATCGTGAGCGACACGATCTCTGCCCCGGCGCGTCTCCGCGTTCATCGCCATCACGTCGCGCAGAGTCTTACGGGGGCGCTTGCGGCGACATTCCCGACCGTGCAGGCGATCGCCGGCGAGGCGTTCTTTCGGACCATGGCCATGGAATTCGTCGCAGAGGAGCTGCCGGTGCAACCGGTGCTGGCGGAGTATGGCGAGGGCTTCCCGGCGTTCGTTTCGGGCTACGGGCCTGCTGCCACGCTGGCGTACCTCGGCGATATGGCACGGCTCGACTGGGCTCTGAACCTCGCTTACCACACACCGATGGTGCCGAGGCTCGCGGCTCCCGACCTTGCCGGCCTGCCAGCCGACCGACTCTTCGAACTGAAGCTGGGTTTGGCGGCGGGATCGACACTCGTCCGCTCGCCCTGGCCGATCGATCGGATCTGGCAAGCAGCCCAACCCGAAGCGCCCGAGGGGATGGTTTCCCTGGAGGACGGACCGGCGGCGGTGCTCGTCCTGCGCCGCCCCGACGACGCTGCTTTCGCGAGCCTCGAGACTTCGGAAGCAGCCTTCGTTTCGGCGCTGGCCGGGGGCACAAGTCTGGGGGAGGCGGCCGAGGCAGCGTTCTCCGTCGAACCTGCCTTCGATCCATCCACGGCCTTCGCCAGACTGCTGGCTTTGGAGGCATTTGCTGCGGCGCAGCATGAAGCCTGACCGGCCGTGCCAGAAGCCTCGAATTTCGGGGATTATTACAACCGCTGTCATTGTTGCACTGCACGGCTGAATCGGCCGGCGGCCCCGAAACGTTCTTGCTCCGGAAAGGTCCGTCCCTATACTCCGCGCGCTTCGAAAAGGGTTGGCCCTTCCCGGGCGGACCGTCGTGGCTTCGAGTGGAGTTGCCGACGATGTCGATTACGTTGCCGCAGAATTATCGGCCGTCAGAACGTGAAGCTTTCATGAATCCGATGCAGCAGGAATACTTCCGGCAGAAGCTGCTGAAGTGGAAAGACGAGCTGATCGAGGAATCCAATCAGACGCTCCAGAACATGCAGGAAGAGAGTCTGGCGCAGCCCGATCTCGCCGATCGCGCGACCGCCGAGACCGACCGCTCGCTGGAGCTGCGGACGCGGGATCGTTTCCGCAAGCTGATCTCCAAGATCGACCAGGCGATCAAGTCGATCGAGGAAGGGACCTACGGCTATTGCGAAGAGACCGGCGAGCCGATCTCGCTGAAGCGTCTCGAGGCGCGACCGATCGCAACCCTGTCGGTCGAGGCGCAGGAGCGCCACGAACGCATGGAGCGCACCCGCCGCGACGAAGGCAACGACTGAGGAAATAAAAAGGCCCGCATGAAGCGGGCCTTTTCTTTTCTGGACGTCACGGATGCGGCGCTCAGGCCTTGGCTTCGTCCTGCATGGCCTGACGGTTGAGCGCGCGGCCGGCCTGGCCGCCACCGGGCTTTCCGTCGCGCCAGGCGAAGGCACCGTTGCAGATCACCGTGTCGATGCCCCGCGCCGGCGAGATCGGCTTCTCGAAGGTGGCCGTGTCGATCACCGTCGCCGGATCGAAGATGCAGAGATCGGCATAGAATCCGGGCTTCACCTCTCCGCGATGGGCGAGGTGGAAGCGCTGCGCCGAATAGGACGTCATGCGTCGCACCGCGTCCTCGAGCGGGAAGAGCCCAAGGTCGCGCGAATAGTGGCCGAGGACGCGCGGAAAGGTGCCCCACAGGCGCGGATGGGGATGGGCGTCGAAGGGGATGCCGTCCGAGCCGATCATGGCGCCGGGATGGGACATCGCGGCCTGCACGTCCTTCTCGTCCATCATGAAGTAGATGGCGCCGGCCGGCTGGATGCGGTCGGCCGCTTCCTTCATCGAGCAGCCCATCTCCTCGGCGATGTCCCTGAGGTCGCGCCCGCTCATGCCCGCCACCTTGTCGGACCAGGTGATCAACACCTTGTCGGCGCGCTCCAGCATGTCGGAGCGCAGGATCGTCGAGCCGGCGACGTAGGGATAAACGTCGAAGGCGATCTGCTGCTTCTTCATCGCCTCGTTGAAGTGCGGCAGCGTCTCCTTCATGCGCCCGAAGTTGGAGCGGCCCGAGCACTTGTGGTGCGAGACGATGATCTCGGCGCCGACGCGGCGGCCGATCTCGAACGTCTCGTCCATGGCCTTCAGGATATGGTCGCCCTCGTCGCGCATGTGCGCGGTGTAGACACCGCCCCATTTGCCGAGCGGGGCGGCCACTTCCGCAACCTCGTCGGTCGAGGCGTGGCTGGACACCGCATAGAACAGGCCGCTCGACATGCCGATCGCGCCCTGTTCGAGGCTCTGGTCGAGCAGCTCGCGCATCTGCTTGATCTCGCCCGCCGTGGCGATCCGGTTGAGGTCGTCGCCCATCGAGTTGATGCGCAGGGTGCCGTGGCCGATCAGGAAGGCGCCGTTGATGGCCGGCTTCGCGGCATCGACCTTGCCCGCGAAGGACGCGAAGTCCTTCGACAGGTTTTCCTTCTTCTTGATGATCAGCGACATCCAGTGGCCGACATCCGGCCGGACGTACGGCGCGGCGGAGACGCCGCAATTGCCGCACACCACGGTCGTCACGCCCTGGCTCGCCTTCATCGCCATGGCTGGATTGTCGATCAGCGCGGTGTCGTCGTGCGTGTGCACGTCGATGAATCCCGGCGCCACGACCTTGCCCGCGGCGTCGATCTCGTTGTCGCCGCGCAGCGTGCCCGGCGCCTCGACGGCGACGATGCGATCGCCTTTTACCGCCACGTCGGCGGCGAACAGCTTCCTGCCTGTTCCGTCGGCCACCTGGCCGTTGCGGATGACGATGTCGTAAGTGGCCATCTGAAAAACTCCTGGAGAAAACTTTTCACCTCCCCCGTCTCACGGGGGAGGCCGGGAGGGGGAGAGCAACGCGATGATTGTCAGTCGGAGAGCGTTCAGCCTGTGGCCTTCTCCCTCCGGCCCTCCGGGCCACCTCCCCCGTATGACGGGGGAGGACGGCTGTGGTCGGAGCGGCGTAACTCTAGGCTTCGTTGCGGCCGAGCCGCATGTCGAGGTCGAACGGGTAGAGTGGGCGCTTCACGCGCTCGTACTTGAAGAGCTTGAGGTCGGAGGCGGTGCAGCCGTCGCCGTCGCACATCACGATGTGCTTGGCGATCGGCTCGAAGCCGGCACGGAAATGCTGGCGCGACTTGATCAGCACGTACTTCTTGCGCCGGGGGTCGATGCCGCAATGGGTGAAGACGCCGAGATCGTAGGGCTCGGCGCGCTTTTCCGAGACGACGATCTGCATCTTGCCGGTGTCTAGCACGGCGGTGCGGCCCATGCGGACCGTGGTGCCGGTCGCCATCGGGCCTGTCACGGTGAACTGGCCGTCGGTGATGGCCTTGACCTTGCCGGTGACCTTGAGCGGCTTGCCCTTGAGGCCCATGGCCGGCATGTCGATCTTGCCGCCGAGTTCCAGCGTCACCTCAGCGCCGACACCGGCCTTGATCATCTGCTCGACGCACGCCGGATCGCAGATCGGGCCGGCGCAGGCATCCTCGAGCTCCTGCTTCATGGCTTCCTCGATGACGCTCATCACGTCCTGGGTGCCGCCCGAGGCAGTGTTGTCGCCATGATCCGCCATGACGACCGGATAGTCGGTATAGCCCTTGGCGCGCCCGACCTGGACCGAGAGCGGCTCGGGATGGAAGAGGAAGCCTTCGCGCTTTTCCCAGGCCGTATCGAGGATGCGGTTGAGCAGGATCTCGCCTTCGGCCGTCCGCTTGTCGCAGACGATGACCGAGGAGAGGGCGAGGTGGGGGATGTCGGCCTGCGGGAAGCCGCCGAACACCGAAGCGTTCAGGACCTCGCCGGTATCCTCGGCCTGGTTGGCCATGCCCATCAGGGTCTTCATCGGCTCGCGCGATGGGGTATGGACCAGCGAGCTGCTCATGATCGGACGGTTGCCCCAGACCATCTTCGGCTCGACTTCGCCCGCCAGGGTGCGCATCAGCGTACGGCCGGCGCGACGGGCCGTATCGGCCATGTCGATATGGGGGTAGGTGCGGTAGCCGGTCATGATCGTGGCGCCGTTCACCATGGCGTCGGTCATCTGGGTGTGGAAATCGAGCGCCACGGCGATCGGCACGTCCGGCGCGATCTTCCGGATGCGGTTCAGGAGCTCGCCTTCGCCGTCGTCGTAATGCTCGGCCACCATGGCGCCGTGCAGGGCTAGCAGGACGGCGTCGCAACCCTTCTTGATCTCGTCCACGATGGCCGTGGTCATCTGCTCGTATGCCGCTTTGGTGACCAGGCCCGATGGATGGGCAGAGGCGGCCATTGGGACGGTGAACTCGGCGCCGGCCTTGCGGGCCACCTCGATGAAGCCGCCCAGGGAGGTGTTGGTGCCCTCGGCATCCTTGATGGCGACGGGGCCGCTCAGCGAGCCGGCCCGGGCGAAGGATTCGATCGGGGTGGGCAGGGGTGAGAACGTATTGGTCTCGTGCATCATCATCGCGACTACGAACTTCTTGGGCAACAACCCCTCCATCCTGAGCTTAAGTATTTGAACACCTTACATAAATCGCACGCCCCGCGCGTTTGCTGAAGCAATGCGCCTTGTGCAGAGCTGCATCGCACTATTATTGTGCGTTGCAAAAACGCCACACCCCCTGCCAACCATCAAAGAACGCTAAATATGTGAATTCAGGGCTCTTTTTCGCCCTTGCATTCTCTTCGCAGGTGCACCATTCTTAGCGGGCAGCAAACGCTACCTCGGTAGCCGCATTGTTTGCTGTATGCCCGTCTTGGGCGTTTCCTCCCTAAACTCGGGCCGCGCTTGTCGCGGCCCTTTTTTTTGCCCGGTCGTTTGGTCGGACGATTATTCGGCGGCCAGGGGCCGCGGCGGCAGCAGGGTTTCCCGTGCCTGCTCGGCCATCGTCTCCAACAGCCCGCTCATGATCCGCGCGACGACTCCCACGACCGGAAGCCGCTCGTGCCGCGCCTCGTCCATGTAGAGCGAGCGGTTGATCTCGATCTGCAGCGTATGGCGGGCGAGAGCCGGTCGTCCGTAGCGCTGGGTGGTGAACCCGCCGGCATAGGGCTGGTTGCGCAAAACCCGCAGGCCTCGTGCGCGGAACCACCGCTCGGCAGCGGCGGTGAACTCGGGCGCGCAGGCTTCGCCGTGATTGTCCCCCAGCACGATGTCGACCTGCTGGCTCCGGTCGCGCGTCCCGAGGGTGGAGGCGGAGGAGGGCATGGAATGGGCATCGATCAGCAGGGCGCCGCCGAAGCTGCTGTAGGTCTGCTCGACCAGCAGCGAGAGGGTCCGGTGATAGGGCCGCCAGCAGCTATCCAGCCTGTGCTCGATCGTTTCCGAAGGAACACGGCCGCGATAGATGGCCTCGCCGCTGGCGGCGACCCGCGGGATCATGCCGAGGCCAGCCGCCACGCGCGTCGTGCGATGGTTCAGCGGCCGCGGCAGGGGACCTTCGAACATCGCGGGATCAAGCTCGTACGGCTCCCGATTGGCGTCGACATAGGAGCGGGGGAACCGGGCCGCGATGAAAGGCATGCCGAGCGAGGGCGCGGCTGCGAACAGCTCGTCGACGAAGGCGTCCTCCGCCCGGCGGAGCGCTGAAAGCGGAACGGCCGCCTGTTCGAGGAAAGAGGCGGGATAGATCGAGCCGCTGTGCGGCGAGGCGACGACCACCGGAACGGTCTGGCGCGCCGGCAGCCGGCAATCGAGGGACTCGTGTTCGGTCAGGACCGGGGCGAAATCCATTCTGTGGTCATAGCCCGTGAATTCGGTCGCGTCACGCTTCGCGCTCTTGCCAATCCGTTTCCGGCAATGTAGACGACCGGCCTCCGCGTTACCGGTTGGTCCTCGACCCCGGCAGCAGCAGGTGATGGGCGCGTAGCTCAGCGGTAGAGCACTGTCTTGACATGGCAGTGGCCACAGGTTCGATCCCTGTCGCGCCCACCATCGCCTTCTCTTTCCAGCACCCCTTGATCGGAACCGGTGTCCAAGGCACCACTAGGGAATGGCTGGAGTTACGATGTCTGATTTCTTTTCTCTCTACTCCCATGAATTCGTGCGCGTGGCCTGCTGCGTGCCGCGCACCCGCGTGGCCGACGCGGCCTACAATCTGGCCGAGACGCTCAAGCTCGCGGCCCAGGGCGATGCGGCGCGGGCCGCCGTCATGGTCTTTCCCGAGCTGGGGCTTTCGTCCTACGCCATCGAGGATCTGCTGCTGCAGGATGCGCTGCTCGACGAGGTCGAGCGGTCGATCGCCAGCGTGGTCGAGGCATCGCGCGATCTCTTCCCCGTGCTGATCGTCGGGGCGCCGCTGCGCGTGTCGAACCGCCTCTACAACACGGCGGTCGTGATCCATCGCGGCAAGGTGCTGGGTGTGGTGCCCAAGACCTTCCTGCCCAACTATCGCGAGTTCTACGAGAAGCGCCATTTCATCTCCGGCGCCAACGTCATCTGTCAGGAACTCGAGCTGGCCGGGCAGACCGTGCCCTTCGGCACCGACCTGCTGTTCAAGGCGACCGGTATCGATCTCACCTTCCACGTGGAGATCTGCGAGGATGTGTGGGTGCCGATCCCGCCCTCGAGCCACGCGGCTCTGGCGGGGGCGGAGCTTCTGGTCAACCTGTCGGCCAGCAACATCACGATCGGCAAGGCGGAGGCGCGGCGGCTGCTGTGCGGCAGCCAGTCGATGCGGGCGGTCGCCGCCTACGCCTACTCGGCATCGGGGCGCGGGGAATCGACGACCGACCTCGCCTGGGACGGTCACGCCGCTATCTACGAGCTGGGCGACCAACTCGTGGAGTCCCAGCGCTTCGCGCTCGAGTCGACCATGATCCAGGCCGATGTCGATGTCGGTCGCATCCGCCAGGAGCGCCTGCGCTACAACGGCTTTGCAGACTGCGCACTCCAGGAGAAGGGAAGGGTCGAGCGCTTCCGGCAGGTCCGGTTCGCCTTCGATCCGCCAAAGGATAGCGTCGCGCTGGACCGCGCCGTCGAGCGTTTCCCCTACGTGCCGTCCGATCCCGCCAAGCTGCGCGACAATTGCTACGAGGCCTACAACATCCAGGTCCAGGGGCTGGCGCAACGCCTGCAGTCGAGCCGGACGGAGAACGCCGTGATCGGCGTCTCGGGCGGCCTCGATTCGACGCACGCCCTGATCGTCGCCTGCCGGGCGATGGATCAGCTCGGGCTCAGCCGCAAGAACGTCCTCGCCTACACGATGCCGGGCTTCGGCACCTCCGACAAGACGTACACGAATGCCTGGCGACTGATGAAGGCGCTCGGCGTCTCCGCGGCCGAGATCGACATCAAGCCGGCCGCGACCCAGATGCTGGCCGATATCGGCCATCCCTTCGGCAGGGGCGAGAAGGTCTACGACGTGACCTTCGAGAACGTGCAGGCGGGCCTGCGCACCGACTATCTGTTCCGCCTGGCCAACCAGCAGCGCGGCATGGTGGTCGGCACCGGCGATCTGTCCGAACTGGGCCTGGGCTGGTGCACCTACGGGGTGGGCGATCACATGTCCCACTACAATCCCAACGGTTCGGTCTCCAAGACGCTGATCCAGCACCTGATCCGTTTCGTTGCCGCCTCCGGCGACGTCAGCGAGAGCACGGCGGAGATCCTGCACGACATCCTGAACACCGAAATCTCACCCGAGCTGATTCCGGCCGGCGAGAAGGGTGTGGTGCAGGCCACCGAGAGCTTTGTCGGTCCCTATGCGCTGCAGGATTTCAATCTCTTCTACCTGACGCGGTTGGGTTACCGGCCGTCGAAGATCGCCTTCCTCGCCTGGAATGCCTGGCACGACATCGAGAGGGGCGCCTGGCCGGCGAACCTGCCGGAGGGAACGCGCCGGGCCTACACGCTGGAGGAGATCCGCAGCTGGCTCGCGCTGTTCCTGCGCCGCTTCTTCACCAACCAGTTCAAGCGCTCGGCGCTGCCCAACGGACCGAAGATCTCGTCCGGCGGGTCGCTGTCGCCGCGCGGCGACTGGCGGGCGCCCTCCGATGGCAGCCCGGACGTCTGGCTCGAGGAGATGAAGGCCATCCCCGAGACCGGCGAAAAATAGCAGTCTCTATTTCACGCGGCGGGCTGGCCGTCGTTTGCGCGCTGCGGCCAAAATGCTACTGACGCTCGAAGCAAGCGCGTAGGAGGGTTCGATGCCGCTCGAGGTCAAGAAGACGGTCCAGCAGTTGGTCGACGAGGCCAACAGCCAGATCGAGACGCTGTCGCTGGCCGACGCGATGAAGATGCACGGCCAGCCGGACGTGACCTTCATCGACATCCGCGATCCGCGCGAGTTGTGGCGTGACGGGACCATCCCCGGCGCCATCAACGTGACGCGCGGCATGCTCGAAATGTGGATCGATCCGCACAGCCCCTACGCCAAGGATTACTTCCAGACCGGCAACAAGTTCGTGTTCTTCTGCGCCGGCGCCTGGCGCTCGGCCCTGTCGACCAAGACGGCCCAGGACATGGGCCTCACCCCGGTCGCCCATTTCGAAGGCGGCTTCGGCGCCTGGAAGAAGGCCGGCGGTCCGGTGGAGACGGTCGAGCCCAAGAAGTAGGGCGGCCGTGAGCGCCGACCCGCCTGTCGTGCCGCAGCCGGTCATCGACGACATTCCCGAGTTCACGTCGATCCCGGCCTATGTCGCGCGGCATGCGCTGAGCCATCCGGACAAGCCGGCGGTGAAGTGCGACGGGACGGTGCGGACTTGGCAGGCGTTCGATGCCCGCATCAACAGGATCGCCCGGCGGCTGTCGGACATGGGACTGGGACGCGGCGACAAGATCGCGATTCTGGCAGCCAACTCGATCGAGTACCTCGAGACCTTCATGGGTGGCCTGCGGGCCGGCGTCTGCGTCGTGCCGCTCTCGACGATGGCCGCCGCCGATGCGCTCGAGAAGATGCTCGACGATTGCGACGCCAAGGTCCTGTTCCTGTCGGATCAGTACCGCGCGCTGGTCGAGCCCTATGAGGCGCAGCTGGGCAAGCTCGTGGCCGGCGGCCGCATCGCCTACGACTTCGCCCGGCCGGGCTGGCAGGATTTCGAAACCTGGCTGGCACCGGCGAGCGATGCGCCGTTCGAGACCGAGATCGGCCCGCTGGACGATTTCAACATCATCTACAGTTCCGGTACGACCGGCCTGCCCAAGGGCATCCTTCATTCGCACGCGTTGCGCAGCCAGCTTCCCGTGCGCTTCCCGGCCTTCGACTATGGGCCGGACACGATCTCGCTGGTCTCGACGCCGCTCTATTCGAACACCACGCTGGTCGCGCTGCTGGCCACCGTCGGCGTGGGCGGCACGTCGATCCTGATGCGGAAGTCCGATGTGGTGAAGTTTCTCGAACTGGCCCAGGCCGAGCGGGCCACGCATGCCATGCTGGTGCCGGTCCAGTACCAGCGCATTTTGGCCCATCCCGATTTCGGCAAGTACGACCTTGGTTCCTTCAAGGCCAAGCTGTCGACCAGCGCGCCGCTGCGCGCCCAGGTGAAGGCCGATTGCCTCGCGCGCTGGCCCGGTCGGCTGATCGAGATCTACGGCCTGACCGAGGGCGGCGGCAGTTGCATGCTCGAAGCCAACCTGCATCCCGACAAGCTCCACACGGTCGGCAAGCCGGGCTTCGGCGTCGAACTGAAGGTTCTCGACGAGCAGGGCCGGGAGCTGCCCCAGGGCGAGGTCGGGGAGATCGCCGGTCGCGCCGAGATGATGATGAAGGGCTACTACAAGCAGGACGACAAGACGCGCGAGCTGTTCTGGCACGACGCCGACGGCCGGCTGTTCTTCAAGTCCGGTGACATGGGCAAGCTCGACGAGGACGGGTTCCTGATCCTGCTCGATCGCAAGAAGGACATGATCATCTCGGGCGGCTTCAACGTCTATGCCGCCGACATCGAGGTGCTCCTGCTGAAGCATCCCGACGTGATCGACGTCGCCGTGATCGGCGTGCCGAGCGATCAGTGGGGCGAATCGCCGATGGCCTTGTGCGTGCGCCGGGGCGGTACGACGGTGAGCGAGGAGGCGGTCCGCGAGTGGGCGAACGGCCAGCTCAGCAAGACGCAGCGACTTGTCGCCGTCGAGTTCCGCGACTCGCTTCCGCGCAGCACCATAGGCAAGATCATGAAGCGCGAACTCCGAGCCCCCTATTGGGAAGGCCGGACGGCCAGGATCTGACGGCCAAGATTCGAGGATCAGCATGAGCGAACCGACACTCCGTTCCACCCATCTCTTCACCCTGACACTCCAGGTCGACCCGAACGTCGTCGATGTCGGCGAGACGCCCTATGGCCGCCGGCGCATCGCGACGGTGACCGGGGGCACATTTGCGGGCGAGGAGCTGCGCGGCACCGTCCTGCCGGCGCCGGCCGGCGACTGGCTGCTGCAGCGACGCGACGGCATCCTGCAGCTCGACGTGCGGCTCACCCTCAAGACCGACGATGGGCACCTCGTCTACATGAGCTATCGCGGCATGCGGCATGGCCCGGCTTGGGTGATCGAGCAGCTCAACAAGGGCGAGAAGGTCGATCCCAGCCAGTATTACTTCCGCGCCACGCCTTGGTTCGAGACGGCGTCGGAAAAGTACCGCTTCCTCAACCGCATCCTCTGCGTCTCGACCGGCCGACGCGATCCGGCCGGACCCGTCTACGAGGTCTTTCAGATCCTGTGATGGTCGACCGCCGACCCACTCATGTCATCCTGAGCGCAGCGAAGGATCTCGCGCCAGCAACGTAGCGCTCTGGTCGTTCCGTCAGGTCCTTCGCGGCGCTCAGGACGACGACGTTGAAGCGATCTTCGCCAGCACCGGCAGGATGTACTCGCGGAACCTGGCCGGGTTCTCGCTCATCGGGAAATGGCCCAGTTCCTTCATGACCTGTACCTGCGCGCCGGGAATCTGCGACGCCGTGCGCAGCGTATCCTCGGCGGTACAGGAGAAGTCGTACTCGCCGGTCAGCAGGTAGAGCGGGCAGAGACTCGTGTCGATCGACGTCACCTTCTCGCGCAGGTCGCCGTCCATCCGATAGAAATACAGGTCGCCTTTGAAGATGCCGGGGCCGCCCTGCATGTACATCCACAGCGTCTCGTGACGGCTCACGGGCGGGCTTTGCGGTGCGATCAGACCGGAGATCAGCGCGGCGCAGACTTCGCCGCCATGGACGTCGGGACGATGCAGCCAGGCCGTGTCGTACCAGGGTTGTTGGAAATCTGCTGCTTCCAGCGCCACGAGAGCACGGAACTCCGCGGCGTGTCCGATCGCGAGGTTGAGCACGATGCGGCCGCCGATGGAGCAGCCCATCACCACGGGCCGGTCGAGTTCCAGGGCCTGGCAGAAGGCGCGGATGGCGGCGGTGTAGGAGGCCGTCGTCAGTCGGTACTCGGTTTTTTCCCAGCCGTCCGGCGGCGTCGATTTGCCATGCCAGGGCATGTCGAACGCGATCACGCGGAACCGGCTGGTGATCTCGGGATCGGCCATGAGATGCCGGAACTGGCGACCGTCAGCGCCCGCCGTGTGCAGGCACACCAGGGGAATGCCGCTGCCGGCCTCCTCGAAGTAGAGGCGATGCGGCGTGCCGTCGATGTCGAGCCGCAGGTAGCGGCCGACCATGGGGTCGAGAGCGGGCGCCATGTCAGGAGGCCTCCGCGAGGCGACGCGGCAGTGCGAGCAGGTCCTTGAATACCTGCAGATTCTGCAGCAGCGGCCGCAGGTCGCCTTCCAGCGAGGCGGCGCCGCGCTTGGTCAGGGCGAACAGGTCGTGCCAGCCGGGTGGGGGCATCTTCTGCCAGTGATGCCGCCACGCTTCGTCGCTGCCGCGTACGGTGAAGGCGGTGGAGCGCATCAGGCGCGGTCCGCGATCGAAGGAGACGAGGGCGCCGTCCTTGAAGGTCAGATGGAAAGGCTCGGTGCCGATATCGATCCTGCACTCGACGTTCAGCCAGCGGCCGCGCCGCAGCAGGTCGGCATCGTCAGAAAGAAGATCGGGCAGCTTCGCGAAACAATCTGCAGGCGTCATTCCTGCAGTATGTACTCGATCGTCGACCCGTCGGAAGCCTTGAATGAGGCCTTCACCCAGCGGCCCCGTTCGTCGAACCACTGATCCATCTCGACGTCGCCGGTATAGGAATAGCGCGTCGCCTCCAGGGTGCCGTTGGCCGTCTTGATGGTTTCGCGACCCCTGGGCGTGATCTGGACCTTTGCGAGCGCGCCGTTCTGGCTGTTGAGCATCGCCGACTGCTTCACCTGATCCAGGTTCCAGTGGGTCGACGGCATGACTCCTGGGGGAAGGGTCTCTTTCCGGGCAGCGCCCTGCTGAAAGCCGACATCGTTGGCCGTCAGTTTCGGCGCGCTGCCACCATCGCGGACGACCGCGACTCCGCCGGCCTCCTGCCGGGCCTTCACGGCATACTTGGTGCCATTGTCGTCGGTCTGGGTCGAGATCGACTCGAACGTGTTGCCGTTCCAGACTTCCTGACCGCGATGCAGGTAGCGATACATGGTCAGGCCGAGCACCTTGACCGAGAAGTCGATCGAGGTGGTCACGACCCGCTTGTCGCCATTCTGCTGGAAGGTGAGCGTGTGCGTCCCGATGCGTTCGCCGTTGCGGAAAGCGGCAAAAACATGGCTTTGGCCATACGGCAGGTCCTGCGCGGCCAGCACTCCTGCCGAGCTGCAGAATCCCGCTGTCATCAATACAAGCAGTAGGCGTCGCATCATGGGTCAGCTCCTGAGCCGTTATACGCCCGGAGAGGCCCCTGGATCAGCCCCCTCAGACGACGCGGTCGGATCTGAGCCTTGCGATATCGTCGGCCTTGTAGCCCAGCTCCTGCAGGATCTGGTCCGTATGCTCACCCAGGGTCGGCGCGCGGCGCCGGATGGTGAGGGGGGTGCGCGAAAGCTTCACCGGCTCCTGCAGGACCGGCACGCCCATCTTGGCGCCGGGATACTCCATGGAATGGAAGAACCCGGCTTCTTTCACGTGCTTGTCGTCGAGCGTCTGCTGCGGTGTGTACACAGGACCGGCCGGAATGCGGCTGGCTTCGAGCGCCGCCAGGGTCTCTGCGACCGTGCGGCTGTCACACCATTTCTGCATGATCTCCGACAGCGCCTCGCCATTGTCGCCGCGCGCGAGATCGTCCTTGAAGCGCGGGTCGGCGGCCAGGCTCTCGTCGCCCATCAGCTTGCACCAGCGCACGAACAGGGGCTGGCCGATCGTCATGGCGTAGATCCAGCCGTCCTTGCACTTGAACGTGTCGGACGGTCCGGCGGTGAAGCCGCGGTTGAGCGTGGCGATCCGGTTGAGGTCGAGCATCGCCTGCTCGATCAGGTGTCCGTTGGTGATGTTGATGGCGGTGCGCAGCAGGGCGGTCTCGACCTTCTGGCCCTTGCCGCTCTTGCCCCGCTCCATGAGGGCGGCGAGCACGCCCACGGTGTTGAGCAACGCCGTGCCGAAATCGACGAACGGGGCGTTCATGCGGGTCGGAGTCTCGCCGTCGCCCGAGAGGTGCATGGCACCCGACATCGCCTGGCCGATCGTGTCGAAGCCGACGCGCGTCTTGTAGGGGCCTTCCGAGCCGAACGTCGAGGTGGTGGCGAGGATGATGCGGGGATTGATGGCAGAGAGGCTCTCGTAGTCGATGCCCATCTTCTGCAGGTCTTCGTAGGGCAGGTTGGCGATCACCACGTCGGAAGCCGCCACCAGCTTCTTCACGATCTCGCGGCCCTCGGGCTTCATGGGATTGAGGGTGAGGCCGAGCTTGTTGCGGCCCATCTGGAGGAACATGGCGCCTTCGCCGCCCTCGACGACCGGGGTCACCCAGCGATCCTCGCTGCCTTCGAGCTTCTCGACGCGGATCACCTCGGCGCCGAGATCGGCCAGCATGGTGCCGCAGAACGGACCGGCGATGTAGCGGCCGAAATCGAGTACGCGGATGCCTTCAAGAACGCCTGACATTGCTTCTGCCTCCCTTGCGCCGGCCCTTGCGGGCCGCGGCTGCGACGGAGCATTAGCAGAGGTCGGAGAGCGGTTCTATTCCGCGGCCGGATCCGTTCCGCTCGGGGAGGGCAGGGGCTTCAGTCGAAGAAGGTGTTGGGCTTCAGGAAGATCGCCAGCATGAGGCAGCCTTCGTCGGTCCAGGCATCGTGGCGGCTGCCGGCGCGCCGCCAGACATAGTTGCCGGCCCGGCAGACGCCGGCATGATCGGCAAACGATCCTTCGAGCACATAGGTCTGTTCGATGGCGACGTGCTCGTGCGCGGGCAGGCGGGCGCCCGGCGCCCAGCGCATCAGCACGGTCGAAAGTCCCGTCTCCTTCTGCTCCATCAGGATCTTCCACTCGACCCCGGGGAAGCGGGTCGGCTGCCACGGCACCCCGGCGACGTCGACATAGGTTGAGTCCGGGACGATGCCGGCCAGTGTCTCGACGTTCATGCGGCGACCTCTCGCTGTGGAGTGACTGGGACGCAGACGTTAACGCAGACGCTACCATCAAAATGCAAAGGGCCCCGAAGCGCAAGCTTGGGGCCCTTTCAGAGTATTGGAGGAGGGCGTCAGCCCTCCTCTTCCACGAACGCTTCCTTGCGCGCCTTCTTGAAGCTGGGCAGGGCCATCAGCAACAGCAGCAATGCCGTCGTGATGAGCAGACCCAGGCTGATCGGCCGCTCCAGAAAGACCATGGGGTCGCCGCGCGAGAGCAGCATGGCGCGGCGGAAGTACTCCTCCATCTGCGGTCCCAGGACGAGGCCCAGAAGGAACGGTGCACCCTCGCAACCCAACTTCACGAACACGTAACCGAGGACGCCGAAGACGGCGACCTGCATGACGTGGAACGTACTGTTTTGCAGACTGTACGCACCGATACAGCAGAACAGCAGGATGGCCGGTGCCAGGAAGCGGTAGGGCACCGTCAGCAGCTTCACCCAGATGCCGATCATCGGCAGGTTGATGACGACCAGCATGGCGTTGCCGATCCACATCGAGGCGATCATGCCCCAGAAGAGGTCGGGCTTCTTGGTCATGACCTCGGGCCCCGGCTGGATGCCCTGGATGATCATGGCGCCCACCATCAACGCCATGACGGCGTTGGACGGGATGCCGAGGGTCAGCATCGGGATGAAGGAGGTCTGCGCGGCGGCATTGTTCGCCGACTCCGGCGCCGCGACGCCTTCGACGGCGCCCTTGCCGAACCTGCTGGGATCCTTGGAAATCCTCTTTTCGAGCGTATAGGACGAGAAGGCGCCCAGGGTCGGGCCGCCGCCGGGGAGGACGCCGAGCGCCGCGCCCAGGAAGGTGCCGCGTATTGCTGCGGGAATGGCGCGCCGGACCTCATCCATGGTCGGCCAGAGCGACGTCACCTTGATGGTGCCGCCCGTACGGGTGAGGTGCCGTTCGAGGTTCACGATGATCTCGGCAATGCCGAAGATACCCATCGCGATCGGCGCGAAGTCGATACCGTCGCTGAGTTCCGGCATGTCCAGCGTGAACCGCTGGGCGCCCGTGTTCACGTCGGTGCCGACCAGGCCGAAGAGGAGGCCAAGGAAGATCATCGCGATGGCCTTGACGACCGAGCCGCTCGCCAGGATGACGGCCGCCACGAGGCCGAGCGCCATCAGAGAGCAGTAGTCGGCTGGGCCGAACTTCTGCGCCATCCGGGTCAAAGGTTCGGCGAACAACACGATGATGAGCGTGCCGACCGTACCTGCGAAGAACGAGCCCACCGCGGAGATCGACAGCGCCGCTCCGGCACGCCCGTTGCGCGCCATCTGGTAACCGTCGAGGCAGGTCACGACCGAGGCCGCTTCGCCGGGCAGGTTGACCAGGATCGAGGTGGTCGATCCGCCGTACGAGGCACCATAGTAGATACCCGCGAGCATGATCAGCGATGCGGTCGGCGGAAGATGGAAGGTGATCGGCAGCAGCATGGCGATGGTCGCCACCGGGCCGATACCGGGCAGGACGCCGATCAACGTGCCGAGAAGACAGCCCAGCAAGGCATACGCGAGATTCTGGAATGAAAGGGCGACGCTGAAGCCCAGCGCAAGATTGTCGAGAAGCTCCATCTCACCAGACTCCGCGCAGGATGTAGATATTCATGCCCAGTCCGACCTTGAAGACCAAGGTACAGAGAACGGAGAGCGCGACGATGTTGCCGATCACCTCGATGAGCTTGAATTCCTCACCGGCCAGAGATGCGACCAGGATCAGCACGACCAGGGCCGGGATCAGTCCCGCGCGCTCGAACAGGAGCGCGAAACAGACGATTCCGATCGTGACCAGCGTCAGTGGCTTCCACTTCAGCCTTTCCACCGGATCGCTGCCACTGACGAGTGCAACGATGCAGATGACCGCGCCCAACGCCAGAAGCGTAAGGGAGAGCATTCGCGGCACATAGCCCGGCCCCATGCGAACGGGCGTGCCCAGCGCGAGCTTTTGCCCGAAGTACAGTGCCGCCAGCCCAAAGCAGATGAACATCAGCCCGGACAAAAAGTCCTTGCTTAGGAATCGATTCAACGATGCCTCCCCAGAAACGCGTAGCCTTCAATGTGTTGTTGGGCCCAAACCCCTGGACCGCCAACACATAAACACAATTCGGCCGCTTTGCCCAAGTGCCAAGTGCAATACAAGTGCTAAGTGCACTATCTCAGCAGCAGGCGGACTGCGATTACGGCCAGGCAAAGAGCGAACAAGCGCCGCAGCAGGGAGACTGGCGCCCTTGCGGACCAGCGTGCCGCGATCGGCGCGACAAAGAGCGCGGGCAGCGATAGGGTCGCAACGCAAAATACCGCGACATCGCCTAGCGCATCGGCCGGACGGCCCGGGACGTCGCGGTCCATCTGAAGGAAGACCAGCGTCGCGGGCACGGCGATGATGAGATTGAACAGCGCGCCGGCTCCGATCGCGCGCTTGATCGAAAATGAGAACAGGGTCAACACGGGTGTGCTCAGGGTCCCGCCGCCGACGCCGACGGCGGCCGCAAGTCCGCCCACGACGGCGGGCGACACTTGGGAGAGCAGACCTTTCGGCTCGGACTGCCCAATAATCAGGCGATCGCCCGCCGCCATCTTCAGTGCAAGTGCAGCCGCGACCACAGCGAACAGGGTCGTCAGCACTTTTGTGGGTGCGAACGGACTCACGGCCAACCCGACGATGGCACCCACCATCAATGCCGGAAGCCAGGCTCTCACCAGCGCTCGGTCTATCGACCCGGCCCGCCAATGGGCGGCCGCTGCCGTGATCGAGGCAATCAGAATGCTGGCCTGGGCCGTGCCGACCGCGAGCGGCACCGCCTGCGGTTCGGCTACGCCCTGAAATTCGAATACTTCCAGCAGGATGGGGACGGCGACGATGCCGCCGCCGACTCCCAGCAGCCCGGCCAGCAGGCCAATGAGAATGCCCGTCGCCAGCAGCGCCGCCCAGGCGGCCGGCGGATAAGCAGCAAGCAGCGATTCCACCCGTCAATGTCCCCGTTGGTCGATATTGCATGCGTCCCGGGGGACGAGCAAACTCCTGGCCAATGTGAACGGTCGTTCAGGAGGTTTTCGGGTGTCAAGGCGAGGGGACGACTATATCGGCACGATGGCGGTGCAGGAGAGGCATCGGTTCGACGAGCAGTCGCTCGGCCGCTTCATGACCGCCCATGTGGATGGATTCAAGCCTCCAGTGCGCGTCGAGCAGTTCAAGGGGGGGCAGTCCAACCCGACCTACCGGCTGACGGATGGCGGCGGCCGCCGCTATGTCCTGCGGCGCAAGCCGCCGGGCAAGCTGCTGCCGTCGGCTCACGCGGTCGACCGGGAATTCCGGGTGATCTCGGCCCTCAATCGCACCGACGTGCCGACCCCGCGGGCCTATGCGCTGAGCGAGGACGAAAGCGTCGTGGGCACGCCTTTCTACATCATGGAATATTGCGACGGCCGCGTCCTGTGGGACCCGCTGCTGCCGGACGTGCCGAAAGAGGGGCGCCGCGACATCTACCGGGCCAAGGTCGAGGCGCTGGCCCGTCTCCACCAGGTCGACTATGCCGCCCTGGGCCTTGCCGATTTCGGGCGGCCCGGCAGCTACGTCGCCCGCCAGATCTCGCGCTGGGGCAAACAATACAAAGCGTCGGAAACCCAGAAGATCGAGTCGATGGACCGGCTGTTCGACTGGCTGCCGGCCAACCTGCCCGCGAACGACGAGACTGTGCTGGTCCATGGCGACTATCGCCTCGACAACATGATCTTCCACGCCACCGAGGCACGCGTCCTGGGCATCATCGACTGGGAAATCTCGACCCTGGGCGATCCGCTGGCGGAGCTTTCCTATCTCTGCATGCTCTGGCGCACCCCGAAGGACTGGGGGGGGCTGCTGGGTCACGATCTCGACGAAATCGGCCTGCCGACCGAGGCGGAGATGGTCGATCATTACAGCACCCTGTCGCAGCGCGCCGTCCCCGAGACAGCGCTCTGGGAGTTCTACATGGCCTATAATCTGTTTCGCGTGTCCTGCATCCGCCAGGGCGTGTATGCCCGGTCGCTCGACGGCACGGCGGCCAACGTGCGTGCGGCCGAGTCCGGCAAGCTGGTGAAGCCCGCCGCCGATCTCGCCTGGGAGATCGTTCGCAACATGTCCGGAGCCTCGCGATGAGCAAACGCAAGACGGTCCTCGTCGAGGAAGAGTCGATGGCGGCGGTAGCGGAGCGCGAGGCGCGCCCGCCGGTCGAGGCGATCCGCGCGGCAGCCTTTGCCCAGTTCGCCGAGCGCGGCTATCCGGTCGTCACGGTGCGCGACATCATGAAGGCCTGTGGATTGACGCAAGGCGCGCTCTACAATCACTTCAAGTCGAAGGACGAGTTGCTGCACGACATCATCGCCTCGACCCAGGGCGAGCTGGAGCGGCAGTGTCAGCAGGCCGTGGCGGGCGCGGGCGGCGATCCGTGCGCCGAACTCGCGGCCTTCGTGCGGGTCTATGTCATCCGGCATTGCCGGCTGCGCATCGAGGCGCTGGTCGCCAACCGCGAAATCGGCTGGCTGGATTCGGCGCGCGTGGCCGACATCCGGCGCAGCCGCCGCGCGATCCGCGACATCGTCGTGACGATTCTCAGGCATGGCGTCGAAAAAGGCGTGTTCGATCCGCCGCGCGTCGACGGAAAGCACGATCTCAAGGCGATGGCCATGGCGCTGCTCGACCAGTGCACCCACGTCTCGATGTGGTACGGTCCGGGTGGCGATCTCACCGAGGAACAGATGGCGAAGCTCTACACCGGCATGGCCTTGCGCATGGTCGGTGCTGCGCCGCAGCCTGCCTGAGCAATCTGGAGCAGCAGAGCATGTTGATTCGCGTGGCGGCCCTGGTCGCTTTGCTGGCCTCGCTGATCGGCTGCACGCCGGACTCCGGCGCAGTGCCGCCGTCCGGCCGCAACCCCTCGATGGCAGTCGCGCCCGGAGACGTTCCGGCGGCGCGCTGGCATGCCGTGCTGATCGCCGGCGACAACAACAGCCCGTCCTTCGACAATGGCATCGACGCCTTGCGCGACAAGCTGTCGGCACGCGGCGTGCGAGACATCCGCCTGCTCACCTCCGATCCCGCGCGCAACCCGACGGCCGAGGTCGCCAGCGCCTCGAACGTGTCGAGCGCGTTGCGCAATGCCGGTGGAGCGGAGGCCTGCCTCGCCTTTATCACCAGCCACGGTACCGAGGCCGGCGTCGTGCTGCGCCAGGCCAATGGAGTCGTCCGGCCGAGCGCGCTCGACAATGCCCTGGACGCGGGCTGCGGCGCGCTGCCGACGGTCGTGGTCGTCTCGGCCTGCCACAGCGGCGTCTTCCTCACATCGGCCATGCGACAGCCCAACCGGGTGGTGCTGACCGCCGCCGCGGCCGATCGTGTGAGCTTCGGCTGCGGCGCGGGCGACCGCTTCACCTATTACGACCAGTGCCTGCTGCAGCAGTTCGACGGCGCCACCACCTGGGGCCAGCTCGCCCAGGCCACGCGGAGCTGCGTGCAGAACCTCGAAAAGAGCATGGGAATCCGCACGCCGTCTCTGCCGCAGATCTTCGTCGGATCCGCGGTCGCCAACCTTCGCCTGCCGGGGCGCTAGATTCGCTCCAGCGCCAGGTCGCGCAGGCGGCTGCGCTGGATCTTGAAGCCGTTGGGCGAGGGCGTCTTGGGGAAGTCGTCGATCGCCAGGACGCGCATCGGCACCTTGTAGTTTGCCAGACCATGCCTGCAGTGTGCGATGGCAGCGGCCTCGTCGAGCGTCGCGCCGGGCGTGAGGATCACGAAGGCGACCGCGCGTACGCCGTCCAGGCGCGGCACCGCGATGGCCTGGCAGCCAGCGATGCCCGGCAGCGTCTGCAGATGGGTCTCGATCTCGAGGGGATTCACGAGGAAGCCCGAGAGGCGCAGGACATCGCCCATGCGGCTCAGGAAGGTGAAGCCGCCCTGTCCGTCGAGTTCGGCGAGGTCGCCGGTGCGAACATAGCCGTCGGCGGTCACGGTCTCGGCGGTGGCTTTGTCGTCACCGTAATAGCCGACCATCAGCGAGGGGCCGGCGCATTCGAGCGCGCCTGGCTGGCCAGCGCCCAGCAGTTCGCCGGTTTCCGGATCGCGGACGCGGACATGGGCGAGCGGCGAGATGGGAACGCCGCCACCCTTCTTGCGGCGCGCGACCTCGGTGTCGATCGGCTGCAGGGAATAGAGCGCCTGCACCTCGCTCATCCCGTAGAGGCCGCAAAGTCGCAGGCCGCGCTGTTCCGCGGTTTCCGCGATGTCGTCCAACGACGCGTTGAAGGCGGCGTAGCCCGCCCATTTCACCGAGGGGAAGGGACGGTCGCCGGGCACTGCGTCGAGCAGTCGGGCGAACATGTCGTCGCTGCCGAACAGGGTCGTCGGCCTGTGTCGCTCGATCAGGCGCGCGATCTCGTCGATCTCGGAAGAATCCACCAGCACGCAGGGCCTGCCGGCAGCGAGCGTCGCCATGGTCTGGTCGAAACCGTAGACACCACACAGCGGCAGGATCGAGAGCGACAGCGTGTCGGGCGCGGTGAGGCCGAAGGCACGCGCGACCTGCTGGGCGTGGCTGGCGATCGCGCCCTGGCGGTGCAGCACGAACTTGGGCGCGCTGGTCGTGCCCGAGGTCGTGAAGATGTTGCAGGGGGCGCTGGCCTTCGCGTTGTTCAGGCCGAGCCGGGGCCGCGATAGCAGGCGCTCGAAGGGCACGCGCCGCAGCCGTTCGATGGCAGCCGGGATCGAGGCGGGCTCGTCGCCCACGGCGACGATGGCCGCAAGCCTGTCGAGAGCTGCGGGCTCGACATCGGCCAGGATGGAGAGGAAGTCGATCCGCCGGAATCCGGGCGCGCAGGCCAGCACCTTGGCGCCGGAGCGGCCGACGATGTCGGCAACCTCGACGGCGCGATAGCGCGTGTTCACCGCGACGGCGATGGCGCCCAGCCGGATGCAGGCGAGATAGAGGATCGGATAGGCCGGCACGTTGGGCAGCCACAGCGCCACGCGATCGCCCGGGCCGACGCCCAGGTCGGCAAGCCCCTGGGCGGCGCGCCGCGCGCTCTCGGTGAGTTCCAGGAAGGAAATCGTCCGATCGCCGTGCAGCAAGGCCGGCGCGTCGGGGGTCTGGACGGCGATGTCGGCGACGAGCGTCCAGACATCGGGGGCGGGTTGGGCGAGAGGCATGCGCGCGGAGACTACCCGAAGACCGTTTCATCACAAGCGGGTCACCTTGACCCGGCACGCCGCTTGCCTAACGCTCGCCATTGGGGATTGGGAGTCGTGATGTTCCGTCGAAGCCTTTTTGCCGCGCCGCTCGTCCTGGCCGCTGCGTCGGCGCGTGCCCAGCAATGGGTGCCGAAACAGCCGATCAAGATCCTGGTCGGCTATGCGCCCGGCGGCACCGCCGACATGGCCGCCCGCATCGCGGCAGAGACGATCCAGCGTCAGCACGGGTACACGGTGATTGTCGACAACAAGACCGGTGCCGGCGGGTTCATCGCGCTGAAGGCCGTTGCCCAGGCGCCGGCCGATGGCTACACGGTGGGCATCGGCATCATGGGTCAGCTCGCGGTCGGCCCCGTGGTGCCGGGATCGCAGATTCCGCTCGATCTCGACAAGGAGCTGACGCCGATCTGCAATCTGGTCGGCGTACCGATGGCCCTGATCGTGCGCGTCGATGCGCCCTTCAAGACCATCCCTGAGTTCATTGCCTACGCAAAGGCCAATCCGGGCAAGGTGAGCTATGCCTCGACCGGCCTCGGCTCGACCAACCAGCTCGGCGCGGAATTCCTCGCGGCCGAAGCGGGTGGCCTGAAGCTGATCCATGTTCCCTATCGCGGCGGTGCGCCGGCCATTGCCGACGTCGCGGCTGGAAACGTCGACGTGTTCTTCGGCAACGTGTCGGAACTGATCGGCCAGGCGCGCGGCGGCAGGGTCCGGGTGCTCGCGCTTGCGTCGACGAAGCCGACGCCGCTCGCTCCCGAACTGCCGCTGCTCACGAAGGACATTCCGGCACTCGACATCAATAACTGGTTCGGCCTGATGGGGCCGGCAGCCCTGCCGCCCGACATCAAGGCGGCGCTCGCCAAGCTGTTCATCGACGCGATCGCGGATCCGAAGAATGCCGAGACCCTGGCGAAGCAGGGGCTCGAGCCGATCGGTCAGGGGCCCGATGCGTTCGCCGCCTATATCGCCAAGGACCGCGAGCGTTGGGCGAAGGTCGCCAAGCAGGGCAATGTAAGAGCCGAATAGCAAAGGAAGAGTAATGAGTGCGCCGCTTTCCCTCGGGATCGACATCGGGGGAACTTTCACCGACCTCGTCATTCACGATCCGCGCACCGGGCGGGCCGTCATCTGGAAGGAAAGCACGACACCGGACGATCCGGCCCGCGGCGCACTCGAAGGGACGCGGCGCGTGTTGGAGAAGGCAGGCGCGAAGCCCCAGGAGATCGGCCGCGTCGTCCATGCCACGACGCTGTTCACCAACGCGCTGATCGAGCGCAAGGGCGCGAAGACCGGCCTGCTCACCACGGCTGGCTTCGGCGACGTGCTGGAGATCGCCCGCGAGCGCAAGTACGAGCTCTACGATCTCTTCATCGAGATGCCGAAGCCGCTGGTGCCGAGGCCATGGCGGCGCGAGGCTAAGGAACGGCTTGGGCCGGACGGCTCGATCGAAATCGCGCTCGATGTCGAGGCCGCGCTGGCCGAGGTCGCCGATCTGGTGGAGAAGGGCGTGGAAAGCCTCGCCATCTGCTTCCTGCATTCCTATGCCAATGCCGCGCACGAACGCGCGATCGGAGCGGCGGTAGCCGAGCGCTTCCAGAACCTCTCCATCTCGCTGTCGTCCGACATCGC
Organism: Rhodospirillales bacterium 24-66-33; assembly: GCA_002281855.1. GTDB lineage: Bacteria > Pseudomonadota > Alphaproteobacteria > Reyranellales > Reyranellaceae > Reyranella. The sequence continues at coordinate 111,761 of NCHQ01000008.1, read as the reverse complement.
GCCGGAGATCCGCGAGTATCTGCGCGCCAGCACCACGGTGGCCAACGCCTACGTGCGGCCGCTCGCCGAGATCTATCTGGAGCGGCTGGAGCAGGCGCTGCGGGACGAGGGCATTCCGGGCGGGCTGTTCCTCATGCTGTCCAACGGCGGCCTCACCCATGTGAGCGAGGCCAAGCGGGCGCCGGTGCAGCTTCTGGAAAGCGGGCCCGCCGCCGGCGCGCTGGCCGGCGCCTGGTTCGGACGCAATGCCGGGCTGGAGCGCGTGCTGGCCTTCGACATGGGCGGGACGACCGCCAAGCTGGCCCTGGTCGACGACGGCGAACCGCTCGTCGCCTGGGGCTTCGAGGCGGCGCGCGAGAAGCGCTTCCTGCGCGGCTCGGGTCTACCCATGCAGATCGCCACCGTGGAACTGATCGAGATCGGCGCCGGCGGCGGCTCGATCGCGCACAGGAGCGATCTCGGCACGCTGAACGTCGGCCCCGAGAGCAGCGGCGCACAGCCGGGACCCGCCTGCTACGGCCGCGGCGGCACCGAGGCGACGGTGACCGACGCCGACCTGACCCTGGGCTACCTCAACGCCGACTTCTTCCTGGGTGGCGCCATGAAGATCGACGCGGTGGCGACGCACGCCGCCTTCGAAAAACTGGCCGGCGCGCTGGGCGTCGAGCCGGGCCGCGCCGCCTTCGGTGTGCATGACGTGGTGAACGAGAACATGGCCGGCGCGGCGAGGGTCGCCATCGCCGAGCGGGGCCGCGTGCCCTCCGAATATGCTCTGCTCGCAACGGGCGGGGCGGGGCCCGTTCATGCCTGGCACGTGGCACGCAAGCTCGGCGTCAGCCGCGTCGTCTGTCCGCCGGGTGCGGGCGCAGGCAGCACCATCGGCATGCTGATGGCCCCGGCGCGCGTCGACCGGGTGGCGAGCTTCACGACCGCGCTGGCGGGTGCCGATCTCGACGCCGCGGATAGCCTGTTCGCCGGTCTCGAAAAGGAGGCGCTGGACGTGCTGCATTTGACCGGTGCCGACGTCGAGAACCGAACCGTTCGACGCCTCGCCGACATGCGCTACATCGGCCAGGGCAGCGAGATCACCGTCGTGCTGCCGCAGCTCCTCGACGAGGCCGAGGTGAAGACCTCGTTCGAAGCTGCCTACAAGGCGCTGTTCGCGCGCACGCCGCCGGGTGCGGCGATCCAGTTCGTGGCCTTGCGCCTCTCGGTCAGCGCCCCCATGCCCGGCACCGGCGGCAAGCTCGAACTGCCGCGACATGCTTCGGCCGCGGCGCTCAAGGGCACGCGGCCCGTGTTCTTCCCCGACGAAGGCAAGACGCTCCCGACGCGGGTCTGGGACCGTTACGCGCTCGAACCTGGCGTCAGCATCGACGGGCCCGCGGTCTTCGAGGAGAACGAAAGCACCTTCATCGTCGGGCCGAATTCCACGGCCCGGCTGCTGGCCGACGGCTCCATCCTGGCGGAGGCAAACTGATGTCGCGCACTTTCGATGCCATCGAACTGGAATTGCTCTGGCGCCGGCTGATCTCGCTGGTCGACGAGGCGGCGGCGGCCATGGTGCGCACGTCGTTCTCGACGCTGGTCAGGGAAAGCTACGATTTCTCCTGCGTCGTGACCGACGCGTCGGGCCAGTCGCTGGTGCAGGCGAGCGAGAGCATCCCGAGTTTCATCGGCACGCTGCCCGAGACCGTGAAGCACTTCCTGCGTCACTTTCCGGAGGATCAGCTCTCGCCGGGCGACGTGCTGATCACCAATGACATCTGGCTGGGGACCGGCCATCTGCCGGACGTCACGCTGGCCAAGCCGATCTTCCGCAACGGCAAGCTGATTGCCTTCAGCGCGACGACCGCGCACGTGCCCGATATCGGCGGCAAGATCCGCAGCCCCGAGCCGCGCGAGGTCTTCGAGGAGGGGCTGCAGATCCCGCCGATGAAGATGATGGCGGCCGGCAAGACCGACGAGACGCTGGTGGCGCTGATCCGCAAGAACGTGCGCACGCCGGATCAGACGATGGGCGATCTCTACGCCCAGATCGTGGCGCTCGATCTCATGGAAGACCGCCTGCTGGTCCTGATGGAGAATTACGGCCTGCCCGATCTCACCGATCTGGCGCGGGAGATCCAGGGGCGCTGCGAGGCGGCGATGCGGGCCGCGATCCGCGAACTGCCGGACGGTACCTATCGCAGCGAGCTGAAGACCGACGGCATCATGGACAAGCCCATCACGATCAAGATGGCGCTCACCATCAAGGGCGACGAGATCCTGATCGATTTCGCGGGGACCGACGCCCAGGTCGATCGGGCGATCAACTGTGCCATGTGCTACACCAACGCAATGTGCATGTATGGGGTGAAGGTCTGCACCAACTCCAACCTGCCCAACAATGAAGGCGCATGGCGGCCGATCACGCTCACCGCGCCGCCGGGCTGCATCGTCAATCCGCAATTCCCCGCGCCGGGCGGCTCGCGCATGCTGATCGGCCATTACATCCCGATGCTGGTGTTCGGCTGCCTGGGCCAGATCGTGCCGGAGCGCGTGATGGCAGCGTGCGGTTCGCCGATGTGGGGGATGAACCAGTCGGGCGTGCGGGAGGGCGGCAAGCCCTACGCCAACATGTTCTTCTACAATGGCGGCATGGGCGGCAACACGCAGCGCGACGGAGTCACCTGCCTCTCGTGGCCCTCCAACGTCAGCTCGACCTCGATCGAGATCAGCGAGCACATCGCGCCACTGCGCTTCCATCACAAGAAGCTGCGCCCCGACTCGGGTGGCGCCGGCCGTCATCGCGGCGGGCTGGGGCAGGAGATCCTGATCGAGAGCCGGAGCGAGACGCCGATCGCCGTTTCCTTCCTGGCCGAGCGCACGATCTTTGCGGCCTTCGGCATCGAGGGCGGCAAGGATGGTGCGCCGGGCGAGTTGCGCATCAACGGCGAGAAGACCGACCCCAAGAAGCAGTACGTGCTGAACAAGGGCGATACGGTCTCGCTGGGCACGCCGGGCGGCGGCGGCCATGGCGATCCGAAGCTGCGCCCCGCGGCGGTACTCGCCGCCGACGTGGCGGCCGGCTACGTCACGGCGGTGTCGGACTATCAGGGCGACGACTGAGCGATCTCCCATCGGGAAATGCATGGCGTCGCGCCCGCCGGGCGGGATAACCTGCGCGCCGCTTCGACGACCTCTGAGGAAACGCCATGAAGATCGCCTATTCGGCCGCCAGCCCCTATGTCCGCAAGGTGCTGGCCTGCGCCATCGCGCGCGGGCTCAACGACAAGATCGAGCGCTGGAAGGTCGGCACGACCGATCCGGCGCTGCTGCCGGTCAATCCGCTCTCCAAGGTCCCGAGCCTGATCACCGACGACGGCATGTCGCTCTACGACAGCCCGGTGATCTGCGAGTATCTCGACAGCATCGGCGACGCGCCCAAGCTGTTCCCGCCGGTTGGCCCGGCGCGCTGGAAGGCGCTCACCCAGCAGGCGCTGGGCGACGGCATCCTCGATGCCACCCAGCCCCGCCGCCGCGAGATCGCGCTGCCGCAGGACGAGGGTCGCCAGAGCTACATCGCCCTTCAGCAGGGCAAGGTCGTGCGGTCGCTCGACCTGCTGGAGAAGCAAGCGCCGTCGCTCGGCATGCTGACCACGATCGGCGAGATCACGATCGGCTGCGCGCTGGGCTATCTCGATTTCCGCTACGCCAACGAGCCGTGGCGCCCGGGCCATCCTGCCCTCGAAGCCTGGTACGACAAGGTCGTGAAGCTGCCGCCGCTTGCCGAGACGATGCCGGTGGGGTGACCGTCCTGAGCGGTGGAGGTGGGCGATGCCCGCACGGACCGGTGAACAATTCCTGAAGGGTCTTCGCGGCCCGCGCGAGGTTTGGGTCGACGGCGAGAAGGTGGGCGATGTCGTCGACCATCCCAAGCTTCGTGGCGCCGCCCACGCCCTGGCGGCGGTCTACGATCTCCACCATACGAAGGCCGCGACCTGCCTCGGTCCTGATCCGGAGACGGGCGAGCCAATCCCGGTCAGTCACCGGATTCCCCGGTCGAGGGAAGACCTGGTGCATCGCCACGCGGCGCTGCGTCAGGTCGCGGAGTACTCGGTCGGCCTGATGGGCCGCACACCCGACTACATGAATGTGACCTATGCGGGCTTCGCCGGCCGGCCCGACGAGTGGGGGGCGCACGGCAACGAGGCCGGCGCCGAGCGGCTGGTTGCCTATCAGAAATTCCTGCGGCGTGGCGACGTGGCGCTGACCCATACGACCGTTCAGCCCACTGTCGACAAGGCCCTGGGCGATGCGCCCTCGGCCGGTAACACGCAGGCGTTGCGAAAAGTCGGCGATACCGAACATGGCATCGTCGTGCGGGGCGCGAGGGTGCTGGCGACTCTGGCGCCCTTCACCGACGAGATCGCTGTCTATCCCAGCGTGCCGCTGCCCCAGGGTTCCGACGACTACGCGCTTTCGTTCTGCCTGCCGGTCGGGACACCGGGGCTGAAATTCCTCTGTCGCGATTCGATGTCGGCTCCGGACAACCGGTTCGACTTTCCGCTCTCGGGCCGCTTCGACGAGCAGGACGCTTTCGTGATCTTCGATGACGTCGAGGTTCCGCGCGACCGGCTGTTCATCGATTGCAACATCGCCGCCTACAACACGGTGATGACATCGAGCTGGCTGCCGAACATCCTGCAGCAGACGATGATCCGGGCCTGGACGAAGCTCGACTTCGCCTGGGGACTCGCGCTGCGCATGGCGGCCTCGATCAATGCCGTCGATCCCGAGACGCAACGCATGGTCGGAGAGATCTGGACCTATGCGGAATTCACGCGCGCGGCCATCGTTGCGGCGGAGGCGGAGGCGCGCGAATGGCCATCGGGCCTGTGGACGTGTGACGTCCGCCCGTTGCATGCGCTTCGCTCGACGCTGCCCAAGTGGTTTCCCAGAGTGAACGAGATCCTGCGTCTGATCGGGTCGCACAATCTCCTGGCCGCGCCGACCGCGGCGCAGCTCGCCGACCCGGACCTGCGGCCGCTGATCGATCGTTATCTGCCGGGCGCCAAGGGCATGGCGGCAGAGGAGCGTATCCGCATCTTCCGGCTCGCCTGGGATTTCGCCGGCAGTGCGCTGGCCAGCCGCAACGAGCAATACGAACGGTTCTACCTCGCCTCGTCAGCCCGCAATCTGGCGCGGCATCTGCAGTTCACCGACCGCAGGCGGGCTGACACGCTTGTGCAGCGCTTCCTGGACGAGGAGTATCGGTAGGAGGGCGAGGAGGGGCCGATGAGCGATATCGACACCAAGCCGCAGGCTGTGGAGCGGACCAAGACCAAGCAGCCGCCACTCTACAAGGTGATCCTGCTGAATGACGACTACACACCGCGTGAATTCGTGGTCGTCGTCCTGAAGGCCGTGTTCCGCATGACCGAGGAGCAGTCCTACCGCGTCATGATGACGGCCCACCAGCGCGGCGCCTGCGTCGTCGCCACCTATACCCGCGACATCGCAGAATCCAAGACGACCGAAGCCAACGACATGGCCCGTGGCGCGGGCCATCCGCTCGAGTTCAGCACCGAGCCTGAGGAGTGAGGCGCCGACGCGGGGCCAGCCCCTTTTGCAAGCCTTTGCGATCATTGGAGAATTTGGCGAATCAGGCAAAAAGGGCCTGAGAAACTTGGATGGAAAATCAATGGGTTGACGAGAGCGGCTGCGGTCCGTATTTTCCGCCCGCTTTCGGAATTCACCCCGGCCCGGCCGGGGCTTTTTGTTGAGTTAGGGCCATGAAGATCCGTCATTCTCTCAAGTCGGTGAAGCTCCGTCACAAGGACTGCCGCATCGTGCGCCGCAAGGGCCGTGTCTACGTGATCAACAAGACGAACCCGCGCTTCAAAGCCCGCCAGGGCTGAGACGGCGCCGGACTCTTGATGAACAAAGCGGCGGGAGCCTTGGCTTCCGCCGCTTTTTCATTTGGCGTATGAGCGAAGCATGGAGATGCCGCCGCTCGATCCCGCCATCCTGGACCGCCGCACCGAAATCGTTGCGGCCCTGCGTGCCATCGTCCCTGGCGAGGGCGTCATCGACGATCTCGACGGCATGCGCCCCTTCGAATGCGACGCGCTGTCGGCCTATCGCCAGATGCCGCTGGTCGTGGTGCTGCCCGAGACTGTGGCCCAGGTGGCCACCATTCTCCGCTATTGTCAGGACAACAAGGTCAAGGTCGTGCCGCGCGGCGCCGGCACCTCGCTGTCGGGCGGCTCGATGCCGGTGGGCGATGCGATCCTGCTGGGTATGAGCAAGTTCAACCGCGTGCTCGAGCTCGACTACGCCAATCGCTGCGCCCGCGTGCAGCCGGGTGTCACCAATCTCGGCGTGACCAAGGCGGTCGAGCACGAGGGCTTCTACTACGCCCCCGATCCCAGCTCGCAGATCGCCTGCTCGATCGGCGGCAACGTCGCGGAGAATTCCGGCGGCGTGCACTGTCTGAAATACGGGCTCACCACCAACAACCTGCTCGGCATCGAAATGGTGCTGATGAACGGCGAGGTCGTGCGGCTGGGCGGCAAGCATCTCGATGCGGAAGGCTACGATCTCCTGGGCCTCATGACCGGTTCGGAAGGCCTGTTAGGCGTCGTCACCGAGGTGACGGTGCGGCTGCTGCGCAAGCCCTCGACCGCGCGCGCCGTGCTGCTGGGCTTTCCGACCGAGGCCGGCGCGGCTGACTGTGTCGCCGCCGTCATCGCCTCGGGCATCATCCCCGGCGGCATGGAGATGATGGACAAGGAAGCCACCAAGTGCGCCGAGGCCTATGTCGGCGCGGGCTATCCGCTCGACGCCGAGGGCCTGCTGATCGTCGAGCTCGACGGCCCGCCGGTCGAGGTCGACTATCTGGTCGAGCGGGTCGCCGAGATCGCCAGGGGCCGCGGCGCCACGACGATCAGGGTCAGCAACGACGAGCAGGAGCGGGTGCTGTTCTGGGCCGGCCGCAAGGCCGCGTTCCCCGCCGTCGGCCAGATCTCGCCCGACTACATGTGTCTCGACGGCTCGGTGCCGCGCGGAAAACTGGTCGAGGTGCTGGCCGAGATGCGCCGCCTGTCGAAGCAGTACGGCTTGCGGGTCGTCAACGTCTTCCATGCCGGCGACGGCAATCTCCACCCGCTGATCCTGTTCGACGCCAACGATCCCGACGAGCTGCGGCGCTGCGAGGAGCTGGGCGCGGATATCCTGCGGCTCTGCGTGCGGGTCGGCGGCGTGCTGACGGGCGAGCACGGCGTCGGCATCGAGAAGCGCGACCTGATGGGCGTGCAGTTCACCGAGATCGATCTCGACCAGCAGATGCGCGTGAAATGCGCCTTCGATCCCGACCACCTGCTCAATCCCGGCAAGGTCTTCCCCAAGCTGCGCCGCTGCGCCGAGCTGGGCCGGCTGGTCGTGACCCAGAACAACATCCCGTTCCCCGACATCCCGCGGTTTTGATTAGATGACTGGTACGATCAAGCCGCGCGACGCGAAGGAGCTGCGGCAGGCGGTGGAGTGGGCGCTGGGCGAGGGCGTGACGCTCGACGTGCGCGGCGAGGGCAGCAAGCTCGCATTGGGCAAGCCGATGCAGTGTGCCCAGGTTCTCGATCTGTCGGGCATCTCCGGCATCGTCGACTACGCGCCCGAGGAACTGGTCGTCACCCTGCGCGCCGGCACGCCGATGCGCGAGGTCGAGGCGCTGCTGGCCCAGCGCAACCAGATGCTGGCCTTCGAGCCACCCGACCTCGGCCCTCTGCTCGGCCTGGCGCCGGGGCGGGGGACACTGGTCGGCGCGGTCATGGGCAATCTCGCGGGCTCGCGCCGCCTCTCGGCCGGTGCGGCGCGCGATCACCTGCTGGGCTTCAGCGGCGTCAACGGGCGCGGCGAGGCCTTCAAGTCGGGCGGCCGGGTGATGAAGAACGTCACCGGCTACGATCTCTCCAAGGTGCTCGCCGGTTCGTGGGGCACGCTTGCCGTGCTCGACGAAGTCTCGGTCAAGGTGCTGCCGGCGCCGGACCAGACGGCGACGCTGATGCTGCTGGGGCTCGAGGATGCGGCGGCCGTGCGGGCGATGTGCGCGGCGATGGGCAGCCCTCACGAAGTCTCCGGTGCGGCGCACATGCCGGGCCGGACGGCGCTGCGCCTCGAAGGCGTGGCGCCCTCGGTCGAAGCGCGACTCAAAGGGCTGCGCGAACTGATGGCCGACGCCGGCGCGAAGATGGAGGAACTCGGCACGCTGGAGAGCCGGACTTTCTGGCGCGAGGTCCGCGACGTCGCGCCCCTGAATTCTGGCCCCGACGAAATCGTCTGGAAGATTTCCTGCCCGCCGACCGAAGGCCCGGCGATCTTGGGTCGCATCAAGGCGCAGCGCCCCACCGCTCGGGCTTTCTACGACTGGTCCGGCGGGCTGATCTGGCTGGCGCTGCCGCCCTCGGCCGATGCCGATCACACGCTCGTTCGTGGGGCGCTCGGCGCGACGGGCGGGCATGCGACGCTGATCCGCGCTCCCGAGGCTGTGCGCGCGGCCGTCCCCGTGTTCCAGCCTCAGACCGCCGCGCTCGTCGCCCTGGCGGCGCGCGTGAAGGAAAGTTTCGATCCCAAGACCCTCTTCAATCCGGGGAGGATGGGTTAGGGATTGTTCATGCTAAAGCCTTTCCGTCTCAGATTGCCCACTCACCTCATCCTGAGGAGCCGTGCAAAGCACGGCGTCTCGAAGGATGGGCAACAGACGGGGTGCGCGTGCCCACCCTTCGAGACGCTCACTGCGTTCGCTCCTCAGGGTGAGGTCAGTTTTGGGATGCTCGGCTCGATTCAATCTCGCCCGGAAAGGCTCTGGTTAACTTGAACAAGACGACAGCGATCGAGGTCGTGGACTATCATTGAGAGAGTTGGGACATGAAGCGCAAGATCAAGCCAGTGCATCCCGGTCGCATTCTCCATGACGAGTTCATGGAGCCGGCCGGAATTTCGCAGTACCGGTTGGCGCAGGCGGCAGGTTTGTCGCAGGTGCAGGTGGGCAATATCATCCGGGGCAGGCGCGGCATAACGGCTGAGACGGCCCTTCGACTGGAGCGCGCCCTTGGCATGAGCGCTCAGACCTGGATGAACCTGCAGACTTTGTACGAGTTGGAAAAGGCTTCCTCTGAATCGGGACAGCTGATCAAGAAGACGACGGAACGGCTGAAGTTGGATCAGGCGGCCTGATCAGCGTCGTGCAAACCAACTTCACCCTGGCCCAGCTTGCCGATTCCGAGAACGCGCGCAGCGAGCAGATCCTGCGCAAGTGCGTCCATTGCGGCTTCTGCACCGCTACCTGCCCGACCTTCGTGCTGTTGGGCGACGAGCGCGACAGTCCGCGCGGACGTATCTATCTCATCAAGGCGATGCTGGAGGGCGACCGCGCGCCGACGATGCAGGAAGTCCGGCACGTCGATCGCTGCCTGTCTTGCCTGTCTTGCATGACGACCTGCCCGTCGGGCGTGAACTACATGCACCTGGTCGATCACGGCCGGCATCGCATCGAGGAGACTTATACGAGGGCGCCGGCCGACCGCTTCATGCGCGGGCTGCTGGCCTGGCTGATGCCGCGGCCCAGGGCTTTCCGTTGGGCCATGGTGCTGGGGCGTCTCGCCAAGCCGCTGGCGCCACTGCTGCCGGCGACCAGCACCGATCCGGGTGGTGCCACCTTCCTGCGCCGCCTGCGCGCCATGCTCGACGCCGTGCCGGCACGCCTGCATGGGCCCTCACCGGTCGACCGGCCGCAGACTTTCCCGGCAAAGGGCCTGCGCCGCAGGCGCGTGGCGCTGATGCCGGGCTGTGGCCAGCAGGTGCTGGCGCCGGAGGTCAACGAGGCCACGGTGCGGCTGCTGACGCGCCACGACATCGAGGTGGTGAATGTCGCGGGCTCGGGTTGCTGCGGCTCCTCCGTGCTCCACGTCGGACGCAACGAGCAGGCGATCGCTCTGGCCAAGGCCAACATCACCGCCTGGCTGCGCGAGATCGACGGCGCCGGCCTCGACGCCATCGTGATCAACGCCTCGGGCTGCGGCACGACCGTGAAGGACTACGGCAACATGCTGGCCGACGAGCCGGAGTGGCACGAGAAGGCGCTCCAGGTCGCCAGGCTCGCCAAGGATGTCAGCGAGGTCATGCTCGATATCGGGCTGGTGAACGTCGAGCCCAAGGGCCTGATCGTGGCCTATCACTCGGCCTGCTCGATGCAGCACGGCCAGAAGGTGATCGAACAACCCAAGCGGCTGCTGCGCGACGCCGGCTTCGTCGTGAAGGACGTTCCCGAAGGGCATCTCTGCTGCGGCTGGGCCGGCACCTACCAGGTGCTGCAGCCCGACCTGTCGCGCCGCCTGCGCGACCGCAAGGTGGCCAACATCGAGAGCGTGAAGCCCGACGTGATCGCGGCCGGAAATTTCGGCTGCATCGGCAACATCGCCGCGGGCACCGGCATACCGATCGCCCACACGGTCGAGCTGCTGGACTGGGCGACGGGCGGCCCCAAGCCGGCGGCACTGGACTGAGCATGGAGGAACGGGAGGCATGAACGCTCTTCGCGCTTGCCTTGCCGCCCTTCTCGGATTGATGCTCGGGGCCAACGTGCAGGCGCAGAACGCCGGGAGCGGCACCGTGCTCGATACCCTGTTCATCAAGCTGCAGAGCGCGACCGATCCGTCCGCCATCAAGTCGCTGGAAGCAGCGATCTGGGAACAATGGGTGATGGTCCCTGACATGAGCCAGCGCGCGCTGATGATGCGTGGCATCGCCGAGATGCAGCAGCAGGAACTCGAGGCCTCGATCGAGACCTTCACGCGCCTGATTGACGTGGCGCCCGACGTGTCGGAGGCGTGGAACAAGCGTGCGACCGCGCACTGGCTCATGGGTAACTTCCCGGCCTCGCTGGCCGACATCTGCGAGACGGTGAAGCGCGAGCCGCGCCATTTCGGCGCCTATTCCGGGCTCGGCATGATCCGCGCGGAAATGGGCGAGAACGCGCGCGCCGTCGCGGCCTTCGAACTGGCGCGCAAATGGAACCCGCACATCCCGGGCATCGATGGCGAGATCGAGCGTTTGAAGGTCTTGGGCGGGGATAAAGGGGGCGACGTCGACCCATTGGGTTGCGGCCGGCCCTCGACGTAGGTCAAAGTCACCGCGCGTTCAGATTCAGGAGTTGGTGAATGGCCACGTTGTATGTCGGCGGTCGTCTTTTCGACGGCGAGAAAGTGCAAGACGGGCAGGCGGTGCTGGAAGAGGGCGGCCGCATCAAGCGCGTCGCCCCGGCGGGTGAATTCAAGGGCTTTGCCGGCGAGGTCGTCGACACGTCGGGGGCCACGCTGATTCCGGGCATCATCGACTGCCACGTCCACTCGCTGTCGGGGGCCGAGGGCAATCCCGGTGCGGTCCAGGATCGCCTGAGCGCGGCCCAGCTGACCGTGCGCGGCATGGAGTTCATGCGGCAGACGCTTGAGGGCGGTGTCACCGCCGTGCGCGACTGCGGCGGCAAGGACTATATCGAGTTCGCGATCCGCGACGCCTACAATGCCGGCCGCTTCCTCGGCCCGACGATGCGTTGCGCCGGCCGCATGATCTGCATGACCGGTGGACACGGCAATCGTGTCGGCCGCGTTGCCGACGGTGTCGACGAGGTGGTCAAGGCGGTGCGTGAGCAGGTCCATGCCGGCTCCGACCTGGTGAAGATCATGGCCACGGGCGGCGTGATGACCCAGGGCGTCAATCCCGAGGACGCGCATTACAGTGCCGAGGAGATGAAGGCCGGCATTTCGGAGGCCCATCGCTTCCACAAATGCTGCGCCAGCCACGCGCAGGGCGCGCTCGGTATCCTCAATGCCGTGCGCGGCGGAATCGATTCGATCGAGCACGGCATCTTCATGGACGAGGAGTGCTGCCGCGAGATGAAGGAGCGTGGCGTCTGGCTGGTGCCGACCTTGGCGGCGGTGAAGAACATCCTCAAGGGCTATGACGAGGGCGACCGCTCGATCCCCGACTATGTGATCGACAAGAGCCGCCGCGTCTTCGACCGTCACATTGCGGCGACCAAGATGTACTACGCCGCCGGCGGCCGCATCGCGATGGGCACCGACGCCGGCACGCCGCACAACCGCCATGGCGAGAATGCGCGCGAGCTCGAATTCATGTGCGACATCGGCATTTCGAGCCGCGATTCGCTGTTCTTCGCGACCGCGAGTGCCGCCGATCTGATGCGGCTCGAAGATCACGGCCGCATCCAGGAAGGCAAGGTCGCCGACTTCGTGGTCTGCGACGGCGACGCGCTGGCCGACATCAAGCGCGCCGCGCGCAAGGAGAACCACCGCATGGTGGTGAAGCGCGGCATCGTCGCCCGCGACAACCGTGCGGCCTTCTCCCGCGAAGCCGTTCGCGTCGCGGCGGAATAGCGGGCAGAGAAAGGCGATCCCGGAGCCTTCGTGGAAGAAATCTTCCTCATCCTCGTCGGGGTCGCCTGGGCGCTTGGCACGCCGCTGATCGCCATCATGGCGCTGGTCCGCACGTCGGGCCTGCGGGCGCAGAACGATCGACTTGCCTCCGAGCTGGCGGCGCTGCGGCGTCAGGTGGCCGCAACAGCTGCACAGCCGGTGCCGCCGCCCGTCGAGGCCGCTCCGTTCCCGGTGGCGCCGGTCGAGGCCGCCGTGCCACCGCCCCCGGCGCCGCCCTTCGTTCCAGAGCCCGAGCCGCAGGCCGAACCCGAGGCGATCGTCATCGGGGCGGATCTGCCGGCGTCGCCGCCAGCGCCCGCGCCGCCGCTGGCGATCCCGGCCATCGAGCCGGTGCGGGGCGGGTGGGAGCAGCGGCTTGGGGCCCGGGCCTTCCTCTGGGTCGGCGCCATCACCCTGGCCTTGTCGGCCGTCTTCCTCGTCCGTTACTCGATCGAGGAGGGCTACCTCTCTCCCGAGGTGCGCGTCATCCTGGCGGCGCTTTTCGGCTTCGCTTTGATTGCCGGCGCGGAGCGGATGCGCCCGCGCGACGATCGCGTGTCGCAGGCGCTGGCGGCTGCGGGTGTGGCGGCGCTCTATGGCTCGCTGCTCTCCGCCGTGGCGCTCTACGACATGATCTCCAAGGTCGCAGCCGGCGGCGCCGCCGCGGCCCTGACCGCCTTCGCGATCACGCTCTCGCTGCGTCATGGAATCCTCGTTGCGGCGCTGGCCTTCGTCGGCGGTTTCCTCAGTCCCGCAATCATCGGCAGCGAGCAGCCCAATACGCCGGTCCTGTTCGGCTATCTGCTGGCCATTGCCGCCGGCACGCTCACGGTCATCCGGATCCGCGGCTGGTGGGTGCTGGGTTGGGGCGTGCTGGCGGGCTCGGCGCTGTGGACCTGCGTCTGGATGCTGGCCGATCCCGACCTGCCCGAGCTGCACTGGGTCGGACTCTTCCTGGTGGCGCTCGCCGGCCTCTTCGTCTGGGCATCGTGGCGGCGCCTCGAGGAGAGCGAGAACCCGGCGAAGGACGTGCTGGCCCTGGTCTGGGCCTCGCTGGCGGTCACCGGCGGCCTGCTGGTGCTGGCCATCGCCCAGGACGGCGGCGCGCAGACGGCAGGCTGGCTGGCCCTGGCGGTGCACGGAATCGGCATCTTCGCCTTCTCGCGCTGGGCACCGCGTTTCCAGTTCACCGCCGGCCTCGCTCCGGCCCTGTCGCTGGCGGCGCTGGCGCTCTGGTGGTGGACGGGGAGCGGGGTCGCGGCCGAATGGAACGATGGCCGCTTCGGTTGGCTGGTGACTGGCTTCGGTGGCCTGTACGCTGGCGCGGCCTTCGCCCTGCTGTGGAATGCCGCGCGGCCGGGTTTCTGGGCCGCCCTGTCGATATCGGCCGCGCTGTCGCACTTCCTGTTCGCCTGGTACGTGCTGCGTGCGACGCCGGGCATTCCCTGGGGCCTGATCAGCGTCGGCCTCGCCGCGCCCTTCCTCGTGGGGGCGGAACGGCTGGTGCGCTGGCGCGGGACGATGCCGGGGGCCACCGAAGCCCTGGGCTTCCTGGCCGCCGGTGTGACCTTCTTCATCGGCGCCGCGATCCCGCTCGAGCTCAATCGCGAATGGATCACCGTCGCCTATGCGGTCGAACTGGCCGCGGTCGCTGCGATCTCCGCGCAGCTCGGCCTGGTGACCCTGCGCCGGCTCTGCTGGCCGCTGCTCGCCATCGTGGTCGTGCGGTTCGTCGTCAACCCGGAGATCCTGAAATATCCGATCGGCCTCACGCCGATCCTCAACTGGATGCTCTGGGGCTATGGCATCTCGATCGCCGCGCTCGTCGTTGCGCTGCGCTTCCTGCGGCCGACCGGCGATGTCCAGCTCGTTCGCGCAGTGGAGGCGGCGGCCGCCTTGCTCGCCTTCGTGCTGCTGACGCTCGAGGTGCGCAGCGTCTTCCAGCCGACGACGATGATGATGCCGGACGCCAGCTTCATGGAGCGGGCGACCTACGTGCTGGTCTGGGGCGCCTTCGCCCTGGCGGCGCTGTGGAAGACGCGACTCGACGGTGACCTGGTGGCCCTGTGGGCGTGGCGTCTGAGCGGCGGCGTGGCTGTCACTGTGGTGCTGGTCGTGCAGGTGCTGGTCGCCAATCCGGTGTTCGAGCCGGCGGATGTCGGCCGGCTGCCCATCGTCAACGGGTTGCTGCTGGCCTATGCGGTGCCGGCGGCGATGGCGGCCCTGGCGCGTCGCTGGATCGACGTCGAGCCCGACCGGCGGGTCGATCTGCTGGTCGAGGCGGCGGCCTCGATCCTGGCCTTCGTCTATGTCTCGTTCGAGGTGCGCCACTTCTTCGATCCCGGCTTCGAGCGGCGCGGCTTCGATGCGCATGGGCTGGAACTCTATGCCTATTCGATCGTCTGGCTGCTGTTCGGCGTCGCCCTGCTGGCGCTCGGCTTCCTGCGGCAGGCCGCGGCGCTGCGGCATGCCGGCATGGTGCTGGTCTGCATCGTGGTCGCCAAGGTCTTCCTGATCGACATGGCGGGGCTGCAGGGGCTTCTGCGGGTCTTCTCGTTCCTCGGCCTGGGCGCGGCGCTGATCGGTCTCGGCTACGCCTATCGCCGATTCGGTTTCGACAGCAAATGACCGGGGCGTTGTTTCCCGAGCTTGGTCTGTCGCTCGACGCGCTGCGGGCCCTGCAACTCGACCGGCTGCGTTCCACGCTTCGCCATGCCTACGACAACCAGGCGCCGTACCGTGCCAAGTGCGAGGCGGCTGGCGTCCATCCCGACCAACTGGCAAGCCTCGACGATCTTGCGCGCTTTCCCTTCACGGAGAAGGGCGACCTGCGCGATGCCTATCCCTACGGGATGCTGGCGATCCCGCGCGAACGCTGCGTGCGCCTGCATGCCTCCAGCGGCACGACAGGACGGCCGACCGTCGTCGGATATTCGGCCAGGGACATCGCGACCTGGGGCGAGCTGATGGCGCGCTCGCTGTTCGCCGGCGGCGCTCGGCCGGGCGACATCATCCACAACGCCTATGGCTACGGGCTCTTCACCGGCGGGTTGGGCGCGCATTACGGCGCGGAGCGGCTGGGCTGCACGGTCGTGCCCATGTCGGGCGGCTTCGGCGAGCGGCAGGTCCAGCTCATCCGTGAGTTCGGCGCCCGCATCGTGCTGATGACGCCGTCCTACATGCTGGCGATCGCCGATGAGTTCGAGCGACAGGGCGTCGATCCGCGCGCCACGGCGATGCGCATCGGCATCTTCGGCGCAGAGCCGTGGACGGAAGGGATGCGCGCGGAGATCGAACGGCGGCTCAGCATCGATGCCGTCGACATTTACGGGCTGAGCGAGGTGATGGGGCCGGGCGTGGCGTGCGAGTTCGTCGAGACAAAGGATGGGCCCACGATCTGGGAGGATCATTTCTATCCCGAGATCGTCGATCCCCTGAGCGGCCGTCCGGTGGCGGAGGGCGAACCGGGCGAACTGGTGTTCACGACCCTGACGAAGGAGGCGATGCCCGTGGTGCGCTATTGCACGCGCGATCTCACGCGGCTGATGCCGGGCTCGGTCACGGCGATGCGGCGCATGGCCAAGATCACGGGGCGCAGCGACGACATGCTGATCGTGCGCGGCGTCAATCTCTTCCCCAGCCAGGTCGAGGAACAGATCCTGCGCGACCCGGCGCTGAGCGGCCACTACGTCATCGAGCTCGCGAGGACGGGCGCGCTCGACGATCTGATGGTGAGGGTCGAGGCGCGCCAGGTTCAGGAGCAGGCTGCCCGGGCTCAGTCGGCCGTCGAGCTGGCTCGCAGGCTCAAGGGCATGTGCGGCCTCTCGGCGGATGTCGAGATTGCCACGCCGGGGACGATCGAGCGGTCGCTGGGCAAGGCGCGCCGTGTCATCGACAGGCGCCCGAAGGACTAGAGTCCCGAGGCCAGGCGAATCCTGGCCTTGAGCAGCCCGGGATCCTCGGCAAGCTGGCTGTTTTCAGGGGTAATGAGGGTCGCCTGTGATACGGGGGCTGCCGCCTTCGCACGGCCCACAGACGCGTCGATCACGACCGCAAGCGTGATCAGCGCGGCGGCGATCACGAGCAGATCGATCCACGAAAAGCGCGACTTGGGAAGTTCATAGGGGACGGCGATCGCCCGCTTCTTCTTCTGGCCGTGGTTCATGATGGCCTCTGGGAATTCGTGTTATCGGCTGGGCTGGAATGGTTGCTTTATGATTCTGATTTCGGTCCGGGCCGCGACCGCAGTGAGGCGACAGTAAGGAAGATTGTGTCAGTTGTTTCCGATGGCAGCGCCCGCGACGGCCGCGAAGGTGAGGATCGACGCCGCGATGACGAGGAAATCGATCCAGCCAAGCGAGAGGCGGGGACGCTTCATGGCCGGTCTCCGGCACTGCTGGCGGTCGTGGGCCGTGTAGAAGCGCCGGATGCGTGGCCCTGAGCGAGAACGCCACCCGCGAAGATGACGATGCAGGCGAGGATCAGAAGCGCATCAATCGTGGCGAAAGTTCGGCGAGCCATGGAACCTCTCGTTGTGTTCGTAAGGAACACTACGGAGAGGTGGCGGCGATCATCCCTTGCGGAAAATCATGCGGGCGGCGTGTAGGCCGAGCTTTGCTCGGCCGTGAGCGTCAGGACATCGCTTGCGATGTTCGCGAGCGCCGGTGAAAGAACGGTAATCTCTAGACGTAGGCGATGCGCAGGATGTTCGTGGCGCCGGGCGTGCCGAACGGGACGCCCGCCGTCACCACCAGCCGCTCGCCTTCCTTGGCCATCCCTTGCTGGCGAGCCACGCGCACGGCGCGCTGAACCATGTCGCCGAAATTGTGCGCGTCTTCGGTCCGCACCGGATGGACACCCCAGGTCAGCGTCATGCGGCGCGCCGTGTCGAGGTTCGGCGTCAGGCAGAGGATGCGCACGTCGGGACGTTCGCGCGCCGCGCGCAAGGTCGTCGACCCGGTGTTGGTGTAGGTGACGATCGCCGCGGCCGATAATGTATGGGCACACTGACGGGCGGCGGCGCTGATCGCGTCGGCCGTCGTCGCCTCAGGCTCATGCCGGCTCGCATCCATCAGGCGGCGATAGAGCGGGTCGGTCTCGACGCTCTTCAGGATGCGATCCATCATCGTGACCGCTTCGACCGGGTAACTGCCCGAAGCGGACTCGGCGGACAGCATGACGGCGTCCGTTCCGTCATAGACGGCAGTCGCCACGTCGGAAACTTCGGCGCGCGTCGGCGTCGGCGCATTGATCATCGACTCCAGCATCTGCGTCGCCACGATGGTCGGACGGCCGGCGACGCGGGCGGCGGCGAGGATGCGCTTCTGCAGTGGGGGGACAGCCTCGGGCGGCATTTCCACGCCGAGGTCACCGCGCGCGACCATGATGCCGTCGCTCTGCTCGATGATCTCGTCGAGATGCTCGATCGCCTGCGGCTTCTCGAGCTTGGCCATAACGGCGGCGCGCCCGGCCACCATCTTCTTCAGTTCGGCGATGTCGTTGGCATGCTGCACGAAGGAGAGCGCGATCCAGTCGACACCGATCGACAGGCCGAACGCGAGGTCCTTGTGATCCTTCGGTGTCATCGGCGACATCGGCAGGACGAGGTTGGGAAGGTTGACGCCCTTGCGGTCGCTGATGGTGCCGGCGACCTCGACCTCTGTGTCGATGGTCTCGGCGTCGTGGGACACGATGCGCAGCCGCACCTTGCCGTCATCGATCAGCAGGATGCCGCCTGGCTTTGCGGCCTTGAAGATCTCCGGATGGAGCAGGGGCACGCGCTCGGGCGTGCCGGGCTCGGGGTTCATGTCGAAGCGCACCGCCTGACCTTTCTTCAGGACCATCGGCCCCTTGGCGAAGGTGCCCAGCCGCAGCTTGGGTCCCTGCAGATCGAGCAGGATGGCGATCGGGTGCTTGAACTCCTTTTCGAGCGCGCGCAGCTGCTCGACCCGCTGGCGGTGATCCTCGTGCTGGCCGTGGCTGAAGTTCAGCCGGAAGACATCGGCCCCGGCTTCGAACAGGGTTCGCAGCCGCTCCGTGGTCGCGGAGGCGGGGCCAAGCGTGGCGACGATCTTGGTGAATCGATTACGGCGCATGCGGTCCAGCCTACTTCATCGGGGACGACACTTTGAAGTCACCCGCCGCTTCGTAAACCTTGACGACGGCGGCGTCATCCAGCTTGCCCCAGCCGGCGCCGGCGGCCGCGATGAAGAGTTGGTGCGCAGCCGCTGCAAGAGGAAGCGGTAAACGCAGTTCATGGCCGGTGTCGAGGACGAGGCCGAGATCCTTCACGAAGATCTCGACGGCGGAGAGTGGCGAATAGTCATCGTCGAGCATGTGCGGCACCCGGTTGCCGAACATCCAGGAATTGCCGGCGCTGGCCGAGATCACCTCATAGACCGCGCGCGTATCGGCGCCGGCCTTGGCGGCGAGCGCCATCGCCTCGGCGGCCGTGGCGATGTGCACGCCGGCCAGGAGCTGGTTCACCGTCTTCACCAGAGAACCGATGCCGGCCTTGTCGCCCAGGCGAAAGACCTTCGCCGATGTCGCGGACAGGATGGATTCCGCCGCGGCGAAGGCTCCAGCATTGCCGGAGGACATGAAGGTGAGTTCACCGGATTCGGCGCGCGCCCGTCCGCCGGACATGGGCGCGTCGAGCAGCTCATGGCCGGTCGTCGCGAGACGCTCGTCGAGCTTGCGGATGAAGGCCGCGGGGCAGGTGGCGCACTGCATGACGAGGCCGCCCTTGCGCAGCGTGGCGACCGCACCGCCCTCGCCATAGAGGACCGCTTCGACCTGCTGCGCGTTCACGACCGCGACGATGACCACATCCGCGGTCTTCGCGGCATCAGCGGGAGACGCTTCCGTCGTGCCGCCGGCGGCCACGAAGGCCTCGCGTGCAGCGGCGCTGGGATCGACGCCGATCACCTTGTGACCGTGCTTCAGCAGGTTCTTCGCCATGCCGAGGCCCATCGAGCCCAGTCCGACGAAAGCGACGACGGGTGTGTTCTTGTCGGTCATGGATCAGGCCTTGATGCCGTACTGGGCCGCCCAGCCGAGGCCGGCAGCCGTGGTCGTCTTCGGCTTGTATTCGAGGCCGACATAGCCGTCGTAGCCCAGCCGATCGAGCACATCGAGCAGGTAGAGGTGATTGACCTCGCCGATGTCGGGCTCGTTGCGGTCGGGATTGCCGGCGATCTGCACGTGCGCGGTGATCGGGAAGAGGCGCTCCATCCGCTTCTGCAGATCGCCCTCGGTGACCTGCAGGTGATAGAGGTCGAGCTGCAGGCGCAGATGCGGCGCCCCGACCTCGCCGATGATCGCCTTCACCTGGTCGGTCGTATTGGTGAAATAGCCGGGTATGTCGCGGTGGTTGATCGGCTCCAGCACGATGGTGATGTCCATCTTGGCCGTGCGGTCGCAGATCTTCTTCAGGTTCGAAATGAAGGTGCGGTGCATCGCCTTCACGTCGGCGCCCGGGGCGATCATGCCGGACATGACGTGCAGGGTCCGGCATTCGAGGACCTGGGCATAATCCAGCGCCTTGTCGATGGCGGCGGCGAACTCGGCCTCGCGGCCGGGAAGGGCAGCCAGTCCGCGCTCGCCCTTGCTGGCATCGCCCGGCGGCAGGTTGAACAGCGCCTGGGTGAGCTTGTGCTTCTTCAGTTCGGCGGCGATCTCGGCGGCCGGCGCTTCATAGGGAAACAGGATCTCGACGGCCTTGAAGCCATGCGCCGCGGCGGCGCCGAAGCGCTGCAGGAACGGCACTTCCTGGTAGATCCACGAAAGATTGGCGGCGAGCTTGGGCATTCTTCGGGTCCAATCAGGAAGGATAGGCTTCTTCGACGTCGCGTACCTGGGCATCCGAGAGGGTGCGCAGCTTGAAGCCCTGCAGCAGCAGGTGGAGCTTGGCGGTTTCCTCCAGCTCCTCGATCGAGGCGGAGGCGGCGGACAGCGAGGTGCCCGCGACCACCGGGCCGTGATTGGCCAGCAGCACGGCGCGATGGCCCTTGGCGTATTCGCGAATGGCGTCGGCGAGCTTGGGATCGCCGGGTTTGTAGTAGGGCACCAGCGGCAGCTTCCCGACCCGCATCACGAAGTAGGGCGTGATCGGCGGCAGGGTCGTCTCGGCATTGTGGTGGCAGGACGGATCGAGGCAGGAGATCGCCACCGCATGTGTGCAGTGGAGATGGACGATCGCACCGTCCTTGGGCCGCACGTCGTAGACCGAGCGATGCAGCAGCGCTTCCTTGGTCGGCGGATCGCCGGCGACATGCTTGCCCGAGAGATCGATCTTGGAGAGCTGGCCGGGCTCGAGTTCGCCCAGCGAGGAGTTGGTCGGTGTCATCAGCCAGCCGTCGGCGACGCGCGCGCTGATGTTGCCGGAGGTACCGGGGCAGAGGCCGCGCGCGGCGAGCTTGGCGCCCAGCGCGCAGATCTGCTCGCGGATCTTGGTTTCTGCGGTGCTCATAGCTTGTCGAATGCCTTGGTGAAGAAATCAGGGGCGCCGAAATTGCCGGACTTCAGCGCGAGCAGGAGTGGCTTCGCGCCCACGGATGCCGTCCACGGCACGCCGGGATCGATCTCGGGTCCGATGCGCAGCGCCGTGACGTCGAGCCCGCCCACGACGGCGCCCGAGGTCTCACCGCCCGCGACGACGAGGCGGCCGACGCCGGCCTCGACGAGGCCACGGGCCAGCGCCGCCATCGTCTTCTCGATCGCCTGGCTCGATTGCTCGATGCCGTACTTGGCCTGCAGTGCCTTCACCGAATCGGGCGTGTTGCTGGCCGACAGAAGGATCGGGCCGTTACCGAGTTTGCCCTTAGCCCAGTCGAGCGCCTTGCCGGCGACATCCTCGCCGCGGCAGATCGCGTCGGTATCGAGCGCGAGATGTGCACCCTTGAAGGCCTTGATCTGGCCGAGTGTCGCTGCGGAGCAGGAGCCGGCGAGGACGGCCGAAGCGCCTTCCGTCTTCGGCAGCGCATCGGCGCCGGAGCGGTGGGCCATCAGGCCACGGCGGCGATAGGCGGCGGGCAGGCCGAGTGCCACGCCGGAGCCGCCGGTGACCAGCGTATCGTCACCGATCGCTTCGCCGATGATGCCGAGATCGGTGTCGGCCACGGCATCGACCACGACGTGCCGAACGCCCTCGGTGGCGAGCTTGTCGAGCGCTTCCCGCAGGACGGCAGAGCCGGACTGGACCTGCTTCAAGGCGACGAGCCCGACCTTGTGCGGCGTCTGTCGCGCCAGCACGCGCACCAGGCTGGCATCCGTCATCGGCGTCAGCGGATGGTGCTTCATGTGCGAGTCTGAGAGCAGCACGTCACCCACGAACAGATGCCCGAAGAAGATCGTGCGGCCGTTCACCGGAAAGGCCGGGCAGTAGATCGCCTGCTTCGCCTTCAGCGCATCGAGCAGCGCATCGCCGACCGGACCGATATTACCGGCGTCGGTCGAATCGAAAGTCGAGCAGTATTTGAAGAAGAAGCGTACGCAGCCGGCCGCTTGCAACGCCTTCAGCGCATCGAGCGATTGCGCGACCGCGTCGACCGCCGGGATCGAGCGCGTCTTCAGCGCGACGACGACGGCATCGACGTCGTCGGGGATCGTGCCCTTCGCCGGCACGCCGATTGTCTGGATCGTGCGCATGCCGCCCTTGACGAGCATGCCCGCGATGTCCGTTGCGCCGGTGAAGTCGTCGGCGATCACTCCGAGAATGGCCATGCGCGACCCTAGGCGATCACGGTCGCGGGCATCCAGAACTTTCGGCGCCGGGAGCGTCGTCGGGCCTCGTCCTCGCCGTCGTAGTGATGCAACGGCGGTGCAGCATCGAAGCGTTCGCGGATATCGAGGGAATTGACGTTGACGATGCCGATGGCGCCGTCTTCCTGGGGCATCACGGCGCCGACATAGGCACCACATCTTGAACAGAGAAGATAGTCGGTGATGCCGAGTCCGAACCGGTAGCGTGACAGGGCGCCGGGCTCGGCACGGAATTTCACCGTGCCGCCGGGATCGCCCATGGTGCGGGCGCCATGGCGGCGGCAGAAGCTGCAGGCGCAGCGGCCGACCCGCATCTCCTCGGGAGTCTTGTCGGAGGTGAGCGTGATCGCGATCGCGCCGCAGTGGCAGGAGCCGGGATAGGTCGTCATGGCGCGATCAGGGTGACGCGGAAATCGTTGACGTTGGTCCGCGTCGGGCCGGTGATCAGGCCATCGCCCAGCAGCTCGAAGAAGCCATGCCCATCATTGTCGTCGAGCATCGCCTGCGGATCGCGGCCCTGGGCGCGCGCCCGCGCCAGCGTGTCGGGCGCGAACACCGCGCCGGCAATATCCTCGGCGCCGTCGACGCCGTCGGTATCGGCCGAGAGACCCCAGATGCCCGCCGCGCCATTGGCCGCGATGGCCTCGGCCAGCAGGTATTCGACGTTGCGGCCGCCACGGCCCTTGCCGCGCACCGTGACGGTTGTCTCACCGCCCGAGAGGATGGCCACCGGCTTGCCGCCGCGCCTGGCGATCTCGAGGGCCTGGCGCGCGTGCGCGGCGCCCAGTTCGCGGGCCTCGCCCTCGAGATTGTCGCCCAGCATGACGACCTCGACGCCGTGCTCCCTTGCAACGGTGGCGGCCGCTTCGAGCGAGCGCTTGGGGGTGGCCACCATGATCGTCTCGACATTGGCGAGGCGGGAATCGCCAGGCTTCGGCGTCTCCTCGATGCGGCCGTCGGCGCCTTCCTGAAGATGCCTGAGCACGGCGGCCGGCGGATCGATCCGGTACTTCGCGAGTACGGCCAGCGCGTCGGCGAAGGTCGTCTTGTCGCCGACGGTGGGACCCGAGCCGATGACGCCGGGGTCATCGTTCGGCACGTCGGAGATCAGCCATGACAGGACGCGCGCGGGCTGGGCGGCGATGGCGAGCCGGCCGCCCTTGATCGCCGAGAGGTGCTTTCGCACCGTGTTCATCTCGACGATGTTGGCGCCTGATTTCAGCAGCGCGCGATTGACGTCCTGCTTGTCGTTGAGGGTGAGGCCCGGCGCCGGCAGCGCGAGCAGGGCCGAGGCGCCGCCCGAGATCAGGCAGAGCAGGAGATCGTCGGCGCTCAGCCCCTGGACGCGCTCGTAGATGCGGCCGGCCGCCTCGCGGCCCTTGTCGTCCGGCACCGGATGGGCGGCCTCGACAATCTCGATGCGCCTGCAGGCTTCGCCATAGCCGTAGCGTGTCACCACCAGCCCTTCGAGCGGATGCGGCCATTGATCCTCGACGGCGCGCGCCATGGCGGCGCTCGCCTTGCCGGCGCCGATCACGATGGTCCGGCCCTTGGGCGGCTGCAGCCTTGCGATGTAGGGAGCGAGACAGGTGGCGGGTCGTGCAGCGGCAAGCGCGGCGTCGAAGAGGGCGCGCAACAGGGCGCGGGCGTCGGCATCTTTCATTTGCCCAATCTTCGCACTATAGGGGCGCGATGCAACCGTTGCTCCGGCCGGGCGATCCGCCGCCGTTCTCCGTCTTCAACGAACAGGGGCGGGCGCCGCTGTTGCTGCTCTGCGATCACGCCAGCAAGGAGGTGCCGCAGGCACTGGGCGATCTCGGCATTGCCGGGAGCGAACTGGCGCGGCACATCGGCTGGGACATTGGCGGGCTCGACGCGGCGATCGAACTGGCCAAAGCGCTCGACGCGCCGCTGGTCTCGTCCGGCTATTCGCGGCTGGTGATCGACTGCAACCGCTGGCCGGGCGGCGAGGGCTCGACGCCGGAGATCAGTGACGGAACCGTCATCCCTGCCAACCAGGGCTTGAGCAAGGAACAGGTCGACGCCCGCGCCGAGGCCTGCTTCTGGCCCTACCATCGCGAGGTCGACCGGCTGCTCGACGCGATGACAGAGGGCGGCCGCACGGTCTGCCTGCTGGTGATGCACAGTTTCACGCCGGTGATGAAGGGCTTCGTGCGCCCCTGGCATGTCGGCGTGCTGTGGAACGACGATCCGCGCCTGCCCGAGCCGTTGCTGGCAGAGCTGCGCCGCGATTCATCGCTGGTCGTGGGCGACAACGAGCCCTATTCGGCGCGCGCGGCCTACGAATATACCCTCACCGCCCATGCGCGGCCGCGGGCGCTGCCGCATTGTTCGCTGGAAGTGCGGCAGGATCTCATGAGCACGCCGGACGATGCGCGCGCCTGGGGCCGCAGACTGGCGCCGGCGATCTCGACCTCCGTCGAAAGGGCCCTCTCGCAAGGTGCAGAGGCGTCTGGTTAAGCCTCGCGTCTGACCCTATATCCGAAACACGACATCGGCCTGCATCCCCAGGAGGCGATCATGGATGACAAGACCCGTACCGAACTCGAAGCCGCCGCCTTCCGGCGTCTGGTATCGCACCTCCAGGAGCGCACCGACGTCCAGAACATCGACCTGATGAACCTGGCCGGATTCTGCCGGAATTGCCTGTCGCGCTGGTATCGCGAGGAGGCCGGCAAGCAGGGCATCGAGGTCGCCGATCCGAAAGCCCGCGAGATCGTCTACGGCATGCCCTACGACGAGTGGAAGGCGAAGTTCCAGAAGGATGCCTCGGCCGACCAGAAAAAGACCTTCGACAAGACCCATAAGCACGGCTGAAGGGACTAGCCGGGCGGGAGTGAATCGCGTCGGCTTCGCTCCAAGGACCTTCGAAGCATGGGCACGAGCCCCGCGCCTGTTGCCGATCCTTCGAGACGCGGCCTGCGGCCTCTCCTCACGATGAGGGGGTGCGGGGCGACTTGAAGGGGAAAGACTCTAGCCGGGCCAGGTATCGATCGCTTCGGCGAAGCGGGATAGTTCCGCGAGAAGCCGCTTCTGCCCGTCGTCGCCGAGTTTCTGGAGGCGGCTCCGCTGCGCGTCGAAGACTCGGGGGATGGCTTCGTTGATGACGGCTTCTCCCGCTGCCGTGAGCTGGACCCGCAGGGTCCGGCGATCGCTCGGCTCGGCGAGCCGGGCGATCAGGTTCTGTGATTCCAGTTTGTTCAATCGGCTCGTCAGTCCCGCACCGCTGAGGAGCAGCGATTGGACCAGCTGCTTGGGCGTCAGGCAGTAGGGGGTGCCGGCACGCCTCAGGGCAGTCAGAACGTCGAACGTGCCGCGGGTCAGGTCGAAGGGAACGAGCGCCTCCTCGATGAAGGCGGTGCACTGGATCTGGATGCGCGCGATCAGGCCGTAGATCTGGACGGGGCTGGTATCGATGTCCGGCCGCTCGGTGCGCCATTGCGAGAATATGGCATCCACCTGGTCGCGGGCGGCCCGGGCGTTGGCCGTGGGACGCCGGCCCGGCCTCTGCGGCTTCTCGACCGGGGTCTCCGGGGTGCCTTCCAGTTCCGGCTTGCCGCTGCCCATCTTTCCTCCGTTGAAGCCCGTCATTGCACGCGCGGGTTCAGGGCGTCCAGTCGAC
This sequence comes from Rhodospirillales bacterium 24-66-33, assembly GCA_002281855.1. Lineage (GTDB taxonomy): Bacteria > Pseudomonadota > Alphaproteobacteria > Reyranellales > Reyranellaceae > Reyranella. Next base: position 85,883 of record NCHQ01000008.1, on the reverse strand, counting down.
GACGCGGCGCTCGATCCATTCGATGCCATGGAAGAGAGCGATGCTGAGCAGGGTCAGCAGCGCGATGGCGGCGAAGGCGAGAGGGGTTTGCGACTGCGACGTCGAGATGAGGATGAGATAGCCGAGGCCTTCCTGGGCAGCCACGAACTCGCCGATGACCGAGCCGATGACGGCGAAGGTCACCGCCACCTTGCAGCCGGTAAAGAAGTGCGGCAGCGCCACGGGAACCCGAAGGCGCCGGAAGATCATGTGCTGCGACGCGCCCAGCGAGCGCATGAGGTCGAGCATGGTGCGCGGGGCGGCTTCCAGTCCCGCGATCAGGTTGACCAGGATCGGGAAGAAGCAGACCAGGATGACGATCACGATCTTCGGCCATTCCGACAGACCGAGCCACAGGATGATCAGGGGAGCCACGGCGACCTTGGGCACCGACTGGAGGCCGAGCAGGATCGGATAGAGAAGCCGGCGGGCGGTCGCGTTCAGGGCGATGAGCACCGCCAGCGGGAGGGACAGCGCGATGGCGAGCACGAACCCCACCAACGTCTCGCGCAGCGTCACGAGGCTATTGAGCGCCAGTTCCGGAGCCCACTGCAGCGCGGTCCTTGCGATTTCGGTGGGGGCCGGCAGGATCCAGGCGGGAATCGTGAAGAAGCGGACGGACAGTTCCCAGGCGACGAACAGGGCAAGATAGACGGCAGGCATGGTAGCGCGCCCGGCAAGGCGCGAGGAGGCGGACGCACTCATCGATCAGGCCCGGCGGTCGAAGATGATGTCGCGGATTTCCTGCTTGAGCTCCTGGAAGCGCGGCAGTCTCGGCGTATCGGCATTGCGCGGGCGCGGCAGGTCGATGACGAAGTCGGCGCGAATGCGGCCCGGCCGCGGCGACATCACCAGCACACGATCGCTCAGCAAGATGGCTTCCTCGATGTCATGCGTGATCAGGAAGGCGGTCCGTCCGAGATCCTGCCACAGGCTCGACAGTTCCAGCGAAAGCTCCTCACGCGTCAGGGCATCGAGCGCGCCGAACGGCTCGTCGAGCAGCAGCAGGCGCGGATCCGCCAGCAGCGCCCGGCAGAGCGCCGCGCGCTGGCGCATGCCGCCGGACAGCATCTGGGGACGGTGATCGGCGAAGGCCCCCAGACCCGTCATCTCGAGGAGGCGCAGGGCGCGCTCGCGGGCCGCCGCCTTGGGCAGCGCGAGAACGTCGGCGGGAAGCAACACGTTCTCCAGCACCGTGTTCCAGGGGAACAGCACGTGCTCCTGAAAGACGATTCCGACCTCATGGGAGGGTGCGTCGAGCGGTGTGCCGTAGCGCGACATCGTGCCGGCGTCGGGCTTTTCCAGGCCGGCGACCAGTCGCAACAGGGTCGACTTGCCGCAACCGGAGGGGCCGACGACAGCGACGAAGCTGCCGCTCGGGATCCGCAGATCGATCGGCCCAAGCGCGTGGACCGATTTTCCCGCCGAGCCGGGGTAGTGCTTGCTCACGCCCAGGAGATCGATGGCCGCCACATCCGCCGCCGGCGGAGGGGCGGCCGCCAGGCCACCGGCGGCCGCGATCATTCGACGAAGCCCGGTGCGTAGAGCTGCCCCGGCTGCACGGGAGTCTTCAGAGTGAAGTTCGCCGAAATGACGTCGATGGTCCCCGCGATGCTCTTGGCGTCGATTCTGCCCAGCGGCTGACCGGGAACGGTCGCGAGTTCGCCGACGAGCTTCGTCTCGCCTTCGATGATCGCAGGCGCCAGTTCCTTCTGGTACTTGGCCATGATGGCGGCGGCTTCGGCCGGGTTGGCGAAGGCGTCCTTCATGCCCTTGATCGTCGCCTTGACGAAGGCGCGCACGAGTTCGGGCTGCTTGGCGATCGTCTCCTCCGAGGCGATCAGTCCGTTGCCGTAGAAGTCCAGGCCGGAGTCCTTGTAGGCGATGCGGACCGGTTCCTTCGGCGCGATCGCGGCCGCGATCAGCGGCTCTCCCACCGAGAACTGGCCGATCGCATCGACCCGGCCGTTGGCGAGAAGTGACGGCAGGGCGGAGCCTTCCGCGACGACCCATTTCACCTTGCCCGCATCGATGCCGGCGGCCTTGGCGAAGGCCGGAAACAGCAGGCGGATCGAACTCGATGCGGTATCGGCGATCGTCTTGCCCTCGAGATCCCTGGGAGAGGCGATGCCGGCTCCCTTGACCGCGAAGATGGCCTGCGGCGGCCGGGCATAGACGATCGAAACCAGCTTCACCGGCACGCCATCGTTGCCGCGGGCCAGCACGAGCGAGCCCGCATCGGCAAATCCTATGGTGGCGAGGCCGGCTGCAACCTTCTTGATCGCATCGGCCGAGCCCTGCCCGCGCAGGAAGGTCACGTCGAGGCCGGCTTCCTTGTAGTAGCCCTTCTCGCGCGCGACGTAGAAGTAGGCGTGCCGTCCGTTGAAGCCGAAGTCGGTGATGAAGTTCACGTCGGTCGCGTGAGCCGGCAACGCGCTGGCGCTGACCATGCCCACTGCGAGGCCGATTGCGGCGGCGAGACGTCCAAGCAGTTTCATAAATCACATCCTCGGTTCGAACTGGGAAGGGCCCCCGGCAGGCTGCGGCGCGGTCGCCGCCACTGAGTCCCGTTGGCCTTGCATATTTCATTCCATATCGAATGAAAAGACGAATGTGCCGTGGAATCGGGCGGGCCGGCATTTGCCTGTCTTTTGGCCATTTTGCTGAAATCGTGTCGTATAATGGGGCATTATTCCATATGCGCAGGGCTGATCGAAGCCATTCATGCGCTCGCTCTTGTCTCTATTCATTCGATAGCGAATGATTTACGAGGAGAGCTTCAAAGGTCGTGATCGAGGTGGAGCGGATGGATCGGCAGACGCGAGTCGCAGTTGTCGGCGGTGGGTTGGCGGGGCTGACAGTGGCGGCGCTGTTGCAGCGAGACGGATACCCCGTGGCCGTCTATGAGCAGACGCCGAATTTCTCGAGGATCGGCGCGGGCATCATCCTCGGCGCCAACGTCGCCAAGGTCTTGCGGCGGCTGGATCTCGAAAGGAGCCTGACCGAGACCGGAATCCGCCCGGATGCCTTCGTCAGCCGGGCATGGGACAGCGGCGAGACGCTGTACGAGCTCGTCTTCGACGAAGCCTGTGAAGCTCGATTTGACGGCTCCTTCGTCAACATTCATCGAGCCGATCTGCATCGCATTCTCCAGACGCCGCTCGCACCGGGAACGATTCGGTTCGGCCATCGGCTTGCGGGCCTCGACGAGACGCCGGCGGGGATCAGGCTGGCCTTCGACAATGGCGCCAGCGCCGAGGCCGATATCGTGATCGGCGCCGATGGCATTCGCTCGCGCGTGCGCGACGAGATCCTCGGCAAGGAAGAGCCACGCTTCATCGGGCGCATCGCACCGCGGGCCGTCTTTCCCGCCGATCGTCTCGGCGGGCGGGAGATTCGGGATTGCACCAAGTGGTGGGGACCGGACCGTCACGTGCTCGTCTACTACATGACGGCGCGACGGGATGAGGTCTATGTGATGGCCGCCATTCCGGCCGATCGCTGGGATGGGGATGGCACACCGATCGCCGGCAGTCGCGACGAATTCGTTTCGGGACTCGAGGGATTCCATCCCGAACTGCTGCGCGCCGCCGAGGCGGCGGCGGACGTCACCGTATGGCCGATCATGGACCGGCCGAGAAACGATCGCTGGCACGAAGGTCGCGTCGTCTTGATGGGCGACGCCTGCCACGCCGTCCGGCCGTTCATGGCGGCCGGCGGCTCGATGGCGATCGAAGACGCCGCCGTTCTGCATCGCTGTATCGTCGCCGCCTCCGACACGGAGGCGGCCTTCCGCCGCTATGCCGCCAACCGGATTCCGCGGGTCGCCGAGGTTCAGCGCATTTCGATCGACAACACCTGGATGCACGGTCCGACGGAGGTCGACTGGTTCTTCGCCTACGATCCCTGCAGCGCCCCTCTCGACGCCGCCCACTAATCCCGGAGCCGCAAATGTCCACACTCGATCCCGCTGCCGCCAGCGACATCCGCCCCGACCCGATGAAGACCCGGGATCTGGTCGGCTATGGCGAGCGACCGCCCCATCCGCACTGGCCGGGCAATGCCCGGATCGCGGTCAACTTCAACCTCAACATCGAAGGCGGCGGTGAGTCGACATTGGTCAATGGCGATCCCGTGTCGGAAGGGATGCTCAACGACATCGGCGTCGCCGCCAAGGCCGGGCGGAGGGTGCCCCTCGTCGAGTCGGCGTTCGAGTATGGCAGCCGGCGCGGCGCCTGGCGGCTCCTCGACATTTTCGCGCGGTTCTCCGTGCCGGTCAGCGTCCTGGGGGTCGCCCGCGCGCTCGAACAGAATCCGCTGCTCGCCCGGGCCTGCGTCGAGCGCGGTCACGAGATGGTCAGCCACGGCTATCGCTGGATCGACTATGGCGACGTCGACGAGGCGACCGAACGCCGGCATGTCCACCGGGCGGTCGAGATCCTGACGCGTCTCACCGGAAGCCGTCCGCTGGGCTGGATGACCGGGCGTCCCGGCGAGAATACGCGCCGGCTCCTGGCCGAGGAGGGCGGCTTTCTCTACGACCGGGACTCGCTCGCGGACGAGCTGCCCTACTGGGTCGAAACCGCGAACGGTCCCCATCTGGTGATCCCGTATTCCTACGAAGCCAACGACAATCGCTTCGACGGGAATTCCGGCTTCTCGACCGGCCAGGACTTCTTCGAATACATGCGCGATGCCTTCGACTTCCTCTACGAGGAAGGGCTGGCGGGGGCCCCGAAGCTGTTGTCGATCGGCCTTCACGATCGGCTGATCGGACGGCCGGGCCGCGCCGGTGGCCTCGTCAGGTTCCTGCAGCATGCGACCGGCCGTGAAGGGGTCTGGTTCTGCCGCGGCATCGACGTCGCGCACCACTGGCGAACACAGTTCCCGGCCCGTGCATAGAGTGTCCCGGGGCAGCTACCGTCCCCGTTATCCCCACGTTTCAGCACATCGATGTAATTGAGTGGACACAGTGGTCGCTTCTATGGTCTTGCCGGTCGGACCATGGAGTAGCTGGACATGCCGGACGGAAGCGCGATTTCCAAGAAGACGAAAGCTGGCCCGATCTCGGCCGACCGCCTGAAGAGTTTCATCGAGCGAATCGAGAAGCTCGAGGAAGAGCGCAAGGCCATCGGCGGCGACATCAAGGACGTCTACAGCGAGGCCAAGGGCGTCGGCTACGACGTGAAGACCATGCGCAAGATCGTCTCGATGCGCTCCATGGATGCCGCCGACAGGGCGGAGCAGGAGACGCTGCTCGACGTCTACAAGCACGCCCTCGGAATGGTCTGACCGAAGCGGAACGCGTACCGGTTTTTGATTCCGCGCGTGTCGCGCGGGCGCTAGGCTTCTTCACGGCGAATGCTCCGGTAAACGGGAGCAGGCTTTGGAGGAATGCCATGCGTAGGTCGGATCATCGGTCGATATTCTCGAGACGTCATGTGCTGCGCCTGCCCGCCGCGGCCGCCCTCGCGGCGGCCGGACTGCCGGCCTGGGCCCAGACCTTCCCGTCGCAACCCGTGCATATCGTCGTGCCGTTTCCGCCTGGCGGCGGCACGGATGCGCTGGCGCGGGCGATCCAGGAGCCGATGCAGAAGGCCCTCGGTGGCATGGGGGGCGGCACCGTGATCGTCGACAACAAGGGCGGCGGCGGCGGCAGCATCGCCCACGAGTTCGTCGCCAAGCAGCCGGCGGACGGCCATTGGATGGTGGTCAGCGCCAACAACCTGCCACTCTATCCCCACATCGTGGCCAAGCTCGGCTTCGATGCAAAGACGGCCTTCGTCCCGATCGGCTTTATCGCCAAGCAGGAGTCCGTCCTGGTCGGCAGCCTCGATGCGCCGTGGCCGGACCTCAAGGCGATCATCGCAGCGGCGAAGGCGGCACCCGGCTCCGTGCAGTACGGCACGGCGGGCCTGACCACGCCGATGCACCTGTCGGCCGAGCAGTTCGCCATGCTGAACGGCATCAGGCTGACGCACGTGCCGTTCCGCGGGACCGGCCCTTTGGTCACCGACCTGCTGGGCGGCCACATCAAGCTCGGCATGTCGAGCATCACCAGCGTCGCGCCGCAGATCGCGGCCGGAAAGCTCAAGCCCTATGCCATGGCGTCGCTGGAGCGCTCGTCGGTCGCCCCGACCATCCCGACCTTCAAGGAACTGGGCGCCGGCGATGTCGACGGCACGATCGTCTACACGCTTCTCGCGCCTGCGGGCACGCCGCCGGCGATCGTCGCCCGGTTGAACCAGGCGCTGAACGCCGCCGTGGCGACGCCGGGGCAGAAGGAGGACCTCGCAAAGCGCGGCTTCGTCGCGATGGGCGGCACGCCGGAGCAGCTGGCCGACTGGCTCAAGGTGCAGGAGCCGATCTGGGTGCCGGTGCTTAAGGCCGCCGGCGTCAAGCCGGAATAGTGCGGCTGGGCGTTCCGGTCTCGCTGAAGCGTTCTTGACCCAGGTCAATGTGAGGCATGCAGCTTCTCGCTAAGCAGCGATCATGGTTTTCTATGCCATCGTCGCGATGGCGCGCGGGGTGAAGTCATTGTGCGCGCGCCGTTCCGGATGGCGTTGGGGGAGAGGGTCGCATGCGTTCCATTCTCGTCACCGTCGATGACACCCCGTCAGCCGTTGCCGCCAGAGGACTCGCGGTTGCATTGGCTCGACAATGCGGCGCCCAGGTAAGAGGCGTGACCGCACTGGATGTCAGTGATCTCGATCGCGTCGAGCCGGTGCCCATCGGCGGCGTGCAATACGCCTACGACCGTTTGCAGCATCGCAAGAAGCTGGCGGACGAACGGCGCGCGAGAATTGCCGAACTTCCGGACCTGTTCCGGCGTTCCCTGGCAGACGAGGGTATGGATGCCGTGTGCTCCACGATGGACGCGGACGTGCGCGATGGATTGCTTCGGATGATCGAGACCTGCGACCTCGTCGTTACCGGCCGGGACGCCGAGTTTCATCTCGAGGCGGTAGAAGGGGTGACGCCTCTCGTCCACCACATCATCGCCAAGGGGTGCCGTCCGGTCGTGGTGAGCGGTCCCCAATGGGTAGAGAAGGGGCCCGTCCTGGTGGCCTACGATGGAAGCGCGCCGGCTGCGAAGGCGTTGCAGGTCGCGGCGCTGATGGGGATTTTCGGATCCTCCGGGGCCCGCATCCTGTCGATCGGGCGCGAGCGTTCGGCCGCCCTGTCGGTTGCCGAGCGGGCCCGTTCATTCCTGGCTCTGCATGGCGTCGATGCCGACCTCGAGGCGATCGCAACGACAGACAACCCGGCCGATGTCCTGCTGAGGCGCGCTTCGGAGACGGGTGCGCGGTTGCTCGTCATGGGCGCCTTCGGTCATCGTGGAGTGCGGGAGATCCTCTTCGGCTCCACGACACGGCACCTGTTCGACAGCGCGCCGGTTCCGCTCTTCATCTACCACTGAACGAGTGAACGGCTGGCCGTCGCGCTTGACCCAGATCAAGGGCGGAACCGGTCGCTTTCTCCAGAATTGCACAGCTTGTGAGGCGAGGCGGTCGGCCGTTCCTCACGCTCGGCTCATTCGACTGGAGAAGCGACATGACAACGACCCGTCTGGCCTACATGCCCTTGGCCACCTATCCGGAAGCGGTCGCAGATGAGGCCGTCCTGGCCGCTGCCGGCTTCGCCCTGTCGCTGGGCGGGGCGCTCCAGGTCACGACGTTCTCTGTCGATATTCCGCGGGTGCCCTCGTCGTTGGCCGGCCTGCTGATCGACATTCCGGGTCTGGTTCAGGCGGCCGAAGACAAGAGCAGGTCCGAATGCGCCCGCCTCCAGAGCCTGATCGGCGGGCTCGGGGCACCTCCCGCCGTGAACTGCACGAGCCGGGAGGTCCTTCTGAGCGGGCTCCTTGATGCGGCTGCCGCCGAGGCTCGATACTACGACCTGGTGGTGCTTCCCTGGTCCAGGGAAGAGCCTTCCGCCCAGCATCTGATCGAGGCCGTCGTATTCGGATCCGGTCGGCCAGCCATTCTGGTGCCGGGTTCGGCCCGGCCAGTCGGCCGGCTGGACCATATCGCGATCGCGTGGGATGCAAGCCGGGTTGCCGCCCGCGCGCTCGGGGATGCCCTTCCACTTCTGGCAGAGGGTGGTCGCGTCACGGTATTGACGGTCCGCGATGAGAAGCCTCTGGCTGGAGCAGCTCTCGCCAGCCTTCTTGCTTCCTCGCTGGAGAAGCGGGGGGTGAAGGCAAATTCCATCGAGATCGCCCTCGGCGAAAAGACGATTGCCCAGGCGTTGCAGGAGAAGGCCCTGGCGGAGGGCGCGCAGATGCTCGCGATGGGAGGGTTCGGCCATTCCCGCCTCCGCGACTTCGTCCTTGGTGGCGCAACGACCGGCGTGTTCGCGGATGCTCGCCTGCCGGTGCTGCTCTCGCACTAACCCCCGAGGACGTTCGCGATCATGCGGACGTCGATGTCGGCAGCCTCGGGTTCAAGACCGGCGTGCGACGGTGCGTCCGCGCCCGAGCACGCCGTTGAAAAGCCGAACTCCCGGCGAATAAACGAAACTAACGAAATAAACGAAATAAATGAATCGAATGTCGCACCCTGCTGAATCAGGGCCCGTGTTCGAAAACCCATTGTTGACAGCGTCTTAGAACCAGATGTTCATCGGCAGGCCGTAGCGGTCACGCTCTTGCTCCAGCCCCAGGCGCGTCGCCGTACCTTGAGCGATCAGCAGGGCCGTACGGCAGACGGCCATGGCATCGAGCACGTCGTCGCGGGTTGCACCGGGGAGCGATCGCGGCCCCCAAGGGAAGCCGTGGCGCGCGAGCAACTCGAGGCGCTCGGCGAAGCCTTCGGGGCGGCGTTTCTTGCTGAGCACCGGTGTGCCGCCGTTCATGCGTGCAAAGGCCAGTTCGGGATGCGCCTCGTGGACGATCGAGCGCAGGGCTCCGGTGTCGCGCATCAGGGCATCGACCTCGCGCATCTTCGGGAAGAGATGAAAGGTCTGCCGGGTCAGCCCGACGCCCAGTGTCTTGCTGAGGGCATTGGCCTCGCTATGCGTGGTGCAGGCGAGGGCCGGCCGGCAGGGCGTGGGGAAGACCGAACTCGTCTTGCCGGGTAGGAGAGCCCGTGCTTCGCGTTCGCAGGTGCGGCCGGGGCGCGGCATGTCGACGAGCCCGATCGGCATGTCGACGGCCAGGATCGCAAGGCCTTCGCAGGCCTCTGCAAGGGTCTCGACGACTCTGACGTCCAGGGCGCCGTCGCCATCGCGCCGGCAGACCACCCAGCCGGTGCGGCAACCGTCGGCGCCGGCGACGATCAAACGAGGCCTACCAGCTGGCCATCTGGGCCTTGAGGTTGCCGTCGAGGACGGCGAGGAACTCCTCGGTGGTCAGATAGGCTTGGTTCATGCCGATCAGCAGCGCGAGATCCTTGGTCATCTTGCCGCTCTCCACGGCCTCTACGCAGACCTTTTCCAGAGCGGTCGCGAACCTCACAACGTCGGGCGTATCGTCGAAGGTGCCGCGATACTTGAGGGCCTGGGTCCAGGCGAAGATCGAGGCGATCGGGTTGGTCGAGGTCGGCTTGCCCTGCTGGTGCTCGCGGAAGTGGCGCGTCACCGTGCCGTGCGCGGCCTCGGCCTCGACGGTCTTGCCGTCCGGCGTCAGCAGGACGGAGGTCATGAGGCCCAGCGAGCCGAAGCCCTGGGCCACGGTGTCCGACTGGACGTCGCCGTCGTAGTTCTTGCACGCCCAGACGAATTCGCCGTGCCATTTGAGGGCGGAGGCGACCATGTCGTCGATCAGGCGGTGCTGATAGTAGATGTTCTTCGCCTTGAACTTGTCGGCGAATTCCTTGTCGAAGACCTCCTGGAACAGGTCCTTGAAGCGCCCGTCATAGCGCTTGAGGATCGTGTTCTTGGTCGACAGGAAGACCGGCCAGCCGCGCATCAGGCCGTAATTGAACGAGCTGCGCGCGAAACCGACGATCGACTCGTCGAGATTGTACATCGTCATGGCGACGCCGCCGGCCGGGAAGTCGAACACCTCGTGCTCGATGACCGTGCCGTCCTCGCCTTCGAAGCGGACGGTGAGCTTGCCCTTGCCCGGCACGACGAAATCCGTGGCGCGATACTGGTCGCCGAAGGCGTGGCGGCCGATGACGATCGGATGGGTCCAGCCCGGCACCAGGCGGGGGACGTTCTTGCAGACGATCGGCTCGCGGAAGATGGTGCCGCCGATGATGTTGCGGATGGTGCCGTTCGGCGAGCGCCACATCTCCTTGAGATCGAATTCCTTCACGCGGGCTTCGTCCGGCGTGATGGTCGCGCACTTCACCGCGACGCCGTACGTCTTGGTGGCCTCGGCAGACTCGACGGTCACCTTGTCGGCGGTCCTGTCGCGATTCTCGATCCCGAGATCGTAATACTTCAGGTCGATGTCGAGATAGGGAAGGATCAGCTTTTCCTTGATGAACGCCCAGATGATGCGGGTCATCTCGTCGCCGTCCATCTCGACGACCGGGTTCTTCACCTTGATCTTCGGCATCTTCCCGACCTCACACTTCCCGTAACGCGCAATTTAGAAAGCCGCCCCGGTTGCCCGGGGCGGCTTCACCTGACGCTGCTTTAGAGGGCAGCGAGCGCTTCGTTCAACGTCGCACTCGGCCGCATCCCGGCCGATGTCTTGCCCTGGTCGGGCAGATAGTAGCCGCCCGTATCCACGGGCTTGCCCTGCGCGGCGATCAGCTCGGCATTGATCTTGGCTTCGTTGGCCTCCAGAGCCTCCGCCAGCGGCTTGAAGCGGGCCGACAGGGCGGTGCTGTTGTCGCGCCGCGCCAGCGCCTCCGCCCAGTACTTTGCCAGGTAGAAATGGCTGCCGCGATTGTCCAGTTCGCCGACCCTGCGAGCGGGCGAACGGTTGTCGTCGAGGATCTTGCCGTTGGCTTCGTCGAGCGTCTCGGCCAGGACCTTCACGTCCTCGTTGCCGGTCGTCTGCGCCAGGTGCTCCAGCGAGGCGCCCAGCGCCAGGAATTCGCCCAGCGAATCCCAGCGCAGGTAGCCTTCGTGCTGGAACTGCTCGACATGCTTGGGCGCCGATCCGCCGGCCCCGGTCTCGAACAACCCACCGCCCGCCAGCAGCGGGACGATCGACAGCATCTTGGCCGACGTGCCCAGCTCCATGATCGGGAACAGATCGGTCAGGTAGTCGCGCAACACGTTGCCGGTGACGGAGATGGTGTCCAGCCCCTGGCGGATGCGCTCGAGCGACAGCTTCGTGGCCTCGACCGGCGCCAGGATGCGGATGTCCAGGCCCTTGGTGTCCTCGTTCTTGAGGTACCTTTCGACCTTGGCGATCAACTGCGCATCGTGGGCACGCTTGGCATCCAGCCAGAACACCGCCGGGGTGTTGCTGAGGCGCGCGCGGCGCACGGCGAGCTTGACCCAGTCCTGGATCGGCTCGTCCTTGACCTGGCACATCCGGAAGACGTCGCCGGTCTCGACCTTCTGTTCCATCAGGACGGTGCCGTCCTCGGCAACGACGCGCACCGTGCCGGCCGAGGCAATCTCGAAGGTCTTGTCGTGCGAGCCGTACTCCTCGGCCTGCTGTGCCATCAAGCCCACGTTAGGCACCGAGCCCATCGTCTTCGGATCGAAAGCGCCATGCGCCTTGCAGTCCTCGATGACGGCCTGGAACAGGGTCGAGTAGCAACGATCGGGAATTGCCGCGATCGTGTCGTACAGCTTGCCGTCGGCACCCCACATCTTGCCCGACTCGCGGATCATCGCCGGCATCGAGGCGTCGATGATCACGTCGCTCGGTACGTGGAGGTTGGTGATCCCCTTGTCGGAGTTCACCATTGCGAGGCCGGGGCGCTTCGCATACTCGGCCGCGATGTCGGCCTTGATCGCGGCCTTCTCGGCCTCCGGCAGCGCCTCGATCCGGGTGAGCAGGTCGCCCAGGCCGTTGTCGGGATCGATGCCGATCTTCTTGAACGTCTCGCCATGCTTGGCGAACACGTCGGCGAAGAACACCGAAACGCAATGCCCGAACAGGATGGGATCGGAGATCTTCATCATGGTCGTCTTGAGATGCAGCGAGAACAGGACGCCGTCCTTCTTCGCCAGCTCGATCGCCTCGGCGTAGAAGGCGCGGAGCGCCCTGGCGCTCATCACCGAGCAGTCGATGATCTCGCCGGCCTTGAGCGGAATCTTGGGCTTCAGCACCGTGGTCGCGCCGTCGGCGGCGACCAGCTCGATGCGGGCGTTGGTCGGTGCCGCGACGGTCGTCGCGACTTCGGAGCCGTAGAAGTCGTTGGCCGACATGTGGGCGACCCGGGTCTTCGAATCCTTACTCCAGGCGCCCATCTTGTGCGGGTGCTTGCGCGCGTACTGCTTGACGGCGCCGGCGGCGCGGCGGTCGGAATTGCCCTCGCGCAGCACCGGGTTGACCGCGCTGCCCAGCACCTTGCCGTAGCGGGCGCGGATTTCCTTGTCGGCCGGCGTCGCGTCGCTGTCGGGGTAGTTCGGGATGTCGTAGCCCTTGCTCTGCAGTTCCTTGATCGCGGCCTTGAGCTGCGGGATCGAGGCCGAAATGTTGGGCAGCTTGATGATGTTGGCTTCCGGCTTCAGCGTCAGCTTGCCGAGTTCGGCCAGCTCGTCGGGAATCTTCTGCTCCGGCTTCAGCTTTTCGGGGAAATTGGCGATGATCCGGCCGGTCAGCGAAATGTCCTTCAGCTTCATCTTGACGCCCGCGGTCGCCACGAACGCCTCGACGATCGGGAGCAGGGAGAACGTCGCAAGGCCGGGAGCCTCGTCGACCTTCGTCCAGACGATTTCGAGATCTGACATACCTGCACCTCCGTGCGCCGCTTTGGGTTCGGCTGGGTTGATAAATTGCTGATTCTGGCCTGTCTTGTTGCACCGCCGTGCGGCAAAGGCAATCTCCGGCACGGCGGCGTCGCCGAGGTGTTTGACCCACTCCTTCCCGAGCGTCGACCTTGGAAGATTTGTCCCTGGCAATGGGGGTCTTTGAGAGCCGCCACGGCCTTGTCACGAGACGGGTATCGCCGCTGCGGAGACCGTCATCAGTGTCCACCGGCGCGACCCCCGCCAGCGCGCTCCGCCCGGCAATGAGCCTGGTGCTCCGGCAACCGGCCGGGAAAGCAATCGGTCGGGCGTCAGGCGAAAATGGGAGCCGTCATCCACCGCCTCTCCCTCTCGCATTGACAGCGGCAGGCGGTCTGATAGGCAGGAAACCTCTACGAGTGCGCGGTGTCACGGCATGGCCAGACCGAGCGTGAAATCGCCGACTGTGTCGGCGCCATTTACGAAGCGTCCACCGGCGGGGGCGATTGGCACCAGGTCGGGGACCGCCTGCGCCGGCTGACGAATGCACGGCGCGCCATACTTCGAGTCCCCGACGCAAACGGCTCGTCGCGCAACCTTCTGATGAACGTCGACGAGGGCGATGCGGTCTACGCCGCCTATTATCATTCGATCGATCCCTACACGAGCCGGGCGCGGCGCGATTTCTCAGAGGAACGGTCGGGCCACCTGGGGCGCGCCAGGATCGGCGCCGAGATCGTGGCCGAGGACGCTTTCCTGCGCAGCGAATACTATGCCGATTTTGCGAGACGGCATGCGCGCCGGCATATGCTCGGCGGCATGGTGGGCGTCGGTCAGGCAAATCCGATCGGCCTGTTTCGGGACGACACCAGCCAGCCCTTCGGCGCTCACGACGTGCGCCTGCTCGAAATTCTGCTGCCGCATCTCCAGCGCGCTCTCGAACTTCGCGAGCGGCTCGGGCTCGTCGCCGAGGACGCGTGTCTGACGCGCGCCGCGCTCGACTCCGTCACCGTGGGCATGGCGATCGTCGATGCCGGACTGAAGCTGCATTTCCTCAACGAGGCTGGCCGCCGCCATCTCGACCACGGCGCCTCCGGTCTGGGCTCGATGCGTTCGGGGCCGTATGCCGGAAATGGCGTCTATCTGGCCGCACGCTCGCGGCAGGACGCCGCCCGGCTGCGCCGCCTCATTGCCCCTGCGACGGCCAGCGGCACCGGCGGCGCGATGAGGATCGAAGGGCGTGACGGGGCGGCCTGCGCGGTGCTGGTGTCGCCCGCGCCTGCAGGCCTGGCGCGCGATCGCGGCGGACATGCGAGCGGCGGCCCCGCCGAGGGCCTCGCCATGGTCGTCTTGCAACGACTCGGCCGGGCTGTGGCGCCATCGGTCGACCTGCTGTGCGACGTCTTCGGTTTCAGCCGTGCCGAAGCGGAGGTCGCAGCCGCGCTGTCCGGGGGCGCAAGCGCCGAGGACGTGGCGCGGCTGCGGGCCGTCTCGCTGACGACGGTGCGCAGCCAGATCCGGTCGATCCTCGGCAAGTGCGAATGCGAGAACCTGCGCGACCTGGAGGCCGCGATGGCATCGCTGTCCGTCCTCGCACCGGCGAGACCGTAGCATCCTCAGTTGTGACGATGTCGCCGCGGCAGCCGTCGACTAGCTTCCCGATCGTTGCCCTCGCACCCGGGAAGCCCCATGCGCGATCCTGTCATCCTTCCGCCCCGCCAGGTCAATCGGGGACCCGAGGCCGTGCCGTTGACCGACCTTCGTCAATACGTCGAGGCCTTGCGCCGCCTCGGCGAACTCCAGGAGATCGACGTGCCGGTAGCGCTCGACCTCGAGGTCGGGGCCATCACGCGGCGCTGCTACGAAACCGGTGCACCGGCGCCGTTGTTCAAATCCTTCTCCGATCATCCGGGAAACGGTTTCCGCATCCTCGGCGCGCCCGGCGGCACCAGCTGCCAACCCGGTCTCCGGCTGGCGCGGGTGGCGCTGGCGCTCGGCCTGCCGCCGAGCAGCAATGGCCTGGAGATCGTCGAGGCGATCGCCGACAGCCTCGATCAGCCGGCGATACCGCCGGTGGTCGTCGCCGATGCACCATGCTTCGAGCACGTCACCACGGGCGACGCCGTGGATCTCACGCGCCTGCCGGTGCCGCTGCTGCATCACGGGGACGGCGGCCGCTATCTCAACACCTGGGGCTGCATCGTCGCGCGCATGCCGGACGGCGCCTGGACCAACTGGTCGATCGCCCGGATGATGCTGGTCGACGGACAACGCCTGACCGGCATCGTCGCTCGCGAGCAGCATGTCGGCATGGTGGCGCAGGCCTGGGCAGCCATCGGCAAGCCGATGCCGTTTGCCCTCGCCCTCGGGGTCGAGCCTGCGATTCCCTTCATCTGCGGCATGCCGCTGCCGGCCCATGTCGACGAAGCCGACCGGCTCGGTGCGCTGCTCGGTCGGCCGATCCGGACGGTGCGCTGTCGCACCATCGATCTCGAGGCGCCGGCCAGTGCGGAGATCCTGATCGAGGGACACCTCCATCTCGACGAAGCCATCGAGGAGGGCCCGATGGGCGAGTTTGCGGGCTATGTTCCCGCCGAGCCGCCGACGCGCCGGCCGGTCTATCACGTGACGGCGATCAGCCATCGCACGGGCGCTATCCTCCCGGTCGTCGTCGCGGGCGAGCCGGTCGAGGAAAACCACACGGCCTGGGGCATCCCGTCGGCGGCCCAGATCCTGCACGACCTGCGGGCTGCCGGCCTCGCCATCACCACCGCCTGGATTCCGCTCGAATCGGCGCTGCACTGGCTGGTCGTGACCGTGCCGCGGGATTGGCGCCGGCGCACCGGTATCGAAGACAGTGCAGCCCTGTGCCGGCGCATCGGTGAGGTGGTGTTCGCCGGAAAGGCGGGGGCGGTGATTCCCAAGGTGATCGTGCTGAACGACGATGTCGATCCGACGAACGTCAGGGAACTGGTCTGGGCCTTCGCCACACGTTGCCATCCCCAGCTGGGGCACGCCACCTTCGAGCACATCCCGGCAGCGCCGCTGCTCGCCTATCTGCGCAGCAGCGAGAAGGTCGCGGCCGCCACCGGCAAGATCGTCTACAACTGCCTGCCACCCGATGAATGGGGAGAGGCGCTGCCCATCCGAGCGTCGTTCCGCCACGGCTATCCGGCCGAGATCGTTGCCAGGGTCAGGCACCGCTGGGCCGCGTATGGCTTCCGCTGATCACCAGGCCTCACCATCAGGAGACGATCATGACTGCCTCGTTCGAGTCCACGCATCCGGCGGAGATTGCGCCGTTCGTCGGCAAGCACATCATCTACACGTACGAGAACGGCTGGCAGTACGAAATCTATATCAAGAATGAGCGGACCCTGGACTATCGTGTGCATGGCGGACTGGTCGGCGGCCGCTGGGTGAAGGACCAGCCAGTGCATGTCGCGCGGCTCGCCGACGATATCGTGAAGGTGTCCTGGACTGAACCGACCGGCACGTGTGTCAGCCTCGCCTTCAACTTCGCCGAGCGACGTTCGCACGGGGCGACGTTCTTCCCGCGATGGATCGTCGAAGATCCGAAGAAGATCACCTGCTTCCAGAACGAGCACCTCGAGGCCATGCAGGGCTACCGCGAGGCCGGTCCGACCTACCCGATCGAGGTGGTGGACGAGTTCTCGCGGATCACCTTCGTCGAGGATTGTGGCCGCGACAACGAGTCCGTCATTGCCTGCGCGCCTGAAGACCTGCCGGAAGGTTACACGGCTCGCCGCAACTGACATCAGCGTCGACACTCAATGACGGAGACAATCGCCATGTCGTTCAGGTTCGTTCACTCCACTCATGACGAGGCGCCGATCGTCATTCCTCAGATCGGCCTGACTTTGCTCGTGCGGGTCCCGCCGGACTCGACGGGCGGGACGCTCACCTCCATCGAGACGGCAAACGCGCCCGGTTACGGTCCGCCGCTGCATCGACACCGGGAAACCGAAATCTTCTATGTGCTGGAGGGTCGCTACCTGTTCGAGGTCGACGGAAAGCGTCTCGTCGCGAGCGCAGGCGACGTGGTGACTGTTCCTGGAGAATGTGCGCACACGTTCGTCAACGTTGGCGATGCGCCCGCGCGGCAATTCATCCAGATACTGCCGGGTCTGGATGCCGAAGCCTTCTTTCGCGGCCTGGGCGAGGTGATGCGAGACGGGAAGCTGGATCGAGACGCACTCAACGCGTTCGGGGAGCGCTGGAAGGTCGAGTTCCTGGGCCCGCCGCTGACGAAAGCCGACATCGCGGCTCAGGCCACTCACTGCGGATCAACGCTTTAGAAATGGGCGGGGAGAGGCGGAACAATCGGGCGCTGGTTCGGCAACCCGGTTTGCGTCGCAACCGAACAGGCTTGCGAAGCTTCAGACTCTATCCAGGCGTTTCTCGAAGCCGGCGGACGGGGGCATTGCCGCAATCGCCGGCAGGACGTCCTTCAGCTCGCTCACGAAAGCGACATGGTCGAGGTGCGTCCGTTCGGCGAAGCCGCCCTCCACGACGCCCCGGAGCAGGGCGGCCAGCGGCTGCCAATAGCCGCCCTGGTCGATGATCACGATCGGCTTGTTGTGAAGGCCCAGGGTCCGCCAGGACAGGACTTCGAAGAACTCCTCCAGGGTCCCAATCCCGCCAGGCAGGATCAGGAAGCCGTCGGAACGCTCGAACATCTGGAGTTTGCGCTCGTGCATGGTCTCGACGACCACCGTTTCGGTGAGCGCCGGATGGCCCGCCTCGCGCTGCAGAAGGAAGTTCGGGATGATCCCGATCGCACGGCCACCATTGTCGAGAGCGGCATTGGCGACCAGCCCCATCAGGCCGACTCCGCCCCCGCCGTAGACCAGCGTAATGCCCTCGGCGGCCAGAAGGCGGCCCAGGCCGATCGCGGTCTCGCGGGTGGCGGGATCGGCCCCGAAACGGGCGCCGCAGAAGACACAAAGGGAGGAGGGGGTGTATTCGGGCACGAAAGCTGCTTTTCTAGGACGAACCAGCGCGTTTCAGCGCCGGGGTGACATGGTATCATTTCGCAAAGAGTGGTTGCGAACGCCATGGGGATGGTGGTCGCACCGTTGGGAGGGCGATGTCACGAACTGTTTTCGGGCTGGTCGCTGTGGGCGCGGTGGTGATCGCGATCGCACTGGCAGTCGCATGGCGCGGGAAGCTGACCGAACAGGCCGCCATCGACCAGCCGCTCAAGGCCGTCATCGGCGGCGCTGCACCTGAACCGGCAGCTGCTGCCGCCGGCACGTCCAGCCCTGCGTCCGGCCCGCCATCCGCGACGGCTGCCGTTCCGGCGCTGGCGCCGACGCCGCCTGCTGCCGTCACCGCGCCTTCGTTCGACGTCGCACGGATCGGCCCCGATGGCCGTGCCGTGATCGCCGGTCGTGCGGCCCCCGGCGCCAAGATCGTGCTGCTGGACGGGGGCAAGGAGATCGCCAAGGCCGAGTCCGACACGCGCGGGGAGTGGGTCATCATCGTCCAGGATCCGCCGCTCTCGGTCGGCCAGCACGAACTGCGCGTCGTGCAGCATATCGAGGGCAAGGCACCGCTCACGTCGGGCCAGGCGGTGGTCGCCGTCGTCCCGGAACCGCCCGCGGCCGGTGCGCCGACACAGCCGCGCGCCGAGACGCTGGTCATGATCTCGCCGCCGGCCGGCGTGCCGACGCTGGTCCAGCCGCCCTCGGCCGCTGGGGTGCCGAAGTCGGCCGATCTGTCGCTGTCGACGCTGGTCTACGACGATCGCGGCCAGATCACCGTCTCGGGCCAGGCCACCCCGGGCGCGGTCGTCCGGGCTTACGTGAATGAAAAGATGGTGGCGGAAGGCGTCGCGGGCGCCGATGGACATTGGCGGCTGATGCCGGCGGATACGCTCGATCAGGGCAAGCATCGGTTGCGGCTCGACCGGATCGCCAAGGACGGCAAGCCCGTTGCGCGCCTCGAGCTGGCGTTCGAGCGCGTGGTCGTGGCGCCGGTTTCAAGCGCCGACGGACGGCGGCTTCATATCGTGCGGGGCGACAATCTCTGGAACATCGCCCGGGCGCACTATGGCGCCGGCTGGCGTCACACCGTCATTTTTGCCGCAAACAAGGACCAGATTGTGGATCCCCATCTGATATATCCGGGGCAGATACTCACGCTGCCCAAGGTCAACTGATCCTCCGACGAGAAGAGCGCGCAAATCATGCTGGCCAATTTTCTGGTGCCGATCCTGCAAGACGGTTGGCGCTTCATCGCCCTGTTCGCCGGCGCGACCTTCCTTGCCGCGCTGACCGGTGTGGCGTGGCTTTTCTGGCCCCTGTTCGTCGTAACCCTGTGGTCGATCTATTTCTTTCGCGATCCCTCGCGCGGCGTGCCGCAGGAGGACGGGCTCCTGATCGCGCCAGCCGACGGGCTCGTGCAGATGGTCGTGCAGGCGGTGCCGCCGGCGGAACTGGGACTGGGCGATGCGCCGCTGACGCGTGTCTCGATCTTCCTCAGCGTCTTCGACGTCCACATCAACCGCAGCCCCTGCGCCGCGACCGTCGATGTCGTGGCTTACCGGCCGGGCAAGTTCCTGAGCGCCAACGCCGACAAGGCGAGCGAGGACAACGAGCGCACGGCACTGGCGTTGCGTCGCGCCGATGGGCGGGTCATCGGATGCGTGCAGATCGCGGGTTATGTCGCGCGTCGCATCGTCTGCTGCGTCAAGCCGGGGCAGGTGATCGCGGCGGGGGAACGATTTGGCCATATCCGCTTTGGTAGTCGTACCGACCTCTACCTGCCGGCAGGGTCTCGTTTGCTGGTCTCACCGGGCCAGCGCATGATCGGCGGCGAGACGGTCATGGCCGAACTGGATCCCGTCATGACCGCACCGCGCACCGCCGTCGAATTCTAGGGAGTCCGATATGGACAGCGACCTGCGTTCGCAACGCAGCGGGTTACGCGGCTTCTCGATTCATCGCCTGATCCCCAACGTACTCACGCTGGCGGCCCTCTGCTCGGGCCTCACCGGTATCCGCTTCGCCCTTCAGGGAGAGATGCGCCTGGCGGTGATTGCCATCATCGTGGCGGCGATATTCGATGCCCTGGACGGTCGTGTCGCCCGGCGGCTCGGTGTTACCAGCCGTTTCGGCGCGGAACTCGATTCGCTGTCGGACTTCCTCTGCTTCGGTGTGGCGCCGGCGCTGGTGCTCTACCTCGCCTCGCTGACCCATGTCGGCGCCCTGGGCTGGGTGGTGACGCTGATGTTTCCCATCTGCTCGGCGTTGCGCCTGGCGCGTTTCAACACGGCGCTCGTTTCCGACACGCCGCCTCCGGTGTGGACGGGTTCCTTCTTCACCGGCGTGCCTGCACCGGCAGGTGCGCTGCTGGCCCTCATGCCCCTCATGGTGAGCTTCGAGATCGAGGCGGCCTGGCCGCGCCATGCCGTCGTCGTGGGACTGGGGCTGATCGTCGTCGGCGGCCTGATGGTGAGCCGGCTGCCGACCTTCTCGTTCAAGAAGGGGCGGGTGCCGCGTCACCTCGTGCTGCCGTTGCTGCTCGGGGCCGGCCTGTTCATGGGCGTGCTGGCAAGCGCACCCTGGATCGCCCTTTCCCTGCTCGGTCTGGCCTATGTCTCGCTCATTCCGTTCAGTGTCCTGGCCTATCGACGGCAGGCTGCTCTGGACCGACAGACCGCCGAGTCCGCGGGCGTCGTATCGCTGCGTTCCGTCGATGCGGGATCCCCACCGCCGCGCGACTGAGCGCAATATGCGTTCCGTGATCGGGACAGCCGTGCTCTCTCGCGGAGCAGACTGACCTGCCGTTCAGGCGGCGATCTCAAGGCTGTCTTCAGATCGATAATTCTGCTTGCTTCAGTTTCTGGAAGGAATTGCCTTCGGATCCGAATGACGCAGCGCGCCACCAAGATTCCCCTTTAAAATCATAATATTGGCAAATGATGACACAAAATGGACGGGTTTCAATTGACCTGAGACATTGCATTAAGTAACGTCGCTAAGTTGATTCGGCATGGGGCCGGCAAATTTAGGCTGGAGACCAGGGAATGCTCTCGATATTCCGTCGTTTGATGAAGAACGACCAGGGCGCCACAGCGGTCGAATACACGCTGATCACCTCGCTGATCGCGGTCGCCGCCATTGCCTCCATTCGCTCCGTGACGGACAAGGTGAGCCACATCCTGGGCGCAGCGGCGCTCAACTGACCGGCAGCT
Organism: Rhodospirillales bacterium 24-66-33; assembly: GCA_002281855.1. Classification (GTDB taxonomy): domain Bacteria; phylum Pseudomonadota; class Alphaproteobacteria; order Reyranellales; family Reyranellaceae; genus Reyranella. The sequence continues at coordinate 64,816 of NCHQ01000008.1, read as the reverse complement.
CCAGGCTTTGCCGGACCTGGCAACGCTTCTCCAGACAGGCTGCCTGATCATCCTCGCGGGCCTGCTCGTCTTGGCGGCCTGGCAGGATCTCCGGACTCTCCACATGGGCAATGGACTGTCGATCGCCATCGCGGCCCTCTTCTGCGTCTGGGCCGCGACCGGCCTCGTGGCAGGCACTTATTCGTTCACTGCTCTCGGCTTGTCGTTGGCTTGCGCGGCGGCGTTGTTCCTGGTGGGGGCGGCGGTCTTTGCTGCCGGAATGCTCGGCGGCGCGGATGTGAAGCTCCTGGCTGCGGTCGGGTTATTCGCGGGGCCGGCGCAGGTCGGGGATCTGTTGTTGATTACCGCCCTGGGGGGCGGCCTGCTGGGCATTGCCGCTCTTGCGGGGATGCGCCTGGGGCCCGTGGCGAGCCCGGGCGAGGCGAGCTTGCGCTCCCGTCTGAAAGGAAGGCTGCCCTACGGCCCGGCCATTGCCGTGGGCGGTCTGTGGGTTGCAACCAGGCTGGTCATCGGCTGAGATCGGCGACAACAAAGGAGATCGCATGGCCCGGCCGACCGCCAAGATGGTTCTCACCCTTCTGACTGCCACCATGATGGCATCCACAGCTGGTGCTCAGACGCCGGCCCCGGCGCAGCGCAGCAGCATCGAAATGCCGACGACGGCCGGCCTGCCTGAATTCCGAGACCCCAAGACAGGCCAGATCTGGACGCCGGAGAATGTCGGGAAGGGACCGATCGGCAGACCGACGCCGGCCGATCTGGCCTTCGATCCGTTGGCCCAGGCGGAGCGTATCAAGGGGGTCGTGGTGCAGCGGCCCAAGTTCACCCCGTTGGGCTGGTCCGCGCCCACCGCAGGACCCGGGACGCCTTTGGTGACCATGGACAATGCCAGCCTCAGCGCCGTTCCGGCACGGCGCTGGCAGGTCGTCATGTACGTGAGCAACAACAGCGCCGGCACCCTGGCCCCGATGATCGACTGCCGCTTCACAAACGCCGGCAGGCTCGTCGAGGAGACGCGAGCCCTGCTGCCCGGTATCGGCGCCGGCGTGCGTGGTGGACTGACGGTCTACGGACCCAAGACCGACCTGTTCGTCGATCGCGCGGCCTGCCGCATCGTTTCGCCCTGATCGCTAGCCTTGCACCGAATAGCCGCCATCGACCGTGATGGCGGCGCCGGTGACATAGTCCGACGCCGACGCGGCCAGAAAGACCGCGACGCCGGCGAAATCGTCAGGCGTACCCCAGCGTCCGGCCGGTGCGCGCTTCAGCACCGAGTCCTGCAGCGTCGGCACGTCGTGGCGGGCGCGCTGTGTCAGGGCCGTGTCGATCCAGCCGGGCAGGATTGCATTCACCTGGATGTTGTCCTTCGCCCACGCGGTCGCCATTGCCTTGGTCATCTGCACGATACCGCCCTTGCTGGCGGCATAGGCTGTCGTGAACGAGGCGCCGAAGATCGACATCATCGAGCCGATATTGATCATCTTGCCCGCGCCCGTCTTCTTCATCTCGGGGTAGGCCGCATGGCTGCAGAGGAAGGCGCTGGTCAGGTTGCTGTCGATGACCTGGTGCCACTCGGCGAGGGTATACTCCTCGGGCTGCTTTCGAATGTTGATGCCGGCATTGTTCACCAGGATGTCGAGCCGGCCGTGCGTCTTCACCGTGCCGGTGATGAGCGCGCGACAGGAATCTTCCTTCAGGACATCGACCTTTGCGGCGCTGGCTTTCGCCCCGACGGCTTGCAATTCTCTGACCGCCGTCGCGTTCTTGGCCTCATCCCGACCGGCGACGACGACGGTTGCGCCGGCGCGCGCCATCCCCATCGCCATGCCCAGACCGATGCCGCCATTGCCGCCGGTGACGACCGCCACCCGGCCGGACAGATCGAACAGGTCCATCGCAGCTCCTCCCAATTCGTCTCGCTCCTCCTCCTATAGCCCAAGCGACGGAACCCGAAACAGGGGCCCCCGTTGATTCGGCACAGAAGAACGCTCGTGGGAATGGTGGAGTTCGGTGCATTCGCAGCGGGTCGGCCGGGCTGACCGACTGGTTGCGGACAGGGTGGCGGCGGTCCTAAAGGCCGCCGCCATTTCTGTGTGGTGATCTCGGTTATCGCAAATCTGCCGGACTGCTTTCCGGCCGTGAGCCAATCCCTGGGCGACCAGAGGCGCTACTTCTCGGTGGGCTCGTCGGTGTTACCCGCCTTTTGGGCCGCCGCGTCTTTTTCGATCAAATTCAACAGTTCGTCTGGCAAAGGTTCACTGGCGATTTCATCGTACATCGCGTGAAGCTGCTTGTGCAGCCACAGATCGAATGGCCGATCGCCGCCGCGCAGCTTGGAACGCGCCGCTCGTGCGGCGCGTCCATCCTCGGGCTTATCGTCGTCATTGGCCATCACATGCTCCCCGGAGGCGGAAGCCCACTCCGCGGGATCCTGTCCGACCCATTCACTTCTCCCCCTGGGACTACTCATGACCTTGTCGCACTCTCATATCCGACTTTAAAGGGGACTTCAGCGCGCTTCGAGTGCGTGGTCGTCACGGACTTCGCGCGAAACCCGGCCAAGCCCGGCAGGACGGCGCGCTTCGCCTTCCATCAGGAGCCGCTCGAGCGTGTCGCGCGCCCGCGATATGCGGCTCTTGACCGTACCCACCGATACACCCGTATGTTCGGCGATCGTCTCGTAGGGAAGTCCCTCGAGGACGGCGAGCAGCAGGGCCTCACGTTGGGCGGCAGCAAGCTTGCCGAACGCCGACATGAACTCTCGCATGACCAGACCGCTGTCCTGATGGGGGGGATGCGAAAGCGATTCAGCAATGGCGGTGTCGACCGGGACGGTCGGGCGGCGACGGCGCAGGCCGGAGATGAACTCGTTGCGCTGGATGCGGAAGAGCCACGCGGCGAGATTGGTGCCGGGCTGGAAGCTGTTGCGGCCGGTCAACGCCTTGATGACCGTATCGTGGACGAGATCATCCGCCGCGTCCCGGTCGCGCGTCAGCGAGAGAGCGTAGATGCGCAGGCGAGGCAGGATGGTCTTCAGCTGCTCGTGAAAGTCGCGGGTGCCGTTATCCTGCATGGTCTGCGTGGTCATTAGCGATCTCCGTGGTTGCATCCTGTGCATGAGGAATGCCGGAGGCGCGAATTGGTTACAGGGACGCGACCATATTCTTTAAGCGCTTGTAATTGCTTGAGAATTCCCGATGCTCTACTGGAGTTTGTCGGAAAGATATTTGCGAGCCCGTGAAACGCGCGCCTTCAAGGTCCCGACCGAGCATCCGCAGAGGCTGGCCGCTTCCTCGTAGGAAAAGCCACCGGCGCCGATCAGCACAAGAGCTTCGCGAGATTGCGGATTGAGCTTCCAGAGCTCGGAGGAGAGTTCCTTCAGAGCCAGGGCGGCTTCCGGATTGTCGACGGCGGGGAGCGGTGTGGCGGCGTCGTTGTCGATGGTGAGCGGGCGTCGCCTCTGCGTTCGGAGATCCGAATAGAAGCGGTTTCGCATGATGGTGAAGAGCCAGCCCTTGAGATTGGTGCCGGGCGTGAACTGCGTGTGCTTGTCGAGTGCGGCCAGCACGGTGTTTTGAACGAGATCGTCCGCCGCCTCCCGCTCGCGACACATGAAGCGCGCAAACGCACGCAGATCTGGGAGGAGCGCGACGATCTCATCTTTCATCGTCTGACTACTTGGGGAGTGCCTTGCTCTCCCGAAAGGGCAAATTCGCCTGCTACCCACATGTGGGGGCAGGCTCGCGCTCCGGGAACCAGCGCTGCTGTCGTGCGTTTACGCGGTCACTGATTCCATGACGAGGTTGATATGGGACGCGCGGCGATTCTTTGGCTAGTGGGGGTACCGATTCCCGTATTGTTGCTGATGTGGGTGTTTGGCTGGTTGCACTGAGGCGGTAACAAGTTGGTCAGAGGGGGTGCGGCCGGGCGATGCGCGTGCGTCGCCGGGTCATCTCGCGTTGTCTTGGTTTTGCTGGAAGGCGGCGCCGGTCATTGGTCAACCGATCAGGCCGCCGGCGATGGTTCGGTAGTTGTCTCGGGCCTTACACAGCGTACTGTAGGTCACGGGTCGGATAGCGGCGAGAGTTTCGAGTGATGAGGGAGAAGGACGTGGCTGAAGAGGTAGCTTCGAAGAAGGTGTCCGAGGCGATCACCAGGACCCTGCCGTTCCTGCGTCGGTACGCGCGGGCCGTGACCGGTTCCCAGCAGCAGGGCGACGAATGGGTTCGTTTGTGTGCCGAGGTGGCGGTGCAACAGCCGGAGCTGATCGCCGAGGCCGAGGACACCAAGCTCGGCGTGTTCGCGCTCTTTCACCGGCTGCGTCAGCCGTTCGGCGATATCGAAGCGGCCGCGAGCGGCGGCGAAAGCGTCCGTGGCCGACTGAAGGAATCCCTGACCGATATGGCGCCGATGCAGCGCCAGGTCCTGTTGCTGACGGTTCTCGAGGGATTCACCGTCAGCGATGCGGCTCATGTGCTCGGCATCAGCATCGAAGCTGCCGAGCGCAGCCTCGAGGAAGCGCGGCGAGAACTGCAGCGGGTTGCCTCGGTACGCATCCTCGTGATCGAAGACGAGGCGGTGATTGCGCTCGACGTGGCCGACATCGTTCGCAATGCCGGCCACGAGGTCGTGGGTATTGCCGCGACCGAGAAAGCTGCCATCGAACTCGCCAGGAAGCATTCGCCGCATCTGGTGCTGGCCGATATCCAGCTGCGCGGCTCCGATAGCGGCATTTCGGCCGTCAACCAGATCATGAAGTCGATGTCGGTGCCCGTGATCTTCGTGACAGGCTTCCCGGAGCGACTGCTCACGGGCAAGCAGGTCGAGCCGGCGTTCGTGATCTCCAAGCCTTTCGATCCCGATCTTCTCCGTGCGGCGATCGCGCAGGCCCTCGACACCGTTTCGATCTGAGTTCGGGACGAAACGTGGCGCGATGGTCGCTTCGTACCAAGCTCGTTACGCTCGTAGCGCTGGCCTTGCTGCCGGTGCTAGGGCTGGCGGTCTGGCAGGCGGAGCGCCAGGAACAGGCTGCGGTTTCGCAGAGGGCGGCGGCGCTGGAATCGGTCTCCGATCTGGCCGTCGCGCGATATGCCGGCCTGTTCGACGCCTCGCGAAGAATGCTGACGGCTGCCTGCGCGGATGAATCGGTCGGCGACAGTGCCCGGCTAGACCCGCCGGCTGAGACCGTTGGCCGGTGCGAAAGCTACCTCTCCAAGCTGCTCGAGACCTATCCGGGCCAGTACTCCGCGGCCTTTGTCACCGATGTGCAGGGGACCGCCCGCTGCGCCACGGCGCAGCGGGCGATCGGCATGAATTTCTCCGACCGCGACTTCTTCCGGAAGGCGCAGCGTAGCAAGGAGTTGGTCGTCGGCGAGGCGATCGCAAGCCGTGTGTCGCCGAGCGCAGTCATTCCCATTGCCATTCCCGTCCTGCGGGACGGGACCTTCAGGGGCATGTGCGCCCTGGGTATCACGCTCAAGGCACTCGCGCAGACGGCCGCCCACGCCGAAGGCACCGCCGGTACCGCCGTTGCGGTCATCGACCGGTCCGGCACGCCCCTCGGGGGCGATGCGACAGCGATGCGCAGGCTGCCGGTGGCGGCACGACTGGCCGAAGCGCTGTCGAACAACCAGCTCAGAATTTCCGACTTCGGACAGGACGGGGCTTACTACGAATTCTGGATCCGTCCCGTCGGCGCTAACGCGTTGTTCGCGGTGGTGTCGGCACCCATCACGGAAACGCCGCTGGCGTTTGCCGGCGCGTGGGCCGGCGTCTTCTTCGTCGCTCTGGCGTCGGCGGTGGTCCTGCTGGTGATCTGGTTCGGGGCGGACCGCTGGTGTGTCAGGCCGCTCCGCTATATCCAGGATTTCGCCGACAAGGTCGCGCGCGGCGAAAGCATCACGTTGGCCCCGCCGCGGCCCTGGAGCCCGGAAATGGCCTCCGTCGGCGCCGGCGTCACGGCCATGGCCGAAACCATCGCCAGTCGTGAGGCGGCGCTGCGGGCGAACCTGGAGCAACGCGACCATATGCTTCGCGAGATACACCATCGGGTGAAGAACAACCTGCAGATGATTTCCAGCCTGCTGAATCTCCAGGCCGGTGAGATCAGGTCACCGCGCATACGCCGCTTCTTTGGCGATGCGCAGAATCGCGTCCTCACCTTGTCGATTCTGCACCGCCATCTCTATGAGCGGTCGAGCTGGTCGCTGGTGGATTTCCAGCAGTTCATCAGCGATCTCGTGCGGCAGATATCGGTTGGCCGCACGCCGGGTGGCAAACACGCTCCGCGCTACCACATCCGTGCGCCGATCATGGCGGTCGGTCCCGACACGGCCATTCCGATCGGCCTGATCGTTACGGAAGCCGTGAGCATTGCACTCACGCACGATTTCGGCCGGACCCCTTCGCCGGAGATCCGTATCGAGACCAGCGAGCGGGGCGATGAAGTGGAACTGGTCATCGAAGACAACGGGGTCGCCCGCGGTGCCGACACGCCCGCGACCGACGGCAGGGGCGGTTTCGGTCTCACCCTGATCCGCGGTCTCGCCATGCAGCTCGGCGGCGAAGTCTCCATCGATCGCAAGCAAGACGGTGGCAATAGGGTTGTCGTCGTTTTCCCGACACCTGGCGCAGACGAGCCGGCGAATGCCTGAATTGCTGCGCTCTGCGCGGTCGACCGGTGTGATTGCCGGCATTACGCTCGCCGTGCTGATTGCAGCCGGTCTCATGCTGGCCTTCTCCCAATCGAAATCCGCGGCGCGCCAGCAGCGTCTGGTGGTGGCCAATTACGAGACGATGGCGCTGATGCGCGAGACGGTGATCGCGGTGCAGGATGCCGAAGTCGGGCTGCGCGGCTACCTGCTTACCGGCGACGCCACCAGTCTGGAGCCCTACGAGCGGGCGCGCCTCAGGATCGAATCGAGCATGCGTCAGCTCGAGGCCGCGGTTGCAAGCGACCCCGACACGACGCGCCAGTTCCATGAGTTCCGCAACATCACGGCGCAGAAGTTCGACCAGCTGAATTCGACCGTCGGCGCCTACCAGACGCAGGGCCGCGAGGCGGCATTGGCGCTCGATCGAACGGGGGCGGGCCGGGCGATGCTGGGACAGGTCCGCCTGTTGGGCGACGCGCTCGTCGAGGGGCAGAGGCTCTTGCTGGCGCGGCGCCTGACGGCGTTGCGGTCGGAGCAGGAGCAGGCGGAGATTGCCGGCCTCCTCGTGATGGGCGGGGCGTTCGTCTGTCTGATTGCGGGAATCTACATCGTCGTGCACGGCGCCGGCCGTCTGGAACGCAGCCAGCATGCGCTCGCCGGGCGATCGCGACTTCTCCAGGCAACGCTCGAAAGCCTGCGCGATCCCATATTCGTGATCGACGGTGAGCGGACCGTCGTGGCGTGGAACGAAGCCTTTGCCAAGCTGGCGCAATGGGTGCCGGGTAAGCAGGCACCGCCAACCCTGGATCAGCTCCTGTCGGAGCGGTCACCCGCGACCCGGGCACTTCTCCTGCCGCTCGATCTCGCCAAGACGCCTTCAGCGGGCCCCGCGGTCATACGCGTCGCGCATGAAGGGCGCGACTACGAAATCTATCGTGGCGAGATGTCGGGTGGTGGCGCGGTGGTGCGGTGCGTCGACATAACCGAGAAGCTGCATGACGAAGCGGCTCTGCGGCAGGGGCAGAAGATGGAGGCCACGGGGCAGCTCACCGGCGGCATGGCGCACGATTTCAACAATATTCTGCAGGTCATTCGCGCAAATCTCGATCTCCTGAAGGGCGAGGCCGGCGACAATGCCTCGATGCTGTCGCGCGTGCAGAGCGCGACGGCGGCGGCCGATCGGGGCGCGCGCCTCACGCAGCAGCTGCTGGCCTTCGCCCGTCGACAGCCGCTGACGCCGCAGCCCACCAACGTCGCCCGGCTGGTGGGAGATCTCGCCGAGCTGATGCGTCATTCGCTGGGGGAGCGGATCGGAATCGAGATAAAGATGGCGGACGATCCATGGAACGCCAGGATCGACGCGGGACAGCTCGAGAATGCCATTCTCAATCTCGCGATCAATGCGCGCGATGCCATGCCGGACGGCGGCACCGTACGCGTCGAGATTTCCAACGCGATGCTCGATCGTCGTTATGCGGCGCTTCACCCCGACGTGACGCCTGGCCCCTATGTCCTGGTCGACGTAAGCGATACGGGCACCGGTATGCCGCCCGAAGTGGCGGCCCAGGCGTTCGATCCGTTCTTCACGACAAAGGGCGATGGCAAGGGCACGGGCCTCGGCCTGAGCATGGTCTACGGCTTCGTACGCCAGTCGAACGGCCACATCCGGATCGACAGCGCCATCGGGCAGGGCACAAGCATCAAGTTGTATCTGCCGCGGACCGAAGATCCGGTGAGCGAGGAACCTTCCCATCCAGGCAGCGCCGTGAGCGGCAGCGAGCGGATACTCGTCGTCGAAGACAGCGAAGATGTGCGACGCGCTGTCGTGGAAATGCTCAAGGGCTGGGGCTATCGCGTGGAAGCCGCTGAGGATCCCGACGTGGCGGCAGTCATGCTGGAGAAGGATCCTGCCTTCGATCTCCTGTTCACGGACATCGTCATGCCGGGCACGATCACTGCCGTCGAGCTCGCGCAGCTCGCGCAACGCCTTCAACCCAGAATCGGTGTGCTGCTGACCTCGGGATTCGCCCGCGGCCTCATTCCGGATCACACCCGGTCGGGCTATCCCATGATCGCCAAGCCCTACAGCAGCGATGCTCTTTCGGCGAAGCTGCGCAGCGTGCTGGCAAACCGGCGACCCGTGCCCGCACCGCGGCCCGTATCCTCTCTCGAGGTATCTGCTCATCAGGCGCCATCGGAGACCAGGGCGCGACGAGTCCTGCTGGTCGAGGATGAGGTCCTGCTCCGGATGTCGACCACGGACATGCTGGAGCGGCTGGGGTGCTCGGTGTCCGCGGTGGGTAGCGGCGAAGCCGCCCTGGAAGCCCTGGCCGGGGGGCAGGGCTACGACCTCCTGGTGACCGACGTCGGCCTGCCGGGCATGAGCGGTGAGGACCTGGCACTAAAGGTGCGGGAACGGTTCCCTTCTCTGCCCGTCGTGATCGCCAGCGGTTATGGACGCCCGGGGCTTCAGGGCGAAGGCATGCAATTCATTTCCAAGCCCTACTCGTCGATCGACCTCCAACAGGCTCTCGATCACGCCGTCCGCTGATTCGGCCGACATTCCTCACGATTCGCGCGACGACGCTGCAACCCTCGCCGATATTGCGGCGTTCATCTGTTCAGGATGGGGCAATCGTGGAGGGGATCATGAAGTCCAAGCAAGTACCCGAAACGTCGAACATCGTGATGCGGGATCATTCCGATCATGGTCCGCTGGCGGGCGAGTTGATGGACCTGTACGTCGCCATGATCATCGTCATTCCGATCGCCTTCGTCCTGAAGTCTCTCTGGGTCTGAGGCAGCCGGCCGGATCTCGATCGCAACCTCGGGTTTGGTCGGACCGTTAACAGGTCCCAATCAGGAGGTAGTTCCAATGCGTTCACTCGCCAGCTTGGCGGCTTGCGCCGCTCTCGTCGTCATCGCGGTGCCGGTCGCCGCCACAGCGCAGACGACCGCGCAGACAACCACCCAGAACGATGCCCAGACCATGTGGGAGAAGATGAAGGGCAGCTGGAGCCAGACCAAGGGCGCCGTCAAGGAGCAGTGGGGCCAACTCACCGATGACGACCTTCTCGCCATCGAGGGCCGCCGCGATCAGCTCGTCGGCAAGATCCAGACCCGTTACGGGATTTCCCGCGAAGCTGCCGAGGCGCAGGTCGGCACCTGGGAACAGCGCCGCTTGAAGGATATGTGAGGAGCATCGACATGAAGCGCCACTTCACCCTGTTCCTTGCCACCAGCGCACTTGCGGTGGCGTCTGCGATGCCGGCTCACGCACAGGCTCCTGTTGCGCAGGCGCCCGGCATGATTGGTGCCGGTGTTTCTGCGAACGGGATGACCCAGTTCAAGGACGAGCGAACCGGCAAGGTCTGGACGCCCGAGAACGTGAGCAAGGACAATCAGACACCGCAGCAACAGGCCGCGATGCCGAGCACGGCCGCTGACAAGGCCTTCGACCCGACCAGCCAGTCGGTCGGCACGAAGGTGGTGGTGCAACGGCCGCGAGGCAATCTCATGGGGGTTGTGCCCATAACGGCAGGGCCGACGGTGCCCTCTGTCGTGATCGACAGCCCGTGGCTGCAGGCGGTGCCGCAGCAAAACTGGCTCTCTGTTCTTTACGTTACCAACAACAGCGCCAGTGTCGTCGATCCCGTCGTCGGGTGTGTTTTCACCAATGGCGGTCGACCGGTTCAGGATACGCGAGTCGTACTCTCGCCTGCCGGTCCCGGCGAACGGTGGGGCGTACCGGTTTACGGACCGCCCGTCTCGACCTTCGTCGACCGCGTGACTTGCCGACTCCTGTCGCCGGCATAGCGCTCTTCTTTCCGACCAGCGGACTTCGGGCCGGCCATCCCCAAAAGGGAAGGCCGGCCCGTTTCGTTTGTCCCGAAAGGTCGCTACGGTACCTTTTGGGGAAGAAGGGAAGATTTACATGCGTAGTAATACTATCGGGCGTCGGACGGCAATGGCGGGCGGTGTCGCCCTGGCGGGTGCATCTCTGATCAGGCCGAGGGAGGCGCGCGCGGCGAAGGGGCTGACGGTCGTACTCGAATCCGAGGTCACCATCCTCGATCCGCACGCGACCACGGCGGCGATCACGAGAACCTTCGGCCTGCATGTCTTCGACACGCTGTTTGCCATGAACGACAAGGGCGAGATCAAGCCCCAGATGGTCGAGAGCTACGACAGCAGCCCCGACAAGCTCTCCTGGTCCTTCGTCCTGCGGGACGGCCTCAAGTGGCATGACGGCACGCCGGTAACGGCCGACGATTGCGTCGCCTCGCTCAAGCGCTGGTCGGTCCGCGACCCGCTGGGCAAGATGCTGATGGCGGACACCGCAACCCTCGAGGCGGCGAATCCCAAGACGATCAGGATGGTCCTGAAGCAGCCTTTCCCGCTGCTGCTGGAGGTGCTGGGCAAGCCCAATGCGCCGCTGCCGGTGATGATGCCCGCACGCCTTGCCGCGACGCCTGCGGACCAGCGGATTCCCGAGCCGATCGGCTCCGGCCCGTTCCGCTTCGTCAAGGATCAGTGGCGGCCGGGAAACGCCATGATCCTCGAGCGCAACGCGGCCTATGTTCCGCGCAAGGAAGCGCCGGATTTCCTTACCGGCGGCAAGAACGTGAAGATCGACCAGCTCACGCTGCGGGTCATGCCGGATTCATCGACCGGCGCAAACGCGCTGATCGCCGGCGAAATCGACTACATGCAATACCTGCCGTTCGACATGCTGCCGGTTCTCGAAAAGGAGAAATCCGTCAAGCTGCTGGGCCTGGGCGGCATCCACCAGTTCCAGGGCAACTTCCGTCTCAACCACGCCTTTCCGCCGTTCGACAATCCGGCGGTACGCAAGGTGATGTGGAAGCTCGTCGACCAGAATGCGACGCTGACGGCCATCGGCGTGCCGGACAAGTACCAGACCAAGGACTGTTCCTCGTTCTGGATGTGCGGCGCACCGCTGTCGACCGACGTCGGCGGCGGCGTTGCCAAGGTCGATCTGGCAGCGGCGCGCGCCGAACTGAAGGCCTCCGGTTACAAGGGCGAACCGGTGATCGTTCTGGAGGTTGCCGGTTCGATCAGCCAGACCGCGTCGCGCGTGCTCGTGCAGAACATGAAGGACGTCGGCTTCAACGTCGAACAGCAGCCGCGCGACTGGCCGACCGTCCTGGCGCGTCGCGCCAAGAAGGACGGCTGGTCGATGTTTCCAGTCTATTCCAATGGCACGGACATGTTCTCGCCGCTTACGCACTTCTACGTCGCGGCGACCTGCAACGACTTTCCCGGCTGGTCCTGTGACAACCGGATCCCCGAGCTGCTGAAGTCATTCACCCGTGCCGCCACACTCGAGGAGCGCAAGAAGATCGCCGCCGAGATTCAGGTGATCGCCTATGAACTCGTGCCGTCCTTGATGTGGGGGCAGTTCACGATCCCCGCAGGTTACAGGGCCGATCTCAAGGGGTTGATCCAGTCGTCCTATCCCATGTTCTGGGAGGTCGACCGCTAGGGGCAACCCGTCCTGCGGCCTGGCGTTTTCGACTAAAGGCGGCACCTCTCGATCGAGGTGCCGCAGGGGTCATTCGAGAGGTTGTCCATGAGCGTCACGCACAACGCCGCGCAGCAAAGGTATGAACTGCCCGTGGACCATGGAGTGGCGATCGCGGTCTATCGCCAGCAGGGAGACACACGCATCTTCACGCACACCGAGGTGCCGCCGCAGGATGAAGGAAAAGGGATCGGCGCGCGCGTGGTGAAAGCCGCTCTCGAAGACACGCGCAAGCAGGGATTCAAGATCGTCCCGGCTTGCAGCTTCGTCGTCGCGTACGTACGCCGTCACCCCGAATTCGACGACAGCAAACGCTGATCAGGACTTCACGACCAGGAAGGCCACGAGGGTTGCGGCGGCCGTCGCCACCGTACCCCAGGCGAGATCGACGACGCTCACGGCCAGGGGCCAGCCCCGCAGAGTCGCGAGATTGGTCAGATCGTACGCCGCATAGACACAGAAGCCGAACAGGCCGCCATAGAGCACGGCGCTCCACCACGCGCCGGCCGACACGCTGGGCGGGACGGCGAAGACTGCGATACCGGCCGCATGCACCAGATAGAAGAGGATGGCGGCGCTCCAGACAGGCTTGTCCAGAAGCATGTCACCCAGACGCTCCTTGTAGAATTCCCGGGCAACCACACCCAGCCACAGGGCATCGATGACGGCCAGTACGCCAAGGGCGACGACGTAACTGACCAGGAGCGTTCTCATAGGGAAAGCTTACTGGGTGAGCAGGTACCAGGCCAGTCCCATGCCGCCGGCTGCGCCGATGAACGAGATGATCAGAACGATCAGGACACGTCCGGTCATGACGCCGCTGCGAGCTTCGGTCGGGGTTACATCGGGCTGCATTGTTCCTCCAAGGGGCGGGCAGAGTTGCGGGTGTCGAAGGCTCAACGCTCCCTCGACAGGGAGGGTTGCCCGGCGGAACCGGCGGTCACGCTTCCACGTGGGCAGCACACCCGCTGTGAAGGCTCGGAAGGACGAATCGACGAAATAAACGAATCAGACGAATCAGGGGCGGCGGCTCCTGAATCAAACCTATTTCAACAGTCTTCTAGGCGGTAAAATGATCGCGGAGCAGCGCACGAGCTTTCGTTCCCGCTTCGAGATTCCAACAATTGACGATGGCCACCCGGAAGCCTCCGGGTGGCATTGCATGTCGGTCCGGTGCCACGCTCTCATGGAACGAGATCTGGACGCTCGACACTCCGGCCATCGCCCGGACCTGGTTCACGAGAACGGCCGGCGGGTGCCGGTAGCGCCTGCCGTGGGGCAGGAACAGGACGACGCTGTAGCCGGGTTTCTCGACATGGTCTGCAAAGGTCCAGTCGCGGCATTCGTATAGTCGCACCAGCGCCTCGACCCAACCGCTGCCGTAGAGATCCGGCCATTGGTCGGCGAACCTCAAATGCACCTCGATGATGCGCCCGCCGATGGTCTCCAGATTTGCCATGCCGGTATAGCCGGCGAGATGGTGGCGGCACCAGGCACCGGCAGTGCTCTCTATAACCGACTCCGAGCCTGCGTGAACTTCCCAATAGTCGAAGGTGCCGTCCTTGCCGGGGATGCCGTTCGCATGGCCCCACCAGCGCGGCACACCGTCGACAAGGGCGACGTCGCTGCTGACATGCTCACCCAGGAGGAGCGGCATCCACATATGCCCAGGCTGGTATGCCGCGTCGTAGTCGGCCGCCGAGTACAATGTGCGGCTGCCGACGCCCATGCCTTTCAGGTTGTAGATGGGCTTGGAAAACACGGGGTAGCGCGGCGGGCGAATGCCATGAGGCGCCGCCTCGAGGCCTTGGCAGGTGGCCACCGCGAGCTTGTCGTACACCCAGCGATGCCTGGGGTTCCAAAGCCAGGCATCCGAATCCTCAGTTGGTATGAAGACGTCCGCAGGGCAATTCACCTTCTCGAAATATTGAGCGCGCCACGGGTCGATCTCACGAATCGGCACTTGCATCCCTCACTGCACGAGCGAACGCTGCAGGGTGACCGGCGGGCAACGCCCTTGCAACCGGCCTGCGCGCCACCACGTTAGGCCACCGGAGGTCCCGTGCCGAAATCGTTGATGCCTACCGTGCAGCCGCGCGGCCTTCTGTCCTTCAGGACTGTCCGTTCTCGTACCGAGGAACTCGCGGCTCCGTTGTCCGCAGAGGACCAGACCGTGCAGTCGATGCCGGACGCCAGTCCCACGAAATGGCATCTCGCCCATACGACCTGGTTCTTCGAGACCTTCGTGCTGCGGCCACACGTTCCGGGCTATGCGGCCTTCGACGCGAGTTACGAATACCTCTTCAATTCCTATTACGAGGCCGTAGGCCCGCGGCATCCACGGCCGCAGCGCGGGCTCATCACACGTCCCGGTGTCGAGGAAGTGCTGGCCTACCGCCGGCATGTCACAGCTTCCATGCTCGACATCCTGAGCGACGACCACGCCGTACACGATCTCGTGGAACTCGGGCTGCATCACGAGCAGCAGCATCAGGAGCTGATCCTGATGGACATCAAGCATGCGTTATCGATGAACCCTCTGCGGCCGGCCTACCGCTCCGCACGATCCCGCGCGGTGTCGGCGGCGGCTCCGCTTGGGTGGCGGGAGTTCGAAGGCGGGCTGGTCGAGACCGGACACGACGGCCGGGGTTTCGCCTTCGACAATGAGGGGCCGCGGCATCGGTCCTGGCTCGACGCATTCGCTCTCGCAATGCGGCCGGTCAATTGCGGGGAGTATGTCGAGTTCATCGAGGATGGCGGCTATCGCCGGCCCGAGTTCTGGCTGTCCGCGGGATGGGACTGTGTGAACCAGCGTGGCTGGGAAGCGCCTCTCTATTGGGAGAAGAGGGACGGTACCTGGTGTGTTTTCACGTTATCGGGCCTCGAACGGGTCGATCCTGTCCGACCGGTTTGCCATGTCAGTGGCTTCGAAGCGGCGGCCTTCGCGAAATGGTCGGGCAAGCGACTGCCGCGCGAAGCGGAATGGGAGATCGCGGCCGGCACCGTGGAGGGTACCGGCGAGGTCTGGGAATGGACAGCCAGTCCGTACGTTGCCTATCCCGGCTTCCGTGAACCCGCCGGTGCCGTCGGGGAATACAACGGCAAGTTCATGGCCAATCAGATGGTGCTGCGCGGCGGGTGCGCAGCCACGCCACCCGGCCATACCCGTCCGACCTATCGCAATTTTTTCCCGCCCGATGCCCGGTGGATGTTCGGGGGGATTCGTCTCGCGGAGGATCTTCGATGAACGTGCCGCTTCTGGCGATCGCGGAAGGCGAGCGGGCCGACCGCGACGCCTTCCGCCGTGACGTCCTTGCCGGGCTCGCCGGATCGCCGCGCGCGATACCGGCCAAGTATCTCTACGACGCTCGTGGCTCGGCGCTGTTCGACGCGATCTGCGAGCAGCCCGAATATTATCCGACGCGCACCGAGGCGGCGATCCTGCGCCGGCATGCGGACGAGATTGCGCGCCTGGCCGGTCCCGGGTGTGCGCTCGTGGAGTATGGCAGCGGATCGAGCGTGAAGACCCGATTGCTGCTGGGAGCGATGCCGGATCTGCACGCCTACGTGCCGATCGACATTTCACGCCAGCATCTCGATGCGACGGCGCGGCGTCTGCGTGAGGACTATCCAGGGCTGCGCGTCGATCCGGTGACCGGCGATTACATGGCCCTCGACGCGCTTCCGCCGACAATAGACGACGCGCGCCGCATCGGCTTCTTTCCGGGCTCCACGATCGGTAACCTGATGCCGGAGGAGGCGGTGCTCTTCCTGCGTCGCGCCCGTCGCCTCCTGCGTACAGACGGCGCCTTGATCCTGGGCGTCGACTTGAAGAAGGACCCGCGGCGGCTGCACGACGCCTACAACGACAGGGCGGGGATCACGGCGCAATTCACCCTGAATCTCCTGCGGCGCATGAACCGGGAGCTGGAGGCGAACTTCGACCTTTCGGCTTTCGCTCACGACGCCTTCTACAACGAAGCGGCTGGCCGCATCGAAATCTACTTCCGCAGCCTGCGCAATCAGACGGTGACGGTCGCCGATCGACGCTTCACCTTCGTCGAAGGCGAGCGGGTCCACACAGAATATTCCTACAAGTACGACGATGCCGGCATCGCCGAGCTGGCCCGCAAGGGGGGCTTCTCGATTGCCGCTTCATGGACCGATCACGCCCGGCTGTTCGCGGTCTTCTTCCTCAGATAGCCAAAGAGAAAGCCCGCCCCCGAGGTGAGTCGGGAGCGGGCTTGGTTCGGATGGGGAGAGAGGTGTCGCTGAGCGGGGGCAGAGGCAACACCCCATTATCCGACCATGCCGAAGCAACGGCGCTCCGTCGCAAAAGGTTGCCGTGCCCGTCGAATAATTTGGCACACGTCTAAGGGGCTGATTTGTCTGACTCTATGGCCGTCAGACGGGCGCGGATTTCGGCATGAAGCACGCTATCCCGGATTTTCGGTAGCATGCGCCGCAACATTTCCGCCTTCGCGGGGACCGGCGCGGAGTCCAGTTCCGTCAGGAACCGGACGATCTCCTCGCGGGTCGCGAAGCCCATATAAGCGTCGTCGGCCTCATGGGCCTGGCAGGCGGGGGAGGCGAGTTTTTCTGCGGCCATTTCCGTTGCCTTACAGCGGATGCCACCACCGGCCGGCGAGCACGACCCCTGCCGAGAGGAGCCGCTTGTCGCCGATCAGCTTCTCGCCAATCGAGTCGGCATAGTCGAACGCGCCGCTCGCCTGGTCGATCACGGTGGCTTCCCCAACGCTGCCGACCTTCAGCGTGCCGAGATCGGGCCGCTTGATGGCCGCGGCCGCGTTCACAGTGGCGAGCTTGATGACGGTGGCGAGGTCGAGACCGAGGCAAAGGAACTTCGACATGGTGGTGAGCAGGTCGAATGCCGGGCCTTCGATTGAGATCGCATGCACGTCCGAGGAGATTACGTCCGGAAGGAAGCCCGCCGCCAGCATCTTGCGCGTCGTGCCGAAGCCGAACGAGCCGCCACCATGGCCGATGTCGAAGATCACCCCACGGGCCCGCGCCGCCAGAATTTCGTCACGCACCTTGCCGTCGGGCTGGACCGGCGCGTTCGGAAAGGGGCGGAAGCAGTGGGTGAGGATGTCGCCCGGACGCAGGCGGCTCACGACCTCCTGGCGGGACGGCGGAGGCGAGTCGAGGTGCGCCATCATCGGCAGGCCCGCCTCCTCGGCAACGTCGAGCGCAATGTCGAGCGGCATGATGCCCGAATCGCCGCTCGCCGACTTGCCGACACGCACCTTGACGCCGAGCACCAGGTCCCTGTGCTCGCGCGCGACGCGGACCGCCTCGCGCGCATCGAGCAGCCGCATGTCGGCGCTCTCTCCCACCATCACCGACTTGGAGAAGGCGAAGATGCCGGGGAAGGAGACGTTGAGGTACGGCAGGATGCGAACCGGCGAGGTCTCGATCACGTGCTTGCGGAAGCCGTGGAAGTTGCCCGGTCCGGCGCTGCCGGCGTCGATGAAGGTCGTCACGCCGCCCGACCGCGCGAGCAGCTCCGCCTCGACGCCGAGCGAGGTGCCGCCCCAGTAGACGTGCGTGTGCAGGTCGATAAGCCCGGGCGAGACGATCTTGCCCGTGACGTCGCGCGTGTCGCTGCCCAACAGGCCATCGCCGATGGCAGCCACCTTGCCGCCGGCGAAGGCGATGTCGGTCACACGGTCCATGCCCTGCGAGGGGTCGATCACGCGGCCGCCCTTGAGAACCAGATCGTTCATGCTCGCTTCTTCCTTTCAACGCACTTCACTTGCTCATTCTACTCCACTCCCGTCCCAAGGCCCCATCCCGGGGCAGGGCCAGGTCCTCGAGGCCGAGCCAGTCGGCCATCAGGCGAAGCTCGTCGCGCATCGGGGCGGCTACGTCACGCGCCTCGATGCCGGGTTCCAGATGGGCGGCTGGCACGAGCAGCTTCGAGTTCGGCCGGTCGGACTTCAGGTCGATTCGGCCGACGAGACGATCCCCCAGCAGGAACGGCAGGACGTAGTAGCCATGCTTGCGCTTGGCGACCGGGGTGTAGATCTCGATGCGATAGAAGAAATCGAAGATCCGCTCCGTGCGGTCCCGCTCCCAGACCAGCGGATCGAAGGGGGCGAGCAGGGCGCGCGCCTCGATCCGGCGGGGCTGACGGGCTGCCGGATCGAGGAAGGCAGGCCGGTTCCAGCCCTCGACCTCGACGGGGAGCAGGTCGCCCGCCTCCAGAAGCTCGGCAAGCCGCGCCTTGGTGTCGCCGACCGGCAGGCGGAAATAGTCGCGCAGGTCGAACTCCGTCGCGATGCCGAGCGCCCGGGCTGAAAGGCGCAGCAGCTCGCGTTGCGCTTCCTCGGGCGAGGGCGTCGGCAACCGGAGAATGTCCGCCGGCAGCACGCGCTCGGTAAGATCGTAGACCCGTTCGAACGTGCCGCGCCGCGTCGCCGTCGTGACGATGCCGGCGAAGAACAGCCATTCGAGCGCGAGCTTGCCGTCGTTCCAGCCCCACCACGGCCCGCGCTTGGGGCCGCCGTCGGCCAGTTCCGAGGCGGCGATGGGCCCGCGATCCTCGACCTCCCGTCGAATTTCCTCGATGTACCCCGCGTTGTCGCGCCCGAACTCCTGCAGCTTGCCCTTGCTGGTACCGGCGGCGGCGCGCGCCATGCGCCAGCGCAGCAGCGGCTGGGACGCCAGCGGCAGCAGAGAGGCCTCGTGCGCCCAGAACTCGAAGAGACCTCGGCGAGTCTGGCGTCCCCAGGCCAGCCCGTCGAGATGCGCGCTGTCGTAGTTGCCGAGCCGCGAGAACAGCGGAAGGTAATGCGCACGGGCGAGAACATTGACGGAGTCGATCTGCAGCAGCCCCAGCCGGTCGATGGCGCGCTTCACATGACCCAGATTGGAAGCGCCGTCGGGGCGTTCAATGCCGAAGCCCTGGGCCGCCAGCGCGATGCGCCGGGCCAAAGGGGCGCCAATCTTCGTTCTCAAGGACACGCGGCCACAGTAGTCCGAACGCGGTGGCGACTGCCATTGGATAACAGCCCTGACAGGCTCAGATCGGCTTTGACCATCGCCGCCAGTGCCTGCCCGTCGTTGGCATGCTCACTTGGCCTCGAGGCGCTTCAGAGCCTTCGCAACGGCCTCGGCCTGTCGGTTGGAAACATGCCCGTTCGCCTTGAATTCGTTCACGACCTTCTTCAGGAACGGGCTGCGCTCGGCCTGAAGCTCGGCGCGCTTCATCAGCGCCTCGTGGATGTGGAGGGGGCCGCGACTGCGCGCCGCTTGTCGGGCGCGGATCACGCGGACGGCGATCGCGACGACGAAGGCGACGCCGACGACGATCAGGATTTCGGTCAGTTGCATGGGGGCTGGGGCGATGCGCGCGGCGTTCTAGCCGGCAAGCGCCGTCTCCGCCCGCTGCGCCATCGCCAGCAGCGGCCGGTCATGCAGGCGAGGGGCGACGATCTGCAGGCCCACCGGGAGTCCGTCGCGGCCGCTGCCGCAGGGAAGGGAGATCGCCGGGACGAGGGCGAGATTGAACAGGGGCGTGAAGGCGGCGTGGCCGCGCGGCCCAACGTCCTTGCCCTCGATGACCCTGGGATAGACCTGCTCGACCGGCCAGGAGACGCAGGCGGTGGTCGGCGTGAGGAGATAGTCGTACTCGGTGAAGAACTGCGCGACGGCCCGCGCGCATGCATCGGCGAAGCGAAAGGCGGCGACGACGTCGGTGCCGGGCACCGCGCGGCCGCGCTCGATCAGGCCGGAGATGTTGTCCCCGAACAGATTCTTGTCGGCGGACTGCCGCTCGCCATAGAGCAGGGCGGACGCTGCGCTGTTCACGGCGGCGAACGCCGTCTCGGTCGTGTCGGCGGGCCAGTCGACGTCGGCCTCCTCGATGCGCCAACCTGCGGCGCGCAGCTTCGCGACCGCTGAGTCGAAGGCCGCCATGACATCGGGATCGACGGGGACGCCGAGGCCGAGCCGGGGGCTCACCGCGATGCGGGGGGCGCTGGGCGGCGGCACGTCGAGCAGCGCCACCGAATGCGGGTCGCGCCGGTCGGGACCGGCCATCACCTCGAACGCAATCCTGGCATCGGCGACGGTGCGGCCCATGGGCGCCGTCACGCCGTAGAGCGGGCCATAGGCGCCGCCGAATCCGAACGGGGCAGGGATGGCGCCGGCCGAAGTCTTGAGCCCGACGACACCGCAATGCGAGGCCGGCCGCCGGCCGGAGCCGCCGCCATCGGTTCCCAGCGCAATCGGTGTGAAGCCGGCAGCGAGGGCCGCCGCGGCGCCGCCCGAGGAGCCTCCCGGCGTCAGCGCGGGATCCATCGGATGACGCGAAGGACCGTAGACCTTGTTTTCGGTGTGGCCCTTGGCGGCCATCTCCGGCGTGTTGGTCATGCCGAGGAAGATGCCGCCGGCGGCCTTGAGGCGCTCGACGGCCACGGCGTCGCGCGGCGGCTTGAAATCCTTGTAGAGCAGCGAACCGTTTGTGACGGTGCGACCCTGCACCCAGGTCGTGTCCTTCACCGTGTACGGAACCCCGAGCAGGGGACCGTCGAAACCCTGCTTGCGCCGTTCGTCGACGGCATCGGCGCAGCCACGTGCCTCTGCGGGATCGAAGTCGACGATGGCGGTGAGTTGCCGGTTCCGCGCCTCGACGCGGGCGATGGCGATCTCGGCCACGTCGCGGGCCTTGGTCTTGCCCGTCCGCACGGCGGCAGCGATGGCGGCGGCGCCCTGATCCAGCAACTCGGTCATGTTTTTCCTCATTTGCCCAATTCTCTAGCATGATAGCGTGCGCCGCCATGACGTTGGAGAGCGACCTCTATGCGCCGGTGAAGGCGCTCCTCGAAGGGCAGGGCTACGTGGTCAAGGGCGAGGTGCGCGGCTGCGACGTGGTGGCGGTCCGCGGCGCGGAGCCGCCCGTGATCGTCGAGCTGAAGCGGACCTTTGGTCTGGGGCTGGTCCTGCAGGGCGTCGACCGGCTGGCGCTCAGCGATCTCGTCTATCTGGCCGTCGGCCAGTGGCCCAAGCAGATGAAGAACGTGAAGAAGCTCTGTCGCCGGCTGGGGCTGGGCTTCATCGTGGTCGGCAACGGCAAGGCCGACGTGGTGCTCGATCCCGCCCCCTATGTCCCACGTCAGAACAAGCGCAAGGCCGGCCGCATGCTGGGCGAGCATGCCCGCCGGGTCGGTGATCCGAATCTCGGCGGCCAGGCGATGCGGGCGCCGTTGATGACCGCCTATCGGCAGGAAGCGCTGCGCTGCGCCGAAATCCTGGCGGCGAACGGGCCGATGAAGGTGGCGACGCTGCGCAAGGCCGGTGACGTGCCCAAGGCGGCCCAGATCCTGCAGGCAGATGTCTATGGCTGGTTCGAGAGGGTGGAGCGCGGTGTCTATACGATCACGCCGAAGGGGCGGCAGGGACTGGAGCAGTTCGACCGCAAGCCCGCCTAGATGCTGATCGCCCAATTGTCCGATCCGCATGTCCGGCCCGAGGGCGTGCTTTATCAGGGTGTGGTCGATTCCAACGCTCAGTTCGCCGCGGCGATCGCGCAGGTCAACGCGCTCGATCCGCGGCCCGACCTCGTGCTCCTGAGCGGCGATCTGGTCGACCATGGCCGCGACGACGAATACGCAATGCTGGTCCGGATGCTGGGGGCGCTCGACGTCCCGGTATTGGCGATCCCGGGCAATCACGACGAACGCGAGGCCTTCCGGCGGGCCTTCACCGGGCAACCCTGGCTTCCGGCCGAAGGTCCGATCGACTATGTGACCGGTGGCTCAGGCGCCGTGCGCATCGTGGCCCTCGACGTCACGCTGCCGGGCTTGCACCACGGACTCGTGGGCGAGGCGGGCGCGGCCTGGCTGGAGAGCGTTCTGGCAATGGAGCCGACGCGGCCCACGATCGTCATGATGCACCAGCCACCCTTCGTCAGCGGCATCCCCTACATCGACACCTATTCCTGCCGGGAGGGACAGCGGCTCGCGGCGGTGATCGCGCGGCATCCGCAGGTCGAGCGCATCCTGTGCGGCCATGTCCACCGCTTCATGCAGCTTCGCTTCGGCGGCACCATCCTGTGCACGGCGCCGTCCACGACGACGGCCATTGCCTTGCGGCTTCGTCCCGACGCCCGGCCCGCATCGTACATCGAGCCCCCGGCCATGCTGCTGCATCACTGGCAGGAAGGGAGAGGTCTCGTCTCGCACTTCGTGCCGATCGGAACGTTCCCGGGACCCTATCCCTTCGCCTGATCCGCCGGGCGCGGGTTCCGACAATATCTGCCGCCACGGGTGCAACCGCGCGATCGTTCGGGCATTATCCGGCCCTGATGCGAACCCTCGAGATCGTCCACCGTACTCGCTATGAATATTCCGAGCCGGTGACGCTCGGCGACCACCGGCTGATGTTCCGGCCGCGCGACAGTCATGACCTGCGTCTCCTCCACACCGGATTGGTCATCGAGCCCGTGGCCCAGGTGCGGTGGATCCACGATCCATTTGGGAATTCCATTGCCATAGCCTCCTTCGAAGGCCCGACGCAGGTGCTGGAGCTCGTCAGTACGATCGAACTCGAACATTTCGGCATTCCGCCGGAGCTGCCGCCGATCGAGGAATTCGCGCGCACCCTGCCGTTCAGCTACGCCTCCGAGGAGGCGCCCGATCTCGCGCGCTACGTCGAACGCTCCTATCCCGATCCGAATTCGACCGTTGCCACCTGGACCAAGCAGTTCATGGAGGGCGAGGGTGGCAACGAAACGTTCAGCCTCCTGAAGCGGCTCTGCATGGGCATTCAGGAGAAGCTGACATACGCCATGCGTTTCGAGATTGGGACCCAGGTCCCTGCGCTGACGCTGGAGACGGGCGGGGGGACCTGCCGGGACTATGCCTTGCTGATGATCGAATGCTGCCGTTCACTCGGCCTCGCGGCGCGCTTCATCACCGGCTACCTCTACGATCCCGCGCTCGACAGCGCGCCGGGCGAGGAAACGACGCACGCCTATCCTCATGCCTGGATGGAAGTGTACCTGCCGGGAGCCGGCTGGGTCGAGTTCGATCCGACCAACGGCATCATCGGCAGCGAGCGCCTGATTCGCGTGGCGGTCGCCCGCGATCCCGAGCAGGCGATGCCGATCAAGGGCACCTTCACGGGTTCGTCCGAGGTCACTGTGAACGCCACTGTCGAGGTCAAGGTGCGCACGCTGTCCCCGGCGCCCACTCCCCAGGCGCCTGTTGCAGCGGCGCCGGTCCCGCTGGATCCCGTGCCGTCGCAAGCCCCGTCGTCTCCCGAGCCTGCTCCAGCGGCGCCGCCGGAAGCTGCTCCAGCGCCGCCCGTGCAAGCCCTGTGAGCTGCTGAAGCCGCGGTGGCCTGGTGCCTAGATGCGCCAGAGCGTCACGCCCGCAGGCGTGGCCGCCCGGTCGAGAAGACCCGTCACGTCGGCGACGAATCCGGCGCCGGCGGGCTTCAGCAAGGGCTTCACCAGTGACCAGCCGCGCTCGCGATAGAGTTTGTGGGCGACCGCCAGAACCACGGCGTCGGCAGGAGCCAACTGCTCGAGCGGCGTGAGTGCGAGGTCGTATTCCTCGCGCAGCAGCCCGCCGTCGGCCATCGGATCGTGAAGCTGGACCGTGACACCGAAATCCTCGAGTTCGCGCACGATGTCCACGATGCGGGTGTTGCGGATGTCGGGCACGTTCTCCTTGAAGGTGACGCCCAGTACCGTGACCACGGGCTTTCCGTTGGCGGCATGCCGCATGACATTCCGTACCACCCGATTGGCCACGTGCATGCCCATGCTGTCGTTGACGCGGCGGCCGGAGTGGATGACGTGAGGGTGGTAGCCCACTTCCTCGGCCTTGTGGGCGATGTAGAAGGGGTCGACCCCGATACAGTGCCCGCCGACCAGACCGGGCTTGAACGGAAGGAAATTCCACTTCGTGCCGGCGGCATCGAGCACGTCCCGCGTGTCGATTCCCAAGCGGTCGGAAATCAGCGCCACCTCGTTGATCAGCGCGATGTTGATGTCGCGCTGGGTGTTCTCCAGGACCTTGGCGAACTCGGCCACCTTGATCGATCCCGCGCGGTGGGTGCCGGCCGTCACGACGGCCCGGTATGTCGCATCGACGATGTCGAGCGTCTCGGGGGTGTCGGCGGACACGATCTTCAGGATGTTGTCGAAACGTCGTTCCTTGTCGCCGGGATTGATGCGCTCCGGCGAATAGCCGACGTTGAAGTCTGCCTTCCACCTGAGTCCCGAGGCCTTCTCCAGCACGGGGATGCAGACATCCTCGGTGACGCCGGGATAGACGGTCGATTCGTAGACCACGATGTCGCCGCGCTTGAGGCAGCGCCCGATGGTCTCGGAGGCCCCTTTCAAGGGGGCGAGGTCGGGCTGCTTGCTGGCATCTATGGGGGTCGGCACGGTGACGATGCAGAAGTCGGCGGCCTCGAGATCCCGTGGGTCGCTGGAGTAGCGCAGACCTGGCGCCGCGAGCATTTCCGCTTCGATTTCCCCCGTGCGGTCGTGCCCGCCGGAGAGCTCGGCGATGCGTCGGGCATCGATGTCGAAGCCCAGGACCTGGTAGCCGGCGCGGCCAAAGCCGACGGCGACGGGCAGGCCGACATAACCGAGCCCGATGACGGAGATATGCCGCTTCATTTCGTCGATCTCTGACAGGTCACGCCGCCTCTGGCATCCTTCTTTAGAAGTCCTTCCCGGCGGGTGGCTCGTCTCTGGCGAGCTGGCCCAGTTCCCTGACCATGCCCACCGCGTAGAGGCCGAGGTTCGCGATGATCCACGCCATGCCCAACAGATCGCCATAGCCGAGCCTCACCCCGGCGATGTCGAACGGCTCCGGTGGCTTCAGATAGAACGCAACGTTGACCGCCAGAAAGAGGCAGCGCACCTCCGTCAGGCCGAACCCTGCGCTGGCGAGGTGGAAGGTTCGGGAGACCTCCGCCCGCAGCAGCGACTGGGCGGTCATCATGAAATAGGTCGCAAGCCCGACGGCCGCGATTTCCATGGAGACGAATCCCGACAGGCCGAGGCCGACCGCGAACAGGAACTGGCTCAGAACGTCGATCGACTGGTCGAGGAAGAAGCCGTAGCGGGGCCGTTCGATGCCGCGTCGTCGGGCGACGGCCCCATCGAGCGAATCGCCGAACCAGTTCACGACCAGGGCGGCATTCACCACCCAGAGCCATGCGGGATTTCCAGGTGCCAGTGCGTAGGCTGCGAAGGCGACAACGGAAGCCGCGAAGCCAAGAGCGGTCAGAAAATCGGGCGACATCCAGCGCGGCAACCCGGGGGCAATCCACGCGATGAGCCGCTGCTCCGGCGCCGACAGCCAGCCTCGGTTGGAGCGTGTGAGTGGGATTTCGCGGTCCGTCGGCATGGTATGCTGGCGCTAGCCTACCTCATGCGGAGCGTCCGTGCCTCGATTACGGGCCCACATGGAAACGGGTGTTTCTCATGCCCCGGCGGCGGAGCGCCTCGGGGACGAGCTGGCTGAGCCGCGACAGCCAGAAGGGGACGAGAGGAAAGCCGATCATCGCCTTGTTGCGTCGCAGTCCTGCCAGGATGCGCTTCGCCGCGTCGTCCGCGGAAATTTCGCCGGGGCGCGGCCCGAGATGCCGGCCGGCCATCGCGGTGGCGACGAAGCCGGGGCAGGCGACGACGACCCGGATGCCTTCCGCCGCGACGGCGTCCCGCAGCGCCAACCCATATGACAGCAGGCCCGCCTTGGAAGCCGAATAGGCGGGGGCGTCGGGCAGGGGGACGAGCGAGGCAAGCGAGGCCACGAGGACGATGCTGCCGCGCCCGTTTCGTCGCATGGCCGGTAGCACGACATGGACGAGATCGACGGTCGCCAGCAGATTCGTTTCGAGCACCTGCCGCGCAACGCTCGCCGTCTCGACGGCATCGTCCGCTGACCGCCCATCGAGGATTCCGGCGTTCGCGATCAGCAGGTCGATCGAGGAGACCCGCCCGACCTCATCGAGGACGGTCGCGAGCCGAGCGGTATCCGACAGGTCGAGGCTCGTGGTGCTGCAGATCGCGCCCTTCGCCCGACAGGCGCCTGCAACCGCCTCGAGGCGTTCGGTATTGCGGCCCAGCAATGCCAGTGTGCGACCTGGCGCGGCGAGCGCGCGTGCGAGCGCTGCGCCAATCCCGCTGGACGCGCCGGTGATGACGATCGTCTTGAATTCCATGCCGCGTCAGCGACCGGCAATCGTGCTTACGAATGAGGAGCCGCCGAGGATCCTCGGCAGTTCCTCGGCCACGGCGTCGATCACCGCATCGATCTGCTCCGGCGTATGCTGCGATGTGATGAAGAAGCGAAGCCGCGCCTGGTTCTCTGCAACTCCGGGGAAGACCGCCGGGACGACGTTGAAGCCGCGTTCGAGCAGGCGCTCCGACAGCATGACCGTCTGCGGCGAATTGCCGACGATGACGGGGACGACCGAGGCACCGATACTGAGGCCCGTATCCAGGCCCCGCGCCCGGGCTCTTTCGAGCAGGGCCCGGCCATTGCGACGCAGCGCTGCCGCGCGCCCGGGCTCGCGCATCATGACGTCGACCGCTGCCGCTGCGGCGGCGGCCACCGGCGGCGAGAGGCCGACGCTGTAGACGAACCCCGGCGACGTGTACCTGATCAGTTCGATGAGCGCGCGGCTTCCGGCGATGTAGCCGCCCGCGGCCGCCAGCGTCTTGCTGAGCGTGCCCATCCAGATTTCGACCTCCGCAGGATCGATGCCCTGTTCCTCGGCGATGCCCCGCCCGGTGCGGCCGAGGGCGCCGGTCGCATGCGCCTCGTCGACCATGAGCCAGGCATTGTACCGGCGCTTGAGCTTGATCAAGCCGGCCAGATCCGGCACGTCGCCGTCCATCCCGTAGAGCCCTTCCACCACGATCAGGGCACGACGATAGCGCGCACGGTTGAGCCGCAAGGCACGCTCGAATGCGTCGAGGTCGTTGTGCGGGCAGAGAATTCTCTTGGCGCCCGACAGTTTTGCACCCTCGACGATGCTGTTGTGGATGACCGCGTCGGCGACAATCAGGTCTTCCGGTCCCAGCAATTCGCCGATCACCGACACGTTGGTCGCGTGGCCGCTCACGAACGCGATCGCGTCTTCGGTGCCGCTCAGGCGCGCCAGGGCAGACTCGAGGTCGCGATGGACCTGGCGTTCGCCGGCCGACAGCCGGCTTGCCGAGACCGACGTGCCGAAGCGGTCGATCGCGGTCTTTGCCGCGGCGGAGACGTCGGGATGTCCGTTCAGGCCGAGATAGTCGTAGGATGAGAAATTCGCAATCGTACGCCCGTCGATCGACGTCGTGTTGCCGGCGCGTCCGTCGTGCAGGCGATAGAATGGATTTCCGATCCGGGTGAGATCTCCCACGGCCTTCCATATCTTGAGAATTTCGTACTCGGGCAGCGTGGTGAAGTCGAATTCGCGTCGTTCGCCCGCCGTCGCATGCGCCGACGGCTTGGCCTGGGGGGCGGTGGGATGGCCGAGGGCCAGCCGCACCCGATCGACCGTTTCCTGGGCGGCTTTCGATGGCGGCCGGCTCATAGCGGTCCGTCGAACTGCTTGACCCGCTGCATCACGGCGGTGATCGCAGCGCGCTGCTCCGAGGCATCCGCGGTTGCGGCCTGCTCGGCAAAGTGGCTCGAAGAAAGCGTCGCCAGCGTGCTCGGAACAGCCTCGTGCGGAGTCTCTCCAGTCACGAGCGGCGTGACGCGCCGCGCGACATCGGCGGGCGTGATGCCGCTGGCCAGCGACATCATCGGCAACTCGATCTGCAGTGTCGCTTCCACCGTCGTGCGCAGTTCGAGCATCATCAGCGAATCCATGCCGATTTCCGCAAGCGGCCGGTGACGGTCAACTTCCTTGGACGGCAGGCGAAGCACCCTCGCGATTTCCTCAACGACGATGTCGAGGAGAGCCGCGGTCGCCTCTTCGGGTGGCAAGGAGCGCAGTCGCTCAAGAGCAACGGCTACCTGCCCGCCCTCTCCTGAGAGGTTGCCCGTGGCAACGGCGTTGAAGGTCGGAGCACGTACTGCCGCGAGTTCGCGCTTGGCCCTGCTCCACTCGATGCGCGCGATCGCAAATGCGTCTACAAGCTGTAATCCATCGGCTTCGAAAGCCCAATCCAAGCCATTCAGCGCTGTGCGGGCTGGCATCAAAGTTGAGCCGAAGCGTTGTTTCAGGCTCGAGTTCGCCTCCATATGCCGGTTAAGATAGCCGGTATCTCCGATTGCGCCCCACGCAACGGCGAGAGCCGGCAGACCTTGAGCACGCAGCCGGCGGCCGATCCCTTCGACATAGGCATTGGCAGCCACATAGTTGAATTGCCCGGGATTGCCGAACAGGGTAGTGGCCGACGAGAAAAGGAGGAGGTAGTCGAGGGCCAGCCTGCCAGCGATACGTTCCAGATGCAGAGCGCCGCTGACCTTCGGCCGTAGGACGGTCTCGATGGACGCCCGATCGACCCCCTGCATCAGTTTGTCGTCGAGGACCATTGCGGCGTGGGCAATACCCTTGATCGGCCGCTGGTGGCCGAGCCGGTCGATGAAAGAGTGGAGGGCCGCGGCGTCGGTTACGTCGATAGCCGCGATCTCCACTGTCACGCCATTCTCGCGCAATGCCTCGACCTGCGTCGCTATCGTTTCGGACAGGTGACCAGAGCGGCTGATCAGTGCGAGGTGCCGGGCGCTGCGGTGGGCCAGCCATTGGGCCGTTGCAAAGCCGAAGCCGCTGGTGCCGCCGATCACGACGTGCCAGCCCTCGGCATCCACGGGGAAGGTGTTGCCGGGTGCACCGGACACGCTCGGCTCGCGAGCAGGGGTCACGACGATCTTTCCGATATGGCCGGCACGCTGCATCAGGCGGAACGCCTCCGCGACATGTGCGCCATCGAAAACGCGGTGCGGAATCGGCGAGAATTCGCCCTCGGCGAAGAAGCCGACCACGTCGGTGAAGAGCTGCTGGGACAATCCCTTGTGGACGCCGATGAGCTGGTCGATGTCGACGCCGAAGTAGCTGAGATTGCGGCGCAACGGCCTCAGCCCGAGATGAGTGTTGGCATAGAAGTCACGCTTGCCGAGCTCGATGAAGCGACCGAACGGCTTGAGACAATCCATCGAACGGATCATCGCCTCGCCGGCCAGCGAGTTGAGGACGACGTCGACGCCCTTGCCGGCGGTGAAACCCATCACGTCCTCGGCGAACGCCAAGGTGCGGGAATTGCAGACGAAGTCGGCGCCGAGGCTGCGCAGGAGGGCGCGCTTCTCTCCACTGCCGGCCGTCGCGATGACGGTCGCGCCCCGATGCTTTGCGATCTGCATGGCGGCCAGCCCGACGGCGCCGGCACCGCCGTGGATCAGGACGGATTCGCCCGGCTCCAGCCGGGCAAGGTGCACGAGTGAATAGTAGGCGGTGAGGAAAGCGACGGGCAAAGTCGTCGCGTCTTCGAACGACAGCTGAGCCGGCAACTTCCTGACGGCGAAGCTCTTCGCAATGAGGTGGCTGGCGAAAGCGCCAGGCGCAAAGGCGAGGACGCGATCACCAACCGCGAGACCTTCGACATCGGGCCCCGTGCCGACCACCGTGCCGGCACACTCCATTCCGAGGCCGGGACCGGCGAAGCCATCTTCGAGCGCCTCTTCGGGCAGCAGGCGCAGGTTCCACATCACGTCGCGGAAGTTGAGGCCGGTGGTCGCAACTTCGATCTCGACCTCGCCAGCCTCGGGGACCAGGCGCGGCTCCGCAATCCAGCCGAGGACGCCCCGGCCGGAGCCCTGACGTGTCGCCAGACGCAGCGCCATGTCTTTGGCCAGCGGCTTGGGCGGACGCGGCGCGGCGGTCCCTCGTTCGACGCGGAAGACGACGCGATTGTCGCCCAGGAAGAAGACATCCCGTTCCTCGTCGGGCGCAAGCATTTCGGCGGCAGCCCGCCTGGTGGCACCAAGACGCGGTGGGCCGGCCAGGCCGACACAGCGTATGTGCAGGCCAGGATACTCGTTGCGGGCAACACGAGCGGCCGCCATCAGCGCGCACCAGAGCGGCTGTTCGAGGGGCACCAGCCCCTCCACCTCGCCGAAATCGACGATGATCCAGAGGCGGGCCGGCGTATCGGCCAACTGCCGGCATTGTTCGGCGATCGCATTGAGATGGTCAGCGAGAGCCGCCACGGGATCGACCGGCTCGTCGTCGGGCGAGATTGACAGCACGTAGTCGGTCGTCGCGCCCGGATCCGGTCGCGCGGGCTCGGGCCTGTCATGGCCGACGAGGGCCCGAAGGTCGGCTGCCGAGGCGCCTCTCCAGGAGAACAAGGCCGGCTCGATCGCGGCCGTGACGTTACGATCGGTGCTGCTGCCCGCCAAGCCTCGGATGACCACGCCAATGCGTGCTTCGCCGAAGGTGGGGGACACCGAAATGCCGCTGAAGCCGGCAGTCTCGAGTTCGTCGATCCATTCCTGATCGGTCAGCAGCGCACCGACCGGGAACTCGGCATTCGCCGAGCGCGCCCACCAACGCCGACGGCTGCCGCGGACGATGTCCCAGAAGGCGCCGGGCGCCAGCTCGCCCGCGATGACCGGCGCGTCGGGACGCAGCAATCTGGTAATGACGCTGATGCCGTCGTCGCTGCCGGCGGCGACCTCGCTCAGCGCGTCGACCGCGAAGGCGAGATCGAGCGACGCAGGACGCAATGACTCCAGCTGTGACCAGCTCACGCACCCCACCAGCGGGGCACTGTCGCCGAGGGCCGCCCGCGCCTGTTCGAGGCGGTCGTCGTCCAGGTCGGTCAGGGTGATCTCGACATTGGCGAAACGCGCGCTGAGATCCGCGGCCGTGGCGAAGTGATCGGCGCCCACCATCAGCAGCCGCACCAGCCGGCTGCTGTCGTGGCGCGCCAAGGAGGCCGCGACCTCGCTGACGACGGCGTCGCGCAGCCAGACAATCTGATTGGAGGCCAGGCCCAGGTTGCGCCAGTGCGGCGAGCCGAGCTCGCTCACCGCGGTCGGATCCCCGTCGCTCAATCGACCGATGATGTTCTCGAGCCGCGAGACGCTTGCCGCTTCTGCGCCCATTGTGGGATGGCGAACCAGCAGCGTGCTGACGATCGAGTCGATTTCGGGAAGCTCACATGAGGGAGCCAGCCTGCGAGCGCCATCGACGTCGACAGCGAGGTTCTTTGCCTCGAGATGCCAGAGCAGGGCAGCCCGGAGGAAAGAGGCCCATGGTGCGCCATCCTCGGCGTCGGCCGGCTCATGGCGTTCCGCCGACACGGCGGGCGAGTGGCTCCGGAATGCAGACCAGGTCGCGCGCAGCGTTCCGGCCTCGAGCAGAAGCAAGGCTTCGGAGAGGGCGGCTGCATTGCGGGCAGGCCGTTGCCCGTCGCCAGACCGAAACGCCAGCATCGACGGCATGCCGCCTGGGTCGAGATGCCAGGCGGCGGTGCGGTAGGTGAGCGACTTGGGATCCACGGCCAGCTCGGCCGGGGCTTCGACAAGTCGGACGTTCTGGACCGCCACGACGGTCTTTCCGTGTTCGTCCAGGAGATCGATGTCGACGACCATCGAGCTTGGCGACTGCCTGACCGTCCGGGCGGTGACCCGTGTGACGATGGCGCCAGACTGGAACACGCGGACGCAGCCGAAGCGGACGGGCAACATGCGTTTCATCGGCATGTCGGCGACACCTGCTTCCTCGGACGCGAAGAGGGCATGGAACGCGGCATCCAATGCCGCGAGATCGATGATACGCGTGCCGTGCACCAGCGCGTCCGGCCGGTCGAGGCTGGCGACTGCAAACTTCGGCTCGGGAAAAACGACCTGTCGAATGCGCTGGAATGTAGGACCGTAGGCGAAGCCGAGGGCGCTGGCCCCGGCATAGACACGGCTCTTGGTGACGATGACGGCATGGTCCGGGGTCGCCGGCGGAGCGGTGGTCTTCCCCGCGATCGGCGAGCGGCCGATGATTCCCCGCGCGTTGAGCGTCCACCCCGCACCGCCGCCGCGCTGGCGCGAGAGCAATTCGACGGTGCCCGTCTCATGAGCGAGCCGGACGGAGACTTCGAAAGAGGTTCTGCCTTCGAACACGAGCGGCCGAAGGATGTCGAGATCGCGAAGTTCCAAGGCGCCTTCCGGGTGAACCTCGCGTGCTGCGGCCAGCATGGTCTCGACGTAGCCGGTCGCCGGAAAGACCGGGACATCGCCGACCTTGTGGTCGTCTATCCAAGGATAGAGCGCGGGATCCACCGTCGAAAACCATTCGGCACTGTCCTTGCGCAGCCGCGCGCCGAGCAATGGATGCGCATGGGACTGCAGGACGGTGCTGGCCTCATCGGTCGGTGTCACCTTGAACTGGGTATGCTGCCAGGGGTAGAGCGGCAGCACGACGGCAGTCGCGGGCGCAGGACCGAAGAAGCGCTGCATCTCGATCTTGCCGCCGGCCAGTGCAACCTTCGAAGCCACCCGCTCGATCTGATCGAAGCTGGACAGCCCATCGCCCTCGGTCAGGGTCTCGATGACGATGCCGCGCGTTCCGGCTTCCCTGAGTACGTCGCGCACGTAACTGCCCAGAACCGGCCGGGGACCCACTTCCAGGAAGACGCGCATGCCGTCGTTCAACAGGCCGTTCAACGCCGGCTCGAACTGGACCGGGTCACGCACGTTGCGCCACCAGTGGTCTGCGCCGAGCGTCTCCGGGGCAACGGACCCCCCGGTCACGGACGACACGAATTTCTTGTGAGGGGGCATCGGACGGAGGCCCTGCAGTTCGCGCAACAGCGGGCCGCGAACCGGCTCGATCAAGGCAGAGTGGAATGGATAGTCCAGGTCGAGCCGCCGTGCACTGATTCGCATTTCGGCCGCTGCCCGAAGCACGCAGTCGATGTCGGCAATGGTTCCCGAGACCGTAACGCTGCGCGAGCTGTTGATCGCCGCGATCTCGACACGGGGCGCGCCGGCGGTCTTGAGAAAGCGCCGAGCCTCGCGATCGCTCAGCATCAGCGCCGCCATGCCCCCGCTGCCGCGCGCGCTTTCCTGATTGCGGCTGCGGGCAATCACGACATCGATGGCCTGGTCGAGGCTGAGAGCGCCAGCACACCAGGCGGCGGCAATCTCGCCGACACTATGGCCCAGGGTAGCTGTGGCCACGATGCCGCGCTCTTCCAGCGCCCGCACCATGGCAACCTGCAGGGCCAGCAGGAGGGGCTGCGAATAGGTGGCCCGCCGCAGGCGCGGCGCCAGATCGTCAGCGAACAGGCAATCGACGATCGACCATTTCTGCATCTTCGCGAAGCGGCTGTCGATATCCTTCAACGCATCGCGGAAGACCGGATTGGTCTTCCACGCGTCACGGCCCATGCCCGCCCATTGGGAGCCGTTGCCTGAGAAAACGAAGGTGAGTGGCTGGTCGATCCCCAGCGCCTGACCGGTGAGGATCGCGGCGGACTCCTCGCCCTTTGCGAAGGCGGTGAGATGATGACGAACCTCGTCGGCCGTCCCGCCCGTTGCGACCAGGCGGTACGGCAGCGCATCACGCAGATAGGCGCTCGCCGCTATGAAGGAGACGGCTTCGCGTGTGGTGGCGGGCCACGTCTCGACATAGCGGTTTGCCAAGACCCGCAAGGCATCGCCGGTGTGGGCCGACAACAGCAGCGGCGGCGGCGTGGTCGTGTTGACCTGAACGAAGTGCGCAACTGCCCTCTCGCTGCGCAGGATCACGTGTGCGTTGGTGCCGCCAAATCCAAAGGAATTGACGGCGACCAGCTGAGGACCACGCTGATCCGCAAGGCGGCGGTTCTGTGAGACGACGTCGAGATTGAGGTCCGCGAACGGAATGTCGGGATTGGGCGCGTTCTGGTGCAGGGTCGCGGGAACGAGGCCCCGGTCGAGGATCATGATGGACTTGAGGAGGCCAGCCAGCCCCGACACCGGCTCGAGATGGCCTATATTCGACTTTACCGAGCCAATGGGAAGTGGCCGCGTTCGCTTCTGGGCGAGACCCTTGCCCAGCGCGTCGGCCTCGATGGGGTCGCCGACCCGTGTACCGGTACCGTGCGCTTCGACGTAGCTCAGGTCGGCGGGATCGACCCTGAAATCTCCGTAGACCTGCTCCAGAAGCCGTCGCTGGGATTCGGCGGAGGGCAGCGACATGCCGGTCGTGCGCCCGTCCTGGTTCATGCCCGAAGCGACGATCACCGCATGGATTCGGCTACGCGCCTTCAGTGCCGACGACATCGAGCGAAGGACCACGACGATCGCGCCCTCGGACCGGACATACCCATCCGCCGACGCGTCGAACGGACGGCAGAGCCCGGTCGGCGACAACATGGAAGCACGGGAGAATCCGACATAGGAAAACGGCGACAGGAGCAGATTGACGCCGCCCACGATCGCCGTCTCGATGGCGCCGCTGCGGATCGCTTCTGTCGCGAGATCCAACGCGACCAGGGAAGACGAGCAAGCGGTATCGACAGCGAGGCTCGGACCTCGCAGGTCGAACGTATAGGAGATGCGATTGGCCATGATGCTGAGCGAGTTGCCCGTCATCATGTGCATGCCCGCGGCGGACGGATCGGCAAAGAAGCGCGCCGCGTGGTCGACGGAGGAGGCGCCCACATAGACGCCCACGGGGCTGCCGGTGAGGAGCGACGGGCGGATGCCCGCATGCGCGAGCGCGTCGTAGGTAACTTCCAGAAGGTGACGGTGCTGAGGGTCGACCTGCTCGGCCTCGCGCGGGCTCATGCCGAACGCGGTGGCATCGAAGCCCCACACATCGTCGATTACCCCGGCGGCGAAAGAATAGCTGCGGCCGATCTGGTCGGGGGATGGGTGATAGAAGGACTGGGTCGAGAATCGGTCAGGAGTGACTTCGGTGACACTGCAAATATTGCGGCGCAGGATGTTCCAAAGTCCGTCACTGTCCTTCGCACCGGGCAGACGAGAAGCATAACCGACAATTGCAACTTCGTCTCGACGCGTCATCCTACGCACAACATCCCTAGAGCCTCGCTCTGTCGATCAAATTCTTACCCGTAATCGCAAGTCACACACTTAAACCCGACCCATTCATAAGTCGAAACGTGTGGCTTCTGCGTGGAAGAGGTCCACCGTCCAAGGGCAGGTCGAGAATATTCATTGTGTACCAGAATTAGTGAAAATAGAGGGCGATGATTTGCATAAGACAGTGACAAAAAAAGGTGAGACCTCCGTCAATTTCACGGACGGGCTCAGCTACTGATCGTGTGGAACGCATTGTTCTCTTTTAAAGGGGTACCCTTGCGCGACAGAACTGCAGTGAACGCGCGGCTCGCCCACGCCTTTGCGCACAAGGCGCCGGCGGCCCGGGGGCTCTTGGCGCGGTTCCGAACGAACCTCTCAGCTTTGCTGGCCGTCCGGCGATCCGTATCGAGGTCGAAGGGGGTGAGATCCTAGAAGCGAAGCCGGCCGCATTGTTCGGTGCGGCGAATGCATGGGCCGCGTCCCGAGGCGGGGCCCGCCACGTCCATATTGCTTTGCCGGCCGGCTTTCCGCCCTAGGACTCCAGCCTAGCGTTCTGCAAGGAGACACTGGCTTCGCTGCCGACCTAGACAGACGGCCGAATGCCAGTACGGGCCAGCGCGTCGCAACTCGAGGAGGTGGCGGTGCTGAGGGCCGACCTGCGCAGCTTCGCGAGGGGTCGTGCCAAACGCGGCGGCGCTAAAGCCGCAAATGTCATCGATTACGCCAGCGTCTAAGGTATAGGATTGGCTTGCTGACCAGAGGCGGGGTGAAACGATCCGTCGTTATTTGAACCACCGCGCCTCGGTTGTCCCTGAGCAGTTCCCACAAGCCATCGATGTGCTGCGCCCCTGGCACGCGTCAGGCGTAGCCAACAATGGCGATCTTGCCTCTCAATTGTATGCCTTACGCTTCTTCCCGTACCAACTGCGTGAGTTTCTGGTCGCATCATGGCATTTTTGCAGGCAGTATCCCTCGAGTTCCTATGAACCAAAACCGTACACCGGATCGACTACTACGGAAATGAATGAATACCCTCACATGACTATAGATTCGTTAAGTATGTGACAAACAATATGTTCAGCAAGATTTAGAAACTTATTAGAAACCGCGATCAGTATGCGATTTGATTGATCTTGAGCGGATCGGCGAATGGGCATCGGTGGTACGCCATCCTGTAAGGTCGCTGCAAAAAAAACGCATTGAATCAACAAGGTATTCCAACATGTTAAATTTTGTTGTAAACTATTGCAGAAGGGCTATGGCGGATTGCCATGCGCCGGACTTGTCGGGGGCTTGGCGAGTGCGCTCAAAAATCACGCAAACTGTCGGTCGGTTTCGATGGGTTCTTGTCCCCCGGTATGCGGCGGCCCTTTGTTTGGCGTTAGGGGCCTGCGACATGCTTCCTAGCGATGGCCCGAGCGCCAATGGAATGCTGGCGCACGCTTCAGAACGACGGAAGAGTGACCCTGCAGCAGTCATGCGTTTTGCGCTGGTGAACGTCGATGCGCGGATCGCTCGGGATGCCGAACAATTTTACCATCCTGTTTTGCCCAGCGTTCCTGCTGCCTTCCAACGATCGGGGACCTTCGGCCGTGCGGGCGTGGGCGATGTTCTGCGGGTTACCATTTGGGAGGCTAGTGATACAAGTCGTCTGTTTGGCACCGACCGCAAGGGGGCGGATGTCACAGTCCGCGTCGATCCTGATGGCACGATCGCCTTGCCGTACGCAGGCCGCTTTCCCGCGCGCGGCAAGCCATTACCCGACCTTGAGAAAGACATAGCTAGTCGCCTTGCCAACAAGGCCGATGACCCGCAAGTGACCGTAATGGTTGCCCAGAACGTGAGCAGTGCGGCGTCCGTTCAAGGTGATGTCAACAAGCCCGGACCGTACCCAGTCGAAAGAGCCGATCAGCGCGTCCTCGACATGATTGCTCTCGCCGGTGGTGCGAAATACCCAGCGTACGAGACTTCATTTCGATTGACGCGCGGGCGTTCGATCATGTCCTTGCAGATGCAACAACTCGTGGATAGGCCAGAGATCTTCAACGTGCTCGTGGCAGCCGGTGACACGATACTCCTGTCCCGTAAGCCCCTGAAATTCGTGGCGCTCGGCGCTGTCCAGCAACCCGGGGAGCAGATTTTCCGCAGGTCAACGCTCAACATGACCGACGCGCTGGGCCAGATCGTTGGCCTCGAATCTTCCCGCGCCGACGCAAAGGGGGTCTACCTTTTCCGCCGCGAACCAGTCGAGTTGGCACGTCGATACGGCATCCGGCTCTTGGCCGAGGATTTAGAAACTGTGCCAATAGTCTATCAGCTGAACCTGAAGGATCCGCAATCGTTTTTTGCCATGAACGCCTTTCCCGTGATGCCTAACGACATCCTTTATGTCTCTCCTGCGCCTTTGGCGGATGCCGCGAAGTTCTTCCAGATACTGTCCGGCGCGACGGCTACCGTAGCCATTCCCCGCACACTGGGGGGCAATTTCCCTGCGGGCAATTAGCCCTACTGAGTGACAAAACCCCGGTTTCGGCGAACGGCCGCTGCCCGATCAGAGTTTCGGCGGCAACGGACCGGTGCTTGGCGCCTGTACAGTCATACTCAACAAAAGACCCGCCACATATGCCCAGCGACGTTATACTGAATGATCGGGGTACTTAGCGCGAGCCGGATACTTCCTCGTTAAGTCAATCATTCTCTAGCCCGTATTGGCTGGCCGCGCGTACCTGGCCGACGCACTTCGCGCGACACTGGCTGTGAGACACGGGAATTCTCACACACCGGCTTGCCTTGGCTAAGGTAGGATTCGTAGCCAATGCCACACAACTGGCAGGCATCGTTTACGAAGCTAAATTGATGACCGTTCTCTGTGTGTGGCATTTATCCCGGCTCTGCAGGTAGCCTCTTAAAACTTTACCCTTTCCTCCCAATCCTCGTCTATTGCGCTTTGACGCATCGCTCGTCCTTGCACTCGGCGGCTCTTCCCTTGCAGACAGAATTGTTTCAACCTACACTTGAAAGTGCTGGCATCCACCGACAGTGACATGCAAAGGGCATATGTGAAGGAAGACGCCTTACTTCTGCTGGCTGCATTCGCTCTTACGATCGCGGTTTCGGGGGCCACATTCTATCTCTTGAGGACGCTCTGACCTCCGACGGCACCAAAGCTAGCGCTCGCAAGAGACCGCGAGGTCCAAGCCAACAAGATCCTCGGAAGGCGCGTCCATATTTTGTCCCTCTCGGCGAACATTCGCCTGCCGGACAATGAGATGGAGTGCTAGCCAGCATGGCCTGTCGCCCAAAGCGCCCAACCAAATTATCAGCATGGGTACGCGGGCCGACGCGTTGAAGCCCGATCCGGCGTGCGTTCGAGTAGAACTTCGGTGTATATGGTTCGCGTAAGGTCTGGCGGCGGCAATGCATTCGAATTTTGTGCAGACGTGGTCGCGCACCTGGGCGGGATGTGCGGCCCGCTCGGCCGGCAGCATCGCCTTCAGCGTCTCGGCATCGTCGGGGCATCGACATCAACGGCGATATTGATGCCCCGATTGCCGGCTCAGTCAACGATGCCGCAATTCCCAAGTCGCCTTGTCGCGTCGCGTGCGAAGGCTGCCAAGCGTCTGGTGCGAGCGGGAGACCAACATCACCATCCTAAGCAATGGCGGGTAGGGCCTACAGGTGCCAACCGGCCCGAACGTTCGCGAGCCGCAGAACCGCCGCGTCGAATCCTCATCCGGTAAGGTGGAAACCCCAAGGCTGGGACGAAGGCGTTCCTAACGTCCGTTTTTGTTTCTTTCCGAGTCATAGGCTTTGACAGGAAAAAAACGACAACCTACAAGCGGCACTCTGCCCGACGATACCCGGACTAGTCACAAGCATGGAGGTAGCTAGTGAAGCGTGATCCTGGGGCCATTGCCCTCAATCGGGAAGAGGCGCGGTCACCTGAGCCAGTGTCATCTATAGTCGAGCGCTTCAAGGCCCATAGGGCGACAGTCGCCGTAGTTGGCCTTGGATATGTGGGTCTGCCACTTGCGTGCACCATCGCGAGGAAGGGCTTTTCGGTGTTGGGCTTCGACATCGATGAAATTAAGGTGGACAAACTCAACGCGGGCAACTCATACATCAGTCATATCGATTCCCGTGAAATCTCAGATCTGCGTCATACTGGCCAGCTTGCGGCCACAAGTGACTTCTCTCGCATTCGCGAGGCGGACGCAATTATCCTCTGCGTGCCAACACCGTTGACCCGCCAGCGCGAGCCTGATCTCACTTTCATCGTTCATACGGCCGAGGCGATCGCGCCCTTTGTAAGGCATGGGCAGCTTGTCGTCCTGGAGTCAACCACCTATCCGGGAACCTCTCGTGACGTTCTTCAGCCCATTCTCGAGCGACATGGTCTTCGTTCGGGCCACGATTTCTTTCTCGCCTATTCGCCTGAGCGCGAAGACCCCGGCAACGCCCAATTCTCGACAGCGGTGATTCCGAAGGTGGTAGGGGGCGATGGCCCCGATGCACTGCGCCTTGCTTGTGCTCTCTATGACGAGGTGGTGACGCATACTGTCCCCGTGACCTCTCTGGAGGCGGCCGAGGCAGTAAAGCTCACGGAGAACATTTTTCGCTCCGTCAATATTGCCTTGGTCAATGAGCTCAAGACAGTGTTCGAGGCCATGGGGATAGACGTCTGGGAAGTTATCGAAGCCGCCAAAACCAAGCCATTCGGGTATATGCCGTTCTATCCGGGCCCCGGCCTCGGAGGACACTGTATTCCAATCGACCCATTTTACCTGACTTGGAAAGCGCGCGAATATGGCGTCGTCACCCGCTTCATTGAACTCGCGGGCGAGATTAACACGGCGATGCCTCAGCGCGTTGTCGATCGAACGATTGAGGCTTTGAACCAAGTTGCCGGACGGGCGTCCAAGGGAGCTCGCATCCTGATTCTGGGAATTGCTTACAAGAAGAACGTCGAGGACACGCGTGAAAGCCCGGCCTTCAAGATCATGGAGTTGCTGGAGAAGCGGGGCGCGACGGTTTCATATTACGATCCGATGGTCGCTGAGGTTCCGAAGAGCCGCGAGCATCCCGAATTTGCGGGTAGGCGATCGGTCGCACTTACGGAATCAGTCGTTGCCGGTTTCGACGCGGCTGTGATCTGCACAGATCACGACGAGGTAGATTACCGTGGACTTGTGGAATGGTCGTCTCTCGTTGTCGATACTCGAAACGTATGCGCGCGCCTTGGCGTGACTAGGAAACACGTCATCAAAGCGTGATTGGCTATGTCGGGGCTTGATGTATCACACTGATAAACTGGCGGGATGCAAAATTAAAGTAAGAGGCCGTAGCGATGCGCTGTTTGGTAACTGGAACTGCGGGCTTCATTGGGTTTCATCTCGCCAAGCGTCTGCTGGAGCAGGGCCATGAGGTTACGGGCGTAGACGGAATGACCCCGTATTACGACGTCAAACTCAAGGAGAACCGCCACGCCCTCCTCAAGAAGCACAACGGCTTTTCCGCCCATCTCTGCATGTTGGAAGACGCCAGCAAGCTCCAAACTATCTTTGAGCGGTCCAACCCAGAGTTGGTGTTCCATTTGGCCGCCCAAGCGGGCGTGCGATACAGCCTTGAAAACCCGAGCGCCTACATCGATTCGAATGTTGTCGGCAGTTTCAATATTCTGGAGATGTGCCACAAGTTGCGTCCCCAGCATTTGCTGATTGCCTCCACCAGCTCCGTCTATGGCGCGAGCGTCGACTTTCCGCTTGCAGAGACCGATCGGGCCGACCATCCTTTAACCGTGTACGCTGCGACCAAGAAGTCGGTGGAAGCCCTCGCCCATAGCTACGCGCATCTCTGGGATATGCCGATCACAGTCTTCCGGTTCTTCAGCGCATATGGGCCTTGGGGGCGGCCAGATATGGCGCTCTTCAAGTTCGTTCAGAACATTTTGGGGGGGCGCCCGATCGACGTTTACAACCACGGAAACATGGAGCGGGACTTCACGTATGTTGATGATCTCGTAGAGGCTATCGTTCGTTTGACCGCCCGGGTGCCGACGCGGGCTGGTGACGTGACCGAAGTCGAAACCGATTCATCTAGTCCCAATGCGCCGTACCGGGTCGTGAACATCGGTGGCGGAAATCCGGTGAGTTTGTTGCGATTTATTGACGAGATCGAGCAAACGCTTGGCATTAAATCTGAGCGGAACTACATGGGTATGCAGCCAGGCGATGTCCCGAGGACGGAGGCGTCGACAGAATTCCTCAAGGCCTTGATTGGATACTTGCCCCAGACACCAACAGCAGTGGGCGTGCGGGAGTTCGTGCTGTGGTATAGAGAATACTATCGCGTCTGATGAGCAGGCGTGATGGGGGGGATTCGATTTCCCAGACCAGGCTCCTTCCTTTCGCGGCAGCGTTGGTCAAGGTTGAAACTCCACGACACGTTTCCACCCGCAGATACGCCAGACCCCATTCTCGAAGCGGTCAAGAAGGGTGTCGCGGCCGGTAACGTCAAGCAGCGGCCGACGCAGGAGATAAGAAAGAGAGCGCGCGCGGTTCGTGATCATGCTCGAGAAAGCGATGCTCGGGCGGCCGCGATTTTAGAACTGCTAGGGTTCGTCGAGAACTATCCCAACATCGAAGAGTTTCAAAAAATTGTTGCACGCTTGTTATGGGAGGTTAACGACGAGCGCGCTCTCGAAGCTTGGCTGGGAGTCAGCTTGCGATTCCCGAAGTCAATGGACGCCTTCCAGAATTTTGTGCAGGTAGCATGGCGGCGCAAAGGACCGAGAGCGGTAAGCGCTAGCTTGCAGGCCCGATTCCCTCGCATGCCAAAGAGCTTGGATCAGCTGCTTGCCTATGCTGAGGCTTGTGACACTGCTGGAGAGATGACGAAGCGTCGGGCAGCCTTTGACCAATTGTCGCGTATGCTTGCAAAGCGCAGAGAGTCTTGGCTGAACGCGTCATCCTGGCTTGAAGAAGAATGGGGGCGCTATCGGACACCCGGAGTGATCCTAAAGCGCTTGGCGGGCGGGGCGGGACTTAGACCTCAGATCGTCGATAACGCCGAGCATTTGCGGACGGTGATCGGCGAATGGGAGGAAGGGAATTCCAGTACAGTCACCAAAGATGCATTGGCGTCAGTCAGGGTGCTGGACGTCCTGTTTGACCGTGTGCTGCAAGCGCGACAGAGCGGTATATCCTCTGCTTCACATCGTAAAACAGGCTCATTGGTATTGCTTACTGGCTCCCTCGCGACCGGTGGTGCCGAGCGTCAACTAGTCACGACTGCCGTAGGACTGAGTAAAATGAGCCCGCAACAGAGGACGTTGCGAGATGGCGTCGTTCTCGACCCTGTTAAGGTAATAGCCAGGTCGCTGTATGACCGCAAGGATGGTCAATTTTTTCTGACCGACTTAGAAGGCGCCGGGATTACGGTCCAATCTTATAGGGAATTGCCCGACTTTGCTGGAGATCTTGCAACATCTGCAGTTCGGCCTGCGCTAAGAGCCCTAGGATTTCTGCCATGGTCCACGGCCGAAGCTGTGATGAAGTTAACTGATCATTTGCGGTCGATTAGTCCAGAAGTCGTTCACATCTGGCAGGACGGCTTGGTCTTTGCGGCAGGTTTCGCTGCTCTTCTCGCCGGCGTTCCCCGCATCATTTTGAGTGGAAGATCGACGCCACCGCCCGACCGTCGTGAGAACTATCTTGTCGAATATGACATCATTTATCGATCTCTGCTGCGCGCGCCCGGTGTGAAGCTAACCGTCAACTCTCGGTACGCCGCAGCTCGGTATGCTGCGTGGCTAGATATGGCACCGGAGCGTATCGCCGTAGTCCCTAACGGTGTTGCGCGGCTACAGTCTGCGGGTGATCCCTGGTCGCAATCAGCGTTTAGAATTTTCAGTGAGCGCGTGGGACCAGATGTGTTGACCGTCGGTGCCGTGATGCGATTAGATGAAGTAAAACGTCCTTTGCAATGGGTAGATGCCGCTGCAGCAATTAGCAGCAGGATTCCGAAGGCCTGCTTCATCATCGTTGGTGACGGCCCTTTCCGCAAGAGAATGGAAAAGCGTGCAGTTGCACTGGGCATAGCAGAGCGGTGTCTGTTCGTCGGCAGATCGGCTTGTGTAGGATTCTGGTTATCAAAAATGGATGCCTTGATGCTACTCTCGGCGCATG
Organism: Rhodospirillales bacterium 24-66-33; assembly: GCA_002281855.1. Taxonomy (GTDB): domain Bacteria; phylum Pseudomonadota; class Alphaproteobacteria; order Reyranellales; family Reyranellaceae; genus Reyranella. Next base: position 21,417 of record NCHQ01000008.1, on the reverse strand, counting down.
AGGGCTTGCCGAACGCTCTGATCGAGGCCCAGCTTGCCGGTGTACCAGTCATTACAAGCCCTGCAGGGGGGGCACCGGAAACCTTGATTTCCGACGTGACAGGAATTATCACTAGTGTTCAACCCACGCCCAGCGAAATAGCCGAAATTGTCTTCCGATTGTCAGCTGAGCCACGCCGCCTCGAGCGAATGAGCGTCGAGGCAGAGCGTTGGGCTACTGCGGCATTCCCAGTCTCCCGCATGCTCGCAAGCACTCTCCAGCTGTACGGCGAGGTCGGGGATAGCGGACTTGTTAGAGAACCAAGTTAGCTTCGTAGGGGAGTTTCGAAAATCGGGCCACTATTGGAAATGAAGTGCCGTTCGAAGGAGTGTTAGCTGCTGCATATTCGCAGGCTTCTGCAGTCGCCGTAATGTTACTGTAAAATGCAACTAAAAGGCGCCTTTATTGCCAAGTCATGATTGCATGTTTGCGTGGAAGAGCTGGGTATACGTGATCCGCACGCATGTCCGCGTTGTGTCGGCGTTAATTCGCCGAGAAATGCGGGCTCACTTTGGCGAGTCGAGGATTGGATATCTGTGGGCCCTGATTGAACCAGCGCTACATCTCGTTGTGTATCTAATCTTTTTCACCCTGGTCCTAAAGAGAAATGCACCCATCGGAACAAGTACCGCATTGTTTATGATGACGGGCCTTATCCCTTTTTTCCTCTACTCGAAAGTGATGAACTACGTCAGTCAATCGATCGCTTCGAATAGAAATTTGCTCACTTTGCCGCCTGTTAAGCCCATTGACGTTATTGTTGCGCGCGCCACGCTTGAATCTATAACTTATCTATTCGTAGGCTTTTTGATGTTTCTTGGGCTTTACATCAGTGGAATTGCAGAGGCACTACCATACGATCTGTTGGCTGTAATGGAAGCTTGCACCTTAGCGATTGGTATTGGTCTGGGAATTGGCATGACCAACATCGTCATTCAGAGTTTCTTTCACAACTGGATGTCGATTTTTGGAATGTTTTCCTTCCCCCTATGGATATTCTCTGGGATCTGGTTTCTACCAGATCAAGTGCCGCAGCCATTCCGCGAGTATATGCTCTACAATCCGCTGTTGCATATCGTCATGATGTTCAGGGCCGGGTTTTATTGGAATATTAATTCGTTCTATCTCGACACATACTATGTAGTGGGCGTCAGCATCCTGGTGATGGTGGTGGGATTCGCCCTTATGCAGGTTGCGCGGCGAAAGGTCCTTGAGCCGACATGATCGTTTTCGAAAATGTGTTTATGAGCTACCCGACAAAATTCGGTCGGAAGGTAGTCATCGACAATCTCAGTATGGAATTCGATACACGCAAGAGCATTGGCATCCTCGGCTTAAATGGAGCTGGCAAGTCGACCTTGCTGCGTTTGATTGGTGGGAGCGAGTTGCCTGAACGGGGGCGTATCTGGCGTGGCGTGAGCGTTTCGTTTCCCTTAGGATATACGGGATGCTTCGCGGGTAACATGAGCGGCCGCGAAAACGCCGCCTTTCTCGCGAGAGTGTATGACTATAACGTCGCTGAAGTCGTAGAGTTCGTTGAGTCTTTCGCTGAATTGGGCGAGTACTTTGATGAACCTGTCAGGTCGTACTCGAGTGGCATGCAGTCCAGACTGGGATTTGGAGCCAGTATGGCGCTCAAGTTCGACGTCTATCTCATTGACGAAGGCTTCGGTGCCGGTGACGCCCGCTTCGCGGCGCGAGTGCAGGAAACATTCAACAGCCGATTAAAAGATAGTCGGATGATCCTCGTATCCCACGCGCCTGAAACGATGCTGACCTATTGCGATGCCGGCGCGACCCTGCACAATGGTAAACTGACGTACTATCAAAATATCAAGGAGGCTGTGGAATCCTACAACAGAATAGTAGCGGAGCCACTCAATAGTCTTAAGGGCACATCGTAATGCCGATTGAACCTAAGCGGAGCGATTGCGACCAAGTGCAGGACAGAGGGTCTTTGTCGCGGCAGGATCACGACGAGCTCATAGACCAGGACAGGCAGGAGTCCGAAAGTTCCCGTGCGCCGGAAGCCGTCCGCCTCAAGACAATCCAGGTGTTGGGCGAGCGCATTAGGTTGTTGGGCGTCAATCGCTCCGGCGCCTATGAACATTACAATTTGCAGCTTGAGAATGGCTTTCCTATTCCGCCGGGTGAGATTGCGATTTGCGACTTAATTCGGCGTCAATTTTCTAACTTGCGCTCATATCACGAAATCGGCTCTGGACTTGGAACATTGCCGTTGATGCTTGCCCATGACGGCTTTGCCGCCGTTGGCATTGAACGCGACGAACGCAGGCACCTGACGGCTTTAGCAATTTCGCGCGAACTGTGTGCTGAATTCCCTCAAGTTGACCAGAATTGCCGATTGATTGGGGCAGCTTTCCCAGACGCGGTTGCTGACCTCGATGTCTCGGATTCAGTAGCCATCTTTACGGATTTCGTATCGTCACAGGCGGCGGGTGACTACATTCGGCTTTGCCGTACTTTGTCTCGTTATCGCTATGTATTGCTAGACTTGCAACGCTTCTGCAAGAAAAGGGACTCCGAGGCTGAGCAGGGCCAGCTGGTCGAAGAGCTCGCTTCCTATGGGCTAGTGCCTCGCACAGAGATCATCGATCTCGAAAGCCAGGGCTACTATCGGTTGTTCGAGGGCCGACCAGAGCATCAGCGGACAACGGAAGCGGAGGTTGTTCCGCCGGCAGTCAGCAACAGCCAGGCGCTCAATGTCGAAGCCAGTATCGCGGACACGCCACAGCAATCCGGAGGATTGCCGGTAGCAACTGCTCGCCATGAGCTTCAAGTCCAAGCTCCTAGTGAAGTGGCCATCAGTGCCGCAGAGGCGGCCTCGAATGTGAGGAGTGGCGTGCTTCTTCCACCGATGCCGCGCCCGGCGCAGCGCAAACGTTTTGGCGGGCTGCTCGGCCTATCGGCCCTCTTGGTGATTGGTGTCCCGTCGTTTCTTGCGGTTGTATATTTCGGTTTTATAGCTTCAAGCCAGTATGTGACGTCTTTTCAGTTTGCCGTGCGCGGACCCTCTCAAGCAAGTACATCGCGCGGCGGCGGGGCGTCGGCGATGGGATTGGGCGCGATGTCGCCTGATTCGTTTGTTGTGACTGACTACATCAATAGTCCTCAGGCAATTGCGGATGTTGAGCGCAGTGTCGACCTGCGAGCGATGTTTTCCAAAGCCGACCTAGATTATTGGTCTCGCCTGCCGTCAAATCCTACAGCAGAAGTGTTGAAGACCTATTGGTCCAAGATGGTCGCGGCAAACTTCGATTTGATTTCGGGGAATGTCTTGGTGTCCGTGCGTGCTTTCACACCGCAGGATTCCCTCAAATTGGCGCAGACGTTGGTCGCAACATCCGATGAGATGTTCCGCAAGCTCAATGCCAAAGCTCAGCAGGATATTGTTCGCTTGGCCGATGATAATTTGGACAGAGCCCGGCAGAAACTGGCCGAGGCACGCCAAGCGTTGTTAGTGTTTCGGGAAGGGGGCAGTCTGGTTGATCCTGGAAAGACGGCCCAGGCCGGAGCTGACAGAGTTGAAGAGCTGCGCAAGAAGCTGTCGATGCTTCGGGCCCAATATGCGTCCATCGAGGCGGGCGCGGCCAAATCCCCAATGCTCGCCCCGCTCGGGGCGCAGATTTCCGCGTTGGAGGCCCATATCAGCAAAGAGGACCGTTCAGGAGCTCAGAGGGTGACGTCACCGGAAACAATGGCAGAATACCAATCGCTTGATCTGGAACGCCAGTATGCAGACAAGCAATACACCGATGCTTTGGAAATGCGTAATCAGGCATATCTTACACGTCAAGCCCAGCTTTCCTATCTTGCTCTGTTTGCGCCGCCAATGATGCCACAGACCTCGCTTTATCCTAATCGCCCCAGGGCAATAGCCGCCGTCATCTTGGGAGCTGCGGCTGCCTGGTTTGCGGGAATGTTAATTGCCTTCGCTCTCCGCGATCATCTTATGTAGGAGCCTGCTATTGTTCTGGTCCCGTAAGAGGGTAATGGCGCCGGTTGACATAGCTCCGAAGCTGTTTGACCCGCTGGAGGCCTTTCCTCAGAAATTTCCGGTAGCGGGAACCGTAGCGCTTGATCGCTGCCCGGTCTGCGACAGCCGCGAAATCGGGTGTGTCTGGCAATTGCCTCAATCACGCCTCGGCGCGCCGACCTACTTGAATTCGCCGGGGGCACCGTTCCACGACTTTTATCTTGATCACCTACCTCTATTGAAAGTCCCTCAGCAAATCTTTGTGTTCGACATGTGTCGGTTCTGTCATTCGATCTTTCGCAACCCCAAGGACGATGATCACGCGGGCTATCAAAAGGATACGTCTAAGGTCGCGGCTTTTAAAAGCCAAGGAACACAACCTTTTGCTGGCGTCGTGAATCTTTGTGAAAGGCACTTTCCACGCCACACCAGAACCGTCGTTGATGCCGCCTGCGGGGCGGGGCAGGCCTTGGCATTGCTCCGTGAACGGCAGCCAAGTCTGAACCTCTTCGGCCTCGAACTTTCTCGGCCGTCTGTAGACTTTATGCAGTCGATGGGGCTAGACGCTGCCACGGTTGATCTCGATCTGGACGATCTGGATGCGGTCATCCCGCCCGATAGTGTCGACTTCATTATCTTTTACGAAGCATTCGAGCATGTTCGCAAACCGGTCACGGTCCTTAAGAAGCTGACGCGTTTACTTCGTCATGGCGGTCGCCTGCATTTCAGCGCACAGTACTATGGGCCACAGAGTTCGTTGCAAATTCGCGTCGGCGAACCGATTTACATCGATAAACGTGGGTTGGATTGGGTCGTGTCGCAACTGGACGCAGTGGTCCACAAGGTTGCGATCAATACCAAGTTTCGCGTTACACTTGAGAAGCGGTAGGGCGCGCCGCATCCTGAAATTGCGCCACATTGCCGGGAGACGACAATCCAGTGGGGCGCCATAACCCTCTGATAAAAGAACTTGCCGATCGGTTGCGCGGCATGGATGTCACCAGCTTGGTGTATTTCCACACCGATCATTTTGAGCCTTGGCGTCCGGTCGGTGGAGCTCCTGTTGTCGGACCAGAAGTCGTCGAATCAATCTATGATTTCTGCCGAGTGACGGAGCGAATCGACTTCGCCCGGCGACTCACGCTGTTTTACAAGCCCCATCTCAACTATGCCTTGCGGCGCGGTGCAGGCCTAGAACGCGCAGACCCTGACGACCTTGTGGGTTTCCTGCCACGTGCCGACCACGAGGAGCGCTATGGTCGAGAGGCGATGCAAGAAATCGTGGCGTCAACTGCGCATGATATCCAACTGCACATTCACCACGAATATTATACGGCCACCACGGCCCACACTGATCCTGAGGCGGTGGCCTGGTTTTCCAGTCCACTGGGGCGCTCACTCGACGAACGTCGACTGGAACTGGCAATCAGGTTGAACCGTGAGATCAGTGCTCGTGAAACGGGTCGGAATCCGGCACGCTGGTTCTTCGTTCATGGGCATTGGGCGCTGAATGGTTCGGATCCCAGCTCCTGCACGATCACGAACGAGATTGAGATCCTGCTGCGCAACGGCTGTCGCGGGGACTTTACCTTCCCGGCGGGGCGAGCACATACCAATCCCCGTATTCTGGTGCCCTATTTGTGCAGTCCATTCCGTCGGCCCAAGGGCTATGACTGCCCGGAAGCGGAGCCGGAGGTCGCCTGCGGGAATGCCTCTGCCGCGGCGGATAAATTCTTCATATGGTCGTCGCCGGCAAGCAGCCGACAATGCTCCATAGACTACCTGTCCCAAGGCACACGACAGCATCTCGAGAATACGGAGAAGGCGGCGCGGGAGCTGATAGACAACGCTTACGTCGTGGATGGCCGGATCTTCGTCAAGACACACAGCCATTCCATGCATCCCCATTACTTTGAGCATGCTCGTGTGCCCGTTTTTCCGCACCAGTATCCAGCAACACAGGCTTTGCTCTCGGTGATATTCGACGCAGCAACCCGCGCGGGGGTCGACGTGACGTTTGCAACGGCACCCGAAGTATATGATCTGCTGGCAGAGGCTCCGGTGAATCCGCAGGTTGATCTGGCCGCCACCTACTTGCAACAGCGTGGACTGTTTGGCGCGGCGGTTCGCGCACTGAAGCGTCAGCCCTCGAGGGTGTCGAGTGCAGGCGCCAGCAGTCCTGCTTTGGCCGTACCGCTTGAGCCGGCACGCATTGCGGAGCTGGTGCGCCAGACCGCAGCCGACGTCATGCAGCAACGTCTGGAAAGCCTTGGTGTGCGGGGGTCTGGGGCCTACGAGCACTATAGCGGGATGCTGTGCGAAGGATTTGCCGTGCCAGGCTACGAACTCACAGCGCTCGACATCGTACGCCAACAGGTGCCGCGCCTGGACGCGTATCACGAGATCGGGGCGGGAATCGGACTTTTCTCATGCCTGCTGGCGCTCAATGGATACCCTGCGGTCGCTATTGAGCACAACGTCCCGCGGCATGAGGCCGCCCGCGCGATCTGGAAAGCCTTGGGGGGCAAGGTCTATCTCGGCAAGTCGTCGTGCCAGCTGATCTTGGGACGCTTTCCTGCAGCGGTATCCGGAATCGACACCGCACGGGCCATCGCCATCGTGACGAACCTCGTCTCGACGCAGTCGCCCAGCCAGCTGAACGGAATCCTGACGGGGCTTCGCCGGTATCAATATGTGCTGATCGACCTGCAGCGCTTTTGCATCATGCGCAGGACAGGCAAGGCACAAGCCGAGTTGCTGAACGAACTTCGGGCTTTGGATTTCGAACCTCTTTCTTCGCCCACAGGCATCGAGTGTGCGTTTGTCCTGCTGCGCAATCGCTCGATCGTCGAAACGCGATTGCGCTCCGCGCTCTGGTCGCGTCTGGCCTCGTCATATCAAAGGCGGCGATAGTCTCCATCGGGCTGCAAAGGCCTGCCGCAAAACCACTAGAGCGTCATGATTTGAAAAGGAATCGCAGGGGGTTCCCTTTTGTTGGCTGATCTGATTCAACGTTGAGGCTGGACGGGAGGTGACGTGCTCCCCGTTTTTCACACGTCGGCAGGTTGAGTCTGTTCCTCTTTTGCTCTGGTGGTTGATGGTGCGACGGGGCGGGGCGCGAAGCCCCCGATCGAGCGCAGCGTCCCGCCCCGTTGCTCTTCGGGTCTGCGCGTAGCGCCGAACACCGCCGGAGGCAACCGCCCCAGACGGCCATGCGGCCTGACCGTGTTGTAGTCGATGCGCCAGGCCTCGACGATCCGCCGAGCCTTGGCGAGTGTGGTGAAGACGTGCTCGTTGAGGCATTCGTCGCGCATCCGGCCATTGAAGCTCTCTACGAAGCCGTTCTGCATGGGCTTGCCGGGCGCGATGTAGTGCCACTCGATGCCCTGCTCGGCCGCCCAGCGCAGTACGGCATTGCTGGTCAGCTCCGTGCCGTTGTCGGAGACGATCGTCACCGGCTTGCCGCGAACCGCCATGATGGCCTCCAGCTCGCGGATCACCCTCAGGCCTGACAGCGAGAAGTCCGGGATCGCCGCCAGGCACTCGCTGTTGAAGTCGTCGATCACGTTGAGCAGCCGGAACCGCCGGCCGTTGCCGAGCTGATCGCTGACGAAGTCGAGTGACCACCGCTGGTTCAGCTCCCGTGGCACGACGAGGGGAGCCCTGGTGCCAATGGCCCGGCGGCGGCCTCGCCGACGCTTCACCGCCAGGCCTTCCTCTCGGTACAGCCGGTAGACCTTCTTCAGGTTCACCTTCGTGCCCTCCCGATCCAGCAGCCATCCCAGTCGCCGGTAGCCGAACCGGCGACGAAGCGTCGCCAGAGCCCGCAGCCGCTCGCGCAACGGGCCATCGTCGGCCCGCCGTGATCGATACCGGCAACTGCTCACGTCCATCCCGATCAGCCTGCAGGCCCGGCGCTGGCTGAGACCGTGGACCCGCTGTACGTGGTCCACCGCACGACGCCGCACTGCAGGCCTCAGAACTTTCCCGAGGCGATATCCTTCAGCGCCGACATGTCCAGGTGCGCCTCGGCCAGAAGCTTCTTCAGCTTCCGGTTCTCCTCCTCGAGGGCGCGCAGCCGCTTGGCGTCCGATACTTCCATGCCGCCGTAGCGGCTTCGCCAGTTGTACAGCGTCGTCTCGCTGATCCCGTGCTGGCGGCACAGATCCGCAGGCTTCGCCCCAGCACTGTGCAGCTTCAGGATCTCGATGATCTGCTCTTCGCTAAATCGCTTCCGCTTCATGTCCGTTCTCCCCGAACGGACCCAACTCTACTACGTGAGAGTTTCGGGGGAGCACGTCAGAGGCCAGCCGGAATGGCGCGAGCGTATTCGTTGGACCTGCGCAAGCGGGTGGTCGAGGCAGTGGAGCGGGATGGCCTGTCGTGTAACCAGGCTGCGGGGCGCTTCGAGATAGCGATCAGCACGGCAATCGACTGGGTCAATCGATATCGGCGGACCGGGAGCCTGGCACCTGGAAAGATCGGCGGGCACCGGCCGAAGAAGCTGGTGGGGGAACATCGGGACTGGCTTCTGCGGCGCTGCCGGGAGGGCGAGTTCACGCTGCATGGGTTGGTCGGTGAACTGGCCGCCCGAGGCCTCCGCGTGGACTATCGCGTGGTCTGGAAGTTCGTCCACGCTGAGAAGCTGAGTTACAAAAAAAGACGCTGGTCGCCAGCGAGCGGGACCGCCCGGACGTAGCCCGGCGCCGTCGGCAATGGAAGGCGCATCAGGATCGCATTGATCCGACCCGCCTGGTCTTCATCGACGAGACCTGGACCAAGACCAATATGGCGCCGCTGCGTGGCTGGGGTCCACGAGGCCAACGCCTGCTCGCCAAGGTGCCGCACGGCCGCTGGACGACCATGACCTTCCTGGCAGCGCTGCGGCACGATCGCGTCGAGGCACCGTGGCTCATCGAGGGGCCGATCAACGGCGAAACCTTCCGCCTCTACATCGACAGGGTCCTGGTCCCGACACTGCGCCCCGGCGACATCGTCGTCATGGACAACCTCGGCTCACATCGCAGCAGCGCCGTCCGCAGTGCCCTCAAGGCTGTCGGAGCCAAGCTCTTCTTCCTGCCCAAGTACTCGCCCGACCTGAACCCGATCGAGATGCTCTTCTCCAAGCTCAAGCATGGCCTGCGCAAAGCCGCAAAGCGCACTCAGGACGCGCTCTATGACGCCATCACTGAACTGCTACCGACCGTTAAGCCCGACGAATGCCAGAACTACTTCGCAAAGGCCGGATATGCTCGAAGCTAGAGTCACACCGCTCTAGGATCATGCCCGTCCCGGTGGGGCTTCCATCCCGGACGGTGCTGCCTGCGCCGGTCCGGGCGCTGCCGGTCTGTTTTCGGAGAATTGGGCGAAGGGGTCTTCCATCTTGGCCAGAGGTTCATTGCTGTCGCTATCGATCCAGGTCCTGAACCACATTTCGAGCGCGAGCAGCGCCCAGAGGCGCGTGCCATGTTCCTGGTGTTGGGTGCGGTGCTCATCAAGCATTTGCGCCACGAAGTCCCGGCGTATGAGTCGTCGATCGGCGAAACGTTCACCCAGCAAGACCGATTCCGCGGTCTCTCGCAATTCCTCGCGCATCAGTTTGGCCACCGGGACGCGGAAGCCCATCTTCGGCCGATAGAGGCATTCCTTCGGTACATACGGTTCCAATGCTGACTTGAGCAGCGCCTTACCCTCGGTATCCCAGATCTTGCTGGCGCAGGGAACGCGGGACACCCACTCGACGAGTTCATGGTTGAGGAAGGGCGCTCGTGTTTCCAGGCCATGCGCCATGGCCGCGACGTCGACCTTCACCAGAAGATCTCCGGGAAGATAGGTCGCCAGATCGATTCGCCCCGCCTGCTCTTCCGGCGTGAGGCCGTCAACGACGTGCCTTGCCAGATCATCGTAGGTGCAACGATCGAGGCAGGGGAGCATCGCCAAGTCATAGCCAACCAGCTTGTGGCGCTCGCGAAAGGTCTCCACCAGGAAGCCATAAGCGTCGCCTGCGGAGCGCCGGTGTGAGTCCAGGGCATTCGCCGCATACAATCCCGGCAGCAACCGGCCTCTCTCGGGAGGCCGGTGGCGGAGCATAGAGGCGTAGCGGAAGTAGCGGGCGTAACCGAGCAAGGTCTCGTCCGCGCCGTCTCCTGTCAGGGCAACGGTGACGGCCTTGCGTGTCTCTTGTGACAGCGCATAGGTCACCAGGGCAGACGAATCCGCAAATGGTTCGCCATAGTGCCAGGCCAACGATCCCATGCTGCCGGTGATGTGCTTGTCGTAAGTGAACGCATGATGATTGGTGCCGTATCGTTCGGCCACCTTACGTGCAAAGTGGGTCTCATCGTAGTCGCCGAAACCGAAGCCCGACGAAAAGGTCTCGACGGGGCCGTCATGGGAAGGCGCCATCATCGAAACGACTGCACTGGAATCGACTCCGCCGGAGAGGAATGCGCCAAGGGGCACGTCCGCCACGAGACACAGGTTCACAGCCGCACGGATGCGCTCGAGAAATTCCTGTTTCAGGTCGTCCGTATTTGACAGGACGGGGTTCTCGCCGGCCGCCGGCAACTGCCAATAGCGCTGGAGTAAAGGTGGCTTGCCGCGTTCGCAGATCATGAAATGCGCCGGTGGCAGCCGCTTGATGCCCTTGAACGCAGAGTCCGTGCCGCCGATGTAGCTGAAGCTAAGGAAGTCATGAAGAGCCTGCGGATTGGCCTCGCGGCGAATGCCGGGCCAGGTCAGGATGGCCTTGATTTCCGACCCGAAGAGAATTCCCTCGGGACATTCCGTGTAATGAAGCGGCTTCTCTCCGAAGCGGTCGCGCGCAGCAATCAAACGCTGTGACCGCGAATCCCAGATGATGATGGCGAACATGCCGACAAGGCGCGTGAACAGCCCGGTACCCCATTCACGGTAACCGTTGACGAGCACTTCGGTGTCACCCGTGCTGCGGAACCGATATCCTGCGGCTTGGAGCTCCGTGCGAAGCTCGCGAAAATTGTAGATCGCGCCATTGAAGACGAGGTGGACCGTCCCTGTCTGGTCATGCATGGGCTGAGCAGCTGCTGCCGTCGTATCGAGTATGGCGAGGCGCCGGTGCGCCAGAACGAGGCCACTATCGGTCCAGCACCCCTCGCCATCAGGCCCGCGATGCCGCAGTATTTGGGCCATCGCCAGCCCGCGCTGGCGCAGGATGGTGTCCGGGAGAGCATCCGGCCGCGTCATCAGGGCAGCGGCTAAGCCACACATCGGTTATTTCTCCAGTACCATGTAGTATCTCGTCGGGCTGGTTGTCTTGACGACGACGCGGCAGTTGAGCCGCAATGGCAGTTCGCTAGCAAGCCTCTCACCGATATAGATCGGTTCACCCGGACGTACTGCCGCCCGAACATCCTCCCCGTAACGTTGCGCTGTAAAGAAGAGCCGTCCGCCGGGTCGTAATGCAGCCAGCAGCTTATGGAGTGCGGCTAACGGCCGTTCGACGTGCTCGAACCCTTCGCAAAAGCTGATGAAATCGACACTACCCTCGGGAACGACGGCGAGCAGATCGTCCGTGTCGATATCGAAGACGTGGGCATCCAATCCTTCCTTCCGCATGTAATCAACATACTTCTCGGCAAGCTCCAGGCCGATCAGTCGCCGCCAACGATGGGGGTGCTTGCGCCGGGCGATCTGCAGATACTGACCGACACCGCATGCCGCATCCAGCATCACCGTGGCATCGGCCGGGATCCACCGAGAGAAGACGTTGTAAACTTCCTCGTAGCCCGCCCATTCGGCCGAATTGCGCATCTTGCGAATGTAGTGGTCGGTTGTGCGGTAACTCGCCTTTTCCTGGCTTTGTACCGGGTTGAGAAAGATGCTCTCGCAGGTGTGGCAGAAATCGAAGCAGAACATTGTCGCCGGAATCTGCAGCGTGGGTATCTGGTTGAAGTATCCGCCGAAGACCTGGATGGGCTCTGGAAGAGTCGTCGCTGGCATTCGCCAGAGCTTCGCGATGTCATCCGACTGACAGACAGGACATTCGGTCAGGTACTTGTCACCCGTGATGGCGAATAGCTGGCCTCGCAGGCTGGTTGAGGCAAGCGGCTCGGGCGATGCGGACACAGCCATTCGAGCTGCCGCAGGCTGAGCCGGTTCTGCTCTATCGGCGTCCAGAACGGTGATCCGTGCGGCACCATGGATGAGGCGGCTGCGGAATCTCCAGTATTCGTAGGGTTCTTGAAAGCATAGCCGCTCGACGGGCTTGAAATCGGTTGTTCGGAGCATTTCGAACAGGGAATCCCGCTCCGCTTGTCTGTCGCGCGCCAGTCCGAAGCGGGCCAGGTCGACGATGAGTTCATCGCAGCTTGCGGCCGCGTGAATCATGGCTTGCTGATTTTCCGCGCTGTACGAGCTGGTGATATTGGTCGCGATGCAGACGTTGATCTTGTCACGGGCGAGCATGTCTTCACGAAATACCTCGGGGAACATGCCAGTAGGGGCCAGACGCAAGCGCTCACGCAGCAGGGGAAAGCGACTGATCTGCGCGTCGAGGTGCCACTGGCATGCCGCGTGTCGCCGAACATTTCCCTCGAAGGTCACAACCTCGAAGCCAAGACGAGCGAGAAGGATGGCAAGCCCACCGTACCCGGAGCCTATCTCCAGGATACGGGTCGCGCCTGCCGGATAGCGTTCGACGATCGCGGCTGCGATGGCGATTTCGTAAGATTCAAACGGCGTCGGTCGAGCGAGTTTCGATTGATAGAGTTCGTCCGCAGGAAACAGGGCACCTTCGCCCTGCATCCACGCGCGATGAAGGTCAGAAATCTCGGCTGCCATCTCGCGGGCCGTCGTCGGCGGCAACGTCTCCTCGGAGGTGGGGGGCAAAGACGAGATGGAGGGTGCCGGGCAGGGAGAGGCAATCGGAGTCGCGGGAGGCCGGGCAAGTGGGGCACCGGATCGGTGAGTATTCTGTCCGCCATCGAGCTCTTCCAGATGCGACATCACTTCGTTGACGGTCTGAAACTGCAATTCGATGCCGGCGCGTTCGCAAACCCGGGCAAGGCAATCGAAGACTGCGAATACGTCGGGATGACAGTGTGGAATTCCGGGGCTCGATTCGCTGGAGTGGTAGTCTGCCCTCATCGAATGGGCGTGTGTCTTGATAAAGAGCTTTCCGCCGAGACATACCGACTTGCGGAGCCAGATCGCGACGACGCGCTCTGGAGCCTTGAGAAAGTCGCGGGTTGCGGCGGAGTAGTAGTCCAACGATGAATGGATCGCCTTGATTGGCGAATTCCAGATGAAGAATCGGTCTGGCTGTATGGCGCCCGCGCGGGCGTCGACCGGGCGTGGCTCCGAGCGCGGATCATCGTAGGCGCGAGCAAGATCGATTGGCAGGCAGGTAAACGGTCTTTCCAGTTTGGGATCGCAGTAACTGCGCCCTGCCGGAAAAGAGAAATCACCGAAACCACCATGCTGCATGATCATCGCCATCTCATCGCTGACATGGCAGATCAGAGGATCCGAGGCGTTTAGCGCCCAGTTGCCGTGAATGAACGCCCAGCGATCGAAGGGCATGCCCGTTTCCCGCGCGATGGCCTCCTTGCTCAGCTTGAAAGTGAGATCGAGCCGCGCGCGGTCCGCGTCGGCGCTACTGCTGGCGTTTACCCAGCGTGATACCGGGTGATCGAAATGTGAGGTGTTGCGTGTCCAGAACTCGTGATGGATGTGCAGGTGGATCTCGTGTCCGTCCTCGGTCACGAGGGGCCGGATGACATCGCGCGCCAGCCGTTCCTGCGTTGCGGACCGTGCGTTGAAAACCACGCGGTCTCCGGGCGCATGTGAGTCGTCCCGGCCGATGGGACCATCGCTTTCGAGCCTATAGGGGATGAAAACGTTGTAGAAGAGGCTGAGGCGGCGTCCGTAGGAGGACGATCGAGCCATCCTCGCCATTCGGTCGACGGCGCGCGCGCTGGCCTCGTCAATGCTGGTCGACCAGGGTTCGAAATGGTCGGTATGGAAGTAACCGACGGAATCGCAGCCGCGCCTCTTCAGCAGGTCGGCCAATGCTTCAATCGTCATTCGGCGCCCTGCCTTTCTCGTTCCTGTCGCCCAAGCCGTACACCTCGAGGGTTCGTTGCACCATCGCCGTTACGCCGAACCGTTCTCGCACCAACGAGGGTGCTTCGGCCCGTGCACGGGCCGTCCAGCCAGTTTCCCCTAAGCACCGGATGACATGCTCGGCGAGCGTCTGCGCCAGAAGGCCCGGCTCGTCATTCTGGACTGCCCAGCCGGTTAAGCCGGACCACATTGCTTCGGCCATGCCGCCCACGTCGGGCGCCACGACAGGGACGCCCAGAGACTGCGCTTCGAGAAGCACATTGGGCAGCCCTTCATGCCGCGAGGTGAGCAGCACTACGTCCATCGCCCTGTAGCAGGAACCAATATTGTCTTCTCGTCCGGGAAGATGGAGCCGATTGGCGATGCCCAGACGAACCGCTGTGCTGAGCATGTCTGCACGCATCGGGCCGTCGCCAAGGACGAGGCAATGTGCTTTTGGCTCCCGCCGAATGATCTCGGCCGCGGTTTCGACCCAGAGGAGGGGGCGTTTTTCCTCGCTCATGCGGAAAGCGCTTCCGATAACAGGAGCGTCTGCGGGCACGCCGAGCTTTTGCCGAAGCGACAGGGCGCTGATTTCGTCGGCGCGCTCGGCCAGCCGGTCGAAGTCGATCCCGTTGGGTACCACCTCGATAGTAGACGGATCGATGCCGAGCCAGTCAGCATAGTCCTCGGCGCCGGCGCGGCTGTTGCTGCTGAGAACGATGGCGGGATGACCAATCACCGCCTGATATCCTGCCTGCATGAAACGCTTGAGCCGGCGGCGCGGATTGTCCGGGCGCACGCTTCGGATACTGAGCACCACCTTCGGCACTCCGGCTAGCAATGCGGCAACGACGGCCGTCAGATTTGTGGCATCCTGCCAAGCATGAACGACCTGCGGTCGCCGACGACGGAACTCTCTCAGCCAGAACGCAATCAGCCCGGCCATGTCAGGCGGGAACGATCGGATCAGCTGCGCGAACGGCGCCGACTCGGGTGAACTGAGACAAGACTCGATCGCGTTTTCCGTGGGCGTGACGACGGCGACCGATGCTTCGGCCAGCAATGGCAGAAAGAAATCGCGCTGCGTTCGGGTCGCCAACGAGATGCAGAATAAGGCCGGATCGACGCCCAGACGGGGCTCGCTGAGGCCGCGGACGAGATTGACGACCTGCCGCTCCGCGCCGCCGGCGGCAAGGGACGAGGTTACGACGATGATGCGGCGCGGCACCGGCGCGTAGGGGACGATTTGAGTATCGGCAATCTCACGGACAACTTGGAACAGGCGCTCGGGAATGAGGATGCTGCCGCAACGTGCCGGCTCTGCAGCCAACCGGACGTGATCTATGCCGACCAGGTTCAGGGCGTGGACAGTATCGACCAGTTGCTTTGCGACGGCAGGATCGGTGGGCTTGCGTTCCCGACTGGCAAGAAAATGATGAAAAGCGGCATCGATCACACCTTGGCGGAAGTAGTGTTGCCCAAGTCGCGCGTGATGCTTGTGTTCATGAGGCTCGGCGGCGATCGATTTCTCGAAGTAGGAAGTTGCACGATCGGGAAACTGAGCGGCCTGGGCGGCCGAGGCCAGCCGGAGCCAAGAGTCAATGGAACCAGGGAGCGCCACCTCGGCGGCATCGAGTGCTGCCAACGCTTCGTCATCTCGTTCGGCGCGGGCAAGCATGACGACAAGCTCGCACCATGCGTCGGCATTCTGCGGCATTTGGCGGACCGCCTTTTGCCATGTCTCGATGGCTTCCCCGGTCCGTCCGAGCTGCCGGAGCAGGCGGCCGCTGTAGAGCAGCGCATTGGCATTGGTCGGTTCGATCACCAGAGCCTTTCGGTAGGCGCCGAGCGCCTCCTCGGTGCGATCAAGCTTCTCAAGGCTACGGGCGAGTCCTATCAGGGCATCGCCCCGATTGGGATTGACCTTGTGAAAGCTGTCGAACATCGTTGCAGCGACGCCCCAATGCGCCTGGCCAAACGTCAGCCGCGCCAAGCCGAGCAAAGCCGATGCGTCCATCGGCTTGCGTTCTAGCGCTTCGCGGTAGTCCTTCTCCGCATCGGCGGGGCGCCGCGCTCGCTCGAGCAGCTGAGCGCGCTGAACCCACGGGAGCGGATCAGCGAGATTGCGTCGGGCAATCAGGCGCCAGAGATCTAGAGCCTGCTCAAGGCGACTCGAATCACGAGAGAGAAGCTGCGCAAGTCGCTGAAGGGCGTTGCCGTCTTCGGGAGCGCGTTCGAGGATTTTCCGGTAGACGGCCTCTGCCTGGCCCCACTCGTTGGACTTTTCATATTGCCGGGCCAGCGCGTGCTGCGAGTCGATGCCCAAAGGCACCTCACCTGTTTCGATGGTCTGAAACACCGTTTCGAAAGCGGCCACATGTTGGGCGTACGCCGCTGCGTGACCTGGGTCGCGGTCGACGACATGACGCAAAGACACCAACGCCGCGAAGGCGGCCTCATGCCGGGGGGCAAGAATCAGGACGCGGAGATATTGTGCCACCGCGGCCTCAAGCCGGCCACTGCGATGCTGTGCCCTGGCAAGTTGGAACGCCGGGCCATTGCGCTTCGGGTTCACTTCTACCATGCGCTGCCAGATCTCGACGGCCTCTTCGAAGCGGCCTTCACGCATCAGAAGCCTGCCGAGTCCGATCAAAGCGGAGGGGTGGCGGGGATGGCGGACCAAGACCTTGCGATAGATGCGCTCGGCGGCCGCTGGCCGGCCGGCGCGTTCATGGCGCTCCGCGAGCAGGACTTGCCACTGCCTGATACTTAAGACGTCGCGCAAAATCATCATCAGGTCTATCGTTGGGCGATCTCATGCAACTGAAGCACAGCCAAGACCCACTTCCCAGTTTGCGTACGCACCGCAACTTGGCCTGTCAATGATTGCCACCATCTGGCGAATTGGACCACACTGTCATCATGGGAATCGATACTCCGGCGACAGGCAGCACTTGCACGCTTGAGCCCCCATTTCGCCGCGAAGGCATAGCGGGGTGGGTTGTCCGCCTGCCTGCCGAGCTTCACGGATTGACCGACACAAACGAGCAGCCTTATCGCTCGCGGCTACGGCTTTACGAGGATGGTCTTGCCGTGGGCCCGGCTCACTCAAGCCATGATGTGATTCGACGAGTAGGGCGCGGCGCCTACTCGTTCTGGGCGAACTCCCTCTACTTCTCAACTTCTGATAATAGTGATCCAAATTCGGGCAATCGATGTTACACCGCCGTGCTGTCGCCGTCTGCCGGGAACACGGAACTCGACTTGGAATCGGAGAAGGGACCGCTAGGTTGGTCGGCCCCGGCGCGGCCGCTTCGTTGCGCTGTCGTCGGCTTGGGCAATCGCGGGATTGGATTGGCGCAACTGGCTCGTGGTTTCAGTGGCGTCGAGATCGCCTGGCTTGTCGATCAATCGGAGGAAAGGGTCGCTGAAGCCATCGAGCTCTTCGGCGGCAACGCAAAGGGTGCCAAGGATCCAACCGAGGCGCTTGCCGATCCTGCCGTCGATATCGTGTTCGTGACCGTCCCGGACTATCTTCACAGGGTTGTTGCCGAAGCTGCCTTCCGTGCGGGCAAGAACGTGTTCCTCGAAAAGCCGCTCGCGACGACAGCCAGCGACGCCGCCGCGATCCTGGCCGCATGGCGGCAGAGCGGCCGCATCCTTCAGCTTGGCTATGTTCTGCGGCAGGCTCCCTTCTACTCGGCGATACGGGCCACGGTAGGCAAAGGGATGCTGGGGCCGGTGCGCGTTGTTTCCCTAACGGAACAACTCGATGTGCGGCATGGCGCAAGCTTCATGCGTCGCTGGCACGCCCAGAGCCGTCACTCCGGGGGACTTTTGGTGCACAAGGCATGTCATGATCTCGACATCGTCTGCTGGCTTTTGGATGCGTGGCCACGCGCTGTCAGCAGCTTTGGAGGACTGAATACGTTTGTTGGAGCTCCGCCCGCCATGTCTTGCTCGCAATGCGACAGGCGCGCGATCTGTCCTTATGTCGATACGGGCCTTCATGAGCGGCGAACGGTGGCGGAGTTGGCCGACCCGACCGCCTACGGGCTGGATCGCTGTGTCTTCCGGGCAGACAAGGACATTGTTGATAATCAGGTTGTGTCGTTCGTCCTCGATACCGGCGTGCGAGGCACGTTTTTTCTCGCGATGCAGGGGCCCGTTCGCAGCGAACGCCGCATTACGATGATCGGTGATCGGGCGCGCCTCGATGGTGTGTTCGAAGACGGGCGTTTCACCGTCACCTTCACCAATCCCGAGCGCGAACCATTCTTGTGGTCAATGGAGGGGCGGAGCCAGGGCGGTCATGGCGGCGGCGATCGCGTAACCATGCTGGAGTTCCTGAACGCCTGCGCTGGTCGTGCGCAGGCACCGGTCACCTCCCCCGAGGAGGCCATGCGCGGGCTGGCTTTCGCCCTTGCCGCCGAACGGGCACGTCGGGAAGAGGTCGTCGTGCGCCTCAACGAGGGTGACTTTGTCGTACCGTTCAGTCCTACCGCTGAGGCTGTCCGAGACGTGCCCCCGAGGACGGCCACGCCCTGAGAGTCTCGGCTATTTCGGCAGCCTCGCGCAAATTGGGATCCAGTCGAAGGGCTGCTTCCGCGGCACTCAGGCCCTTCTCCTTGATCTTGAGCAAGCGGCAGCAGCGGGCAACCTGCAGGTGATTGTGACTGTCTTCCGGGGCAAGCCGGCTGAGCCCCTCCCAGATCGGCAACGCATCGGTGTAGGAGCGCATGCGCATGAGCGTGCGGCCCAAGACGGTCGACGCATAGGAGTCATTCGGCGATTTCTGCAGGTATAGGCGGCAGAGGCCGACGGCTGAGTCAGAGCCCGAGTTCCACGCCTGCCGAATTTGCTCTCGTTGCTGCCGCAGCAGATTTCGCCTCAGCTCAAGGATTTCGGGATCCGTCGGGCGGATCTTCAGGACGGACTCCGAATACGCCCAGCCGAGATCGAAGTCCCCCCGAGAAACCGCCTGCTGCGCATCGGCAACGAGTAGTGGATAAAGCCCGGCAATCGAGGCCTCTGCCTCACGCTTGACCTCCGAATTAGCCAATCCGCGAGCATTCTGGAAGGCCGCGAGCGCGTCCCGGCGATCGCCGGCTTGATTGAGCACCAATCCCAGTGTCAGCCAGCTGGGGGCATCCTTACCGTTGAGTTCGGTGCAACGACGAAAGGCGCTACCCGCCTCTGCAATATTGCCAAGCGTGAACTGGGCACGTCCCACAGTTTGCCACGCCTCAAACGAGTCGGGGTTGATGCGCGTGGCCATGATGCCGTGCTCGATAGCACCGGCGAACTCCCGTCCATTGAAGGCCTCACGCATCGCCATCAGGCTGGGCAGGCTCAACCGGTCCAGGGCCCGCTGAGCATTGGCCTCTGCAGGTCTAACGGTCCTCGCCGCCCGATAGTACGCCGCCGCATCCAGTTCTCTTGACGCCAGTTCCTGCTCCAGACCGGCGACTAGCCAACCTGAGTAAGCTTTGGACACCATGTCGGCAACGGCCTGGTCGCTTCGGAACTGCGGCGGAAGCGAGCCAATAAATCTCGCGACGCTCTCGCAGTCGAGATCCTGAGCAAGCTGAGTAAGGGCTGGGAGGGCGCGCGTCTTGTCTGCAGCAAAAAGGCGGGCGAGGAGAGGATCGCAACCTTCCGTCCAGCCCGTTTCAAGAGCTGCACTAACCGCGATTTGTAATGCTTCCGTTGCGTCGGCCCGGCCGTTGGCCGCTTGCCTTGCCCAATCCAGTGCCTGAGCGAACTGCTTACGCCTGAAATGGATTCTGGCGGCCTGAAGTGCGGCCTCGGGGTCGCTCGGCGCGGTGCGGGCGAGTCGCTCCCAATAACGGAGCGCCACGCTGTCATCCTTCATCAAATTACCGATACGGCCGCCGGTTCGCAGCGCTTCGATGTGCCCTCCGGAAACCGTCAAAATATTTTCGACGGTGCGCAGTGCGCCGACATGATCGGAAGCACGAAATCTGATTCTCAAATCAAAGATCGCGGATTCCAGAGGGAGGAGGTTCAATTCCTGCAATTTTTCGAGAATCGGCTGCAACACCGCAGCGTTCCGTTGCCGATCGAGTTCATTGAGGACGGGAAGGAGTTCGCGAGGCTCTTTGCTGAGATCTGCATGCCCGGTTGCAATCGTCGCCACCGCCTTCGCGACATCTCCAGCATCCAGCAATTGCTGCAATTTCTGCAGCGTGCGCTCGATGGTCATGTTAAATCCCCCAAGTAGCCAGATAGACCACTTTCTCGAGGCGAACAGACCAGAGCGCTTTCCAAGCGTCAAGACCGCATCTTATCCGAGGTGGCTTTGAGAGACGAATTTCCAAGCTTAGGGTTTCTCATACGCACTGATGCAATCCGAGGGTTATTGGCCGGATGACAACCGAGAAGCTCAAGAACCACTTGACGCAGTCCGTCGGCTTCGGAAGTCTCGTCGCGAGCGAATGGCATGTTCGCCTCGCTCAACTGTATGACCGAATGGGACATCTTAACAGGGCGGAAAACAAGTATCGTAGAGCGCTGGCGCGTCACCCACGTCGCTTGGAGGCACTGTCCGGGCTCGGGCGACTTCTTCTTCGCAAACGACGATTTGAAGAGGCTTCAGAAATCTGGCGTCAAGCGGTAGGCCTAAGCCCTGATTCCGCCGCCCTGACTTTCCAGTTTTCGCGCGCCCTCCATCGCAGTGGGCGGCTCGAGCAAGCGGCCAGTCAGTATTTGCGGGTCGTGGCCTTGGCGCCCGACCAAGAAAAGGCATTCGACGCGCTGGAAGAACTGGTCGATCGCTTGGCACGATCAGCGCCGCCATTGGAGAACAGCGAGCGTCTGGCGCAGGCTGCCCGGATTGGGCGAGAACTTCTCGCGACTTATCCAAGCTCGCCACGCGCACGGGCGAGTGCCGAGATGATGGCCCTGGCTATCGTCAGGGTCGCCTCCGCGCTGGTTCCGCGCGCACCTGAGGCAGCACTGGTTCATTTTAACGCCGCACTAGACCTAGCGCCAGACCTGCTGGAGGCGTTACGCGGCGCGGCGCTTTGCCTTGAGCAGGTTGGCCAACCCGATAAGGCGCTTGCCATGCTGGAACGACAGATGCTGGCCAACCCGCGCGCGATGGAGCCACAGCTCCAAAGTGAGCGCATTCGTGCGGCATTGCAGGGACCTATCAAGCCGGCAGGCCCGCTGGACCCGGGCGAGCGTGAGGCGATCCTGTCCCGGGCGCGGCGGCTCATCGCCGGGGGCGCGGCCGAGGCGGCGGCGCTGGCCCCGGGCGAGCGTGAGGCGAT